>NZ_CM185035.1:0-1410000 GCF_059683685.1 Mesorhizobium sp. RCAM 05099
TAGTCCGTCAGCATATGGAATTCGGCGATGACCCAGCGGTCGAAATGCACCAGATCTTCCCGCTTCTGCTGGGGCAGCAGGCGGCGGGCCGCGCCCAATTTGAGCTCCTCCGTCAGAGTGACGGCGTCGCTCAGTTTCTCGCTCGGAAAGACCCATGGATTCCTGTCGCGGAACGCCAGCACGAACTGCTGCAGATGCTCGATGCGCATGTTCAGTGTGCCGAGGTATTTTTCGAGCGTGACACGGACGAGATCCTCGTCCGAAAACGAGGAGACGGCGGCATAGGCTATGCCCGTCGACACCACCCCACCCGCTACGATCGCCAGGGCCGAGCGTCTGGAAATTTCGATCATCCGATACCTCCTTTCACGCGATCCGGCTCGCCGCCCGCAAGGACAGCGCTGCCGCGGTCAGGCTCGGGTTGGCGCAGGAGCAGCTAGGGTAGGTGCTGGTGCCGACGACAACCAGGTTTCTGAGCCGGTGGTGGATCATGTTGCTGTCGATCACCGAATCGGCCGGACCGGTGCCCATTCTCAGCGTGCCCTGGACATGCGATTCGGTCGGCCGGATGCCGCGGTCGAAGAGCTTTTCGACCGGCAGCGGGGCAAGCAGCGCAGGCAATTTCTCCAACGCCCGGGCCATGCCCTTGACCGCGTAGTCCGACGGCGCCTTGAAGCTGACGAAGGCGTTGTCATCCTCGTCGAGGGTAACGAAATTCTCGTGATCGAGCAGGTTTTCGGTGACCACGACAAGCGGCAGCGCCTGGCGCAGCCGCCCCTTTTCGGCACGCATTCCGTGTTGCCAACGGTTCTCGAAATAGACGAGCGCCGCCGCATGCTCAGATCGGTGCGGACCGTCATAGAGGCCGAAATTCAGCCCCGTCGTGATCGTGCTGCCGTCGAAATTGTCGACACCGTCGAGATAGACTTCGAAATTCCAGCCGTAGGATTCGTGCAGGCCGCGCCCGACGAATTCGTCGCCCAGACCGGATCGCAGCATGATGGCCGCGCTCTGGATGGCATTGGCGCCGAGAATGAAGAGGTCGCTGGTGACCGAATATTCCTTGCCACCATGAACGAAGGTGACCGAACGAACCGTTCCGCCGACATGATCGAGCCGCCGCACTTCGGCACCGAGGCAGACCGAAACGTCCGGATCCTCGAAGACATGCATCAGCCCGTTGTTGACAGTGAATTTCGCGTCGACCGGGCACAGCCAACAGCGCAGGTTGGCACAGCAAGAAGTGCGCTGCGCGGTCGGCACGCGCGCTCGTGCCGTCGGCATGACGAAATGCTGGCCGGGCTGCGCCGCCTTCATCATCCGGTCCGGTGTAGACATGCGATGGGGCGGTTGCGGAAACGGCCGCGAACGCGGCAGCATCGCCGCCATGTCGGGATCGCCTGAAATCGACATGATGTCTTCGGCGTCGCAGTAGAACGGCTCGACGTCGTCATAGCTGATCGGCCAGTCGTTGCCGATGCCGTAGGTGGTCTTCAGCCTGAAGTCATTGGGATGGAACCTTGGCGTCTGCGCGAACCAGCAGTTCGTTCCGCCACCCAGTCCGATCGTGTAGTTCCAGGGCTTGTCGGAATTGGTCTTGTAGGTCGTCTCATCGTCGATGTCGGTGTTGGCGTTCTGGTTGAGCTGCCATTCATGGGTGTTGTGCCGGCCCCACTCCAGAACCAGGATGCGTGCCTTTCGCCGCTTCGCGAACTCATGCAGGAAAAAGGCCGAACCGAAGCCGGAACCGATCGCGACAACATCGAAATGATCCCTGGTGATTTGTTCGGGCTTTACGTCCAGCACCATCAGCCACAAGTCCTTTCCGCGCCGAGCGCGCCCACCAGATTCTGCTTCCCGCTCTCCTCGCCCGGTCTCACGCCGCGATTCTGCCGATCGAGTGGTATTCGATGCCGTGGCGCGCGACGACCTTGGGGTCATACAGGTTGCGGCCATCGAAGATGACCGGCGTGGTCAGCGCGTCCTTCAGCGCGTCGAAGGCTGGAGCGCGGAAGCTCTTCCATTCGGTGGCGATCAGCAGCGCATCGGCGCCGCGCAGTGCCGCTTCCTTGGTGCCGCACAACAGCAGATCGTCGCGCAGGCCGTAGATGGCCTGGCATTCCTGCATCGCCTCGGGATCATAGGCCTGCACAGACGCGCCGGCCTTCCAGAGCGCCTCCATCAGCACACGCGCCGGCGCCTCGCGCATGTCGTCGGTGTTGGGCTTGAAGGCCAGGCCCCACAGCGCAAAGGTCTTGCCCTTGAGATTGCCCTTGAAATAGCGGTTTACCTTGTCGAACAGGACGGATTTCTGGTCGTTGTTGCGCTCCTCGACGGCGCGCAGCAGCTTGGCGTCGAACTTGACGCCTTCGGCGGTCTTGATCAGTGCCCGCACATCCTTTGGAAAACACGAGCCGCCATAGCCGAGGCCGGGATAGATGAAATGGTAGCCGATGCGCGGATCGCTGCCGATACCCTTGCGGACCTCCTCGATGTCGGCGCCAAGCTGCTCGGCCAGGTTGGCCATCTCGTTCATGAAGCTGATCTTGGTCGCCAGCATGCAATTGGCGGCATATTTGGTGAATTCGGCGCTGCGCACGTCCATCACGATCATCTTCTCGTGGTTGCGGTTGAACGGCGCGTAGAGCTCGCGCATTACCGCCTCGGTGCCCTCGCTCGAGGTGCCGACGATGATGCGATCCGGCTTCATGCAGTCGGCGACCGCGGAACCTTCCTTGAGGAATTCCGGATTCGAGGCGACGTCGAAGGCGAGGTCCTCGCGACCTCTTTTCTTCAGCGTTTCGGCGATCCTGGCCTTTACCTTTTCGCAGGTTCCGACCGGCACGGTCGACTTGCCGACGACGATCTTGGGCGCGTCCATTTCCCGGCCAATGGTCTCGGCGACCGCCAGCACATATTTGAGATCGGCCGAACCATCCTCGCCGGGCGGCGTGCCGACCGCGATCATCTGGATCTCGCCATGCCTGACCGCGGCGGCGGCATCGGTGGTGAACTTGATGCGACCGGCGGCGTGGTTCTCCTTGACGAGACTCTCCAGCCCCGGCTCGAAAATCGGCACGAGACCCTGGTTGAGCCGCTCGACCCGGCCTGCGTCGATGTCGACGCACACCACCTGATGGCCGACTTCGGCAAGCACCGCCGCCTGCACGAGACCGACATAGCCAATTCCAAACACCGTCAAATTCATTCGGTTTCGTTCCCATTCAAGGCGGCGGACCGTTTTCGGCCCGGCCAGTTCAATTCGACTTTCCCAACTACTTCACGCTGCATGCCAGCGATTCCGGAAACTGACAGGGCTCGCCGAGCGCGGTAAAGGCAACGCGCTCGACCTGCAGCGAAAGCTTGCGGCCAGGATCAGCGAACGCACCCATCCAACCCTTCATCGTATCGCTGCCCCACAGGCTGAAGAAGATCTTCTGCGCATGGGTGGGCAGCTTCGCGGGGTCGGTGATGGTGTTGACGAGCTGGCCGTTGAGGTACCAGCGCAAGCTGTCCTTCTGCCAGACGAAAGCGTAGTCGTTGAAGGCCTTTTCGGTGCCGCCCGCGACGTCGACCAGCTTCTCGTTCTTGCCCTTGCCGTCGATATAGGCGTTGACCTGCACCTTGGAGGTGTCCTTGGTCAGGACCTCGAAGTCGATCTCGTCCCAGGGCTGCTTGTCGGTGGGGCCGATATAGGAAAAGAACGCCGCATTGAGACCGGGACCGGTGTCGGTCTTCATCCGCGCCTCATAGGTGCCGTAGCCGAAGCGCTGCTTGGTCTGGATCTCGCCGCAGACAAACTCGCGGTCCTTCAGCTTCTGCTTTTCGAAGCCGAGCGACAGCACGCCGTCGGAAAGCTCAACCATGCCCTTCGACCAGGTGCAATTCTGATGGCTGCCATTGTTCCAGCCGTCGGAAACATACCAGCGCGCACGATCGAAGCTCTTGAAATCGTCGACGAATGATGGCGATGTCGGGATGTCCTGGGCATGGGAAGGGGTCGTTGACAGGCCGCCGAGAGCGGCGAGCAGCAACGCGCCGATCGAACTCAGCCGCCTCAAGCCGGCCTGCTTGGCCGGAGGCGTGAACGGCGTTCCGCCGGTTGCGATGGTGGACGTAGCTTTCGGATCCGAATTCATACCAAACTCACCTTTGTGCTGTGCTTCCCCCAACCCAAAGTCGACATTCGAACCGCTCCTAAACGGGCCAACCCTGACCTCCTACGTGACCCTCCCGAATTGCTTTTCCTGCCTCGCATCAAATCTGTTGCAACAGTTCCCGAGCCTTCACTCTTACGCCCTGCCGGCGCCTGCCGGCTTGGCGAATTCGGCCGGGGTGGCCGAATCGGACGCGCCATCCTCGTGGAAGACAACGTCCAGCGAATGACGGAGGTCCTTCATCATGCCGTTCTGGCGCGACAGCGCCGCGATGCGGCGCTCACAGTTCAGGATCGACTCCGTCAGCGCGCTGACTTCGGATGACCGACGGTCGGAGGCGGAGCCGTTTTCCATCGCCTCGACCAGGAAGGCGGCGTTGGTCGACTTTGTCCGATAGCGATTCTCAAGTCCGGCTCTCTCGGTCTCGATCTCGGCCGCGATCTGTTCGAAAAGCCTTGCCAAACGATCAAGTCGCGAACCGTCGGTCTGCCGGTCGCGGGCCGGATCCCTTGATCTGAAGCCGAATATCGAGGCCATGAGTTCAGGTTCCTGTCATCGCCGGCTTCCAGGCCGGGTTTGTGGCCGATCCCCGCAACCGGGGTTCAAAAATTGCACCGTCCTGCTCCTCTGACGGGAGAGACATCAGACCAATCCGATCGGGGCCAGTTCGGCTGGTCGTCTAATTTGCTGCACCGCAACATAGACTGCCATCCCCGGAGCCGTGAGGCAACCACCCAATTCGTAAACTCATAAATCCGTCCGAAATGGTTTGAAGGATAGGCCGGCACTGGTGGACGAACCGGACGCCCTCAACGCTCCTTGCCGGTACTGGTTCCGGCCATCAGAAAACGCAATGGCGGCACACGGCTCCGTTTGGAGGTGAAGCCGGCGCGGCGAAACAGCGACTCGAGCTTGTCGGCGGCAACGCCGCGAACGATGGGAACGAGGTTGGATTGACTGGCCAGCGCATAGGCCGCGGCCGATGCCAGCCCCCGCTCGGCCTTGACGTCGAGGAAATTGCGCAACCGGAATTTGTCGCGCACGTGCCGCTCGTGCCGCCTCAGCACCGCTTTTGAGCCTTCCGGCAGGGTTTCGATCGCCAACAACGCCAGATCGGCATCGGCCAGGCGTTCCAGGTCCTGCGTCTTGTGACGACCGCTCAGCGAATCAGCGCGGACGATGGCGCCGTAGCCGCATGAGCGGATGACCTTGAACCGTGCCCCGCGGGCGACGGCGCGCGCGTAGAGCTCATAGTCCTCGCCCAGGCGCAAGCTCTCGTCGTAGCGCAGCCCGTGGCGGTCGAGGAAGGCACGGCTGATGACAGGCTTGAGGAAGCCCAGTTCGCCCCTTTGCACACGGCGCCTGGAGATGTTGCCTTCGACGAAGCGCTCGAAATCGAGGAATTCCGGCTCGGCGGCGAATTGCGGGGCGACGATTTTCGTCACGTCGCCGGTTGCATCGTCCCTGATGAGCATGATGTTGTCCGCCGCGAAATCCCAGTCGGCGCCGGCAAACAGGTTGCGAAACCGGCCCTCGAGGAAAAAGTCGTCGGCGTCGAGAATGCTGATAAACGGGGACCTTGAACCGGCGATCGCCGCGTTGCGGGCGAAAGAAGGACCGCGATTGACATCGAGGCGCATCACCGTGAGCCGGCCGCTGCCGTCGTCGGCGGATCGGGCGACTGTCGCGGTGTCGTCAGTGGAAGCATCGTCGACGACGACAACCTCCGCCACTTCCGCTTCGCGCAACGCGGACGCGATAGCGACGGCGATTGTCGGCGCCGCGTTGCGGGCCGCGATGATCACGCAGACCTGGGGTTTGGTAGTCATCGACATGGATTTGCCTCTCGTACAGGTGATACCGACTTGTTTTCGCCCCGTACCCACTCGATGCCCGATATGCTTTTCATCACTGACTGCCCGGCCGTTCAAAAATGCGGCGGCTGATGTCGGCCGACGCCGCCCAGCCGGCCTCGGCCAGATAGCGGACCGGCGCACGGCCGCACAATTCCCACAGCACCGTTCGCCGCTGCGGCCACCGCAGGGACGACAGCCACGGCGCGATGACCATGTTGAGCAGGTCCTCATTGCCGATGCGTGACAGGATTCGTTTGGCCCGTTCCGACAGAAGCGTGCCGGCGCCGCCGAGCAGTACATCGGCGGCGCGCAGGCCAAGCAACAGCGTATCGTCCAGCCCCTGCCGGACCGCGGCGTCAAGCACAAGCTGCTGATCCGCCTCGTCGAGGCGGCTGGCGCTGGCGCGAACATCGCAGACATAACCCGCGCAGGGTTCCCGATTGAACAGCGCCTTGGCGACGCTGATGCAGGACAGAAGCAAAGTGTCGGCCGCCGAAGTGAACGGCACGGTGGCACCGGCGATCTCGAGTTGTCGCTTGCGCCGCAGAAACCCGTCCGCATCGCGCGGGCTCGGCGAGCCGGGCTGCTGGAGGCGATAGTGAAGATCGACCGTGGACGGCCTCGGCCCGTCGCCGCGCGTCATATGCTGTTCGCCAAGGAAGCGAACCCACCAGACGGAGCGCGACTTGCCGGCGACCTCGTAGCCGATCGAGCGGAGCGCCTCACGCGCCGGGAAAAACCCGGCCGGCGAAACCAGAATATCGACATCGCCGGAAGGCTTCATGAAATGGTCGTCATAGAGCAGCTGCTGCTGGAACGGGCCCTTGAGGAAGACAAAATCGATCTGCCTGGCGCGCAGCACGTCATGGATCGCCATCGAATCCATCATGCAGGACGCGTTCATCGAAACCGTCCTCCTGCGGTAGGTGTCCAACCAGTGAAAAAGCTCGGTCGGTCTTTCACCCACCGGCGCGCGCGACAGCGCCTTGAGGACAAAGGTCGCGACCTTGTTCAACCTGGCAATGTCGGCAACATTGGCGACGGCCAGGCCAGGCATCGACATGTCGCCGGCAGTGGCTCCCGCCCCCGCGAAATACAAGCGCAGGCAAGCCTGTACATAGGCGATCTCGTCGGCACAGTCGGCGGCGCGCAATCGTTCGTATGAACCGTCCGGCAAGGCCATTTAGCGCACAGTCTCCTCAAGAAGTAATTTGCTCGCCGCCTATGCTGCAAGTGCGAAGCAAGCATCACCAAAAACCTCGATGCCGTAAAGCCTTTCCTTTTGCAGTGCGAAATTTTGCCCTTTTGCAGCGGGAGAGACCTGCAACCATAGCGTTTGCTTCATGACCTGAAAGGCAGCGCAAATTCCGGCGAGATATCACCCCTGCCAAGGCGTTTCAGCCGGCCCTTGCCAAAAGAAACTCCTTTTTTAGCGATGCCTAAATAGAAGGCGCTCAGGCAAATATTTTATGCAAGCAAAATCAAATGCTTAAAGAATCACCATCGCCATAGCGCCGACGCCCAAGGATTCAGCTTGAAAGATGTCAGGTTTTAGGCATCTCTTACACGTATCGCGACGGCCGCAACCCGTAATTGATTAACGCTTGGTAAATCAGGCTTGACTCATAAATGCTGCCATGCAGCTATTGCGCCGCAGCATGAGAATTGCTGACGGCACTCGACAAGCCGTTTCCAGTCTTTATTGGAGAGTAAAATGGAACAGAATGTTGAAAAGCATGAATACGAAACGCCAAGCCTGACGGTACATGGTTCTATTGAAACCATCACCCAGGGCGGCGGCGGCAGCACGGCGATCGATGCATCGTTCCCCGCGCATACGCCGATCGGCGACCTGACGTTTTCCTGAGACTATCACAAACTTCCAGAGTGACGACGTTGGGACTCTGGGTGCAAAAAACAAGAGAGTCGGGGGCCAAAAACCTCCGACTCCCCCTTCATTGCCGGGAACTATCGAAGCGTAGTGTAAGCGAGGTTTGGTGATGAACTGGAACCCATCCGACCACGATTTGGCCGACCACGATTTGGTGAGCGCGACCAAGGACGCCGTGGCTTGCGAGTTTGGCGAAGGCCTGGCGCTGCTCAACCTGAAATCCAACATCTATTACAGCCTGAATGGCGTCGGCGCCTTCATCTGGGACCTGATCCAGGAGCCGAAGTCGATCGGGGACATCCGCGGCGCCGTGCTTGCGCGCTACAATGTCGAGCCGACGCGCTGCAAAGCCGACGTCGACGCATTGCTGAAGGGCCTGGCGGACAACGGGCTTGCGAGGCTGCATCATGAGGAACTTGTCTAAGCAGGTTCCGCAAAAGTGGGCCACGGTTTTGCGACAGGAACCTGCGACAGAAAAACGCCCTAAGCAGACGAAGCGCCAGCGAGGCATGCTTAGGGTTCTCTCCCTGAGCGGCTCGGAAATGGTCTTCCTCGCCCGCTGCCTGCTGGTGGTCACGGCGGTTCGGCTGGGACTGACGCTGCTGTCCTACAACCGTGTCCGCGGCCTGGTGACGCGGCTCGAGGCGCGTCAGTGCGCCAGCATGGGCGAACTGCGCCGTGTCGCGTGGGGCGTTGCCGCCGCCGCCCGTTTCGTGCCGCGCGCCACTTGCCTGACCCAGGCGCTTTCAGGCCAGTACATTCTCGCTCGCCAGGGCAATGCCTCGAATATCCGCATCGGCATCGAACGCGGTACCGGCGAGCAGCTGAAAGCCCATGCCTGGCTGGTCAGCGACAACCACGTCGTCCTTGGCGGATCGATCGACGGTTTCGCCCATCTCGTCGATCACGGCAGCCGATGAGCGGCGTGGCCGGAATCCTGCTGCGACAGGGACACACGGCGGCCTGGGGACACGCTCCGGCGGTCCGGGGACACGCTCCGGCGGTCGCCGCAGCGGATATACAGCAGATGCTGGCGCGCATGCGCCATCGTGGCCCTGATGGAAATTCGTGGTGGCTGGACACCGGCATCGCCCTTGGCCACTCCTGGCTCAACACCACCGATGAAGCCGGCCCCGGTCCGCTGACCATGGCCGGCGGCAAGCTGGCCATCACCGCCGATTGCCGCCTGGACAACCGTGACGAACTGCTGGCCAGGCTGGGCATCCGGGACAGGTCAGTCGCCGACGCGACATTGCTGATGCGGGCCTATCTGCGCTGGGGCGAAGCCTGCCCCATGCAGTTGCAAGGCGATTTCGCTTTCGCCATATGGGATGCCGAGCGACAGCTCCTATTTTGCGCGCGCGACCATTTCGGGGTCAAACCGTTCTACTACCACGCGGCGGACCGGCATTTCGTCTTTGCCTCCGAGATCGGTCCGATCCTTGGCGTCGACGGGGTCGGCACGCGCGTCAATGAACACCAAATCTCGGGTTTCCTGGCCGGGCTTCCCGACGACCCGCAATCGACGCCCTACAACGATATCTTCAGCTTGCCGGCCCGTCACAGCCTCACCGTCACCGCGCAACAGGTTGTGCTGCGCAGATACTGGCAGATCGAGCCGTCGCCGCGACCGATGCGCTCGGATGCGGCCGAGGAATTCGCCGATCTGTTCTCGCAATCGGTCCGCAACCGCATGCGGGGACCCTCTTCGATCGGCGCGATGTTGAGCGGCGGCCTCGATTCCTCGTCGATCGCCTGTGTCGCCGGCATGCAGAATGCCGCCGCGCACAGGCCAAAGCTGCCCACCTTCTCCCTGATTTTCGAGAAGGGCTCGTCGATGGACGAACGCCCGTTCATCGATACCGTGCTTGACCAGAACAAGGTTGACGCGACGCTGATTCCGGTCGGCAACTATGCGCCGTTCGCTGAATTCGAACGCGTGCTGGAGGAGCAGGAAGGAACGTTCCTGGCACCGGGCCTCACGCTCACCCGCGGCATCTACCGGACGGCGGGCGCCAATGGCATCAAGGTACTGCTGGACGGCCATGGCGGCGACGAGGTCGTTTCGCAAGGTCATGGCCATCTGCATGAGCTTGCCAATGCTGGGCGGTGGATGGACCTGTGGCGTGAGATCCGCAGTGCCTCCGATACCTATGGCGACAGCACGCTCGGCATGTACTTCCAGTTCCTGACCATCTACGGGCCGGCCTGGCGCATCGCGAAGCTGAGACAGGTGGCGAACCGCGTCCTGAACAGGATCCGCAAGCCAGCCCAGGCGCCGCGCGGCCGAAGCTGGCGCGACCTGATCAATCCGGACCTGGCCAGGCGAACCGAGCTTGTCGACCGGTTTCACCGCGCCGGCTGCATGCCGCCCGGCGTCAAGGCCAGCGATGCCTTGAGCCATCGCTGGATCCTTTCAAACGGCTATGTGCCGCATGCTTTCGAGGTTCTCGACAAGGCCGCGGCCAATTTCGGCGTCGAGCCGCGCTATCCCTTCTGGGACAAGCCGCTGGTGGAGTTCTGCCTGGCGCTGCCGGGCGAAGAAAAGCTCAGCCACGGGTTTGGCCGCTATGTGCTGCGCCGCGCCATGGAGGGCATCCTGCCGGCGGCGGTCCAGTGGCGGCGCGACAAGATCGATTTCACCTCCAATCTCGTCAATGGCATGCTGCGCAACCACCGCGACCTCTTGGAACAGCTGCTCGTTTCGGATTCCAGCCGCATAGCACCCTACGTCAACCTTCCGGAGGTCAGCGCAGCCTATGCGCGGCTGCAGCGCCAGCCTGACCAGGCAGCCCCCTGGATGTCCAGTATGTCTGGCGCTCGGCTTCATTGTCGCTCTGGCTGCGGCAGGTCCAGTCCGGCGGGAGCCCCGCATGATGCCTCGCAACGCGCCGCTCGCCCGGGACGTAGGTCATCCCCTTGCGCATGGCGGGGGGCGCGAGAGCGGCGCTTCTATCGGGCCTACGGCCTGACCATCGCGTCCGAAGTGTTGCTGCCCGAGTTGGAGCCGACGGCACCGGCGGCGGCGGATGTCGTGATCGCCGTCGGCACGATCGACCTTCCGAAGCCCTCCCCCGAGGCCGCGACCGACTTCCGCTTCGAGCGGGACCGGCAGTATCTGGCATGGGACGCTGTCGGCGCGTTCCTGATCACCGACGGTCGCCGCATCGACGTCGAGCCGGCGCACGGCGTCGACGACGCGCTGCTCGCGTTTCCGCTGCTGGGCCCGGTGCTGGCGCTGCTGCTGCACAGGCGCGGCCTGCTCGTCCTGCACGCCAGCGCCATTGCCGTGGCGGGCAGGAGCGCTATCTTCATGGGTGACAAGGGCGCCGGCAAATCGACGACGGCAAGCGCGATGATCCGTGCCGGACATGACTTGCTTACCGATGACGTGGTGGCCCTGGACCTGACCAATCCGAACCAACCGATGATCGTTCCGGGTTTCCCGCAGATCAAGCTGGCTGCCGATGCGGCGGCCGCGATCTCATTCAGGGACGCGGAAGTGCGGCCGCAAGCGCATCCGGCGATCGACAAGATGCAGCATCGCCTGAATGGCGCCTTTTCCGGCGACAGGGTGCCGGCAAGCAGGATTTATATGCTGGAGCGCGGCGAAAAGGCCGATATCACGCCCTTGCCCGGCATCGCCGCCTTGCCGGCAATCATCAAATTCTCCTATGTGACGCGTTTCGGCCGCGCGGCCCTGCCCGACGATTTCGCGGCGACGCATCTTCGGCAATGTTCAGGAATAGCGAACCATGTCGGCGTGTGCCGCCTCGAGGTACCGACGGGCCTCGAGCGGATCGACGAGGCCGTGACCCTGATCGAAAGGGATCTGGCGGGCGATGTCTAGGTCATCGGTCTTCAGCCTGTCGCTGTTTCGCGACGTCGCCGCATTCGGCGCCGTCATTGCCCAGATCGGCGGGCGGCGAACCTGGACGGCGCTGCTCTTCCTGATCCTGGGCAGCCTGACCGAAGGCATCTCCATCCTGCTGCTCGTGCCGCTGCTGCATCTGGTCGGGCGCGCCGACCAGGATTTCGCGGTCAGGCTGCCGAACAATGATTTCGTGCGCTGGCTGGTGCCGGACGGAACGCTGCAACTGACGACGGTGCTTTGCGCGCTGGTCGCGCTTGTCGCCGTGCAGGCGGCCTTCAACCGCTTCAAGTCGGTCTACATGGCGAAACTGCTGTTCGATTTCATCAACCGCCTGCGCATGAACCTGTTCGAGAGCATCGGCAAGGCGCGCTGGGGCGTCTTCACGCGCATGCGCAGTTCCGATCTCGACCATGCCCTGACCGGCGACATCGACCGCGTCCAGGGCGCCGCCTTCTCGCTGCTGATGCTGGTGCAGATCGCCGTGCTTCTGGCCGGCTATCTCCTGGTTTCGGTGTTCATCTCGCCGGTGATGACGCTGTTTGCCGTCGTGATCGGCATCCTGATGTTCGTGGCGCTGCAGCCCTTTCGGGCGCGGGCCACCGCCTTTGGCCGGGTTCTGACGGCCAATCGACAAGACCAGTACCGGACGGTCTCGGAATTCCTTGGCGGCATCAAGGTGGCCAAGAGCCTGAACGTCGAGGCGAGCTATTTCGCGCAGTTGCAGTCGACCCTCGAAAAGATGAAGGCCGACAACATCGACTATGTGCGCAACAGCACGATCGGCACCGCGCTGTTCCAGGTGGCGAGCGTCGTTGGCCTCAGCCTGTTCATCTATGTGGCGCTGGTCCACTTCAACCTGTCGCTGGCCGAGATCGTCGTGCTGCTGCTGGTTTTCATGCGCATCGCGCCTCGTTTCATGGACATGCAAACGCAGGCCCAGCAGGTCTTGATCAATCTGCCCGCCTATGCCGCGATGCGCAGCCTGCAGACGCGTTTCGACGCCGAGCGCGAGCCGGGCGACGCCGAAACCGGCGAAGGCGGCAAACTGTCGCTGGCAACCGGGCTCAACATAAGGGACGTTTCCTTCGGATATGGCGATGATCCGAGCAAGACGGTCGTCACGGGCATCACCTTCGGCCTGCCGGCGGGCAAGGTCACCGCCCTCATCGGCCCCTCCGGATCAGGCAAGAGCACGATCGCCGACATGCTGCTCGGGCTGCTCGAGCCGACCGCCGGCAAGATTCTCGTCGATGGCGTCGAGATCGATGCCGCCAATCGCCGTCGCTGGCGCGGTCAGGTGGCCTATGTGCCGCAGGACGTGTTCCTTCTGCACGACACGATCGCGGCGAACCTGCGCCTTGCCGCGCCGCAGGCCAGCGACGAGGATTTGTGGACGGCGCTGCGCTCCGCCCATGCCGACGAATTCGTCGAGCGGCTCGACCTCCGGCTCGAGACGGTGGTCGGCGACCGGGGCGTGCGGCTTTCGGGCGGCGAGCGCCAGCGCATCGCGCTGGCGCGCGCGCTGCTGCGCAAGCCGTCCCTGCTCATCCTGGACGAGGCCACCAGTGCGCTCGACTGGCAGAACCAGTCGCTGATCGCCAAGTCGATCGACGGATTGCGCGGCACGATGACGATCCTGACCATTGCGCACCGGCCGTCGATGATAGCGTTCGCCGACTGGGTGGTGGCAATGGAACATGGCCGTATCGTTGAAGTCGGGCAATATCAGCGGCTGAAGGCAAAGGCCGGAAGCCGATTGTCGAGGATGCTGTCGGGCGAGCAGTCCGAGAGGGAACCTGCCGACGTGGCTTGAGCCCGGATAGGCCGAGTTAGTGCAGGCTGCGCCTGGCGCCCAATTTATCGCCTTCGCCCACCTCGGTCGTGTTCAACTTTCTTTCGGCGTCGCGAGCCATGTCGGCTGGCGTCGGCGCGCTGCCGGCGATCATGGCATAGACGAGCACGAAGTAACCCGCCTGAATGACAACGGCGCAAATGATGACGCGCACCAGTATCGTGCCTGTCGAAGCCCCGCCCAACCAGGACCAGCCAACGACGATCGCCAGAGCGAAGATCATCCCAACGATGAATTTTGGAAGTGCCATACCCAACAGCCCATAAACCGGCTCGGGTTATATCCAACGATTGCCCTACCCGAGCGCCGTCCCTTGTCATGTGGGCTTGTTAAGTCACCCACTCTCGGCCGGTTGCTTCCGGCCTTTCCAACCTGTCGGTACTCTGACAGGTATAATTTGCAATTCTATTAAGGCGAGCAATAGGCGGCAAGGGCAACTGGACATATTTTTAATTGGAGCTTTTGTGAACGACTCACTCATGGTGCAATGCACACGGAGGGATTTCGCCCGATCTCCCGCGGCCATCAACCTTCAGTAGAGGATCCGATATTAACTAGTATTTTATGTTATTTCTCCCTAGTATCACGAAGCACTAAAGCAGTGGTATGTTCCGCGCTCCGGCAGATAGGGCGCCTCGCCTAAAAACCGCCCCAAAGACGCCCCCTTTTTTTCGCCTATGCCCATTTATTGTCACAAATGTGCTAAATATCTCGAAATTTGTGCATGGGGAGCTTATTATTTAGTCAATTCATGACGCGACTATTTCAGTAGGCCGGGAAATTGTGTGTTGCGCTGCAGCATTTTTTTGGTATCGTGTGGTGAACCATTCGTTCAACGCATGGAGTTTTCCGCATGAGGGACATTGCCAAGTCGGCCACCGCGGGCTTTTCGCAGGCCGACATCGAATTTCCGCCGCCGATCGGCGGCCTGCTCAAGCGCGGCTTCGATATCACCGGTTCACTGATCGGCCTGATCGCTCTTAGCCCGCTGTTTGTCATGATCGCATTGCTGGTCAAGTTTTCCGACGGTGGATCGATTTTCTACGGCCACAGGCGAATCGGGCGCGGCGGTCGGGTTTTCCCGTGCCTGAAGTTCCGCACCATGGTTCGGGACGGCGACAAGGTGTTGACAGCCTATCTTGCCGCCAACCCGGACGCCAAAGCCGAATGGATAGCGACCCGCAAGCTGAAGAACGACCCGCGCGTCACCCGTGTCGGAGCGGTGCTGAGGAAACTCAGCCTCGACGAGTTGCCGCAGATCATCAACATCCTGCAGGGTGACATGAGCCTTGTCGGACCGCGGCCGGTCGTGCGCGATGAACTGGAGATCTACGGCACTTCCGCCGTGTATTACCTGAAGTCCCGCCCCGGCCTGACTGGCCTGTGGCAGGTCAGCGGCCGCAACGACGTTTCCTATGACAGCCGCGTTGCGTTCGACCGCCACTATGTCGAGAACTGGTCGCTGTTCGAAGACGTTCGCATCATCATCAAGACCGTCCCTGCCGTCTGGATGTCGCGCGGCTCCTACTGACAGGCATCGAACAACCATTCGGCAGCAAGCACATCGGGCGATGGGGCTAAAGCGGATCGGAACGTTCAGTTGAAAACAGATATGTTCGAAGCCTTTCGCAGCGGCCCGTTTTCCGGCCGCCTGCGGCGGGCACGATTGCTGGCCACATGCCTCGTCGTGTCGCTCGTCGTCCCCCACATCGCCGTCGCCGGCGACTATCGCCTCGGATCGCAGGACAAGCTCACCATCCGCGTCGCGGAATGGCAGACCGTCGAAGGCACGTTCCGCGACTGGTCGGCGGTGAATGGCGAATACACGATCGGTCCATCCGGCACGCTGTCGGTACCGTTCGTCGGCGAATTGCCGGCCTCCGGCAAGACCACGTCCGAAATCGCGACGGCGATCGGTGAGGCGCTGCAGCACAAGCTCGCGCTGTCGGACAGGCCTGAAGCCTCGGTGGAAATGGCGCAGTTCCGGCCATTCTATATTTCCGGCGAGGTGCAGAACCCCGGCCAATTTCCTTATGTGCCCGACCTGACGGTGCTGAAGGCCATCAGCGTCGCCGGCGGCATCAGGCGAAACGCCGATTTTGGTCCGCAGCTCGGCAAGGACCTGGTCACCGCCAAGGGTAACTTCGATATCTCCGACGACCAGCGCGTTCGGCTGATTGTCAAGCGCGCCCGCATCGACGCCGACATGGCCGGCAAGACGACCTTCGAGGTGCCGAAGGAGGTCGAGGGCGATCCGCGGTTACCGGCCATCGTCGCCGACGAGATGACGATCCTGACGTCCGACCAAAAGGCGCTGAAGCTGAAGCTTGAGGCGCTCGACGATCTGAAAGGGGTTTTGCAGTCCGAGATCGAATCGCTGCAGAAGAAGATCGTCAACCAGCAGCAGCAGGTCGACCTGGCGCAGCAGCAGCTGGCCAGCATCGGCCCGCTGGCCCAGAAAGGCCTGATCGCCAATGCCCGGCTGCTGGATTCGCGGCAGTCCGTCGCCGACCTGCAGGGCAAGATCCTGGACTACGAAACCGCCATCCTCACCGCCAAGCAGGCGATCAGCAAGGCGGCGCAGGACGCCATCGATGCCCAGAACACACTGAGTTCAAGTCTCGCCACCGACCGGCAGCAGACCGAAGCCGACCTGAACGAGGCCGCGCTGAAGGTGAATATGCAGAAAGGCCTGATGGCCCAGGCCAGCGATCCCGCGATGAGAGTCGCCAGCGACAGCGACCAGCAATCCAGCCTGATCTACGCACTGGTGCGGGTCGTCGACGGCAAGACCAGCGAAATCGCCGCGAAGGAAGATACGCCGGTGCTGCCTGGCGACGTGATCAAGGTCAAGCTGGCGCCGCTGGCCAGCCAGTAGGCTCGCGAAGCTCAACAACACGATCAAGTGTTCGGTTCAGAGCCTCCATCCCGACGGAACCGGGACGGAGGCTCTTCTCGTTTGAGCATGATCTCCCGCGAAAACCAGTTACCCATTATTCCGGAATAACGCTCCATCCCTCCTCCAAGGGTGGATCTTCAGCCCCACGCAATTGCGCGTCTGGCCGAAGGCTTCTCCGGCCAGACTTCAGCGCGCGAAACGGGAGCTCATGGCCGATCGGCAACTGCCGGACGGCCGGCGTGCCGGGGCCAGGCAGGCTCACCCCTCGTTGCATCCGCCGGCTCGAAGCCCGGCGACCACCGCGTGCGGGTAGCCGGCAGCCGCGCCAGCTTGAAGAAGCTGAAATACAGCAGGAAAGAGCCCATGATGTAGGGGTTGAGAACCTCGACCTCGACGAAGGAGCGGATCAACAGCAGCACCATCACGCCGATGAGGATCACCGAATCTGCTTGCCATGTCCTGAAGATCACGGCCGAGACATGGCCGTAGAGCGTGCGCAGCATGATCAGCGAGATCATCGCCACCCCGACGAAGCCGAGCTCGACAAGGGCTTCGATATAGGTGTTGTGGAAGTGGAAGCCGGTGCGGGTGGTGATGTAGAACTCGTTCCACAGCCGTTCGGCTTCGGCGAAACCCTGCACCCAATAGGCGGCATAGCCGACACCGAGGATCGGCGATTTCTGCGCTGCGTTCCAGCCTTGCTCCCACAGGTAGGTCCGCCCGGTGAGCGTCGAATCCTTGCCGAAAATGCCGAGGATGAAGTCCATGAGCCCGAGATTCAAGGCGACGAAGGCAACCACGACCAGCAGGCCCGCACCGATCAGGAAAATCACCCGGCGATAGCGCCGTGACAACAATTTGCTCATGGCAAGGAGCGCCACCAGGGCCAGAACCGCCGGTATCGAGGCCATCGACGTGGCGGAGTGCGAAACGACCAGCAGATAGGCCGACAACAGCACGATAGGCACCGCCAGAATGACGCTCAGCCGGCCGCGCCTGTAAAAGGCAAGGAATACAACGCAGAAATAGATGCCGAGCGAGGCGACGAAGCCGATCTGGTTCTTGGAGGCGAAGGCGCCGACGAAGTTGACGGTGCCATCGAGGACGTCCTCGGAATAGTGTCCGACCCGCAGCGAATAGAGCATGACGACGAATATCCCGATCAGGGCGCCGATCGTCAGCGTACGCACGCTGACGGTTCGCGCCGCGATGTAGGCGCAGGCAATATGGGAAAAGTACTGGACGGCCGTCCGTGCGGTGATGCCGGGAGCCGCCGACCAGAAGACCGAGAAGCAGACATACGCCGCAAACAGCAGTGGCAACCATGCGCTGGACAGCTGCCGCAGGAACCGCCGGTAATCGACCAGGATGAGCGGAAGCCAGACCGCGTAATAGGCCAGGATCATCACCTGGCCGAAAATGACGGAGTAGGAAAACGCCCAGATCGAGACGGCCACGGCGAAACTGCCATAGACCGAATTCTTTTCGGGGTCGACCAACAGGGACTTTGGAATCTTCATCTCAGAGTCCCGCCGACGCGATCCGAGCCCGGCGTGCCACAAGCCAGCCGGCATATTCGCGAACAGGGGCGTGCAATAAACGGCGTCTCCATTGTGCAGTGCAATATAACCTATCGCGCCCGGCGCTCAATGGCAAATCCGGTCACCTTGTCTTACAGCCAAGGGGACGCGGAGAGGTCAACCGGTTGCCCGTCGTGCAAGAACACTACCACAGGGCTCCGCCAGTGATCTGGATGTTTTCCATGGTGATGCCCTTGGCCAGATCGGAACACAGGAAGACCGCCAGGGCCGCGATTTCCCGCGGCTGCAGCATGCGCTGCTGCGGGTTACCCCTGGCAATCTCGGCCATCGCTTCCTCTGGCGTGCGCCCCTTGCCTTCGCGCTCGACGACCTGCGCCACATTGCGACGCATCAGTTCGGTCTCGACCCAGGTCGGGCTGATCATGACGCAGGTGACGCCGTGAGCGGCGCCTTCCAGCGCCACGCAACGAGTGAGGCCGAGAAGGCCGGCCTTGGAGGCACAATAGGCCGGGTTGTCCTTCCAGCCGACGGAAGCCGCCGTCGAGCCGATGTTGACGATGCGGCCCCAGCCGCGCCCGATCATGCCCGGCAACACGGCGCGGGTGACGCGGAAGGCGCCGGTGAGATTGGTGTCGACGATCTTCTCCCACAGCGCGTCGGAATGACCACAGACCGGCTGCTCGGCGGTGGTGCCGGCGGCGTTGACCAGAATGTCGGCAGGTCCGATGGCCGCTTCCGCGTCCGCCGCGAAACGATTGGTGACCTCGCTGTCGCGCACGTCGAGATGCGCGGCGTGAACCTTGGTTCCGTGCGCTGCGAGAGCCGCGCGGACGCGCTCGATCTCGTCCGCGCCGGGATAATAGGCGGCATCGGATCTGTCGGCGCCGGCGGGCGCGATGTAGGAGCCGACGGCGACATTGGCGCCGGCCTCGGCCAATTCCGCGGCAATGGCAAAGCCCATGCCTGAAAACCCACCGGTGACGATCGCGCTGCGGCCGGAAAGATTTTTCATCAGGTGTGGTCTCCGGACAGGTCGGGGCGGGCAAACCGGCCCAAGAGGATTTCACACGGCAAGATAACCTCCATCGACGACCATCCCGACCCCGGTGACGAGGGCAACCTTGCCCGCTGCGTGATTCACAATATCAGTTTCCTCAAAGTGGTTTGCCCAGCCATTCGCGATAGAAGCCTTCGAGGTCGGGTTCGAAATCATGGACAATCGGATAGCCCGGTGCCGCCGCCTCGACCTCGTGCAGCGTGCCGCATCGCGGGCAGATGAATTCGCGGATTTCCATCCATTGCGGATCGGGAAGGTCGCTGTTGGGGTAGATCTCGCGCAGCGCTTCCTCTGTGTTGCGCACGTTGATCGCCGCGTTCAGCTTCCAGTTCCTGCGATAATCGCCGAAGGAATGGCCGCACTCGCAACGGGTTATCCGCTCATCGCCGCTCTGGCAGATGAACAGGTGATCGCTCACCGGCAGCAGGATCGGATCCTTCCAGGCGACGCGATCCTGATAGACGGCGACTATCTTGAAGAAACGATCATCGTCCTTGTAGGCGCTCATGATGCGCCGCGTCTGCGGCCAGGGCAGCTGACCGGCGGCCAGATCGCGGATGACTTCCTTGCTGTATGAGGTCATGACTTTGCTCCCGGCGTGAAGATCGATCTGGCATCGACGTTCCAGAAAACGCTGAAATCCTTGGTGAACCGCGACGACAGCTTGATGGCGCTGGCATACATTTTCTTCACCTCGGGCGCGAAGTCGGCCTTTTCGACGCGGCCGCGCTCCCTGGCGATCCAGTCCGAAACCGGGATCGCCTTGGCCAGACGTTGCTTGCGCATCTCAGCCCGGCGTTCGACGGTCGCGTCGATATCGGCTGTGGGATAACCGTCTTCATCGTCCTTCAGCACAATGCCGAAAACCTGGTCCGCCGCCTCGCGGGTGAGAAAGCCGTTCTCGACATCCCAGGCCGTCTTGATCGGGTCGCGCTCCAGCACGTCGCCGTAGCCGCCGCCGCCATTGTAGGAATGGCTGAAGATATCGCCGGACTTGTGCGGCGACGTGATGTAGGGGCCCTCGACCACGACATGGTCACCGCCGATATTCTTCTCGTAGTCCGAAACATGCGGGTCGATGCCGGGCGCATGCGCCAGCGGTTCGCCTTTTGCCGCCAGCTCGTGGATGTTGGAATTGCGCACCGCGCGGTGCTTCTGGCAAGTCGGCGCCGGATAGCCGCCGCACATGCCGCCATTGTCGAACACCCTGGAGGAGTGTTCAGAAGTGTGCAGCCGCAGATGCGGGGTCTTGTTGATCAGCCAGGTCGAGACGAAGGAACAGCCGCCGCGATATTTGCCGGCGCCGCCGGAATTCGGGACGATCGAGCGGCCGATATAGACCATCGGCATCGATTGTTCCCAGACCTCGATGTTGCCCATGTCGGATTCCGGGTTCCAGCCGACATAGGCGGTGTCGAGCCCGTCCTTGATGGCGAGCGCACCGGATCCGGCGGCGGCGCATTCGAAATGCGCCATGCCGAACGGCGTGCCGTACTGGCTTTCGCCGCCCATCTCGATCATCGGGCTGTTGACCTGGCCGACAAAGGCCTCCTCTACGAAACCACGGGCGATGAAGCTGCGCGACAAGAGCCGCTGGAAGACGCCATAGGCCGGCAGCAGCAGCGCCCATGAGGTAGCTGTCGCCACCATCTCGTTGTCGGGGTTGGTCCAGGTGCCATGCGGCAATTTCAGCTCGGTCGCCATCCAGGCGCCGTCATTGACCAGCCCTTCGAAATTCATGTGCTGGGTCAGCGTCACGAACATGCCGCCATCCATGCCGGCCGGCGTGCAGTTCATCGAATGGTAGCCCCAGGGCTGCGTGCCCTCGAAGTCCATTGTGATCTTGCCGTCGGTGGTGATCTCCATCTCGATCGGGATGTTGTAGAGCCAGTCGGGATCGCCGAGCAGCTGGAAGCCGGGTTTTCCCGCCGTGACATGGCCATAGAAGGTGTGGCCGCGATAGATGCCGGGAACGGTGAGCTGGCGGGTGCGGGCGAGTTGGGCGCGGCGGCCCTCCTCGATGAACTCCTTCGACACCTTCATCCAGTAGTCGAGGCCGATCTCCGAGATCAGCTGCTTGACGCTTTCGCGCATGTCGATGCAGGAGGCGACCTTGGCCTTTTCGTCAAGCACCCAGTAGATCGGCATGCGCAGATTGCGCTCGCAGCGGATGACATAGTCGCGGCGGATTTCGTCGTTCTCGCCGATCTTCTCGGCGCAGACGAACAGGCCTTCGGTGAAGCGCTCCTGTGCCAGGCAGACGTCGCCACCCGGCGTGATGCCACCGGCTTCGAGCTCGTGGCAGACGGCACCGGCCCAGCCGACCAGCGTGCCTTCCTGGAAGATCGGCACCACGTCCATGACGTCGGGCACCTGCACGGTGCCGATGAAGGCATCGTTGTTGGCGAAAATATCGCCTTCGCGGATCTTCGGGTTTTCCTCGTAATTGTTCTTGATCATCCACTTGATGAAGCGGCTCATCGTATGGACATGCACCATGATGCCGTTGGAGAGCGCGATGGCGTCACCTTCCGGCGTGTAGATGGCGACCACCATTTCGCCGACCTCGCGCACGCCTGGCGAGGCCGAGATGCGGCGCGCCATTTCGCGTGCCGAGACGCAATAGGCGCGCAGCTTGGTGTGCAGCGTCTCGAATTTCAGCGGATCCTGGTTGCGCAGTGTAAGTTCCGTGATGCCGTCATAGCAGCCGGTCTCTTCCATCAGCCGCTCGGAATCGAGCAGCCGTTCGCGAAGGCGCAGGGCCGAGGCAGGTTTGTCCAACATGGCGGTCGCCCTCTCAAGCGTGGGTGTAGTGCAGCAGAGTCCATTCATCGACATGGACGCGGTCCTGCGGATGAACGACGAGCGTGGTGGCGGGATGTTCTATGATGGCCGGGCCGATCACTTCGTGGCCGGGTTGCAGGAGATCCATCTCGTAGAGATTGGCCTTGTGCCAGCGCCCGCCAATATAGGCCTCGCGCACGCCCTTATGGGCGGATGCCGGATTGGAGGCGCCAAGCGGCCGCTTGAGCAACACCGGCTTGACCTTGTCGGCGGTGGCGATCAGCCCAAGCTCGGTGATGGTGAAGCCGGCTTCGCCATAGCGCGAAACGCGGTGGTTGACCTTGGCATAGACCGCCTCGAACTCGTCGATGACCTTGCGCATGTAGTCGGCCGAATTGACCTCGGCCAGCGGCGCCATGACCTCGACATCCTCGAGCTGGCCCGTGTAACGCATCATCAGGAACGGCACCGTCTTGATCTTCTCCCCGGCATGGCCGTCGGCGATCATCTCACCGACCGCTGCCTTGGTGAGGTCGTTCCAGACCGTGGTGACCTTGGCGCCGAAAGCGGCCAGCGTCGCCTCGTCGGCGCGCGATGGGATGTCGTGCTGCGTCGACACTGAATGACGGCGCATGAAGTCGGCGGTGGTGCAGCCGAAGGCGGAGAATGCGGCGGCGAACTGGAAGGTGATGATGTCCTTGAAGCCGATGCCCCTGGAGCAGCCGGCCAGATGCAGAGGACCTGAGCCGCCATAGGACAGCAGCGTGAACTCCGAGGGATGGATGCCTTGGCCCGAAATGACCCGGCGAAGCGCGTTGTTGGCATCGGACTCCAGCATGTCGATCATGCCTTCGGCGGCTTCCTCGACGCCAACACCCAGCACACTGGAGCACTTTTCCTCGAAAGCCTTGCGGGCTTTTTCGACCTGCAGCACGACCTTGCCGCCAAGGAAATAATGCGGGTTCAGCCGACCGAGGATGGCGTCGCAGTCGGCGATGGTGGGTTCGGTGCCGCCGCGATCGAAGCAGATCGGGCCAGGATCGGAACCGGCGCTTTCCGGTCCGAGGCTGACTTTTTTCGTCAACGGATCGACCTTCAGGATCATGCCGGCACCGGCGCCGATTGTGTCGAGATGCAGCGTCGGGACGTTGAGCTTGAAACGGTCCATCAGCGGCTCGTTCTCGATCCGCGTCTGGCCGCGCGTGATGACACCCATGTCGAAGGAGGTGCCACCCATGTCCGAACAGATCAGCGAGTCGTTGCCGATCAGCTTGCCGACATAGGCCGCACCGAGGATGCCGCCGATCGGACCGGAGATCATGGTTTCGTGCAGGCGCGGGTGGTTGATCGAGGTCAGGCCGCCGAAGGAGAGCAGCGTCTGCACGCCATATTTGAAGCCGTATTTCTTCGAGACGTCCTCGATGCCCTTGAGCTGCTTGCGGCCGCGCGAGGTGGCATAGGCCTCGATCAGCACCGAATTCAGCCGCGACTGTTCGCGGATGACCGGGCGCACCTCGTGGCTGGTGTAGACGGTGATGTCGGCGCCGGCCTTCTCGACCTCCTCGCGGCAGATCTCGGCGATGCGCTTCTCGTGCACCGGATTGACGTGCGAAAAGATGGTCATGATGCAGATCGCCTCGACCTTGTCGGCGATCAATTTTTTCGCGGCGGCGGAAACCTCGTGTTCGTAGAGCGGCAGCACGATGTCGCCGAACTGGTCGATGCGCTCGGTGACGCCATGGGTGCGGCGGCGCGGCACCAGCGGATCGGGGTGATGATGGGTCACCGCATGCAGCCTGTCGGCATAGGAATAGTCGGCCCAGGCCTGCAGGCCGCGACCCATCAGGATCATGTCCTCGAGGCCCTTGGTGGTGATCAGGCCAAGCCGGCGACCGGTGCGCGACAGCAGCGTGTTGAGCATGCCGGTGCCGGAATAGAGCACGACGTTGACGCCGGAAAACAGCTGCTCCAGCGAGATGCCCCACGCATCCGCCGCGTCCTCGGCCGAAGCAAGGAAGCCCTCGGCCTCGTTCTTCGGCGTGGTCGCCGACTTGCCGATCTTGAAGTGGCCGTCCTGATCGACAAGGATCGTGTCAGTCATGGTGCCGCCGGCGTCGATACCGATGACGATTGGGTTGCCAATGATTGACGGATTGCCAACGATGGGGCCGGTGATATTGGGCTGTGTCACGGTCGCCTCGGGATGTGTTCTAGGATGACGCAAGGCTAGATTGGACAGGCGGCCTCGCGCCATATGCCTAAAGACACAATGACGGCTGGGCCGGGATCGCCGAGAAAAGGGCATGCGCATGGGCAATATCTGGGCGCCGCTCGCCGGGGCGATCGCCGCCACCGGCACGGACAGGCATGTCGACTGCCTGATCGACCTGATCGGCGCTGATATCGAGCACGACCTCGTCACCGTGACGCGCTATTCGGCGACGCAGACACCGGAATTCATCAAGCACCGGCGCTTTTCGGACGAGATGGTCCAGCGCTACCTCGCCAGCTACTATGTCTTCGACCCGTTCTATGCGTCGTGGCGGCGCGAGCGAAGGCTCGGCATCATGCCGCTGAAGCGGCTTGCCGACGATGAGGCCAAGCGCGGCCAATATATAGCCGGCTTCCTGGCGCAGTCGGAAATCTGTGACGAGGTCGGCATCATGCTGGCCGATGGCGGCGACTGGTGCCTCGGCATCTTCCTCGACCGCTCGAAGATGTCGTTCAAGGACAGCGAGATCTCACTTCTGGACGAGCGGCTGCCGGTGTTTGAGGCGTTGCACGCCCTCGACATCAAGGCACGGGGAACCGAGTTCTTCCGCACCTCGGCGCCGACAGGTCCGGGCGCCTCGCCCCGGCAGGAGCCGACCATCCCGGCCAGCCTGTGGCCCGAGTTGTCGCAGCGTGAGCGGGAACTTGTCCAGCTGATCCTCGCCGGCCACCCGACCGCCAACATCGCCGAGCGTCTCGGTATCACCGTCGGCACCGTCAAGAACCATCGCCGGCGCATCTACGAGAAGCTCGACATCACCACCGAACGGGAACTGTTTCTGCAGTTCTTCCAGCACCGATAGCGGCCGCATTCTGCTGGGCTACCAATATCCCGTTCGGCGGCTCGGATACCGCCTTGAACTTGGCCGCCGTTGACTTCACATTCGCCACCTATCGGGAGGAAGACCACATGCCGAGTTTCGCGGGACGGTTCAGCGGCCGGTCGGCTGTCATCACTGGCGGCGCCTCCGGCATAGGCCTGGCCGTCGCGCAAAGGATCGCCGACGAGGGCGGGCGGGTTTGTGTGTGGGATCGTGATCCCGTCCAGATCGAGCAAGCCAAAACCGCGATTCCGGCCCTCCACGGTGTGGCGGTCGACGTTGCCGACGCGGCTGGTGTTGAACGTGCGGCTGCGCAAACGCTCGAAGCCCTTGGCGCGGTCGACATCCTGGTCACCAGCGCGGCCATCACCGGGCCGAATACGACCACCTGGAACTATTCGACCGAGGACTGGCAGAAGGTCATCGACATCAACATCAATGGCGTCTTCTACTGCAACAAGGCGCTCGTGCCGCACATGCTCGAGCGCAACTACGGCCGCATCGTCAACATCGCCTCGATCGCCGGCAAGGAAGGCAACCCCAACGCCTCGGCCTACAGCACCTCCAAGGCCGCCGTGATCGGCCTGACCAAGTCGCTCGGCAAGGAACTGGCCAAGACCAAGGTGACGGTCAATTGCGTGACACCGGCGGCGGTGCGCACCGCGATCTTCAAGCAGATGAGCCAGGAACACATCGACTTCATGCTGTCCAAGATACCGATGGCGCGCTTCGGCGAGGTCGACGAGGTGGCGGCGCTAATCTGCTGGATCGCCTCGGAGGAGTGCTCGTTCACGACAGCCGCCGTGTTCGACGTTTCCGGCGGCCGCGCCACCTATTGAGACAGGCCGGGACACACCCTGCGTCAGCCTGATGCGCTACAATTCCGCGTGACGAAGCAACGAACGGAGCTGGACAGGCGTATAGTGGGTGGCGCCTGAATCGGCGATGGCGCAACAGGTGTGCGGGAAAGCCATGACACGGTGTAACAGTCTTGCAAGCGCGATGACCTGCCAGGGCGGCGCCTCTGCCGTGCGCTCGACGGGCGCTGCGGCCATCCGGCTGGAGTCTGCTGCGTTTGCTTAAGGTCGACCCAACCTCGCTGTCCGATGACGACCTTCTGGACCGCTACCAGCGCGCGGCGTTCGACTATTTTCTCGAAAACGTGAACCCCGACAACGGGCTGGTCGCAGATACTTCACGGCCGAACACGCCGGCCAGCATCGCCGTCGTCGGCTTTGCGCTGTCCTGCTATCCTGTCGGCGTCGAGCGCGGATGGATGACGCGCGAGGCGGCTGTCAAGCTGACGCTTGCCGCGCTGCGTTTCTTCTGGACCAGCCCGCAAGGCAATGGCGACGACGTCACCGGCCACAAAGGCTTCTACTACCATTTTCTCGACATGCGGACCGGCCGGCGTGTCTGGCACTGCGAACTGTCGATGGTGGACACCGCGCTGTTGATGGCCGGCGTGCTCCTGGCAGGCGCTTATTTCTCGGGCGCCGGCGAGGACGAGCGCGAGATCCGGGATCTGGCCGAGGCGCTGTATCGGCGCGTCGACTGGCGATGGGCACAGGGCAGCACGCCCACCTTGCGGCAAGGCTGGAAGCCGAAGAGCGGCTTTCTCCACTATGGCTGGGAAGGTTACAACGAAGCGACGATCCTCTACGTGCTGTCGATGGCCTCGCCCGACAGCCCAAGCTCGGATGACAGCTATGTCGGCTGGACGGCGACCTATCAATGGGAAAACATCTACGGCTACGATGTGCTCTATGGCGGTCCGCTGTTCATGCATCAGTTCTCCCATGCCTGGATCGATTTCGCCGGCATCCGCGACGCCTTCATGCGCGAGAAGAACTCGGATTATTTCGAAAACAGCCGGCGCTCGACCTACCTGCATCGCGACTATGCGCGGCATAACCCTTATGACTATGACGGCTATGATGAGAACCTGTGGGGACTTTCCGCGGGCGACGGGCCAGGCGGCTTTCGCGCCAGTATAGCGCGTCGGCCTTACCGTTTTTCAGGATATGCGGCGCGCGGCGCTCCTTTCGGGCCAGATGACGGG
Organism: Mesorhizobium sp. RCAM 05099; assembly: GCF_059683685.1. Classification (NCBI taxonomy): domain Bacteria; kingdom Pseudomonadati; phylum Pseudomonadota; class Alphaproteobacteria; order Hyphomicrobiales; family Phyllobacteriaceae; genus Mesorhizobium; species Mesorhizobium sp. RCAM 05099. Next base: position 27,066 of record NZ_CM185035.1, read on the forward strand.
ACGATCGCTCCGTGGTCCTGTCTGGCATCGCTGCCTTTCGCGCCGGACATCTGCCTGGCGGCGTTGCGCCATCTCGGAGATCGTTACCCTGAGGTGATCGACAATTTCCGACTGCCGAGCGGCTTCAATCCGACATTGGCGAACCGGCGAAAATTCGGCCGGCATGGCTGGGTGTCGGAAGGCCACTATGGGCTGGACCAGGGCATCGTGGTGATGATGATCGAGAACCATCGCTCGCGTCTGATCTGGGAGCTGATGCGGTCCAACCAGCACATCCGTCGCGGCCTTGGCAAGGCGGGTTTCACGGGTGGATGGCTGTCGCAGCCGGCAAGCCCGGCGCCAGGTGGCCGCGATGTCGCATGAAAAGACAAAAGCAGCAGCCTTCCCTGTCGATCGCAACGACGCCGAACTGATCAGGGGCGCGCATCCGCCGCGCTGGCGCAACCCCGATCCGACAGGGCCGTACAATCTCGTCGTCATCGGCGCCGGCCCCGCCGGGCTAACCGCGGCCCGCGAGGCGGCGGGCCTCGGCGCAAAGGTTGCACTGATCGAGCGCAGCCTGATCGGCGGTGTTTGCATCAATGTCGGCTGCATTCCGTCGAAAGCGGTCATCCGCACCGCCAGGCTCTATGCCGACATGCGCGATGCCGGGAATTTTGGCGGCGACACGCCGAAACATGTTCGCGTCGATTTTCAACGCGCTATGACGAGGATGCGGCAGATCCGGCGGCGGATCAGCCGCGCCGATTCGGCCGAGAGCCTGGCTTCCGAAGGCATCGACCTCTACTTCGGCGAAGCGCGATTTTCCGGGCCGGACTCGATTCTGGTCGCCGGGCAAACCCTGCATTTCAGGAAGGCGCTGGTCGCGACGGGAGCGCATGCGCGCCTGCCGACGATTCCGGGCCTCACCGAGGCCGGCTATCTCAGCAACGAGACCATGTTCGATCTTGCCGACTGCCCGAAGCGGCTTCTAGTCATTGGCGGGGGGCAGCTTGGCTGCGAGATGGCGCAGGCGTTCTGCCTGTTCGGCGCGAACGTCATCCTGGCGCAGCGCGATCCGATGTTTCTGCCCGGCGAAGAGCGCGACGCCGCCCAGATCCTTTCGGACGCGCTGGCGCGCGAAGGGGTGGAGGTTCGCCTGAACACCGAAGTGGTGGCGGTGCGGACAGCGGGTGGGAAGAAGCTCGCCGACCTGGTGCGGGACGACGAAACGTCGACGATCTCCGTCGACGAGATCGTCACCGGCATCGGCCGGTCGCCCAATGTCGATGGTCTCGACCTGGAAAACGCCGGCGTGGCGTACGATGCCAATGGCATCAAGGTGGATGATTATCTGCGAACCACAAATCCGCGCATCTACGCTGCCGGCGACGTTTGCCTCGAACACAAGTTCACGCATACAGCGGAGGCGACAGCCCGCATCGTCGTGCGGAACGCGCTGTTTTTCGGGCGCGGAAAGCTGAGTGAACTGGTCGTCCCCTGGTGCACCTACACCGATCCGGAGATCGCCCATGTCGGCCTCTATCCGGCGGAGGCGCGCCAGAACGGCGTACCGGTCAAGACCTATACGGTGCTGATGCACGATGTCGCCCGGGCGGTGATGGACGGCGAGGAGGAGGGTTTTGTCAAGATCCACGTCAGGGAAGGCTCCGACCGCATCCTCGGTGCCACGGTCGTCGCCTCCCATGCCGGCGAGATGATCAACGCAGTGTCGCTCGCCATCAGGTCGGGCATGGGACTAAATGCGCTGGCCGACGTCATCCACCCCTTCCCGACCCAGGCACAAGGCATCAAGATGGCCGGAGACGCCTATCGGCGAACCCGGCTCACCTCGTTTTGGAAGCATCTGGCGGGACGCTGGCTGGCATGGGTCAGGCGATGATCCTCGCGCCCTGCCGGCATGCATTCTGGCCGGGGGGCGCGAGGCTGGCGCACCGGACATTCAAAGGGGTGCCAGCGCTTGACGAAAGCCCCGTTCGGCTGAACAAGTCGATGCTGATTCTTGTGGCTCGGGACCGTCGTGAATGCCGTCTGGAACAAAGCCTTCAGCGCAGCGCCCGACGCAAGGTCCTGGGCGTTCGCCATGAACCCCATAGGCGCGCGACCGGACGATACTATCTCCGCGGGGATCGCCGAGCGGCGTGTGCTGGTCGTGTCTCACGATCCGGCCTTTCCACCGACGTCTGGCGCCGACCTGAGGAACTACCGCAACGCCGAAGCGGCAGCCGAATTCGGTCCCGTCTGCCTGGTGTCGGTGCGGCCGCAGGCCGCCGTGCCGCGACCAGCCGATGCACCGATCCGCATCGAGGCCTTGTCGATCGAAGGCGAGGCCCGCACCCGTTCGATCGGGTGGTGGCGCATGGGAGCGGAGCAGCGCATTTCACGCTCCGCCCTGGCACGGCTCGAGACACTAGTTCGAGACTTCCGCCCCGACACGGTGCTGGTCGAGGGCATCGGGCTGTTCAAGCTGCTGCGGCCCTTGAGACCACTGACCAAACAACTCATTCTCGACATGCACAATGTCGAGTCCGACCTGGCGGGACAGTTGCGGCGCGTCGATGCGGCGCGATCCGCCGCCGCGGTGATCGCCACGAGCCTGGGCATCAGGCATCTGGAGAGAAAGGCGCTGGCCATTGTCGACAGGGTCTGGGTCTGTTCGACCAGCGATCGCGAAAGGCTGATGGCCGTTTGCCGGCGCAAGGTGCCGATCGATGTCGTTCCGAACGGAATTCCGCACGCTGGCGACATTCCCGAGACGCTGCCCGCCGAAGCCGTGACCGACAACGGCTTTCCGGAGATCCTGTTTGTCGGCCATCTCGGCTATCCTCCAAACGTCGATGCCGCCGAACGATTGGCCGGCGCCCTACTGCCCCGCATCCGGCAGGCTTTTCCAACGGCGAGACTGGTCCTTGCCGGACGCAGCCCCAAGCCAGCGGTGCGGGCGCTGGCCCGATTGCCTGACGTGGAGCTCGTCGAGGACCCGCAAGACGTGGCGCCACTGCTGTCCAGGGCGCATCTCAGCATCATCCCGCTTACGGCAGGCGGCGGCACGCGCATCAAGATCCTGGAGGCTATGGCCTGGGGCGTGCCGGTGATCGCGACACCGCTGGCGGCCGAGGGCCTGGACCTGGTCGAGAATGAAGAGGTGCTGCTGTCGGATACCGATGAAGGGCTTGCCGAGATGGCCGTCGGACTTTGCCTGGACGCTGAACGCAGGGCACTGCAGCGCATTCGCGCGCATCGAGCGGTATGGGCAAGATTTGGCCCGCGAGCCATCCGCAATGCCGTCCACGGCGGGCTAGGACTGGACGAGGCCGGCGCATGATTCCACCGATCCTTCACCAGACATGGAAGAGCCGCAGCGTCAATCGTGCAATTCCCGCGATATCGGCGGACCAATCGAAAAACCGGAGAACGTGACCTCAAAGCCCTCGCGTTGCGGCGAACAGCACATCATGCCGACATCGACCGTCTTCGAGACCGGAAAGTAGGCAAGCCGCACAGGCTTCCAGTGGCCGTCGGAAGCGTCGAGATACTGGATACGAATCGTCTCGGCATGGCGGGTCAACCGGATCCTGACCCCGTCCGGACTGGCCGGAATGGTGGCCAGCGACCAGTCCGAGGCATCGTTGGTGACGACGACGGAAAAGTACATCACGCCGTCGGTATACTCGATGCCGGCCTTGACCCAATGCGTTTCGCTGAGCCGAACCATCAATCCGGCCTGGTCGTAGAGCACCTCGTAGCGCCCGTCGACGGTAACCTCGGCGGTGAAATCGCCCTCGACCGGCCGGTACATAAAGTGGCCGTTGTCGCGCCAGAAACCGTAGAAGGTCTCGCGCCAGAAGTCGGTCTCCTTGCCGGTGCGCACGCGAACGGCATCGCCCTCGATGGAATGCTGGGGCGGCGGATTGAGCCAGGTCAGGTCCTGCAATGTCATCGCGTTGCGCCCGTCCGGTCCCTTGATGCGTCGGCTCGCCGGCCCGATCAGCCGGCGCCCGATTGGTCTGCGCCCGTTTAGCCTGCGCGCGTTTAGCCTGCGAATGTGTAAGCCGTCTTCACGGTGGTGTAGAATTCCGCCGCATAGCGGCCCTGCTCGCGCGGGCCATAGCTCGACCCCTTGCGCCCGCCGAAGGGAACGTGGAAGTCGACACCCGCCGTCGGCAGATTGACCATCACCATGCCGGCCTCCGAATTGCGCTTGAAGTGGGTGGCATGCTTGAGGCTCGAGGTGCAGATGCCCGACGTCAGCCCGAAAGGCGTGTCATTGGCGACGGCCAGCGCCTCGTCATAGTCCTTGACGCGGATGACGCTGGCAACAGGCCCGAAGATCTCCTCGCGCGAACTGCGCATGGCGTTGGTGGCCTGCGTCAGCAGCGCCGGCTGCAAGAAGAAGCCCGGCGTCTTGCGATCGAGCCTCTCGCCGCCGAAGGCGAGCGTAGCCCCTTCCCTGACGCCGATGGCGATATAGTCCTCATCCTGCTTCAACTGTGTCGCGTCGACGACCGGACCGATCTGGGTCTGCGCGTCGAGCGCGTCGCCGACGACCAGTTTGCTCATGCGATCCTTGAGGGCATCGACGAAACGGTCGTGGATGCCGTCGGTCACAATCAGCCTGGACGAGGCCGTGCAGCGCTGGCCGGTCGAGAAGAAGGCGCCATTGAGCGCGCAATCGACAGCCGTTGCGAGATCGGCATCGTCGAGCACGACCAACGGGTTCTTGCCGCCCATTTCGAGCTGAAACTTGCGCATGTGCTCGATGCTTGCGGCGGCGACGCGCTTGCCGGTGCCGACCGAGCCGGTGAAGGTGATGGCGTTGACATCGGGGCTGTCGAGCATCGCCTGGCCGACCACCGAGCCCTTGCCCATGACGAGGTTGAGCACGCCCTTCGGCAGGCCGGCGCGATGCAGGATGTCGACGATGGACCAGGCGCTCTCGGGAACCAGCTCAGCCGGCTTGAAGACGATGGTGTTGCCATGCGCCAACGCCGGAGCGATCTTCCAGGCCGGAATGGCTATCGGGAAATTCCACGGCGTGATGATGCCGACCACGCCGACCGCTTCGCGGGTGATCTCGACGCCGACGCCCGGCCGAACGCTTGGCACGACCTCTCCGACCAGGCGCAATGTTTCGCCGGCAAAGAAATCAAATATCTGGGCGGCGCGAATGGTCTCGCCGATCCCTTCGGCCAGCGTCTTGCCTTCCTCGCGCGCCAGGTTGCGGCCGATCTCGTCCTTGCGCGCCATGATCTCGTCCGCGGTCTTTTTCAGCACCGCGTGGCGCGCCAGCGGACCGGAACGGGACCAGGCCGGAAACGCCGCCTTGGCGGCGGCGATCGCCTGCTTGGCCTGCTCGGCTCCCGCCGAGGCATATTCGCCGACGACGTCACCGGTATCCGAGGGGTTGATGTTGCGGGAACCGGCGTCGCCGACCCATTCGCCATCGATGAGGTTTTTTCGAAACTGAACCATGCCCTGGTCTTTCCTGCTGATTGGCCGCGCGGCGGCATCTGTCTGAATTGGTATTTGCCAGACAATTGCCTTGCGGGAAAGCACGCACTGGCCGGATCGCCGCGACAAAAATCCCCAGCCTGCCATCGCACCGATCATGCGGGCGGCAACGGCGCGCCATTGACAGCCAGCCCGGCTAACATCCACCAGCCACCCCTCAAGGCTCAAACGAATTGCTCTGTACACAGATGTCCATAGCCTTGATTTGCCCAATGCGGCGTGTCATGCGTCGTGCTGATGGCGGCACTCGAAACGACGATCCAGCGCGCCGGCGCCACCGGCAACATCAAGGCCACTCGCGAAGACTGGCTGAAGCTTGCGCTTGAAACGTTGATCTCCGATGGTGTCGAGCGCGTCCGCGTGCTGACGCTTGGCCAGAAGCTCGACGTCTCGCGCTCGAGCTTCTACTGGTACTTCAAGAGCCGGCAGGACCTGCTCGACCAGTTGCTGGACTACTGGCGGCAGACCAACACCAGGTTCATCGTCGAGCGCGCTGGACGACCTTCGGCGACCGTCATCCGCGGGGTGATGAGCATTTTCGAATGCTGGGTGGACGAGAGGCTGTTCGATCCCCGGCTGGATTTCGCGATCAGGGCCTGGGCTCGTCGCTCCCCCGCCATCAGGCGCGCGCTCGACGAGGCCGACGAGGAGCGCGTCAACGCCATCCGCGACATGTTCATGCGCCATGGCTACGACGAGGAAGACGCGTTCGTGCGGGCCCGCATCCTCTATTTCATGCAGATCGGCTATTACTCGCTGGAGCTCGGCGAACCGATGAGCAGCCGCCTGGCACACGTCGCCTCGTATCTGCGCAGCTTCACTGGCCAGGAGCCTCCGGCAGAAGATGTCGAGGACTTCGCGCGCTACGTCGAGAAGACACTTTCCGGCAAGCGATAGACACGGCCGGCGGGCCGGCCTGGCCAGACGGTTTCCCAGACGACATACGTAGGATGCCTATCCCTATAACCAGCACGCCAGCCTGCTCGGGATCAACTTCGCGACGTACTAGACAAACGCCAGAGCGAGTTCGTCGGCCGCCGCTCGCTGTTCACCGAGGAGGCCTCGCGCGGCGACCGCATGCAGCTTGTCGGGCTGACGGTGCCCCGAGGTGAAGCCCCGCTGCCGACTGGCGCGCACGGCATCAGACGTAGCGACGGCAAGCTACACAGCCAGGGCTTTGTCACATCGAGCTACCAGAGCCCGACACTCGGACGGCCGGTCGCGCTTGGCCTGATCGAACGTGGCGCGGCCCGCCACGGCGAGGCGATCGAAATCCAGCATCTCGGCAAGGTCAGGACGGCGACGATTGCCGCGCCTTGCGCCTTCGACCCGGCAGGAGAGCGGCTGCATGCGTGATCTCGCGGAAAAATGGTCCGTCGCGCCGGACTGGCAGTCGGCGGTCATCACCGCGCCCGGCCTTGTGGTGCGCGCGATCTCGGATCTCAATCAGCTGCTGGTCAGCGGCGATCTCGACGCCTGGGCGCGGGTATCCGGTATGGACGGGACTGGCGTAGGTGCGTTTGGGGCGACGCAGGGCGACCGCTATGCGGCGCGGCTAGCGCGCGACCGGCTGCTGGCCGTGTCGAACAGTCCGCTCGCTATCGCCAAGGGCTGGCACGCAGAAGGCTTCGCCGTGACGGAGATCAGCGCCGGGTTGCAGGTGTTCGAGGTCGAAGGCCCGGCGCTCAACGCTTTCATCGCGCGAGGGACGACGCTCGACCCCAGCCAAGCGAGTGCGAGTGCCGCGCTTTCCTTCGCCGGCATCAACGCCGTCGTCTATCGCCATCAGGACAGGCTGCGCGTCCATGTCGACCGCGGTCTTGCCGCCTATCTCTGGACGTGGATGGAGCAGGCCGCCGGCCACATCGCGGCCGGTTCATCAAATTAGCCAGCCTTGATCGCGCTCAGAGCGTGAACGACCAGAACAGGCACGCCAGCGTCGCGGCGGCGAAAACCACGAAGAACAGGCTGCGCAGCAGCACGTTGCGGCGCAGTTCGTTCATGACGAAATGGCACCCGATCACTGCCACCGCAAACAGGAACCGCCAGTTCAGCAGCGCCCCCAAAACCCCGCTCTGGCCGAACGCCCATCGGGCGGCGAGACCGCCGACGATGGTCGCAAGCAGCACGATCACCGTCCAGAACAGGGCGTCGGCGGCATGGGTCAGGACAATGCTGGCCGCGCGGATCGGCAGGATCATCATCAACAGCGCGCTGAAGAAATAGACGGCAGCCAGCGGAATGAACGTCCCGGCATCGGCGATGCCGTCGAGGCGCCTGACGCCGATCGCGCCATAGGGATAGCCGTGCCTGGCCACCGCCAGGCTCAGCGCCATGAGCAGAGCGGTCAACACGGCGACGAGTGCGAAGGTCGTGAGGGCTTTGCTCATGGTGTTCCTGTCAAACGAATCAGACAGGAACAGATGTAACCGGCGGTCGTAAATTGCGCGTAAGCGAAGTTGCCGCAGTGCGGATTTCGATCTTGCCGCAATCCGCCTGGCGGCAGGCTACTCGGCGGCGATCCTGCCTCCCGAACGGTTGGCCAGCACGAAGCCGACCTCATCGACCGCCTGCGCCGCGCGCTTCAGGATCGCCTCGGAGCGCAGCACGCCATCGGTGAAATCCCTGTCGGTGGCGTAGACAGCGGTGGGCAGCGTGAAGGCTTCGAAGAAGCCGAACAGCGGCCGCAACTGGTGCTCTACGATCAGGGCATGGCGCTCGCCGCCGCCGGTCGCGGTCAACAGGATGGGCTTTCCCCGCAACGCGGCCGGGTCGATCAGGTCGAAGAAATGCTTGAACAGGCCGGTGTAGCTGCCCTTGTAGGTCGGCGAACCGACGACCAGCACGTCCGCGGCGAGGATCTGAGCCAGGATCGGTTGGGCCTGGCCGTCAAGATCGCGGGCCCATCGTGCCGTACCGAGCGATGGGCCGACATCCTCAATGTCGTAGGTGCTCGCCGACAGGCCATGGCGCGTCGCGATGTCCCCGGTGACGAGATCGACGAAGGCGCGCGTCTTTGACGGCCGGGTGATGTTGCCGGAAAAGCCGACGACGGTTGGATTTGACATGGCAGTGGCCTCTTGGATGGTCGAGTTTTGCCGAGGTGGGCCGTCCGCCCACCGGTGGAAAATCAGCTCCAGGCGTGCAGCGGCGGGTTTTCGCCGTTGAGGAAATACTTGCCGAGGATCGAATATTTCCAGCGTACCGGATCATGCAGCGTGTGGGTGCGGGCATTGCGCCAATGCCTGTCGAGATTGTGCTCGGCCAGCGTCGAGCGTGTACCCGCCAGTTCGAACAGCTTGTTGGTGGCGGCGATGGCGATCTCGGTCGACAGGATTTTTGCTTCGGCCGTGATGATCTGCGCATGCGCCACCGTCTCGGCGGTCGGCTCGGCCACCGCACGGTCGATTGCCAGGCCGGCCTTTTCCAGCAGCGCCTGCGCCGCGTGCAGGCGCAGCGTCAGGTCACCGATGGCCTGGATGGTGTAGGGATCATCCCAGGCATTGTCGACGCCGCTGTCGATCCAGGCACGGCTCCTGGTCCTGACGAAGTGAACCGTTTCGTCGATCGCCGCCTGGGCGATGCCGGTGTCCACCGCCACCTGGATGATCTGGAAGATGGCGCCGTCGGCGGTTGGTTTGTCGTAGCCCTTGTAGCCGGGCACCAGATGTGTCTTCGTCACCTTGACGTTGTCGATGATGACGGTGCCGGACAGCGTCGTGCGCTGGCCGAAGCTCGACCAGTCGTCGATGACCGTCAGGCCGGGCGCTCCACGGTCGGCGATCGCATACCAGGCGCGGCCCTCGTCATCGAGCGCGACGATCGGCACCAGATGGGCGAGCAGGGCACCGGACGAATAGAATTTGCGGCCGTTGACGACCACATGATCGCCGGCGTCGGTGAAGCGGGTCTCGAAATCGGCAGCTCGCTTGGAGCCGAACTCCGAAAAGGCATTGCCGAACCGCGTGCCTTTCAGCACTTCGGCGAACAGCAGCTTCTGCTGATCCTTGTCAGACACGGTGCGGATGGCGGCGACGACGCCGAGATGGTTCTGGGCGATCTGGCCGATCGAGGAATCCGCCGCCGAGATGATCTCGATCACCTTCGCCAGCGTCGCGTAGGACAGTTCAGGGCCACCGAATGCCTTGGGCACATTGATCGACCACAGACCGCTCTGCGAAAATGCATCGAGTTCGGCAACCGGCCATATCCGCTCGCGGTCGCGTTTTGAAGAGTCCTTGACGAATTCGGCGGCGAGCCGCTGGGCGACCGCGATCGCCTCGGCGTCGTTCTTGATGATATGCGCCGGTTTCGCTGGCCTTGCGACTGGCGGCACGGCGGCGGAAGCCTGGTCTGTCTTGACGGTCGAAACGGTCATTTCACTGCTCCTTCGGATTTGTTTCAGGCAACGGCATGGAGATGAGCGGGCTTGACGGCAGGCGATGCCTGCTGCCCGAGATAGAAGGCCCGCACGTCCTCGCGCTGGCGAAGATCGGCGGCAGCGCCTGAAAGAACCGAGACGCCGTTTTCGAGCACTGTGGCGTGGTCGGCATATCCGAGAGCCACAGCCGAGTTCTGCTCCGCGACCAGGATCGACAGGCCGGTCTCGCGATTCAACTTTCTGAGCGTCAGGAAGATGTCCTGCACGATGAGCGGGGCGAGCCCCATCGACGGTTCGTCGAGGACAAGCAGACGCGGCCGCGACATCAGCGCCCGGCCAATCGCGGTCATCTGCTGTTCGCCACCGGAGGTAAGCCCGGACAGTGTCCGGCGCTTTTCCCTGAGGCGAGGGAAATAGCCGTAGATCCGCTCGAGATCCTGGTTGATCTCGGTACGGCGGCCGCTGCGGCCGATGCCGCCGGCGACCAGGTTCTCCTCGACGGTAAGGCTCTTGAAGCAGTGGCGGCCCTCCAGCACCTGGACCAGGCCGGCGCGCACGAGATCGCCGGGCTTGCGGCGCGAGACATCTGCGCCGTCATAGCGGATGGTGCCGGCATTGACCTGGCCGCGCTCGGCCGGCAGCAGGTTGGAGACGGCCTTCAGGGTGGTGGTCTTGCCGGCGCCGTTGGCGCCAAGCAGCGCCATGATCTCGCCGCGCCTGATCTCGAAACTGACGCCGTGCAGCGCCGTGATGGCGTGGTTGTAAGTGGCGTGGACCGTGTCCACGGCAAGGATGACGTCATCATTCGGCATGGCTCTCATTCCGTGGTTCGAGGAACCGAAGGAGGCGGGGCGCCACGGAACCCTGTCCGTGACGCCCGGCGTGGCTGATCAGTTGGTGGTCACGGCGTTGGCATCGTCGGCGGTGCGCAGCTTGATGCCTTTCTCGGCGGCATAAGCCTCGGCGGACTTCTCGATGATCGGCCGCAACAGCGCCCAGTCCGGTGCGATCCAGTCGGAGACGACGTTCCACTTCTTGCCGTCCCACTGCTGGAAGGTCACGTAGCCTTCGCCTTCGTGATTGTCCCAGCTGACATTGATCGAGTGGAACAGGTCCTTGGCACCGAGCGCCTCGACCTTGGCCGGATCGAGCTTGAGATGCTCGAAGCCCCAGCGGACTTCGTCACCGGTCAGCGTGCGGTGACCGAACTTCTCCTGCGCGACGCGGATCGCCTCGACATTGAGGATGCCGTTGACGATGCCGAGGTTGTGGTAGACCGAGCCGATGCGCGACTTGTCTTCCAGATTGCCCTTGCCGGCGCCGTAGACCGTCTTCACGATCTCCTGCACCACCGGGTAGCTGTTGCCGGAGGCCTGGGTGGTGATGGCGGTGTAGCCCTTGGCGGCATCGCCGGCCGGGATGACATCCTCTTCGGAATTCGACCAGACATTGCCGACGATGTGGTCAACGGGATAGCCGACCTTGACCGCCGTCTTCAGCGCCACCGGGTTCATCACGCCCCAGCCGCGCAGGACGACGAAGTCCGGCTTGGCGCGGCGGATGGTCAGCCACTGCGACTGCTGCTCGTTGCCGGGATGCGGCACTTCGATCTGCTGCACGGTGAAGCCGTATTTCTGCGCCAGCAGCTCATAGATCGGGATGGTCTCCTTGCCGTAGGGCGAGCCATGATAGAGCACGACGATCTTCTTGCCCTTCAGCTTGTCGATACCGCCCTCCTTGGAGGCGATGTAGTTCACGATGCCTGATGTCTCGCTGTAGGGGTTGAGCAGCAGTGGGAAGACGTAGGGGAAGACGCGCCCGTCGGTGGAATCGGTGCGGCCGTGGTTGACCGTGATCAGCGGCACCTTGTCGGCGGTGATGCGGTCGATCATGGCATAGGCGATGCCGACCGAGAGAGGGTTCCAGGCGGCGGCGCCGGCATGGCTCTTCTGCCGCTCGTAGCATTCGACGCCGCGCTCGACCTCGTACTGGGTCTCGCATTCGTCCCAGGTCAGCTTGACGCCGTTGACGCCGCCGTCGCGGATGTTGATGAGGTTGAGATAGTCGATGAAGCCGCCGAAGAAGCCGGTGCCGCCGGCCGCATAGGGCCCGACGCGATAGCTCTGCAGCGGGAAATACTGTTCGTCGGCGTGGGCGGCGGGCAAGGCCACCGACACGATCATCGCCGCGGACAGCGCCGCCGCCTTGACTGTGCTCAGGAAGGTCATGGTCGAGGTACTCCCGGTAAGGGCCGTCTTGGATTCGGCCTCTGGTTCATTTTCGAATGCATGGAGCTCATGTCGACTGCCAGGCGAACAGGAGCCGTCTTCGGACCCTGTCCCACAGGGCCACAAGCCCGTCGGGTTCCAGGATCAGAAACAGGATGATGAGCGCGCCCAGCACGATGCGCTGGCTCATGTCGAGCACGCCCGAGTCGAAGAGATCGCCGAGCAGGAAGCCGCCGAGGCGAGACAAGCCAAGCGGAAAGACGACGATGAGGGCGGCGCCGAAAAAGGCACCGCGGATCGAGGCAAGGCCGCCGATGATGATGATGAACAGTATCTGGAATGACCGATCGAGATCGAATCCGGCCGGCTCGACGGTCCTGAGATAGGCGAAGGCCCAGATGACGCCGGCGACGCCGATGATGAAGGACGAGATGGCAAAGGCCAGCAGCTTGGTCTTCAGCACCGGTATGCCGATGATACGGGCGGCGGTTTCATTGTCGCGGATGGCGATGAAGTTGCGCCCGGTCTGCGACGAAACCAGCCGGTGGGCGAGGAAGGTTAGGATGGCGACGATGGTCAGCGCAAAGAGATAGCGGCCGATGGCGTCATCAAGCGGGAAGCCGGCTATCGACAGCCTCGGCGCATCGATGACGCCGGAAGCCGAGTCATTGGAAAACCAGCTGAACTTGGTCAGCGCCCATTGCACGAAGAACTGCGCCGCAAGCGTCGAAACCGCGAGGTAGAAGCCTTTCAAGCGCAGGCTTGGCAGGCCGAAGACGATGCCGATCGCGGCGGCGACGAGGCCGGCCAGGACAATGCTGCCGACGAGCGGCAGGCCCTCGACCCGCAGGTTGAAATTATAGGCGGCGAAGGCGCCCGCCGCCATGAACGCGGCACTGCCCAGCGAGACCTGACCGGCGTAGCCGGTGAGGATGTTGAGCCCGACGCCAGCGAGGCTGAGTACCAGGAACGGCAGCAGGATGGCCTCGAACAGGTAGCTCGAGCCGATCAGCGGCACGACGCCATAGGCGAAGGCGAGCAACAGCACGGGCACGATCCATTTCGGCAGCGTCGGCGCGGACGAAAACTCGCTGGCGCTCGCGGTCATGGCTCAGATCCTTTCCACGAGCTTCTGGCCGAACAGGCCGGAAGGACGGATCAGCAGGAAGGCGAGCGCAACGACATAGGCGAACCAGCTCTCGATGCCGCCGCCGAAATAGTCGCCGATATAGACCTCGGCGAGCTTCTCGCTGGCGCCGATCAAGAGCCCGCCGACGATCGCGCCAAGGATGGAATCGAAGCCGCCGAGCACCAGCACCGGCAACGCCTTGAGCACCACCAGGGACAGCGAGAACTGCACCCCGAGGCGGGCGCCCCAGAGCAACCCCGCCACCAGCGCGACGAGGCCGGCAGCCGCCCACACGGTGGCCCAGATCAGCGGCAGCCTGAGACCGACGGCGAGTGCGGCGAACTGGTCGTCGGCGACGGCGCGGAAGCTGAGGCCGATGCGGGTGTAGCGGAAGAACAGTGACAGCAGGAGAACCATGCCGGCGGCGACAACCGCCGCGAAGATGTCGAACTGGCTGATCAGCACGCCGCCGACTTCCAGCGGCACGTCCTCGATGCCGAGGTCTAGACCATGGACCTGCGTGCCCCAGATCAGCTGGGCGGCGCCCTCGATGATGTAGGAGAGGCCGAGCGTCGCCATGAACAGGGTGATCGGCGGCTTGTTGGTCAGCGGCCGCAGCACCGTGCGCTCGATGGCGACACCCATCGCCACCATGATGGCGAAAGTGACCGCCAGCGCCAGCGCGAACGGAATGCCGCGCTCGACGAGGCTGACGAAGGTGAGGGCCGCGAACAGCAGCATCGCGCCTTGCGCGAAATTGAGCACGCCCGAGGTCTTGTAGATCAGCACGAAGCCGATCGCGACCAGCGAATACATGACGCCGGAGAGCAGGCCGCCGACGAGCACTTCGATGAAGAACTGGTAGTCGAAGTCGGCGATCATATGCCTGCCCCGCCCTCATTGTCCGAGGCGACGCCGAGATAGGCATCGATGACGCACTGGTCGTTCCTGACTTCGTCGGGCGTGGCGTCGGCGATCTTGCGGCCGTAGTCGAGAACGGCAATACGGTCGGACAGACCCATGACGACGCCGACATCATGCTCGATCAGCACGACGGTGGTGGCGAAGCGGTCACGCGCGGCGCGGACGAAGACCGCCATCTCATTCTTTTCGCTTGCGGTCATGCCAGCCATCGGTTCGTCAAGCAAAAGCAGGCGCGGCTGGGCAACCAGCGCGCGGGCAAGCTCAACCCGCTTCTGCAGCCCGTAAGGCAGCGTGCCGGCGAGGCGATCGCGAACCGCCGTCAGGTCGAGGAATTCGAGGATCTGGTCGGCACGGCTCAGAGAGTCGCGCCGCTCGCCGCGCGACCGGCCGATGCCAAGCACCTGGCCGGCAAAGTTCGAGCGGATTTTGTAGGCGAGACCGGACGCGACATTGTCGAGGACGCTGAGGCCCTTGAAAAGAGCAAGGTTCTGAAAAGTCCTGGCGACGCCGAGATGCGCCAGCCGCTGCGTCGGCACCTGGTCATAACCAACGCCGTCGAGCAGGACATGGCCCCGGTCCGGACGGTAGATGCCGCTGATGACGTTGATCAGCGAACTCTTGCCGGCGCCATTCGGGCCGATAATGGCGCGGATCTCGCCGGGGCGAACCGACAGATCCACCTCTGCCAGCGCGACGACGCCGCCAAATGACAGGCCGATGCCCTGAAGCGAAAGCAGCGGGGCGGCGGCGGCGGCGCCGAACCCTGTCGGCTCGCTACGACCCTCGGGCTGCCGCGGCCCCGGGATTGACGGCAGACCTCGCGCAAAGACCTCCGGCGCATAGACCGAAGCCTCCATCACTCCGACAGCATAACTGGCCAACGGCATTCCAATCGTCCTCGATTGCTTCAGCAGGCGCACAAATCCCCATTGCTGCTCGATGGATCGAGCGCGCCCGGGAACCTTCATTCGTGCTGGCCGGAGCCTGTCCGGCCAGACTTTGCGGTGGCTACTCTGCCGCCAGCGATGCTGCCGCCTCGGCGCTTTCCAGCTCGCGCACGAGCGGGATGACATGCTTGCCGAAATAGTCGACCTCTTCCTGGAAATGCAGGAAGCCGAGCAGGATGAGATCGGCGCCGGCGCGCTTCAGATCGACGATGCGCTCGGCGACTTGCCTGGGCGTGCCGATCAGGTTCGAGCGGAAGCCGTCATTGTACTGGACCAGATCGTCGAAGGACGACTTCGCCCAGTTGCCCTCGCCTTCCGGCGAGGCCTTGCCGGCATTCTTGACCTCGTGGCCAAAGGCGTTGACCGCCTCGGGATTGGCCTTGGCGATGATTTCGGCAAGAACCGCCTTTGCCTCGTCCTCGGTCTCGCGGACAATGGCGAAGGCATTGACGCCGACCTTGACGGAATGGTTGCTGGCCTTCGCCTTGGCCTGGATGTCGTCCACCTGTCTGGCGATCTCGGCCGGCGTGTTGCCATTGGTGAAGTACCAGTCTGAGACCCGCGATGCCATGTCGCGCGCGGCGCGTGACGAACCGCCCTGGAAGATTTCGGGCAACGGCTGCGGCGGTTTCGGCTTCAGCGAATAGTCGTTGAAGCGGTAGAAATCGCCGCGGAAGGTGAAGCTGTCTTCAGTCCATATTCCGCGCAGCGCACGGATGAATTCCTCCGAGCGCCGGTAGCGCTCGTCATGGTCGAGCCAGTGTTCGCCGATGGCGTGGAACTCGCCACGGAACCAACCGGAAACGATATTGACCGCGACACGGCCGTTGGTCAGGTAGCTGATGGTGGCGATCTGCTTTGCCGCCAGCGCCGGATTCCACGGTCCGGGCAGGATCGCCGCGATGACCTTGAGCGTGGTGGTCGCAGCCAGCAGATCATGGCTGAACGCCACCGATTCATGCTGTTCGTCGGCACCATAGCCAGCGGTGAAGCGTATCTGGCTGAGCGCATAGTCGAAGCCAGCCTTCTCGGCGATTTGCGCCAGCTTTCGGTTGTACTGCGCCGAATGGTTGGTGCGCTGCTCGATGTTGGAGATCACCAGGCCACCAGAGACATTCGGCACCCAGTAGGCGAATTTGATCGTGTCGGTTCCTGCGTGCGCCATGAACTTTCTCCCATTCAGGCCGTCTCGTTGCTCGATCCGACCGTAGCCGGATTTCCCAATATTTATTATGTTTATAGAATATATATACAAAGAAGGATTTTCTATTTTTGGGGGCCTTCGCAGGACGAAAATACCAATTTTGACCGGCCGCGCCCGCCTGCGGTTGTCAGCTCTCGACCGGTGCGTGAGAAGCCTTGGCTCCGACGGCCTCGGGTGACGGACGCGTGTCGAGCAGTTTTGCAACCACGGCTGCAACCGCCTGGGCATGGCGGGCGACTTCCGGCAAGCCCATGAGTTCACCGAAAGTCCCCCGCGCCAGCGGACCGGTGATGAAGAGTGTGGCGACCGCCCTGCCATCCCTGCCGACGGCGCGGCTGTCGAGACCCGTCTCGATACCCAGACCGTACTGGTCGGCCCTGATCAGCCCGGCTTCAGCCAGCGAGCGCAATGCCGGATTGAGCTGAAGCGCCCGCCCATGTGCCGGACCCGTGGTGTTGATGACCGCATCGAAGCGTGCCGTCTGGATCCGCGTCTGCCCGCGCTGCCGAAAGCTGACCGCAAGGCCGTCGTCCTCATGGTTCGACGCGACAAGCCTGGCCGCGATGTTTTCGAATGTGCCGGTGGCGGCCCGGCGATCGAGCACGGCCGCGACCTGCGGTGCGATCCTGAAGCGATGCACGTCCCAGAACACGCGCAGCTGGCGGACCAGCCTTGCCCGCTCCCGCGGGGCAAGCGCGGCCCACAGCACCGGCCCCTGCAAGCGCAACTGGTCGAACACGGACTGCCAGTTGACATTGGCGGCACGCGCCGCCGCCAGCGTCGCGCGAACATTCTCAAGCAAGCCGAGGGCGGTTGCCGCCGGTGCCGAGGCAAAGTCGCCGAAGGGCTCGCTCCTCACATCCGGATGGCCGCGCGAGCGCAGGCCGCGACGAGACAGCGCCATGATGCGGCCGCGATGGCCGCGGCGATCAAGTTCGGCAACCATGTCGGCCGAGGTCAGCCCGGAACCAACGATCAGCACCGAAGCATCCGGCCCGATCGCGGCAAGCCCGCCCGAGGCATATGGGTCGGCGACGAACCCCGGCGCTTCCGCCAGCGAGGTCAGCGCGGCGGGAATTTCGGGCAGTGGATGCGTCGCCGCCAGAATGACCACGTCAGCGGCGACCGGCCCGGCGGAGGTGTGTACGGTCCAGCCCGCGCCTTTGGGGTCATGTATCACGCGCGTGGCGCGGCCTTCGACGTGACGGATCACGCCCGAGTCGAGATAGGGCGCCAGGTGCTCGGCGACGTAGCGGCCGAACACGCGCCGCCGCGGATAGGCGTCGCCATTCTTCCAGATGGCGTCGGGGTCGCGCTCGAGTTCCCCACTGCCAGCCAACCAGCGGGCAAAGTGCTGCGGATCATCCGGAGCCATGCTCATTCTGATCGCCGGTACATTGACCCGGTGCGACGGCTCTTCGCTGGAATAGGCAAGGCCGCCGCCAAGCACCGCTCGCGGCTCGATCACGGAAATCGACATGTGTGCCGGCCGATGTGTCCACGCCGGTGCCAGGCCACCGCCGCGCCGGAAAAGCCGCCGCCAATTATGGCGACGCGCAACCGGCGGCCCGGAAGAAGCGCGTTCATGAGGCGCTGGCGAGCGACTTCGGCCGATGGTCGCCGGCGATGGTCTCGCCGAACGGGCCGGTGTTGACGGACGAGCCGGTGGCTTTCACCGGATGATCGGTCGGCAGTTTCGGCAGCACCAGCTCACCGAAACGATAGGCTTCTTCCAGGTGCGGGTAGCCCGACAGGATGAAGGTGTCGATGCCGAGGCGCCGGTATTCGTCGATGCGCTCGGCGATCGTGTCGGGATCACCGACGAGTGCCGTCCCGGCGCCGCCGCGCACCAGGCCGACCCCGGCCCACAAATTGGGCGCGATCTCGAGCTTGGCGCGGTTGCCGCCATGCAACGCGCTCATCCGCGCCTGGCCGACCGAATCCATGCGGGCAAAGACCTTCTGCGCCGAGGCGATCGTCGCATCATCGAGCCGGCTGATCAGGCTGTCCGCCGCGGCCCAGGCCTCCTCGGTCGTTTCACGCGCGATGACATGCAGGCGAATGCCGAAGGAGAGCTTGCGGCCGGCCTTCTCGGCCAACGCGCGCACGCTGTCCAGCTTGCGCTCGACATCGGCCGGAGGCTCGCCCCAGGTCAGGTATTTGTCTATCTCTTGCGCCGCCACCACGGATCCGGCTTCGGACGAGCCGCCGAAATAGAGCGGCGGGTATGGCGTTTGCACCGGCGGAAACAGCAGCCGGCCGTCTTCGATACGGAAATGCTTGCCTTCGTGCTCGACCGTCTCGCCACGCAGCAAGCGCTTGTAGATTTGCAGGAATTCCTGCGTCACCTCGTAGCGCTCGGCATGCGACAGGAAGATGCCGTCGCCCTTGTTCTCGAGCGGATCGCCGCCGGTCACCACATTGATCAGCAGGCGCCCGTTGGAGATGCGGTCGAGCGTCGCCGTCATGCGCGCGGCCAGCGTTGGCGACTGCAGGCCTGGCCGGACGGCGACAAGGAAGCGCAGCCGTTCGGTCAGCGGCGCCAGCGCCGATGCGATCACCCAGGAATCCTCGCACGACCGGCCGGTCGGCAAGAGCACGCCATAGTAGCCGAGCGTGTCGGCGGCCTTCGCCACTTGCGTCAGGTAGGGCAGATCGACCGATCTGCCGCCCTCGGCGGTGCCGAGATAGCGGCTGTCGCCATGCGTCGGCAGAAACCAGAGAACCTTGATGCGGTTCGGAATGTCGCGGTTCATGGCTTGCCTCCCGTCGTTTGATGGCGGTGGCTGGTTATGTCTGACGGGATTGAGGGCGGGCGAACAAAGGTAGGCATGGCGTGGTCCTGTTCAGGAGAAAACCAGATTGCCAGAGCAGATTGCTTATTCTATAAAATCTGTAGAGTTAGTCTATTCTAAATCCAGCGGCATAATTGGAAATTCTCTCCGCCCGATCGAAACTCATCGGCTGCCAGGCGTTGCTCAGGCGACCAGCGCGCCTAACACGGCGCTCGCCGAGCTTTCCGGACGCCGTGCCGATGGGCGACGCCGGTCACGGCCCCGCTCAGGTGCTTTCCGGATTGCATTCCAATATAACCCGACCATTTCTGGTGAACGAAGACGCGGATTTCCCATGGACCTGGATCCTTCGACGCTCAATCGGGCTCATCCGCTGCGCGACCAGATCTATCACCAGATCCGCAACTTGATCGTCGTCGGGCAGATGAAGCCGGGGGAAGTGATCAACGAGATAGCTATCGCTGAAGCGCTCGGCGTCTCGCGCACCCCCGTGCGCGAAGCGGTCAAGCGCATCAGCGATGAGGGCCTGGTCAAGATCCTGGCGCAGACCGGCACCTATGTCGCGCCGATCAGCCGGGCCGATCTGGAAGAAGCCTATGTCATCCGGCGGGCCCTGGAGATGGAAAGCGCCAGACGCGCGGCCGCCAGGTTCACGCCGGCCGCCAGCGCGCTGCTGGAAGACAACATGGCGGCGCATCGGCTTGCGATATCGCGGGGCAGATATGCCACCGCGATACAGCTCGACGACATCTTTCATCGCACCATCGCCGAGATCTGTGGCCTGCCGATGATCTGGCGAGCCGTAGACATTTCCAAGGCGCAGATGGATCGCGGCCGCTATCTCGCCATTCCCAAGCCCGGTTATGGCGAACAGACGATCGAGCAGCATCAGGCCATTCTCGACGCGCTCAAGCGCCACGACGCCGAGGGTGCCGCGCAAGCGATGGAACGCCATCTCGAAACGTCGTTGCGCAACACACTCGAGGTCGCCGCCGATCTCCTCGGCTGACAGCCGCGCTCGCATTCCGCGCGGCCGCCCGCTGGAGGTCGACGAGGCCGCCGTCAGGTCGGCTGGGTCGAGATGATTACACCCGGCAACCGCCTTCAGCTGTCGCGAAGCTTCTCTTTCGCAATTCGCCAGGCCTGCTCCACATGTCGCCGGGCGGCTGCTTCGGCGTCATCGCCGCGATGCGACTTGATGGCGTTCATGATGACGGTCATTTCGGCGATCGCGGCTTCGCGACGGTTCTCCGAAGCGATCGTCATGGAACGCAGGTGGTTGATGCGGACGTTCAGGCCCTGGACGATCTCCCAGGCGATGCGCTTGTCGGCGGCATCGAAAAGCACTTCGTAGAACTTCGTCGTCGCCCGCATCACTTCGATCGGTTTCGCCGACGCCCACGCCTCAAGCAGGTTTTGCAGCGACCGCTCGAGGTCCGCGATCTGATCATCCGTCGCCGTCAGGGCGGCGGCACGCGCCGCGATGCCTTCCATCAGCGCGCGCAACTCATAAATCTCGTCGGTGCGGCTGAGATCGGGCCGGGCCACGGCGGGTCCATGACCCGGTATCATCTGGACGAGGCCTTCCGTCTCCAGCTGCCGCAGAACCTCGCGCACAACCGAGCGGCTGACCCCCAACTGGTCGCAAAGCGGTCGCTCGACCAGCCTTTCGCCGGGCTGGAAGTGGAACTCCATGATCGCTTCGCGCATGCGTTCGAGCGCCAGCGTTCTGAGCGTCTTGGTGGACCGTTCGATCCTGAGCGTGTCGTCGGCCAATTCACGTACCTCCAGCCACTCAAAGAACAGATTCGGCGATCCGTTGACAAGGGTTTTGGTCTTCAATAGTATGGTATACCATAAGATGATCGGCAGAAAGAGGACCTTATCTGGACCTCGGCCCGGTCGAGCCCTGAGGATTCCATGAAGCCGGCCATCCGAAAAATCGTCACCCATGTCGAGAATACCCTGATCGAAGGCGGCAAGGCGGCCCCCCGGCCGCTGCGCCTGATCGGCGTCGCGGCGGTGCTCGACAATCCGTGGGCCGGGCGCGGGTTCACCGAAGATCTTTCCCCCCATATCCGTGCCTATGCGCCAGTCCTGGGGGAGATGCTGACCCGTGAAATTCTCGCGGTCGCGGGATCCGGTGAAGCCATCGAGGGCTACGGCAAGGCCGCCATTTGCGGCACGGCAGGCGAGATCGAGCACGCTTCGGCGCTCATCCACACGCTGCATTTCGGCAATCACTATCGCCGTGCCGTCGGCGCCAAAACCTATCTCGCGTTCACCAACCTGCGCGGCGGGCCGAACACGCCGATCATGATCCCGCTGATGGACAAGAACGACGAAGGCCGACGCTCGCATTACCTGACGGTGCATTTCCAGATCGGCGACGCGCCCGCGCCCGACGAGCTGGTGGTGGCTCTCGGCGCCTCGATCGGCGGCCGCCCGCATCATCGCATCGGCGACCGCTATCAGGATCTCAAGGAAGTCGGAGATCTCCATGGCTGAATCCTCGGCCTGGCATCGCGCAACGGCGCCTGACGGCACCAGCTTCATCCGGGCCGGTTCGGGCACGCCGGTCCTGCTCATCCACGGTGTCGGCATGAACGCCGCGATCTGGGAGCCGCAGATCGCGCGGATGAGCGACCGATGGGATGTCATCGCCATCGACATGCTGGGGCATGGCCAGTCACCGCTGCCGCCAGCGAATGCCGACCTTGCCGACTATGCCGCGCAGGCAATCAGGCTTCTCGATCATCTGGCCATTGGCGCCGTCTCGATCGTCGGTCATTCGATGGGTTCGCTGGTCGGACAGGAGATCGCTCTCAACGCGCCCGAACGGGTGCGCGGCGTCATCTCACTCAACGCGGTCTTCCGCCGCCCGGCGGACCTTGCCGAGGCCGTGCGCGGGCGCGCCGCCGAATTGAATGGCGCGGGCAACCTGTCGGGAACGGACGCGACGATCGCACGCTGGTTCGGCGACCCGGTTCCCGACGAGCTGGCCGGGGCCGCGAGGACGACACGCGCGGCATTGGAAAGCGTCGACCCGGAAGGCTATGCGCGCACCTATCGGCTCTTCGCCCATGCGGATGCGGCGCATGTCGATCGTCTTCCCGGCCTTGCCATGCCGGCACTGTTCATGACCGGCGCCGAGGACAGGAACTCCTCGCCGGCGATGTCGGCGGCGATGGCCCGTCTCGCGCCGCGCGGCCAGTGCGAGGTCCTGGAAGGCGAGCGGCATATGATGGCCGTCGCTTCCCCGGAAAAGGTCACACGGCTGATAACCGCTTTTCTAGAAAGCGTGGACGGTGGCGCCGGCATCCTGCCCGCCTTCGACGCTGGCGAATTCAGGCGGGCGCTTGGCTCGTTCCTGACCGGCGTGACCATCGTCACGACGATCGGAGCGGAAGGAGAGCCACGCGGCTTCACGGCGAACTCGTTCACTTCGGTGTCGCTCGATCCGCCGCTCGTGCTGGTCTGCATCGCCAAGAAGGCGATGGGTCACCCCGTGTTTTCGACCGCGAAGGGTTTTGCCATCAACGTCCTTTCGGAGGGACAGAAGGCCGCCTCCGGCGTTTTCGCGTCGAAAGCGTCGGACAAGTTCTCGGCTGTCGAATGGCGCGCCGGCCGGACCGGCAGCCCGCTGCTCGACGGCTCGGTCGCGGCCTTCGACTGCGACCTCGACCAGCTGGTCGACGCCGGCGACCATTCGATCCTCATCGGCCGCGTCCGCGACTTTTCCCACAATGGCACCCAGCCTCTGGGCTACTGCCGGGGTGCCTACGTTGCTCCCGGCCTCAGCCAGGAGGCGCTGGCGGCAGCGCCGCCAGACATGGAGGTCGGTGCCATACTGGAAGACGAAGGCCGCGTGCTGTTCTTCGAAACCGCCGATGGTTTTCACCAATTGCCGGCCGGCCGCGGCCTGGGTACCGCGAGCGACGCCAAAAGCCTCAAGGGCCGTCTCGCCGCCTCGGCGGTCAACGCCCAGCTCGGGTTCCTGTTCGCCGTCTGGGACGACACGGCGACGCCGTCGCGCACGCATGTCTATTACCGCGGCTCGGTCGATGCGCCCGCTTCCGGCAACAGCCAGGTCCGGCTCGTCGACATCGATCGCATCGCGCAGCTCAGGATCGCCGATCCGGCGGTACGGTCGATGCTTGCCCGCTATGCCCGCGAACGCATGGAAGACGCTTTCGGGGTCTATGTCGGCAACGAGATCGAAGGCGAGGTCCAGCCTTTGGCAAGGCCGGCCGCGCAGCCTGCAATTCGGGGTAGACAAGCATGAAGTTCTCGCTGTTCGTCCATATGGAACGCTCGGACCTGGCAAAGCCGCACGCCGAGCTTATCGACGAGCTCGAGGAGCTCGTCTTGATGGCCGAGGAGGCCGGTTTCGAGACCGCCTGGATCGGCGAGCATCACGGCATGGAATTCACCATCTCGCCGAATCCGTTCATCAACATCGCCTATCTCGGCGCCAGGACGAAGCGCATCCGGCTCGGCACGGGGACGGTCATCGCGCCGTTCTGGCATCCGATCAAACTCGCCGGCGAGGCGGCCATGGCCGACCTCGCGACGCGAGGCCGGCTCGACATCGGCATCGCGCGCGGCGCCTACAGCTACGAATATGAAAGACTTTTCCCGGGGCTCGATGCCTGGGGCGCTGGCCAGCGCATGCGCGAGATCATTCCCGCCATCAAGGGCCTGTGGAAAGGTGACTTCGAACTGTCCGGGCAGTTCTGGACGTTTCCCTCAACCACCTCCTCGCCCAAGCCGGTGCAGGAACCGCACCCGCCGATCTGGGTGGCGGCGCGCGACCCGAACTCGCATGACTTCGCCGTTGCCAATGGCTGCCATGTCCAGGTGACGCCGCTCGCCTCCGGCGATGGCGAGGTCACCAGCCTGATGGAGCGCTTCAATGCGGCGTGCGCCGCGCACCCGGACATGGCGCGCCCCGACATCATGCTGCTGATGCATACATTCGTTGCCGAGGACGCTGCCGATGCCGAGCAACTGACGCGGGACCTGTCCCTGTTCTACTGCCAGTTCGGCGCCTGGTTCCAGAACAAGAAACCCGTTCGCCAAGGCATATTGGAAGCACTCACCGACGACGAGATCGCGGCCATGCCGCAATACGCGCCGGACAAGATCCGCCAGAACCTCGTGATCGGCGAAGCCGAAGAGGTGATCACCCGGCTGAAAGCATACGAGGCGCTCGGCTACGACCAGTACTCGATCTGGATCGACAGCGGCCTGCCGCACGAGCGCAAGAAGAAATCGCTGAAACTCTTCGTCGACAAGGTGATGCCGGCCTTCCGTGACGGGGGTCGCAATGACCCTCGTGGCCTTCAAGAACTTCATCGACGGAGCATTCGACGCGCCAACGGTCACCTTCGAAAGCATCGATCCGTCGACAGGAATGTCCTGGGCGACGATGCCGGCCGCGACGGAAGCCGATGTCGACCGCGCCGTCGCGGCGGCGCACCGGACACTGCACTCAGCCGCCTGGGCTTCGCTGACGGCGACGGCGCGCGGCAAGCTGCTGGTGCGCCTCGGCGACCTCGTCGTCGCCAATGCCGATCGGCTGGCGGAACTCGAGACGCGCGACACAGGCAAGATCATTCGCGAGACCCGCGCCCAGATCGCCTATGTCGGCGACTACTACCGCTATTATGGCGGGCTCGCCGACAAGCACGAAGGCTCGTTTGTCCCCATCGACAAGACTGATATGGAAGTGACGATCCGGCCCGAGCCGATCGGCGTCGTCGCGGCGGTGGTGCCATGGAATTCGCAACTCTTCCTGTCCGCCGTCAAACTCGGTCCGGCACTGGCGGCGGGCTGCACCGTCGTTCTCAAAGCCTCGGAGGACGGCCCCGCCCCGCTGCTGGCCTTCGCTGAACTCGTCCATGAGGCCGGCTTCCCCGCTGGGACCGTGAACATCCTGACCGGGTTCGGACACGATTGCGGCCGCCGCCTGACCAGCCATCCGCTCGTCGCCCGCGTCGCCTTCACTGGTGGTCCAGGAACCGCCCGGCAGATCATCAGCAACACAGCGGAAAACCTTGCCTATACGACGCTCGAGCTTGGTGGCAAAAGCCCGGTCGTGGTGTTTGCCGATGCCGATCTGGACAGTGCTGCCAACGCGGTCGTCGCCGGTATATTCGCCGCCACCGGCCAGAGCTGCGTCGCCGGTTCGCGGCTCATTGTCGAGCGCTCGATCAAGGACGAATTCCTCGCACGGCTCAAGCGCAAGGCCGAGGCCATCAGGATCGGAAATCCGCAAGATCCGGCCACCGAGATGGGGCCGCTGGCGACGGCGCGCCAGCGGGAATGGATCGAGAAGATCGTTGCGGCAAGCCTTGCCAACGGGGGAAGGCTGATCACCGGCGGTGAAAGACCCGCCGGTCACGCCGACGGGTTCTATTACGCACCAACCATCATCGATGCCCAGGACAATGCCGGGTTGCCCTGCGTGCGCGAGGAGCTGTTCGGCCCCGTGCTCAGCGTGCTCGCTTTCGACACCGAGGCCGAAGCGCTGGCGCTTGCCAACGACACGCTGTTCGGCCTCGCCTCGGGCGTGTTCACCACCAATCTCGGCATGGCGCACCGCATGGCGCGCGGCATTCATGCCGGCGTCGTCTGGGTCAATACCTACCGCGCCGTCTCGCCGCTTGTGCCGTTCGGCGGCTACGGGATGTCCGGGCTCGGCCGCGAGGGCGGGCTCGATGCGATCCGCGACTACACGCGCTCGAAATCGGTCTGGATACGGACATCGGACGAGCCGATCCCCGATCCGTTCGTCATGCGATGAAGGGCAGCGCCGCCGCGCAATTCCACAACAACAAGAAACCAAACAACCAACAGAGGAGAATGACATGAAACTGATTTTGACCGGCATCCTGGCCGGGCTTCTGGCGGCCACCGCCGCACACGCCGACGAAATGGTGTTCACCAGCTGGGGTGGGACCACCCAGGAGGCGCAGACCAAATCCTGGGCCGCGCCGTTCGAAGCGAGTTCCGGCGTCAAGGTCTTGCAGGACGGTCCGACCGACTACGGCAAGCTGAAGGCCATGGTGGAAGGCGGCAGCGTCGCCTGGGACGTCGTCGACGTCGAAATGGATTTCGCCATCAAGGCGGCCAAGGACGGCCTGCTGGAGCCGATCGATTTCACCGTCGTGCCGAAAGCCGATCTCGATCCGCGTTTCACCACCGACCATGCCGTCGGCAGTTTCTACTATTCCTTCGTCCTGGCCTGGAACAAGGGGGCCGTGTCGGGCGAACCAACAGGATGGGCCGACATGTTCGACCTGAAGAAATTTCCCGGCAAGCGCACCTTCTACAAATGGTCGGCGCCGGGCGTCATCGAGATCGCGCTTCTGGCCGATGGCGTGCCGGCCGACAAGCTTTACCCGCTCGACCTCGACCGGGCTTTCAAGAAGCTCGACACGATCAAGTCGGAAATCGTCTGGTGGGACAGCGGCGCCCAATCGCAGCAACTGATCGCTTCCGGTGAAGCGGCCTTCGGGCAGCTCTGGAACGGGCGCGTCTTCGCCCTCAAGCAGGACGGCGCCGACGTCGGCGCATCCTGGAACCAGAACATGACCGCCGCCGACGTTCTCGTCATTCCAAAGGGTTCGAAGAACAAGGCAAGCGCGATGAAATTCCTGGCCTCGGCGACGAGCCCGAAAGGCCAGGCGATGTTTGCCGAGGCAAGCGGCTATGCACCCGTGAACACGGCAGCCAAGGCCGAGATGCCGGCCGATGTCGTCAAGTCGCTGCCGGACGCCTTCGTCGACGGCCAGATCAATCTCGACATGAACTACTGGGCTCAAAACCGCGACACGATCGCCCAGCGCTGGTACGCCTGGCAGGCCAAGTAGCCGCCGACCTCACCGTGAACCGGCGGGACGCCGCAAGGCGTTCCGCCTGATGTGCCGGGATCATCACCATGTCGGGCAATTTGCTTCATCGACCGCCAGTCTTGCGAAAGCCCGTCATGCGAACACGACGCGGCCTCGGCGGTGCCTTGCCGGCGCTGATCCTTGTAACCCTGTTCTTCGTGGTTCCGGTGGTGGCGCTGCTGCTGCGCAGCGTCACCGAGCCCACGCCCGGCCTGCAGAATTATGCCATCCTGTTCGGCGACGGCACCTATGCGCGGGTGTTCTTCAACACCTTCCTGGTCGCCTCCATCGTCACCGCCGTCACCGTCATGGTGGCATTTCCGGTTGCCTGGACGCTGGCGATCATGCCGCCCGCCCTCGGCTCGATTGTCTTCGGTATCATCATCCTGTCGATGTGGACCAATCTGCTCACCCGAACCTATGCCTGGATGGTGCTGCTTCAGCGCACCGGTGTCATCAACAGGACATTGATGGATATCGGCCTGATCAGCGAACCGCTGCCTCTCATCAACAACCTTACCGGCGTCACCATCGGCATGGTCTACATCATGCTTCCCTTCATGATCCTGCCGCTGATCGGAACCCTGCACGCCATCGACCCGATGACGCTGCGCGCCGCCGCCCTGTGCGGCGCGAGCCCACTCGATGCCTTTCGCCGGATATTGCTGCCCTTGTCGCTGCCGGGAATAGCCGCCGGCGGGCTGATGGTTTTCGTCATGTCGCTCGGCTATTTCGTGACGCCGACGCTGCTCGGCGGGACCTCCAACATGATGCTCGCCGGGATGATCGCCCAGATGATCCAGTCGCTGCTCAACTGGGGGCTGGGAAGCGCCGCCGCCTTCATCCTGCTTGTGGTGACCATGGCGCTCTACGCGCTGCAACTGCGGCTCGTCGGCACCCAACGCGTGACGGGAGGCGTCTGATGCTGCTCGACTACGACCGGCTGGGCCGGCTGCGCGGAGCCCTTCTTGCCTTCACTGGCCTTGTCGCCGCTTTCCTGCTGCTGCCGGTGGTCTTCATTGTGCTCCTGTCCTTCGGATCGTCCCGGTGGCTGGCCTTTCCGCCGCCAGGCTGGACGCTGAAATGGTATGAGGAGCTTTTCGCCGAACCGGCCTGGCTCGAAGCGGCACTGACCAGCGCGCGTATTGCCTCGATGGCGACGGTTCTCGCCGTGGTCATTGGACTTATGGCTTCCTTCGCCCTGGTCCGGGGAAAATTTCGCGGACGCGATGCCGTGCGCGGCCTTCTGCTGACGCCGATGGTCCTGCCGGTGGTCGTCTTCGCCATCGCCATCTACGCCTTCTTCCTGCGGATCGGGCTTGGCGGCACAACGGCCGGCTTCGTCATCGCCCACACGGTGCTCGCGCTCCCCTTTGCCATCATTCCCATCAGCGCGGCGCTCGAAGGTTTCGACAAGTCCATCGAGGACGCCGCGATCGTCTGCGGCGCCAGCCCGTTCGAGGCGAAGCTGCGGGTTACCTTGCCGTCCATCAAGATCGGAATCTTCTCGGCGGCGATCTTTGCCTTTCTCGCATCCTGGGACGAGGTCGTGGTCGCCATCTTCATGGCCAGCCCGACCTTGCAGACCTTGCCGGTCAAGATCTGGGGCAGCCTGCGCCAGGATCTGAGCCCGGTCATCGCCGCCGCTTCCAGCCTTCTCGTCCTGCTCACCCTGAGCCTGATGATCGTGACAGCACTGATCCGGCGGAAATTGTCGACATGACCGAACCGTTCCTCTCCATCCGCAATCTGCGCAAGACGTTCGGCAGCTTCGTTGCCGTGCACGATGTCACCATCGACATACCCAAGGGGGAATTCCTGACCTTCCTCGGCCCCTCGGGCTCGGGCAAGTCGACGACGCTCTACGCCATCGCCGGTTTCCAGGACCCGACATCCGGCGACGTTCTTCTCGAGGGCAGGTCGCTGCTTTCGGTGCCGTCGCACAAGCGCAATATCGGCATGGTGTTCCAACGCTATACGCTGTTCCAGCATCTCACCGTCGCCGAGAACGTCGCTTTTCCGCTGCGCGTGCGGCGCCGGCCGGACGCCGAGGTGAATCGAAAAGTCGCCGAGATGCTGTCGCTGGTGCGGCTGGAAGGTTTCGGCGGCAGATATCCCGGCGCGCTGTCGGGCGGACAGCAGCAGCGCGTCGCCCTTGCGCGGGCGCTTGCCTACGATCCGCCGATCCTTTTGATGGACGAGCCGCTGTCGGCTCTCGACAAGAAGCTGCGCGAGGAGATCCAGGCCGAGATACGGCGCATCCACCGCGAAACCGGCGTAACGATCCTTTACGTCACCCACGATCAGGACGAAGCCCTGCATCTATCGGACCGCATCGCCCTGTTTCGAGACGGGCGCATCGCCCAGATCGGTACCGGCGAAGACCTCTATCTGAGACCGGCGAGCGAATTCGTCGCCAGCTTCATCGGCAATTCGAACTTCCTGCCGGCCGAGCACCTCCAGACCACGGATGGCGCGGCGACGATCCGCCTCGCGGACGGCTCAATCGTGTCGGGCGTCAAGGCCACCCAAGAGTTCGGCCAAGGCCAGAAAACCAGGCTGATGGTGCGGCCGGAAGCGTTTCGGCTGAGACCTGGCCCGGCCACTGCCGGGCTTGCGGTCGAGTTCATCGATGCCGCCTTCTTCGGCGAGCGGCGGCGCGTCGTCGCGCGCACCTCGGCCGGTCAGGAGATCGACGTCAGGCCGCCTTCGGACATGGCGAATGACCACGACGAAACCGCGCAGCAGAGCGGCCAGGTATTTTTCGATCCAGCCGCCGCGTTCCTGTTTCCCGCCCTGCAAACGAGCTAGCCCGGCAGGCTTTGCAGGGGCAGTTTTTTGACTGGATGAACCGGCGCCGGATCGCCGTCTCCCGTGAACTTTGCCCGAAGCGCGTCGGCGTAGAGCCGGGCGAGCCCGGTGTGGCGGCGCCGCAAGTAGTCCGACTGATCGAGCCGCCACAGCCGCTCGATATCCGCCATGATCGCCGGGTTGCTCCACTTGGCATAGCCGCCCGCCGAATAGACGGTAATTTCGCCGGCGAACAACCGCTCGTCGGTGACCAGAAAATCGACCCTGATATAGTCGAGGTCGCCGGCGATGCGCGGGGCGATGACGGCTGCCTGGCGAATGAGTTCGACGAGGTGCGGCGTGACCGGCAGCGCCTGATCCTCACGCGGATAGTCGATATCGCGCCCAGGCAAGGGATTGCCATTCGGATCGAACAGGCCGGACTTCAGCGCTTTCTTGTCCTCGGCCCGGACATGCAGACAACGCCGCTGCAGACCTGAACCTTGATCTCCGTGGCGATCTTGCCGCCACTCAAAGGCAGCGCCTCCTCGACAAACGCCTCCGGCACGATCGACCAGTAGGCCCATTCGCCAAAGCGGCGCCCGTGGCGCTTGCCCAGCCAGCGCTTCATCTTGCGCAGGACGGTGGCGCGATCCGGCTCGCCGCCGGAAACGAGGATGTTCATTTCGCAGCCATGGTTGGCCTTGACCATCACTTCGCCGGAAAACAGCGAGGAGGGGATGCCGTCAGGGTCACGACCGCGCCACAAGGTCTGAGGTACCGGCAGTTCCGGGCAGACGCGGCGGATGTAATCCTTGGCCCCGAGCTTGTCCGACAGCGTGACGAAGAGCGGATTGTGGTCGATCACTTTTCGCCACAGCATGCGCTCGTTGTAGCGTTCTGGCGCGGCGGGATTGGGCATATAGCCAAGCCGCTTGAAAAACCGGATGACGAGAACCGGATGGCGGATCGTGATCAGCAGCCGCGCCACCGCCAGAACGAGGCGGTGCCTTGACGAAAGCTCGGCATTCGTCCTCATCTCAAGCGTTCACGCCCCGACGAGAGTTCCGCCGCAGCCGATCCGATCGCTTCACCATGATTGTGCACCCCTGCCCTGTCCCAGCTAAACACCAACCTCGCGCGGCCGGCAAGGTCGCGAGGCGCGGACGAGCGCAGCGCGGGGCCGGCTTGCTCCCTCGGCGACGGTCGATCCAGGCCATTGTGTGACGAGTGGGCTTTCACTAGTCTTTCGGCCGGGTCGAGGATCGCACGCATGACGCCGAAACTGAACCGCTGGAAGCGCTTCGCCGACTGGGATGAGCGGCCGTTGCGGCTGGACAAGTTCGCGGCGGAAGACCCCGCCAACGGCTTCTCCGCCTTCTCCAGCCCGGCCGATCCCAAACCTGGCATCGGCATCAAGGACGGGCGCGTCGTATCCCTCGATGGCGTGCTCGAACACGACTACGACATGATCGACCGTTTCATTGCCCGCCATCATATCGATCCGGAGGTGGCGCCCGAGGCGATGGCGCTGGACTCGGCAACGGTCGCGCGCTGGCTGGTCGACATGAACGTGCCGCGCGAGACTCTGGTGCGGCTCGCGCATGGCATGACACCGGCGAAACTCGCCGAGGTGGTGTCGCAGCTCAACGCGCTGGAGATCGCCTTCGCCTACTCGAAGATGCGGGCACGCAAGACGCCGGGCAACCAGGCCCATGTCACCAACGCCAAGGACGACCCGCTGCAGCTCGCCGCCGACGCCGCGACCGCCGTCGCCTTTGGCTTCGACGAGATCGAAACGACGATGCGTGTGTCTCGCAACGCCTGGTCCAACGCGGTGGCGTGTGCGGTGGGCGGTGCGGTCGGCCGTTGGGGAACGCTGTTCCAGTGCTCCAGCGAGGAGGCCGAAGAGCTGCGCATCGCCATGGCCGGCTTTACGTCCTACGCAGAGACCGTTTCCGTGTACGGCACCGAGAAATCGTTCACCGATGGCGACGACACGCCATGGTCCAAGGCATTCCTCGCCGCCGCCTATGCCTCGCGCGGCGTCAAGATGCGCTGCACGTCGGGTGCCGGCTCCGAGTTGCTGATGGGCTTCCATGAAGCGAAATCGCTGCTCTACCTGGAGGCGCGATGCCTGTGCCTGCAGCGCGGCATGGGGGTGCAGGGCACCCAGAATGGCGGCATCGACGGGGCGCCCTTGACCGCCACTATACCCGGTGGCGTCCGCGAACTGATGGCCGAGAACCTCATCGCCGTCTGGCTCGATCTCGAATGCGCATCGGGCAATGACGCGCGCTCCACCGAATCGGAAATACGCGTCGGCGCCAAAATCCTTCCCTACCTGATTGCCGGCTCGGACCTGATCTGCTCCGGGATGGGCTCGATCCTGAAATACGACAATTCGTTCAACCCGTCGCTGATCAACGGCGAGGAGCTGGAAGACTATCTGGTGCTGCAGCGGGATTTCGAGGCTGATGGCGGGCTGACGCCGCTGCCCGAATCGCGCGCGATCGAACTGCGCGAGCGGGCGGTGGAGGCGATCGCCGCCGTGTTCGAGGAGCTCGGCCTGTCAACGCCGACCGAGGACATGAAGACCAGCGTGGTCTACGCCTCCGGCTCCGACGATACGCGCAGCCTGATGCCGCGCGACGTGTCCTTCATCAGCGAGGCCATCAAGGAGCGCGGCATCACCGTGATCGACGTGGTCAAGGCGCTGGCCAACCGCGGTTTCCGGGAAGAGGCCGAGAACCTCCTGAACGTGGTGAAGCTGCGCCTTTCCGGCGACTATCTGCAGACCTCGGCGATGATCCGCAACGGGCGGATCGTCAGCGCGGTGAACGATCCCAACGACTATCTCGGGCCCGGCTCCGGCTATCGGGTGTCCGAGGAACGGCGCCTGCAGCTCAACGACATCCGCGACGTGCTGGATCAGAAGGAGGTGCTGCGCTCGGAGGCCCTGCACGAGAAGGACGAGGCAAGGCACATCCGCTATCGCAACCTTGGGCCGGCGACCAACGGGTCGACAAACGACGACGTGGTCATCGGCATCAGCCCGGCCTTCGGGTTGAAGCTCTACCGGACGACGGCCGGGCATCGGCTGTCCGAAGTGCTGGGTGCGATGCTGGATGCGATCCGCGCGCGCGGGCTCAAGGCGCGCGTCGTTCGCTTCCGCCATACGGCCGACACCTCCTTCCTCGGCCTGTCCGCCGCGCGGCTTGCCGGCAGCGGCATCGGCATCGGAATCCAGGCCAAGGGCACGGCCGTCATCCATCAGCGTGACCGCCAGCCGCACAACAATCTGGAACTGTTTTCCAATGCGCCGATCACCAGGCTCGAGCACTATCGCGCGCTCGGCGCCAATGCGGCGGCCTATGCGCTTGGCGAAATGCCGGAGCCCATCGTCGTGCCGCAGCGAGGCGAGGCCATGGGGTCGCGCTACCATGCCCGCGTCGCTCTCATCTACGCCATCGAAACCGGACTGACCGAGGCCGGTGCGGCTCCCGAAGAGGTCGACGTCACCCTGACGGGAGCGAAATCATGACCCATACGCGCGCCGACTATCCGCTCGTCGAAACCCAGCCCGGCGCCGTGACCGGCAAGCATGGCAAGGCGCTGCCGGACATAACGCTGGATGCGGTGCTTGCCGGCGAGGTGACGATGGAAGACCTTCGCATCACGCCGCAAGCACTGCAGGCCCAGGCCGACGTGGCGCGCGATGTCGGCCGGCCGACTCTCGCCCTCAATTTCGAGCGGGGGGCGGAGCTTGTCGAGGTGCCGCAGGATTTCATCATGCAGGTCTACGAACTGCTGCGCCCCGGCCGCGCCAAGTCCAAGGAAGAATTGCTCGAGGCCGCCGCCACGATGCGCGACACCTTTCAGGCCGAACGCATCGCCCGTTTCATCGAAGAAGCCGCCGAGACCTATGCGGCGCGCGGCCTTTTCACGTTCCGCTTCTGAAAGGACCGCATGAGCTGGAAAACCGGATTCCGTTCGCTCTACTATCTCGGTGCGCCCGAGCCGGATGATCCGGTGCTGGTGCCGGCGCAAACCGCCATCCTGGTCATCGACGTCCAGAACACCTACCTGGAGCGGCCGGATCGGGCGTCGCTTTCGCCGCAGGAACAGCAACGCTACGATCTGTGGACGCCGTTCCACGAGCGCATGCACGGCACGGTCGTACCGAACACGGCAAGATTGCTGGCGTTGGCACGGCAAAATGGCATCGAATGCCTTTTCGCCCGCATCGCCTGCCACACCAAGGACGGGCGCGACCGCTCGCTCTCCCAGAAAATGCCGGGCTGGAACAATTTGCTGCTACCCAAGAACGACGCGCCGTCGCAGCTCGTTGCCGAACTTCAGCCAGTCGGCGACGAAATCGTGGTGACCAAGACCACCGATTCGGCGCTGACAGGGACAAATCTGCGCCTGATCCTTCACAATCTCGGCATCAGGAATGTCATCTGCTGCGGTATCTTCACGGACCAGTGCGTATCCTCGACGGTGCGCAGCCTGGCGGATGAGAGCTATGCTGTCATCGTGCTCGAGGATTGCTGCGCGGCGGCGACCGAGGAGCTCCATCGCAAGGAGCTCGAAATCATCAACATGATCTACTGCCACGTGATGTCGAGCGGCGAGCTATGCAAAATCATGGCCTTGGCAAAGTGACGCAGCGTCCGTAGTGTCATGGCTGCACTCGCAGGCCGGGAGACATCGGCCGCCATGTGCGGGGACCAAAATACAGCTGTCACCAATGGAGAGGGCTTCATGGCCATAGAAACTGCACGCGGGACGATCGACGTCTCGAAGAGTAACAGCATCAACCTTTTGCACTCGAAGGCCGTGGGGCTCGCGGGAGTGCTCTTTCTGGCCGTCACCGGCGCGGCGCCAATGTCGGCGATGCTGGGCAATGTCCCGTTCGCGGCAGGCTACGGCATCGGCAAATACACGCCGGCCGCCTTCCTGATGGCGACGATCGTGCTGACCATCTTCTCGGTCGGCTATGCCGCGATGGCATCGCGCGTCTCGTCCGTCGGCGGCTTCTACTCCTTCATCAGCCAGGGGCTTGGCCGTGAGATCGGCATGTCGGCGGGCATAGGCTCGCTCGCCTGCTATTCGCTGTTCGAGGCATCGCTGACCGGCTTGTTTGCATTTTTCGGCAATCTTTGGATCTCCCAGCACTTCGGCATCAACGTGCCGTGGATCGTGCTTGCGCTCGGCATGATCGTAGTCATCGCAGCGCTCGCCTACCGCGATGTGAAGGTGTCGGCACGGCTGCTCGGGATAGCCCTCATTCTCGAAGTGATCATGCTGGTGATCTTCTCGCTGGGCGTCCTTTTCGCCCATGGCGGGACGAACTTTTCCGGCGATTCGCTGAATGTGTTCAAGGTGTTCACGCCTGTCGCCGAGCAGACCGTCGGAACCGTGGCCATACCCGCGGGCGCGGCCGCCGTCGGCATCTTCATGGCGTTCTGGTCGTGGGTCGGCTTCGAGATGGCGCCGAACTATGCCGAGGAATCCCGCGATCCGAAGCGCATCATTCCGCAGTCGCTGCTGATTTCGGTGATTGGCCTCGGGCTGTTCTACACCTTCGTCAGCTGGTGCGCGGTTGCGGCCTATCCCACCGAGGCCGACATGGTGGCCAAGGCATTCTCCGACGGGGTGAATTTCTTCCTGACACCCATCCAGACTTTTGTCGGCGGCTGGGGGTACCAGCTGATGTCGCTTCTCATCCTGACCAGTTCCTTCGCCTGCGGCATGGCTTTCCACAACACCGCTTCCCGGTATCTGTACTCGCTGGCACGCGAAGGCGTCCTGCCACAGGCGATCGCGGAGACGCATGACCACCACAAGAGCCCCCACAAGGCCTCGGCGCTGCAGTCGGTGCTGGCGGCAGTCTGGGTCCTGCTCTACGGTCTGGCCTACGGCTTCGACGATCCGTCGGGACAGGCCTGGCTTGGCGTCTATACGCTGTTTGCGGTGCTTGGCACCGGACTGCTGCTGGTGCTGCAGGCCGTTGTCTCGCTGGCGATCTTCATGTGGTTCAAGAAGAATGGCGGCGGCAACATGCTGACGACGGTCATCGCGCCGTTGATCTCGCTGGTTGTCCAGTTGGTCCTCGTCTACACGCTGGTGGCCAATCTCGCGACGCTCGGCGGCACCAATGGTTTCGCCGAGGAGCATCCCCTATGTCGGGCTTGCGATCCTTATCGTCGGCCTGATCTGGGGCTTCGTGCTGAAGTCCGCCAACCCCAAGGCGTATGGGAACATCGGTCACATGGTGAACGAAGGCTAGGGCGTCCATCGCCCTGGATTTCTTGCGGCAACGGGGACGGAGGATCACTCTGTCCCCGTCTCATTTTGGAGCTTCAAGTCATGACCCAGTCTTTGAAGGGTCGGTCCGTCGTCGTTACCGGCGGATCGAAAGGCATCGGCAAGGGCATAGCGCGGGTGTTCGCGCTCTCGGGTGCCAAGGTCGCCATCATCGCGCGCCATCTCGACCAAGCTGAAGCGGCTGCCGCCGAGATCGGCCACGGCGCCTTCGGCGTGGCTGGCGACGTCACTTCACTCGCCGGCATCGAGGCCGCGTTCGCGGCGGCAGTCGCAAGAAACGGTGGCATCGACGTGTTGTGCGCCAATGCCGGTATTTTCCCGCAGGCGCGGCTGGAGGACATGACCTCAGAACAATGGGACGAGGTCGTCGACACCAACCTCAAGGGCACCTTTCACGCGGTCAAGGCGGCGGTTCCCTATCTCAAGAAGTCCGACCAGGGCCGCATCGTACTGACGTCGTCGATCACCGGCCCGATCACCGGTTTCCCCGGCTGGTCGCACTACGGCGCCACCAAGGCGGGGCAGCTCGGCTTCATGCGCACGGCCTGCATCGAACTGGCGAAATACGGTATCACCGTAAACGCCGTCATGCCGGGCAACATCATCACCGAGGGCCTTGTCGGCCTGGGCGAGGACTACCAGAAGACCATGGCCGCCTCGATCCCGCTCAAGCGACTCGGAACCGTGGAGGACATCGGCCACGCAGCGCTCTACTTTGCGTCGAAGGAAGCGGGCTACGTGACCGGGCAGACGATCATCGTCGATGGCGGCCAGATCCTGCCGGAAAGCCTGGAAGCACTGGCGTAGAGCGGTTCCCCAACCGCTCTGTCTCCTTGTCTTGACGCAATTCCCATGGGAAAGCGCTACGCGCTTTTCCCGGGAAAACCGTCTCACACCTCCTGCAATCGCTGTCAGGAAAACTTGCTCAGATAGGCCTCGCACAGCCCGACGGTTCCCTCGGTGTAGGGAAGGCCCATCGACTTGGCGAGGTCCGTCTCCGCGTGCGAGCCGATCCACGCAACCAAGAGCAGGCGGCGCAGCATCACGAAGGTCGGGATCTCGTCCTCGTCCGCTTTGGGCAGGTCAAGCACGCGGCGATAGCCGGTCGTCCACGACTGGATAAGATCGGCGGCCTGCGGCTCGTGCTCGTAGAAGGAGATGGGCGTCGCCGCGTCGTACATATACCAGCCGAAGCCGCAATCGTCGAAGTCGATGACCTTCACCGTCTTGCCGTCGATCAACAGATTGGCCAGCCGCAGGTCGCAATGAATGAGGCCGAAGCGGTCATGGCCCTTGCCGAAGACGGCCAGCCTGCGGCCGATCAGCTCCGCGGTACGGCCAAAGAGTTTGGCCTTCGCGGCGTCGACGCCCATGCCGTCACGCCAGCGTCCCCAATGAGGGTTCTCCTCGCCAAGGCTTGTCTCGAAATCCCACACGTGGCGGGTGAACCAGGACGGGCGCCGCCACTGCCGGGCGTGGATGTGCATGCGGGCCGTCACCTCGCCAAGCACCTCGAAGGGTTCGCCAAGCGCTTCGCCTATGCCCGGCTCCGAACCGGTCTCCCACTGCGAAAGCACGACATTGCGGGGTTGCGCCAGCACGGCATGGCCGACACGTTGAATCTGCTCGCCGTCCTTGCCCGCGACCGGCACGGGTGTGGAGACGATCCCGGTCTGGCGCAGGTCGGTCAGCCAGGCCAGTTCGGATTGGATGGCCGTCCTTGTATGGTAGCCGTCGCGATGGATGCGGAGTGCCCAGCGCCGGCCGTCGGGAGCCGCGATCCTGTAGGTCGCGTTTTCCGACAGGTTGATCATCTCGACGGAAACGTCCGCCGGCAGATCGTAGTTGGCGGTGGCCGCCTCCGCCGTCTCCTGCAGGATGCCGAGTTGCTGGTCGTGGGTGAGCGCGTCGAAATCCGTCACTGTCCGTCCTGCCCGATCATTGTGCCCTTGCCCCTGCCAGCGCGATCCCGGCAAGTCCAGCCGCCGGCTCGAGCTGGACGCCGGGCAGTTTCAACCAGGTTCGGGACATGTCAACTCGCCTTGCCTGCCTGATGCAGCAGTTCCCGGGCGCGCGGCATTGCCGCATCGAAACGATCCATGATGTCCCGGCAGGTTTCGTGATCCAGAAGCACGCCGGGCTTCCATTGCAGCACCCGCTTGTCGAGCGACGAGAAAATCGCCCAGACGCCCTGCTCGTAGAGTGCGCGCGACACGAAGACGGCACCCTCCGGGTGGTTGCTGAATTCCAGGCCGAGGATCACGCCTTTCTGGCGCACCCCGGTGAAGATGTCGCCGTGACGTGCCAGCATCTCGCGCATGGCCTGTGCCATGAACTCGGTCACGGTGCCGACATTGGCAACCAGGTCAGGCCGCTGCAGCATCTCGATGACCTTGTGGGCGACGACACAGCCGAGCTCGGCCCCACCCGTGGTCGAGATGTGCGCCGCCCCGTCCTCGTTGAGCCAGCCGCCGGCCTTGTCGTTCACCAGCGCCGCGCTGATCGGATAGAGCCCGCCGGACAGGCCCTTTGCCGTCACCATGATGTCCGGCTGGACGCCATAAGCCTGCCAGCCCCACATGCTGCCGGTCCTCATCAGGCCGGTCTGGACCTCGTCGGCGATATACATCGCGCCATGCTTTTCGCACAACGCCTTGCAGGCGTTGAGATAACCGTCCTTCGGCATCGGGAAACCGTAAGTGGCGGGGATCGTCTCCATGATCAGCGCCGCGACATCTTCGCCCTTGAGCGCCTGCTCCATGGCGTCGATATCGTTGAAGGGAACCTGGATGAACGTCTCCGGCTGGTCGGAGAGAAAGATCTTGGTGAAGCGATCGTCGCCGGTCGCCACCGCGAGCCCCGAATGCCCGTGATACCCCTTGATGATCGACACGATCTTGCGCCGCTTGGTGGCATAGCGGGCGCTCTTGATGGCGATGTCCACCGCCTCCGCGCCGCCCGGCGCGAAGACCGCGTATTTCATTCCCGGCGAGACATTGACGAGGGATTCGGCCAGCGCCGTGCGCGCCACGGAGGGGAACCAGTGATTGCCGATGTCGAAATAATCGAGCGCGCTCTTCAGCGTCTCGACCAGCTCCGGATTGCGGTGACCGAGATTGTAGGTGCCGCCGTTCAGGTGCAGGTCGATCAGGCGGCGTCCCGACATGTCGTAGAGGAAATAACCCTCCCGCCTGCCGATCACCAGATCGATCCCGGCCTTCTGCCAGAACCTCGTCTTGTCGGGGTTCCAGAAACGGATTGCCTTGTCGAAAAAATCCTGCTTCGACTCGAACTTGAAGGGACCGAAGTCGTACATGCCTGTCTTTTTCCTCGGAGGTTGATCGGCGCGCAACGGAGCCGGCGAGGCTCGCGCGCTGGATGATGCAGGATTACGAGGCGGGGAGAAAGGGTGGAGAGGGATGATCCTGAAGGACAGAGCCGCGATCGTGACCGGCGCGGGATCGGGCATCGGCAGGGCGGCGGCGCTGATCATCGCGCGCGAGGGCGCGGTGGTCGGGGTGGCGGACCTCAGCGCCGACGGCGCGAACGCGACCGTCGAACAGATCCTTGCTGCCGGTGGCCGGGCGAAAGCGCTCGTGTTCGACCTGACCGACGATCAGGCGCTTGAAGCCGGTTTCCGCGATTTCGTCGACACGCAAGGCCGGATCGACATCCTCCACAACCATGCCGGCGTGCAGGTCGAAGGTGACGTGCTGGGTGTGAGCGTCAAGGGCTTCGACACGTCCTGGACGCTCAACGTGCGGGCTCACTTCCTCGGCGCCCGCATCGTCATGCCGTTCATGAAGAAGGCGGGCCGCGGGGTCATTCTCAACACGTCGTCGAGCTCCGGCGTGCTCTACGACCGTGAGATGATCGCCTGTACGACGACCAAGCACGCGGTGATCGCGATGACCAGGCAGATGGCGGGCGACTATGGCCGCTTCGGCATTCGCGTCAACGCGCTGTGCCCCGGTTGGGTCGACACGCCCTTCAATGGTCCTTTCATCGCCCAGATGGGGGGCCGGGACGCCATCGAAGCCTACATCCGCGAAAAGGTGCCGCTCGGCCGCTGGGCAAGCGTCGAGGAAATCGCCGAGTCCGTGCTGTTTCTCGTATCCGACCGGTCCTCGTACATGACGGGCCAGATTCTGGTCGTCGATGGCGGAGAAACGGTGGTCTAGCGCGGATCACGGTCTCACGGAAACGCAGAACCGCTCTATCGGCATGCTTGCCGGGTCATTCGTCGATGCAAGGGGCCGACGGCCAAGTTTGCCAGGGACTGTTTGGTGGAGCCAATCGGAATCGAACCGACGACCTCTTGAATGCCATTCAAGCGCTCTCCCAACTGAGCTATGGCCCCACTTCCGGCAGTCAACCGGCGCCGTTTCCGGCGAAGAGATCCGGCGCGGGTTGGAGACCGCGCCGTTAGTGCAGGCGGCTTCTAACCCCGCCCTTCATCAATATCAAGCCTTGAATGCCGGCTTTTTGTTCACAGGCCGAGAAAGCCTGCAAACGCTTGCGTCCCAGGCCGATCAGACCTCGTCGTCGTCATCGCCAACGCCGATCATGTCGGCGACGTCGTCGTCTTCTTCCTCTTCGTCGGCCAGGAAGGTGTCATCCTCATCGTCGCCGAGGTCGACATCATCCTCGTCATCGCCGAGATCGGGCAGATCATCGGCCTTGACGTCCTCGTCGGCCTCTTCGAGCGAGACGACCTCAACGCCCTCTTCGTCCTCGGCGTCCACTTCCTTCTCGGCCACTTCCTCTTCCTCCTCGAGGGCGGCGATCTTGCCTTCCTCGAAATAGGAACGCGGATAGGTCTTGCCGGTGTAGGGCGAGACGATCGGGTCCTTGTTCAGGTCGTAGAATTTTCGGCCCGTTTCCGGGTCGATGCGTTTTGTGCCAAGTTCGGTTTTTGCCACGGCAAGCCTCGTCAATAAAAGAGTGGTCCCCTTAACCACAGTTTGCAGCGCTGTCAAAGCGAAAAGCCGGCGTCACAAAACCATGCATTGAAAGGCCTCGCGGCAAGTGGCGACCATGGGGATGACCATTTCGCCCCGCCGTGATACGAGACCGCCGCAACAAATGAAAAGCGCCGGGCCGCCGGCGTTCCGTCCAGGGAAATTCCATGTCTCACGCTGCCGCCCCAAAGCCGGCCACCGCCCGCAGATCATCAGCCCTTTCCGGCACGGCGCGTGTGCCGGGCGACAAGTCAATCTCGCACCGCTCCTTCATGTTCGGTGGCCTCGCCTCCGGCGAGACCCGCATCACCGGCCTGCTGGAGGGCGAGGACGTGATGCGCACGGGTGCGGCCATGAAGGCGATGGGCGCGCATATCGAGAAGCGCGGTGCCGAATGGGTGATCCGCGGCACCGGCAACGGCGCGCTGCTGCAGCCGGAAGGCCCGCTCGATTTCGGCAATGCCGGCACCGGCTCGCGGCTCACCATGGGCCTGGTCGGCACCTATGACATGGAAACGACCTTCATCGGCGACGCCTCGCTGTCGGGCCGACCGATGGGCCGCGTGCTGGAACCCTTGCGCCAAATGGGCGTGCAGGTGCTGAAGGCGACGCCCGGCGACCGCATGCCGATCACGCTGCATGGGCCCAAGCATGCCGCGCCGATCACCTACCGGGTGCCGATGGCCTCGGCGCAGGTGAAATCGGCGGTGCTGCTGGCCGGCCTCAACACGCCGGGCATCACCACCGTCATCGAACCGGTGATGACGCGCGACCACACCGAAAAGATGCTGAAGGGCTTTGGCGCCAATTTGTCGGTCGAGACCGACGAGCGCGGCGTGCGCCACATCTTCATCGAAGGCCAGGGCAAGCTCACCGGCCAGACCATCGCAGTGCCGGGCGACCCGTCCTCGGCCGGCTTCCCGCTGGTGGCGGCGCTGATCGTGCCGGGCTCGGACATTGTCATCGAGAACGTGCTGATGAACCCGACCCGCACCGGACTGCTTTTGACGCTGCAGGAAATGGGCGGCAAGATCGACATCCTCAACCCGCGCAATGCCGGCGGCGAGGATGTCGCCGACCTGCGCGTGCGCTACTCCGAACTGAAAGGCGTCGCCGTGCCGCCCGAGCGGGCGCCGTCGATGATCGACGAGTATCCGGTGCTCGCCGTCGCCGCCAGCTTCGCCGAGGGCGAAACGCTGATGCAGGGACTGGAAGAGTTGCGGGTCAAGGAATCCGACCGGCTGTCGGCCGTCGCCAACGGGCTGAAGCTCAACGGCGTCGACTGCACCGAGGGCGAAGCAACGCTCGCGGTGCGCGGCAGGCCGGGCGGCAAGGGGCTGGGCGGCCATCCAAACGGCCAGGACACGACTGTGCAGACCCA
Organism: Mesorhizobium sp. RCAM 05099; assembly: GCF_059683685.1. NCBI lineage: Bacteria > Pseudomonadati > Pseudomonadota > Alphaproteobacteria > Hyphomicrobiales > Phyllobacteriaceae > Mesorhizobium > Mesorhizobium sp. RCAM 05099. The sequence continues at coordinate 69,548 of NZ_CM185035.1, forward strand.
TCTCGACCACCGCATCGCCATGAGCTTTCTGGTGATGGGACTGGCCACGGAGAAGCCGGTGACCATCGACGACCAGGCGATGATCGCGACCAGCTTTCCCGAGTTCATGGGGCTGATGAAGGGGCTCGGGGCGGAGATCGGGTGACAGTCGTGGCTATCACAGACCGTGGAGATTGGGCGCCAGCGTACCTCCCTTCGTCATCCTGGGGTCTCCGCGACGGGGCTTCGCTCCTGCTACGCCTTGGGATGACGACGGGGCGAAGGCCGGTTCCCCGCCAATGACACACGTCTTCACCATCGCCATCGACGGTCCCGCCGGCGCCGGAAAGGGCACCCTTGCCCGGCGGCTCGCCGACCATTACCGGCTGAACCTGCTCGACACCGGCCTCACCTATCGCGCGGTGGCCCATGCGCTGATCCAGCATGCGCTGCCGCTTGACAATGTCTCGGCGGCGGAAACCGCGGCTCGCCAGGTCGATCTGGCAAGGCTCGACCGGGCAGTCCTGTCGGCGCATGCCATCGGCGAGGCCGCCTCGAAGGTCGCCGTTTTCCCGACGGTGCGGCGCATCCTCGTCGAAAAGCAGCGCGAGTTCGCCAAGACACCGCCGGGCGCGGTGCTCGACGGCCGCGACATCGGCACTGTCGTCTGCCCCGACGCCGACATAAAACTCTATGTGACGGCGAGCGCCGAGGTGCGGGCAAGGCGGCGGCTGGCTGAGATCGAAAGCATCGGCGGGACCGCCAATTTTGACGAAATCCTCGCCGATATCGTGCGCCGCGACGAGCGCGACATGGGCCGTGCCGACTCGCCGTTGAAGCCCGCGGCCGACGCGCACTTGCTTGATACCAGCGAAATGGCTATAGAAGCCGCGTTTCTCGCAGCCAGAGCTGTTATCGACGACGCGCTGGCCAAGAGAGACAAGGCCTGAGTTGGGTTTTCCTGCTGTTTCCGATTGCCGGAGGCGAAGAAAATACCCATATCGGGCACGAACCAGCCTGCCAGCATTCTTCATGCGCCGGAATTGCCGCTTAAAGAGCGGCCCAGGGCTTTTGTAGCCCGGAACGCCGGCAGGCCCACGCAACGCTAACCCACGGCGCCCGTCCCGCTTGAGATGCGGGACATTCCAGGAGAAACAATGTCAGCTGCAAATCCCACTCGCGATGATTTCGCGAGCCTGCTCGAAGAATCATTTACCGCCGGCCATTCCGGCGAAGGCCAGGTCGTCAAGGGCATCATCACCGCCATTGAAAAAGACATGGCGATCATCGATGTCGGCCTCAAGGTCGAAGGCCGCGTGCCGCTGAAGGAATTCGGCGTCAAGGGCAAGGACACGACGCTGAAGGTCGGCGACACGGTCGAGGTCTATGTCGAGCGCATCGAGAACGCGCTTGGCGAAGCGATGCTTTCGCGTGAGAAGGCCCGCCGCGAAGAGAGCTGGGTCCGTCTCGAAGAGAAGTTCACCAAGGGTGAGCGCGTCGAAGGCGTCATCTTCAACCAGGTCAAGGGCGGCTTCACCGTCGACCTCGACGGCGCCGTGGCCTTCCTGCCGCGCAGCCAGGTCGATATCCGCCCGATCCGCGACGTCTCCCCGCTGATGCACAACCCGCAGCCCTTCGAGATCCTCAAGATGGATCGCCGCCGCGGCAACATCGTGGTGTCGCGCCGCACCGTGCTCGAGGAGAGCCGCGCCGAACAGCGTTCGGAAATCGTGCAGAACCTCGAAGAAGGCCAGGTTGTCGAAGGCGTCGTCAAGAACATCACCGACTACGGTGCGTTCGTCGACCTCGGCGGCATCGACGGTCTGCTGCACGTCACCGACATGGCATGGCGCCGCGTCAACCATCCGACCGAAATCCTCAACATCGGTCAGACGGTCAAGGTGCAGATCATCCGCATCAACCAGGAAACCCACCGCATCTCGCTCGGCATGAAGCAGCTCGAGAGCGATCCGTGGTCCGAGATCGGCACCAAGTTCCCGATCGGCAAGAAGATCAAGGGCACCGTCACCAACATCACCGACTACGGCGCGTTCGTCGAGCTGGAGCCGGGCATTGAAGGCCTTATCCACGTTTCGGAAATGTCGTGGACGAAGAAGAACGTGCATCCCGGCAAGATCCTGTCGACGACGCAGGAAGTCGACGTGGTGGTGCTCGAGGTCGATCCGGCCAAGCGCCGCATCTCGCTCGGCCTCAAGCAGACGCTGGAAAACCCATGGGAAGCCTTCGCGCGTACCCATCCGGTCGGCAGCCAGGTCGAGGGCGAGGTCAAGAACAAGACCGAGTTCGGCCTGTTCATTGGCCTCGAAGGCGACGTGGACGGCATGGTGCACCTCTCCGACCTCGACTGGACCCGTCCGGGCGAGCAGGTCATCGAAGAGTACAATCGCGGCGACATGGTCAAGGCGCAGGTGCTCGACGTCGACATCGAGAAGGAGCGCATCTCGCTCGGCATCAAGCAGTTGGCCAAGGATACGGTCGGCGAAGCAGCAACTTCGGGCGAACTGCGCAAGAACGCGGTCGTCACCTGCGAAGTCATCGGCGTCAAGGATGGTGGTCTGGAAGTGCGGCTGGTCGACAGCGGCATCGAGACCTTCATCAAGCGCTCCGATCTGAGCCGCGACCGCGACGAGCAGCGCCCCGAGCGCTTCACCGTCGGCCAGAAGGTCGATGCCCGCGTCATCGCCTTCGACAAGAAGACCCGCAAGCTGCAGGTCTCGATCAAGGCGCTGGAAATCGCCGAAGAGAAGGAAGCGGTCGCCCAGTACGGCTCGACCGACTCCGGCGCTTCGCTGGGCGATATCCTGGGCGCCGCGCTGAAGAAGCAGGGCAGCTAAGCATCGGCTGCCGCCGCGCACGCGCGGCCATCAACAAAAACCCCGCCGGATCGCTCCGGCGGGGTTTTTCTTTACGGTAAGATAAACTTCCTCGCGTATTTGCCTGTGGTCCGCGAGGGAGGCTTTTCATGCGCAATGGTGACGATCGCTCCACCAAGGGATCGTCGTGGTTGATGCGTCTTTACACCAGCTCGCCGGCCTTTTTCTGCTATTGCGCAATGGCGATCTTGATGATCGTTCTGTGGTCCCTGGACTTCCGGCTCAATGGCGACGCGGACGACCTCCTGAAACTGCATGAAGTCCGCACCTTGCTTGAAACGGGCAACATCTTCGACCGGACGCTGCCCGGCATTGTCCAGCCAGAGCCCTATATCTCGCATTGGCCATGGATCGTGGACCTGCCCTATGCCGCCTTCGCGCGCCTGCTCGCGCCGTTTGCCGGCGTCGAGCCGGCGCTGATGCTGGCGAGCTTCGCGGTTCCGCTGTTGCTGCTCGCGCCGGCGCTGTATTTCTACAATCGACTGGTGATCGCCACCGGCTTTGCCTATCCGGCCGTTGCATTGCCGCTGGCCTTGATCTTTGCCGTGCGCACCTTTTTCGAATACGCCCCGGGACGGATCGACTATCACAATCTGCAGATATTGCTGCTGCTTGCGGCCCTGGTGTTGATGATGTCGCCGAACCGCTTTTCAGCCTTCGTCAACGGGCTGCTGGCGGCCCTGGCAATTGCCGTCAGCGCCGAGTTCGCGCCGTTCTATGCTCTTGTGATGGGAGTCTACGCCGTTGACTGGATCTTTGGCCGCGAAGGCGGTGAAGACAGGATCGTCGGTTTCGGGCTGGCCTTGGCCATGGGCGCGATCGGTCTGTTCGCCGCGATCGTGCCGCCTTCAGCCTATGCCGCGGTCAGATGCGACACCTATTCGGCGCCCCATGTGACAGCACTCGCCGCGGCCGGGCTTTCATTTGCCATCGTGCCTTTGCTTGTCGACCGGCGCGGCGGATGGGCAACGCGCGCGGCAATTCTGCTGGTGTTCGCGGCCGCCAGCCTGGCGGCGCTGGTGATGTTGTTCCCGCAATGCCTGGCCGGCCCTTATGGCTCGCTCGACGCCTATGTTCGCGACAACATGCTCAACAGAATTCTCCAGGAATTGAGCCTGTTTCGGCGCCCTGATTTCGTTCTGTCGGCAAGCTTTCCGAGCATGGCGCTGCTCTTTGTCGGCGCACTTGCCCCGGCTGTCATCTGCCTCGATCCGCATGGCCGAAGCCGGCCCAACGTCATACTGGCGCTGTTCTCGCTGCTCGCGCTGGTGCTGGCGATCGACTATCTCCGCTACTTCCGCTATCTGCCGGTTTTTTCCGGCATCGGCCTGGTCTTCGTGCTGGCGAGTTTCCTGCCACGCGACGGCAGACTGGCCCGCTACCTGGAATCTCCCGCGCCGGTGGCATCGCGCAGATACGCGTTGATCATCCCCGGTCTCGTCTTGTCTGGAGCAATGGTTCTATACCACCTGTCGGTGAGACCATCCCAGGCAGCGGTTCCCGCCGCAGAGTTCGCCGACAGTTGCTATTTCAGTCATTTCGACCCGCAACGGGGTTGGCCGGCAGGCGCCGTCGTTCTTGCGCCACCATTGATCGGATCACATTTCGTCGCTCTTGCCGAAGGTCCCAAGGTCGTGACGATCCCCAACCACCCTTCGGCTAAGGGCATCGAACGGAGCTATCGTTTCCTCGACCCTTCGACCGCCGACCCGCGCGCGATCCTCGATGCCTCCAAGGCGACGCATGTTGCGATTTGCGCGTGGCGAGGCCCGCCATCCCCAGATCTCGAAACCGCCTACCCATTCGCGGCGGCGCTGATGGAGGGCCACCCGCCGGCATGGCTGAGGGAATGCCCTACGGATGCTTCATCGTCACTGCGAATCTACAGTTACCGCAATCCCGATGGATCGGCCGCCGGCTGCCCCGCTTCGACGCTCTCTGCTCAGGCCCTGCCGTAAAGCGGTACCAGCGTGCCGCTCATCGCCTGATTGGCCGGCGAGGCGAGATAGGCGATGGCTTCGGCCGCCGCCTCGAGGCTGACCCATTTGGTGACATCGGCGTCCGGCATGTCGGCGCGGTTCGCCGGCGTGTCGAGCGTCGACGGCGCCACGGCATTGACCAGGATGCCCTTGCCCTTGAGTTCCTCGGCCATTGCCACGGTCATTGCAGCCACCGCCGCCTTGCTGGCGGCGTAGGCAACCATGCCGCCACCGCGCCGTGGGTCGAGCCCGGCGCGCGCCGTGACGTTGACGATACGGCCCGCGGTGCCCGACACCAGCATCGAGCGCACCGCCGCGCGGCAGCACAGGAACGCGGTGCGCGCATTGGTGTCCATCATCTCGGCGAAGGATGCCGACTCGATCTTTTCCACCGGCGCCGCGGCAAAGCCGCCGGCCAGGTGGATCGAGCCCCACAGGCCTGGAACCTGGCTGTAGAACGCCTCGACCTTGGCGGAGTCCGAGAGATCGACATTGTGCACCAGCCTGACACGATCATGCGCGGTAAAGGGAAAATGCGCGGGCGCGGCGGCATGGGCATTGGGTACATGGCAGATCGCGCCCTCACCCAGCAATTTGCCGACAACCGCACCGCCGAGCGCGCCGGTGCCGCCGGTCACGACGATATGCCTGCCTTCAAGTGTTTCCGTCATCCTGGACCGCTCCTGTCATTTTCTTCTTATGTTTACGCCGCGCCGGCGCAGAAAATCGCGCCTTTCGAGCAATCACTCAACTGAAATCTCGTCATGGCAGTCGTCGCGTCTTTGCATGCATCCACCCGCCGGCCGGCAGGGTCCATGCAAGGCCGAGGCATGAGGTAAGTTGCGCCGCCAATGCTCAATCGACTGTGATTTCGATGACGCGCGGCAGTCCGGTTGCCCGCGCGCGTTTTAGCGCGCCCGCCAGGGCGTCGATGTCGGCAATGCGTTCGGCGCTGATGCCATAGGCTTCCGCCAGCTTGCAGAAATCCGGCGGCGCCGGCGACACACCGACGGGCTCGACACCGACGTCGAGCATCGAGGTTTCGATCTCGCGGTAGCCGCGATTGTTCCAGACGACGAAGATGACCGGCGCCCGGGCATCGAGTGCCGCGCCCAGTTCCGGCAAGGTGAACTGGAAACCACCGTCGCCGGTCAGGCAGACCACCGGCGCATCAGGCACGGCAAGGACGGCACCGATCGCCGCCGGCGGGCCATAGCCAAGTGCGCCGAAGCCGGTGGCGGCATTGAACCAGCCACCCGGCCGGTCATGATCATAGTAAAGGTTGGCGGCATAGATCGGTTGCGTGGAATCGCCGACGATGATCGCGCCCGGCAGCGCGTCGCGGATCGTCTCGACGGCGCGCACCTGTGCCTGCAACGTCGGATTGATCTCGGCAAAGGCCGCTTCCCGCGCAGCGGCGGCGCGCGCCGGGCCGGCTTCGTTTGCACGGACATGGCTGGTTTCCAGGAGCAGCGCTTCGAGCGCCTCGGCGCAATCGGCCTGGATTGCAACCGTCACCGGGCGGCGGGCAAGCTGGTCGGCGCCAATATCGATGCGGATCAGGTTGGCGGGCAGGATAAAACCGCCATCGCTGTAGCCGTCATAGTCGGTCGGGCCGAATTCGGTGCCGGCGGCGATGACGAGGTCGGCTTCGGCCATCAGCGCGCGCACCGCCTTCAGGCTGGGACTGGCCGGCACGCAAAGCGGATGGCCGTGCAAGAGGCCGCGCGCATTGGCGGTCTGCACGACCGGCGCTCCGAGCCGCTCGGCAAGGTGCCGCATTGGCGCTTCGGCGCGCTTGGCGCCGCCGCCGGCGAGGATCAGCGGACGGCGCGCGGCGGTGATGAGTTTGGCCGCGCTGGCAATTGCAGCGCGCTCCGGCACGGGCGGCGCGGCATTGCTCAGGACGGCAGCGATGCCGTCCGCCGGCTTGACCATGACGTCGGTCGGGATCTCGATATGCACCGGGCCTGGCCGCGACGATGAAAACAGCGCGAAGGCACGGGCAAGCGCGCCGGGCAGTTCGCCGGCTTCAGTAACGCGCTCAGAAAACAGCGCCACCTTTTCCATCATGCCGCGCTGGTCGGGCAGTTCATGCAGATAGCCCAGCCCCTTGCCGAGCGTCGGCGTGGCGTTGACGCCGGAGATCACCAGCATCGGCACCGAGTCGGCGCGCGCCTGACCCATGGCGGTGATGGTGTTGGTCAGCCCAGGTCCGGTGATGACGAAGGCGACGCCCGGCCTGCCGCTGGCGCGTGCATAGCCGTCGGCCATGAAGCCGGCACCCTGTTCGTGGCGCGGCGTGACATGGCGAATCTTCGAGCGGGCAAGTCCCCGATAAAGCTCGACCGTGTGCACGCCGGGAATGCCGAAGACCGTATCGACGCCATGGGCTTCGAGCAGCGAAATGAGCGCCTCGCCGACAGTCGTCCCAATGGCCGTCATTGGCGCAGCACCGGCCGTGTCAGGCAGGTCGGGCCGCCCTCGCACGCTATGCAGAGCGCATCCGCCTCGAAGGTGGAAACCGCGCAGCCGGCCGCCTGCATGGCAGCCGCAGTCCTTGGAAAGCCGGCGACAGCGATCACCTGGCGCGGCGCCGTCGGCAGCACGTTGAGGCTGAGCCCGTTGGACGCGGAGAATTCATCGGCATCGCCCTCGACCAGCTTGATGCCGCGCGCGCGCAGCAACTGGTAGAAGGCGGCCGGCAGCAAAGGGGCGTAGACCAGCGCCAGGTCGTCGGCAAGCGGACTTATCACCGACATCAGGTGCAGGCAGGCTTCCTCGCCGTGCCAGAGCGGCAGGTCGAAGCCAAAAACCGAAATGCCCTTGGGCGAGAGCATGTTTGACAGCTGCTGGATACCGTCCTGGTTGGTGCGCACGCCACGGCCGACGGCCAGCGTGTTTGCATCCACCCAGACGCAGTCGCCACCTTCCACCTGGCCCGGACCATCGATGCGGCCGAGAAGGGGAATGCCCATGCGCCTGTAGGCTGTCTCATGCAGACCGGGCTCGGGCTGGCGCAGCGCCTTGCCCATCGAGAGAATGATCGCGCCATGATCGGTCATCAGCGACGGATCATGGGTGAAGACGGAATCGGCCAGCCCGTCATCGGCGTCCGTCAGCCATTCGATTTCGGCGCCGGAGGCGGCGACCAGGCTGGTCAGTTGCTCATGCTGGGCAGCGGCTTTTTGCGCATCGAAGCCGGGGCCGTAGTGCCATTCCTGCGCCCTGGCGTGGCGCATGGCGCTCTTGGCGGAGCGCATAAGCACGCGCTTCAGCGGCCCGGCCATCGACTGCGACCCGTATGTTTTGCCCACTCAATTCTCCCGAAGCGTCCGTTGCCGCCACTAACCACTACAGCAAGCCGTGATCAATAGTCCAAAAACCATGGTTGACGGAGGCAAGCGGAACGGTCCATCTTGAGAATGGGAACTCTGTCAGTGACGGGTAATGGGTAAAAGAATCCAGCAGCGACGAGCTCGACCGCTCCGCGGAGCGTCGAAGGGATGATGGCTCAAGGCGCCGCACCCGTACTGAAATACACGGCGCAGGACGGCGCCGCCGAAGCCATCCATGTCGAGAACCTGCACAAGAAGTTTGGTGAGCTGCATGTGCTGAAGGGCGTCTCACTGTCGGCGCGCGACGGCGAGGTCATCGCCATCATCGGCGGCAGCGGCTCGGGCAAATCGACGCTGCTGCGCTGCATCAACTGCCTGGAAAACCCGACCAGCGGCATCATCCGCGTCAATGGCGAGGAGATCAAGCTGAAGGCCGACAGCCACGGCCATACGGTTCCGGCCGACCGCAGGCAGATCGAGCGCATCCGCTCCAAGCTCGGCATGGTGTTCCAGAACTTCAACCTGTGGAGCCACATGACGCTGATCGAAAACGTCATCGAGGTTCCGGTGCATGTGCTTGGCGTCAAGCGCGAGGTGGCCATCGCCGAGGCCGAAAAGCTGCTTGCCCGCGTCGGCCTGGCCGAAAAGCGCGACGTCTATCCGGCCTATCTGTCGGGCGGCCAGCAGCAGCGCGCCGCGATCGCTCGCGCCTTGGCCATCAATCCGCGCGTCATGCTGTTCGACGAGCCGACCTCGGCGCTCGACCCCGAACTGGTCGGCGAGGTGCTGAGGGTCATCGGCGACCTGGCGCGCGAAGGCCGGACCATGGTGCTGGTCACACACGAGATGAAGTTCGCCCGCGAGGTCGCGACACACGTCGTCTATCTCTACAACGGGCTGGTCGAGGAAGAAGGACCGCCGGAGCAGATCTTCGGCGCGCCCAGATCCGAGAGGCTCAAGCAGTTCATCCGCAACATCGGCTAGGAACAGGCCGCGACGGAAGAAAACCGGGAACCAACAACAAACTGGGAGTCGTTAAAATGAAGACTATTCTGAAGACATTCGCCGCAGCGCTGCTGCTGGGCGTCGCGGCCATGGGCGTGGCCAAGGCCGATCCGATCAAGATCGGCGTCGCCGCCGAACCCTATCCGCCCTTCACTTCGCCGGACGCGTCCGGCAAATGGGTCGGCTGGGAGATAGATTTCATCGACGCCGTCTGCGCCGAAGAAAAGCTCGACTGCGTTATCACCCCCGTCGCCTGGGACGGCATCATTCCGGCGCTGACGACCAAGAAGATCGACGTCATCGCCAGTTCGATGTCGATCACCGAGGAGCGCAAGAAGACGATCGACTTCTCCGACAAGTACTACAACACCCCGACGGCGATCATCGGACCAAAGGACCAGAAGTTCGGCTCCGCTCCGGACGACCTCAAGGGCAAGGTCATCGGGGTCCAGGTGTCGACGGTGCATGCCGTGTACGCCAAGAAGCACTTCACCGGGGCGCAGGAAATCAAGGAATACCAGACCCAGGACGAGGCCAACCAGGATCTCGCCGCCGGCCGTCTCGACGCGGTGCAGGCTGATTCCATCGCGCTTGGCGAGTTCCTCAAGTCGGACCAGGGCAAGGCCTGCTGCGACCTGAAGGGCATGGTGGCTCCTGACGATGAAGTACTTGGACCGGGCGTCGGCGCGGGCGTGCGCAAGGAAGACACCGACCTGAAGGAAAAGATCAACGCCGGCATCAAGGCCATTCGCGCCAACGGCAAATATGACGAGATCTCGAAGAAGTACTTCGATTTCGACATCTACGGCGGCGGCGGCGCGCAGTCGAACTGATCGGCAAGCCCGGGCTTGTGACCGCGCGGCGCGTTGAGCGCCGTGCGGTTTCGCCTGAACCTCTCCACGCACGCTTTCGCTGACGAAAATGGCCAGCGGCTGACGCCAGCAATCCGGGGGCGAAGCTGATCGACGCATTTCTTTCGGCCTCGGCGGCCGGCATCATCGAACTTCTCTCGCCCTACCCACCGGGCTGGGGCGGAACTCTTTGGTCGGACTGCTCCATTCGATCGAAATCGCGGTCGGCGCCACATGCCTCGGCCTGCTGATCGGCACCGGCGGGGCCTATGGCAAGCTCTATGGCGGTCCGGTGGTGCGCGACCTGCTGGGTGTCTACACGACCATCGTGCGCGCGGTGCCCGAACTGGTGCTGATCCTGCTGCTCTATTACGCCGGCACCGACCTGATCAACCAGGCGCTGACGGCAATGGGCTATCAGCGCATCGACATCAGCGGCCTAGCCGCCGGTATCGCCGTGCTCGGCTTTGTCCAGGGCGCCTATTCGACCGAGGTGATCCGCGGCGCGATCCTGGCCATTCCGCAAGGCCAGATCGAAGCCGCCCGCGCCTATGGAATGTCTCCCGGCCTTCTGCTGCGGCGCATCACCTTGCCGGCAATGCTGCCCTTCGCCATACCGGGCCTTGCCAATCTGTGGCTCATCGCCACCAAGGATACCGCCCTGCTGGCGGTCGTCGGTTTCTACGAACTGGCGCTGGCAACGCGGCAGGCCGCCGGCGTGACCAAGGCCTATTTCACCTTCTTTTTTGCCGCGGCCGTGCTCTACCTGCTGCTCTCGCTGATTTCCAATTTCCTTATCGGCCGCGTCGAGGCGTGGTCCCGGCGCGGCATGCCTTCGGTGAAGGAAGCACGCTGATGGCGAACGAAGCGGCCATCATCAACGTTGTCGCGCGGGCCTCGCTGTGGCTGCAGCCGCATCGCATCGTGCTGATCCTGATCGCGCTGGGGCTGGTTCTGGCGGCTGCCTTTTTCATGCGCTGGGACTGGCTGCCGCAATACTGGGAAATGGGGCTGGCCGGCATCTGGCGGGCACTGTGGATCCTGGCCGTCACCTGCATATTGGGCTTCCTGTTCGCCGTGCCGCTCGGGCTGGCGCAGGCCGCCGGTCCGTTCTGGTTCTCGGCACCCGCCAAGGCCTTCTGCACGGTCATCCGGGGGACACCTCTGCTGATCCAGCTGTGGCTGCTCTATTACGGCCTGGGTTCGCTGTTTCCGCAGTACCCGTGGGTCCGCGAATCCTGGATGTGGCCGTATCTGCGGCAGGCATGGCCTTACGGCGTGCTGGCGCTGACCTTGTCCTTCGCCGGCTATGAAGGCGAGGTGATGCGCGGTGCGTTTGCCGGCGTTCCCAAGGGGCAATTGGAAGCCGCGCGCGCCTTCGGCATGAGCCGCTGGAAGATCTTCCGTCGCATCTGGCTGCCGCAGGCGTTCTACCGGGCGCTGCCGACGCTGACCGGCGAGACCGTGCTGCAGTTGAAATCGACGCCGCTGGTGGCGACGATCAGCGTCATCGACATCTTCGCCGTTTCGTCGAAGGTGCGGCAGGACACCTACCTCACCTACGAACCCTTGCTGCTGCTGGCGCTGATCTACATGACGATCACCGGCATTCTGGTCTTCGCCTTCGGCAGGATCGAGGCGCGGATTCCCAACAAAATTGGGTAGAAGCGAATAGCCAATAGCGAGTAGTAATCGGGGACCGGGAACGCGCGATAGCCGACAGCTTGCCATTCCCCTATTCGCCATTCCCTATTCGCTACTCAGTCAGGAATTCATCGTGATGCAACTCAGTCTCGACCAGGCCAAAGGACTGTGCCGGATGGCGGCGCTTGGCGCCGGTGCCAACGAAGAAGCGGCGCAATCGCTCACCGCCTCGATCATATCAGCCGAGGCGGAAGGGCTTTCGACCGTCGGACTGTCGCATTTCATCGATTACCTCGAGGCGCTGGAAGCCGGACGCATCGACGGCAATGCCGATCCGGTGATCACCCGGCCGGCACTGGCGATCTATCTCTCCGACGCGCGCGGCGGTCTGGCGCATACCGGTTTCGACCGCACCATCGACGACCTCGCCAAGGCCGCGCGGTTGTTCGGCGTCGCCATCTTCTCGCAGAAGAACGCCTATACATGCGGCGCGCTCGGCTATTTCACCGGAAGGCTGGCAGCACAGGGGCTGGTGTCGTTCGCCGCCACCAACGGCCCGGCGGTTCTCGCCGGCTCGGGCTCGGTCAAGCCGGTCTACTGCACCAACCCGATGTCGTTTGCCGCCCCTGCCGCCGACGGCGCGCCTCTGGTCATCGACCAATCGTCGAGCGCCACCGCTTTCGTCAACATCCGCAAGGCGGCGGAAGACGGCAAGAAGATCCCCGAAGGCTGGGCGCTCGACGCCAGCGGCAACCCGACCACCGATCCGGCCGCCGCCATGAAAGGCGCCATGCTCGCCTTCGGCGGCCAGCGCGGCGCCAACATCGCCCTGATGGTCGAAGTGCTGGCGGCCGGCCTGTCAGGCGCCAACTGGTCGCTCGACGCGCCATGGTTCACCGGCGGAGCGGAGAGCCCCGGCACCGGACTGTTCGTGCTTGCGGTGGAGCCCAAGCTGCTCGATCCGGACTTCGAGCAGCGGATGAAGGACCAACTCGACCGGCTGCGCCGGCGCTATGGCGTACATGTGCCCGGCCGCGCCCGCGCCGAGGCCGCCGAGAGAGCGCAGGCGCGCGGCATCACCGCGTCCAAGGCGGTGGTGCAGCGCATCTCCGAGTTCGCCGCCCGCTATTCTTCCTGAATGAAGTCAACGGATTTTTCCGCGCCTCGCTGAACCTTCTGGTGCGTTGCGACGACCAATAGCTGTCCGGGTTGGGTTTGCCCGGTCGGTGCCATCCGGTCGAATGTGTCCAGGGCTGGGGCGGGCGTGCTTGCTTCGCGCCCACTTGATACCGTCTCAGGTCAGGCAGCCTCGTTGGACCCTGGTTTCGTCGTGTGAGTCACCCGGAAAACCCCGCTTCGGCGGGGTTTTCTGCGTTTGAATTTGCCTGTGGGTGCGTCAATAAAACATGCATCCTTTCGGCGCCGAGAAATCGCTTCCGTGGGCCGCGATCCTGCTCTTCCTCGTCATTCGCGGCGGCAACCCGCCACTCGGTCGACGCCCGCACCGGCAAGGCATTCTGACACGGTCGAAACAAGGGCGGCAGCGACGACGCGTCGCCCTTTGCCTTTGACGCAAAACCGACTATGAAACGGCTTCAGCCAAGCCATCTGGAACGTGCGCCGGAGCCAGCCATGACAGAAATCCTGCAGACCCCAAAGCTCGTCGTCGTCTTTGGCGGGTCAGGCTTTGTCGGCCGCCATGTCGTGCGCGCGCTGGCCAAGCGCGGCTATCGCATCCGGGTCGCCTGCCGGCGGCCCGATCTTGCCGGCCATTTGCAGCCGCTCGGTAATGTCGGCCAGATCCAGCCGGTGCAGGCCAATGTGCGCATGCGCTGGTCGGTCGACCGCGCCGTGCAGGGCGCCGACCATGTCGTCAATCTGGTCGCCATCCTGCATGAGACCGGCCGCCAGAAATTCGCCTCGGTGCACGAGTTCGGTTCCCGCGCCGTGGCCGAAGCGGCGCGCGCCGTCGGCGCCGGCCTGACCCATGTTTCCGCGCTTGGCGCCGATCTGGAGTCCAGGTCGGACTACGCGCGCACCAAGGCACTTGGCGAAAAGGCGGTCCTCGAGACGATCAAGGACGCCGTGATCTTCCGGCCATCGATCAATTTCGGGCCCGAGGACGAATTCTTCAACCGCTTCGCCAACATGGCGCGCTATTCGCCGGTGCTGCCGCTGATCGGCGGCGGCCAGACCAAGTTCCAACCGGTCTATGTCGGCGACGTTGCCGAAGCGGTGGCGCGCTCGGTCGACGGCAAGGTCGGCGGCGGCCAGATCTACGAACTTGGCGGGCCGAAGGTGCTGACCTTCAAGGAGTGCATGGAAGAGCTCCTCGAAGTGATCGAGCGCAAGCGCCTGCTGGTGCCGGTGCCGTGGTGGGTGGCCAACATCCAGGCCTCGATCCTCGGCCTGTTGCCCAACCCGCTGCTGACCAAGGACCAGGTGATGCAGCTGCGCGAGCACAACATCGTTTCCGACGCGGCGACCAAGGCCAACCGGACATTGACTGGGCTCGGCATCCAGCCGCAATCGATCGGCTCGATCCTGCCGAGCTACCTCTGGCGGTTCCGCGCCGCCGGCCAGTTCCAGCAGCGCAAGCCCGCGGCATAATTTCCAGAAGGGTCTTGCCCCTCAACGATGGCGAGGCGTGACCTGCATGGGCAGGCCGCCTTGCGGCTGCGTGGTCAATTTCTGCACCGGCCAGGGCTTGGTCTCGGCCGTCGTGTCGAAGCGGAAGCGCGACAGCATGATGGCGAGCGCGATGATCGCTTCCTGCATGGCGAAGCTGGCGCCGATGCAGACGCGCGGGCCCGCGCCGAACGGCAGATACTGGAAGCGGTCGATCTTTTCACGGTTTCCCGGGTGGAAGCGTTCCGGCAGGAAGGCGTCGGGCCTGTCCCAAAGCTTCCGGTGGCGGTGGACGACCCACGGCATCACCAGGACGGCCGCGTGCTTCGGGATATAAAGATCCTTCCACATCTCCGGCACGATCGGCTCGCGGTTGATCGATGGCGCCGGCGGATAGAGCCTGAGCGCCTCGTCGAAAGCGGCGCGGGTCAACGGCATGGCGTCCAGCCACTTCGTCGGATCGGGCTCGCGCGCCAGCACCTGGTCGATCTCACGTTCGATCCTGTCGCGCTCCCACGGTGATTCCGCGAGACAATAGAGCGTCCAGCCGAGTGCGCGCGCCGTCGTCTCATGGCCGGCACCGATGAAGGTGATGATGTTGTCCTCGACCTCGGCCCGCGTCAGTCCCTCCGGCCCCTCCGCCTTGAGCAGCAGCGTCAGGAAATCCTGCGGCACGCCATCGGGATCGCGCTTCAATCTGTCTTCGCGCATCTTGACCGTGTCCGTCACGATCTTGCGGAAATAGGCCATGGTCTTGCGGCCGCGGATGCGGGTCAGCCGCGGCAGCCAGTCAGGGGCACGCAACAGGTCGAGCGGATCGACGCGGCCCATGGTCTCGAACAGGCGGTCGATTTCTTTGGCAAAACTGCCCGGCTCGCCAGCGATCTCGCCGGAGAACAGCGTCTCGGCCAGGATGTCGTAGGTGAGCAGGGTCATGTCATGGGCGATGTCGGACGTGTCGCCATCTTCGTAGCGGGTGACGAACTCCTGCGTGCGCTTGAGCATCGGCTGGGCAAAGCTGAAAATATGGCGCGGCGTGAACACCGGCGCCATCGCCTTGCGCGACCGTCTCCAGACCTCGCCCTCGGCGGTCAGCAGGCCGTCGCGCAGGATCGGCCGCAGGATTTTCTGGCGCACCGTCGCCATCTTGTAGTTCTTGGCGTTGTCGACCAGCACATGACGGATGAGGCCGGGATCATTGGCGACGATCAGATGTCCGCCAACGCCATTCGCCGAAATCCAGGGCTCGTTGTAGGTGTGCTCGCCCCACAGTTCGAGCGGGTTGCGGTAGACGATGCGGATCATCTCCAGCGTCGAAGGCGGCGACGTGCGCGGCTTCGGTGCCGGGGGAACAAAGGGGGCGGGCTGGATGTCCATCATGTGCTCCGCTGATACATCAATGTAGTGGCTGGCAATCCAGGCGTCCATGTGGCCGAACAGCAAGGCGCAATCCACGCGACCGGCACGTCGCGGCAGACAGCCTGTTCATCCGATCGTGACCGCCGCGCGCAAGGTCCCGCCTTGTCCACCAGGACGCTCTGCCGTAGTGACAGTTACCAACAGATACCGCTAAACGAAGGAGCCGTCCGTGAAGCACCAGTTGAACATCATCCTCGGCAGCACGCGGCCCGGCCGCGCCGGACCGGTATTCGCGCATTGGCTGGAGACATTCGCGCGCGAGCACGGGAAATTCGAACCGGTGCTGACCGACATCGCCGCGTTCAACCTGCCGGTGCTGGACGAACCGCATCACCCGAAGCTCGGCAACTACCAGAACGATCATACCAAGGCCTGGTCGAAGGCGATCGATGCCGCCGACGCCTTTGTGTTCGTGGCGCCGGAATACAATTATTTCGTGGCGCCGGCGATCGTCAACGCGATCGACTACCTGGCGCGCGAGTGGAAATACAAACCCGCCGCCATTCTCAGCTATGGCGGCGTCTCCGGTGGCCTGCGCGCGGCGCAGGCCCTCAAGCCGCTGCTGACTTCGGTCGGCATCATGCCTATCCCCGAGGGCGTTTCGTTGCCGCTCTATCAGAAACTGCTCGAGAACGACGGCTCCTTCCGGCCGAGCGAACATGTGCAGAGCGGAGCCAAAGCCATGCTGGACGAGCTGTTGCGCTGGAGCGAGGCGTTGAAGCCGATGCGCGCCTCCTGAACGAGCCGGTTTCGGCCAAAAGCCCGGCTTGCTCATGGCATAAAGAGGTGGAATGTTCGCGCAAATGAAGGAGCCGGGGGCGGTTCGACTTGCGTTTGCTGTTTGCCTTGCTGCTGATCTTGTCGGCGACCGCCACCGCGATGGCGGAGCGGCGCGTGGCGCTGGTGATTGCTGCTGACGACTACCGCCTGGTTCGGCCGCTCGCCAATCCCGTCCATGACGGCGAGGCCATGGACGCGGCGCTGAAGAAGCTCGGTTTCGAGGTCGTTCTCGAAACCAACCGCGATCTCAGGCGCATGCGTCGGGCGCTCGATGATTTTCGCCAGGACGCCAAGGGCGCCGACGTGGCGCTGATCTACTTCTCCGGCCACGGCGTCGAAATCTCTGGCGACAATCGTCTGCTGCCGATCGATGCCGATGCCTCTTCGCTCGATGCGCTGGAAAAGAGCAGCCTGCCGCTGGAGGAGGTGCGCGACGCGGTCGCCGCCACCGCCAAGGTCGGGCTGATCGTGCTCGATGCCTGCCGCAGCGATCCGTTCTCTGGCACGGCGGGCGAAGGGCGTGCCGCGACATCGCTGGCCAAGGATGTCGCCGACAAGGTCAAGCCGGGCCTCGGCCGCGTAGGCCGCGCCGAAAACATCCTGTTCGCTTTTTCAGCGGCACCCGGCGAGACGGCCGCCGACGGAACTGGCCAGAACTCGCCATTCACGACAGCGCTGGCCAAATATCTCGGCACCGATGGCCTCGAGATCCGTTCGGTGCTGACCTTGGTCCAGCAGGAGGTCTATGACCTCTCGCGTGGAAAGCAGCTGCCCTATGTCGAGAGCGGCCTGCCGAAACTGTTCTTTGCCGCCTCGGCCAGGGAGCAGTTGCCGGAGCGCGAACGCCTGCTGCTCGCCATGGCCGATGTCACACCGGAAATGCGCGGCGAAGTCGAACAGATCGCCAGCGATGCCGACATGCCGCTGGCGCCACTCTATGGCGCGTTGATCAGTTCAGATGCCAGCCATTTGTCGGCCGACAGCCTGAATGCCAGGCTGCGCGAGGCTGCCGACGCCTTCGTCAAGGTGCGCAGCGAAATGAAGACGCTCGCCTCCGACGATCCGCAGGTGACGGAACTGCGCCGGCAGGCCGAGGAACAGCTTTCGCTCGGCGCCTTCGATGGCGCGCGCGCGATCCTCGCCAGGGCGGCCGACATCGACAATGTTTCGCGCAATGCCTTGAAGGCCAATTTCGTCAGTCGCACGCTGTCCGAAGCCGCGACGCGTTTTCTTTCCGGTGGTGCGGCGCGCGCAGACCTCGACTACGCCACCGCCATCAAGGACTATGAATCAGTGCTGGCCCTCTACGGCGAAGCCGGGCAAACCTCGCTGGCGCTGGACGACGCCGACCGTCAGATCCGCACGCTGGATGAGCTCGGCAAGCTCTATACCCTTGTCGGCAACACCGATGCGGCAGGCCGCGCCTTTGCGGCGCTGGTCTCCAATCTCGAGCTGCGTTCCGGCCGCGAAACCGATCCGAGCGTCAAGCGCGATTTCGCCGTCAGCCATATCAAGCTCGGCAACATCAGGCTTGCGCAAGGCGATCTGTCGGCCGCGCTGCAAGGCTACCAGGCGGCGAAGGCGATCTTGCGGGACCTGACCGCGGCCCGGCCGGACAAGCTGCCATGGTTCGGCGATCTGGCCATGGCAGACGACAAGATCGGCAATGTGCTGGTGACGCAAGGCGATCTGGCTGGTGCCGCGCAGGTCTACCAGGAAAGCCTGTCCATCAAGAAGCAGCTCGCCGACAACGAGCCGGACCGCGCCGAACTGCAGCGCGATCTGACCATCAGCTATGACGAGATCGGCGACCTTGCCCACGTCATGGGCCAGCTGGACAATGCGCAGGTGGCTTATGAGGAGAGCCTGAAGATCCGCTTGGCACTGGCCGGCAAGAAACCGCAGGATGCCGAGCGGCAGCGCGATGTCTCGGTCAGCCATGAGACGATCGGCGATCTCAAGCGCGAGCGCGGCGATCCCGCAGGGGCGCTCGCGGCCTACCATGCAAGCCAGGCGATCGTCGAACGGCTGGCGAGCCGCGACCCGGACAATACCGAGCTGAAGCGCGACCTGTCGGTCGGCAACGCCAAGATCGGAAATGCGCTGAGCGATCAGGAGGACTGGCCGGCGGCGCTCGCCGCCTATCAGGATGCCCTCTCGATAGCCCGCGTGCTGGCGGCCAGTGACCCGAACAACACCGACTGGCAACGCGACCTTTCCGTGAGCCTTGAAAAGGTCGCCGGGGTTCTGGCCACACAGGACGACCAAAAAGGCGCGCTGAAAGCCTATATGGACAGTTTCGTCATCGCCGACCGGCTGGCCAAGCTCGATCCTGGAAATGCCGACTGGCAACGCGACCTGTCGATCACGCTGTCCGAAATCGGCATGCTCAAAGTCAAGCAGCGCGATATCAAGGGGGCGCGGCAGGCATTCCAGGATAGTCTCGACATCCGCCAGCAGCTTGCCCAGTCCGACCCGGACAATGCCACCTGGCAGCGCGACCTGGTGGTTGCCATGGTCGATTACGCTCAAGTCGCCAAGAACCCCAAGGCGGTGCTTTCCCAGGCGCTCGACATGACGCAGGAGCTCGACCGCAGCGGGCGGCTGGCGCCACGATACAAGTTCATGATCAAGTTTCTCAGGGACCGGTTGGCCAAGGTGAAATAAGGCCTGGCGGGAGCCCGGCATGGACAGCCGGCTCATTCCCCTGGAAATGGCCGCAAACCTTGGAAAAACCGCCTTTAGCGCCTATATCTAGGCAATAGCAGAGGCGCGATTCGGGGCCGATTTTTCGCGCTGTACAAGCGGCATCTAGACAACAGGTTTTCATGAGCGACCAGACCGAGAACGCCAACGGCGCCGAAGCCGAATACGGCGCCGATTCCATCAAGGTTTTGAAGGGGTTGGACGCTGTCCGCAAACGCCCCGGAATGTATATCGGCGACACCGACGACGGGTCGGGCCTGCATCACATGGTCTATGAGGTGGTCGACAACGCCATCGACGAGGCGCTGGCCGGCCACGCCGACCTCGTCACGGTGACGCTCAACCCCGACGGTTCGGTGACGGTTATCGACAATGGCCGTGGCATTCCGACCGATATCCACACCGGCGAAGGCATTTCCGCCGCCGAAGTGATCATGACGCAGCTGCATGCTGGCGGCAAGTTCGACCAGAACTCCTACAAAGTGTCCGGCGGTCTGCATGGCGTCGGCGTCTCGGTGGTCAACGCCCTTTCGGCATGGCTGAAGCTCAAGATCCGCCGCAACGGCCAGATCTTCGAGATGAGCTTCACGCATGGCAATGCCGATGCGCCGCTGAAGGCGACGGGCAGCTATGAGCAGAACAAGCAGCCGGGCACCTATGAAGGACGCAGCGGCAGCCAGATCACCTTCTTTCCGTCGGCCGAGACCTTCACCATGGTCGAATTCGACTTCGCCACACTGGAACACCGGCTGCGCGAACTCGCCTTCCTGAATTCCGGCGTGCGCATCGTTTTGACCGATGCCCGCCATGCCGACATCGTGCGCCATGAGCTGCACTATGATGGAGGCCTCGAAGAGTTCGTCAAATATCTCGACCGGGTCAAGAAACCGCTGATCGACAAG
The DNA here is from genome assembly GCF_059683685.1 of Mesorhizobium sp. RCAM 05099. Classification (NCBI taxonomy): domain Bacteria; kingdom Pseudomonadati; phylum Pseudomonadota; class Alphaproteobacteria; order Hyphomicrobiales; family Phyllobacteriaceae; genus Mesorhizobium; species Mesorhizobium sp. RCAM 05099. Next base: position 89,673 of record NZ_CM185035.1, read on the forward strand.
CCGATCGCCATCAAGGCCGAGCGCGACGGCATCACCGTCGAAGTGGCGATGTGGTGGAACGACAGCTACCACGAGAACGTGCTGGCCTTCACCAACAACATCCCGCAGCGCGACGGCGGCACCCATCTGGCCGGTTTCCGCGGCGCGCTGACCCGCCAGGTCACCGGCTATGGCGAATCTTCTGGCCTGACCAAGAAGGAAAAGGTCTCGCTGATCGGCGACGACTGCCGCGAGGGCCTGACGGCTGTGCTGTCGGTCAAGGTTCCCGATCCGAAATTCTCCTCGCAGACCAAGGACAAGCTGGTCTCGTCGGAAGTGCGCCCGGTCGTCGAAGGGTTGGTCAACGAAGCGCTCGGCACCTGGCTGGAAGAACACCCGAGCGAGGGCAAGGTGGTCATCGAGAAGGTGATCCAGGCCGCGGCGGCGCGCGAGGCCGCGCGCAAGGCGCGTGACATCACCCGCAAGAGCTCGCTCGGCGTCACCTCGCTGCCCGGCAAGCTGGCCGACTGCCGAGAACGCGACCCGGCGAAATCCGAAATCTTCATCGTCGAGGGTGACTCGGCCGGCGGCTCGGCCAAGGGCGGCCGTTCGCGCCAGAACCAGGCGATCCTGCCTTTGCGCGGCAAGATCCTCAATGTCGAGCGGGCACGCTTCGACCGCATGCTCGGCTCCGACATGATCGGCACGCTGATCACCGCGCTCGGCACCTCGATCGGCAAGGACGAGTTCAACGCCGACAAGCTGCGCTATCACAAGATCATCCTGATGACCGACGCCGACGTCGACGGCGCCCATATCAGAACCTTGCTGCTCACCTTCTTCTTCCGGCAGATGCCGGAACTGATCGAGCGCGGCCATCTCTACATCGCCCAGCCGCCGCTCTACAAAGTGACGCGCGGCAAGAGCTCGCAATACATCAAGGACGAGAGCGCCTTCGAGGAATTCCTGATCGGTTCGGGGCTGGAAGAGGCGTCGCTTGCGCTCGGCTCGGGCGAAGTTCGCGCCGGGCAGGACCTGCGCAGCGCCATCGACGATGCGCTGGCCGTGCGCCAGCTCATCAACGGCCTGCACACGCGCTACAACAGAGGCGTGGTCGAGCAGGCGGCGATCGCCGGCGGCCTTAACCCGGACGTGTTTACCGACCTCGGCCGCGCCAATGCCATGGCCGAACGCGTCGCCAAGCGCCTCGACATCATTGCCGAGGACACCGAGCGCGGCTGGACCGGCCGCATGTCGACCTCGAATGAAGGTACTGGCGGCTATGTGTTCGAGCGCACGGTGCGCAGCGTCAAGGAATACGCGCATCTCGATCTCGCGCTGATCAATTCGGCCGATGCGCGCCAGCTCGACCGCTACGCACAGCGCCTCAGCGACGTCTACGGAACGCCACCGGTGCTGCGCCGCAAGGAAGTCTCCGAAACCATCTCGGGACCGCTGGCGCTGCTCAACGCGGTCTTTGCGACCGGTCGCAAGGGCCTGACCATGCAACGCTACAAGGGTCTCGGCGAGATGAATGCCGAGCAGCTCTGGGAAACCACGCTCGACCCGAATGTGCGCTCGCTGCTGCAGGTCAAGGTCAACGACGCGACCGACGCGGACAGCCTGTTCTCGCGGCTGATGGGCGACGAGGTCGAGCCGAGGCGTGAATTCATCCAGGACAACGCGCTTTCGGTCGCCAATCTGGATATCTGATCTCTGGTGTTGGCGCGCCACGGCGCGCCAATTGTTCCGCCCGTGGCAAGCAAAATCATTTTATAACCCGCCGGAACAGAAGCCCCCTCGGGACATTGTGACAACATCGATCACAATTTCTCACAGGAGGCCTTCATGGGACGTGGCATTTTGCTCTGGTTGCTCGGAATTCCGATTCCAATCATTATTCTGATCATGCTGTTCGTACGGTAGGGGGCATTGATGCAGTCCACCCTATCGGCCGTCGACGTATCCTCATCCACCGAATCCTCCGCCACGGCCGTCAGCTGGGGACCGATCATCGCCGGTGCCTTCGCGGCCTCGACCTTGACCTTCATCCTCATGCTGCTCGGCTCCGGGCTTGGGCTGAGCATGGTTTCACCATGGTCGGGCTCGGGCGCTTCGGTCACCACCTTCGCGGTGTCCACCGCCATCTGGCTCGTCATCGTGCAATGGCTGTCCTCCGGTGTCGGCGGCTACCTTGCAGGACGCCTGCGCACCAAATGGGTCGGCGTCCATACCGACGAGGTCTATTTCCGTGACACCGCCCACGGCTTCCTCGCCTGGGCATTGGCCACCTTGCTCGTCGTCGGCGTGCTCGGCTCGGCCCTGTCCGCAGCGCTGGGTTCAGGCGTGCAGGCTGTGTCCACCGTCGCGTCGGGTGCGGCCATGGGTGCATCGGCCGGGGCCTCCGCCAATGCCGGCAACGCATCGATCGACAATGCGACCTCCTACCTGGTGGATTCGCTGTTTCGTCCGGCCGATCCGAGCAAGCTCGCGGCCGCCGGTCCGGACGGCGATGCCGCCGCGGTAGGGCAGGCCTCGCGCATCCTGATCGCCAGTGCAGCCGCAGGCGAAATCTCGGCCGACGACAAGACCTACCTGTCGCAATTGGTCGCCGCCCGCACCGGTCTTTCCGAAGCCGATGCCAAGGCACGGGTCGATGCGCTGGTTGCCAAGGTGCAGGATGCCAAAGTCAAGGCGCAGCAGGCGGCCGATACCGCCAGGAAGGCAAGTGCGACCTTCGCGCTGCTCGGGGCATTGTCGCTTGTCATCGGCGCCTTCATCGCCTCCGCCGCTGCTGCCCTCGGCGGCAGGCAGCGCGATGACGAGGAAGCGCTTTTCATCACCAGCCGCTGAACCGGCCACACCGTTGAAACGCAAAAGCCCGGCCGCGAGGCCGGGCTTTTGTTTGGCTCAATCTCGCTGTCGCCGGCTCAGTGATCCATGGCCTTGACGATCTCCTCGGTCATCTTCTTGGCGTCGCCGAGCAGCATCATGGTGCCATCCTTGTAGAACAGCGTGTTGTCGATGCCGGCATAGCCGGAGCCGAGCGAGCGCTTGACGAACAGGCAGGTGCGGGCCTTGTCGACATCGAGGATCGGCATGCCGTAGATCGGTGACGACTTGTCGTCACGGGCCGAAGGGTTGGTGACATCGTTGGCGCCGATGACATAGGCGACGTCGGCCTGCGCGAACTCGGAGTTGATGTCCTCGAGCTCGAACACCTCGTCATAGGGCACGTTGGCTTCAGCGAGCAGCACGTTCATGTGGCCGGGCATGCGGCCGGCGACCGGATGGATGGCGTATTTGACGTCGACGCCGTTGGCCTTGAGCTTGTCGGCCATCTCACGCAGCGCATGCTGCGCCTGGGCGACCGCCATGCCGTAGCCGGGCACGATGATGACCTTCTGCGCGTTCATCATCAGGTAGGCGGCATCGTCGGCCGAACCCTGCTTGACCGTGCGCTCGATGCCATCATCGGCGGCGGCCGCCGTCTCGCCGCCGAAACCGCCGAGAATGACCGAGATGAAGCTGCGGTTCATGCCCTTGCACATGATGTAGGACAGGATCGCGCCGGACGAGCCGACCAGCGCACCGGTGATGATCAGCGCCAGATTGCCGAGCGTGAAGCCCAGTGCCGCCGCCGCCCAGCCTGAATAGGAATTCAGCATCGAGACGACGACCGGCATGTCGGCGCCGCCGATCGGGATGATCAAGAGGATGCCGAGCACCAGCGACGCCGCGACGATCAGCCAGAACACCAGCTTCGATTCGGTGCCGACCAGCAGCACGATCAACACGATCAGCGCGATGCCGAGCGCGGCGTTGATGAAGTGGCGGCCGCCGATCATGATCGGCTTGCCCGACATGCGGCCATCGAGCTTGAGGAAGGCGATGACCGAGCCGGTGAAGGTGATGGCGCCGATAGCGACGCCCAGGCTCATCTCGATCAGCGCCTGGGCATGGATGTCGCCCGCCGTGCCGATGCCAAAGCTTTCCGGCGCGTAGATGGCCGCGGCCGCGACCATGACAGCGGCGAGGCCGACCAGCGAGTGGAAGGCGGCGACCAGTTGCGGCATCGAGGTCATGGCAATGCGGCGCGCGGTGATGGCGCCGACGCCACCGCCAATGGCAAGACCGAGCACGATCAGGCCGAAGCGGCCGGCCGACGGGGTTGCCAGCGCCAGCGTGGTGGCGATGGCGATGGCCATGCCGATCATGCCGTAGAGGTTGCCCTGGCGGCTGGTCGTCGGGTGCGACAGGCCGCGCAGCGCCATGATGAACAGGACGCCGGAAACCAGATAGAGGAAGGACGCGAAGTTGGCGTTCATGGCGCTCTACTTGTCCTTCTTCTTGTACATGGCCAGCATGCGCTGGGTGACGAGGAAGCCGCCGAAGATGTTGACCGACACCAGCATCAGCGCGACGAAGCCGAAGCCGGCGGCGATGCCGGAGGCCGCGATGCCGACGGCAAGCAGCGCGCCGACGACGATGACGGACGAGATGGCGTTGGTGACAGCCATCAACGGCGTGTGCAGCGCCGGAGTCACCGACCAGACGACATAATAGCCGACGAAGATCGCCAGCACGAAGATGGCAAAGCGGAACACGAAGGGATCGATGGAGCCGCCGGAAAGCGCGTGCGCGGCATCGCCGGCCGCCTCGGCGCCGCCGGGTGCGGTCGCCATGTTTTGTACCGCCAGCCGAACGGCGGCGGAGGCCTGGTCGAGCTGGTCGAGGGCTTTCTGCAGGGTCTGATCCATCACGCAATGCCTTTCGACTTCGACGAGGGCGACTTGGATGCGGCCGGTTTCCTGGGCGCGGCTTTCTTCGCGGCAGCAGGTTTGCCCGAAGCATCGGCGACCATGGTCTTGGCCGGGATCGCGGCCGGCTCGACATGAGGCTGCTGGTCGGCCTTTACGAAGGCCGGATGCACGATCTTGCCGCCGTCGGTCAGCATCGTCGCCTTGACCAGATCGTCATCGCGGTTGATGGCAAGCGTCTTCGTCGTCTTGTCGACCAGCGTCTCGACGAAAGCAAACAGGTTCCTGGCATAGAGCAGCGAAGCCGATGCGGCGATGCGGCCGGGCACATTGAGATGGCCGACGATCTTGACGTTGTTGGCCGTGGTGACGACCTGACCGGCTACGGCACCCTCGACATTGCCGCCGCGTTCGACCGCAAGGTCGACGAGCACCGAGCCCGGCTTCATCGAAGCCACCATCGCCGCCGAAACCAGCTTCGGCGCGGGCCGGCCGGGGATCAGCGCCGTGGTGATGACGATGTCCTGCTTGGCGATATGCTCGGCGGTAAGCGCCGCCTGCTTGGCCTGGTATTCCTTCGACATTTCCTTGGCGTAGCCGCCCGCCGTTTCGGCCGCCTTGAACTCGTCGTCCTCGACCGCGAGGAACTTCGCGCCCAGCGAGGCAACCTGTTCCTTGGCCGCCGGGCGCACGTCCGTGGCGGTGACGACCGCGCCAAGCCGCCTTGCCGTGGCGATCGCCTGCAGGCCGGCGACGCCCACGCCCATGATGAAGACCTTTGCCGCCGGCACCGTGCCGGCCGCCGTCATCATCATCGGCAACGCCCGGTCATATTCCGAAGCGCCGTCGATCACGGCCTGGTAGCCGGCAAGATTGGCTTGCGAGGACAGAACGTCCATCGATTGCGCCCGGGTGATGCGCGGCATGAACTCCATCGAGAAGGCGGTGACGCCGGCTTTGGCCAGAGCCGCGACGGCGGCATCATTGCCATAGGGATCCATGATGGCGATGACCGCCGCACCAGGCTTGTAGCTCTTCAGCTCGGCATCACCAGGCCGGCGCACTTTCAGCACCACATCGGCCCTGGCGACATCGGAAGCCTTGCCGATCGTGGCTCCGGCCTTGGAAAACTCCTCGTCGGGGATGCGCGACCTTGTGCCGGCGCCGGTCTCGACGACAACGTCGAACCCCAATCCCGCCAGCCGTTTCACAGTGTCGGGCGAGGCCGCGACACGTGGCTCGTTGGCATCGAGCTCACGAGGGATGAAAACCGTCTGTCCCACCGCATGATCCTTTCGGCTGGAACCTGTTTCCGCAAGACGTCGGCCGGACTTCCGGCGGCGCCCCCGGGCAAAGGGTCTGAAAAGTCTATCGGAGAATAAAGCCGCCGACGGCCAGGATCAGGACGAACAGGATGGTCGCCGAGAAGAAGCCGCCTGCAAAGAAGCCAAAAGCCATCGCCAACAAAAGGGCGCCGCAAAACAGCGAGCCGTATTTGGCGAGCATGAGGAAGCCCGCATAGGTGCGGTCATGCTCGGCGTAGTCCATCTTCGCGCCCAGTTCGACAGGACCGGTCGGCGTGTGCTCAGCCATAGGAATTTCCCTTCGAAGACATCTTTGAGGCACATAGCGAAAAGCCGGGCCGAGGGCAATGGTGCTATTGCCGCATCGCCGGCGACAACTGCCTCAAGGGAAAGTTGAAGCCGGCTGCCGACGCGGCGCTGGATCTCGGCGACAAACGGCATCAGCGGCTTTGAACATGCGGTGACAATTTCGCGATTCCTTGGCGACGTAAGGAGAGGCTATTGTCGCCGACAACATCGGCCGAACGGTGAAGCGCCATGATCTCGCCGACACAGAAATTTGACTGGAACGGCACCAGCATCGCATGGGGCACGGCCGGCTCCGGTCCACCGATTGTGCTCGTCCACGGAACCCCGTTCTCCTCGCATGTCTGGCATCGGGTCGCTCCTGAACTGGCGCGCGACCATACGCTGTATTTCTACGATCTTCCCGGATATGGGCGATCTGACAAACGGGAAGGCCAGGATGTTTCGCTGGGCATCCAGAATGGGGCGCTGGCGGCAATACTGGGTTTCTGGAAGCTCGAGCGGCCTAAAGTTATCGCCCATGATTTCGGTGGCGCCACTGCCTTGCGCGCGCATTTGATCGACGGTTGCAACTATGAAAGGCTGCTGCTGATCGATCCGGTGGCGGTGCGCCCCTGGGGCTCGCCCTTTGTCCAGCATGTCCGGCAGCATGAAGCCGCCTTCGCTGGCGTGCCGGACTACATCCAGGCGGCAATCCTGAAAGCGTATGTTGCGGGCGCCGCAGCCAGGCCCCTGCCGGACAGCGAGCTCGAGCCCTATATCGCGCCGTGGACAGGGCCGATTGGCCAGCCGGCTTTCTATCGCCAGATCGCTCAGATGGATCAGCGTTTCACCGACGAGGTCGAGCCGCTCTATGCCGAATTCCGCTGTCCGGTGGCTTTGCTATGGGGAGAAGAAGATAGCTGGATTCCTCCCGAGCGAGGCAAGAAGCTCGCGGCCCTGCTGCCGGATTGCGCCCTGACCCTCATTACCGGGTCCGGCCATCTCATGCAGGAAGATGCCCCTGAAGCGATCGTAGCAGCAGCCCTGCGCTTTTTCGCGGGTTGACGGACCTTCAGCCGGCAAGATGCGGGAAAAGCCCGAGCAATCCGACGACGATCAGATAAAGCGCGACGATGTAGTTCAACAGCCGTGGCATCACCAGGATCAGCACGCCGGCGATCAGCGAGATGAGTGGGGTAAGCGCGAGCTGTGAAATGTGCATGTCGGGTTCCTTCGGACAGGGTTCGTTGGCATGATGACAAAGACGGCGCGAAGCACGCCGCCGTCATCAGAACGCGGATATGGCCGGAAAGCTCCAGACGCCTGGCGAAAATCGCGTAGCCTCAAGCGGCTTCGCGAAAGTACTTTGCCGTCGGCAGAATGGTCAGCGGCGCCAGTTCGCCCGCACCAGGCGTCTCGAACAGCATGCGTTGCTCCATCGGAGTCGACCGGAAGAACGGGAACCGGGAGAAGGAGCGCTCGCGGATCGCGTTGACGTTGGCCCGGTAGAGCACGACCTTGTAGTTCAGGCCTGGATAATCGCGCAGCTCGCCGATCTGCTCGGAACAGTAGATGCGACGGTAAAAACCCGCATGTTCCGGCCGAATGGTCGACAGGCAGTAAGGTGCATCGAAATAGAAGCAAGCCATACCGGCGAGGCGCAACGTCAGATAGGGAATCTGTGGATAGATCCTTGACCAGTCGGGGTCGGCGGCAAAGCGGCTGGGGTCGGCGAAATGCGCGCCAGCGGCAAGCATTGGCCGCAAGATGTCACCGTAGACCGTGGTGGAGGGCGATTGCGGGGTCGCGCTGCAGGCATGATGGATGCGCAGCGTGCTGACCAGTTCCCCGTCAATGTAAATGCCGAACTTCGAGCAATTCTCGGTTTCGTCGAGCTCATCGTGCACAATATGTTCGGGGTTTTCCGGCACCATATCGCTCAACCGATAGGACTTGTAGCGCAACCTATAGATGTCTTCGAGATCTTCGCCCTTGTCGCAGCGGCGATACTCTGTGCGCTCCAGCATTGCCGAAATGTTCCGAGCAAAGCTCGACATGTTGTCGGACGAATTTTCTCCGTCCGTGCCCGCCGCATGGCGAAGCACCGCCAACTGCCCGTCCATCATGCGTCCCCGTAAGTTGCCGCCGCAGTTCAACCCTACGACAGGCCCCCGGGATGTAAAGATGAAAATGGGATAGACGTCGTTTACTCATCGTTAACGTTAACAATTCGTAAAATTTTATGAAAATGCATCGCTTCCCTGGCAAGGAGTCAGAGGCGTGCGATCCTCTTGGCTGTCTTGATGTCCTTGGCGAAGGGCCAGACCGTGCTCGACATCGTGTCGATACCGGACGCGCTGAGCGCCGAGCCGAACAGGAAACCCTGCACAAGGTCGGGTTTGACCTGCAGCGCCAGGATCTTGAGCTGCTCGAACGTCTCGACGCCTTCGACCGTCACCGAAAGCCCCAACGGCCGTGACAGATTGACAATGCCCTTGAGCAGTTCAAGCGAGCGGGCGTTCTGGGTGACATCGATCAGGAACGAGCGGTCGATCTTGATCTTGTCGAGCGGCAGCTTGTGCAGGTAGCTCAGGCTCGAATAGCCGGTGCCGAAATCGTCGAGCGCGATGCGCACGCCAAGCTGCTTCAGTTCCTCGATGTACTGGCGCGTCAGCGACTTGTCGTCGAGCAGCGCCGTTTCGGTGACCTCGATCTCCAGCCGGCCGGCGGCGAGGCCGGAGCTGGCCAAGGCATCGCGAACCTTCTGGATGACGTCACGGTTGCGGAAATCCTTGGCGGAAAGGTTGACCGAGACGCTGGTCTGGTTCGGCCATTTGGCGCATTCGGCGCAGGCTGCCTGCAGCACGAAGGTGCTGATCTCGGAAATGATGCCCATTTCCTCTGCCAATGGAATGAAGATGCTCGGCGAAACCGGCCCAAGATCCGGATGATCCCAACGGCACAACGCCTCGCAACTGGCGATGCGCATGGTGCTCATCGCCACGATCGGCTGATAGACCACCCGCAAACTCTTGGCCTCCACGGCGCTGCGCAGATCCGCCTTCATCAACTGACGATTGCGGAAGGCGGCATCCATCGAGGCCTCGAACAGCCGCCAGCTGTTCTTGCCGAGTTCCTTGGCCTTGTAGAGCGCCAGGTCCGCCTTGACGATCATGGCGTCGACATCGGTGTCCTTGACCCGCGACAGCACCGCGCCGCCGCTGGCCTGGATGCGCAGCCCGTGACCGGCGACGTCGACTTCCCCCTGCAGGCCGGCGAAAATCTCGTCGAGCTGACTGGTCAGATCGCTCTCATCCTCGACGCGGTCGAAAAAGATCATGAATTCGTCGCCGCCGAAACGGCTAACCGTGATGCCTTGCCCGGCAATGGCGGCGAGCCGCTCGGCAACGGCGTAGATCAAACCGTCGCCGATTGGATGTCCAAGCGTGTCGTTGACACTCTTGAAATCGTCAAGGTCGAGCACCGCCAGCCCGCAGAGACGGTCGCGGTCGCCGGACGCCATGGCCTCGCCGACCAGTTCGTGGAAATAGGCGCGGTTGGGCAGGCCGGTAAGGTTGTCGTAGCGCGCCATGAAGCGGATCTTTTCTTCCGCCTCGACACGGGCGGTCACGTCCTCGAACGTGATGACGCCCAGTTCCTGGCTGCCTTCGCGCGCGGAGAACTCATAGTGCTGGCCATTGGCGAGCGAAACGAGCACCTTGCGGTCACGGCCCTCGCGTAGGGCGCGTGTCAGCTGGGCCTCGATATAACGGCAGTCCTTGGGCGCCAGCATGCCGCCGGCGACGCCACGCATCAGAAGGCCATGGATCGACCGCCCGAGCAGCGCATCCGGCGATTTGAGCGACATCAGATGCGCGGCTTCGGCATTGGCCACCGCCACCCGGCCGTCCGGGCCCAGCATGACAAGGCCATGCGACATGGTGTTGAGCGCCCGGTTGAAGCGCTGGGCAATGCGGTTCGCCTTCTTTTCTTCCGACAAGGCAGCAAAAAGCACCTCGCGGACCAGGTCGGCGAAGCGCTTGATGGCAAACAGGAAAGGCGCCGAGAGCAGACCCAGGATAAAATGATAGGGATCACCGCGCAGGATGAAGCCCAGCGAGATCGGCCAGGTCATGGTCATGATGAAGATCATGACCATCCTGGGCGAGCCATAGTTGCGGCCGGCGATCGCAGTAGCGGAGGCGAGCGTCACGCAGACGGCCGCGATCTCGGCGAAACTGTCATAGGCTAGATAGATGCCGACGAAACAGAAGGTGCCCAGCATGAAACCATGCATGGAGCCATAGAAAATGTAATCGTTCTCGCGTTGACGCGCTTCTTCCCGGCTCTTCGGCACCGGCGCATTCCGATACTTTCGGATGTTGCGCAGACGCAGGAATGCAACCGTCAGAAAACCAAACGTCACGGCAAGATAGGCTGGATCCCTGGTTTTCCAGTAGACAAGCACCACCAGCAGGGTCTGGGCAAAGAATCCAATCGAAAGCGTCAAACCGTCGCGAAACAGGGTTTCCACGAACGGAATGTAGACGTCGACCGGGATCTCGTTCTTTTTTCTCAGATTCAACGCCTGAATCCCAACCCTTGGGACACAAGCAGTGCCACATCCGCCTTAAGAAACATTTAGAGAGACCGTCACGCCCTTGCCGTCAAGCCTGGTGACGCTGCGGAAAGCGAGGAAAGTGTTCTTCCGGTAAACAAGGCGTATCGATCACTCCGCGGCCTGAAGTTCGGGCCGCGCCGGCGTGTTCGACAAGCGTTCGAGCAGCCTTTGGCGTTCGCCCGCGGCCTTTTCGGCGCTGGCTTGCCGGACGTGGCCGTAGCCGCGGATCAGTGCCGGCACCGAGACCAGCGCAACCGCCGCATCGACCCTGGCCGGCGTCAGCGATCTGGCGACCAGTTCCAGATCCGCCTCATACTGCCCAAGCAGCTGCCGCTCCATGCGCCGCTCGGCGGAGTAACCGAAGAGGTCGAAGGCGGTGCCGCGCAGGCCCTTCATCGCCGCCAGCACGCGAAAACCCTTCATCATCCAGGGACCGAAGCTCGATTTCCTCGGCTTGCCGTCATTGCCGCGGCGCCCCATGATCGGCGGCGCGAGATGGAATTCGAGCTTCTCGTAGCTCTGGAACTGCTTTGCCAAGCCGGCGGCGAAGGAACCGTCGGTATAGAGCCGCGCCACCTCGTACTCGTCCTTGATCGCCATCAGCTTGAACAGGTTCCTGGCCGCCGCCTCGGTCACGGCGGTCGAGCCGGGCACGGCCTTGGCCTCGGCGGCGCGCACAATGGCCAACCTCTCGGCGTAGCGCCTGCCGTAGGCGGCGTTCTGATAGGCGGTCAGGAAAGCGACTCGGCGGGCAATGATGTCGTCCAGCGTCTCGGCGATATCGGCAATCTGCCCGGCCTTGCCCGGCTGAACGACGAGGGCGCGCACGAAATCCGGCTGGTGGGCGGCGCGACGGCCCCAGCGGAACGCCGCGATGTTCATCGCCACGGCTTCGCCATTGAGTTCGATCGCCTTCTCGACCGCCTCGGAGGACAGCGGCAAGCCGCCGTGCTGGAAGGCAAAGCCGAGCATGAACATGTTGGCGCCGAGCGAATTGCCAAACAGCGCGGTGGCGGTTCGCGTGGCGTCGAAGAAATGCGCCTTGTCGTCACCCGCGGCAGTGCGGATCGCCTTCTTCAGGCGCTCTATCGGCAACGAGAAGTCGGCCGACCGGGCGAACTCGCCGGGCATGATCTCCGCCGTGTTGGCGAGGAAGATGGTATGGCCCTCGCGCACCGCGGTCAGCACCTTCTTGGCGCCCGACACCACCAGATCGCAGCCGAGCACGAGATCGGCCTTGCCGGCCGAAACGCGGATGGCATGGATGTCGTCCGGGGTGCGCGCGATGCGGACATGGGTGAACACCGAGCCGCCCTTCTGGGCGAGGCCGGCCATGTCGATCATACCGCAGCCCTTGTCCTCGAGATGGGCGGCCATGCCGAGCACCGCACCGACGGTGACGACACCGGTGCCGCCGACGCCATCGATGATCGCCGCCCAGCCTTGCTCACCCAGCGGGAATTCGGCCGGCGTGGGCACGCCGTCGAGCGGATCGGCCTTGCCGGCCAGGCCCTCGGCCTTGCGGATCTTGGCGCCGTGCACGGTGACAAAGGACGGGCAGAAGCCGTTGACGCAGGAGAAATCCTTGTTGCAGCTCGACTGGTCGATCCTGCGCTTGCGGCCGAATTCGGTTTCGACCGGCTGGATCGAGACGCAGTTCGACTGCACGCCGCAGTCGCCACAGCCTTCACAGACCAGTTCGTTGATGAAGACGCGCTTGTCGGGATCGGGAAAGGTGCCGCGCTTGCGGCGGCGGCGCTTTTCGGCGGCACAGGTCTGGTCGTAGAGCAGGATCGAGACGCCCTTGACGTCGCGCAGCTCACGCTGGACGAGATCAAGATCGTCGCGGTGATGGATGGTGGCGCCAGCCGGGAATTCGGCCTTGCCAGCATATTTGTCGGGTTCGTCGGTGACGATGGCGATGCGGTCGACGCCCTCGGCGCGGACCTGCCCGGCGATCATGTCGACGGTCAGGCCGCCTTCATGCGGCTGGCCGCCGGTCATGGCGACGGCGTCGTTGTAAAGGATCTTGTAGGTGATGTTGGCTTCGGTCGACAGCGCGAAGCGGATCGCCAGCGTGCCGGAATGGTTGTAGGTGCCGTCGCCGAGATTCTGGAAGATGTGGCCGCGCTTGGAGAACGGCGCCTGGCCAACCCATTGTGCGCCCTCGCCGCCCATCGCCGTGAAGCCGACGGTGTTGCGGTCCATCCACAACGCCATGAAATGGCAACCGATTCCGGCCGCGGCGATCGAGCCGTCCGGCACCTTGGTCGAGGAATTGTGCGGGCAGCCGGAACAGAAGAAGGGCGTGCGCGAACCGATGTCGGTGGCGTCGGCCAGCATTGCCTGGAACTGGCGCAGCTTGGCCACCCGCGCCGAAATCTCTTCCGACGGGCCGATGGTTCTGACGATCCTCTCGCCAAGCGCAATGGCGATCTCATTGGGGTCGAGCGCGCCCTTGGCCGGGAACAGCCAGTCGCCGCGCTCGTCCTTCTTGCCGACAATGACTGGCTGGGTGGCGGTGCCGTAAAGGCTCTCGCGCAGTTGCACCTCGATCAGCGAGCGTTTCTCCTCGACGACGACGATGGTGTCGAGGCCGCGGGCAAAGTCGGCGATATGATGCAGGTCGAGCGGCCAGGGGCAGCCGACCTTGAACAACCGCACGCCGATGCGGTTGGCGGCCGCCTCGTCGATGCCGATGTCTTCGAGCGCTTGGCGGACATCGAGATAGCTCTTGCCCAGCGTGATGATGCCGATCTTCGGGTTGCGGCCGCCCGAATAGACGATGCGGTTCAGCCCGTTGGCATGGATGAAAGCGGAGGCGGCGGCGCGTTTGTGTTCATGCAGCCGCTCCTCCTGACCGAGCATGTCGATCTCGTGGCGGATGTTGAGACCGCCGGGCGGCATGTCGAAATCCGGCACGACGATGTTCAGTCGCTCAAGCGAGGCATCGACCGAGGCCGTCGATTCGATGTTGTCCTTGACGCATTTGATCGCCGCCCAGGTGCCGGCGAAGCGCGACATGGCAAAGCCATAGAGCCCGTAGTCGATGATCTCCTGGACACCGGCCGGGTTGAGGATCGGCACCATCGTGTCGACAAACAGGAATTCGGTGGCGTGAGCATTGGTGGAGGATTCGGCCATGTGGTCGTCGCCCATCAGGGCGAGTACACCGCCATGTCTGGACGAGCCGGCGAGATTGGCGTGGCGGAACACGTCGCCAGAGCGGTCGACGCCCGGTCCCTTGCCGTACCAGACCGAAAAGACGCCGTCATGGGTGCCCTCGCCCAGGAGTTCCGTCTGCTGCGATCCCCAACAAGCGGTGGCTGCCAGTTCCTCGTTGAGGCCGGGCTGGAAAACGATGTCGGCCTGGGCGAGCTGCTTCTTCGCCTTCCACAGCTGCATATCGAGGCCGCCGAGCGGTGAGCCGCGATAGCCGGAGACGAAGCCGGCCGTGTTCAGGCCAGCGCGGCGGTCGCGCTCGCGCTGCATCAGAAGCATGCGGATGACCGCCTGCGCGCCGGAAAGGAAGATGCGCTCCTTTCCGAGGTCGAACTTGTCGTCGAGCGCGACGTCGTGCAGCGTCATCAGGCATTTCCTCTGCGAAGGCCGCGCGGGGGCAGGCAGCCAACGTCGGGGTCGGATGACGCATCCTTTCTCCCCTTGCAAGGCAGGTCAAACAAAATCGAAGGGTCCAGCAGAGCGCGGAGAGCAACAGCTGCACACCCGTCAGGCGGATGAGAACGGCACTGGCGGCAGCCTTCGCGGCCGGGGTGCCACCGTCGGCGCTCGCAAGCGGGAGATATCAGGCGGCCTTCGAACAGTCGGGCTTCGGCTCGCCCGGCAGCTTGCCGTCGACGTGGCCGATCATGTCCTTGTTGAGTTCGTAGACCGGCCCGACCACCAGCGGCCGGTCGGGTAGGACCGACTGATCGAGCGACGATGTCAGCGTCGTCTCGAAGCTTTGCAGCAGCGTGCCGTTGGCATCCTCGATGCGGATCGACACGGCATAGGGCTTGTCCTTGACCACGCAGGTGAGTGGCGGGCTGGTGAGCGTGATGTGCGGCAGCTTCGGCCAGATCTTCTGGTTGACGATGATCGGATCGCCGCCGGCCGGATTCTGGAAATTGACCACGGCAACCTGCCCCTCGCCCATCGGGCGCAGCGGATTGAGGGTGATGACATAGGTGGCGATGCCCAGTCGGTAGTTGAACTCGAAAAGCTTGCCCGAAATGGCGAACAGCTGATCCTTGCCAGAGTCCCGGCAGGCGCCAAGGGCGACGGCGGCGAACAAGCACGTACCCAGAACGATCGAACGCGAAAACTTTCTAGACATCGGAGACCTCCCTGGCCGCTGTGCGGCGGCGATAGTGTCGACTGGCCTTCTGACGGTTGCCGCACACCGCCATGTCACACCAAAGGCGGCTGGAATTGCGGCTTCGGTCAACAAACAGCCAACTGCAGTTGGGGCAGATTCTGAGCCTCGCGACGGTGTCGTCGCGCAGCAGCGACAGGGCCGAGACGGCCAGCGCCGCCTCGAAGGCGATTGGCGTCGCCGGATCGCCGAACGGCCGTCCCGCCGCACCGATTTCGGTGTGGCTGGACGTCAGACCGTCGGCGCAGGCCCGCAAGAAGCCCGCCAGCTCGCCGGTGGGGATCGCGCCTTTCGACACAGCGCCGCGAAACAATCGGTCGGTGCTCTCGCGGATCGACAGCACCACCGGCGCTATCGCCTCCGGCGACGGAGCCTGCAACCGCCTGCCACCGAGCTCGGCCGCGCGAAAGCCGCTTGCGGCTTCGGCGAAGCGCGCGATCTCCACCGGATCGTCGAAACGATCGAAGGTCTTCTGGGGGTCGTCGCGCAACACGACGGTGTTGGCCGTGTCGAGCGCCAGAATGCCGCCGGTGAAGCGATGCGGGGTCCAGGATACCGTCATGCGCTAAATCTAACCGATAAATCCTGTTTGACAAGTTAGATTCCACGATGCACCTTTGCTTCGGGCGCGGCCTCGGCGGCGACCTTTCGTTGAGCATGTCGTCGTTCCAAAGCCGCCTTGCACTTTTGGGCGACATGCTCTGAGGACCGTGCATGCTCTATTTCTTCCAGCAGGTTCTGAACGGGCTGCATTCGGGCGCGCTCTATGCCCTGCTCGCCTTCGGCTATGTGCTGACCAACGGCATCCTGCACCGCACCAATCTTGCCTATGGCGCGGTGTTCGCCTTTTGCGGCCACACGATGATCCTTACCGCCGCCTTCGGTTACCAGGCCCTGTGGATGACGCTGTTTACGGCGGTGGCGCTCGGCATCGTCGCGGCTTTCCTTTACGCGGCGCTGATCAGCCATGTCCTGTCCCGCAACGTGTTCGAGCCACTGGCCGACCGCTCGCCCAACGCCATCGTGGTGACGACGCTGGGCATATTGCTGGTGTTGTCGGAGGCCAGCCGCATCGCCGCCGACACGCACGATCTATGGCTGCCGCCGATGCTGGCAGTGCCGGTGATCTTCGCTCAGGATGACCGCTTCAAGGCGACGCTGACACTGATCCAGCTGCTCGACTGCGCCGCCGTGCTGGCGGCCATCGCGCTGGCCGCATGGGCATTCGCGCGCTCGAACTACGGCAGGTCATGGCGCGCGGTTTCCGACGACCCCAAGGCGGCGGCGATGTGTGGCATCGACGTGCGTGCCGTGTTCCGCCACGCGGTGCTGTTCGGCGGCTTCTGCGCCGCGCTCGCCGGCGTGCTTGCCGGCATCTACTATGGCAACATCAGCTTCGGCACCGGCCTGACCTATGGTCTGAAGATCCTGTTCGTGACGGCGGTCGGCGGTTATCTCTCGCCGCCGCGCGCGGCGCTCGGTGCGGCTGCCTTCGGCATGGCCGAATCGCTGTGGGCCGGCTATTTCCCGCTCGAATGGCGCGACGCGTGGATGTACGTGTTCCTCGTCGCCATGCTGGTGCTGATCGGCGCCGGCCGCGACCAGCAGAAGATCGTCTGAACCGCATCAGACTTTGGTTGCATGCCGCGAGGTAGACGGCCGGTATCCGGCCCTGCCGTTCGTTCGATGATGTTTTGACGCCTCTATGCTTGTTGACCCGTCAGTCCACGCGCGGCATACCGTTGGACCACACGGCGTGACGGAAACAAGGGGGGAAGCCGACACGCCTCCAATACCAGGGAGGAATGCATGGCAGGGCTTCTCGCTCTATCCAGGACCATTGATCGCGCGAACGAATTCATCGGCAAATGGGTATCGTGGCTGATCCTGCTGGCGATCCTGGTCAGCGCCGCCAACGCCATCATCCGCAAGGTGTTCGACATATCCTCGAACGCGTGGCTCGAGTTGCAGTGGTATCTGTTCGGAGCCGCCTTCATGCTGGCAGCCGCCTACACATTGAAGCAGAACGAACATATCCGCATCGATGTCGTCTACGGCCTGTTCTCGCGCCGCGTGCAGCACTGGATCGACCTGCTCGGCCACATCCTCTTCCTGATGCCGTTCGTGACGCTGATGGTGATCTATTTCGTTCCCTATGTGTCGCTGTCGTTTCGCAGCGGCGAGATGTCCAACAACTCCGGCGGGCTGATCATCTGGCCGGCCAAGGCCATCCTGCTCGTCGGCTTTTTCCTGCTCGCGCTGCAGGGCATTTCCGAGATCATCAAGAAGATCGCCATCATGCGCGGCGACATGGACGACCCCAATCCGTTCATATCGGCCCATGAGCAGGCCGAACTCGAAGCCAAGGCCTTGGCCGACGAGGTGCGCTCATGATGGAGTTCATCGCCCAGAACATGGCGCCGATCATGTTCGCCTCGCTGATCATCTTCCTGCTGATCGGCTACCCCGTCGCCTTTTCGCTGGCCGCCAACGGGCTGATGTTCTTCTTCATCGGCGTGCTGCTCTCGCCCTATTCCGGTGGATCGATCAACCTCGCCTGGCCGCTTCTGCACGCGCTGCCGGATAATTTCTATGGCAGCCGGGTGATGTCGAACGACAC
The DNA here is from genome assembly GCF_059683685.1 of Mesorhizobium sp. RCAM 05099. Lineage (NCBI taxonomy): Bacteria > Pseudomonadati > Pseudomonadota > Alphaproteobacteria > Hyphomicrobiales > Phyllobacteriaceae > Mesorhizobium > Mesorhizobium sp. RCAM 05099. The sequence continues at coordinate 107,620 of NZ_CM185035.1, forward strand.
GCTGCTGGCCATTCCGTTCTTTACCTTCATGGGCATCGTGCTGGAACGATCGGGCATGGCCGAAGACCTGCTCGACACGATCGGCCAGTTGTTCGGGCCGGTCCGCGGCGGCCTTGCCTATGCGGTGATCTTCGTCGGCGCGCTGCTGGCCGCAACCACCGGCGTGGTGGCCGCTTCCGTCATCGCCATGGGCCTGATCTCGCTGCCGATCATGCTGCGCTACGGCTACGACCGCCGGGTGGCGTCCGGCGTCATCGCGGCGTCGGGTACGCTGGCACAGATCATCCCGCCATCGCTGGTGCTGATCGTGCTCGCCGACCAGCTCGGCCGTTCGGTCGGCGACATGTATGCGGGCGCGCTGATCCCGGGCCTCGTGCTCACCGGCCTCTACATGCTCTACATCCTGATCATGTCGGTCATCCGGCCACATTCGATGCCGGCGCTGCCGCTCGAAGCACGCACGCTCGGCCACGGCGTCCTGTCGCTGCTGGCGGCGCTGCTGGCGACGGTGGTGGTGTCCTACGTGGCGTACCGCTATCTCGTGCCGGCGCATGGCGACAACGCCGACATCCTCGGCGCCAGCGCCGGCGTGCTCTTCATCTATGTCGTGGCAATTGCCGACAAGCGCCTGAACATCAACATGATGTCACGGCTGGCACAGCAGGTGGTCATCGTGCTGATCCCGCCGCTGGCGCTGATCTTCCTGGTGCTTGGCACCATCTTCCTCGGCATCGCCACGCCGACCGAAGGCGGCGCCATGGGCAGTGTCGGCGCATTGGCCATGGCGGCGGCAAAGGGGCGGCTGTCGCTGGACGTGATCAAGCAGGCATTGACCTCGACAACGCGGCTGTCGTCCTTCGTGCTGTTCATCCTGATCGGCGCGCGGGTGTTCTCGCTCACCTTCTACGGCGTCAACGGCCACATCTGGGTCGAGCATCTCCTGACGTCCTTGCCGGGCGGCGAGGTCGGCTTCCTGATCGGAGTCAACCTGCTGGTCTTCTTCCTCGCCTTCTTCCTCGATTTCTTCGAACTCGCCTTCATCATCGTGCCGCTGCTGGCGCCGGCCGCCGACAAGCTCGGCATCGACCTGATCTGGTTCGGCGTGCTTCTGGGCGTCAACATGCAGACCAGCTTCATGCACCCGCCCTTCGGCTTCGCGCTGTTCTACCTGCGCTCGGTGGCTGCCCGCGTGCCCTATCTCGACCGCCTCACCGGCAAGCAGATCGCGCCGGTCACCACCGGCCAGATCTATTGGGGCGCGGTTCCCTTCGTCTGCATCCAGGTCATCATGATCGGGCTGACCATCGCATTCCCGCAGATGGTGATGCACTACAAGGGCACAACCGTCGATCCGGGCACCATCGACTACAAGGTGCCGGAGGTGCCCGGCCTGTCGCCACTCGGCACACCACCCGCCGGCGGCGGCACGGCGCCGGCCGCTCCCGCCGCTCCCGCCGCCCCCGACCTGTCGCAGCCGCCGAGCTTTGGCGACACGCCGCCTGCCCAGCCGGCGGCACCGCAGCCGGACCTGTCGCAACCACCAAGCTTCAACTGAAACCGGCATGGCGGCGATCATGAAAGCGGTGCGGCTTGAAGCGGTGGGCAGCATCGCGCTGCGCGAGGTCGACAAGCCTGACATCGGGCCGGATGAACTTCTGGTACGCGTCGAGGCCTGCGGCGTCTGCGGCACCGACCGGCATCTGTTCCACGGCGAATTTCCGTGCACGCCGCCGGTGACGCCCGGGCATGAGTTCGCCGGCATCGTCGAAGCGATCGGAACGTCCGTCTCGGGCTTTGCCGTCGGCGACCGCGTCACCAGCGACCCCAACATCGCCTGCGGGCGTTGTGCGCATTGTCATGCCGGGCGGGTCAATCTGTGCAGCAATCTGCGCGCCATCGGCATCCATCGCGATGGCGGCTTTGCCGAATATCTCGCCTTGCCGCAGAAACAGGCTTTCGTCCTGCCTGCCAGCCTGAAGCCTACCCATGGCGCCTTCTGCGAGCCGCTCGGCTGCTGCCTGCATGGTGTCGACCTTGCCGAAATCGGGCCGGGCAGCTCGGTGGTTGTGCTTGGCGGCGGCGTGATTGGCCTGCTCACGGTGCAACTGGCGCGACTGGCCGGGGCCAAGACCATCATCCTGTCGACAAGACAAGCCTCGCGGCGCGCGCTCGCCGGGGACCTCGGTGCCACGGCGACGGTCGTGCCATCGCCGGGCCAGCGGGGCTGGCGCCCGGTGGCGTCGACGTCGTCTTCGAATGCGCCGGCGTGCGGGAAACCGTCGAGCAGTCGATGCGGCTGGCCCGGGCCGGCGGCACGATCGTCATCGTCGGCGTGACGCCGCAAGGCATGAAAGCGGAATTTGAACCCTTCGACCTGCTGTTCCGGGAACTCAGGGTGCTGGGCTCCTTCCTCAATCCCTACACTCATCGCCGCGCGGCCGAGCTTATCGCGTCGGGTGCGATCGAAATCGACCGGCTGATTTCCAGGCAGGTGCCGCTCGAGGACGCGCCAGGGGTGATCGCCAATCCACCGGCTCCGGGCGAGGTCAAGGTGCTGGTGGTGCCCAGCCTGAAGTGAAAGACCCCGGGCGAACCGGCCCGGGGTCTTTTTACCGAATGCAACGGACGGTCTACAGTTTGCCGTTGCGCTGCTGGACCATCATGAAGGTGTCATAGTTGTACTCGGCCACCTGCGCCCAGAGATAATGCTCCTTGCGGAAGCCCTTGATCGATTCCCAGATCTTCTTGAACGGCGCGTTGGAGGCTTCCATTTCTGCGTAGACCTCGTTGGCCTTTTCGAAGCAGGCGGCCATGATGTCCTGGCTGAACGGGCGCAGCTTGGCGCCGCCGGCCACCAGCCGCTTCACCGCTGCCGGGTTCAAATAATCGTATTTCTGCAGCATGTTGGCGTCGGCCGCCTGGGCGGCGGTGCGCAGCAGCGACTTGTAGGCCGGCGAAAGCTCTTCGTATTTCGCCTTGTTGAACATAAGGTGGACGGTCGGGCCGCCTTCCCACCAGCCGGGATAATAGTAGTAGGGCGCGACCTTGTAGAAGCCGAGCTTCTCGTCGTCATAGGGGCCGACCCATTCGGCGGCGTCGATGGTGCCTTTTTCCAGCGCCGGATAGATGTCGCCGCCGGCGATCTGCTGCGGCACGACACCGAGCTTCTGCACCACCTTGCCAGCAAAGCCGCCGATTCGCATCTTGAGGCCGGAAAGGTCGGCGACGGTGTTGATCTCCTTGCGGAACCAGCCGCCCATCTGCACGCCGGTGTTGCCGCCCGGCAGGCCGAAAAGGCCCTGCGTGGCGAGAAACTCGTTGAACAGGTCGATGCCGCCGCCATGGTAGTGCCAGGCATTCATGCCGCGCGCGTTGAGCGAGAAGGGAACCGCCGCGCCGAGCGCCCATGTCGGGTCCTTGCCCCAGTAATAATATGCCACCGTGTGGCAGGCCTCGACAGTGCCGGCCGTGGTGGCGTCGGCGGCCTGCAGGCCCGGCACGAGTTCACCAGCGGCGAAGACCTGGATCTGGAAGTTGCCGTCGGTGGCTTCCGACAGCATCTTGGAGAACACCTCGGCGCCGCCATAGATGGTGTCTAGCGACTTCGGAAAGGACGACGCCAGCCGCCATGTCACCTTGGGATTGGACTGGGCTATTGCCGGCGCGGCAAGCGTTGCGGCCGCGGCGCCGACGCCGGTGACACCGGCCTTGCGAATGAATGAACGACGATCCATGAAGTTCCTCCCTTTTGGACCAACAGACCGACGTTCGGGAATCCTCGGCTCCCCGTATCGGTTCGCTCGAACAATACACAGGCGAAAAGTCGAGTCCAGCGCGGTGGCCGGATTTGATGGCGAAGCCACGTGGCCCTGCAACTATAGTCTAACAGACCGGTTCGTGGTCCATGCGACACGCAGAAACTTGCCATGGAAAAATATCCAGGGATGGCCTATTTTGGAGGCAGGACATTCCTTGCCCAGATGGAAAACAGAGCCAAAATGCACCAGCCGCTCGTCGCCATATCGACCGACGTCCGTCAGTTCGACAACTACACTTGGCATGCCGCCCCGCAGCAATATCTGGAGGCGGCGATAGCAGGCGCCGGCGTATTCCCGGTGCTGGTGCCATCATTCGGCGACAGGCTCGACTTCGACGAACTTTTGTCGTCGGTCGATGGCGTCATGGTCACCGGCTCGAAATCCAATGTGCACCCCTCGCTCTATGGCGGCGATGCCAGCGAGGCCAACGGCCCCTATGACCCGGCGCGCGATGCCACCACGCTGCCGCTGATCCGCAAGGCGGTTGAGCGCGGCGTGCCGCTGCTCGCCATCTGCCGCGGCATCCAGGAGATGAACGTGGCGCTGGGTGGAACGCTGGCCACCGAAATCCATGAGCGTGATGGCTCGCTCGACCATCGCGCGCCGGCAAGCGACAATCAGGACGAACGTTTCGGCATCCGCCAGAAGGTGACGATCGCACCTGGAAGCTGTCTGGCGGGTGTGTTCGGTGCCGGTGACATTTTGGTCAACTCGGTGCATCGCCAGGCCGTCGACCGGCTCGGCCCCAACCTGCAGATCGAGGCCGTCGCCACCGACGGCACGGTGGAAGCGGTGTCGGTGAAGGACGCTCGCGCCTTCGCCGTCGGCGTCCAGTGGCATCCGGAATACTGGGTCAAGTCGGACGGCAACTCGGCCAAGATCTTCCGCGCCTTCGGCGATGCGGTGCGCCTGCACGCGGCGGCGAGATCCGGCGCGCGCGCCGCGGCGGAATAATCAGTCGCCAGGCCTCAAATCACCGGTGGCCGCAAGCGACAGCAACGGCGTGGCCGGCGCATAGGATTCATAACCGTCACCATCCGCAACCGAGAAGGTGACGATCGGATCGATGCCGTTGGCGCTGAAGGCGACCGTGCCGTCCTGTTTCTCCTGCCAGAACTTTGCCCGCTCGATGCCCGGCAAGAGCCGACGGCAGGTCGAGGCGACGGTGAGCAGGGACAGGCCATCCGAAATTGCGGCGCCGCGACTGATCGCGCAGACCGCCTCGTCACCATTGGCGACCAGCCTGTAGTTGCTGGGCGGCGCGACCTCGTCGGCGGCACTTTCACCACTGCCGTCGTGAAACAGCTGAACGCCGCCGAACAGCGTGGTGGCGGCAATCAATGCTGAAAGCGCTTTCATCATGTTCATCCAGGCACACTGACAGGATGAAGAATGATTTCAAAGGGTTAAACTGACGTTAATAAATGTGGCAGCCCGCCACTCAGCTTCGTGCCCTGACATACACTGTCTCGGGCACCGGCGTCAGCGGCCGGCGCTCGGTGAACCAGGAGACCAGATTGTCGACGCACAGATCGGCCATGGCACGGCGGGTGTGGTCGGAAGCTGAGCCAACATGCGGCAACAGCGAGGCGTTCGGCGCGTCGAGCAGCGCCTTGGGCACGTTCGGCTCGTCGGCAAAGACATCGAGGCCGGCGGCGGCGATGGTGCCGTTGGCAAGTGCTGCCGCAAGTGCTGCCTCATCGACCGTGCTGCCGCGGCCGATGTTGACGAAGACGCCGTTCGGGCCAAGCGCCGACAGGATTTCGGCATTGACCGCCTTCTCCGTCGAGGCGCCGCCGGGCGCTACCGAAATCAGCGTATCGACCGCTTCGGCGAGAGCCTTCAGCGTCGGGTGGTACTGGTAGGAAAGACCGTCGACCTTACGCCGGTTGTGGTAGGAGACCGGCAGTCCGAACGCTTCCAGCCGGCGGGCTATGGCTTGCCCGATGCGGCCCATGCCGAAAATACCGGCCTTGCGGCCACGCAAGGTCAGCCGGCTCAGCGGATAGTTGCCCTTGCGCAGCCAACTGCCGTCACGCAGCCAGGTCTCGGCACGCGGCAGGTCACGGACGGTGTTGATCAGCAGCCCGATCGCGGTGTCGGCGACCTCCTCGGTCAGCACGTCAGGCGTGTTGGTGACCATGATGTTTTTCGCGGCCGCATGGCCGACATCGACCGAATCGTAGCCGACCCCGAAGGAGGCGATGAGTTCGAGATTGGGCAGCGCATCCATCATCGCCGCGCTGATACCGGCGAACGAGGCAATGCCACGCACGCCACGACGCATCTCGTCGGTGACCAGCGCCGGATCGGCGCGCTCGATCCTGATGCATTTGAACGTTCGGTCGATGCGCTCGACCGCGTGGTCGCTGAAGTCGCGCGGCACCAATATGGTGATCGCTTGCAGCTGTTCGGCCTTGGTCATGCGCGCTCCACCGGCTTGCCGGTCGACTGGCGCACATGCAGTTCCGGCTTGATCAATTCCTGCGAGGGCCGCACCGTCTGCCCGTTGAGCTTGTCGAGCAGCGCGCTGGCGGCGCGGCGACCAACCTCGCGCTGGCCGTTCCAGACGGTGGTCAGCGCCGGCGTCGCGATGGCCGCCTCTTCGAGATCGTCATAGCCGGTGACGGAGATATCTATGCCCGGCACCAGCCCGGCGCGCGCGATGCCGTTCATCAGGCCAATGGCGACGAGGTCGTTCCAGCAGCAGGCCGCCGTCGGCTTGTCCTTCAGCGCCAGGAACTGCCCGGCTGCCTCGAAGCCCGCCTGCTTGGTGCGCGGGCCAGCAATGCGCCAGGACGGCCTGACTTCAAGCCCGGCCGCCTCCATGGCGTTGAGGTAGCCCTGGTAGCGGTCGCGGCCGGTCGACGTCTGGTCGGTGCCGCCGATCATGGCGATGCGCTTGTGACCGAGCGAGATCAGGTGGTTGGTGGCGAGCGCGGTGCCGTAGGCATCATCGCCGCGGAAGACCGGCACGTCGGCGCCCTCGACGGTGCGCGCGATCAGCACCGCCGGCAGGCCGTTCTCCTCGGCCATCAGAATGTCGGAAGCCGGCGTGCCGATGGCCGGCGACATGATGACGCCGTCGGCGCCAAGTTGCAGCAGCGTATCGATGAAGGTGCGCTGCTTCTCGAGCTGATCGTAGTGATTGGACAGGATGAAGGTCTGCCGGCTGCGGTCGAGCTCGCTCTCGATCGAGCGCAGGATCTCGGCGAAGAACGGGTTCATGATGTCGTGGACGACGACACCGACGATGCCCGAACGCGATGTGCGCAGACTGGCGGCGCGACGGTTGTAGATATAGCCGATGGCGCGGGCATGTTCCTTGATGCGGTCGCGGGTGCTGCCCGCGACCAGCGGGCTGTCGCGCAGCGCCAGCGAAACCGTGGCCGTGGACACGCCAAGCGCATCCGCGATCGTCGAGAGCTTGATCTTCTGTGCCAGCGCCTGGTGCTCCCCAATCGATTTAAACTGTTTAAAGGCGGCCTTATGCCATCGATCGGGAGCAAATCAAAGTTTTTTTGCCAGCGCTTCCGCCTCGACATCCGAGGCAGCGCGGCTGCGTAGCCGAAGCCGATGCTCGCGATGGACGATGTAAAGGCCGCTGGCGACGATGATGACGGCGCCGACCAATGTCCAGCGGTCGGGAAACTGCTTGAAGACGATCCAGCCCGAAATGATCATCCACACCATCTGCGAATATGGATAGGGCGCCAACGCCGTGGTCGTCGCCAGCCGATAAGCCTGGACCAGCAGCCAGTGGCCGACGGCGCCGAATACGCCGAGCATGAGCAGCACGAACCAATGCCAGCCATCATGCGGCAGGGCGAATGAAAATGGCAGGAGGGGCAAAAGCAGCAGCGCCGGGGCGAGCGCCGAGAACAGGATGAGGCTTTCCGAGGTCTCGGTCGCCGACATGCGGCGCGTCATGATGACGTAGAAGCAGTTCGACAGCATCGAACCGAGCGCGAAGAGGTGCCCGACACCGAAAACACCTACGCCTGGCCGGGTGATGATGAGAACCCCGGCGAAGGCAGCCAGGATCGCCAGCCAACGCCGCCAGCCGGCCCATTCGCCCAGCAGTGGACCGGCAAGTGCCGTGATCACCATCGGCCCGAAGAAATAGATCGACGTCGTCTCCGCCAGTTGCAGGGACCGCAGAGCCAGGACGTTGAAGATGGTCGAGCCGAACAGGAACAGGCCGCGCAGGACATGTGCCGGCAGGCTGCCCGGGCGAAACCGCGCCGGCTCGCGCCAGCCGCGCAGGAGCGCGCCAACCAGCACCACATGCACGGCAAAGCGCACCCAGGCGACGATCAGCACCGACACGCCGGCAAGGACGAGATATTTGCTGCTGGTGTCGAGGAAGGTGAAGCAGACATAGGTGGAAAGCATGCACAGGATCGCCACCGGCGGCGTCGCGCTTTCGACATATCTTTGGGGAGCACTCACTTGCAGGCCGGGGAAAAGCTGGGCTGGAGCCCACCTTTGCGGGAATTGTCGCTTGCCGGCAAGCCAATTGTCGCCCGCTGCCACGCCAAAGCCGGCTGGTACAACAATAGAGGCCGGCAGGCTTAGTCCAAGCTTTCCACGCTAGGCATGCATGCGGGCGCCCTTGGTGATCTTGTCGACCACCTTCTTCTCTGTGCGGAGCGCAATGCCGACCACCTTGGCGTCTTCAGGCGCGAATTCGGCAAAGACGGCGCGGTTGGCCGCGTCAAAGCCGGTCGAGAACATCTCCTCGACATAGAGCGATGTCGTCACACCGCGCTCCAGCGTGCGCCGGTGGATCGTGCCCAGCGTCGCCTGGTCGGCCGACAGCACGATGACCGGCTGGATCGACAGCGGATTGTAGTGGTTGCCGACGCGGTCGCGATAGGGCTCGCCGATGATGTCCGGAAACTGGGCGATGATGCCGCTGGTCAGGAAAGCGGTGACGTTGAGTTTCTGCCAGACCGGCAGATCCTCCCTGAGCACGATTGCAAACTTGGTATCGAACATGTGACATTGACCATTCGAGGTTGCGCCCCGATTTCGAGGCTGAAGGAGACGATGTCGCACGATGTAGGCAGCCAGGCCTTCGAGGGTCTTGGACGTTTGTGCGTTGATGCGGCGGAAAACTGCATCATCTCCGCCCCCGATCCTGCCGGCATGGAGAGGATCGAGGCACGGTTCCATGGCAGCGCCTTCGAGTTGCATCGCCACGACACCTATGCGATCGGGGTGACGTTGCATGGCGTGCAGACATTTCGCTATCTCGGCGCAATACGCCACAGCCTGCCTGGCCAGATCATCGTGCTGCATCCTGACGAGCTACACGATGGCGGCGCCGGCACCGAGGACGGCCTGCGCTACAGGATGCTCTACCTGGAGCCGTCGCTGATGCTCGACTGCCTTAGTGGTGCATCACTGCCGTTCGTCCGGGACGGCGTGGTGACGGACGGCGCCTTCTGCACAACACTGCTTTCGGCGCTGGGGCCGCTGGAACAGGAACTCGATGAGTTGTTCGTTGCCGACTTCCTCGCCCAACTGATGCAAAGCCTGACCCGGCACGCCGGCCAGCCGGCCAAGCCGATCGCGAGGACGGCGTGGCGGGCGGCGACGCTTGCGCGTGACTATCTCGCGGAAAACTTCGCCCGTCCCGTGCATTCCGGCGAATTGGAGGCGATCACCGGGCTCGACCGCTATGCCTTGTCACGGCATTTCCGCGCCGCCTTCTCGACCAGCCCGCATCGCTTCCTGGTGATGCGCCGGCTTCAGCGCGCGCGGCGGATGATCGCCACCGGCGAACCATTGGCGCAGATCGCCATCGAGGCCGGCTTCAGCGACCAGAGCCACTTTATCAGGCAATTCAAGAAGGCGTTCGGCATGACGCCGGGACGCTGGTCGTCGCTGATCCATGGATCCGCCGCGGTGGCGGCCTGATCGTTGCGCCGGGATATCAGCCGATCATTCGTCCGACTCGGCGTCGTCGTCGATCAACACCAGTTCCTCGTTCGAGAGGTTGGCCTCGATGCGGGCAAGCAGCTTGAACAGTGCCTTTTGGTCCTTTTTGTCGAGGCCCTTCAGCGCCTGCTTTTCGGTCTTCTTCACCGATTTCTCGATGGCGTGGATAATGTCGCGGCCGGTGTCGGTGAGGAAGATATGCGCCTGGCGAGCATCGGCCGACGAGGCGCGCTTTTCCAGGAAACCCTGGGCCTGCAGCCGGTTGATGGTCTTGGTGATGGTCGGCGGGCGCACGCCGAGACGGCCAGCGAGATTGCCCGGCGTCTGGCCGTCTTCACGGTCGAGCGCCAGCATGATCTGATCCTGGCCGGCATAAAAACCGTGCGCCAGAAGCCGCGCCGCCAGCGCGGTTCTTGCCAGCCTTGCCGCCGAATGCAGCCGGCTCATTGTCGCAGTCTTGTCCGCCTTGGCCATGGTCATCCCTCTTCGGCCGTACCGGTGCGGGCAGCATAGAAGCTGCCGGCCGGTTGGCAATCGACGATAAAAAGAATCCGGCGTCCCAAACAGCTTTGCCGGCAAGCATTGCGGTGTCCGCCGTGGCTAATGCCAGATGATTATTTCAGTTAGATGACAAACGAGTTTCGTGGCCGGAGTTTTCGCCGCAGGCGAAGTTCCGGAGCGGACCGCTCATCCGGGCTTCACCGCAATGATCATCAGCGCCTGATAGGCATCCGCCACTTCGCGCAGCGCCGCCTGCGACCGCGGTCCGGCCTGCCTGGCGATGCCGTCGCTGGCGTTCGACGTATCACGCTTGCCGGGCCGGTCATTGTAGGGCGCGACGGTGGCGAAGATCTGCTCGCTGAGACTGTCGGGGAAAAACAACTGGCCGGTCATCACCGAACTGTCATCCGGGAAGACCTTGAAGTGGATGTGGGTGGTGCGGCCCCGATACCAGCCGGGATAGATGGTGGCGAAGGAAACGATGCCGCTGGCGTCGGTCCTTTGCCAGCCACGCAGGAAGGCCTGGCCCGACGTGTCGGCATCCCTGCCGTCGCCTTGTCCCGGGTAGCCCGAATAGGCGCCTTGCGCGTCGCAATGCCAGATGTCGACACGGGCGCCGGCAAGCGGGCGGCAGGCCGCGTCGACGACCTGCAGCCTGACGGTGAGGGCGATGCCCTTCTTGCCCTCGGTAACATCGGCACGTTCGAGCTTCGGATCGAAATAGAACGGTCCCTCGGTCACCTCAGGCGTAATGGTGCAGACGCCGGCGCCGGTTTCGAACAGGGCCAATCCGGCATAGGGCGAAGACTGGGCGGCCACTGCGGCGGCCGGCAGGAAGGCACCACCGCCGGCGGTCACCGCGATGAGGCCTAGCGCCTTGCGCCGGCTCAGCAGGAAAGAGGATGGCTTACCGGACATATCGTGCCTCTCGAATTGGCTGCGCATTGCCTCCCGTGTCCTGATCCAGGTTGTGACAGCCGCTGTCGCCAATGAAAATCAGGCAATGGCGGCAAGCCTGTTTGGCCCATCGGTTTGCCTCGTGCAAAAGAGCGGCACACATCCTATATGGAGCCGACAATCCCTTTTCGACGGCCGGATTTTTCGAGGCCCAAATTCTTCGAGGCAGCCATGAGCGACGCACAGACGCAGATTCCCGTAACCGTTCTCACCGGCTATCTCGGCGCCGGCAAGACGACCCTGCTCAACCGCATCCTGTCGGAAAACCACGGCAAGCGCTACGCCGTCATCGTCAATGAATTCGGCGAAATCGGCATCGACAATGACCTGATCGTGGAATCCGACGAGGAAATCTACGAGATGAACAATGGCTGCGTCTGCTGCACGGTGCGCGGCGACCTGATCCGTGTGGTCGAGGGCCTGATGCGCCGGCCGGGCCGCTTCGACGCCATCGTGGTGGAAACGACCGGTCTCGCCGATCCGGTGCCGGTGGCGCAGACCTTCTTCATGGACGACGACGTGCGCTCCAAGACCAGGCTCGACGCGGTGGTGGCGCTGGTCGACGCCAAGCATCTGCCGCTGCGGCTCAAGGATTCCAAGGAAGCCGAGGACCAGATCGCCTTCGCCGACGTCGTCGTGCTCAACAAGACCGACCTCGTCACCCCCGAAGAGCTCGCCAAGGTCGAAGCGACGATCCGCGCCATCAACCCGGCGGCGAAGATCCACCGCACTACCCGAGCCGGCGTCGCCCTGTCGGAAGTGCTAGACCGCGGCGCCTTCGACCTGTCCAGGGCGCTGGAAAACGATCCGCATTTCCTCGAAGCGCATGACGATCATCATGATCATGATCATGATCACGACCACCATCACCATCATGACGGGCATGACCATCACGATCACGCGCATCCTTCCGACATCCATGACGTGACCGTGCAGTCGGTATCGCTGCGCGGCGGCGAGATGGACCCGAAGAAATTCTTCCCGTGGATCGAGAAGATCACCCAGATGGAAGGCCCGAACATCCTGCGGCTGAAGGGTATCATCGCGCTCAAGGGCGACGACGAGCGCTATGTCATCCAAGGCGTGCACATGATCATCGAGGGCGACCACCAGCGTGCCTGGAAGGACGGCGAGAAACATGAGAGCCGGCTGGTATTCATCGGCCGCGAACTCGACGCCGAGCGGCTGAAGAAGAGTTTCGACGCCTGCCAGGTTGGCTGACCGCAACCAATGCCGCGTTTGCTCGATCTCGCCGATGATTTTCTGATCATCGGAGACGTTATCCGGCTTTGCGACAATTACGATCTCGGGCCGGGCTCCGGCCCAGTCGATCTGCTGATCTTCGATCCCCGCGAAGACGATACCGGGCTCGGTCTGATGGTGGCATCCGGTTACAAGGCAGGTCTGGTCTTCGCGGTGCTGCCCGAGGAAAGCCGGTTCGAGAAAAAACCTGGACTTTCGAAAGCCTGGCTGATCGAAAACTGGGACAAATGGTTCGTCTTCACCTATCAAGGCGGCCCGGTTCCGATCGAGGGAACCGTCATCCTGCGCTGGAACGAACGAATGACTGTTGAAACTCGCCATGCCGACCGTCGCCCCGCTTGATCTCGAAGGGCATTGCGTCGCCGCTGTCTTCCTCGGCGACGTGCCGCATTTCGCGCTGGCCGACGGTGCCGTCCATCGGCTCGACCATGGCCACAAGACAATTCAGGCCAATGACGGGCTGCTCGCCGCCTTCCATGACGCGGCCAGTGACCGGCTGATCACCGGCGGCGAGGACGGCAAGGTGTTTGCCGTTACTGCAGGCGGCAATGCCGCCGAGTTGGCAAGCGCCGGCAAGAAATGGGTCACCAGCGTCGCCGCCGGGCCGCAGGGCGCCATCGCCTATGCGACGGGCAAGACGGCCTTCGTGCGCTTCGCCGACGGCAAGACCCGGGAATTCGTCCATCCGCGCTCGGTCGAGGGGCTGGCCTTCTCGCCCAAGGGCATGCGCTTCGGCGTTGCCCGCTACAATGGCGCGACGCTGCATTTCCCCGCCGCCGAGGGCAAGCCGGTCGAACTCGAATGGGCGGGCGCCCACACCGGCATCACCTTCTCGCCCGACGGCGCCTTCCTCGTCACCACGATGCAGGAAAACGCCTTGCATGGCTGGAAGCTCGCCGACGGCAAGCACATGCGCATGACCGGCTATCCCGGCAAGGTCAAGAGCCTGTCGTGGAGCGTGAAAGGCAAGTGGCTGGCGAGTTCCGGTGCACCGGCGGCGATCGTCTGGCCGTTCTCAGGCAAGGACGGGCCAATGGGCAAGGCGCCGCTGGAACTTGGCACGCGCGGCAATGCCATGGTGACCGCGGTCGCCTGCCACCCGAGCCAGGATGTCGTCGCCGTCGGCTATGACGACGGCATGGTGATGGCGGTGCGTTTTGCCGACGCCAAGGAAGTGCTGTTGCGGCGACCGGGCAAGGGCGCCATCACCTCGATGATGTGGGACAAGGAAGAACGCCGCGTCGCCTTCGGCAGTGCCGCCGGCGACTGCGGCGTCATCGACATTTCAGCCTGAAACCCCGCGCCATCGGGGTCAAACGCGACACCATGCTTGCGCGCTGCCCGTCTTGAGCGCATCCTTTTTCCGTTGGACAAGCTTCCGATGGGAGGAGACCTTGCCAAGCACGATTACGCTTCATGCCTGGGCGACGCCGGCATTCGTCGGCGGCTCGCCGGTCGACCATACCTGGGTCACCACCTACGACAACCAGCAGCACCACTACGCCAATGCGGCCGCTGTCGCCGCCGCCGGCAAGGACTATTGGTTCTGTTGGGGCAGCTATCATCCAACCGGTGGAACGCCCGGCAATCCGACGGGAACTCTCGGTAAGCAGTCCGGGCATCTGGCGCTGGCACGATGCCTGGTCCAGTCGAATGCGGATTCGGCGACAGTTCCCGCCGCCCAGGGAACCATACTGATCTACGGCATCGATGGCGTCTGCCACCAGCTTGCCAATCAGGTGCTCTACGCGACCACCGGGACGCGGCTGACGGTGAAGAAAGCGCGTGGTTATGGGGCGAGCAGCTTCCTATATGGAACCTATGGGCTGCGGCACGCGGCATGGGCCAGCAAGATCCAGCATTGCCTGGGAACGAGTGCGCTGGTGGCCGGTGGGGCAGGCGGAGTGACCAAGATGCAAGGATTGCCCGACGATTTCGAGGAGCACGCACGATCGGTGCTCGGCGACGAGGAACCAGAACTGCTGGCCAAGCTTCTGTCGCTGAAGGGCGAGGTGCAGAATTTCACAGCGCAGCGAATTCCGGGCTTTGCGCCGCCAAGCGCGGAAACGATCAATGCGCGCAACCAGCATTTGATCGATCAGGCAGCCTTGCTGCTTGGCCCCAAGCACTTCGAACGCGTGTTCGGCTTTCCGCCCGGCGAAAAGATCAATCTCGTCGATCCGTCGGTGACCTCCCGGAAATAATGCGGCGCTGCCGCATCCGATCGATCTATTCGGCGCCGCAGGATACTGTCCCGCTCAGATTTGCCGGTTTGCCGTCGCCGTCCTTGTCAGCCGTGCTGTCGTAGACGGCAAGCTTGTACTGTCCGTCATAGACGCCTTCGTCGCTGGCCTTGGTCAGGATCGTGAGTTCGACGGAACTGTAGGTGTTTGCGACCTGATGCTCGCGGTAGATGTTCAGCCGCAGTTCCTTGTTGTCGAGCCAGTACTGGGTAAGGTTGGAATTCTCGAACACCGTCCTGCGCAATTCATCGCCGGCGGGCCTTGCCTTGATTTCGAGGTCGCCGCGAAAATTGAAGGTCGGGCCGCCCATACCCGTGGTGACGCCGGCATCGACCTGGAATTTCACCGCCGCATCGTCGACGGAACACCAGATGCCGCCGGTGGCGAAGGCCGTGCCGGCCGACAGGAACAGCCCCAAACCGCAGATGATCGACCGCATTTTCCCCCACGCCGCCCATTGCCCGTCCGCATTGACGCCGACTTCGCCAACCGGGTCAAGCGCCGCCGCTGGCGGCTGAGCCAATGCAGGGCGCACGCGCGGCCAATTGCGGTCGCGGACACGGATTGGCTAAGAGTGACGGACGAGAGGGGTTTCCATGCACAGCAGCGACACTTCAAGCACATCCATCGGCGGCATCGGCCGCGACCGCATTGCCGAGTTGCGCGAGACCGAAGGGGAGGCCTTCCGCAAGGCGCGGCCGCGATCGCAAGCGAAGGTCGGCAACGGCCTGCCGGGTTTCTTCGGCGGCGTACCGATGCACTGGATGAACGACTGGCCGACGCCGTTTCCCATCCTGGTCGACAGCGCCAAAGGCGCAACCATCACCGACATCGACGGTATCAGGCTTGATGATTTCTGCCTTGGCGACACCGGCTCGATGTTCGGCCACTCGCCGCCACCGGTGGCGCGCGCCATCCGCCGCCAGGCCGGACGTGGGCTGACCTATATGCTGCCTTCGGAAGACGCGCTCGCCATCGGACCGCTGCTGCAGCAGCGCTTCGGCCTGCCGTTCTGGCAGATCGCGACGACGGCGACCGATGCCAACCGCTTTGCGCTGCGCGTTGCCCGCGCCGTCACCGGTCGCGAAAAGATCCTCGTCTTCAACGGCTGCTATCACGGCTCGGTCGACGAGACGATGGTGCGGCTGATCGATGGCAAGCCGGTCAACCGGCCGGGACTGGCGGGCGAGTTCCGCGACCTGACCCGGACGGCGAAGGTGATCGAGTTCAACGATGTTGCCGCGCTGGAAACCGCCCTGAGGGACAAGGACGTGGCTTGCGTCATCGCCGAGCCCGTGTTGACCAATTCCTGCATGGTGCTGGCCGATCCGGGCTTCCATGATGCGCTGCGAAGACTGACGCGCGCGGCCGGCACGCTGCTGTTGATCGATGAGACGCATACGATCTCGACCGGCCCCGGCGGCTATACCAGAAAATATGGGCTGGAGCCGGACCTGTTCGTGCTGGGCAAGCCGATCGCCGGCGGTGTGCCGGCGAGCGTCTGGGGCATGAGCGATGACGTCGCCTCGCGTTATGCCGCCTACAACAGGAGCAAGGAACCCGGCTATTCCGGCATGGGCACGACCCTGTCAGCCAACCCGCTGCAGTTCGCGGCGATGCGCGCCACGCTCGAAGAGGTGATGACCGTTGAGAATTATAACCGCATGGATCATCTGGCGCGGCGGCTCGATGCCGGACTGACCGGGGTGATCGACCGCCACCGCCTGCCCTGGCATGTTGCCCGCGTCGGCGCCCGCGTCGAGTTCATCTGCGCGCCTGGGCCCTTGCGGAATGGTGCCGAGGCGGAGGTGGCGCATGCGCCGGAACTGGAGGCGGCCATCCATGTCGCGCTGGTCAATCGCGGCGTGCTGATCGCCCCCTTCCACAACATGATGCTGATCTCGCCGGCGACCACCGGCGCCCAGGTCAACCGGCTGATCACCGCCTTCGGCGCGGTTGCGGCAAAGCTTGCGGCGTGAGACAAACGGCCATGGACAATCCCAATGCCATCGTGAGCTCACCTTCGGGGTCCTCGCCCACCGAGGCGCAAGCCTTTCTCGACACTCATCCCGAGATCGAAGCCTTCGATATCGTGCTGACCGATGCCAATGGCGTCGGCCGCGGCAAGATCGTGCGCCGGCACGAGTTGAAAAGCATCTTCGAGGGCGGCCGCCACATGCCGATCTCCATTCTCGGCCTCGACATCACCGGCGAGGATGTGCACGAGACCGGGCTGATCTGGACGACCGGCGACGGCGATCTCAGGGCATGGCCGATCCCCGGCACGCTGGTCCCGCTCTACGGCACAAACCCGCCGCGCGGCCAGTTGCTGATGGCGATGTACATGCTCGACGGCCGGCCGATGTCGTCGGATCCGCGGCTGGCGCTGGCCCGGCAGGTCGACATATTGGCATCCAAGGGCCTCTATCCGGCCGGCGCCTTCGAGCTCGAATTCTTCCTGTTGGCGAATGAGCGCGATGCCGATGGCAAGGTGCAGCCGGCGCGCGCCGTGCTCGACGGTCGCGTCTCGGGCAAGACCGAGGTCTATTCCGTCGATCATCTGCACGGCATGGAACCGCTGTTTTCCGACATCTATGCCGCGGCCAAGGCACAAGGCATCCCCGCCGAGACCGTCATTTCTGAGTATGCGCCTGGCCAGTACGAATTGACGCTGCACTACCGCAAGGATGTGATGCGGGCGGCCGACGATCTCGTCATGCTGAAGCGGCTGGTGCGGGCGCAGGCGCGCCGCCATGGCGTCACCGCTTGTTTCATGGCCAAGCCGATCGAGAAATATGCCGGCTCGGGCATGCATTTCCACGTCTCGTTGCAGGACAGAGCCGGCCGAAACGTCTTTGCCGAATCCGGCGGCGAGAGCTGGTCGTTGCCGCTGCTACAGGGGCTCGGCGGCCTGATCCAGACGATGGCCGAATCGATGCTGGTGTTTGCCCCGCACGCCAATTCGTGGCGGCGTTTCGTCTCGCAATCCTATGCGCCGGTGGCGCCGACCTGGGGCGTCAACAACCGCTCGGTGGCGCTGCGCGTGCCCGCCGGCGATGCCAAGAACCGGCGCATCGAACACCGGCCGTCGGGCGTCGACGCCAACCCGTATCTGATCGCGGCGACCGTGCTCGCCGGCATTATCAAAGGTCTCGACGAAGGTCTCGATCCCGGCCCGGAAACAACCGGCAATGGCTATGAGGCAGCGGTCACGCGCACGACGATGCCGGTCGACTGGCGCGCCGCGATCGAAGCGGCCAGGGGTTCGGCGTTCCTGAAAGAGGCGCTCGGCGAGGACCTGCACCGCACCTTCGTGGCGATCAAGCAGTCCGAATATCTGCGCGTGGCGCGCACGGTCAGCGAACTGGATTACCATCTCTATCTGCACGAAGTCTGATGGCTGAATGATCCGGTGGCGATCACTTTTTCGCCGCCGCCATCAAATGAGGTAGCGCGCCGGTCGCCTGGAACATATCATGAACACATGTCCGCACTCACTGTTCACGAAAAGCTGGCGATTCTCTCCGATGCCGCCAAATATGATGCATCGTGCGCGTCATCGGGTTCGGCCAAGCGCGATTCGCTGAAGTCCGGCGGCATCGGCTCGACCGAAGGCATGGGCATCTGCCATTCCTACGCGCCGGATGGCCGCTGCATTTCGCTCCTGAAAATCCTGCTCACCAATTTCTGCATCTACGATTGCAGCTATTGCATCAACCGCTCGTCGTCCAATGTACGGCGCGCCCGCTTTGCCGTCGACGAAGTGGTGAAGCTGACCATGGATTTCTATCGGCGCAATTATATCGAAGGGCTGTTCCTGTCCTCGGGCGTCATCCGCTCGCCCGATGAAACCATGGGCGAGATGGTCGAGGTGGCGCGGCGGCTGCGGCTGGACGAGAAGTTCGGCGGCTACATTCATCTGAAAACCATTCCGGAAAGTTCGCAGGAACTGGTCGAGAAGGCAGGCCTCTATGCCGACAGGCTGTCGATCAATGTCGAGCTGCCGACCGACGAAGGCGTGAAGAGGCTGGCGCCGGAAAAGAAGCCGGAAACGATCCGCCTCTCGATGGCCAGGCTGCGCCGGAAGATGGAAGAAAAAGCCGAGCCGACGCTGCGGACCAAAAAACGCGAACGGTTTGCGCCGGGCGGGCAATCGACGCAGATGATCGTCGGTGCCGACAAGACATCCGACGACGGCATCCTGCACACCAGCGCGCGGCTCTATGGCAGCTACCATCTGCGACGCGTCTACTATTCCGCCTTCAGCCCGATCCCGGATTCGTCGTCGTCCCTGCCATTGCAGAAGCCGCCGCTGCTGCGCGAACACCGGCTCTATCAGGCCGACTGGCTGATGCGGTTCTACGGCTTTTCGCAGCCGGAAATCCTGGCCGGCAGCAGCGACGGCATGCTCGACCTCGCCATCGACCCAAAGCTGGCCTGGGCGCTGCGCAACCGGGGACAGTTCCCGGTCGACATCAACCGCGCCGACCGAGAAGTGCTGCTGCGCGTGCCGGGCCTCGGCACCAAGGTGGTGGCGAAAATCCTGGAGACCCGCCGCCATCGGCGCATGCGGCTCGAAGATCTTGGGCGGCTTTGCCAGTCGATCGCCAAATTGCGGCCGTTCATCATCGCCGAAGGGTGGTCTCCGGGCGCGCTCACCGACAAGGCGGGTCTGCGCGGCACGATCGTACGGTCTTGCGAACAACTGTCGCTGTTTTGACCATGCAGCCGGCTGGGTTCGATCTTGCCAGATACAATGTACGGCTCGACAGCGAGACCGATTTCGCCGGCTGGCGCGACGCGGCACGCCGGCTGGCGCTGAACGAAGTCAGTCCCGAGGATATCAGCTGGCATGTGACGGCCGATTCCGACCAGCCGCCGAGCGATTTGCCGGCTGTGCCAGGGGGCAAGCAGCTTGTGGTGCCGCGCGAGTTCATCGGGCATGCGGAGACAGCCTTCTGCCATTCCGACCCCACCCGGTTCGCCTTTCTCTACCGGTTGCTGTGGCGGCTGCGCACCGAGCCGAAGCTGCTGGCGATTGCGTCGGATCCCGACACCAGGCGCCTCGAAACCATGGAAAAGGCGGTACGGCGTGACTGTCATAAGATGCATGCCTTCGTGCGCTTCCGGAAGATCGGTGACGGCGACGAGGAGCGCTATGTTGCCTGGTTCGAACCCGACCATTTCATCGTCGAGCGCAACGCGGATTTCTTCGTCAGGCGTTTCACCGGCATGCGCTGGACGATCCTGACACCGCACGCCTCCGCCGATTGGGATGGCGAAAGGCTGGCGATCGGACCGGGCGCCGCCAGGGGTGATGCCCCGGCGCAGGACGACACCGAGGCGCTGTGGCGGACCTATTTCGAGAACATCTTCAATCCGGCGCGGCTGAAGGTGAAGGCCATGCAGAAGGAGATGCCGAAGAAATATTGGCGGAACCTTCCCGAGGCCTCGCTCATTCCAGAGCTGATAGCAGGAGCGGATAAGGCCGCCATAGCCATGATTGCCAGAATGCCAACGACGCCAGCGCCGCATCACGCCAAGGTGCAGGCACGGCATTGGCCGAAGCGCGAGCCAACGGAGGCGCCGGGAGAGGATGATGCGAGCACCATTCCCGAGTTGCGGGAGGCGGCGAAGGGTTGCCGCCGCTGTCCGCTTTGGCGCGACGCGACTCAGACCGTGTTCGGCGAAGGACCCGTTGACGCCCGGGTGGTCTTCGTCGGCGAACAACCGGGCGATCAGGAGGATCTTGCCGGCAAACCTTTCGTCGGTCCAGCGGGCAAGGTGTTCGACGCCATACTGGATGACGCGGGCGTCGACCGCCAGAAAGTCTACGTCACCAATGCGGTCAAGCACTTCAAGTTCGAGCCGCGCGGCAAGCGCCGCATCCATTCCAAGCCGAATGCCGGCGAGGTTCAGGCCTGCCGCTGGTGGATCGACAGGGAATTCGCGCTGATCAAGCCGGATCTCGCCGTGGCGCTCGGCGCGACGGCCGCACTGTCTCTGCTGGGCAAGGCGATCCCGGTGACAAAGATGCGTGGCCAGGTGATCGAGCGCGAGGACGGCTTGCGCGTGTTCGTCACCATCCATCCCTCCTTCATCCTGCGCATCCATGAGCCCGCGGACAAGGACGCCGAACGGGAGCGGTTCCTGCACGACATGAAGCAGGTGAAGCGGCTGATGGTCGCGTGACTCCAGAGCCTTTTCAGGTTTCGTTGGAGCCTGTTAAAATTTCCATGCGATGGGCCGCTCCGCGAATTCGGGCGCCGGTTTCAATCGAGGACGACTGGCAAAACGCAAGGAAGCTGTCGATCAGGGCCCCGCAGTCGCGCTTTCCTATGCCGGCATATTCGAACTCGATTGCGTTGTATCCGGGAAACGTCCGTAGAAGTCTGCTTGCCGGCAGCGCGGCTGTCTCGCGAATATCGATAGATGCACGCGCAAAAGAACCGTAGTGCCGCCCGCCGAGGCGGGCGCCCAGCCTGTAGGTCCAGTCGTCTCGTTCCTTTCTGACATCGAGTACGGGCTTTTCCGCAGCCACCGTCAGTTCGGGCGTGTCCGGAGCGATCAGATATCGATTGGCGCCGCAGGGGGCGATAATGACCGCCTTCTGCCCATGGCCGGCCAATTCCACGCGCCTGCGCATGAGGACGGGGGTCTTGTCCTCATGCTGCAGTTGAAAATACGCGTCGACAATTTCGTATCGCCGATAATGGTAGCGCTGGAGGCGCTGCTCGAGAAACGCATGGATCGCGGCGGTTGCCGGCTCGGGAAACAGGAACGAGACCTCTATGTTCCGGGCAATGATACAAGCTTCCGGTCTGAAGGAGATCATTTACGGGTCAACAGGATCGTTCCCTTCGACGAGTAGCCGGCACCCTGTTTCGAATTCGCATCCGTGTAGTACCATCCCTCGGCCCTGCCGCGATTCAGGAAGGTCAGAACCGCCGTTCCGTAGTGATCGTTCTTGCCGTCCTTCATGCACCGGTAGAGATACTTGATGCGGCTCTTGCCCGCGCTGTCCTGATCATATGCCATCAGCACAGCGTTGCTGGTGAAGTTACCGCCGGACACCGATTCCATGTCGACCTTGTTGAGCGTCTGGCGGATGTTCATGGTCATCGGGATCGGTTGCGGCAGTTGTTCGGCCGTTATCGTGCCTTCCCAGACGCCGTCGATGATCGGAAGATCGAAAAGATTCAAGCGCGAAAAAAGACGCCAAATATAGGAGCTATACAGAAAATAGATAAGGCCAAAAACCGCGAAATATCCGATTGGGTCTATCGTCTGCGCTATCAGCTCGTAATTTCCTGTCAAATACTTCGAGTATACCTGGGTATCAGTGAAATTTCTGACCACAAGGAATGCAGGTACACTCAGTATTGCGATGCAGACCACTTCCTTGACATTGGTCGCGTCGCGTCTTTCATTAATGAAGGGAACCATGCCTCAGGTCCATTCCAGGGCGAGAAGCTCACCCAAGCCTCTTTGATCCTGCCCCAGAGGACGGCGTAATTCAAGGGGCCAACAAAGGCGGCGAGTTGGTGCCATCCGCATCCGCGGTTTAGCTATCGGATCAGTATCGCCCTGAGGTCATTGACATTCGTCCCGGTCGGGCCGGGGACGAAAAGATCACTGATGGCGTCGAACGCTGTCCACGCATTGTTGCCGGCCAGCATCGCCTTGGCATCGACACCCGCTGCGCGCATGCGCGAAACAGTCGAGCCATCGGCGAAGGCGCCGGCATTGTCTTCCGAACCGTCGATGCCGTCCGTGTCGGCGGCCAGCGCGTGGATGCCTTGTATGCCGTTGATGCCGATGGCGAAGGCGAGCAGGAACTCCGAGTTGCGGCCGCCCTTGCCCTTGGCACGCAAGGTCACGGTTGTTTCGCCGCCGGACAGGATCAGCACCGGCTTTGGGAATGGCCTATTGCGCGTCACCACTTCGCGCGCGATTGCCGCATGCACGCCGCCGACCTCGCGCGCCTCGCCCTCGATGGCATCCGAGAGGATGACAGCTTCAATGCCTTGCCGTTTCGCTTCCATTGCCGCCGCTTCCAGCGACACACCGGCCGAAGCAATCAGGTGCACCTCGTTGCGTGAAAAGCGCTGATCATCCGGACTTGGCGCATCAGCGGCCGGCGAACTGATATGTGCCATCACCGCGGCCGGGAGCTTCATGCCGTAGGTGGCGATCGCGGCGAGCGCGTCCTCGCGGCTGCCGATATCGGGAACGGTCGGGCCGGAGGCGACCAGCGCGGGGTTGTCGCCTGGGATGTCGGATACGACCAATGACACCACCTTGGCCGGCCAGGCGGCCGCGGCGAGCCGGCCGCCCTTGATGGTGGAAACATGCTTGCGGATGGTGTTCATCGCCGCAATCGGCGCGCCGGAGGCGAGCAGCGCCTCGTTGACCGCGATCTCGTCGGCCAGCGTCAGGCTGCCGGCGGGCGACGGCAAGAGCGCCGAGCCGCCGCCGGAAATCAGCGCCACGACCAGATCATCCGCTGTCAGCCCCTGGACTTTTTCGAGCAGGCGTCGCGAGGCCTCAAGCCCGGCGGCATCCGGCACCGGATGCGCCGCTTCGATGATCTCGATGCGCTCGCAAGTCGCGCCATAGCCATAGCGGGTGACGACCAGCCCTTCGATCGGCCCGTCCCAGACCTTCTCGAAAGCCGCCGCCATCTGCGCCGAGCCCTTGCCCGCGCCGATGACGATGGTGCGCCCCTTGGGCTTCGCCGGCAAATGATCGCGGATGGTCCGCTCAGGATCGGCAGCAGCGACGGCAGCGTTGAAAATGGATGTGAGGAAGGCCTTGGGCTCGATATCGGTCATTTTGCTTCCGGCGGCAACGCAAGCTCCTGGCGATCGATGCCCAGATGGGCGCAAAGCGCATCGACCACCACGCCATGATCCTCGCGCTCCGGCAGGCCCGACACCGCGATCACGCCAATGACACCGGCGCCCTTGACCGTGACCGGAAAGCCGCCGCCGGCCAGTACAAAGTCCGATATGTCGAGGCCTTCACCGACCTTGAAGGTGCGGTCAGGGCGCTGCTGCTCAAGCGCCATGCGGTAGGTGCTTCTCAGGAACCGCCTGACGACATTGATCTTGCGCCGCGCCCAGTCCGGGTTGGAGGCGTTCGAGCCCGGCATCGCGGCATAGAACAGCGGCCGGTCGAAGGTCCTGATGTCGACGATAACCGGCAGGTTCCCGGCGAGCGCGCGGTCGCGGATGGCCGAACCGATCTTGAAGGCAACCGCCTCATCGAAGGCTGGAAAGACAAGAACCTCTTCCTGTCTCTTGATCAGAGCGATGTCGTCAGCAACGGCCATGTCGTTCCCCTGTCAACTTCGCCGCACGCTTTGGCCGATGGTTGCCGCCGGGTCAAGCGAGGAACACGTCGCAGTGTTCTAAATCGCCATGTCGGCCTTGGCCGGTCGCCCGGCCACATAGACCTCGCGCACAGCGCGGTCGTCGCCGAGCGTCTGCAAAAGAAACAGTTCCTGCGCCAACGTCTCGACCGTTTCCATCCTGAGCCGCATCGCCGGTGTTGCCCTGGCATCCAGCACGACGATATCGGCATCAGTGCCTTCGTCCAGCGTGCCGATCTTTTCCGCCACCGACAGCGCCTCGGCATTGCCGCGCGTCATCTGCCAGAAGGACTGGAACGGGTTGAGCTTCTCGCCGTTCTGCGCGATCACCTTGTAGCCCTCGTCCATGGTGCGCAGCATGGAATAGTTGGTGCCGCCGCCGACATCGGTGGCGGCGGCGATCCTGATCGGCTTGTCGCGGCGGCGAAAGCGCTGATAGTCGAACAGGCCGGAGCCGAGGAACAGGTTGGAGGTCGGGCAGAACACCGCCACCGAGCCGCTGCGCGAAAGCGCATCCGCCTCACGCTCGGACAGATGGATGCAATGGCCGAACAGGCTCTTCTTCCCCAACAGCCCGTAGTGTTCGTAAACGTCGGTGTAGTCGCGCGACCACGGATAGAGCTCCTGCGTGAAGGCGATTTCGGCATGGTTTTCCGACAGATGCGTCTGCATGTGCAGGTCGGGATGTTCGCGGCACAGCGCGCCGGCCATCTCCATCTGTTGCGGCGATGAGGTGATCGCGAAGCGAGGGGTAATGGCATAAAGCTGCCGTCCCTTGCCGTGCCATTGCGCGATCAGCGCCTTGCTATCCTCATAGCCGGACTGCGGCGTGTCGAGCACGCCGTCGGGCGCATTGCGGTCCATCATCACCTTGCCGGCGATGTTGAGCATGTTGCGATCATGCGACTCGGCGAAGAAGGCTTCGGCCGACGCCTTGTGCACCGAGCAGTAGGCGGCAACCGTCGTGGTGCCGTGGCGCACCATCTCGTCGAGGAACAGCCGCGCGATGCGGCGACCATGCTGCGCGTTGGCGAACTTCGTCTCTTCCGGGAAGGTGTAGGTGTTCAGCCAGTCGAGCAGCTCCGCGCCGTAGGAGGCGATGACCTGCATTTGCGGGAAATGCACATGAGCGTCGATGAAGCCCGGCAGCAGCAGATGCGGCCGGTGGTCGATTCGTTTCGCCGCTTCGCCAGCCTGTTTTTCGACTTGCGTATAGGCGCCGGCGGCGATGATCCTGCCATCTCGGATCAGCAGGCCGCCATCCTCCTCGTAGCGCCAGGCGGAATGGTCATCGATGGTCTCGGGCCAGCGTACAAAGGACAGGGTGCGGCCGCGCAGAAGTGTCGAGATCATGCTTACTTTCCCGCGCCTTCGAACCAGGCCACCAAGAGCGCCCGCTCCTTGTCGGTGATCTGCGAGACGTTGGCGGGCGGCATGGCGTGGCTGCGGCCGGCCTGCAGATAGATTTCGCGGGCGTGGTTGGCGATAGCGGCGTCGGTGTCGAGCACCACGCCTTTGGGGGCATGGTAGATGCCTTCATAGACCGGCTCCGCCGCGTGGCACATGGAGCAGCGGCCGAGCACGGTGTCGCGCACGGCCGGGAAATGCGCAGAGGCAACGTAGATCTGCGCCGCCGCCGATTGCCTAGGTTCGCCCGTCAGCACCTTTGGCGCGGTCGACAGCCAGATGATGATGATGAACAGGACAAGGGCGCCCAGCCAGGTCCAATGCGGGTTGCCGGCACGCTTGTGCACGGTGTTGAAATAGTGCCGGATCAGCACGCCGATGATGAACACCAGCGAGGCGATGACCCAGTTGAACTCAGTGCCGAACGCCAAGGGATAGTGGTTCGACAGCATCAGGAACAGAACGGGCAGCGTCAGATAGTTGTTGTGGAGCGAGCGCTGCTTGGCGATCTTGCCGTATTTCGGGTCGGGTTTGCGGCCGGCGATCAGGTCGGCGACGACGATCTTCTGGTTGGGGATGATGACCATGAAGACATTGGCCGACATGATCGTGGCGGTGATGGCGCCCAGATGCAGGAACGCGGCGCGGCCGGTGAACAGGTGGGTCAGCCCCCAGGCGATGAACACCAGCACGCAGTAGAGCACCAGCATCAGGCCGGTGTCGCTCTTGCCCAACGGCGAGCGGCACAGGAGATCATAGACCACCCAGCCGACACCGATCGTTGCCATCGACAGCAGGATGCCAACCGGTACCGACATCGCAAGTACATTGGGATCGATCAGGAACAGATCGGCCCCGGCATAGTAGACGACGCAGAGCATGGCAAAGCCGGACAGCCAGGTGGCGTAGGATTCCCATTTGAACCAGGTCAGGTGCTCGGGCATCTCGGCCGGCGCCACCAGATATTTCTGGATGTGGTAGAAACCGCCGCCATGCACCTGCCATTCCTCGCCAAAGGCGCCGACGGGCATGCCCGGGCGCTGGCGCAGACCGAGATCGAGCGCGACGAAATAGAAGGACGAGCCAATCCAGGCGATACCGGTGATGACGTGCAGCCAGCGCACGGCGAAGCTCAGCCATTCCCAGAAAATCGCGAAATCCATCATTGAAGTCGTCCCTGCCGATCACGCGACTTTACGGGCTGGAGCGCAAACGGAAAGAGGCGAGGTGCACGATGACTTTCAAAAAAAATGGAAAATACTAGGCTGTTCCCACGCAGCCACATGAGAGCCAGGAAACCGCATGGCCTATCTCGACAACATCGCCGTCTTCGTTCGTGTCGTCGAACTCGGCAATCTGTCGGCGGCCGGGCGCGACATGCGCATTTCGCCTGCGGTCGCCTCCAACCGCATCAAGGAATTGGAGAAGCATCTTGGTGTCAGGCTGTTCAACCGCACGACACGGCAGTTGATGCCGACCGAGCACGGCACGGTTTTCTACTCGGGCGCCAAGCAGGTGCTTGAGGCGATCACCGAGGCGGAAGCGGCGGTCTCGGCGCTGTCCGGCCAGCCGCGCGGCACCATACGCGTTACCGCACCCTTGGGCCTCGGCCGGCGGCTGGTGGCCTCGGGCATTCCGGATTTCCATGACAAATACCCTGACATCGAGGTGCGGCTCAGGCTCTCGGACCACAATGTCGACATCATGAAGGAAGGTATCGACGTCGCCTTCCGGCTCGGCATCATCGAGGACTCCAGCCTCAGGATGCGCGGCATCATGGAATGTGAACGCGTGCTGGTGGCGGCACCGAAATATCTGGAGGCGCGCGGCGAGCCGACGGAACCGCAGGAACTGATCGGCAAGAAGCACGACTGCCTGATGCTGCGCTATTCCGGCGCGCGCGAATATGTGTGGACGCTGCAGACCCCCACCGGCCCGCAGAAATTCGAGGTGCATGGTCCGTATGATACGGACGACGGCGATGTGCTGACCGGCTGGGCGCTGTCCGGACGCGGCATCATCAACAAGCCGCGCTTCGAGGTGGAGCCATTCATCCGCGACCAGCGGCTGAAAGTCATCCTGGGCAGCACGCCGCCGACGCCGGTGCAATTTGCCGCCGTCTATCCGCACAAGAAGCTGCAGGACCCGAAAGTGCGGCTGCTGCTCGACTTCATGGCCGAGCGCTGCCAGCGGCTGATCAACGATCTGCTTGCTGGCAAATAGGGACTGGCCGAAAGTGATAGCTGGCCGGCAAGTGACCGGCAGTTGGCCCAGTGCCGGCGGTTGCCATCCCGGGAAGCGGCGAACATAGTTCCGATCGATTTCGTGTTGCAGGGACCATCGATGGACAACGGCGCCACAATGCATCTTGCCGTTTCGCCGCTTCCGGGAACCGCCGATCCATCACCCGAGCCGGAATTCGATCGTCTGGCGCGGTTCGTACAAAAGGCAGAAGCCGCCGGGCTGGACATGGTGCTGCTTGCCGATGCCGCGCCGGCTTCCGGCGGTGAAACGGCGAACCGGCAGATGCCCTTCGAAGCGACGACCTTACTGGCCGCGCTGGCGACGGTAACAAGCAGGATCGGCCTCGTCGCAATGGCCTCGACGGTCGCCCACCAGCCCTACAATCTGGCGCGCCGTTTCGCCTCGCTCGACATTATCAGCCGCGGCCGCGCCGGCTGGCATGCGACAATGGTGCAGGCGCCACGCGAAGCGGCCAATTTCAGCCGGACTGAGGGGTTTTCATCAGACGATTTCCGCCGCCGCACGGAGGAGTATATCGGCATCGTTCAAGGCTTGTGGAACGGCTGGGACGCGGACGCGCTGCTGTTCGACAAGAGCGGCGGCCGCTTCCATGATCCTGAAAAGATGCATCTGCTCGACCACAAGGGCGAGTTCTTTTCCGTGCGTGGCCCGTTGAACGTCGCGCGATCGCCGCAAGACATGCCGGTGCTGGTGCTGTCCGATCTGTCGATATCAGACATGGATATTGCCGCCCGCGCCGCCGATGTGCTCCTGCTGGACGAACGGTCGGCGGAAGACACCAAGGCACGCCATGACGATCTGAAGCGCCGCGTCGCCGCCCGTGGGCGGGACCCGGATGCCGTGAAGGTGCTGATGAATGTCTCGCCCGTCGCCGATGGTAAGCCGGCCGCCCTCGCCGACAAATTGGAAGAACAGTTCCGCTCGACACGCTGCGACGGTTTCAACATCCTCATGCCACCACAGCTTTCAGCGCTCGACGATTTCGTCGATCTGGTTTTGCCGGAGTTGCGGCGGCGTGGCCTCTTTCGAGCGGGCTATCGCGGAGCGACGCTGCGCTCGCATCTCGGACTTGGCGGCGGAGGTGACCGATGACCGCCGCGTCCCGCCAGATGAAGCTCGGCGCCTTCCTTTGGGCGACGGGTCATCACATCGCAGCCTGGCGTCACCCGAAGGCACATGTGACGGCCGGCATCGACATCGACCATTACATCCAGCTGGCGCGCGCGGCGGAAGCGGCGAAGTTCGACATGATCTTCTGCGAGGATGCCGCCGGCCTGCGCGAGGCCAATGTCGGCCTCGCCAGCCAGACCTCACGCTCAATCGGTTTCGAGCCCATCAGTCTGCTGTCGGCGCTGGCGGTGCAGACCAGCCGCATCGGTCTCGTCTCCACCGCCTCGACAAGCTACAACGAGCCTTACGGGCTGGCGCGGACCTTCCTGTCGCTCGACCATCTGAGCGGCGGCCGTGCCGGCTGGAACCTGGTTACCTCGGCCAGCCCGATCGAGGCCGCCAATTTCGGCTCGACCGGCCTCAAGCCCCATGCCGACCGATACGTGCGGGCGCGTGAATTCGCCGAGGTGGTGACCGGTCTTTGGCACGGCAAGCTCGACGGGGCCTCCGGATCCGGTCACGATGGCCAGAGTTTTTCGGTTCGGGATCCGCTCGACCTACCGCGTTCGCCGCAGGGCGCGCCGGTCATGGTTCAGGCCGGCGCCTCGGATGTGGGCCGCGACCTTGCCGCCCGCACCGCCGACGTGGTGTTCACGGCGGCGCAGACTTTCGAGGAAGCGAAGGCCTTCTATGACGATCTCAAGGGGCGTCTGTCAGCCTATGGGCGTGAGCCGGACGACATCAAGATCATGCCGGGCGTAGCGCCCGTGGTGGCGGAAACGGAAGCGGAAGCCCGGGAAAAATACGAGGAATTGCAGGAACTGATTCCCGACGATGTCGGCGTTGCGCTGCTGTCCAGCTATCTCAGCATCGCCGATCTGTGGCGCTATCCGATCGACGGGCCGCTGCCGGAGTTGCCGCCCAGCGAAGGCATGCAGAGCCGGCAAGCGCTGGTCATCGAGCAGTCGCGCCGCGACAACCTTTCCATTCGTCAGCTTGCCCGCCATTTCGCCGGCGCGCGGGGCCATTGGCGCATCGTCGGAACAGCGGCCCAGGTCGCCGACGCGTTGCAGGCGCGATTCGAGGGAGGTGCCGCCGACGGCTTCAACGTCATGCCTTCTTACTTCCCGGGCGAACTCGATGCCTTTGCCACGCTGGTCGTGCCGGAACTGCAGCGACGCGGCCTGTTCCGCAAGGACTATGAAGGCCGAACACTGCGCGAGCATCTCGGATTGAAGCGACCGATGTAGCGCAACGAGCGCTCACGACGCCTTGCTGATGACCATGACGCAGTGGACGTAATCCATGGCGTGCCCCTGCGGGGCGCGCGCCACCTCGGCCTGATAGGCGCCATAGAAATCATCGACGATGCCGGCCCGCTCGTCCGCCGGCCGCGACGGATCCAGGGCGCCGGCAAACACCGTTTCCGACCATGAGCGCAAGGTCGGCACATAGGCTTCTGCGAAGCGCGCCGCGTCTCCATGGCGGCGAAAATCGGCTGCGTAGGGGCAAGCCGTCACGGTGGTGGAGACATGGTCGAGCCGCAAGCCGGCCCGAGAGACAGCCGAGTTCGCGTCGGCGAAGGGTGCCGCGAATTCGGCCTTGCTCTTGTAGAATTGCTGGAAGGTGGCGTTGCGGTATTCGGCGGCATTGATCCGGCCAGATGCGTGCAGCTCGCGCCAGTGCCTGGCGAAGGTGTCGAACATGTTGACGCCGCCAGTGTTGCCGAGATAGCGGCCTTCCTCGTCGACGCAGAAATTGGCGAGCACCAGCCTGCCACCGGGCCGCAATTCGCGGGCGCGGTGGAGCAGGATGGTTTCCCAATCGGCCATGGCCTGTGCGCGGAACTGCGCCCGCTCCCGCGGCGTCGCGCCGACCGCCTGCACATGATCGGCGATCATTGTCGGCCGGCTGCTCAGCCAGTGCATGGCGGTGGCCGAAAAGCCGAGGGACAGCGTGCCGCTGGCAAGAACCTGACGATAGAAACTGGTGCCGCTGCCGAAGATGTAGACATCAGGCATGCCCGCCAGCGGCGCATCGGTCGACGCCCCGAGCAGGCCCTGGGTCAGCCGGAAGAGAGCGGCGAAATCATTGTGCGGCAGGTCGGTATAGGTGATCGCAATCTCGCGATCCGGTTCCCTGGCGCGGACGAGGCCAACGATGCGGCGCATCAGGTCAAGCGATGTGCCGCCGTCGGCGGCGCCGAAATCGGCCACTGTAAACGGCACTCCTCCGGTGAGCGGCTGCATGGCGGCGATGACCTCGGCGACGAGATCGCCGGCACGGTCGATCACCGCCTTGGCCCCGACCGTGTTGGACGAGTAATAGCCCGCCCCGCGCATCGAGATCACCGGCATCGCGGCCTTGACGTTCATGCCCTTGCCCTTTCCGGTCCGGCCGAACTGGCCATCATTACGGCGCGCGCGCCGCTTATCGTCAAGCCTTGTCATTCGTCATCGGTCCTGCTGCCGCCGGCGCCGGTGGCTCGGGAATTGTCCGAAGCCGGCACGTAGGTTCTCGCCGCTACGGCGCCGAGTGCTTCGAAAACCGTGGGATCGATGCCGGCACGTCGGCGCCGGTCCGGCTCCCGCATGTCGTCCGGGTCCCTGCTTATCGTGAGGTCGGCATCCGGCGCCATCCAACCGGCGTCGCCGGCTTCTGCGGCGATGGCGCCGCCAGCGACATCCGCGCTCGCGCCCTTCCACGACACGCGCACCCGTACATCCCAGAGCGCGGCGAAGCCGACCAGCCACAGGGGATGGGCCACCCGGTCGATCCGCAGCGGATCGCCCGTGAGCATGCCGGGCCTGTCCGCGATCAGCGCCCCGGTACGGATTGGGCAAAGGCAAGAACCGTCGGTGGGCGCCGAAATCGCCGATCCTGCCCCTGCCGGGAATGACAGAGTGGGCGCGGCCAGGGACGGACTATCCCGCGCCAGTGCCAGCAGGGACGGTGCCCAGGGCAGCCCGCCGGCGGCAAGCGCCCTGGCGCATTTGCCGATGTCGTCACAAGATCCCCAATTGAAACCGGCGCCGCGCGCGGCCTTCGCCGCCAGCATCTCGACCTCGTTCAGCGACAGCTCGATCACGATGTCGCCCTGGCTGTCTTCCGCGCGGCAATGTCCTCGGGAAAGGGGGCGCCCGCAAACAACGAGATGCGCAGCCATCGGTCCGAACGCGGATCGAAGCGGCTGGCGCCGAAGAAGGCGAGCTTCGAACGCAGCAGGTCGATCGGCCGCATCGTCGCATCGGTCAGATTCCCGCGGATTTCCGTGTAGGGATTGCCGGCGGCCAGTTGCACCCGGCGCACGACGTGGCGCCATTGCGGCTGCCCCAGCAGCAGGTTCGCGACCGGGCTCTCCGACGGCTCGGCCTCCAGCACTGCGGCCAGACGGCGGATGTCGCGCGCCACCGCCAGCGGCTGCTCGCGTTCGGCACCCGGCTCGCTGTGCCGCTCGCCAAGGCGTGGCTCGAGCTTCTCCTCGGAAACATACCAGAAGCGAGCGTCCGCTTCGGCCACGCCGAAGTCGTAGGCCAGAGCCCAGCCATAGTGCGTTTCAATCAGCCCGCGCAGCGCGCCGCAACTCATGGCGCCATCGATCCGGTAGACCGCCCCCTCGTCACAAGCCATGGTGTCGGCGAGTTCGTCGACCAGCGCGCCGTGCGGCTCCAGCATCAGGGCGACCATCGCTTCCTGCCCTTCGAGCGAAAGGTTCTGCTCGGCGAAGCGATAGAGCGCGTCCCACGGTTGGGCTGCGCCAGCCAGAATCCCGACCGCCCGATTGCCAATTGTCTCGCAGTCGGCCGCCAATTGCAGAAGGGCGGCGCCCTGCTCCGCATCTTCGGTCTTCCAGCGGCGGATGTTGTCCTGCATCGCGGCCAGGGCTGCGAGAAACCCTTCAATGCTGGCGCGGTCGGCCGCCGCCAGCGAGCGGACGCGCGCCAGCGCCGTCTCGCGCGCCAGCATCCAGCGGTGCAGCAGGAAGGGATGGCGCACCAGAAACGGCGCCATGCCGAGGCCGGTGGAATTGCCGACACCGAGTTGGCGGCGCAATTCAGGATCGAGCATCGCAGCGCGGCCGGGCGCGCGCCGTCGGGCCATGTGTTCGGCCAGCGCGATGGTGAACGAGCGGATCAGCCAGACGGTCAACATTTCGGCGCGGAACGGTCCGGCAAATTCCGGTCTTTGCGAAATGCGGTCGCGGTCGGCAATGCCGAACTTGCCATTGCCGTAGACCGCCGTGGTGCGCATCAGATAGCCGACATTTTCGATCTGGACGGCGTCGGGCTGACGGCCTTCAGCCAGCCTTTCGACGACATGGGCGAACAGCCTGACGCTCTTGTTGGCGCGCGACAGGATCAGGTCGCGTTCGCTGAACCGTCCCGATTCCTGGAGCGGCACATTGGCGGCGAGCCGCGTGATCTCGGCCGCGTCGGGCACGCCGTCATAGAGCACGTAGCTGGTGTCCCACGCCTCGGCGATAACCCGGTCGGTGCGCATGGCATCGGCCAGCGGCGTCGAAAAGGCGATCAACGCATAGGTTCGCATCGGCATGTCGACCCGGAGCACCGCATGGCCGAAACCGTCGTCATCGAGTTCCCACGCAGAAGGCGCGACTTTCCACGCTTCCCGTTCGGCTTGCCGCATCATTGCCCGTAGGAAGCTCAGCCGCGTCGGATGCGAGGCCCCCATGCGGTCCAGCCGCATGACGACGTCCGGCGGCCGCAGAGCGATGGTGTTCACGGTGAGGCGCCTGAGGATTTTTCGCCGCGAAAGACCCGTTGCATCAGCCTTACCCAATTCCCGCCCATGATGCCGTCGGCTTCGGTTGGCGAGAACCCTGGCCGCAGCAGGCCTGCACGAATCCCCGGAAAGTCCCGATTGGAGGCAAACCATGCCGGTTGGGCCGGCAGCACCGCCGGCCCGTTCGGATTGTCGGCGGGCGCAAGCGTCCAGCGTCCGTTGCGCATCCAGCCGATCACTGAATCGTCATGGCCCTGACAAAGGTCGGAACCGATGCCGATCCGATCCACGCCGATCTGTCCGGCAAGTCTAGCTGCCATCGCGCAGAAGGCCTCGAGCGTGCATGCGCTGCCGCCAGCCAGATGATGCGGATAAAGCGACAGGCCCAGCATGCCGTCATTGGCGGCGAGCGCGTCGATCACCCTGTCGGAAACGTTTCGGCCCGTATCGCGCCACCAGCGCGGATTGGCGTGCGTGACCGCGACCGGCGCCTCGGAAGCCTCGATGGCATCGAGTGTGGTGGCTTCGCCGGCATGCGACATGTCGATGACCATGCCGAGGCGGTTCATTTCCCGCACCACTTCCCGGCCCATGCGGGTCAGGCCGCCATCGTGGCTTTCCTGCCAGCCGGTCCCGAGCAGCGACTGGTTGTTGTAGGTCAACTGCATGAAGCGCAGGCCAAGATCGTAGAGAATGGACACAAGCCCGAGATCGGCCTCGATCGGCGACGGATTCTGCACGCCGAACAGGATCGCCGTGCGTCCGCTTTGCCTCGCCGTAGCGATGTCGGCAAGGCTCGACGCCTTGACGATCAGATCGGCATTGTCGGCAAAGCGCCGATCCCAGGCTACGATGCGGTCGACCGTCTCGCGGAAGTTCTCGTGGTAGGCGATCGTCGCATGGACCACGTCGACACCGCCCTCGCGCATCTCCTCGAAAATCGCGCGCGACCAGTTGCAGTACTGCAGGCCGTCCATGACCAGCGGAGCCTGGGGATCGAAGCCGTCTGCCAAATGCGGACACTCACCGTGGCTAGGGCTGCGTTGACAAAAGCAGCCTCCCCAGAAGACCGGATCATTGGCCAGGTTGCAATCCGATTGTTCTGAGCCAGGGGCGAAATCGGCTCAGGGATGCATCATCCGGGCGGTTCCCGAAACCCTGATCGAGCTGCCCGGCGTCGGCGGAATGTCGGCACGCAGGCGCGAGCGCATGCCCATATCCTCACCCTGCACGATATCGATCGCACCGCCATGCGGCCAGCCAATGTCGCGCAGATAGCCGGCGAAGGCGGCGGTCGACGCGCCCGTTGCCGGGTCCTCATAGACGCCACCGGAGGCGAACGGATTGCGCGTGTGGAACAGCCGAGGCGTTTCGGCATAGGCCAGCAGGATCGTCACCAGCCCTTCGCGCCGCATCAGGGCCTGGCCGGTTTTCAGATCGTAGCGCATGGCGGCCAGCGCCTCGCGAGACTTGAGCACCAGCACAAGATGGTCCGCACCGCCATGGATCAAGGCCGGTGGAATGGCCGGGTCGAGATCGCCTGAAGTGTAGCCGAACAGCGCCAGCGCCTCGGCAATCAGCTCGAACGAGGCCGGCTTGCTGCGTGTCGGCGGAGACTGCAGGGCGGCGGCGACGTTCGCGCCATCACGGAACCCTTCGACGGTGATGCTCGCCTGGTTGAGGGTCAGCGGGAAAATCCCATCGCCAAACTGCCGGACCAGCGCCGCACCAAGGGCGATGGTGGCGTGGCCGCAGAAGGGAACTTCCGATTCCGGCGAGAAATAGCGGACCCGCCAGCCATTGCCGTCGGGCGCGGCAAAGGCGGTTTCCGAGAACCCGACTTCGGCCGCCATGCGCTGCATCGCGGCTGCATCGGGCAAGACATCGCCTATCAGGACTCCGGCGGGATTGCCGCCATTGTCACCATCCGAAAAGGCCGCGATTTTCAGGACGTCCATCTGCTTCCACCTCGTACTGCCAAAGCGCGCAGGAAACACCTTCCCAGGTGATTTGAGAACCGAAGAAATCGATGAGCAGCTGTGACCTGACCGATAAGGTTAGCCGGCCGTCACCTTGTCACACGGCGCCTGAAGGTCGGCATCTGACGCGGCTGTGTGAGCAACCAGCGCCGTCATGATCTCGGCGGCCGCGAGCGCCGCGATGACTTGCGGACGCTTGTCCTTGACGGCGTCGCCGCCGATCGGCAAGACGAGGCGGGCGAACTCCGCTTCGCTGCCATCGGCCGATTTCAGGAACCAGTTCCTAAACGTCGCCTTCTTGGTCTTCGAGCCGATCATGCCGACATAGGCGGTGTCGTTGCGTTTCAGCGCCTCGGCGACAATCAGGAAATCCAGCGCGTGATCATGGGTGAGGATGGCGAATGCGGAACCGGCCGGAGCGTTTCGCAGCTCGGCCTCGGGCATCGGCGTCAACCGCGTCTCGATGGTTTCCGGCATGCCTTCCAGTGCCTCGGCCCGCGTCTCGATGACGACGCCATGCACCGGAAGAAGTGCAATGGTCGAGGCCAGCGCCTGACCGACATGACCCCCGCCGAAGACGTAGACATGCGGGAGATGTGCCTCTTCGACCTCCGCCGCAGCAATGAGTTCGGCGGCGAGCGCGGCGTCGACGCGCCGGATCAACACTTCGACGCGCCCGCCGCAGCATTGGCCGATCTCGGGGCCGAGCGGCACGTCGAGCGTCGCGCAGACCTCCCCAACCTCGATGCGGCTATCCCGCCCTCTTGTGGAGGAGAAAAGCATCTGCCGTGCCTTGTCGATGGCCATGTATTCGAGTTGGCCGCCGCCGATGGTGCCAAAGATCGCCGCTTGCGAGACGAGCATGAAGGCGCCCTTCTCGCGCGGTGTCGAGCCTCTGGTGCCCGCCACTTCGACCAAAGCGATGCGGCCTTGGCCAGCAAGGAAGTCTTTCAGGCTTTGCACTTTCGAATTCATCATTCGCATTCCCGTAGGGAAACATAGGCTTTTTCGGTCTGAATTGCACGTTCTGCCAGCCTCAGGCCTTGGCCTCGCCCTTCAGCCGCTCGATCGCCATCAGCACGCGTTCGGGTGTCGCGGGGGCATCGAGGCGCGGACAGATCTTGTGGTCGGCGACGCTTGCCACCGCGTCCGACAGCGCATGCAGCACCGACATGCCGAGCGGGAACGGCGGCTCGCCGACCGCCTTGGAGCGGTGGATGGTCGGTTCGCTTGCCTCCGGCCAGTCGGCCAAGGTGACGTTGAAGATCTTCGGCCGGTCGGAGGCGAGCGGGATCTTGTAGGTCGACGGCGCATGGGTGCGCAGCCGGCCCTTGGCGTCCCACCACAATTCCTCCGTCGTCAGCCAGCCCATCCCCTGGATGAAGCCGCCTTCGACCTGGCCGAGGTCGATGGCGCGGTTCAGCGAGCGGCCGGTCTCGTGCAGGATATCGGTGCGCTCGACCATGTACTCGCCGGTCAGCGTGTGGACCGAGACTTCCGAGCACGAAGCGCCATAGGCGAAATAGTAGAAGGGACGGCCCTCGCCCTTGTCGCGGTTCCAGTGGATTTTCGGCGTCTTGTAGAAGCCCGCCGCAGAGAGCTGGATGCGGGCCATGTAGGCCTGCTTGACGAGGTCGGCGAAAGCGATCTCCTGGTTGCCGATGCGCACCCGGTTGGGCAGGAACAGCACCTGATCACGCGGCACCTGGTATTTTTCAGCGGCGAAATCGGTCAGCCGATCCTTGATCTGGCGAGCGCCGTTCTGCGCCGCCATGCCGTTGAGGTCGGTGCCGGACGAGGCCGCCGTGGCCGAGGTGTTCGGCACCTTGCCGGTGGTGGTCGCGGTGATCTTCACCTGGTCCAGGTCGATCTGGAATTCCTCCGCCACCACCTGCGCCACCTTGACGTAGAGGCCTTGCCCCATCTCGGTGCCGCCATGGTTCAGATGCACCGAACCGTCGTTGTAGACATGCACCAACGCCCCAGCCTGGTTGTAGTGGGTGGCCGTGAACGAGATGCCGAACTTGACCGGCGTCAGCGCCAGGCCGCGCTTGATGAAACGGCTGTTGGCATTGAAGGCCGATATCTCGCGCCGCCGCCGCGCATAGCTGGCGGTTTCCTCCAGCTCGGCGACGATGCGCTGGATGATGTTGTCCTCGACCGTCTGATGGTAGGGCGTGATATTGCGGTCCGAGGTGCCGTAAAAGTTCTTCTTGCGGATTTCGAGCGGGTCCTTGCCGACGGCAAAGGCCACTTCGTCGATGACGCGTTCGGCGCCGACCATGCCTTGCGGACCGCCAAAGCCACGGAAGGCGGTGTTCGACACGGTGTTGGTGTAGAGCGGCGCCGACTGGGCATGCACCGCCGGCCAGAAATAGGTGTTGTCGCAATGGAACAGCGCGCGATCCGTGACCGGGCCTGACAGATCCGCCGAGAAACCGCAGCGCGCCGCGAACATGAAATCGACGCCCAGAATGCCGCCTTCATCGTCGAAACCGACCTCGTAATCGATGAGGAAATCATGCCGCTTGCCGGTGGCGATCATGTCGTCGTCGCGGTCGGGTCGGATTTTCACGGCGCGATGGTGCTTCTTGGCAGCGATGGCTGCGAGCGCGGCAAACTGATTGCCTTGCGTTTCCTTGCCGCCGAAACCGCCGCCCATGCGGCGGATTTCCACCGTGATGGCGTTGCTCGGTACGCCGAGCGCATGGCTCACCATGTGCTGGATTTCGCTTGGATGCTGGGTCGAGGAATAGATGGTGACGTCCTGGTCCTCGCCGGGAACGGCCATGGCGATATGGCCCTCGAGGTAGAAATGCTCCTGGCCACCGACGCGCATTTTTCCTTTCAGCCGGCGCGGCGCCTGCCGGATCGCTGTCGCGGCATCGCCGCGCTTCAGCGTGAGTGGGGGCGTGACGAGCTTGTCCTTCTTCGGATCGAGCGCGCCGATGTCGGTGACGAAAGGCAATTCCTTGTACTCGACCTTGGCCAGCCTGGTGGCGCGGCGCGCCTGCTCGCGCGTTTCGGCAATGACGCAGAAGATCGGCTGGCCAAAGAACTCGACCTTGCCGTCGGCGAGCACCGGCTCGTCGTGGCGGCCGGTCGGCGAAATGTCATTCTCGCCCGGCACGTCCTTTGCCGTCAGCACGTCGACAACACCGGAGGCTGCACGCACCGCGGACAGGTCCATGCGGGTGATGGTGGCATGCGCGGCAGAAGAAAGACCGAGGCAGCCATGCAGCGTGCCGGCGGGTTCCGGCATGTCGTCGATATAGACGGCGGTGCCGCTGACATGCTTGTGCGCGGAATCGTGGCGCTGATCGGTGGCAACGCCGCCGGCGATCTTTTCAGCCTTCAGATTGGGGGTGGCGTGCTTGTTCATCATGCCGCCTCGTGCCTTGAAACCTGGATCGGCGCCCTGGTTCCGCTGGTTTCGGCGAAGAAACGCAGCAAAAGGTTGCGCGCCGCCAGCGCCCGGTATTCGGCCGAAGCCCGCATGTCGGTCAGCGGCGTGAAATCCGTGGCATACTGCGCCATCGCCGCCTCGACCGTCTGTTCGGTCCAGGGCTTGCCGAGCAGCGCCTTTTCGACAGAAGAGGCCCGCTTCGGCGTCGCCGCCATGCCGCCATAGGCGATGCGGACGTCCGCGACCGTGCCGTCCTTGGCCAGTGTCAGGGAGAAAGCGCCGAGTGCTGCCGTTATGTCCTCGTCGCGGCGTTTGGTGATCTTGTAGACGGCAAATTTCGTTGCCTTGGCCGGCACGGGTACGTGCACGGCCTCGACGAACTCGCCCGGCTGCCGGTCCTGCTTGCCATAGGCGATGAAGAAGGTCTCCAGCGGGATCGTGCGCCGTCTCTTGCCCTTGCGCAGCGTCAGGCGCGCGCCGAGCGCGATCAATGGCGGCGGCGTGTCGCCGATGGGGGACCCGTTGGCGATGTT
Source organism: Mesorhizobium sp. RCAM 05099 (assembly GCF_059683685.1). Lineage (NCBI taxonomy): Bacteria > Pseudomonadati > Pseudomonadota > Alphaproteobacteria > Hyphomicrobiales > Phyllobacteriaceae > Mesorhizobium > Mesorhizobium sp. RCAM 05099. Next base: position 147,164 of record NZ_CM185035.1, read on the forward strand.
GCCGCCGATGGTGCCCATGTTGCGCACCTGCTCGCCGCCGATACGGTCGAACAGCGGCCCCAGCGCCGGGATGCGCCTGGCCAGTGTCGAGAACGCGTCGGTGTAGGTGACGCCGGCGCCGATCGTGATGACGCCCTTGTCTTCCGAGATGGTGCAGAGCCCGTCGAGATCGCCGATGAAGATCACCGGCGAAATATCGCGCATGTGCTTGGTCACCCACAGGCCAACATCCGTCGAGCCGGCAACGATGGTGGCGCCGGGTTCCTTGTCGAGCACGGCGGCGAAATCGTCGATGTTGGCTGGCACGACGAGGCGCGCCTTGCCGGTGCCGATCTCGACCCGCACGCCGTCATGCATCGCCTCGAGCCTTGCCGTGATCGCCTTGCGCTCCACCGCCAACGGATCCTTCGCGGCCTTGCCGTAGCTGGAGATGGCATGCGCCGCGCGCATGATCGCCTCGTAGCCCGTGCAACGGCAGAGATTGCCCTGCAAGGCCTTTTCGATGGCCGCGTTCGACGGGTCGGGCGATTTCATCCACAGGCCATAGAGCGACATGACGAAGCCTGGCGTGCAGAAGCCGCATTGCGAGCCATGGCAATCGACCATCGCCTGCTGTACCGGATGCAGCTTGCCAGCCTCGCCGCGCAGGTGTTCGACGGTCACGACATGGGTACCGTCCAGCGAGCCGAGGAAGCGTATGCAGGCATTGACGCTTTCATAGACCAGCCCGTTGGCCGAAAGCTTGCCGACCAGGACAGTGCAGGCGCCGCAATCGCCTTCGGCGCAGCCTTCCTTGGTGCCGCGCAGCGACCGGTTGAGCCGCAGCCAGTCGAGCAAGGTCTCGTCGGGCGCCACCTTTGCGAGCGTGACGTCCTCGCCATTGAGGATGAAGCGGATTTCGTTGCGGATATTGACCTTGGCCACGCCTCAGCTCCCCCTGTAAGTCGAATAGCCGTAGGGCGAGACGAGCAGCGGCACATGGTAGTGCACCGGCTCGGCCATGCCGAAGCGGATCGGCACGCTGTCGAGGAAGGCCGGCTCCGGCAGCTTTGCTCCCTGCCGCCGCAGATAATCGCCGGCGGCGAAAACCAGTTCGTATTCACCGGTGCGGAATTCCGCGCCCGCCAGCAGCGGCGCGTCGCAACGGCCATCGGCATTGGTGACAACAGTCTTGAGATGTGTCCGCGCATCGCCATCGAGGTGAAAAAGCGCGATCGACAGCCCCGCCGCCGGCTTGCCGGTCGCCGTGTCGAGGACATGGGTCGTCAGACGCCCGCCATCGGCTTTCGACGTTTCTGCCATTGGCCGCCTCCCATTTCCAGTATGAACGAATTGGCCCGGTACAATCGAACATAGTGATGAATTGTGCGCCAATTAAAGGCCATGCATAAGTCCCGGTCGAGCGGAGCACGACAAAAACACTTTCAAAAATTTTCGGGGGAATGCGCGGGCAACCCTTTCGACTATCCTCACCACAATATCCGGCAGGAGTGACAATGCGTTACGAACGGGACATGCGCGGCTACGGAGCCAATCCGCCGGATCCGAAATGGCCTGGTGGTGCGCATGTCGCCGTACAGTTCGTCGTCAACTACGAGGAGGGCGGCGAGAACTGCGTGCTGCATGGCGACAAGGCATCGGAAGCCTTCCTGTCGGAAATCGTCGGCGCCGCACCCTGGGTGGGCCAGCGCCACTGGAACATGGAATCGATCTACGAGTACGGCGCCCGCGCCGGCTTCTGGCGGCTCCATCGCCTGTTCACCGAAGCCAAGGTGCCCGTCACCTGCTACGGCGTCGCCACCGCGCTCGCCCGGTCGCCCGACCAGGTCACGGCGATGCAGGAAGCCGGCTGGGAGATCGCTTCGCATGGGTTGAAATGGATCGACTACCGCGACCACAGCGCCGAGGACGAGCGCCGCGATCTCGAGGCGGCGATCAAGCTGCATTACGAGGTGACGGGGGCACGCCCGACCGGCTGGTACACAGGCCGCACCTCGGTCAACACGGTGCGGCTGGCGGCGGAAGAGGGCGGCTTCGACTATGTGTCGGACACCTATGACGACGAGCTGCCCTACTGGTTCGAGCACAAGGGCGGCACACAGCTCATCATTCCCTATACGCTCGACGCCAACGACATGCGCTTCGCGACGCCGCAAGGGTTCAATTCGGGCGACCAGTTCTTCGCCTATCTGAAGGACAATTTCGACACGCTCTATGCCGAGGGCAAGGAAGGCCGGCCGCGCATGATGAACATCGGCCTGCATTGCCGCCTCGTCGGGCGGCCGGGCCGGGTGGCGGCGCTGAAACGCTTCGTCGGCTATGTGAAATCGCACGACAAGGTCTGGCTGGCGCGGCGCATCGATATCGCCAAGCACTGGCAAGAGGTCAATCCTTACCAGCCGGCGGCACTGCGTCCGTCGAAGATGGAATTCGAAACCTTCGTTCACACCTTCGGCGGCGTGTTCGAGCATTCGCCATGGATCGCCGAACGCGCCTATGAGCTGGAACTCGGCCCGGCGCACGACACCTCGGGCGGCCTGCACAATGCGCTTTGCCGCATCTTCCGCGCCGCCAGCGAGATTGAGCGGCTCGGCGTGCTCAACGCCCATCCCGACCTTGCCGGCAAACTGGCGAAAGCCAGGCGGCTGACGGCGGAATCGACCAGGGAGCAGGCCTCGGCGGGCCTCGACGCGCTAACCGACAAGGAGCGCGAACTGTTCTCTAAGCTCAATGCCGCCTACGTCACCACCTTCGGCTTCCCTTTCATCATCGCGGTGAAGGGCAAGACCAAGGAGGAGATCCTGGCGGAGTTCGAAACGCGCATCGGCAACGGCCGCGGCGTCGAATTCGAGACCGCCTGCAAACAGGTCGAGCGCATAGCGCTGCTCCGCCTCAAGGACATGCTTCCACAATAGGTTTGAACCCATGGATACGATCAGGATGCCCGACCGAACCTATTACGCGCCGCATGGCGGCCATTCCGGCCAGAACGAGTTGCTGACCGGCCGCGCCGTCTTCACCGAGGCCTATGCCGTCATCCCCCGGGGTGTAATGCAGGACATCGTCACCAGCGCCTTGCCGTTCTGGGACAAGACCCGCGTCTGGATATTGTCGCGACCGCTGTCCGGCTTTGCCGAGACGTTCTCGCAATACATCGTCGAGGTCGCGCCCGGCGGCGGCAGCGAGCGGCCGGAACCCGATGAAGGCGCCGAGGGCGCCCTGTTCGTGGTCGAGGGCGAACTGACGGTTCTGCTCGCCGGCAAGAAGCATAGTTTAAGGCCCGGCGGCTTTGCCTTCCTGCCGCCGGCAAGCGGCTGGACGGTTCGCAACGCGGGCAAGGCCGATGTCCGCTTCCACTGGGTTCGCAAGGCCTACGATGCCGTCGACGGCCTCGATACGCCCGAAGCCTTCTTCACCAATGAACAGGACATCGCGCCGAGCCCGATGCCCGGCACCGAAGGCCGCTGGGCAACGACGCGTTTCGTCGATCCTGCCGATTTGCGCCACGACATGCACATGACCATCGTCACGCTCGAGCCGGGCGCCGTCATTCCCTTCGCCGAGACCCATGTCATGGAGCACGGCCTCTATGTGCTGGAAGGCAAGGCGGTCTACCGCCTCAACCAGGACTGGGTCGAGGTCGAGGCCGGCGACTATATGTGGCTGCGCGCCTTCTGCCCGCAGGCCTGCTATGCCGGCGGCCCGGGGAAATTCCGCTACCTGCTCTACAAGGACGTCAACCGGCACGCCAAGCTCGGCGGGGCGGGCCTCGGGGATCGCGCGCGGTGACCCGCATTGTCGCACGGCCGCTGACCCGCGAGAGTTTTGCCGGGTTCGGCGACGTCATCGACATGAGCGGCGGCAACCACTACCCGATCAATGGCGGCAAGGCCGAGCGCTACCACGATCTCGCCACCGCGGAAGCGGCAGGGCCTAACGCCCGCGTGCTGATCTCGATGGTGCGCGGCACGCCTTACGAATTGCCGCTGAAGCTGAGCATGGTCGAGCGCCACCCCCTTGGCAGCCAGGCCTTCATCCCGCTGTCGCCGCGTCCGTTCCTGGTCGTGGTCTGCCATGACGGCGACGAGGGGCCGGGCGAGCCGCACGCGTTCATCACCGCGCCCGGACAAGGCATCAACTATTCCCGCAATCTCTGGCATGGCGTGCTGACGCCGATCGGCGAGACGCAGGATTTCCTGATCGTCGACCGTGGCGGCGACGGCTCCAATCTCGAAGAATTTCATTTCTCCCACGCCTACGAAATCCATCTCCCATAATTTTTGTGCATGTCGTTGCCCCAAAAGGGGGCACTTTTGGCGACATGCAGCAGGAGACCCGATAATGACCGACATTTCGCTGATCGACCGGCTGCTCGACGTCATCGAGCACGACATCGTGCCGAAGACGGAAGAAGGCGTTGCCCATGGCAACAAGCTGTTCGGCGCGGCGATTTTGCGCAAGGACGATCGCTCGCTGGTGCTGGCCGAGACCAACAACGAGATGGAGAACCCGCTCTGGCATGGCGAGGTGCACTGCCTGAAGCGTTTCTACGAAATGCCCAAGGCCGAGCGCGTCGATACCGGGGACGCCATTTTCCTCGCCACCCACGAACCCTGCTCGCTGTGCCTGTCGGCGATCACCTGGACCGGCTTCGACAATTTCTACTATTTGTTCAGCCACGAGGATTCGCGCGACAGCTTTGCCATCCCGCACGACCTGAAGATCCTAAAGGAGGTCTTCACCCTCGACCCCGGCGGCTACAATGCCGAGAATGCCTATTGGAAGAGCTTTTCGATCCGGAGGCTGGTGCGGTCGCTGCCCGAGGCCGAACGCCAGCGGCTGGAAAGGCGCATCGGCAGGATTTCGACCCTCTACGACGACCTGTCCAGCGCTTATCAGGCGAGCAAGGCCGAAAACGACATTCCGCTGAATTGACGCGGATTGACCAGCCGAATTCGTTGGCTGGCCCACGACGCGACCCCACCGGCTCCATCATCTGGCGATCGTTGGAGTCCCGCCATGAAAACCGTCACCGAATTTCCCCGCAAGGTCGTCGAATTTCCGGACATGGCGATCGTCATGCCGGATGGCTGCCGGCTGTCGGCGCGGGTGTGGATGCCAGAGGATGCGGGCGATGATCCGGTGCCGGCGATCCTCGAGCATCTGCCCTACCGCAAGCGCGACGGCACCATTTTTCGCGATCAGCTGACGCATCCCTATCTTGCCGGCCACGGCTATGCCTCGATCCGCGTCGACATGCGCGGCAATGGCGATTCCGAAGGGTTGATGGACGACGAATATTCCGAGCAGGAATTGCAGGACGCTTGCGACGTCATCGCCTGGGCGGCAAGCCAACCCTGGTGCAACGGCAATGTCGGCATGATGGGCATTTCCTGGGGCGGCTTCAACTGCCTGCAGGTGGCGGCCAAGGAGCCGCCGGCGCTGAAGGCGGTGATCAGCCTGTGCTCGACCGTCGACCGCTACGCCGACGACATCCACTACAAGGGCGGCTGCCTGCTGATCGAGAATTTCGGCTGGGCCTCGACGATGCTTTCCTATTCGTCGCGGCCGCCGGACCCGCTCTTGGCCGGCGACGTCAGGTGGCGCGATCTGTGGCTGACAAGGCTGGAGAACGAGCCTTTCCTGGCGCCGCTATGGCTGAAGCATCAGCACCGCGACGCCTACTGGAAACGCGGCTCGATCTGCGAGGATTTTTCCGCCGTTCATGCGGCGGTGCTGTCGATCGGCGGCTGGCATGACGGCTACCGCAACACCGTCTCGCATCTCGCCACCAACATCGAAGCCCCGGTCAAGGGCATCATTGGCCCCTGGATCCACAAATACCCACACTATGCGGCACCCAAGCCCGCCATCGGTTTCCTGCAGGAAGCGCTGCGCTGGTGGGACCGCTGGCTGAAGGGTGCCGACACCGGTGTCGAAGCCGACCCGGCATACCGCGCCTATGTGATGGATAGCGTGCGCCCGGCGCGCTGGCATCCAGAGCGGCCGGGCCGCTGGGTGGCGGAACAGGAGTGGCCATCGCCCAACATCAAGACACAACAGATTGCGCTGATCGCCGAAGGCGGCAAGCCAGCCATCGTCGCCTCGCCACAGAGCTGCGGCCTGGCCGGTGGCGAGTATTTTCCGTTCACCTTCGGCCCGGAACTGCCGGGCGACCAGCGTCCCGACGATGCGCTGTCGGTATGTTTCGACCAGCCGCCGCTCACCGAGGCGATCGACATCGTCGGCGCGCCTGAAGTCGAGGTGCGGCTATCCTCCGACCGCCGGCAGGCCAACATCGCAATCCGGCTGTGCGATGTGCATCCGGACGGTGCCTCGGAACTGATTTCCTACGGCGTGCTCAACCTGACACACCGCAACTCGCACGAATTCCCTGAAGCGCTGGTGCCCGGCCAAACCGTGTCGGCGCGCGTGGTGCTCGATCAGTGCGCCTACCGGGTGCCAGCCGGCCACCGCCTGCGTATTGCCGTGTCGAACGCCTATTGGCCGATGATCTGGCCATCGCCGGAACCGGTTCAGCTCACCATGTCGGCCGCGACGCTGTCCTTGCCATTGCGCCCGTTGGCGACAGGCGACGAAGTGACGTTCGCCGAACCGGAAGGCGCCACCCCCTGGGCAACGGAAATGATCCGCGCCACCAGTTCCGAGCGCCATGTCGATCGCGACGAGACGACTGGAATTGTCAAGCTTTCCGTAGTGGACGATTTCGGCGAAGTGCGCGATCTCGCCCATGGGCTGGCCAATGGCAGCATTGCCCGCGAGACCTGGACGATCCATCCCGACGATCCGCTGTCGGCCTCGGGAAAGACGCACTGGACGCAAACCCTGTCGCGAAATGGATGGTCGGTGCGCACGGAGACATCGGCGGAAATGCGATCAGATGCGCAAAACTTCATCGTCAGCGCCAGAATCGAGGCGTATGAGGGTGAAATGCTCGTCTTCCAGCGCAATTTCGAGGAAAAGGTGCCGCGCGCACTCCTTTGAGCCTCGATCGAGGCTTGAATGCATTGGTCCAAATGCGACGCACGATTTACGCCACGGCATGTCGCATTCCGTCTTGCTTACCGCTTTCCCTTGCGGTCATTATTCTCCTCATAAGAAACAAGAAAATCGGCCGCAGAGTCGAACCAACAGAGTGAGGAACTCAACATGTCAAACGAACTGGAATTCCTGAGCCGGCGTGTCGCGTCGGGCAAACTGAGCCGTCGTGATTTTCTCGGCCGGGCGGCGGCGCTCGGCGTGACTGCGCCCTTCGCCAACTCGCTGCTTTCAAGTGCGGCGCGCGCGGCTGGCCCGGTCAAGGGCGGCACGCTCAAGGCCGGCCTGGTCGGTGGTGAATCCACCAACAGTCTCGACCCGGCGCTGTTCATGACGCAAGTGCCGTTCGCCTTCGGCAAGATGTGGGGTGAAATGATCGTCGAGCTGTCGCCGGAGGGCAAGCTCGAGAACCGCATCGCCGAGGAAATCGGCTCATCCGACGACGCCAAGGTGTGGACGCTGAAGATCCGCGACGGCGTCGAATTCCACAATGGCAAGACGGTGACCGCCGAGGACGTGGCCGCCACGCTCGAGCGCCATTCGGACGAAAAGTCGAAGTCCGGCGCGCTCGGCTACATGAAGGGCATCGAGACCATCAAGGCCAGCGGCAAGGAAGTGGTGCTGACGCTGAAGGAACCGAATGCCGATCTTCCCTACCTGCTCAGCGACTATCACCTGATCGTCCAGCCCAATGGCGGCAAGGACAAGGCCGATGCCGGCATTTCGGCTGGCCCCTACAAGGTCACCACCAACGAGCCCGGCGTGCGCCATGGCGGCGAACGCTTCGCCAACTACTGGCAGGGCGACAAGATGGGCCATGCCGACCAGATCGAGATCATCGTCATCAACGACGCAACCGCGCGCACGGCGGCCCTGCAGGGCGGCCAGGTCAACATGATCAATCGCGTCGAGCCGAAGATCGTCGACCTGATCAAGCGTCTGCCCGGCGTCACCATCCGCAATCATTCCGGTCCCGGCCACTACGTCTTCATCATGCATTGCAACACGTCGCCGTTCGACAACAACGATCTGCGCATGGCGCTGAAGCTGGCGATCGACCGCGAGGAGATGCTGGACAAGATCCTGCGTGGCTATGGCTCGCTCGGCAACGACTTCCCGATCAACGCTGCCTACCCGCTGTTCACCGAGATCGAGCAGCGCAAGTACGATCCCGACAAGGCCAAATTCCACTACAAGAAGTCGGGCCATGACGGCTCGGTCCTGCTGCGCACCTCGGATGTCGCCTTCCCCGGCGCCGTCGACGCCGCGCAGCTCTTCCAGCAGAGTGCGGCAAAGGCCGGCATCAAGCTCGAGATCAAGCGCGAGCCGGGCGACGGCTACTGGTCGGAAGTCTGGAACAAGCAGCCCTTCTGCGCCTCCTACTGGGGCGGACGCTCGACGCAGGACCAGATGTATTCGACCGCCTATCTGTCGACGGCCGACTGGAACGACACGCGCTTCAAGCGTCCCGATTTCGACAAGATGGTGCTGGCGGCGCGCGCCGAGCTCGACGAGGCCAAGCGCAAGGCGATGTACCACGACATGGCCGTCATGGTGCGCGATGAGGGTGGTCTGATCCTGCCGATGTTCAACCAGTTCATCGACGCGACCGGCGCCAAGGTCGATGGTTGGGTCGATGATCCGCATCAGGAATTGATGAACGGTTACGCCCTGGCGAAGTGCTGGCTCCAGGCTTGAGCCCGGCTTTGCGGATATGTCATCACCCATTCTGAAGCTAATTGCCCAGCGCATCGCGCTGGGCATTCTCCTGCTGCTGGCCGTTTCGGTCCTGATTTTCGCCGGCACCCAGATCCTGCCCGGCGACGTCGCGCAAGCCATTCTCGGACAATCGGCGACGCCGGAGTCGCTCGCCAATCTGCGCGAGCAGCTCGGGCTCAACGACCCGGCCTATATCAGGTATTTCCGCTGGCTCGGCGGCGTGGTGACCGGCGACCTCGGCACGGCGATGTCGAGTGGGCAGGATATCGCCACATCGATCAAGGGACGGTTGTGGAACACGCTGTTCCTCGCCTTCTGGGCGGCGATCGTCGCGGTGCCGCTGGCGATCATCCTGGGCCTGATCGCGGTGCGCTACCGCAATGGCTGGGTCGACAAGCTGATCTCCGGACTGGCGCTCGCGTCGACCTCCTTCCCCGAATTCTTCATTGGCTACGTGCTCGTCTATTTCTTTGCCGTGAAATGGCAGATCTTTCCGGGCATCTCGACCGTCTATGACGGCATGCCGTTCGGCGAGCGTATGCAGGCGATCGCCTTGCCGGCGACGGCACTGACGCTGGTGGTGCTGGCCCACATGATGCGCATGACGCGCGCGGCGATCCTCAACGTCATGCAGTCGGCCTATGTCGAGACGGCGGAACTGAAGGGCCTGTCGGCCTTCAACGTCATCCGCAAGCATGCCTTCCCCAACGCGATTGCGCCGATCATCAATGTCGTCATGCTCAACCTCGCCTATCTCATCGTCGGCGTTGTCGTGGTCGAGGTGATCTTCGTCTATCCCGGCATGGGGCAATATCTCGTCGACCACGTCACCAAGCGCGACGTGCCGGTGGTGCAGGCGGTCGGACTGATCTTCGCCGCCGTCTATATCGGGCTGAACATCATTGCGGACATAGCGGCGATCGTCGCCAACCCGCGCCTTCGGCATCCAAAGTAAGGGGGCGGGTATGCTCGATATCAAACGCATTCCCATCCCGGCGCTGATCGGCATAATACTGACAGCCTTGTTCGTCCTGGCGGCGGTTTTCGCGCCCTTCATCGCACCGCACGGCAATGGCGAGATCGTCGGCGACGTCTGGGAACCGATGTCGGCCGCGCACTGGCTCGGCACCGACAATCTCGGCCGTGACCTGCTGTCGCGCATGATCTACGGCGCCCGCATCACCCTGTTCATCGCCGTGCTGGCCACCGCGCTGTCGTTCTCGCTGGGCGCCATCCTCGGTTTTTCGGCAGCGGTTTTCGGTGGCTGGTACGACACGCTGCTGTCGCGTCTTGTCGATCTCCTGATGTCGATCCCGACGCTGATCATGGGCCTCGTCGTGCTTTCGGTGCTGCCGACCAACCTGGTGACGCTGATCCTGGTCATGGGCATTCTCGACTCGACCCGCGTCTATCGCCTGTCGCGAGCGGTGGCCGTCGACATCAACGTCATGGACTATGTCGAGGCCGCCAAATTGCGCGGCGAAGGCAGCGCCTGGATCATCTTCCGCGAGATCCTGCCCAACGCGCTGTCGCCGCTGGTTTCGGAACTCGGCCTGCGCTTCATCTATGCAGTGCTGTTCCTGTCGACGCTGTCCTTCCTCGGCCTTGGCGTACAGCCGCCGGATGCCGACTGGGGCGGCATGGTCAAGGAAAACAAGGACGGCATCGTTTTCGGCATCGGGGCCGCACTGATCCCGGCGGCGGCGATCGCCATGCTGGCGATTTCGGTCAACCTTGTCGCCGACTGGGTGCTCAACCGTACGACAAGCCTGAAGGGAGGACGCGGGTGATGGCCGACAGCAAAGCGAAGCCTGGCCTGCTGCTTGACATCCGCAATCTGCGCATCGAGGCCACGGTGTATCCGCCCGGCGAGCCGCCGAAGACGATCACCCTCGTCCACGACGTCTCGCTGACGCTGGAGAAGGGCAAGGTGCTGGGGCTGATCGGTGAATCCGGCGCCGGCAAGTCGACCATCGGCCTGTCGTCGATGGGCTATGGCCGCGGCGGCGTGCGCATCACCGGCGGCGAGGTTATCCTCAACGGCCGTGACATCCTCAAGGGTGGCAAGGACGGCTTCCGCAAGCTGCGCGGCCGCGAGGTCTGCTATGTCGCGCAATCGGCGGCGGCTGCCTTCAACCCGGCGCACAAGCTGATGGACCAGGTGGTGGAGGCCACGCTTCTGCATGGTACGGCGACTCGCGCGGAAGCCGAAAAGCGCGCCGTCGCGCTGTTCAAGAAGCTCAGCCTGCCGAACCCGGAAACCATCGGCGAACGCTTTCCGCACCAGGTCTCGGGCGGCCAGCTGCAGCGCGTGATGACGGCGATGGCGCTGTGCTCCGAGCCGGACCTGATCGTCTTCGACGAGCCGACGACGGCGCTCGACGTGACGACGCAGATAGATGTGCTGGCGGCGATCAAGGACGCCATCCGCGACACCCATGTCGCGGCGCTCTACATCACCCATGACCTTGCCGTCGTCGCCCAGGTCTCCGACGAGATCATGGTGCTGCGCCATGGCCGGCTGGTCGAATGGGGCGGCACCCGCCAGATCATCAAGGAGCCGCGCCAGGAATACACCAACGCCCTGGTGTCGGTGCATGAGATCGAACATGCCGAACAGAAGCCAGGCACGACGCCATTCCTGTCGGTGAAGAACGTCACCGCCGCTTATGGCGGCGGCCACGTCAAGGTGCTGAAGAACGTCTCGGTCGACATCTATCCAGGCCAGACGCTGGCCGTTGTCGGCGAATCCGGTTCGGGCAAGTCGACGCTGGCGCGCGCCATCACAGGGCTTTTGCCGCCCGAACAGGGCACGGTGACCTTCGACGGGCGCCCGCTGGCCAACCGGCTGGCAGACCGGCCTAAGGAGGACCTGCGCCAGCTGCAGATGATCTACCAGATGGCCGATGTGGCAATGAACCCGCGCCAGACCGTCGGCACCATCATCGGCCGGCCGCTGGAGTTCTATTTCGGCATGCGCGGCAAGCAGCGCGACGCCCGCGTCGCCGAGTTGCTCGACAAGATCGAGATGGGCAAGGGTTTCATCGACCGCTATCCGGCCGAGCTTTCGGGCGGACAGAAGCAGCGCGTCTGCATCGCCCGTTCGCTCGCCGCCAAGCCAAAGCTGATCATCTGCGACGAGGTGACATCGGCGCTCGATCCGCTGGTCGCCAACGGTATTCTCAAGCTGCTGCTCGACCTGCAGAAGGAGGAGAACGTCGCCTATCTGTTCATCACCCATGACCTCGCCACGGTGAAGTCGATCGCCGATTCGATCGCAGTGATGTATCGCGGCGAGGTGGTACGCTATGGGCCGAAGAGCAAGGTGCTGACGCCGCCCTTCGACGCCTATACCGACCTTCTCTTGTCATCGGTCCCGGAGATGGAGATCGGTTGGCTGGAAAAGGCGATCAAGGGACGACGCATGGCCAGTGCGGGGAACTAGAACAATTCCAGGAAAAGTGTGGAACGGTTTTCCCGGGAAAAGCGCGTAGCGCTTTCCCCAGGGAATTGCGCCGAAACAAAGGGATGGATCTGATCCGCCGGCCAGGGAAGACGGCTGCCGTCATCCGCATGCAACACTCCAGCGCCACACGTCCTTCTGGGCGGGCGCTGCTCGTGTGAAACTGTTTCAAGGGGGTAGGAAAATGAAGACTGAACTCGACCATCTCGCTGAGCTCGCCGGCCAGGGGCGGATATCGCGCCGCGACTTCCTCGGCCGCACCGCGGCACTGGGCGTATCGGCGGCGCTGGCAACGACACTGGCTGGAAAAGCCTTCGCGCAGGCGCCGGCCAAGGGCGGCATCCTCAAGGCCGGCCTGCAAGGCGGCGAATCGACCAACAGCCTCGATCCGGCGCTCAACCTCAGCCAGGTCACCTACAGTTTCGGCAAGCAATGGGGCGAATACCTGGTCCGGCTGATGCCGGACAACAGCCTGACAAACATGATCGCCGAGGAGATCGGCGCCGCCAAGGACGCCAAGACCTGGACGATCAAGGTGCGCGACGGCATCGAATTCCACAATGGCAAGACCGTTGCCGCCGAAGACATCGCGGCCACCATCGAACGGCATGCCGACGAGAAATCGAAGTCGGGCGCCCTCGGCATCCTCAAGAACATCAAGGGCGTCAAGGCGAGCGGCAAGGAAGTCATCGTCACGCTTGGCGACGCCGATGCCGACTTCCCCTATCTGATGGCCGATTACCACTTGGTCATCCAGCCGAATGGCGGCAAGGACAATCCGAATGCCGGCATCAGCGCCGGCCCCTACAAGGTCGCCGTCAACCAGCCGGGCGTGCGCCATGGCGGCGAGCGCTTCGCCAATTACTGGCAAGGCGACAAGATGGGCCATGCCGACCAGATCGAGATCGTCGTCATCAACGACGCGACCGCAAGGCTGGCCGCCCTGCAGGGCGGCCGGTGCACATGATCAACCGCGTCGAGCCCAAGGTGGTCGATCTGGTCAAGCGCATTCCGGGCGTCACCATCGAGAACGTGTCGGGCAAGGGCTACTACCCGTTCAACATGTTCTGCGACACCGCCCCCTTCGACAGCAACGACCTGCGGATGGCGTTGAAACTCGCCATGGACCGCGACGAGATGCTGGAAAAGATCCTGCGCGGCTATGGCTCGGTCGGTAACGACTTCCCGATCAACGAAGCCTATCCGCTGTTTTCCAGCGACATCGAACAGCGCAAATTCGATCCGGAAAAGGCGGCAGCGCTCTACAAGAAATCCGGCCATAGCGGCTCGATCCTGCTGCGCACCTCGGATGTCGCCTTCCTCGGCGCCGTCGATGCCGCCCAGCTCTACCAGCAGTCCTGCGCCAAGGCCGGCATCAAGATCGAGATCAAGCGCGAGCCGGGCGACGGCTACTGGTCGGAGGTCTGGAACAAGCAGCCCTTCTCGCTCTCCTACTGGGGTGGGCGCGCCACGCAGGACCAGATGTATTCCACCGGCTACGTTTCGACCGCCGACTGGAACGACACGCGCTTCAAGCGGCCGGAATTCGACAAGATGCTGTTTGCGGCGCGCGGCGAGCTCGACCAGGCCAAGCGCAAGGCGATCTACCACGACATGGCGGTGATGATGCGCGATGAAGGCGGGCTGATCGTGCCCTTCTTCAACCAGTTCATCGACGCCGCCGCCACCAACAAGATTGGCGGCTTCGCCAAGAGCCCGATCGGCGAAATGATGGATGGTTATGCGTTGGCTGAGTGCTGGCTGAACGCCTGACATCAGGACTATCCTGAAAAACGCCGCGTGTCCGCATGACACGCGGCGCGTTCGTTTCAACCGACAACCGCATGGAGCAGCCCATGGCGCTCAAATCCAGGCTCTTGCTGATCATCCTCGATGGCGTGCCTTACAGGAACTGGCGCCGGCTGATGGGCAATCTCGAAGGCTGGGTGCAATCGGGCGAGGCGCGGGTCTGGAAGATGCGATCGGTGCTGCCGTCGACCTCCGCTTGCTGCTACGCCTCGATCCACACCGGCGTGTCGCCACAGGTGCACGGCATCCTGTCCAACGAGAACCGCTTCCGCGTCGGGCAGCCCGATATCTTCTCCGAGGTCAGCAAGGCCGGCGGCAAGACCGGGGCCGTCACCCATTCCTACTGGTCGGAATTCTTCCGGGCCTATCCGTTCGATCTGGTCGAGGACATGGAATTCGACGAGCCGGGCGGGCCGATCACGCATGGCCGGTTCCACACCATGACGGGCTACAACGCCCGCAACCAGATGACGCCGAGCGACGTCGACCTGTTCGCGACGCTGACCATGCTGACCAGCCGCCACGGCATCGACTATGGCATCCTGCATACCTGCACGCTGGACTCGATGGGCCACCGCTTCGGCCACGACTGCCACGAGATGGACCATGCCGTCTATGCGATGGACGGCATGCTGGCGGCTTTCCTGCCGCGCTGGATCGAAGCCGGCTACGAGGTCATGGTCACCGCCGACCACGGCCAGACCGATCGCGGCCACCATGGCGGCCATGACGACGAGATGCAGGATTTCGCGTTGTATTATTTCGGCCCGGGCCAAGGCCCACAGGCCGACACGCTGCTCGACCAGTTGCAGCTGGCGCCGACTATCTTGAGCCGCCTCGGGGTGCCCGTGCCGGCGACAATGAAGGCGAAGCCGTTCCTGGGGTGAGCGGGTGGCCGTGACGTTGGCGTCCCCCTCTCCCCGTTCTTCACGGGGAGAGGGTTAGGGTGAGGGGCGGCGCAAACTTGTGAAGCTATGCGCCTACACGTCAGCCTTGAACGTCTGCTTCTGCTGACCGAGCCCTTCGATACCCAACTCGACCACGTCGCCGGCTTTCAAGAACACCGGCGGCTTCATGCCGAGACCGACGCCGGGCGGTGTGCCGGTGGAGATGATATCGCCGGGGTGCAGCGACATGAACTGGCTGAGGTAGGAAACCAGGTAAGCCACGCCATAGACCATGGTCTTGGTCGAGCCGTTCTGCATCGTCTTGCCATTGACCGTCAGCCACATCTTGATGTTCTGCGGATCGGCCACCTCGTCCTTGGTCACCAGCCACGGGCCGATCGGGCCGAACGTGTCGCAGCTCTTGCCCTTGGTCCACTGGCCCTGCCGCTCGGCCTGGAAGGCGCGCTCGGAGACGTCATGCGAAACACAGTAGCCGGCGACATAGTCGAGCGCGTCGGCTTCGCTGACATATTTGGCGGTCTTGCCGATGACCACGCCAAGTTCGACTTCCCAGTCGGTCTTCACCGAGCCGCGCGGAATGAGCACGTCGTCATCCGGGCCGACAATGGCCGAGCTTGCCTTCATGAAGATGATCGGCTCCGGTGGCACGGTGGCGCCGGTCTCGGCGGCATGGTCGGAATAGTTGAGGCCGATGCAGATGAACTTGCCCGTGCCGGCAACGCAGGCGCCGATGCGGGGCTTGCCGGAAACCACCGGCAGCGACTTCGGATCGAGCCTGGATAGCATCTCCAGCGAGGCCGGATGAAGAGTTGTGCCGGCAATGTCGGCGACATGGGCGGAGAGATCGCGGATCGTTCCATCCGCATCGAGCAGGCCGGGACGTTCGCTCCCCACCTCGCCATAGCGCAGCAGTTTCATCGAGTGCTCTCCTCAGTCAGATTGGTTCAGATCGACCAGCCGCCGTCGATATTATAGGCCTGTCCGGACGTATAGGTGGCGCCGGCCAGATAGACGGCCAGATCGGCGATTTCCTCCGGCGTGCCGAGCCGGCCCATCGGCTGGCGCGCGATAAAGGCGGCGCGGGCGGCCTCGTAATCCCCCTGGGCATGCATGCGGTCCTGCAGCGACGGGCTCTCGACCGTGCCGGGGCAGATGGCGTTGCAGCGTATGCCCTTGCCGACATAGTCGGCGGCGATCGCCTTGGTCAGGCCGATGACCGCGGCCTTGGTGACGCCATAGGCAAACCGGTTGGGCACGCCCTTGCCGGCGCCGGCAACCGACGACATGTTGATGATCGATCCGTCACCGCGTTCCAGCATGCCCGGCAGCACCGCCCGTATGGTGCGGATCATGGCGCGGACATTGAGGTTGAAGGCAAAATCGAGATCGGCGTCCTTCATCTCGAGGATCGAGCCCGAATGGACAAAACCGGCGCAGTTGAACAGCACATCGACGGCCCCGATCTCGGCAAAGGCAGCGTTGACCGCCTCATCGTTGAGCACATCGAGCCTGCGGGTCTTGATGCCGGACGTCTTGGCGAGCTCCGCCAGCAGCGATTCGTTGATGTCGGTGGCGTAGACGACGGCACCTGCCTTGGCGAAGGCCAGCGCGCTCGCCTTGCCGATGCCTTGCGCCGCTGCCGTGACGACAACGATTTTGCCTGCCAGATCCGCCATGCTGTTCTCCTCGCCCGCTTTGGATCGATCGGGTTTATCGGCAGTTGGCCAAGGCGTCACGTGCCAGTCGGACGCCATTGTGCGGCCTGTGCCACTGCCAGCCCACAGATAAAGATGTTTTTTCTCGTTAAAGAACACGCATCCGGGCGTCAAGCCCGAACACGATCACCATTGCGACAGCCTTGGAAATGTCAGTCTCCGTAAGGCACCCAGACGTTCTTCACTTCGACGGCGCGGCGCAGGAAGGCGTCGCCAGCAGCCTCGTCGGACGCCCAGTCGAGGCCGCGGCCATTGCCGCTCCAGACGCGCTTGAGGTTGCCGATGGACTCGGCTTCCGCCTTGGCGCAGGTATCGGCATCGGCGAATACCCAGAGCCCATCGACATCGTCATGCTTGGCCAGCACGGCGGCAAGCTCGGCGCTGCGGCCGGTGACGATGTTGATGGCGCCGGCCGGGACGTCGGAATATTCGATCACCTGGTAGAGGTCGGTGGCGAGCAGCGGGTAGCGTTCCGAAGGCACGGCGACCACGGTGTTGCCCATCGCCAGCGCCGGTGCGACCAGCGAGATCAGGCCGAGCAGGGGCGACGCGTCGGGCGCGACGATGCCGACGACGCCGACAGGCTCGTGCAGCGCCAGCGTGACGGTGCGGGCCGGCGGCTGGTGCACGCGCCCCTCGAATTTGTCGGCAAGACCGGCATAGAGGAACAGTCGTTCGATAGTTTGATCAACTTCTTCCCGCGCGGCCTTGGCGCTGGCGCCGGTCAGCTCGGTGAGGCGGGCGGCAAACTCGCTTGCGCGGCCAGAAAGATTTTCGGCCAGGTAGTAGAGCACCCGGGAACGGTTGTAGGCCGTGGCCTCCGGCCAGCCCTTGCAGGCGCGGGCGGCCGAAACGGCGTCGCGGATATCCTTGCGGCTGCCGAGGCCCACTTCGCCAGCCAGTTTGCCCTTGGCGGTGGCGACGGCAATCGAGTAATTGCCGTCCGGCCGCACCTGCTTGCCGCCGATGAACAGCTTGGCCGTGCGGTCTATAGCGTCGCCGTCCGGCTGCTCGACGGGTTGCGCCGAGAGCGTCGCCGGTTTGATGACCGGACCGAGCGGCAGCTTAGCCGAGAGATATTCGAACATGCCTTCGCGCCCGCCCTCGCGGCCGAAGCCGCTCTCGCGGTAACCGCCGAAGCCGCAGGCGGCATCGAACATGTTGGTGCCGTTGACCCAGACGACGCCGGCCTTCAATTGCGGCGCGACGTGCAAGGCAAGGTTGACGTTCTCGCTCCACACCGAGGCGGCCAGCCCGTATCGCGTGTTGTTGGCGAGCTCGATCGCTTCCTCGGTGTTGCGGAAGGTCATGGTGGCCAGAACCGGGCCGAACACTTCTTCCTGCGCAAGGATATTAGCCGGCGAAACACCGGTGGCGAGAGTCGGCAGGTGATAGTAGCCGGAAGAGGGCAGCGCCGCATCCGGTTGCCAGCAGACGGCGCCTTGTCTGGCGCCTTCGGCGACCAGGCCTTTGACCCGCTCGAGCTGTGTGGCATCGACCAGCGGGCCGATATCGGTGTTCTTGTCGAGCGGACTGCCGACGCGCAGCCGGCTCATCCGCGTCTTGACCTTGGCGATCAAGGCCTCGGCGATGCCTTCCTGCACCAGCAGCCGCGAGCCGGCGCAGCAGACCTGGCCCTGGTTGAACCAGATGCCATCGACCAGGCCCTCGACGGCGCTATCGAGATCGGCGTCCTCGAAGACGATGAAGGCCGATTTGCCACCGAGCTCGAGCGACAGCTTCTTGCCGGAGCCCGCCGTGGCTTTCCTGATGATCTTGCCGATCTCGGAAGAACCGGTGAAGGCGACCTTCTGGATGCCGGGATGGTTGACGATTGCCGCGCCGGCTTCCGGGCCGCCCTGGACGATGTTGACGACGCCTTTCGGCACGCCGGCGCGCTCGCAGATCTCGGCAAACAGGATGGCAGTGAGCGGCGTGAACTCGGCCGGTTTCAGCACCACGGTGCAGCCGGCGGCGAGCGCCGGCGCGATCTTCCAGGCCAGCATCAGCAGCGGAAAATTCCACGGGATGATCTGGCCGACGACGCCGACGCCCTTGTGGCCGGGGAAATCCCTGTCCAGTGCCTGCGCCCAGCCGGCATGGTGGATAAAGTGGCGGATGGCGAGCGGCACGTCGATGTCGCGGCTCTCGCGGATCGGCTTGCCGTTGTCGATCGATTCCAGGACGGCGAACAGGCGCTGATGGCGCTGCATGGCGCGGCCGATGGCGTAAAGAACCTTGGCGCGTTGATAGCCGGAGGAGGCCGACCATTTCGGCAGCGCCTTGGCGGCGGCCGAAACCGCCGCATCGATATCGGCGGCACTGGCGTCGGACACCTTTGCCAGCAGCTTGCCGGAAGCGGGCTCGCTGGTCTCGAAGGTCTTGCCGCCGGAAGCGGCCTTCCAGTCGCCGCCGATGAACAGCGCCTTGCCGAAATCGCGCGCGGCGAGCCAGGCATCGGCCTCATTGCGAGCCTCCGGCGCCGGGCCGTAGTCCATGGCGTGGTAGCGGTCGAGAATGTTCATCAGGTGCCTCCTTCACCCTCCCCCTCGTGGGGAGGGTCGATCGGCAAAGCCGATCGGGGTGGAATGCTCAAGCCATCGCGTGGCGATGATTGGCCGAATAGTGACCGGTCAGGTGGTGCTCGAGCTGACGCTCGATGTCGGTCAGCAGGCTCGACGCGCCGAAGCGGAACAGGTCGGGTTCCAGCCACGGCCGGCCGAGCTCTTCCTTCATCAGCACCAGCCAGTCGAGCGAGGCTTTCGCCGTGGAAATGCCGCCGGCCGGCTTGAAGCCGATGAGATAGCCGGTCTCCTCGAAATAGGCGCGGATGGCGCGCACCATGGCCAGCCCAACGGGCAGCGTCGCGTTGACGCTTTCCTTGCCGGTCGAGGTCTTGATGAAGTCGGCGCCGGCCATCATCGCCACCATTGAGGCCAGCATGACATTGCGCAGCGTGGCGAGGTCGCCGGTGCCGAGAATGACCTTCAGATGCGCGTCGCCGCAGGCCGCTCGCATCGAGACGATCTCATTGTAAAGCTCCCGCCATTTGGCGCCGAACACCAGACCGCGCGGAATGACGACGTCGATCTCGTCGGCGCCGTCCTTCACCGAGGCCTCGATTTCCTGCAGGCGGGTCGACAGCGGCGCGAGGCCATGCGGAAAGGCGGTGGAAACAGCGGCGACATGAATGCCGGTGCCGCGCACGGCCTCGACGGCGGTGGCGACGAAGGGATGGTAGACGCAGACCGCGGCCGGGCGGATGATTTCACCTGCGATGCCGAGGCCCTCGACAATGTCGCGACGAAACGGGTTGATCGCCTTGGCGCAGAGCCGGCGCACGCGCTCTTCGGTGTCGTTGGAATTCAGTGTCGTCAAATCCATGCAGGCGACGGCGCGCAGCAGCCATGCCGCCTGGTTGTCGGCCTTGATCGAGCGCCGCTTGGTCAGGCTGGCGACACGCCGTTCGAGCGCCGAGCGGTTGACGTTGCGCATCGATTCCATGAAGCCGAGGTCGAGCTTCATGCCGGGATTGCGCGCGATGCGATGATCCAGCGGTATTGGGGTATTGGCGGCGGCACGCGCCGGCAGCGGCGTCACCTTGGATGCGCTGGCACCGAGCTCGGCTTCGCGGATTGTGCTGCTCATCTCCTGCCCCTTTGTTCAGCGATCATGCCGAGGATAGCCCGCGAAGTCGTCCTTCACGAGTCCTTCGGGCACCAATAGCGGAAAAAGGTCGCCAAAGCAGCTAGTTTTTGACCGCATGGTCAAAAGCCGTTCCTGGAACGAAGCGACCGGGTCTCAGCCGACGAAGGCGCGCTCCACGACAAAGCTCGCCGGATGGCTGAGCGAGCCCTCCTCGAAGCCAAGGCTTTCGGCCAGTTCCTTGACGTCCTTGAGCATGTGCATCGAGCCGCAGATCATGATCCGGTCGGTTTCCGGATTGAGCCTGTCGATGCCGAGATCGCTGTAGAACTTGCCGGAGCCGATCAGCGCGGTGATGCGGCCCATGCATGCCGACTCTTCGCGGGTCGTCGAATTGTAGAGGGTGACGCGGCCGCCGGTCAGTTCGCCGATCAGCGGGTCGCTTTCGAGCGCCGCGACCAGCTCCTGGCCGTAGGTGAGTTCGGCAACGTCGCGGCAGGTGTGGGTCAGGACGACCTGCTCGAACTTCTCGTAGGTGTCGGGGTCGCGCAGCAGGCTGGCGAAAGGCGCGATGCCGGTGCCGGTCGAGATCATGAACAGGCGCTTTGCGGGCGTCAGGGCGTCCAGCACCAGCGTGCCCGTCGACTTCTGGCGCATGATGACGGTATCGCCGACCTGGATCTTCTGCAGTTCCGAGGTCAGCGGGCCGTCCGGCACCTTGATCGAGAAGAATTCCAGCTCGTCGTCCCAGGCTGGGCTCGCCACCGAATAGGCACGGTACACCGGCTTCTCGGCATTGGGCAGGCCGATCATGACGAACTCGCCGGACCGGAAACGCAGCGATTGCGGACGGGTGATGCGGAACGAGAACAGCCGGTCGGTATAATGCTTCACCGAGACGACGGTTTCGGCATAGACATTGGCCGGAATCGGGAATTGCAACGGACGGGCGCCAGCGATGTTGAGCGCGGATGTGGTGTTCATCAAATCCAACCTTCTGGCCCAACTCGCGGACGCGGGCACCAAACCTTTTCCTGCGCGCCCGAACCGTTCAGGTTCCAGCGTGCCGCTCGCACACTCCGAAGCGTAAGCTCTTGTGTCCGGAATTTATTAGTATACAAACGATATTTGCGTCAAGATACCGCCGCGAAACACCTTTCCAAACTGTGCCATATCCGTAGTCCGGGCATTTCGGGTTTCGACAATGAAAGAGAATTTTTCGGTGCAGCCGCCGGATTCCCTGGGCAGCGTCGTCGCCGGCATCGATGTCGGCGGAACCTTCACCGACCTGCTTCTGATCGATGGCCGCGACGGTGGCCGGGTGCATATCGCCAAGACCCCGACCACGGTCGACAACCAGGCGTTCGGCGTCGTTTCGGCGCTCGGCGCCACCGGATTTCCGATCGACGGCATCGACCTCATCGTGCATGGCACGACCACCACCACCAACGCGGTGCTGGAACGCCGGCTGGCGAAAACCGGCATGATCACCACGCGCGGTTTTCGCGACGTGATCGAGCTTGGCCGGCGCACACGGCCGCAGGCCTATGGCATGACCGGCAGCTTCGTGCCGATCATTCCGCGCAATCTCAGGCTGGAAGTGTCGGAGCGCGTCGAGGCATCGGGGACCGTACGCACGCCGCTCGACGAGGCCGAAATGCGCGAGGCGGTGAAGATGCTGATCGCGGCCGGCTGCGAATCCCTCGTCATCCATTTCCTGCATTCCTACGCCAACCCTGCGCATGAGCGGCGGGCCGCCGAGATCGCCGCCGAACTCTGGCCGAACGGTTACATCACGGCGGGCCATGCGCTGCTGTCTGAAGCGCGCGAATTCGAGCGCGGCGTCACCGCCTCGGTCAACGCCTCGGTGCAGCCGATTCTCGAGCGCTATGTGGAGCGGCTGCGCAAGGAGCTGGGCGCAAAAGGCTATGCCCGCGACTTCCTGATCATGAACGGCAATGGCGGCATGATCTCGGCCCGCTTCGTCACGCGTGAGTCGGCCAAGACGGTCATGTCGGGTCCGGCCTCCGGCGTCATCGCCGCCGCCTATACGGGAAAGCGCGCCGGCTTCGAAAACCTCGTCACCTACGACATGGGCGGCACCTCGACCGACGTGGCGCTGATCCGCAATGCCGAGCCGGCGGTGTCGAACGAGATCGAGATCGAATATGCGATGCCGATCCATGTGCCGATGGTGGCGGTGCACACGGTCGGCGCCGGCGGCGGCTCGATCGCCCGCGTCGACGCGGCCGGCCTGATCCAGATCGGCCCGGAAAGTGCCGGCGCCAATCCCGGCCCGATCTGCTACGGGCGCGGCGGTCTCGAGCCGACCATCACCGACGCCAACCTTGTGCTCGGCCGGCTGGCGCCGAAGAAGCTGCTGGCGGTCGAAAATCCGGTCACTGTCGAGCGCGTCACCGGCATCTTCGAAGACAGGATAGGCAAGGCGACCGGCCTGTCCGGCGTCGAGGCGGCGGGGGCGGTGCTGCGGCTGGGCAACATGAAGATGGCCGGCGCCATCCGCATGGTCTCGGTGTCGCGCGGCCATGATCCGCGCGATTTCGCGCTGTTCGCCTTCGGCGGCGCCGGGCCGCTGCATGCCACCGCTTTGGCGCGGGAACTCGGCCTGCCGAAGGTTCTGGTGCCGGCGCGGCCCGGCATCACCAACGCGCTCGGCTGCGTCGTCGCCGATTTGCGCCATGACTTCGTCAACACGGTCAACCAGCCCGTAGCTGTGCTCGATGAAGCCCAGCTTCACGCTGTATTGGAACGGCACCGAAACGAAGGTGAAGAGCTGATTGGCAAGGAAGCGGTGAAGCCGGAGACGATCCGCGTCACCCATTCCGCCGACATGCAGTTTGTCGGCCAGACGCACATCATCAACGTGCCGCTGCCGTCGTCGTCGGTGACCCGGCACGAGCTGCAGCTTCTGTTCGAAAAAGCCTATTTCGCCCGCTTCAAGGTCGAACTGCCGGAAATCCGCGCCAATCTGGTCAATCTCAACACTTCGGTCACCGGTGTCAGGCCGGCGATCGACCTGTCGCGGCTGATCGACCCGGCCGGGCGCGCAAAGACGCTCGACGAGGCACGACGCGAGATCCGTCCGGTCTGGTATGGCGGACGCTGGCACGATACGCCGGTCTACGACCGCGAAAAGCTGCCGCTCGACGCCGTCATCGAAGGCCCTGCGATCCTCGAACAGATGGACGCCACCACCGTGCTCGAACCCGGCGACCGCGCAAGATCGGACGCCGACGGCAACATCATCATCGACATTGGCGAGGCCTGATATGGCAAAGCTCGACGCCATCACCCTGTCAGTCCTCCAGGCGGCCCTGCAACAGGTCTGCGACGAGATGGACCTGACCTTTTCGCGTGCCGCCTTTTCGCCTGTGATCGCCGAAGCCAATGACCGCTCCGACGGCATCTATTCGGCCGTCGACGGCTCGCTCATCGCGCAAGGCAGCCAGGGCCTGCCGGTGTTTGTCGGGGTCATGCAGTATTCAACCAGGACGGTGATCGAGATGATCGCCGATGGCCGCTGCCTGCCACCGGAGCCGGGCGACATCTACATCGTCAACGACCCCTATCTCGGCGGCACCCATCTGATGGACGTGCGTTTCGCCATGCCGGTCTACAGGGACGGAAAGATCTTTTGCTGGCTGTCGAACACCGGCCATTGGCCCGACATTGGCGGCTCCGTTCCGGGTGGCTTCTCGGCTTCGGCGACGGCTGTCGAGCAGGAAGGCCTGCGGCTGCCGCCGGTGAAACTGTTCAAGAAGGGCGTGCTCGATCCCGAGATCTACGCCATCATCTGCTCCAACATCCGCGTCGCCGACCAGCGCATCGGCGACATCAGGGCCCAGGCCGCCGCGCTGCTGATCGGCCAGGACCGGCTTAACGGAATCCTGGATCGTTACGGTGACGAAACGGTTGTCGAGGCGATCGCCGAATTGCGCCGCCGCGCCGCCGAACAGATGCGCGCCAACATCGCGGCCATTCCCGACGGCACCTATCGCTCCAAGGCCTTTGTCGATTCCGACGGCGTGGTCAACGAGCCGCTGACCATAGCGCTCGCTGTCGAGAAACGGGGCGACACGCTGACCTTCGACTTCGCCGGCTCGTCAAAGCCCTGCGCCGGGCCGATGAACAGCGTGCTGGCGACGACCTTGTCCTCGGTCTATCTCGCCATGCGTCATATTTTCCCAGACGTGCCGATCAGCGCCGGCGCCTTCGAGCCGCTTGATGTCAAGCGGCCGGAAGGCACGTTCCTCGACGCCAAATATCCGCGCCCGGTTTCGGGTTGCGCCGCCGAAGTGTCGCAGCGCATCGCCGAGGCGGTGTTCGCGGCCATGGTGCAGGCGCTGCCGGACAAGGTGACGGCGGCTCCGGCCGGCTCCAGCGGCAATTTCGCGCTCGGCGGCAACGACCCGGCACGCGGCCGCGACTACGTCATGTACCAGATCTCCGGCGGCGGCTATGGCGGCAATGCCGGCCATGACGGGTTGACCAACGGCTGCTCGACCATCGGCATCTCCAAGTCACCGCCGGTCGAGATCATGGAACAGGCCTTTCCCGTGCTCTACCGTCACTATGCCTTGCGCGAGGGCTCCGGCGGTGCCGGCAAGCATCGCGGCGGTTTTGGCCTCGCCTATGAGGTCGAAATCCTGCGTGGCGACGCCCGCGCCTCCTTCGTCATGGATCACGGCCGTTTCGGCCCGCAAGGCGCACTCGGCGGCAAGGACGGCGCGGTCAACACGGTTACCGTCTTCCGCGACGGCGAGGCCCATGTGCCGCCGCATCTCTCCAAGGAGCAGGACATCGCCTTGAAGGCCGGCGACCGCGTGCGCGTCGGCACCCCGGGCGGTGGCGGCTATGGCGATCCGCTTGAGCGGGACCCGGAACTGGTCGCTCGGGATGTCAGACTTGGCTACTATACGGCCGAGCAAGCCGAGGACCTGTTCGGGGTCGCGCCGGCGGGCCTGGCGTCCTGATCTCGCGCATCGGACCGCACTGTTCGGCGCATTACATCAACACGATTCTTCGATCCTGAGGGTGTCAGGTCGAGAGCATAGTTAGCCGGCTTAAGTCTTACCCTCTCCGATCCAGCCTCGCCACCAGCCGGTCACCCGCCCACTGGATGCCGCAGACCAGGATGATCAGCACGATGACCACGGCGACCATGACGCTGGTCTCAAAACGCTGATAGCCGTAGCGGATGGCGAGGTCGCCGAGCCCGCCGGCGCCGATCGCGCCGGCCATGGCTGAAGCGCCGATCAGCGTCACCAGCGTCACCGTGAAGCCGGCGACGATGCCGGGCAGCGCTTCGGGCACCAGCACCTCGCGGATGATCGTCCAGCGGTTGCCGCCCATGGCGCGTGCCGCCTCGATCAGCCCGTGGTCGACCTCGCGCAGCGACACCTCGGCGATGCGCGCATAGTAGGGCGTGGCGGCAATCGACAGCGGCACGATGGCCGCCCACGTGCCGATCGAGGTGCCGACGATCAGCCGCGTCACCGGGATGAGCGCCACCAGAAGGATGATGAAGGGCACCGAACGGAAGCCGTTGATGACGGCTCCGAGCGCGCGGTTGACCCACGGGCTTCCGGCGATGCCGCCGCGATCGGTGGCGACCAGCGCCAGCCCGAGCGGCAGGCCGAAAACCAGCGAGATGAGGCCGGACGCGGCTGTCATCAGCACCGTTTCCCAGATCGAACGCAGCAGAAGCTCAAACAGAATGGGCGACATGGCCAAGCACCTCCACCCGCGCCTGGCGGGACTTCAGGAATGTGATCACTTCGGCGAGATGTCGTGCATCGTCGCCAGGAACTGAAAGGAACAGCGTGCCGACGGGCTGCTCCTGGATGTGGTCGATGCCGCCATGGACGAGGCGGAACGGACCGGGGACCATTGCCGCGAGATCCGAGAGCAGCGGGCCGCGCGCGGCCTCGCCGGCCACGTCGACGCGCAGGATCATTTCCGTGCCGACCCCCGGCGCCAGCCGGGCCGCCAGTTCGGCCGGCAGCTGCGGCCGGATGGTGCCGAGCAGGCTGCGGGTGATGTCAGAGCGCGGATCGGCGAACACCGACCAAACCGGCCCTTCCTCGACGATCCGCCCGGCGTCGATCACCGCGACCCGGTCGGCGATCGAGCGGACTACCTCCATCTCATGGGTGATCAGCAGGATGGTCAGGCCAAGCTGCCGGTTGATGTCCTTCAGCAGGGCAAGGATGGAACGCGTCGTCTCCGGATCGAGCGCCGAGGTGGCTTCGTCCGACAACAGCAGCGCCGGCCGGGCCGCCAACGCCCTGGCGATGCCGACGCGCTGCTTCTGGCCGCCCGACAGCGACGCCGGATAGGCTTTTGCCTTCTCCGACAGACCGACGAGATCGAGCAGTTCGGCCGCACGCCGCAGCCGTTCGGCCGTTGGCCGGCCCTCGATCTTGAGCGGCAGCGCCACATTGTCCTCGACGGTCTTGGCCGACAGCAGGTTGAAGTGCTGGAAGATCATGCCGATGCGCCGCCGCAGCGGCTGTAGGTCGCGCTCCCCGAGCCGGCTGATCTCGCGGCCTTCGATGAACACCTCACCGGAATCGGGTCGCTCCAGACCGTTCAAGCAGCGGATCAGCGTCGATTTGCCGGCGCCGCTGCGGCCGATGATGCCGAGAATCTCGCCCTTGCGCACCGTCAGCGAGACACCGTCGAGCGCCGCCGTCGCGCCGAAGCGGCGCTTCAGCTCGACAAGGCGTACGACGTCCTGCGACGCGTCAGGCCGGCCCTCGGTCGCATCGATGGTGTCCACGGATGCCGTGAAATGCTGGTTCATGCGTGTTCCTGTTCTCGCCATCCGAAAACGCAATCGCGGCCCGCGCTCAAGCGCGGACCGCCATTGCTCTCGAACCGGGCGTCCGGTCGCGGATGCTCTCAATAGGCGCTGAGGCCGGTGCCCTTGTAGACCTTGTCGAACTCGGCCTTCACAGCCTCGTTCTGATAGGAAGCCACCAGCGTCTTCACCCAGGCCTCGTTCTCATTGCCGGCCTTCACCGCGATGAAGTTGCGGTAGGGATTGTCGGCGATGGGCTCCTGCGCGATGCGGTTTTCCGGCGTCAGGCCGCTTTTCAGCGCCCAGTCGGTGTTGACCACGGCGGCATCGAGATCCTCGACCGAGCGGCCGACGATGCCGGCGTCGAGCTCCTTGATCACCACTTTCTTGGCATTCTCGGCGATGTCGGCGGTGGTGGCGAGAATGCCGGTGCCGTCCTTCAGCTTGATCACGCCCTCGTTCTGGAGGACGCGCAGCGCCCGGCCCTCGTTGGAAGGATCGTTCGGCACGCCGATCACCGCGCCCTCGGGCAGGTCGGCGACCTTGCTGTACTTCTTCGAGTAGAGGCCGATCGGCCAGACGCCGGTGTAGCCGACGCGGACGATGTGGTAACCTTGAGTCTTGATCTGGTTGTCGAGATAGGGTTGGTGCTGGAAGGCGTTGGCGTCGATTTCGCCACGCTCCAGTGCCTCGTTGGGCTGGGTGTAGTCGTTGAACACCACGGTCTCGACGGTGAGGCCCTTTTCGGCCGCCTGCGCGTCGACGACCCGCCAGACATCTTCATCCTCGCCGCTGATGATGCCGACCTTGATCGACTTCTTGTCCTCGGCGAACAACGCGTTGGGCGCCAACAGGCTGCCAATCGCCACGGCAGACGCGAACAGCAGAGCAAGACCACCGCGCCGGTTGAGGGTTGACCAAAGGGAAGATGGCAAAGTGTTTTTGAAGTCGGACATGATTGATCTCTGCGGTTGTAAAGTCATGGCAGCCAAACGGATTGCTCAGCCTTGATCGCATCGTCAGATATTCTATCGAATTTATCAAAGAACCGCGTTTCGTGGTTGCCCTCAATACCGGGAATATTCTCTCAAAAATTTCAAGGCAGCGAGCACAAGACACCGCCGGGGTCGACCCGCGCGCACCGTAGCGGCATCGCCTATGAGATCGGCTTCGACAACCCGGCCTATTCTCAAGGGTCTTCCGCGCACGGGTTGACAAGGCTCCGGCCGCGTGGCGCCGGATGCAGGTGGAGCAGGGTTGAGTTGAGCGTAGCACTTTTCCCGCTTGACTGACCCGCCGTACCGAATACGCTAGGGCAAAATACCGGCTCTGATCGCCGGGTGGCAAGAATGCCTCGTATGCCTCGCCTCGCCGGCGGTGGCTGCGGGGCATTGTTATTTTTGGGGATCTGTTTGAAACGGCGTATCGAGATCGGCATCCTCTATTCCCGCTCGGGGAGCTATCAGCTCGTGTCCGATGCGTGCCGGATGGGCGCCATGCGCGCGATCGCCGACATCAACGCCGATCGGAGCTCAGGCATCGAGCTTGTGCCGGTCGAACGCGACCCGCAAAGCAATGCCGATCGCTACGCGACCTTGTGCGAGGACATTTTCAAGACCAGCAGCGCGCGCCATGTCGTCGGCTGCGTCACCTCCTGGAGCCGCAAGGAGACCATCCCCGTCCTGGAGAAAGCCGGCGGGATGCTCTGGTACGCCTGCCCCTATGAGGGGTTCGAGGCCAATGAGCATGTCGTCTACATGCACGCTTGCCCCAACCAGCACCTGGTGCCGCTTATGGCTCATGTCGTGCCGCGCTTCGGCGCCAACGGCTTCCTGCTCGGCTCGAACTATATCTGGGGCTGGGAGATGAACCGCGTCGCGCGCGACCTGATCGCCGATGCCGGCGGCAAGGTCCTGGGCGAGCGCTATCTGCGCATCGGCGAGACCGACGTGTCGCGCCTGATCGGGGAAATCCGGGCCACGCGGCCGAACTTCATCCTCAACAATCTGATCGGCACCTCGTCTTACGCCTTCCTGGCGGCCTATCGCGACCTGGGCGACGAGGATTCCGCCTTCAGCCCCGAAACCTGCCCTGTCATCTCCTGCAACCTCACCGAGGGCGAGCTGCCGGCAATCGGTGAATCCGGCAAAGGGCACTTGTCGGTCGGGCCGTATTTCGCGCCGCGGCCGGCCGCTTTCGGCTCGTCCTTCGAGGCGTCCGCCTATGCGTCGGTGCAGGTGATGGCCGACGTGCTCTCCCGCGATCCCGACGCTGGTCCGGCGGAGTTTTCCAGGGCCTTCGCCGAGCGCCGCTTCTCCACCCGGCTCGGGCCGATCGCCATCGACGCCCACTCCCAGCACGCGACGCTGCCGGTGATCATCGGGCGGATCGCGGATGGCTTCTTCGAGGTCGTCAGCCGCGAGGACGAGGTCGCGCCGGACCCCTATCTGTCGCGTTACGACCCCGCCAGGACATTCGGCCGTCCCCGCCTGAGGGTCGTGTCGTGACCAGGACGCCGCGCATCCCCAATCTCGGTGGCGCCAGGGCCTTCATCCTGCATCGCCCGCATCCGACGGTGCAGGCGATCACCAGGCAATTGTCGGCCATCGGCCTGATCACGCTGGACTGCTGGCCGGAACTGCCGCCAGAAGCGCTGGCCGCCGATTTCGTCTTCTTCGACGCCGATCTCGGCTTCGACGAGCAGTTTCCATGGAAGCCGGGCGAGGCGCCGATGCCGCTGGTGGCGCTGATCGGCTCGGAGGCACCCGGCCGTATCGAGTGGGCGCTGTCGCACAAGGCCGATGCCCAGCTCTTGAAGCCGGTCGGCACTGCCGGCGTCTACAGCGCGCTGCTGATCGCGCGGCAGAGTTTCGAGGCACGCAAGCATCTGGCCAGCGAAATCGCGTCGCTTCGCCAGCGCGTCGCCGAACGCCAGACCATCGTGCGCGCCGTGACGGCGCTGTCGAAAGGCACCGACGACGACCGCGCCTATGCGCAACTGCGCTCGCTGGCGATGAGCTGGCAGATCAGCGTCGAGGATGCCGCGCGCCGGATCGTGGCGATGACAAGCGAAGAAGCAGCGGGGGAAGAAGGCGGCGATGACCAGTCCCATCGCGCCTGATCTCCCGGCCGCCGGGCGCATGCCGGTCAAGCCGCGTGCCGGCGTCTGGCGCCGGCTGGTCAAACGCCGCCTGGCAATGCTCGGCCTGGTGATCGTCGCCATCGTCGTTGCCGGCGCCGTGCTGGCGCCATGGCTGACCGGCTATGACCCCAACGAGCAGATGTTCGACGGCCTGACGCTGGAAGGCTCGCCCTTGCCGCCCAATGCGCAATTCTGGCTGGGCACCGACCTGCTCGGCCGCGACCTCTTGACCCGCATCCTCTATGGCGCCCGCACTTCGCTGATCATCGGCATCGTCGCCAATGGCGTGGCGCTTTTGATCGGCACCCTGGTCGGCGTTGTTGCCGGTTATTTCCGCGGCTGGGTCGGCGGCGCTCTGATGCGCTTCACCGACCTGATGATGGCGTTCCCGGCGCTACTGCTCGCCATTTGCCTGGCGGCGGTGTTCGAGCCCAGCCTGTGGATCGTCGCCATGGTCATCGCGCTGGTCAACTGGGTGCAGACCGCGCGCGTCATCTACACCGAGACCAGCTCGCTCGCCGAGCGCGAGTTCATCGACGCCGAGCGCACCATCGGGGCGAGCGCGCCACGCATCCTGTTTCGCCACATCCTGCCGCATCTCTTACCGACCATCATCGTCTGGGGCACGCTCGGCATTTCGACCACGGTGCTGCTCGAAGCGACGCTCTCCTTTCTCGGCATCGGCGTGCAGCCGCCGACGGCGTCCTGGGGCAACATCATCTTCGAGAACCAGACCTACTTCCAGGCCGCACCCTGGCTGGTGTTCTTCCCCGGTGCGGCGATCCTGGCGCTGGCGCTGGCCTTCAACCTGATCGGCGATGCGCTACGCGACATTCTCGATCCGACGCAGAGAGGCCGGGCATGATCGCCTATCTCGGCCGCCGCCTCATCCAGTCGCTGCTCATCCTGCTCGGCGTCTCGCTGATCACCTTCGCGCTGCTCTATCTGTTGCCGGCCGATCCTGTACGCCAAATCGCCGGCCGCAGCGCCACGCCGCAGACGGTCGAGAACATCCGCCAGCAGCTCGGCCTCGACCAGCCCTTCGTCATCCAGTACTGGCGCTATCTAGTGAAGCTCGCCAGCGGCGATCTCGGCCGCTCCTACATCCAGCGTTCCGAGGTCACCGAACTGATTGTCTCGCGACTGCCGGCAAGTCTGTTGCTGATGATCGGCGCCATCCTGTGCGAATTGCTGATTGGGCTCAGCATGGGGCTGATCGCCGCCGTCAAGCGCGGCACCGCCACCGACCAGACGCTGATGGTCGCTTCCTTCGTCGGCGTCTCGGCGCCGCAATTCGTCGTCGGCCTGCTGCTGCTCTACGTCTTTGCCGTGCGGCTGAGCTGGTTTCCGATCGGTGGCTACGGCACCTGGCGACATCTCGTGCTGCCGTCGCTGACCATGGGCATCCTCGGCGCCGGCTGGTACGCGCGCATGATGCGCTCGTCGATGATCGACGTGCTGCGCCAGGACTATGTGCGCACGGCCCGCGCCAAGGGCCTGGCGCGCGGCGCCATCCTTTTTCGCCATGCCCTGCCCAACGCCATCCTGCCGGTCATCGCCATGATCGGCATCGACATCGGCATCTTCATGGGCGGCATCGTCGTCGTCGAAAGCGTGTTCGGCTGGCCCGGCATCGGCCAGCTGGCGTGGCAGGCCATCCAGCGCGTCGACATCCCGATCATCATGGGCGTCACGCTGGTGTCGGCCTTCGCCATAGTGCTCGGCAACCTGCTCGCCGACATCATCGCGCCCTTCATCGACCCCCGTATCAAACTGAGATGAGCATCAAGCTCAGATGAAACCAAGAAAACAACCAGAGAAAGGGAACACGAAATGAGAAGATTTCTGGCCTCCACGGTAGCGGCATCGGCGCTGGCGCTGATGCTTGGCATGACGAGCGCCCGTGCCGAGGACACAATCGATCCGAACGCCAAGCAAGGCGGCGAAATCATCGCCACCTACAAGGACGATGTCACCACGCTCGACCCGGCGATCGGTTACGACTGGCAGAACTGGTCGATGATCAAGAGCCTGTTCGACGGGCTGATGGATTATGAGCCGGGGACGACCAAGCTGAAGCCCGACCTCGCCGAAAGCTATGACATCTCGCCCGACGGCAAGACCTTCACCTTCAAGCTGCGTCACGGCGTCAAATTCCACAATGGCCGCGAGATGACCGCCGACGACGTGAAATATTCGCTCGACCGCGTCACCAATCCGAAGACGCAGAGCCCCGGCGCCGGCTTCTTCGGTTCGATCAAGGGCTATGACGATGTCGCCGCCGGCAAGGCCGAAAGCCTGGCCGGCGTCACCGTGGTCGACCCCTACACCGTCAAGTTCGAGCTGACCCGCCCCGACGCCACCTTCCTGCATGTCATGGCCATCAACTTCTCGCATGTCGTGCCGAAGGAAGAGGTCGAGAAATACGGCGCCGATTTCGGCAAGCATCCGGTCGGCACCGGCGCCTTCAAGCTCGCCGAATGGACGCTTGGCCAGCGCATCGTCTTCGAGCGTAATCCTGATTATTGGCACAAGGGCCTGCCGCACCTGGACAAGATCACCTTCGAGGTTGGCCAGGAACCGATCGTGGCGCTGCTGCGCATGCAGAAAGGCGAGATCGACCTGCCCCTGGACGGCATTCCGCCGGCAAAATTCCAAGAGGTGATGGCCGATCCGGAGCAGAAGGCACGAGTCGTCGAGGGTGGCCAGTTGCACACCGGCTACATCACCATGAACACCACCATGGCGCCGTTCGATAATGTGAAGGTGCGCCAGGCCGTCAACATGGCGATCAACAAGGCCCGCATCATCCAGATCATCAACGGCCGCGCCGTGCCGGCCAACCAGCCGCTGCCGCCGTCGATGCCGGGCTACGACAAGGAGTTCAAGGGCTATCCCTATGACGTCGCCAAGGCCAAGGCATTGCTCGCCGAGGCCGGTCATCCCGATGGTTTCGACACGCAATTGTTCGCCATGAACACCGATCCCAACCCGCGCATCGCCCAGGCGATCCAGCAGGATCTGGCGGCCATCGGCATCAAGGCCAGTATCCAGGCGCTGGCCCAGGCCAACGTCATCGCCGCCGGCGGCGACAAGGCCGGCGCGCCGATGATCTGGTCCGGTGGCATGGGATGGATCGCCGACTTCCCGGATCCGTCGAACTTCTACGGCCCGATCCTCGGTTGCGCCGGCGCTGTGCCGGGCGGCTGGAACTGGTCATGGTATTGCAACAAGGATCTCGACGCCAAGGCGGCGGAAGCCGATTCGATCGTCGACCCGGCGAAATCCGCGGAGCGCAACAAGATGTGGAGCGCCATCTACGCCAAGATCATGGCTGACGCGCCGTGGGCGCCGGTCTTCAACGAGCAGCGCTTCACCATGAAATCCGCCCGCATGGGCGGCGCCGACAACCTCTATGTCGACCCGGTCCATGTCCCCATCAACTACGACAATGTGTACGTAAAAGATGTGCAATAACTGCGACTACACCATCCACGGGCGCCATCACCATTTCGGCTGGGACAATTCGTTTGTCCCAGCCGAGCGGGTGGCGCCCGGCTCGACCATCGAGTTCCAGTGCCTTGATGCGGGGGGCGGCCAGCTTCAGGCCGACAGCACGGTTGCCGATGTCGCCGGGCTCGACTTCGCCAAGGTCAACCCGGTGACCGGGCCGATCTTCGTCGAGGGTGCCGAGCCGGGCGACGCGCTCAAGGTGACGATCGAGATGTTCAAGCCGTCCGGCTTCGGCTGGACGGCGAACATTCCAGGTTTTGGCCTGCTCGCCGAAAACTTCAAGGAGCCAGCGCTGAACATCTGGAAATACGACGCCGCCTCGCTCGAGCCGGCGCTGTTCGGCAAGAATGCGCGTGTGCCGCTGAAACCCTTCGCCGGCACCATCGGCAACGCGCTGGCGGAAAAGGGCCACCACTCGGTGGTGCCGCCGAGGCGCGTCGGCGGCAATCTCGACATCCGCGATCTCGCCGCCGGCACCACGCTCTATCTGCCGGTGGAAGTGGCCGGTGCGCTGTTCTCGGTCGGCGATACGCACGCCGCGCAAGGCGACGGCGAGGTCTGCGGCACGGCGATCGAAAGCCCGATGGATGTCGTGCTCAAGCTCGACCTGGTCAAGGACGCCAGGCTGAAGACGCCGCGCTTCACCACCTCGGGCCCGGTGACGCGCCATCTCGACGCCAAGGGCTATGAGGTAACGACCGGCATCGGCCCGGACCTGATGGCCGGCGCCGGGGGGCTGTCGCGCAGATGGTCGACCTGCTCTCTGGCCGCTACGGAATAGATCCGGTCGAGGCCTACATGCTGGCCTCGGTGTGCGGCGATCTCCGCATCAGCGAGATCGTCGACATGCCGAACTGGGTGGTGTCGTTCTACTTCCCGCGCTGCGTTTTCGAATGAACGCACGCGCAGGCAAAAAGCGGACCGGAGCCGCCGCTCCGGCGGCGGCCGGGACGGTGCTCGACATCGCCAGCCTCTCCGTCAGCGTACGTGGCGAGGACGGCGAGCGCGAGGTCGTCTCCAACCTGTCGCTGACGCTTAAGCGCGGCGAGACGCTGTGCATTGCCGGAGAATCCGGTTCCGGCAAGTCGATGACCGCCCTGGCGATCATGCAGCTGCTGCCGCAGCCCGCAGCCCGCATTTCATCCGGTACGATCCGCCTCGGTGAGACCGAACTCACGACGCTCGACGAGCGCCAGATGCGCCGCATTCGCGGCGACCGCATCGCCATGATCTTCCAGGAGCCGATGACCTCGCTCAATCCGGTGCTGTCGATCGGCCGGCAACTGACCGAGTCCATCGAGGCGCATACCAGCCTGTCAAAGGCGCAGGCCCGCCAGCGCGCCATCGAGGCGCTGAAGGCGGTGCGCATCTCCGAAGCCGAAAGCCGGCTGAAGCAGTTTCCGCACGAACTGTCCGGCGGCATGCGCCAGCGGGTGATGATCGCCATGGCGCTGGCGCTTGAGCCCGATGCGCTGATCGCCGACGAGCCGACGACCGCGCTCGACGTCACCGTGCAAGGCGAGGTGCTGGAGCTGTTGCGCGACCTGCAGCGCCAGCATGGCACCAGCGTCATCCTCATCACCCACGACATGGGCGTGGTCGCCGAAATGGCCGATCGCGTCATCATCATGCGGCATGGCCGCATGGTCGAGGAGGGAAAGACATCAGACATCTTCGCACGGCCGCAAGCCGACTACACGCGCGAGCTGCTGGCCGCCGTGCCGCGCATCGGCGCCGGCGTCGGCCGGCAGAAATCCAGGGATGCCGAGACGGCAACGCCGGCCAATGTCGCCGTGGTCGATGATCTGCACGTCCGCTTCGATCTGCGCGGCGGCGTCTTTGGCCGGGTAATCCGTCGTGTTCACGCCGTCGAAGGCGTCAGCTTCTCGATCGCGCCCAACGAGACGCTGGCGCTGGTCGGCGAGTCCGGCTGCGGCAAGTCGACCACCGCCAAGGCGTTGGCCGGGCTGGTGCCCTACACCGGCGACATCGTCGTTGGCGGACGCAATTTGTCGGGCCTTGGCCGCGACGAGCGCAAGGCCGTGCGCCGCGACGTGCAGATGATTTTCCAGGACCCTTATGCCTCGCTCGATCCGCGCATGCGTGTCGGCGACCTCGTCGCCGAGCCGCTCGTCATCCATGGCATTGCCTCGAAGGAAGAGCGCAGGGAGCGGGTTGCGGCGCTATTCGAGCGCGTCGGCCTGTCGGCCGACCAGATGGAACTTTATCCGCACGAATTTTCTGGCGGCCAGCGCCAGCGCGTCTGCATCGCCCGCGCTCTCGCCTTGCGGCCGAAGCTGATCATTGCCGACGAAAGTGTCTCGGCGCTCGACGTCTCGGTGCAGGCGCGCGTGCTCGATCTGTTGAAGGAATTGCAGCGCGAATTCGGCGTCGCCTATCTCTTCATCTCGCATGACATGGCGGTGGTCGAAAACATCTCCGACCGCGTCGCCGTCATGTATCTCGGCCAGATCGTCGAGATGGGAACCCGCGACCAGGTGTTTTCCAACCCGCGCCACCCCTACACCAGGCGGCTGATCGAAGCCGTGCCGGTGCCCGACCCGGCCAAGCGAAGAAGCCGCTTCGCCCGCCTCGACCAGGAGATACCGAGCGCGACGCGAAAGATCGGCGAGATCCCACAGAGGCTGGTCCTAAGCGACGTCGGTGGCGGACATCTTGTTGCTGCCGGAAGCTGAGGGTTCTGCCCTGGACCGTCCGAGCCGTGCGTCCGCCTTCGGACGACACGGCTGCAATCACGCGATTGCGATCGCGTCACGCATCATGGCGCACCACGCGGCTGCCGCCGATCAATTCCTGATGAGCCCTTCATACGGCGCCGTATTCAGGATGTAAGCCACTTCGGTGCGATTCCGGGCGCGAAGTTTCTTCATGATATTGCGAACATGCACCTTGACCGTGCTCTCACACATATTGAGTTCATAGGCGATGATCTTGTTCGCTTTCCCGCGACGCAGCGCCTCTATGACCGAAATCTGGCGTGACGTAAAAACGTTGTCGTCTTGCGCCTGCTGTTTGATCGTCTGCTGGCTGTCCTTGGCGTTTTGCGCCGACTGGAAAAGCACACTCGGCGGGATGAAAATCCCCCCTGCCGCCACGAGATGAATGGCCTTGGCCGCAACCTGCAAGCTGACGCTCGTCGGAACGTAGCCGCGCGCACCATTTTCGATCGCCTTGAGAACATCGTCAAGGTTCTCGATATCGGCCAACATGATGGCATTCACCGAAGGTCTGGTCGCCTTGAGGTGGGCTATCCGGGCAAGATGGTGGTCTGCCTCGGAGTTTGACCACATAACGCACATCAAGACCGTCGAGATCCTTTGGGTCTCCTCCAAGTCCGCCGCGTCGAAGGCTTCGATGCTCGAGAAATGCTGGAAACGAAATGCGGGTTCGATTTCCGCGAGACCTCTTGCCAGGCAGTCGCACATCAGAGGTCGATCATCGATAATCGCGATCTCGATATCCGTCGCCGTGGATGCGGGGGGTTATCGGGATCGATATCGAAAGTGCACAGGCTTCGTTGGGCCGTCTCGTATGGTTGAATTGTCATAACTCCACCCCTTCCTGCCCCTCGCACCCATTGAGAACGAGGCCGCTGTTTTAGCTCCTCCTTAGTAAGCGTGGATTCGAGGCCGGCGTATGTGAAACAAGGCACACGGCGGAGCGAAGCCGATTTCGGCCACGATTTCGGCGATCCGAGAAACAACCGGCCCCGATATGCTGGCCCGACAAAGGCAATTGCTCTGCGCTTGAAAACGCCCAAAGCATGGTGAACCGGCTCAGGAATAGCAGCCGCGTTCGATGGCGAGGCGGCGCACCAGCGCCAGCACCGCATCGATGGTCGGGGTAGGCTTGTCCGTCAGCCGGCCGAGTTCCTGGACGGCCGTCACCAGCGCGTCGATCTCCATCGGTCGTCCACGCTCCAGGTCCTGCAGCATCGAGGTCTTGTGCTCGCCGACATCGCCGGCGCCCTTGATGCGCCGGTCGACCGCGATCGGAAAGCGCACGCCGAGGCTCTCGCCGATCGCCTGCGCTTCCAGCATCATGGTGCGGGCCAGCGTGCGGGTGCCCTCGTCGGCGACGATCGCCGCCAGCGTGCTGCCGGTCAGCGCCGAGATCGGGTTGAAGGAGAGATTGCCCCACAGCTTCACCCAGATTTCGCTGCGGATATCGTCGCGCACCGGCACCTGCAGTCCAGCCTTGACCATTTCCTCGGCCAGAAGCGTGACCCGTTCGCTGCGCTCCCCCGAGGGTTCGCCGAGCGAGAAGCGCTTGCCCTCGACATGGCGGATGAGGCCGGGCGCATCGACCTCGACCGCGGGATAGACGACCGAACCGATGACGCGCCGCGGCCCGATCCGCTGCCAGATCGCGCCGCCGGGATCGACCGCATTCAACCTCGTGCCTTCGAGCGGCCCGCCAACGCCGTGGAAATACCACCATGGCACGCCGTTCTGCATGGTGACGACAGCGGTATTGGACCCAAGCAGCGGTACGATCTGGGCCAGCGCTGGGGTGAGGGAATGGGCCTTCAGCGCCAGCACGACATAGTCCTGGGTGCCGAGCTCCTCGGGCTTCGCGGCGGCCCTGACGGCGGCGACCGATTCCTGGCCGTCCTCGATCAGGCGAAGTCCGCTTGTCTTGATCGCTTCGAGATGGGCGCCACGCGCGACGATCGAAAGATCGGTGCGGCCGGCGATCGCCAGCTTGGCCGCGAGATAGCCGCCGATCGCACCGGCGCCAAAAATGGTGATCTTCATCGTCAAAGTCCGAGTTTGGCGGCAAGCCCGATGCGCTGCAGCTTGCCTGTCGCGCCCTTGGGGATCTCGTCCAGGATCAGGATCTTGCGCGGCACCTTGAAGTCGGCGAGCCGCGTCGCGGCATGGCTGCGGATGTCGCCCTCGGTGGCGGTCATGCCCTCGCGCAGCACGACTGCCGCCGCCACCTCCTCGCCAAGCTTGTCATGCGGCATGGCGAAGGTGACGACCTGCGCCACCGCCGGATGGTCCATCAGCACGTCGTCGACCTCGAGCGGCGAGATCTTTTCGCCGCCACGGTTGATGATCTCCTTGAGCCGGCCGGTGACGCGCAGATAGCCATCCTCGTCCAGCACGCCCTGGTCGCCGGTGTGGAACCAGCCATGCGCGAAGGCCGTGGCGTTGGCGTCAGGGTTCTTCTCGTAGCCCGCCGTCACATTGGGTCCGCGAATGACGATCTCGCCGGTCTCGCCGGCTTCCTGCAACCGACCGTCAGGCGCCATGACCGCCACCTCCGGTCCGGCGGCCGCGCCAACGCTGCCCGGCTTGCGCAGGCCCGGCGGCAGCCGGTTCGAGGCCATCTGGTGCGCCGCCTCGGTCATCCCGTAGGATTCGATGACCGGACAGCCGAAAGTCGCCTCGAGCTCGGCCATCACTTGCGCCGGCAGCGACGCCGAGGACGAGCGGATGAAGCGCAGGCGCGCTGCCGCCAGCACTTCTGGATTGCGGGCTGCCCGGGACAGGATGGCCTGGTGCATGGTCGGCACCGCTGTGTACCAGCTTGGTTGTGCCTCGCCCAACCACTGGAAGAAGCGCAGCGCGTTGAAGCCAGGCGTGCAGAAGATGCCGCCGCCTGACGCCAGCGAGGACAGCACGGCCGCGATCAGGCCATGGATGTGGAACAGCGGCATGATGTTGAGGCAGCGGTCCTCGGCCGTCAGGCCGAGTGTCGCGCCGATATGGGTGGCGGAGGCGGCGATGTTGGCATGGCTGAGCGGCACCAGCTTGGGCCGCGACGTGGTGCCCGATGTGTGCAGCAGCAGCGCGATGTCGCTGTCCTGTGCCATGCCAGGCGCTGCCGGCGCACCGATCGCCGCACCCTCGATCCTGAAACTGCCGGCAGGTGCATTAGGCTGCGCGACAAGCCTGAGCACGCCGATGCCGAGGCGCTCGGCCACCATCACCGCCGGTCCGGTTTCGCCTTCGGCGACGAGGATCGCCTTGGCGCCGATGTCGGTCAGGTAGAAATCGAGCTCATCCGCGCGGTAGGCGGGATTGAGCGGCGCCGTCGAAGCAGTGGCCGCCACCGCGACAAAGGCCGTGGCCATCTCCGGCCCATTCGGCAGCACGATCGCCACCCTGTCGCCTCGACCGATGCCGAGCGCGTGCAGCTGTTCCGCCGTGGCGGCGATCAGGCTGCGCAACCCGCCATGAGTGAGCGGCGCCCTGTCGGGGGCCGAAATCGCCGGCGCGTCGTCCGCCCCTGCAACGAGGCGGCGGGAAAGCTCTTTGGGATTCGCAATGTTGGTCATGATCACCGACTGGATTTCGAACTATTGGCGGGAGCGCCGTGGGCGGGCTTGCCTCGATATGGATACGCCATTGGACAACGGATCGCCTCAGTAGCCAAGCGCCATCCCGTCCTTGCGCGGATCGGAGGCGCCGGTCAGCGTCCCCTTCTCCCAGTCGATCAGCACCGCCTGTCCGCCGCCGAGCGGGTGATTCGGTTCGGCTACGCGATGGCCGCGCTGGCGCAGGCCCTCGATCGCCTCGGCGGGAACGCTGCGTTCGGCCTCCACGATATCATCATTGTAGAACACTCTCGGCGCGTCCAGCGCCTGTTGCGGGTCCATGCCGAAGTCGAGCATGTTGGTCAGCAGATGGACGTGCCCAAACGGCTGGTAGCCGCCGCCCATGACGCCGAACGGCATCACCGCGCGGCCGTTCTTGGTCGCCATGCCAGGCATGATCGTGTGCATCGGCCGCTTGCCGGGCGCGATTGCGTTCGGGTGCGCCGGGTCGAGGCGGAAGCTCGAGCCGCGATTCTGCAGCACGACGCCGGTCTTCGGGCTGACCACGCCGCTGCCGAACGAATAATAGGTCGAGTTGATGAAGGAGACCGCATTGCGGTCGCGATCGACGATGGAGATATAGACCGTGTCGCTGCCCGGCAGGTCCACGCGCGGCAGATGCGTCATGGCGCGTTCACGGTCGATCTCGGCGCGCAGCCGGTCGGCATAGGCGCTGGACAGGAGCTGCTTCACCGGCACCGGGACATGGTCCTGGTCCGCAACGAAGCGGTCGCGGTCGCGATAGGCCAGACGCCCGGCCTCGATCTCCAGATGCAGGCGTTCGGCGCCATTGGGGTCGAGCCCGCCAAGCTCGAGCCCCGACAGCACATTCAGCATCAATAGTGCCGTCAGTCCCTGGTTGTTCGGAGGCATCTGATGAATCTCATGGCCGCCATAGGAGACGCTGACCGGTGCCACATAGTCGCCCCTGGTCACCGCGAAATCCTCGCGCGAATGAAGTCCGCCCAGTTCGTTGAGCCGGCTGACGATATCGTCGGCGACGGCGCCTTCGTAAAAACCGGCGCGCCCCTGTTTGGCGATTATCCGCAAGGTGGCGGCGAGTTCCGGCTGGCGGTGGACATCGCCGGCCTTGGGTGCCTTGCCGCCCGGCAGGAAGATGCGCGCGGCGTGCTCGTCGGCCGAAAGGTCTGTCTCCGGCTCGGCCCAGTCGAAGGCGACGCGGTCATGCACGACATAGCCGTTCTCGGCGTAATGGATGGCCGGCGCCAGCGCATCGGCAAGGCCCTTGCGGCCATGGTCCTCCAGCAGGCGGCACCAGGCGTCGACGGCGCCCGGCACGGTGACCGCGTGCGGTCCCTGCAGAGGGATACAGTCGAAGCCTTTTTCCAGATACCAGTCGACCGTCGCCTTGGCAGGGGCGCGGCCCGAACCGTTGAAGGCCAGCACGTTGCCTTGCCCCTTCGGACAATAGAGCACGAAGCAGTCGCCGCCGATGCCGGTCGACTGTGGTTCGACAACGGCCTGCACGGCGGCGGCGCAGACGGCGGCGTCCATGGCATTGCCGCCGGCGCGCAGCATCTCGATCGCGGCAAGGGTTGCAAGCGGGTGCGATGTCGCGGCAACCGCTTCCGTGGCACGAACCGGCGAGCGGCCGGGAAACTGGAAATCACGCATTCTGTCTTTGTATCCCTTGGTCTGATGGATGCGACGTTGCCGCCATGGCGTAACACGACACGGCAATGGATCGCTTCGGCTTCTCGACACTGCGCATTTTGCCAATTCTCCTCGTTACGCCAGACGCGTATCAGGCTCGGACCCGATAAGGCGTTAGCCAGGTTTCCAGCGCGTTCAGTGCCGAGATGATCGTGAAATTGATGGTGAGATAGATCGCGCCCGCGGCCACGAAAACCTCTACGGCGCGATAGGTCTGCGAAATAAGCCCCTGGGCGATGCCCGTCACTTCCATCAGGGTGACGATCGATGCAAGCGACGTACCCTTTACCATAAGGATGATCTCGTTGCTGTAGCTCGGTATGGCTTGGCGCAGCGCCAAAGGCAGAACGACGAGGCGCAGGGTCTGGAGCCGTGTCATGCCGAAGGCAGAGGCCGCCTCGACAAGGCCGCGCGGCACACCCTGTATCGCACCCCGCAGGATTTCGCTGCCATAGGCCGCGGTATTGAGACTGAGCGCGATGATGGCGCACCAATAGGGCTCGCGAAACAGCCACCAGAGCCCAACTGCCTGAAGTGTGGGGCGGAACTGGCCGAGGCCGTAATAGATGAGGAATATCTGGACGAGCAATGGCGTGCCGCGAAAGACGGCAACGAAGGAGCGTATGGGCCAGACCAGCATCCGATGGTTTCCCTGCTGCGCCAGTGCGAGCAACAGGGCCAAGGCAAAGCCTATTCCGATCGACAACCCCGCAAGTTGCAAGGTTAACGGCAAGCCGGAGAGAAGGGTGGGAATGATCTCTACAAAGAAGGCGAAGTCGATCATGCGTGGACCATGCCACGCCACGCCCGTGCCTCGCCGTAGCGGAAGACCGATCCGGTCACGGCAGCGATGAGGAAATACAGCGTCGCGGCTGCTATATAGAAGACGAAGGGCTCCCGCATCGATCCCGCGCCGATCTGAGATTGCCGCATCAATTCCACCAAGCCGATCACGGAGATCAAGGCCGAATCCTTGAGCACAAGCTGCCAGACATTTCCGAGGCCCGGCAGGGCGTGCCGCATCAGTTGAGGCACGATGACGAGACGCAGCGATTGGAACCGGGACAGGCCGAGCGCCTTGCTAGCCTCAAACTGGCCGAGATCGACGGCGAGATACGCTCCGCGATAGACCTCGGCTTGATAGGCGCCCGAAATGATGCCGATCGCCAGGACGCCAGTCGCAAATGTCGGCAGCCCGACGAAGCCTGCGCTGCCGAAGAATTTACCGATCTCAGTCAATGCTATGCTGCCGCCGTAATAAAGCAGGTAGATCGTCAACAGATCGGGCACACCCCTGAACACCGTGCCATAGCC
The DNA here is from genome assembly GCF_059683685.1 of Mesorhizobium sp. RCAM 05099. Taxonomy (NCBI): domain Bacteria; kingdom Pseudomonadati; phylum Pseudomonadota; class Alphaproteobacteria; order Hyphomicrobiales; family Phyllobacteriaceae; genus Mesorhizobium; species Mesorhizobium sp. RCAM 05099. The sequence continues at coordinate 190,294 of NZ_CM185035.1, forward strand.
CTTGGCGACCCATGACGGTAAAGCTCTCGTGGAGAGCCGGCCTCCTGCTGCAACCGCACCGAAGAGAGCGCCGAGCAGGAAGCCGAGGACTGACAGCGCAAATGTCACTCCAGCTGCCAGCAGCAGGGCTCCGCCCCAGCCGCCCTTGCCCACGGAAAGGATATGGAGTGTGTCCGTCATGTGAAACCTGATCGTTCAGCGCGGCACCCGGCCGATCGGTTGATACCAATCGGCCAGACAGAATACACACGTGGCTACTTGACCGGCGTCACGTCCGTTTTCACCCATTTTTCCGAGATGCGTTTAATGGTCCCGTCGGCAATGGCGGCGCTGATCGCGTCGTTCAGCATTTCCTTGAGCTTGGTGTCTTCCTTCCTGAGTCCCGCACCCGTTCCGGCGCCGAACAAGCCGCCGACAAAGCCCGGACCTGCAACCGTGAAGCCCGAGAATTCGGGTTTTGCGAGCGTCGCGGCGAGCGCTGTCTTCTGAGCGAATATTGCATCGATGCGGCCCGCGGCCAGATCGAGATCGTGCTGCTCGGTCGTCTTGTACTCACGAATCTCCACCGTGTCGCCGAAGTATTTCTTGAGGAATTCGAGCATGGCCGTGGCCGCCTGGACACCGACCACCTTGCCCTTCAGCAGGGGCTTCAACTTGTCGACCGCGGCCTTGGAAGCAGCCTCATCGTCCAGTTTGAATTTCTCGGTCGAAGGGCCGAGCTTCCCCAGATCGCTATCCTTGGCGGCTGCGAACCCGCCCGGGTCGATCGCATAAGGCTGGGTGAAGTCGATGGTCTCGAGGCGTTTCGGCGTGATGAACATGCTGGCCATGATCACATCGAACTTGCCGACCTTCAGCGAAGGAATAAGTCCGTCCCAGTCCTGAGCGATGATGGTGCATTTGACCTTCATCCGCTCGCAAAGATTGTTGGCGAGTTCGATCTCCAGTCCGTCGAGCTTGCCGTCTGCGTTGGTGAAGTTCCACGGAGCGTAGGCGCCCTCCGTGGCGATGGTTATGGCCTTGGGCGCGTCCTCGGCCAATGCGGTGTGCATGAAGCCGAGCATGCTGAGTGCGGCCGCAACTGCGGCCAAACGGCAAACTTTCATGTGGTTCCCCTTTTTTGATAGGCTGATAGATTTGTTCCTACGTCCGGCCGCATTGCCGGTTCGAGGCCATTCTTGTCCGGCCGGCGTTCGTCACCGGCTCGGACTCACGAACTCGGCCAGCATCGGTGCTGTGCTGAGAATGTGATCCTGCATCACCTTTTCCGCGTGAAGTTCGTCGCCTGAACGCAAGGCCGCGATCACGGCGGCATGCTCCTCGCGCGCAGAATGCGGCTTGTCACAGTCGTCGAACCAGATGCGCATGTAGGGCTCTATCACCACATGCAGCGCCGATATCTGGTGGATAAGCTTGGGCCTACGGCTTAGCGCACAGATACGGCCATGGAATTCCTGGTGGCGGACCACCCAGTCGCTGCTGCCGCTCTGGCCCGCGCGTTCCATGCGCTGGAGCAGGCGATCGAGTTCCTCGAACTCCTCCTCGTCGATCCGGGGCATCGCCAGCCTTACGGCCAGTCCCTCCAGAACCGAGCGAATTTCGAAAATCTCGTAAAGCTCATCGACCGTCAGGCCTGCGACCACGCATCCACGATTGGGCCGCAGAACCACCAGCCCGTCGGAGGCCAGGCGCCGAAAGGCTTCCCGCACCGGCATGCGACTCATGCCGATCTCGGCGGCAATCTCCTCCGGAATAAGCCTGTCGCCCGGTTTGTAGCGGCCGAGGCGAAGGGCTCTATGAACGTGCCTGTACGCCTCTTCCTCAGCAGTGGCGGACATCTGTGGCTCTGCCGGAAAGGCTGCTGGCATGGGGCACCTGAAAGTATTTTTGTATCCACGTATTATCAAATCCGCATTTTATTTCATCGTCAATACCCCGGCGACGACGTTCAGAAGCCGATACCGGTGCAGTGCACCACCGGCACGATCTATTTCGGGCCGGGCGAGTCTTTGGGATGGTGCCGCCCGATGCCTGGCAGGCCTTCAGCCCTTGCGCAGCCGAAGGCTGTTGCCGCCGTCGGCAACCGGCAGGGCGCCATCGACAAGGCTGGCGCCTTCCGATACCGGGAAGCCGGCCTTCTCCACTTCGGCAACCGGGAAGACGGCCTTCTCCACTTCGGCAAACGAGCGGCCATCCCTGGCTGGCTCATGCCTCGATTGTGCCGGCGACAATGGTCTTTCACGTGTCAGGCGACAACCGCGCGAGATCGACCGCGACATTGCGGCCTATGGCTTTTCGGATGATGATGGGGGGAAAGTTGACGCCGATTCCAGGCGCCCCTATAGACCGCCGATGGGCTTGGACAGTTTCGGTTACGTTGCGTTCGGCAAGGACGAATTGTACGCGCGCGGAGCGCTCTTCAGCGCACTTCGGCTGCTGCACTACCGCCCGAGCGCAAATATCAAGGTCTTGACCGACAGGCCTTCGATTTTTGATGGATACCCAATCGAAGCGATTGAACTTACCGCCAAGAAGAAAACCGAGATGTCATTTGGCGACCGATACATTTTCGGGATCAAGGCCGCCGGCATCATTCAGCTGTTGCAGCGCTGCGACCGCCTCTTCTTCATGGATACGGACATGTACCCGGTCGGTGACATTTCGAGCTGTTTCAGCCGGATTTCTCCGTCGCATTCCATCATGAGAAAATCCGAAGGAACGCCAAAGGCACCCTATCGCGCGATCGCGGACAAGGGGTTTTTGCTGGGCGACTATAAGCTCACGGGAAACGAACCGATGTGGAACAGCGGCGTCCTGGGTGTCCACAATTCCAATCTTCCCGCTTTGACCGACGCTTATCATGCCCTCGAACAGATGATTGGTGTCGTGAAGGCGCACACCACGGAACAATTCTGCATCGGCGTGGCGCTTTCCCGACATGGGCGGACAATCAGCCGCCACCGGCTACCCATCCGCAATTACAACACCAGGGGAAGGAAGCTTTTTGCCCGCAGGCGGCTGGAGGCTTTCTTCGCGGGCAATGGCCACCTCGGCGTAAGCCAGCAAATCGAGCAGGCGGCCAGATACCGGCTTTGGCGCGCCCCGATCGATCTGTGGAAGCAGCGGGACATATGGCACTTCTAGATTGGCCCGCGGGGGCGCATTGTTTTGCCCCCCGCCAATCTCGTCGGCGACGGAACCCGCCTCTGACTTGCCGCATGCCTTCAGGAGTTGAACGGCGCCCCAGCGTGGATGAAACCGGGAACCATGTCTCCGCTGGAGCGCCCTCAAATAGCTGCCGAGCGCGCATGAAAGGGCGGATCGAGATACGCGACAGCGCTACGATACATCGCCCCGACCGAGCGCCGCCGCCTGTTCCAGGCTGACGCCTTTGGCAAGGGGGTCGGCATGCCGATGTGCCAGCCGCCACTCGGAGCCTTGGCGGCGATAGACCAGGGTGACGCGCAGCGCCCAGTTCTGGGCCGGCAGGCCGCCGACCTCGACGTGGACCCGTTCGATGGTTACGAGGACGATCATGTCCGCCGTCCCGTAGGCCTGCACAACCTCCTGCGCGAAGGTGCCGTTCCTGAAGAACCGCCCCATCGCCTGCCATCGTTCGCGCGTCATGTCCGACTCGCGCGTGGGCGTTCCGCCGAATGGAGACATCAGCGTGAAGTCGTCCGTACGAGGGGTCAACGCGCGGTAGCTGTCGATATCGCCAAGCATCAGCGCTGAGTTCGCCTCGACGGATTGCCCGACGAGATCAGCGATCTGCCTGTCGATGACGGAACCCGTATCGGCGAGGGCCGAACCATTCGTCGCTTCGGCGATCTCCAGCGATGAGAGGTCTGCCGTGGCAGCAAGGACTGAATGCCTTGAGTTATGCATGCGGAATACTCCTAACCTATGGATGCGAAGCCGCTGGTGCCGCTTCGCCAGGTGGGAAGATCCAACTTCAATCATCATGAATACAGTGATATGATTTCAGCAATATGCTGAATCAAATTGATCTGTCGCGTGCCGACCTCAATCTGCTGGTCCTCTTCGAGGCCGTGCTGGAGGAGCGCCACGTCGGCCGGGCAGCGGCGCGGCTGAACCTTTCTGCGTCCGCCGTCAGCCACGGCCTCGGCAGGCTGAGGCAGTTGCTCAACGATCCGCTTTTCCTGAGGACACCGAAGGGCGTCGTTCCGACCGCGCGCGGCATGGAACTCGCAGAACCGGTCGCCGACATTCTCACCCGGATCAGGAGCGTCGTCTCGACCGCGGAACCGTTCAATCCGGCCACGTCCACGCGTCGGTTCACGATTGGGGCGCCAGACGGCATCTCCGCCGTGATCCTTCCCCAGTTTCTCGCGGCGATGCAGCGGGCAGGGCCCGGCATTGATATCAGCGTCCGTCAGATCCTGCCTACGCCCGCCCGCATCTGGGGGTCTGCCATGGTCGACCTGGAGGCGCGCGCAATGGATATCGCCATTATCCCGACCGACGATGTTCCGGCGCGTTTTGCCGAGCGGATCCTCTATGACGAGGATTTCGTCATCGCGATGCGCAAAGGGCATCCGTTTGGAGCCGAGCCCACGCTGGAACGATTCTGCACCATGCAGCATCTGGTGGTCTCGCTCACCGGGGATGCCCATGGCTTCGTCGATAAGTTTCTGGCCAAGCAGGGCTATTCGCGGCGGATCGCACTGACGGTTCCCAATTTCATGTTGGCGCTCGCGGTGATTGCCGAAACCAATCTGATTTCCGCATTGCCGAGAAAATTCGTCGCCATGCACGGCCGGCGCTTTGGAGTTGTGAGCACGGAGGCGCCGCTCCCGCTGGATCGTTTTCGGGTTCGCGCGATCGCGCCCAGGGTCGCCATGATGGATTCGGGCCTGGCCTGGCTCTTCAATGCACTTGCATGGGCAAAGCCTGTTGCAGGCAAAAGGCCGAAGCACTCCCCCGCGCAAAACCAGCGATCGTAAAGGAACGAGCTTTTGGCCACAAAAATGCACTTGCGGCGCCGCAGAAGATTTGGCGCGCCGGAGAGGGTGAAACTGAGAACTCCTATGTAATTGTTGTCGCTGTCGATTTCCAAGCGGGAGGTCTGCTTGCGTCATCTCTGGACCTTGCCGAGCGACGCTACGCAAGCCCCGACATAGCTCCGCGGAAATCTTGCAACTTCGCGAGGTTAGGAACATGGTTGTGGCGTAAGCCGGGCGGGATTTTTGTGACCTATGGGCATGCCGTTGTTCCAACGCAGCTTTTCAAATCACAAAGGACCACAATCATGTCGGACACTCTTAAAGAAGGCCTCGATCGCCGCGATTTCATAATCGCCTCCATCGCCACGGTTGGCGCGTCGGCTGCCCTCGCCGTCAGCGCTGGTGCTGCGAATGCCCAGGACAAAGCGGCTGCGTCCGCCGCCGCGGCATCTGGACAGGGAACGGTCTATACGGGCGATGTGATCCAGGGGAAGAAGGTCGTCAGCGCGCTCGACGTTAACGACCTCGAGCCCGGGCAGAAGCATCTCTTGTATTTTCAGGGCGTGGAGATGCCCACCGGACAGCACTGGTATGTATCCGTGACGGTCGCCAAGGGGGCGAAGCCGGGCAAGCGCGCCGTCCTGGTCAGTGGCGTGCATGGCGACGAGATGAGTTCCATCCATACCGTCCAGACCGTGATGAACCAGCTCGATCCGGCGCAGATGTCGGGTACGGTGATCGCGGTCACGGACGTGGCCCGCCCGGCCTTGGAAGGCATGCAGCGCAGATGGCCCAATTCGGGCAGGGGCAATGATCTGACCGACATGAACAGGGAATGGCCCGGGAACGAGAACGGCGTCACCGCGGCCAGCCGACACGCCGGGCTCCTGTTCAATCGGCTGCTCCGGCCGAACGCCGACTTCGCGATCGACTTCCATACCGGGACAACCGGTTTCGATGTCACCGCATTCAATATTGCCAGCATGGACGTGCCCGAGATCAAGGCGATGGTGGAACTTTACCCTGTCGGCCAGATCTTCGATAATCATACATATCCCGGTGTCCTCCATAACGCGTTTATCGACGCCGGCGTCCCATCCTTCTGTGCGGAGATCGGCGCTGCGCGCGTTCTGGACCTCGAGATGATCTCCCAGTTCGTGGAAGGCACGATGAACGTTCTCAAGCATCACGGCATCCTGGCCGGCCCAATGGGACGCACAGGCAAGGACTTGGATGTCTTTACCGGCACCAGCGCGTTCCCGATCCTGGCAAGCGCGGGTGGGCTGGTCGAGTATCTGGTCAAGCTCAACGACAAGGTCGAAGCCGGACAGAAGGTGGCAATCCAGCGCGACAGCTTCGGCGAAGTGGTTGCGGAGTATACAAGCGGCGTGGCTGGAGAGATGACGGGCAAGCGCAGCGACGCAATGTCCGAGCCTGGCAACCCCTTGGTATTCATCCTTTTCCATAAGGCGCCGCCGGAAGGCCGTGAGGTTTATCCCGAGTAATTCACCGTATGAGCGGTCTTTGCTTGTCTAAGCAGTCCAGCGTTTGCGACGGACGGGCACGCCGAAGGGCCTGGCGTCCATCAGCCACCTCATGGCCGAGAGGCGTGAGCGTTCTCGTCGGGTCGAAAGCGCAGGTCCGTGCCCATTTCTGGTGGAATGGTGGTGAGATGGCGCGCCCGAAGAGATTCGAACTCCTGACCCCCAGATTCGTAGTCTGGTGCTCTATCCAGCTGAGCTACGGGCGCGCAACAGGCCATGCTTTCCATGACCCACGATCCGATCCTGAGGACCGACCGCGAATGTGAGCTGTTCCCTAGCGACTGAATTTCCGAAAAGCAAGCCGATCCGGCAAAAGTTTTGTCGCAGGCATGTCAGCGCGTGATGACAGTCCGGGTTCCGGCGCTTCGAAACAGCTCGAAGTCAGGCAGGGCAGCGGTCCTGGGGGCAGGCAATCGGGGCGAAGACAGCGCCCGAACCGTCATGCCGGCCGGCGCAGGCCATTGCGGGCCTGATCGAGCCGCACCGGCTGGTCGGGAATGGTGACCGCGAATGTCGTGCGGCCGCCAATGCTCTCGACCAGTTCCACCGTGCCGCCATGCGCCCTGATCAGCTCGTGCGCGATCGCCAGGCCAAGGCCGGTGCCGCCGCTGCGCGCCGAGCCGCGAAAGGCCGCGAACAGGTTCTCGCGCGCCTTTGGCGGCAGGCCGGGGCCGGTGTCGGTGACGGCGATGCGGCTGACACTGCCCAGGCGTACGGCCGACACGGCCAGGCGGCGCACGATGGCGCTCTCCGTATCCGCCGCCATCGCCTGCACGGCGTTGCGGCAAAGGTTGGTCAGCACCCTGAACAACTGGTCGGAATCGGCGTCCACCTCGAAGGCCAGATCGACGGCGTTGACGAACTCGATGCCGCCTTCCGTGTCGAGCAGGCCATGGACGTCCTCCACCAGTTGATGCAGCCGCAGCCTGCGGCGCGCCGGCGGCGGCTCCTGGGTGCGACCATATGCCAGCACGCCTTCGGAATAGGACACGGCGCGATCGAGCGCGCGCAGCAGTTTCGGCGCGAAGGCCTGCACGGTCGGGTCCTTGACCTGGCGCAGGCGGTCCGACATCAGCTGCGCCGACGCCAGGATGTTGCGCATGTCATGGTTGATCTTCGAGACCGCGAGGCCAAGGTCGGCAAGGTGCTTCTGCTCGGCCAGCATCTTCTGCAGCCGTTCCTGCATCTGCGACAGTTCGCGCTCGGCAACGCCGATCTCGTCGGCGCGGGCGGCGGGGTGGATGATGCGTCCGGGATCGTCGGGAGCTTCGGAGAAGGACAGCATCGACCGTGTCATCGTCCGGATCGGCCCGATCATGATCAGGTCGATGGCGGCATAGACCAGCATTGCGGTGAACAGCGAGATCAGCAGCGACACGAAGGCGACGTTGCGTGAGTAGATGAGCATGGCGTTGCGCAGGGAGTAGTCCGGCATGATCAGCTCGAACTCCTTGTCGCTGTCACCGACCGGCCCGAAGACGCGCAGCATCCGGTTGCCGCCAAAAAACAGCGTGTCGAGCGCGCCGGTCATGCCCTTGATCATGCCGATGTTGGCGATATCGATGTGCTCGTCGACCTGCGGAGGCATCTCGGCCACAACCAGAAGGCGCGAGACGCCGCCGTCGCGCACCGCGATCGCCTTGGCGCCGATCGCCATCAGCACGTCGTTCTGGGCCGCGCGCGACAGCGAGGTGGGCTCACCTTGCACCAGCACGATCGACACCGCCGCGGCCGTGCTCAGCCGCTCCTTGAGCCAGCTCAGCCGGTAGCTGGCGATCCAGGGCAGGAAGATGAGCACCTCGGCCAGAAGCACGAAGACGATGGTCAAGAGCAGCAGCTTTGTCGACAGGCCGCGCGACAGCGGCACCGTGCGCAGGTCGCTGGCCGCCGCGCTGATCCTTTCCTCCGCTTGTGTGATTTCGTTCATCCGGCTCTGTCTTCACGATCACTTGATCAGCCAAGATTAGGCGATTACGGCTTTTTTGCCAATTTCATCCTTCGGCGGAAACATAAACGGCGCCGAGGCATGGCCGTATTCGGCCCGCCGACGCCGGATTGACTCCCAAACCCCTTCTTTCTATAAGCCCGCTCACGCTCGGGCCATTCGTCCCGGCGCGGTTTCGATCGCGCCAAAACCGGCCCGGCAAAGCTCCTGTTACAGCGTGACAGAATCAAGAAGGGCCGCACCCCGCGGTATTAAAACAAATGAAGCGTACCTACCAACCGTCCAAACTCGTCCGCAAACGTCGGCACGGCTTCCGTGCCCGCATGGCCACCAAGGGTGGTCGCGGCGTCGTCGCAGCTCGCCGCAATCGTGGCCGCAAGCGGCTCAGCGCCTGAACGGAAGACGAGATCGTTGCCCGCAACCGGCAAGCCAGTGGGACCCAATCCCAAGCGGCTTCTGAAGCGCGCGGAATTCCTGGCTGTCCGTCGTGGTGAAAAGCGACGCGGGCGGCTGTTTCTCGTTGAAGTTCTCGACCGCGGCGACGGCCTGTCGCCGCGCGTCGGCTATACCGTCACCAAGAAGGTCGGCAATGCGGTTGTCCGCAACCGTGTCCGGCGGCGGCTGCGAGAGGCCGTCCGTACGCATGCGGCAAGTGACATGGCGCCTGGCAATGACTATGTCATCGTCGGGCGCGAAGACGTGCTTACCATTCCGTTCGGCCAGTTGAAGGCCGAACTCTCCCGCCGACTGCGCGGAACACGATAGGCCAAGGGCTTTCGATGGAAAACAACCGGAACTTCTTCATCACCATCGCGCTGTCGGTGCTGATTCTGGCGGTGTGGCAATATTTTTACGTGTTGCCACGCAGCGAAGCACAGCGCGAGGCGGCCCGCATCGAGCAGCAGCGCGTCGAAGAGCAGAAGAAGGCCGCCGGGGGGACCAATCCTGGCGACACCGCGACACCGGTGGCGCCAGGCGCCATTCCCAACGCTCCGGGCACCGACGCCGTGACGCCGGCCGGCCGTGAACAGGCCTTGGCGACCAGCAAGCGCGTCAAGATCGACACACCGAGCCTCGAAGGTTCGATCAACCTGACCGGCGCGCGTCTCGACGACCTCAGGCTCAAGCACTACACCGAGACGGTCGACAAGAACTCGCCCGAGATCAGCCTGCTCAACCCGGCGGTGCTGCCCAATGGCTATTATGCCGAGATCGGCTTTGTCGGCAACGACAAGACCGGCGCGGTGCCGGGTCCGGAGACCGTGTGGTCCGTCGATGGCAACGCGACGCTGACGCCGACAACACCGGTCACGCTGACCTATTCGAACGACAAGGGCCTGACCTTCAAGCGCACCTTTTCCGTCGATGCCAACTACATGTTCACGGTTTCCGATACGGTGCAGAATTCGGGCGCGGCTGCCGTCTCGTTGTCCAACTACGGCCGCGTTACCCGTTTCGACAAGCCGGCCGTCGCCAGCACCTACGTGCTGCATGAAGGCCTGATTGGCTTCACCGGTGCGGAAGGCCTGCAGGAACACAAATACGCGTCCATCGAAAAGGACAAGCAGGCCACCCCAGGCAAGTCGACCGACGGCTGGCTCGGCATCACCGACAAATACTGGGCGGTGACCCTGGTGCCTTCCGAAAAGCAGCCGTTCCAGCCGCGCTTCGCCTTTTTCGAGGACGGCCGCCATCGCTATCAGTCCGACTTCCTGACCGACCCGATCACCGTCGATGCAGGCCAATCGGCGACTGTGGAAAGCGAAATTTTCGCCGGCGCCAAGGAAGTCGCCAAGATCAACGCGTATGCGGAAGACCGCCACATCAAGCGGTTCGACCTCTTGATCGACTGGGGCTGGTTCCACTTCATCACCAAGCCGATGTTCTGGCTGATCGACACGCTCTACAAATTCTTCGGCAATTTCGGCCTGGCGATCCTGGCCACCACCGTCATCGTCAAGGCCATCTTCTTCCCGCTCGCCAACAAGTCCTACGCGTCGATGGCGAACATGAAGAAGGTGCAGCCCAAGATGCTCGAGATCCGCGAGAAATACGCGGACGACAAGATGAAGCAGCAGCAGGCGATGATGGAGCTGTACAAGACCGAGAAGATCAACCCGCTGGCCGGCTGCTGGCCGGTGGCGTTGCAGATCCCGGTCTTCTTCTCGCTCTACAAGGTGCTCTACATCACCATCGAGATGCGGCACGCGCCCTTCTTCGGCTGGATCCAGGATCTGGCGGCACCCGATCCGACGTCGATCTTCAATCTGTTCGGCCTCGTTCCGGTCACCTTGCCGCACATGCTGATGATCGGCGTCTGGCCGCTGATCATGGGCGTCACCATGTTCCTGCAGATGCGCATGAACCCGACGCCGCCGGACCCGACGCAGGCCGCGATCTTCACCTGGATGCCGGTCATCTTCACCTTCATGATGGCGGGTTTCCCGGCCGGCCTCGTCATCTACTGGGCCTGGAACAACACGCTGTCGATCCTCCAGCAAGGCGTGATCATGAAGCGCCAGGGCGCCAAGATCGAGCTGTGGGACAATCTGGTCGCACTGTTCCGAAAGAAACCGTCGCCAGCCGAATAGCCGCCGCCTCTCTTGTGAAAAGCCCCGGCTCGTCGGGGCTTTTGCATTTGGGCAAGCATCGGTTCACGTTCCCGTGATCGGCGAAACTGCGAGCGGTCGCGGGGCGTGACTGCGTGTGCATTTCCAAAAGGCTGTCAATTCCGATCAGCCCTCACACGGAGGAAGAACACATGCGTTTGCCATCATTCAGGATCATCGCGCTTTCCGCACTCGTCGCCGGTGCGGCGATCGCCGCCCCGGCCTATGCCAAGAACCCGGTGGTTGGCGGCGCGCCGATGTATGCCACCAAGAACATCGTCGAGAACGCCGTGAACTCGAAGGACCACACGACCCTGGTCGCCGCCGTCAAGGCCGCCGGCCTGGTCGACACGTTGCAGGGCGCCGGTCCGTTCACCGTCTTCGCGCCCACCAACGAGGCGTTCGCGGCACTGCCCAAGGGCACCGTCGATACGCTGCTGAAGCCCGAGAACAAGGATCAGCTCACCAAGGTGCTGACCGCGCATGTCGTGGCTGGCAAGATCTCCGGCAAGGACATGATGACCAAGGCCAAGGCGATGGGCGGCAAGTATGAGATGAAGACCGTTTCCGGCGACACGCTGACCGCCGAGGTCAAGAACGGCAAGCTCTACGTCGTGGATGAGTCCGGTGGCGAGGCCAAGGTGACGATCGCCGACGTCAATCAGTCGAACGGCGTCATCCATGTCGTCAACAAGGTGCTGTTGCCGAAGTAGCGGCTTCCGGCAAAGGGGATCAAGGCAAGTCCGTTGGGGCTTTCTCGGCTTGCCCTCCCCGCCTCATGACGAGGCGCCATGTTTCTCGGGAAGCCGCATCGGCAAAGGCCGGGGTCCTGTAGTCCCTCACAGGGCCCCGGTTCCTTTGTCGTCCCGCGCATTGTCCGCTGTCATCGCTGTCGGGGATCCCGCCGCCTGGGTAGACGCCAGCTCCACGCATGCCTATAAGCTCGCTCTCGTTCGGGAGTGCTCCATCGATGAACAGGTAGGTTGATGCGTTCCGCAGGCCGTTGGTGCCGCCGAGCGGATCGCGCTATTTTGACCTGTGCGGCTTGAGCCCGAAATTCGCGCGTTGCGTTGCAGCCGATGCGAATTTCAATTTTCGCCGTACCGCCGGCCACATCATTCGACGGAGCCAGACCCCATGACCGGACCCAACCCCGACATCAAGCACCCGATCCCGATGCACACCCGGGTCGGATTCCTCAAGGGGCTGGTAAGCGCGCCGAACATCGAGATCGGTGACTTCACCTATTATGATGACCCGGACGGACCGGACAAGTTCGCTGAAAAATGCGTGCTGCATCACTACCCCTTCATCGGCGACAAGCTGATCATCGGCAGGTTCTGCGCCATCGCCGAAGGCGCGCGCTTCATCATGAACGGCGCCAACCATGCCATGTCCGGTTTTTCGACCTACCCGTTCAATATCTTCGGCCATGGCTGGGAAAAGGGTTTTGACTCCGTCACCTGGTCGAAGGAAGTGCGCGGCGACACAATCGTCGGCAACGATGTCTGGGTCGGCATGGAGGCGGTGATCCTGCCCGGCGTCGAGGTCGGCGATGGCGCCATCATCGCGGCGAAATCGGTGGTGACGCACGACGTGCCGCCCTATGCGATCGTCGCCGGCAACGCCGCCAAGGTAGTGAAGATGCGTTTCGACGACAGGACGATCCGGCGGTTGCTCGCGGTGGCATGGTGGGACTGGCCGGTGGACAAGATCAGCCGTAACCTCGATGCTATCAGAGGCGCCGATATCTCTCTTCTGGAGGCAGCAGCTTGAACGCCCTGAACAGCAGCACGATCGGAATCGACCTGTTTACGCGCGGGTGGATCTTCATCCGCGGCGTGCCGGCAATGAAGTTCCTGCCACCGGAAGGACCGCCGGAAATCGCCTTTGCCGGCCGCTCGAATGTCGGCAAATCGTCGCTGATCAACGCGCTGGTCAACCAGAAGGGGCTGGCACGCACATCCAACACACCGGGACGGACGCAGGAGCTCAACTATTTCGTGCCGGATGGTTTTTCGGGCGAGGGTACCGACCTGCCGCCCTTGGCGCTGGTCGACATGCCGGGCTATGGCTACGCCACCGCGCCGAAGGAGAAGGTCGACGAGTGGACCAAGCTGGTCTTCGACTATCTCAAGGGCCGCGTCACGCTGAAGCGCGTCTATGTGCTGATCGACGCCCGCCACGGCATCAAGGCCAAGGACGACGAGGTGCTGTCGCTGCTCGACAAGGCGGCGGTGTCCTACCAGATCGTGCTGACCAAGACCGACAAGATCAAGGCCGCCGGCGTGCCGCGGCTGATCGAGGAGACGCTGGCCAAGATCAAGAAGCGGCCGGCGGCGTTTCCGTTCGTTCTGGCGACGTCGTCGGAAAAGGCCGAGGGCCTCGAGGAATTGCAGGCCGCGATCGTGCTCGCGGCCAATGGCGGCTAAGCCCCCAAGTCAGGCTTTTGCCTCCAGGGCAATCATCTGGTGGCTTTCTTCCTCGGCAAGCCTTTCGGTGCCGTAAGCCTTCAGGAACATGCCGACGCCCGATCTGACGATGTGGTCGATTTCATCCTGGCTCGGCGCCTTGGTGCGGTAGGCGAAGATGCACTGGCGGAACAGGCCGGCCAGGCACAGTTCGGTGAATTGATAGGCGGCAAGATCGACATCGTCGATCTTGAGCAGGCCGCGTTCGATGGCGGCGTTGAGAAACGCCGCGACCTTGTCATGACCGCGTTTGGGGCCGCGTTCGTAAAAACGGGCGCCCATGTCGGGTATCCTGTCGGATGCGCCGATCACCGTGCGTTGCGCCTGGATGACCTTGGCCGAGGTGATCTTCATGGACAGCACCTTGCCGAACTTCACCAGCGTCTGGCGCAGATCGTCGGCGCGGTCGAGCATGTCGTACATGTTCTTGAATATGGTGCCGCGCTCTTCCTCGATCAGCGCCTCGAACAGCTCTTCCTTGTTGGCGAAGTAGACATAGATGGTGCCTTTGGAGACGCCGGCTTCGCGGGTGATGTCGTTCATCGAAGCGGCCTCGAAGCCCTTTTCGATGAAGACACGGCGGGCGCCTTCGATGATCTGGTTGCGCTTGACCGGGTCCTGCCCGGCCGCCGGGCGGCCACGGCGGATGGTGTCCAGAAGACCGCTGCAGTTGTCGGTTTCGGCGTCGGGCGTTGTCTCGGCCATCAAAGTCACACCTCGAAAATAATTCGAACCAACCGGTTCGATTGCCTCTTGATATGGTCCTCTTTCCGCGCTATGTCAACGCCCGGATCGAACCGAACGGTTCAGTATTGTTATTTTAGAGAGATGTCATGTCCTCGAATGCACCCACCACCGCCGAAGTCCGTCCCTTCCCCAACGCCAAGGTTGCCCCGGCGACGGAAGCGCCAAGCGCACCGGTCGAGCCCGTAACCACGGCTCCGGTGGAAACGCCGGCCAAAAAGAAGCGTTCCGTTCGCTCTTTCCTGCTGCCGATCATCGGCGTTGCCCTGCTGAGCGCCGGCGCCTGGTACGGCTACAACTACTGGACCACGGGCCGCTTCATGATCTCGACGGACGATGCCTATGTCCAGGCCGACATGGCGTTCATCTCGCCAAAGATTTCCGGCTATGTCGATCAGATCAAGGTAAGCGAGAACCAAAAGGTCAAGGCTGGCGACCCGTTGCTCGTCGTCGATGACGGCGACTACAGAATAGCCGTCGCCCAGGCCGAGGCGCAGATCGCCACCTTGAGCAAGACGCTCGACCGCATCGACGCCCAGACCGAAGCGGCGCGGGCCTCGCTGCAGCAGGCGCAGGCGCAGAAGACAGCCGACCAGGCCGCCGCCGACAATGCGGCGAAGGTCGCCGCGCGCGCCTCGCAACTGCTCAAGACGCATGTCGGCACGCAGGCGCAGCTGGATGATGCCCAGACGGCGGTCCAGCAAGCCAATGCCGCGCTTGTCGGCGCCGACGCGCAGATCGCCGCGGCGCAGGCCAATATCGGCGTGCTGCAGGCGCAGCGAGCCGAATCGGCAAGCACGCTGGCATCGCTGCAGCTCGGCCGGGACAAGGCGGTGCGGGACCTTTCCTTCACCGTGCTCAAGGCGCCTTATGACGGCGTCGTCGGCAACCGTTCGGTCGAGCAGGGCGACCTCGTCAGCCCCGGCCAAAAGCTCGCCGTCATCGTGCCGATGGACAAGCTCTACATCGTCGCCAATTTCAAGGAGACCCAGCTTGCCCGGCTGGTTCCCGGCGAGAAGGTCAAGATCTCGGTCGATGCGACCGACGGCCAGGATTTCGAGGGAACCGTCTCGTCGCTGGCGCCGGCTTCGGGTGCTGTGTTCTCGCTGCTGCCGCCCGAAAACGCCACCGGCAACTTCACCAAGGTCGTGCAGCGCGTTCCGGTCCGCATCGACGTGCCGGCAGACGTGCTGAAGAGCGGCAGGCTGCGCGCCGGCTTGAGCGTCGTCGTCGCCGTCGACAGCCGCACCGCGCCAACCGCGTCGAACTGATCGGACGCCGGGGAGCAATGCCATGGCAACCGCAACCCTGACCGCAGGATCGCTGCCGGCGAGGCCGGCCGTGCCTGATACCATTTCCACGCGCCGCGTCATCGCCTTCCTGGCGATGGTGTTCGGCATGTTCATGGCGATCCTGGACATCCAGATCGTCTCGGCCTCGCTGTCCGAGATCCAGGCCGGCCTGAGCGCCAGCTCCGACGATATCCCTTGGGTGCAGACGGCCTATCTGATCGCCGAGGTGGTCATGATCCCGCTGTCGGGCTTCCTCAGCCGGATGCTGTCGACGCGCGTGCTGTTCACGGCCGCGGCGGCGGGCTTCACCGCCGCCAGTGCGCTGGCGGCGACCGCCACCAACATCGACCAGATGATCGTCTACCGCGCCGTCCAGGGCTTCATCGGCGGCGGCATGATCCCGAGCGTCTTTGCCGCGGCCTTCACCATCTTTCCGCCCTCGCGCCGCGCCATCGTTTCGCCGATGATCGGCCTGGTGGCGACGCTGGCGCCGACCATTGGCCCGACCGTTGGCGGCTATATCAGCCATGCCATGTCCTGGCACTGGCTGTTCCTGGTCAATGTCGTGCCCGGCATCCTGGTGACGACGGCGGCCTGGTCGCTGATCGATTTCGACAAGCCCAATCTCAAGCTGTTCAGCAAGTTCGACTGGTGGGGCCTCGCCGGCATGGCTGCCTTCCTCGGCTGCATGGAGTATGTGCTCGAGGAAGGCCCGAACAATGACTGGCTGCAGGATCAGGCAGTGCTCATCTGTGCCGTCATCATGACCGTCGGCGCGGTGCTGTTCTTCTGGCGCGCCTTCACCGCCGAGGAGCCGATCGTCGACCTGAAGGCGTTCAGCAATATCAACTTCGCTTTCGGCTCGCTGTTTTCGTTCGTCATCGGCGTTGGCCTCTATGGCCTGACCTATCTCTACCCGGTGTTCCTCGGTCGCATCCGCGGCTACGATTCGATGATGATCGGCGAGGCGCTGTTCGTCAGCGGCCTGGCCATGTTCTTCACCGCGCCCATCTCCGGCATCCTGTCGAGCAAGATGGACCTGCGGCTGATGATGATGATCGGCTTCTTCGGCTTCGCCACCGGCACCTGGTGGATGACGCATCTGACCGCCGACTGGGACTTCTATGAGTTGCTCATTCCGCAGATCCTGCGCGGCTGTTCGATGATGCTGTGCATGGTGCCGATCAACAACATCGCGCTCGGCACTTTGCCGCCCGAGCGGCTGAAGAACGCTTCGGGCCTGTTCAATCTCACCCGCAACCTCGGCGGCGCCGTCGGCCTTGCCATCATCAACACCGTGCTGATCGATCGCAATGCCTTCCACTACGCAAGGCTCTCCGAGCACGTGCAGTGGGGCAGTGCGGCCGCGCAGACCAAGCTGCAGACCATGACGCTCAACTTCGAGCAGACCGCCGGTCTGGACGCCACGAGTGCTGCGATCTCCAAGCTGTCGGGCATGGTCCAGCAGCAGGCGGCGCTGCTGTCCTTCATGGACGTGTTCTATCTGCTGACGTTGCTGTTCGCGACGCTCGGCCTGTTCACCATGCTGATCAAAAAGCCGGCTCCGGCCGGCGGCGGAGGCGGTGGCGGCCACTGATACCGAACGTGGACAGAAATTTCGGGAAGCTCCTCCAGTCCACGCCCGAAAATGCCTGACCACGCAAAAAACTCCGGGCCACAAAGCCCGGAGTTTTTTGTTTCGCGGTTGAATCTCGTCAGGCCGTAGCGGGCTTGAAGGTCAGTGCCACGCCGTTGATGCAGTGACGCAGGCCGGTCGGCGCCGGGCCATCGTCGAAGACGTGGCCGAGATGGCCGCCGCAACGGCGGCAGTGCACCTCGGTGCGGGTCATGCCGAGCGACCTGTCTTCGGTCTTGCCGATGGCATTGGCGATCTCTTGCCAGAAGCTCGGCCAGCCGGTGCCGGAATCGAACTTCGTCTCGGACGGATAGACCGGCAGGTCGCAGCCGGCACAGGCGAAAATGCCCTTGCGGTGTTCGTTGAGCAGCGGGCTGGTGCCGGGATATTCCGTGCCTTCCTTGCGCAGCACGTCAAAGGCGGCCGGCGACAGGATGGCTTTCCACTCGGCCTCGGTCTTGGTGACCTCGAACTTTTCGGCGGCCTGCGCGGCCTGCGGATTGCCCATGCGCAGCACGGTGGCCGCGGCCCCGACGACGCCGATCGCGGCGACACCGCTCAAAAGAAAGTCGCGACGGTTCATGACCAGGTTCCTCCTGTTGTCTCTTTGCCAAACTATACCGCCGCGCGGAAATCAAAAGCCGGTGACGATGGCTCCCTCGCACGAACACTCCGCGCCGTTCCACATCTGAACGTGGACGGCACGGAGTGCGCGGGTCGGTTGCGGATCACGGGAGCGAGACCATGCAATCGACGAAGAGCCCATGCCGCAATTTCGCTCGCGGCAAGCCCCTTGTTACATCTTCGGCAAAAGAACCTTGTCGATGACGTGGATGACGCCGTTGGACTGCTCGACATCGGCGATCGTCACATTGGCGACATTGCCGTTCTCGTCGGTCACGGTGACCTTGCCGCCATCCGCCTTGAGCGACAGTTCGCAGCCGCCAGCCGTCTTGACCTTGTGGGTGCCGCCATCAGCCTTGGCCATCGCGGCCACATCCGCCCCCATCGCCTTGGCGCCGATGACATGGCAGGTCAGGATCTTGGTCAGCTTGTCCTTGTTCTCGGGCTTCAGCAACGTCTCGACCGTGCCGGCCGGAAGGGCTGCAAAGGCCTCGTTGGTCGGCGCGAACACGGTGAACGGACCGGCGCCCTGCAGCGTCTCGACCAGGCCGGCTGCCTTGACGGCGGCGACCAGCGTCGTGTGATCCTTCGAATTGACGGCATTCTCGACGATGTTCTTGCTGGCATACATGGCGGCGCCGCCAACCATCGGGTTTTCGGCGTAGGCCGCGGTGGCAAGCGCGGAAACAGCGATCGTACCGGCAAGCAAAAGGGTGGCGAATTTACGCATGATGTCTAACTCCTCGGGTTTTCTCTTCCCATTCTTGGGGACGCGAGGAGATACGGAGCACAAATGCATGAGTTTCAGAATATCGGTATTTTTTTGATTTTATTTGCCTGCGACGAGATTTCGGCGGGAAACGCTTTGCCGGCACACAAGCTTCCGACAGCGCGTGAAGAAGCAGATAGACTTTCAGTCTTCATTGTGATGTTGGTAGCGTGGGTCAGATGCTCTTCAGATCGCCCGCCGCGACCACCGGTCCGGTCGGCTGGCCGGTCGGCGAACCGCCTGCCGGCTCGAGGCTGACGGCGAGCACCGCGCCCTGGGCGAGCTTCTGCTGGGCGGCCGGCGAGACGACGATATGCGCCGTCGAGCCGACGGGGATGACGCCCATCGAGACAGGCGGGTTCTTGCCCTCGATCATCCACAGTTCGAAGTCCTTGCCGGCGGCGCGCTCACCGGAGACGTGCGACAGGTCGACCTCGTGATGCGCGGCATCATAGATGGCAAGATATTTGACATCGCTGCCATCGGCGGCCAGCGAGGCGACGAGGCGCGCCTGCGGCTGGACGACCGGCGGATTGAGGTAGGGCACGGCAATGTAGATCGCCAGCGCGGCGACCGCGGCTGCCGCGAGGCCACGCCAGAAGGCCAGACTGGACCACAGCCCAGCGCGCGCTTCAGCGGGCGCGGTCGCGGTTGACGCGAACAGCCGGCGATCGAGTGCGATCTTGACGGAAGCCGGCGGCTCGATTTCCGGGTATGCGGCGGCCATGGGCGAAAGGCGGACCTCCCAGCCGTCGACAAGCCGCGCGAAATCCGTGTCCGCGTCGATGCGTCGGGAAACGATCTGCCGCTCGTCCGCCGACAGCACGCCGAGAACGTATTCGGCGGCGAGCAGGTCGTCGCCTCCGCGTTCCGGTCCGTTGTCTTCCGCGAGCGTCATCTTTCCAGACATTCTCTGAGTTTCAGCAGGCTGCGGCGCAGCCAGGTACGCATGGTGTTCAACGGCACGCCATGGCGCTCCGCCAGTTCGGCATAGCTTTCGCCCTTGAGATAGGCGCCCCGGACCGCCGCTGCCCGGTCCTTTTCCAGCTCATCGAGACAATGATGGATGCGTTCGGATTCGCCGCCCGCCACCACCATCGCCTCCGGCCCCGGCGCCGGATCGGCCACGTCGAGCGCGGCATCGATATCGACGGCAGGCTTGCGCCGCGCTCTTATGCGATCGATCGCATGGTTGCGCGCGATCGCCACCAGCCAGGAGATCGGGCTCAGATCGGAGACGGCAAAACGGTCCGCCTTCATCCATATCTTGACGAAGACCTCCTGCAGCGCTTCTTCGGCATCTCCCCGGTCATTCAATACACGAAGGCAGACGCCGAAAAGTTTCGCGCTGGTCTGCCGGTAGAGCAGATCGAACGCGGCCCGATCCTTCATCGAAGTCCGGACGATCAGCTTGGTGATGTCCTGCGGCGTCATGCAGGCAAATTAGGGGATCGCACTGTATTTGCAACGGCGGAAATCGGCTTGTGCACGCCAAACCCTGCCGCGTTTGCCGCTGCGGTCGGTCCATCGATTGCCAACGGAATCACGACTGGCTAGCTTGCCGGTTGTGATGGGGGAGCGCGCATGTCGGTTGGGCATACATTGTGGGCGCAAGACGCAACCGGCCTTGCCGACCTGGTCCGCAAGGGCGAGATTTCGCCGATCGAACTGACCGAAGCGGCGATTGCACGCGCCGAAGCCACCCGTCCCGACATCAATGCCACGGCCGAGCCGCTATATGAGGCCGCACGGGCGCGGGCGAAGACCATCGACCGCTCGCTGCCGCTGGCCGGCGTTCCCTTCGCCATCAAGGACCTCGGCATCGCCATCAAGGGCGTACCGACACATGGCGGCAGCCGCATTCCGGCATGGCTGGCCGATGTCAATTCGGTGCTGACCGACCGCTATCTCGCCGCCGGGCTCGTTCCGATCGTCACCTCGACATCGCCGGAGCACGGGCTGCGGCTGATGACCGAATCCAAAGCCTTCGGCATCACCCGCAATCCGTGGAACACCGGTCACACCAGCGGCGGCTCGTCGGGCGGCGCGCGGCGGCGCTGGTCGCCGCCGGCGTCGTGCCGGTGGCGCATGCCGCGGATGGCGGCGGCTCGATCCGCGTGCCTTCCGCCTGCACTGGGCTTGTCGGCCTGAAGACGTCGCGCGGCCGTATACCGCTGACGCCATTGGTGAGCGAAAGCTGGTACGGCATGGTGGTCGACCATGCCGTCACCCGCTCGGTGCGCGATTCGGCGTTGTTGCTCGATCTCACCCACGGGCCCGACCCGTTGTCGCCCTATGCGGCGCCACCGCCGAAAGGCACATTCGCCGCCGCCGCCGCGCGCGATCCCGGCAAGCTCAAGCTGGCCGTGTACCGAAAATCGCCGCTCGACCTGCCGGTTTCTTTGGAGACGTTGAAGGCGCTGGACACGGCGGTGGCGCTTGCCCGCGAGGGCGGCCATGCGGTCGAGGAAATCGACCTGCCCTTCATCGGGCGCGATTTCATCTCCGACTTCTGCAGGACGGTTGCCTCGGCCGTCGCCGGCACGATGCGGGCCGAAGCGCTGCGCGTCGGCCGTTCGGTTGCCGGCGACATCGAACGCGCCACGCGGGTGCTCGGCCGATTGGGCGAAATGGTCTCGGCCGGCGAGACCTATGCCGGCCTGCAGCGGCTGCATGCCACCTCGCGACGCCTGATCGAGGAGACCGCGCGGTATGATGCCGTGCTGATGCCGATCATTGCCCACCCGCCGCTCGCCTGCGGCGCCATGGATCCGAAGGGCGCCGATGACCTCATCGAAAACCTGCTCGACAAGCTGCACCTCACGCCCTTGTTGAGGTTGAAGCCGTTGTTCGGCCAGCTGATGGACAAGAGCCTTTGGTTCACCCATTGGCCGGCGATCCAGAATGTCAGCGGCCAGCCGTCGATCGCGCTGCCCGTCCATGTCACCGACGCCGGCCTGCCGCTTGGCATCCAGGCGGCCGGCCGGCCGGGTGACGAGGAGACGCTGCTGTCGCTTGCCGCGCAGATGGAGAAGATCTCGGGTTGGCTGGGCCGCAGGGCGCCGCTGATGGTGCCATCATGATGACGACGTCGTGAGGCGCTCGAATATGACAGCAAAGCCATTTGCGGGCCGCCGCAATTCCCGCTAAGACGCCGCCGTTCTTTCCAAGTGCATGTCGCCCAAAAGTGCCTAGCGGTCTTGGGACAACGGCATGCATGAAACCAGAAGCCAGGAACCACGCCGATGACGGAGATAACCGCCACCGCCGAAATGCAGGCCGCCCTGCTTTCGCGGGCGCTGCCCTACATGCAGCGCTACGAGAACAAGACGGTCGTGGTGAAGTATGGCGGCCACGCCATGGGCGATATCGAACTCGGCAAGGCCTTCGCCCGCGACATCGCGCTGTTGAAGCAGTCCGGCGTCAATCCGATCGTCGTCCATGGCGGCGGTCCGCAGATCGGCGCCATGCTGGCCAAGATGGGCATCGAATCCAAGTTCGAAGGCGGCTTGCGCGTCACCGACCAGAAGACGGTGGAGATCGTCGAGATGGTGCTGGCCGGCTCGATCAACAAGGAGATCGTGGCGCTGATCAACGCCGAGGGCGAATGGGCGATCGGCCTGTGCGGCAAGGACGGCAACATGGTGTTCGCCGAAAAGGCGCGCAAGACGATGATCGATCCCGACTCCAACATCGAGCGCGTGCTCGATCTCGGCTTCGTCGGCGAACCGGTCGAGGTCGACCGCACTCTGCTCGACCTTCTGGCGCGCTCCGAAATGATCCCGGTGCTGGCGCCGGTGGCGCCGAGCCGCGACGGCCACACCTACAACATCAATGCCGACACCTTCGCCGGCGCCATTGCCGGCGCCTGCAAGGCCACGCGCCTGCTGTTCCTCACCGACGTGCCGGGCGTGCTCGACAAGAACAAGAAACTGATCGACGAACTGACCGTCGCCGAGGCCAAGGCGCTTATCAAGGACGGCACGGTGTCGGGCGGCATGATCCCCAAGGTCGAAACCTGCATCGAAGCGATCGAGCGCGGCGTCGAAGGCGTCGTCGTCCTCAACGGCAAGACGCCGCATGCGGTGCTGCTCGAACTGTTCACCGAACACGGCGCCGGCACGCTGATCGTTCCCTGAGGTGTATTGATATTCAGGTGATGCTGGCCTGCAAACGACGGCTTTTTCGGCTTCCGGTGCTCACGGACCCGAACGTCCGCTGCGCTCCGGTTCTCGAAAGCCACCGTTTTCGGCTCGGCCTGACCTGAAACTCAACACACCTTAACCGAGGGCAATAACAGTCAGGGGCTCGGCAAAATCGTGATCCCGGATGATGTCAGCTTTCGCGCTGATCGTTGAACGGTCATCGATTCCTCCTCGGCGTCCTGCGGCGCGCCCCAGAACTCGGCAAGCGTCGGGCCGTCCTGCACCCGGCGGTCGCGGACCAGAAAGCCCCAGACCTCGCGGAACCAGACGCGGCGGCCCATTTGCGTGTACCAGCGCATCGAGTGCCGCTGCTCGGGGTCCTTGTGGAACAGGATGCGGGCCAGCGCCTTCGGCCGCGACTGCACCGCCAGCTCGATCAGCTTGACGCTGAAGAACAGCATCCACGGCTTCAGCCGCGTCATGTGCAACACCTGGTGCTTGTAGTCCCACAGCCGGGCATCCCTTTGGATCACCTTGCGGTCCCGCGCGATCCTGAAGAACGGTGTCCAGCGGTGTGGCGTCACATAAAGCGCCTGGATCTGGTCCGGATCATAGGCAAGGAGCTGGCGGAAGCCGCGCCACAGATCACGAAAGCCTTCATCCTCGAAGCCAGCCACCCAGGTCGCCATCGACAGGATGCCATGCTGGCGCAGCAGCCTTATCGCCTCGCGGTCGGATGAGGTGCTGCCGCCCTTGCGGATCAATTGGAGCGTCTGTTCGTCGGTGTTTTCCATGCCGAGCAGCCAGCGGATGATTCCGGCCTTGCGGTAGAGATGCAGGATGTCGGCGTCGCGCACGATGTCGTCGGCGCGGGTCGAGCCGACGATCAGCACCGGCACGTTCTGCGCAATCATGGCATCGAGGAAGGCGCGCCAGGCCTTCTTCGAAACCGTCGGATTCTCGTCGGCGAGGTTGATCAGCTCGACGCCGTGTTCCCGGTGCAGCCAGGCAATCTCCTTGGCGAATTTCACCGGATCGCGATGCCGCCAGCGGGTCCAGAAGCCGCGCTGGCCGCAATAGTTGCACAGATGCGGGCAGCCGCGTGAAAACTGCATCACCACGGCACGTTTGCCGCCCCAATAGCTGTAGCGGCGGTGATCGATCAGCTCCCAGCCGACGCGGTAGGCGTCGAGTTCCGAAATGGTCATTGCCGGCGGCGTCGCGAAGGGGCGGCGCAGATCGTCGCGAAAGGCGATGCCGGCCACGCTCGCCGGCGGCTGGTGCATCTCCAGCGCCTCGACCAGCGCCACGACGGTCGCCTCGCCCTCGCCACGCACGATGAAGTCGAAGACTTCCGTCGCCGTGAGGATGTCGCGCCAGTGATAGGTCGGGAAAACGCCGCCATAGATGATGATGGTCGCCGGTTCGCGATCCTTGATCATGCGCGCGATGAGCAGGGCGGTCGGATGCGCCGAGGTCGAGCCGGAATGGCCGATCAGGACGAAGTCGGGACAGTCGTGGAGCGCGTTGCGCACCACCATGTCGAGCGGCATCGGCCCGAATTCGGCATCGACGAGCCGCACCTCGTGGCCGGCATCGATCAGCGGACCGCCGAGCGCCAGCAGGCCGAGCGGCGGCAGGTGGTCGTCCGGCACGCGGCTGCCGATGGCGGTGTGCGGTGGATTGATCAGGACGATTTTCACGGCGGACCTCCTGGGAAGTTGGTCCGCGCATGCTGGCCGGCGATATGGACGCGCGCTTGGCCCGTTTCAGCAGTTTGCGTGCAGCTTTTCCGCAGGAATGCCGAGCACCATCATCGCCTGAGATGGCCGAGCGGCACGTGGCCTGGTCCCTTGATGTTCTGCAGCACCAGTTGCGTGTGCACGTCGCGCACGCCGTCGAGCCGCATCAGCCGGTGCATGACGAAGGCGTTGAGCTCGTCGACCGACGGCACCATGACATGCAGCAGGAAATCATGGTCGCCGGTCATCGTCCAGCACGAGGACACCTCGTCCATGCGCTGGACGGCGGCAATGAAGGTTTCGGGCGAGCCGTCGCTGTGGCTGACAAGGCGAACCTGGATGAACACCTCGACCATCAGGCCGACCGCCCGGCGGCTGATCACCGCGGCAAAACCCTTGATGATGCCGGCATCCTGCAGCGCTTCGAAACGTCGCGCGCAGGGCGTCGTCGACAGGCCGATCTCTTGCGCCAGTTCGGAGACGGGCTTGCGTCCATCGCGTTGCAGGACATCGAGCATCTTGATCTCGAAATCATCGAATTGAGGCATTTTCACTCCCGGTAGGCATTAATTGAGTGAATATTATCTCGAATATTCCGTTCGAGCCATCATCAAAACCGATTTGCCTCGGCAGATCCGGTTAGCCTCATGGCACCGTTCGCCACTCATGATTTGCGAGGAGAAAAACCATGACGACGATGAGCGTTGCCGAATACGCCCGCGATTGCGCGGCGCAAGGGTTGCGCGGCGACTATTCTGTCTGCCGTGCCGATTTCACCGTGGCGCAGGGTTACGATTACAGCGCCGAGGAACAGGCGGTGTGGCGCACGTTGTGCGACCGCCAGACCAAACTGACGCGCAAGCTCGCCCACCACTCCTATCTCGACGGTGTCGAAAAACTCGGCCTTCTCGACCGTATCCCCGACTTCGAGGAGGTCAGCGGCAAGCTGCGCAAGCTGACCGGCTGGGAGATCGTCGCCGTTCCGGGTCTCATTCCCGCCGCGCCCTTCTTCGACCATCTCGCCAACCGCCGCTTTCCGGTCACCAACTGGCTGCGCACCAGGCAGGAACTCGACTACATCGTCGAGCCGGACATGTTCCATGACTTCTTCGGCCACGTGCCCGTGCTGTCGCAACCGGTGTTCGCCGACTTCATGCAGATGTATGGCAAGAAGGCCGGCGACATCATCGCGCTGGGTGGCGACGAGATGATCACCCGGCTCTACTGGTACACGGCCGAGTATGGCCTGATGCAGGAGACAGGCCAGCCGCTGAAGGCCTTTGGCGCCGGCCTGATGTCGTCCTTTACCGAGTTGCAGTTTGCCGTCGACAGCAAGGACGCCCATCACGTGCCCTTCGACCTCGAAACCGTGATGCGCACCGGCTACGAGATCGACAAGTTCCAGCGCGCCTATTTCGTGCTGCCGTCCTTCGATGCGTTGCGCGATGCCTTCCAGACCGCCGATTTCGAAGCGATCGTCGCGCGCCGCAAGGGCCAGCCGGCGCTCGATCCGGCGACGGTCTAGCTGTGGTGATCTCCCGCCCTCAAACGGGCGGGAGGCATCGGCACCCCTATCGCCCGTTTGGGGTGTCCGGCCCTTCGGCCTTCAGTCGCGCCAGCTGGTCGCGCTGCAGGTCGAGCGCGGCGTTGACGAAGCGCGATATGGTAGCGAGTTCGGCGTCGCTGAAGGTGGCGATGACCTTTTCGCCTTCCCGCGCGATGGCGCCGTAGTAGCGCGCCGACAGTTTCCGCGTCGCCTCGGTCGCCTCGATCACCACCTTGCGCCTGTCTTCCAGACTGCGCGTGCGCGTCAGCAGGCCGCGCGCCTCAAGCCGGTCGATCAGCGCGGTCACCGCGGCCGGCGTCAGCCCGGTCGCGGTCGCGACCGCGCCGGCCGATTGCGGGCCGCCATGGAGCAGCCCGATGCAATGGCGTTCGGCCATGTTCAGCCCGAGTCTCGCCCCCACCGCTTCGTCATAGGCCTGGGTCGCGTCCTGCCACTGCATGATGGCCAGGCCGATAGCCCTCGCCGTCTGGTCGCGATTCCCGCTTGACGAATTTATTTCGATCATCTAATTATCAATCTGTCTAACATTTAGACTGTAACAGCAATATGCGGCTCCAGCTCGGACAAGGCAAGGGCGAGCCGCCGACCAGGAGTGAAAAAATGAGCTTGATTCAACAGCGGCAGCCCCCCTCGCATGAGGACGAGTTCAAATACGCCAAGCTGGCGATGGAATGGTACGGCTGGGGCTCCCCCATCGGCCTCGGCATTCTGCTTGTGGCGCTGGCCGCCGCTGCCGTGCTGCTGCGCATCGCCGTCTACGGTTTTTGAAACCATGCCGGGTTTCTGCCGGCCCCGGCATCGGCGCCGGCAGGCATGACATTGCAATGATAAAGGACGAGCCTGTCTCGGCAAGCCGCTCAGACGGCGACCACCTTGCTCAGATGCTCGCCCAGCCGGCAGGCCAGCGCGGTAATCGTCGTCGTCGGGTTGGCTTGACCGGATGTGCAGAACACCGAGGAGCCGCCGACATAGAGATTGTCCATGCCGTGCACCTTGCAGTTGGCGTCCACCACACTCTTGGTGATGTCGGTGCCCATGCGCGTGCCACCCATGTGATGGTGCCCCGCGGTCTCCTCGTTGGTCGGATAATCCTCGCCGTTGGCAATCCAGTCGATCAGACGAACACGACCGAGATCCTTCTCGATGAGTGTCGTGCCGAACAGCTTCAGGCCTTCGACAAGCGTGCGGCGTTCCAGCTCCGACTTCTTCCAGTGCAGCTCGATGCGCGGCACGCCGGCATGGTCGACATCGGTCTTCGACAGTTCGATCTGGTTGGAGGCCAGCGGCGCCTGTTCCCAGGCGACATAAAGCTGGGCCGCGCAGCGCAGGTTCTGGCTGAGCTGATAGGCGACCCACTCGGCCATGTCGGGCGCCGTGCAGGCGAGGTCGGCGATCACGTGCTTGATCCCGGCGTAAGGCGTCTCGATCAGCCTGATGCCGAAATTCATGATCCGCAGCCGTTCCATGGCGGCCAGCGTCGGCGAGAAGAAGGCCTCGTTGACGGCATCGACCTCGAACTCGCCATAGTCGGCCAGGATGGCATTGCCGCCCTCGAAGGTCGGGTGCTCCATCCAGTAGCGGCCAAGCGCCGTCGCATTCGGCACGACGCCACCGTTCGAGCGCTGGTTCGACCACAGAAGCAGACGTGAATTCTCCAGCCCGCCGGTGCAGACGATGAAATAGTCGGCGCTGAACGAGCCGGCATCCTGCCCGTTCGACCACAGCCTGGCCCCTGTCACTCGCTTGCCGTCGCCGGCAAGCTCGGTGGCATAGGTGTTGAGCACCACCGCGATGTTCCTGCTCTTGTCGAGCTCGTCGGCGAATTTTTCGGCAAAACGCACCGCCGGGCTCTTGATCAGCTGCACCCAGCGAATGTCGTCCGAGATCGGCACATCCGGCCGGAAATCGGGAAGTTCGAGGATGTCGTGCACCTCAGGCAAATAGGGTTCGATGTCGGCGCGGCGGATCGGCCAGCCGGTATCGGGTGCCCAGGCCTTTGGCTCGAAATCCTGTTTGTCGAGGACGCGGCACCAGCCGGCCCAGTGGTTCGAGCTGCCACCCATGAAGCGCAGCCGGGTGATATCGAGATCGAAGTAGAAATCACCGACCGTGGTGCCACGATAGAAATCCTGCGACTCGTCGCTGAACTCCCTCGATCCAGCCTCCAGCACCACGACCGGAATGCCGGCGGCGCCAAGCTTGCGGGCAATGGTGGTGCCGGCCGGTCCGGAGCCGAGGATGCAGACCTTGGGCTTGAAGTTGGTGGCGCGATACCCCTCGTAGCTGTCGAAGATCATGCCAGGTCGCTCCGCTTCAGGATCCAGCCATTGACCTCCACGATTTCATTCGGGTCGGCGTGGGATGGATCGCTATCGGACGCGTTGGCATCAGGCAGCTTGCGGAACAACGACAGGGCAGGCAGTGCGATCAGCGCCTGCACGATGCTGCGGCGCGACATTTTCTTGAAGAAACTCATGACAGGTCTCTCGATGGGGCCTCGACTGCGCATGGCATTCCCTGAACGGCACATGCCCTGAAGGAAAAGCCAATTTCGTGCCAAGCTTGCCCACAAGTCAGCGAAAACCGGGTAAACGGCGCAACCGGATGCAAACAGTGTTAGAAATTCGTTAACAGGCCGGCTGTACCGGATCGGCGGACTAATCACGCCGCCGCGGAGATATCCGTGTCGAGGATCGTCAGGTTGCGGCCCCCGTGCTTGGCCTGGTAAAGGCGCCGGTCGGCGGCACGCATCAGGTCCGATACGTTGGCCTCCTCGCCGCAGACGGTGCCGCCGATGCTGACAGTGAGCGGGATGGTCCGCTCGTCGATGGGCCGGAAACGGATCAGTTCGACTTCGCGGCGGATGCGCTCGGCGACGCGCTTGGCCTCCTGTTCGGTGGCACCGACCAGGAAGGCGCCGAACTCCTCGCCGCCGATGCGGCCGAGCACATCGCCGCTGCGCACGCCGCGCTCGATCGCGCTGGCGATCAAAAGCAACGCGTCATCGCCGGTCAGGTGGCCGAAGCTGTCATTGATCCTCTTGAAATGGTCGGCGTCGATGATCAGCAACGCGCCGCGATCGGACTTGCGCCTGGAGCCGTCGAGTGCGGCAAAGAAACTCTCCCGGTTGAGCATGCCGGTCATGTCGTCGCGGCTCGCCTTTTCCTCCAGGCGGCGATGCGCGGCGGCGAGCTGGGCGTGCGCCCGGGCGAGATCGCGATGCGCGTTCTTCAGCCTGTCGCTCTGCCAGAATGTGCTGGCGCCGGCGATCCAGGCAATGACGAGCGGGCAAACCGTCGAGGTCAGCCAGATCGTCCGGTTGATGGGAAATCCCATTGCCGGAACGATGATCAGCGTCAGCAGGAGAGAGGCGGCGACGGAGGCGAAGGCGATCGCGGCGGACTTCAGAAATATACGACTCATCGCTTGCTCCCACAGGACTGCCTCTCTGCCAGCAAGCCCTGAAGGCCACCTTTCCCGGTTGTCTAAAATTTGAATCGTGACGGCATTTTCTGCCCCCTCGACGCGCATAGGTTGTGGATAAAGTCGCTTTCAGAATGCCCGTTTCATGCCATAAGGATCGCATGACAACGCTCCCCGATCCCGCCCGCTTCGCCCACGTCACCGACTGGGTGTTCGACCTCGACAACACGCTCTATCCGCACCATTCGAATCTGTTCTCGCAGATCGACGTCAAGATGACCGCCTATGTCGGCGAGCTCCTGGCGCTGCCGCGCGACGAGGCGCGCAAGCTGCAAAAGGAGCTCTATCTGGAATACGGCACGACGCTCAACGGGCTGATGACGCGTCACGGCATAGACCCCGACGATTTCCTCGAGAAGGTGCATGACATCGACTATTCATGGCTGGTGCCCGATCCCGTTCTCGGCACCGCCATCCGCCAGCTACCGGGCCGCAAGTTCATCTTCACCAATGGCGACCGCAAGCACGCCGAACGCACGGCGCGCCAGCTCGGCATCCTCGACCATTTCGACGATATCTTCGACATCGTCGCCGCCGGGCTCAATCCCAAGCCGGCGCGCCAGACCTACGAGAAGTTCGCCGCGCTCCACGCCGTCACCGGCCACAATGCGGTGATGTTCGAGGATCTTGCCCGCAACCTTTCGGTGCCGAAGTCGCTGGGCATGACCACGGTGCTCGTGGTGCCGCGCAATTTCGAGCCGACCTTTTCCGAAATCTGGGAGCGCGATCCCGCCCAGGAAGACGATGTCGATTTCGTCACCGACGATCTCGCCGCCTTCCTGACGGCGATCGTCGAGGTCGCTGCCTGAGGGTTGTCGATATTCAGGTGATGCCGGCCTGCAATCAGGGGCTCCGCCACGCTCTCACAGATTGTAGAAGCGGCTGATGATGCCCCAGGCCTCGTCGGCGGTGTCGACGAAATCGATGATGTCCTGGTCGCCGGGGCTGATCGTGCCCTGCTCGGCGAGGAAGTCGAGGTCGATCGCCCGTTTCCAGAACGATTTGCCGAACAGGATCACCGGCACGCGCTCCATGCGACCGGTCTGGATCAGGGTCAGCGTCTCGAAGAACTCGTCCATCGTGCCGAAGCCGCCGGGAAACACCGCCACGGCCTTGGCGCGCATGACGAAATGCATCTTGCGGATGGCGAAATAGTGGAAGTTGAAGCAGAGCTCCGGCGTCACATAGGCGTTTGGCGCCTGCTCGTGCGGCAGCACGATGTTGAGTCCGATCGACGGCGCACCGACATCGTCGGCGCCACGGTTGCCGGCTTCCATCACGCCGGGCCCGCCGCCGGTCACCACGACATACTCGCGGTAATATGAGGTCGCCGACTGCTGCGAGCAGAGGCGGGCGAATTTGCGCGCTTCCTCGTAGTATTTGCTGTTTTCCTCGAGGTTCTTCTTCTGCGTCTCGTTCTTGGCCGCCCAGGCCTCACCACCGGGCTCGGGCAGGCGCGCGCCGCCGAACAGGATCACCGTCGAACGGATGCCGCGCTCGGCCAGGATCATTTCCGGTTTCAAGAGTTCGAGCTGCAGCCTGACCGCGCGCAGTTCGCGCCGCGTCATGAAGTCGGGATCGTTCCACGCCAGCCGGTATGTCTCGGCCCGCGTCTGCGGCGTGTCCGGCACGCTTCTTGACCGCTCCAGATCCTCATCCGAATGCGGCAGCGGCGTCCATCCCGCCTTTTCCATAGGAGTCATAGTTGCGTTACCCGTCCAGTTCTTCACTTGCGCCGTCCCATGACGCAGCCGCGATTGACCCTCACCAGGGCTTCACTTAAGCAGGTTCCGCAAAAGTGTCCTGCGGTTTTGCGACAAGAACCTGTTACAGGCAAAGACCTGGGCAGGCGAAGCATGCCCAGGGTCCGCGCGACTTTCAAAACAGGTTAAGGCGCAGCCCCTTAACAGCTTGGTAATGGAGCGAATTCATGTCGAACGCCGATCTGGCAAGCCTCGAGAAGACCATCGAGAAGGCCTTCGAGGAACGCGATGCCATTTCGACGGCGACCCGCGGCGAGACGCGCGACGCCATCCAGTCGGCGCTCGACCTGCTTGATCGCGGCACAGCCCGCGTCGCCGAGCGCCAGGCCGACGGCAAGTGGCATGTCAACCAGTGGCTGAAGAAGGCGGTGCTGTTGTCCTTCCGGCTCAACCCGATGGAGATCATCAAGGGCGGTCCCGGCCAGGCCGTGTGGTGGGACAAGGTGCCGTCGAAGTTCGACGGTTGGAGCGCCGTCGATTTCGAAAAGGCGGGCTTCCGCGCCGTGCCGGGATCGATCGTGCGCCGCTCGGCCTATATCGCGCCGGGCGCCGTGCTGATGCCGTCCTTCGTCAATGTCGGCGCCTATGTCGACTCAGGCACCATGATCGACACCTGGGTCGGGGTCGGTTCCTGCGCCCAGATCGGCAAGAACGTCCATCTGTCGGGTGGCGTCGGCATCGGCGGCGTGCTGGAGCCGATGCAGGCCGGCCCGACTATCATCGAGGACAATTGCTTCATCGGCGCGCGCTCCGAGGTGGTCGAGGGCTGCATCGTGCGCGAAGGCTCGGTGCTCGGCATGGGCGTCTTCATCGGCCAGTCGACCAAGATCGTCGACCGCGCCACCGGCGAGGTCTTCTATGGCGAGGTGCCGGCCAATTCCGTCGTCGTCGCCGGATCGCTGCCCGGCAAGCCCTTGCCCAACGGTGAGCCTGGCCCCAGCCTCTACTGCGCCGTCATCGTCAAGCGGGTCGATGCCAGGACCCGCTCCAAGACCTCGATCAACGAATTGCTGCGCGATTGATCTTTGCCGCAAGCGAGTGCACCTTCCCCGGCGCGACAATCGGTCGCGCTGGTTCAACATGGAGGGGTGACATGGACTGGAAATATCTGCTGACGAGTTTTGACGGCCGCATCAATCGGGCCAAGTTCTGGGCCGGCATCGGCATATTCATCGTTATCGGCATTGTTGCCTTCATTCTCGACGCGATCCTCGGCCGCGTTTCACCACCGCCAGTGGTGGCCAGGTCGGCATCATCGGCATCCTCTTCGCGCTGGCATCTATCTATTTCGCGATTGCTCTCTATGCCAAACGCTGGCACGACCGGAATAAGTCGGGCTGGTGGACGCTGATCGGCCTCGTACCCGTCATCGGCGGCATCTGGCTGCTGGTCGAACTGGGCATTCTCGAAGGCACCAGGGGTGCCAATCAATACGGACCGGACCCGCTTGCCTGACAGATCAAATCTCACTTGGCTTTTCTTCAAAACCTCGGGCCGCGTCAGCCGCGCGGCCTATTTTCTTGGCGGGTTGCTCGTCGCCATCATCCAGGCCTTTCCGCTCTATCGCTTCACGCTGGTGCCGGAAGGCTCGGCGGAGAGCAACATGTGGTCGTTCATCTTCTTCATCGCCTTCATCGCCTCGCTATGGTCGAACATCGTGCTGGCGGTGAAGCGCCTGCACGACCTCGACAAGCCGGGCATTGCCGCGCTGATCCTGTTCGTGCCGGTCGTCTCGATCGTCGCCTTCCTTGTGTTGTGCCTGTTTTCAGGGCAGCCTGGGCCCAACCGCTATGGCCGGCGCACCAACGAGCCGGCCCAGTCATGAGGGCCGGCCGGATATCTCGCCATGCGCTACCGCACGCTTGATCCGAAACTGATCGTCGAAACCGCCGAACGGCTGGAAGAGCGGATCGCCGACCGTTTTCCCGAAGCCGGACTGCGCGGCGTTGCCGCCGAGCTGGTCTCGCTGTCGCGCGATCTGGCCAAGGCGGCGAAGGCGCTCGAAGCGCCGATCTGGTGGCTGCGCGGGCTCATCATCGCTGCGGTCGTCGCGGGCGCGCTGATCTTTCTGTTTGTCGGCACCATCCTGCCGCTCATTCACATTTCCCAGGCCGACGATGCGGTGCAGTCGGTGCAAGGCATCGAGGCCACGATCAACATGATCATCCTTGCCGTGCTCGGTTTCCTGGCGTTGATCCGCACTGAGGAGCGTATCAAGCGCAAGCAGGTGTTTCGCCAGCTGCACGGCCTCAGATCGCTGATCCACGTCATCGACATGCACCAGCTGACCAAGGATCCGGCGGCGCTGTCGGCCAATTTCAAGCCGACCGAACATTCGCCGGCCCGCATCACCAACGCCGCCGACCTTGCCCGCTACCTCGACTACTGCTCCGAAATGCTGTCGATCACCGGCAAGATCGCCGCGTTGTTCGCGCAATCGGTCAATGACGATGTGGTCATTGACGGCGTCAACGACATCGAGAACCTGGCGTCCAACCTGTCGCGCAAGATCTGGCAGAAGATCACCCTGATCGACGGCCGTCTGGCCGCGCGTTGACCTGTTCCGGCGCCAGGCCGGGTGGTCCTCGTTTTTCCTGTTCGGCGGTGCGCACCAGCGCCGCGACCCGTTTTGTCAGAGGCGCCGATGTGCCCGCCTTTTCAGCCAGCCGCAGGATCGCGCCCTGCAGGTCGTCGATCTCCGTCGGCCGCCCGCGTTGCAGATCGTCCCACATCGACGAGCGCGCCTCGGGGGCGATGGCGAGCATGCGTCGCGCCAGCAGCCTGAACAGCCAGTCCGGCAGCCGGAGCACCTTCGGCAGCAGTGCTGGCCGCAGGCCGGCGATCCGCGCCGGCGCGATGCCCGACGCGTTCATCGCCTGCAGCGCCTCGTCGATCTGACCCGCCAGGATCAGGCGCCAGCGACGGTCGGCGAGTTCCCTCGCCAACGGCAGGCCCGACAACGCGACCAGCGCGTTGTTCAAATTCATCAGCAGCTTGCCCCACAGCACGGCCTGCATGTCGCCATGGGCTTCGACCGCAAGCCCTTCGACGCCGAGGAGGCCGATCAGGCCGGCGTCGCCGTCCTCGATCATCACCTTGCCGTCGCTGGCGCGATGCACGCGCAGCGGCAACTCGCCGTCCGGCGACTGCACGACATTGAATGGCACCATGCCGGCCAGCACCCTTCGCCCGTCAAGCCCGGCACGCAGCCTGTCGGCATTGTCGACCCCATTCTGCAGGCTGACCACGACAGCATCAGGACGGGCATGGGCCTTGATGAGGGCGGCCATATCCGTGGTCGCACCGCTCTTGACCGTGACCAGGATCACATCCGCCTTCGGCAAGGCAACGGCGGGATCGGTGGTGACGATAAGTGCTTCCGCCTTGAGGGAACGGTCGTGGCCATCGAGGTCGCTGACCCGCAATCCGCCTTGCCGCAATGCCGCCTCGACACGCGGCCGGGCGAGCAGAATCACCCGGCGTCCAGCGAGCGCCAAGCAGCCGCCGGCATAGCAGCCAATGCTGCCGACGCCGGCAATGACGATTGTTTTGTCCCCGTCTGTCATCCTGTCGCTCCCCCCGGAGCCCACAATTATACGACATGAAAACCATAATGTCGGCGGTATCGTCGGCCATTAACCTGGCCTCTATGTCTGGCCGTGACAGGCCTTCCGCTTTCGACTATCGCTTTTGCCATGACGCTGCCGACCGATCCCGCCGAAAACCTCGCCACCCTTATCCGTTGTGCTTCGGTGACGCCCGCTGAGGGCGGCGCGCTGACCGCGCTGGAAACGATGCTGAAGCCGCTCGGCTTCCTGGTCGACCGGCCGGTGTTCTCCGAGGACGGCACGCCCGATATCGAGAACCTCTTTGCGCGGCGTTCCGGCAACGGCCCGCATCTGATGTTCGCCGGCCATACCGACGTGGTGCCGGTCGGCGACGAAGCCGCCTGGACGCATCCGCCTTTCGCCGCCGAGATCGCCAATGGCGAGATCTATGGCCGCGGCGCGGTGGACATGAAGGGCGGCATTGCCTGTTTCATCGCCGCCGTGGCGCGCCATGTCGAGACAAAGGGTGGTCCGAAAGGTTCGGTCTCGCTGCTGATCACCGGCGACGAGGAGGGCCCTGCCATCAACGGCACGGTCAAGCTGCTCGAGTGGGCGGCTTCCAAGGGCGAGAAGTGGGATGCCTCGATCGTCGGCGAGCCAACCAACCCGGATGCGCTTGGCGACATGATCAAGATCGGCCGGCGCGGCTCCATGTCGGGCGCCATCACCGTCAATGGCCGCCAGGGCCATGCCGCCTATCCGCAGCTTGCCGACAATCCGGTGCGCGGGCTGATGGGCCTTGTCGACGCCTTACTGCATCCCGTCTTCGACAAGGGAACAAAGGATTTCCAGCCGACCAACCTGGAAGTGACGTCCATCGATGTCGGCAACCCGGCCACCAATGTCATTCCGGCAAAAGCGACCGCCACCTTCAACATCCGCTTCAACGACACCTGGACGGCCGAGACGATCCAGGCTGAAATTCACAACCGCCTCGACCAGGCGGCGAAGCGCAAGAAATACCGGCCGGGCAAGAAGACGCCGGTCGACTACGACCTTGTCTGGCGCGATCGGCCGAGCCATGTCTTTCTGACCCGCGACGACAGGCTGATCGAAACGCTGAGTGGTTCGGTCAAGGCGGTGGTCGGCAGGAAGCCGGCGCTGTCCACCTCGGGCGGCACCTCGGACGCGCGCTTCATCAAGGATTACTGCCCGGTGGTCGAGTTCGGCCTGGTCGGCAAGACCATGCACATGGTCGACGAGCGTGTCGCCATTGCCGATCTCGAAACGCTGACGCAAATCTACCAGCGCTTCATCGACGACTGGTTCGGACAGGGCTGAGCAGCATGCTTTCGGCGGACGAGACCCAAGCTTCGCTGACCGGCGCCTGGCGGCTTATGCTCGGCAAGGTCGACGGATTGCGTCTGCTCGACCTGTCGGCCGACGGTTTCTGGAACTCCTTTTTCGCCATCGTCGTTGCCGCACCGGCGCTGATCGTCGGCTGGGTCGGCATTGCCAACGAGATCGGCGATCCCAATGCGTTCGCGGGACGCTTCGGCATGCTCGTCCGCCTAGCTACGGTCGATATCAGCTCCTGGGTGCTGCCGCTGATCGCTCTTGCCCTGGTCGCGCGGCGTGCCGGCATAGGCAGCCGCTTCGTCCACTATGTCGTTGCCAGCAACTGGGCTTCGGCCATCACCGCCTGGCTGATGCTGCCCTCGGCGCTGATCAGGCTTTTCCTGACGTCCGCGAGCCAGATCTCGAGCCTTGTGTCGCTGCTGTTGTTCGCGCTGTCGATGGTGCTGACCTGGCGCATGACCAATGCCTCCATCGGCAAGGGTGCCGCGGTCGGCACCGCCGTTTTCGTTGGCATGTTCATCGCCTCGCTGATGGTGCTGTTCGGGCTGCAGATGCTGCTCGGCATCACCGTGCCGGCTGACATCTAGGCCTGGGCCACCGCCATATCAGGGTGTTCATAACATTCCTGCGCGATCCAGCCGAGGCAACGCGCGTCGAGTGCCGGGATCGCGGATATCGACCCGTCCGGGTGAGCCCGGCCTGGCATTCGCATGCCCACCAAATCTCGTCGGCGCCATTCGGACAGAGCCGCAATCCCGACTTGCCTCAGCCGAAAGGGCTGAGAAGGGCCGTGATTTGAGACATTTGCCCACCCCTGCGGGATGAAGGGCATTGCCGGGCACGATGCTCATCTTGGCAGCTTCCGTTTTGCGATCGATCACTCCTGGAAAGTCTTCCAACGAATGCTTTGCGCCAGATCAACGATGAAGTGCGGACTCCAGAGTATATTTATCATGACAAGATTATGATAGTGCTTCGATCTCCTTTAGTAAGCCGGCTTCTGATTTCGATAAACTTTGGAACGCGGACAACGAGGCAGTGAATCTAACAATGTATCATTCTGGCAGGATGGATGGCTGATAGATGGAAAAGGTGGATGTTGTCGCCGCGCTCGGCCAATCGAAGCTGCTACTGCCGGCCCGGATCACCGGCGCGCTTGCGGCCAATGACCGGCTGAAATTCGCACTGACCGCGCTTCAGGCCGCGGCTGCCCATGCCGCGGATGGCGCGGCTCCGCTATCCAACCTGCGTCGCGACTATGCGGCCGCCCATATCAACGCGCCGTGGCTCATGGAGATGCAGGCGACAGCCTGGCTGGAGGGCGGGATGTTGCATCTTGCCGACCTGGCGCGACTTGGCAAGCTGCTCGGGGAGGACATCCGCCTGATGGCCCGGCCGCTGGAAGGCAGCGCGGATGCCGACCACAAGGCGCAAATCGCGCGGGTCGATCATTGGTGCGACTGGCTGGACCAGTTGAATGCGGGCGTGCTCGACGACGCCCAAATGCACGCGCTGACGGGCGGAAAGCGGGGCGAGAGCGATACGTTCCACATTCTGGTGATGGATCTGCACAAGAGCCTGAACCGGCTGGCGGTCGACATGTCGGACGATACGGTCGACGGTGCCCATGTCTGGCAGCTCGATGCCGACGACCGCCCCCGCGTCGCTGCCTTCATGCGTGGGCTGAACCGCACGCGCAGGCTCAAATTCGACCATCCCGGTCTCGACACGGCGGCGACGCGCGACGGGGCGCGGTTGCTCATCCAGAACGACATCGGCACCAACGACGTGCATGTGCTGGTGATCCAGATCGAGGGTTCTTCGATCACGCTCACCTATTCGGACCTGCACGAGCGTCGCTTTGCCTTCTTCCAGGGCCTTCTGTCGGAGATTGGAGCGCAATGGTCGGACGTCGGCGCGCGGCGCAGCGCCGGTCTGAACTCGGGCGCCGATTACGTCGTCGGCACGGCGCGCTTCGATTGCGCCGATCTCGCGGCGGCCGACGCGGCCCTTGAGGGTCTGGGCGCGCGCATCGTCTTCCTGATCGACTGGAACCGGGCACGCAAGCGGCTGAACCGGCTTGTCGCCAAGCCGCTTTCCATCGCGGTGCTGACCGAGGCAGCCCATCGCGAGGCAGGCCATATGGGCTGGCTCATGGCCGGGGCCGATCAACTGGTCTTCGACGCGATGGAAGCGCTGTCGCCGGACCATTTCCGGATCGGCGACCGGTTGGACAGCGTGCTGGGCGCGGCCGAGGCGCAGGATTTCCTGACCGAGGCGCTCGTGCTTTCCTCCCATGCCATGCAGGTGAATCAGACCGCCGCCCTGATCGCCGACCAGATCCGGCTGCTGCTGTCGCGCCATGTCCGCCGTCACCGGGACGAGTTCGCGCTTCTCGGCGAGCACGCCGCCTTCTGCCACGCCTTGGCCGAAGGCATACGCGATGCGCTGGCGTATGGCCACGAAACAGACGTCAAGGCCGCTCGAAAGCTATCGGAGCGCGCCAAGATCTGGGAACGCAAGGCCGATCATCTGGTGATGCGCCTGCGCGACCAGGCCGCGGGCAACGCGCGCTGGCTGCCCGTCCTGCAGCTGATCGAATGCGCCGACGATGCGGCGGATGCGCTGGAGGAGGCCGTTTTCATCCTGTCGCTGATCGCCGAGGACAATCATCATGGCTGGAGCGACGAACTGCGCACCGCGCTGCGCCGGCTGGCCGACAAGGTGCTTGAGGCGGCACAGGACCATGTCAAGGCGCTCGCCATCGCGCGCACGCTCAACGAAGCGAGCCTCGCGCAGGACCAGGATGAATTTCTGGCCGCCTGCTGGCGGGTGGTCGATGCCGAAAAGGCGTGCGATGCGGTGACGCGCGAGGTCAGGCGCCTGTTCGTGCGCAATGTCTCGGACGCGGCCACGCTCAGCCTCGGCACTGATTTCGCGGCCGCGCTGGAAGCATCCACCGACGCGCTGCTGCGCACGGGCTACGCGATGCGCGGCCTCGTCCTCACCCGGGTCGGCGCCGGCAACCAGGGAAGGCGAGCGTGAGCGGCGCATCGACGAGCACTCCGCCAGAAGGTTCGGCTCAGCTTGGTCTGATCGTGGCCGGCAAG
Organism: Mesorhizobium sp. RCAM 05099; assembly: GCF_059683685.1. Taxonomy (NCBI): domain Bacteria; kingdom Pseudomonadati; phylum Pseudomonadota; class Alphaproteobacteria; order Hyphomicrobiales; family Phyllobacteriaceae; genus Mesorhizobium; species Mesorhizobium sp. RCAM 05099. The sequence goes on from NZ_CM185035.1 coordinate 229,612, forward strand.
CCGCTGGAAAAAGCGGCTTCGCCCGAGACAATGGGCTTCAAGGCGTACAACCTTGCACGGATGGCGGCGCTCGGGCTGAACGTGCCGCCGGCCTTCGTGCTGGGCACCGGCTTGTGCGCCCATCCGGAGACGGCAAGACCCGCACTCTGGCACGATGCACTCGTCCGGCTCGAGGCCGCGACCGGCCTTGGCTTTGGCGATCCGCGCCGACCGCTTCTGTTGTCGGTCCGCTCCGGAGCGCCGGTATCGATGCCGGGAATGATGGAGACGCTGCTCAATATCGGCCTGACCGAGGCGACGCTGCCGGGACTGATCCGGTCGACCGGCAATCCGCGGCTGGCGTGGGACGCCTATCGCCGCCTGATCGCCGGCTACGGCGAGGTGGTGGCGGGTGTCAACGCGACCGACTTCGAGGCCGACCTCGACGCCGTGCGGCTGGACGAGGAAGAGCGCATGCTCGACTTCGCCGTGCTGCGCGATCTCGCGCAGCGGCACCTGGAGACCTATCGGCGGTCTGCGGGCGAAGCCTTCCCACAGGACGCGGTCGCGCAGTTGCAAGCGGCGATCGCGGCAGTGTTCCGGTCCTGGTCGAGCGCCAAGGCCATCGCCTACCGCGAGATGCGCGGACTGAGCCATGGCATGGGCACGGCGGTGACGGTCCAGCGCATGGTGTTCGGCAATGCGGGCGGGCTGTCCGGGGCCGGTGTCGGCTTCACTCGAAACCCCAGCGACGGCAATCCCGCCCCTTGGGTCGATTTCCTGTTCAATGCGCAGGGCGAGGATGTGGTCAGCGGCCGGCGCAGCGCGCAGGGCCACCACCAGTTGGCAGCGATCGCACCGCGCGTCTGGGAGGAACTGGTCGAGGCGGCGGCCGCGCTCGAGCGGCATTTTGGCGACATGCAGGATTTCGAGTTCACGATCGAGGACGGAAAGCTCTTCCTGCTTCAAACCCGCGAAGGCAAGCGTACGCCGCAGGCCGCCGCCCGCATCGCCCTCGACATGGCGGAGGAAGGGTTGATCGACCGGGAAACCGCCTGCCTCCGCACCGCCGGCCTCGACGCCGCGGCGCTGACGACGCGCATCATCGTGGCCGAGGACGGCGCGGCGCCGACGGTGCTCGGCCATGCCGCGACCGCCTCCAGCGGGGTTGTCAGCGGCGTGGTTGCCCTCAACGAGGCACAGGTCGCGGCGCTCGAGACGGAAGGAAAACCGGCGATCCTCGCGCGGCAGAACGCCGAGACCGATGACATTGCACTGCTCGAGCGCGTGCAGGGCCTGCTCACCCGGCACGGAGCGCGTACGTCCCATGCGGCCGTGGTGGCGCGGCAGCTTGGCAAGGTCTGCCTCGTCGGCTGCGAGGCAATGCGTATCGACGAATCGAGGGACCGAATCGGTTTCGGCGACACATGGCTCGATCCCGGAGCGGTGATCACCCTTGACGGCAACAGCGGCACGATTTTCGCGGGCGCATCGCGCACCGCCGAGCAGGTGCCGGCGGAATTGCTGCAGCGGCTCGACCGACTGCACGCGACGAAGGGATGAAATGCCTGGCGCTGGACCAATCGGCCTGTGTCTCGCCTGATTTGGTCGCTCGCGACATTCTCGTCCCCGGCAGGCCATCGGACGAGATTGCCGTGCCAGACGCATCAGCAGTCGCGCCGGCCGCGATTGGGGCCTCGGAGGCCCATGGTGTTGGCACAGGAAGTGGAACGCTCGCGTTGACGCCCGAAGCGGCCGACGTGGTGATCGGGTCGGACCTGGTGCTCACCGATTCCGCCGTCGCTCAGCTTTGGTCGGTCTCCGGATAGTCGACGCCGACGAGAAACAGCCCATCGGGCGGCGCCACCGGCCGCAGGCGGCGCGGTCGCGCGCCTCGAGCGCCGCTTGGAGGTTGGCAACGGTCCAGCCGCCGTCGCCGACGCGTTTCAGCGAGCCGACCATCGAGCGTACCTGGTTGTGCAGGAAGGACCGCGCCGAGGCTCTTACCTCGATCATGTCGCCCGTCCGGCTGACATCGAGCCGTTCCAGCGTCCGAACCGGACTGTTGGCCTGGCACTGCGTCGAGCGGAAGGTGGTGAAGTCATGCCGGCCGAGCAGAACTTTCGCCGCTTCGTGCATGGCGACGGCGTCGAGCCGCTTCGGCACCCACCACACCTTGCCCTTTTCCAGCGCCGAGGGCGCACGGCGGTTGAGGATGCGGTAGAGGTAGTGGCGGCCGGTGGCCGAGAAGCGCGCGTCGAAATCGTCCGGGACAGCCATCGCCTTCAGGATGGCAACATGTGCGCCGGCAGCCTGAAGATGAGCGTTCACGGCGTCGCGCACCTTGTCATCAGGCCATGCCTTGGCGAGGTCGACATGCGCCACCTGGGCCGTCGCATGCACGCCGGCATCGGTGCGGCCGGCGGCGCGCAACCTGACCTCTTCGCCGCAGAATTTCTCGATGGCCTGCTCGATCGCCTGCTGTACCGAAGGCTGATCCGCCTGGTGCTGCCAGCCGGCAAACAGGCTGCCATCATATTCGATGTCGAGGCGAAAACGCGGCATGCTAGAGCATGATGCCGAAAAGTGTGAAGCGGTCTTCGGACGACATCATGCTCTATCCCTTTGAGTTAGAGGCGGGTTCAGATTTCAAGTCGATTCGACCTGAAATCATCCGGCTCCAGGGCTGTTGTCGCTTATGCGGCGAGTGCCGAGCCGAAGGCCGAGGCGTAGACCAGCCTACCGGCTTCCGGCGCGTCGCCCCAGGCCAGCGCCTGCAGCGCCTCGCCCTGGTACTCGCTCTCGAAGTTTTCGGCGCGTGCGTGGCTGTAGCCGAAGCGGCTGTAATAGACCGGGTCACCCAGCACCACGGCCAGCGTCTCGCCAGCGTCCCTGAGGCGGATATGCGCCTCACGGATCAGCGCGCCGCCGATACCGCTGCCATGGAACGAAGGCTCCACCGCCAACGGTGCCAGCGCCACGGCCGCAAAGCTTTTGCCGCCATTGCGGACAAACAGTCGGGAAAACAGGATGTGGCCGACAACCTGTCCGTCCTCTTCCGCCACCAGTTCGGTAACGGCGTCGCCGCCGGTCACCAGCGCGTCGACCAGCCCGGCCTCCGCCTGCTGGCCGAAAGCGTGTTCCTCGACGAGGCGGATGGCCTCGCGATCCCGCGGCGTCGCCGCGCGTATCGACATCATGCTCATGAGAATTTCATTCCTTTTTCGATCTTGGCCCCGCGCAGGAATTCCGACGCGGCAGCGGGCCTTCCGCCCGCCCGTTGAACTTCGACCAGCCTGATCGCGCCTGCCCCGCAGGCGACCGTCAGCTGGTCATCGAGAATTCCTCCCGACTCGCCCGCGCCTTGCGAAAGCACCGAGCGAAGCAGTTTCAGCCGCTCCGGGCGGCCGCCAATTTCAATCTCGGACCACGCACCGGGAAAGGGCGACAGGCCACGAATGTGATTGTGGACCTCGGTCGCCGAGCGATTCCAGTCCACGCGAGTCTCCGATTTATCGATTTTTTTGGCGTAGGTCACCCCTTCCACCGCTTGGGGGGTAAATGTCAGGGTGTTCATTTCCAGCCGCGCCAGCGCTTCCACCATGAGTGCGGCACCAACGCCCATCAACCGATCATGCAGGTCGCCGGCCGTCATATCGGGTTCGATGGGGCATTTTTCAACCATTCCCACCGGGCCGGTGTCGAGCCCCTCTTCCATGCGCATCACCATCATGCCGGTTTCGCGGTCGCCCGCCATGATGGCGCGCTGGATGGGCGCGGCCCCGCGCCAGCGCGGCAACAGCGATGCATGGCCGTTGATGCAGCCGAGCCGCGGCGCCTCGAGAACCGCCTTCGGCAGCAGCAAACCGTAGGCGACGACCACGGCGACGTCGGCCCGCAGGGCGTGCAAAGCCGCCTGCTCGGCCTCACCCTTGAGCGACAACGGCGTGCGCACCTCGATGCCAAGCCGCTCTGCCTCGCGCTGCACCGGTGACGGCGTCAGCTCCAGCCCGCGCCGCCCGGCGGCGCGTGGCGGTTGCGTATAGACGGCTGATATCTCATGTCCGGCATCGCCGATCGCGCGCAGCGTCGGCACTGAAAACTCCGGCGTGCCCATGAAGATGACGCGGAGGGGCATTCCCCTATCCCACCAGCTTGCCCGGCGCCTTGTCCCCGGCGAGCTTCTTGAATTTCTTCACCACCATGTCGCGTTTCAGCTTCGAGATGTGGTCGATGAACAGCACGCCGTTGAGGTGGTCGATCTCGTGCTGCAGGCAGGTCGCCATCAGCCCCTCGGCTTCGATCTCCTGCAGTTTGCCGTCGCGGTCGAGGTACCTGACCCGCACCGCCGCCGGACGTTCGACCTCGGCGTAGTAGTCCGGGATCGACAGGCAGCCTTCCTCGTAGACGGAGCGCGCGTCGGCGCTCTCCAGGATTTCCGGGTTGATGACGACATGCGGCGCCGGTGTCTCGTCTTCCTTGGCGAGATCGATCACCAGCATGCGCAGCGGTTCACCGATCTGGATCGCCGCGAGCCCGATGCCGGGTGCGTCATACATGGTTTCCAGCATGTCGTCGGCTAATTTGCGCAGGGGCGCGTCGACGTGCTCCACCGGCTTGGAAACCTGGCGCAGGATGGGGTCGGGAAGGATGATGAGCGGCTTGATAGGCATGGCGTTCCACGTAAGACGTCCAGCGAAAAGCGTCAACCGGGGCGCCTGGTTGGTGTTCACGTTTTGATCTGTGCCGACATGCCGAATCATCTATGCTGTCCACATGAATGACCTGACATCCATCCTTTCGGAGCCCGTCGCCCGGCTTGGCGCCTCCACGATCACGCTCGGCCATGCGCTGGCTTTCACCATGTTGCTGTTTCTCGGCCTGTTCGTGGCGCTCGTCATCGCGCTGTGGCGGTCGGCCAAGGCGCGCGCCGTGGCGGCCGCGGAAGCCGCCGACCATGCGCGCGATGCAGAGGCGCGGATGGCCGGCATTCTGCAGTCTCAATCCGAGATGCAGGGCCGCATGGGTGCCATCGCCGAGGTGTTCGGGGCACGGCAGGCGGAACTGACGCAGTCGATCGGCCAGCGCCTCGACGCCATGACCGGCCGCCTCGGCCAGACCATGACCGAGCAGACCAAATCCACGCATGAGAGCCTGGCCAAATTGCAGGAGCGGCTGGCGATCATCGACGTCGCGCAAGGCAACATCCAGTCGCTCGCCGGCCAGGTCGTGCAGTTGCAGGCGATCCTCTCCAACAAGCAGACGCGCGGCGCCTTCGGCCAGTCGCGCATGGAGGCGATTGTCGCCGACGGCCTGCCGCATGGCGCCTACGAATTCCAGGCGACCCTGTCCAACGGCAGCAGGCCCGATTGCCTGGTGAAGATGCCGAACGGCGCGCCCTCGCTTGCCATCGATGCCAAATTCCCGCTGGAGGCCTGGAATGCCATCCGCGCCGCCGATGGCGTCGAGTTGCAGAAGGCCGCCTCGCAGGCTTTCCGCCGCGACATCGAGGTCCATGTCCGCGATATATCGGAAAAATACCTGATCCAGGGCGAGACGCAGGACACCGCCTTCATGTTCGTGCCGTCGGAATCGGTGTTTGCCGAGATCCACGAGAATTTCGAGGCGATCGTCCACAAGGCGCACCGCGCCCGCATCGTCATCGTCTCGCCGTCACTGCTGATGCTGTCGATCCAGGTCATCCAGGCGATCCTCAAGGACGCCCGCATGCGCGAGCAGGCGCACCTGATTCAGGGCGAAGTCATCCGGCTGATGGAGGATGTCGCGCGCGTCGACGAGCGGGTGCGCAAATTGCAGGTCCATTTCGGCCAGTCGGCCAAGGACATCGACGACATCCTCGTCTCGACATCGAAGGTGACCAAGCGCGGCCAGAAGATCGAGGCGCTGGAGTTCGGCGCGCAGCCTGCGGAAGACGGCACTGGCGGGGCCTCGTCGGCACCGGTTGCGAAAGTCGAAGGCGGCGCGCGCGTCGCCGATTCGAAGACCGGACAGCTCAGGCTGAGGGTTGTCGAAGGCGACGACTGAGCCGCGCTACTGCTCCTCGACGATGGTCATGCCGTGAAATTCCGGCAGCCAATGCAGCGCCGAGCGGTGCCATTTCTGCTGTGTAGGGATCAAATCCTCGCGTTGCCGCGCGGTTCCCACTCGAATTCCATAGACCTTTGGACCATCTCCGACCGACGTGGCGTGAAGGTGCGAACCGCAGTCGGCGCAAAAGGCTTGGGCGCGCTTGGCGCCGCTCGCCCCGGTCTTGGTATAGATCTTCGGCGTACCCTTGGTGATCCGGTAATGATCCTCGGGCGCCGGAACCGTCACGCGAAAAGCCGTGCCGGTCAGTTGCTGGCAATCCGTGCAGTGGCAGATCGAGGTCTTTTCCGGGTCGACCTCCGCCTCGTAAGCAATGGCGCCGCAATGGCATCCGCCGTCGATCTTCATCGCCGCTCCTCCAAAATCCACCCTTGGATCATAGCGGGCCAAGGCTGCGAGGCAACGGCACTGCGCTAGTCCAGAGCCGGATCGGATGCGGATACGAGCAGTTTGCGCCGCTGCTCCCAGGTGCCAGTGGTCTGCGGCTTGACGAACAGCCGCATGATCTCAGGCATCTCTGTCTTCAGCCGCTTCTCGAGGCGCTCGACACAGGCTTCGATCTCCGGCGCCGTCAGATGATCCTCGAATTCGATGCTCAGGCCAGCGACAATCTCCGCCGGTCCCATATGCAGCGTCAGTACACCGTTCGCCCGCTGCACCGCCGGGTCTTGCTGGACGATGGCCAGCACCTGTTTCTGCACTTCGGGCGAGGCCGGTTCGCCCAAAAGCAGGCTCTTGCTTTCGCGCGCCAGGAAAATCGCCGTCGCGCCAAGGATAAGCGCGATGCCTATCGAAGCGGCGCCATCGAGCTCAGGCATGTCGAGCAATTCCGCCGCCAGGATGCCAGCGAAGGCAACGATCAGGCCGAGCAGGGCTGCGCTGTCCTCGAACAGCACCGTGTAGACGCTCGGGTCCTTGCTCGCTTGCACGGCCCGCAACCAGCCCTGTTTGCCCTTCTGCTGGCGGAACGCCTTCAGCGCCACCAGCCAGGAGCTGCCTTCGAACAGGAAGGAAAGGCCGAGAACGATGTAGTTCAGCTTGGCGTTGGCGACCGGTTCGGGGGCCATGATGTGGATGACGCCTTCGTATAAAGAGACGCCGGCGCCGAGCGCAAAGACGAGAAGGGCGACGATGAAACTCCAGAAATAGAGCTCGCGGCCATGACCGAGCGGATGCGTCCGGTCGGCAGGGCGGGCGGCACGGTGCATGCCGTAGAGCAGCAGCCCGCCATTGCCGGTGTCGACCAGCGAGTGCACGCCTTCCGACAGCATCGCCGAACTGCCGGTGAAGAAGGCGGCGGCGAACTTGGTCAACGCGATGGCGAGATTGCCGGCGAGCGCCGCGTAGATGACCCTTTTCGATCCGCCATGACCGGCCATCGTGTGTTCCCTGTTGGAGTTCCGAGCCTAGCGGAGCCCCTGTCGAAGCTCCACAGCCATCCACAACGCACGAACCGGCCAGTCGTTCAGGGTCGGTGCCTACTCGACGATCTCATCGGTCCACACCTTGAAGCCGGCGAGCGTGCCCGGTCCGAAGATATGGGTCAGCGGCACGTCGGCGGCGTCACGGCCGGAGGCGATGAGAACGCGGCCGATGCGCGGCGCATTGTTGCGCGGGTCGAAGACATGCCAGCGGCCACCGAGATAGACCTCCATCCAGGCGGCGAAATCCATGCTGGACCAGGGCTTTGGCATGCCGATGTCGCTGATGTAGCCGGTGCAGTAGCGCGTCGGGATGTTGAGCGCCCGGCAGAAGGTAACGGCAAGATGGGCGAAGTCGCGGCACACACCGCTCTGCTCGCGATAGGCTTCCGCCGCGGTGCGCGTCGGTCGCGCATTGCCGTAACTGAAGACGATATGATTGTGGACGAAGTCGCAGACCGCCTGCACGCGCGGGATGCCGAGCGGCGTGTGGCCAAACAACCGCCACGCCTCGCTCGCCAGCAGGTCGCTCTCGCAAAAACGGCTGGGCAGCAAGAACAGCAGCGTCTCCGACGGCAGGTCGCGCACCTCGTGCTGCCAGGCCATCAGGTCGCCCATCTCAAAGGTGCCGGGGTCGCGGATCACCGCGTCGGTGCCGAAAGTGAAGCGTCCGGGCGGGGCGACGAACCGGTTGCACCAGTTGCCGAAGCTGTCGCGATAGCTTTCGATCGGCACTGGCGGGTTGGAGGTCAGGAAATCCGGCCGCTCGAGATCGGATGCGCGGGAATAGTGGACATTCAGCATCGCGATGAGCGGCGTTTCCTGTGGAAAGTCGAAGCTCATCTCGCAGCCGATGTGGATTCGCATTGTCGTCCTGACCTGCCTGCCCGTCAGTCGCCCGGCGAAAACCCAGGCTGATGCTGCAGTGAGATAAACAGCATGGCATGGTCCGAACCGCTTTACGAGGGGAAAACCGGTTGACAGCGGAGGGCCGGCGCGAGCGAGCAGCCGCCGCCCCTTGCGGTCGGGCGATTCTCTTGTTTCACTTCGCTTCCCACAATCGGAGGAACGAATCATGGCTAAAGGTGCGATGAAGGCAGGCAAGGAAGCCCGCAAGCCGAAGAAGGACGCCAAGAAGCCCGCCCCGGCTCCGGCCCTGAAGGCGCCGCCGGTCAAGGCGATGAAGCTCAAGGACAAGTAAGTCCGGCCAATCCGTTTTGGACGGGAAGACGGCCGGCAACATTGTCATGTCGCCGGCCGTTGTTGATCGGGCGCGCGAGGTTCCCATATTGGCGTGGCGGGGACGGCCTCGCGCTCCCCGAAATCAGGCCGGGACGACCCGCCATCCCTTGATCGAGCATCGGTCCGATGCTCGGACGGAGCGTTCCCGATGTCGTGGATCTTGCTGTTTTTTGCCGGCCTGTTCGAGATCGGCTGGGCAATCGGCCTCAAATACACCGATGGTTTCTCGAAGCTGGTCCCGACTGTCCTGACCGTGGCTTCGATGATCGTCAGCCTCACTCTGCTCGGCCTGGCGCTCAAGGTGCTGCCCGTCGGCACCGCCTACCCGGTGTGGACCGGCATCGGCACTGTCGGTACCGCACTGCTCGGCATCTGGCTGCTCGGCGAGCCGGCCACCGCGATCAGGCTGGCCTGCATCGCGCTCATCGTCTGCGGCATCATGGGGTTGAAGTTCGCGGCCTGAGCCTGCCTTCAAGACAAACGCTTTCAGGGCCGCTGCAAGGCGACCCTGATCTCAACTCAATTCGGCGCGTGGCCGTGAAGGCGCTAGCGGGCGGAGAAGCCCGGCGGCGTTCTGCCGGTGCGCTGCTTGCGCGCCGCATAGCGCGCGTCGCGCTTGGCCTTGCGTTCGGCTTCGTCGGCCAGCAAACGGGCGATGCGCTCGTTTTCTTCGGCTTCCCGAATCTTGGCCTCCGCCTGTGCCGCCTCTTCGGCTGCAATGCGTGCCGCTTCGGCCGCCGCCTCGCGCTCGGCCTTCTCGACCGCTTCGCGAGCCAGCTTTTCCTGCTTCAGCCTTGCCTTCTCGGCCTCGCGTATCTGGCGCGCCTCGAGGATTGCCTTGCGTTCGGCCTGTCGTGCCTGCACCGCAGGATCATCTGCCGCCGGCTTTGACTTGAAGCGCTCCAGAAGCGCCTTCTTTGCCTCGTTCGCGGCATTACGCCGCTCGAAAATATCTTTTTCCCTGTAGATAGCCAAGTCCACTTCCCTGAAGTCAATTCGCGAGGCTTACATACGCGCGAATGCCAAGAGTTCAAGCGCCAAATCGGTATGCCAGCCATGAAATTCTGGCTTGTTGCAGCCGGGAGACGGCTTTTTGGGACATTCACTGTTCACAGTCCGCCCCTCTGGCGACGAAGCGGGCCGATCGCTACCTCTAGCGCGAAAAGCCCAACACCAGGATGACATGACATGGAACTCGGTCTCTACACCTTCGCCGACGTCAGCCCGCAGCCGGGCCCCGGCGCCATCGGCCCGCACGAGCGGCTGCGCAATCTGATCGAGGAGGTCGAACTGGCCGATCAGGTCGGCCTCGACGTCTTTGGTCTCGGCGAGCATCACCGGCCCGACTATGCCGCCTCCGCACCGGTGGTGGCGCTGGCCGCGGCCGCCGAGCGCTCGAAGCGCATCAAGCTGACCAGCGCGGTCACCGTACTGTCCTCCGATGATCCGGTTCGCGTCTTCCAGCAGTTTGCCACGCTCGACCTTCTGTCGAGTGGCCGCGCCGAAATCATGGCCGGGCGCGGATCGTTCATCGAATCCTTCCCGCTGTTCGGCTACAATCTGGAGGACTATGACGAGCTGTTCGCCGAAAAGCTCGACCTGCTGCTTGCCATCCGCGATCAGGTAAAGGTCACCTGGTCCGGCAATCTGCGTGCGCCGATCAACGATCGCGGCGTCTATCCCCGGCCGTTCCAGGACAGGCTGCCGGTCTGGATCGCCATTGGCGGCACGCCGCAGTCGGCGGCGCGGGCCGGCGCGCTCGGGCTGCCGCTGGCGCTCGCCATCATTGGCGGCGAGCCGGCGCGCTTCGCGCCGCTGTTCGACCTTTATCGCGAGGCCGCCAAGCGCTCCGGCAGTGATCCGGCGGGCCTCGCCACCAGCATCAACGTGCACGGTTTCATTGCAGAAACCACGGAACAGGCGGCCGATGATTTCTACGGCCCCCAGGCGGAGGTGATGAACCGCATCGGCCGCGAGCGCGGCTGGGGCCCGACATCGCGGGCGCATTTCGACCAGTCGCGCGGTCCCAATGGCGCACTGTTCGTCGGCAATCCAGAGCAGGTGGCCGAGAAGATCGTCGCCCAGCACAAGATCTTCGGCAACGATCGCTTCCTGCTGCAGATGGCGATCGGCGTCATGCCGCATGCCAAGATCATGAAGGCGATCGAACTCTACGGCACCAGGGTGGCGCCGATCGTACGCAAGGAAACGGCGAAGTCCGCGCCGGCGGTGACGGCGCCTGCCGCATAAACCGACGGCAGCGCCCTCATCGCGGGGCAATGCCGGCTAACGGAACCTTGAAGCCACGCCGGCGTTTTCCGTCGACGGACTGCACCAATTGCGGTGCGCCGCCGAGGGACCACGATGAAAGCCGACCCCGCCGCTTCGGGCGCAGGCGTTGCCGATGAGCTGGATCCGCGCGTCGAGGCACGCGCGGACACGCATCTGATGCGTTCGCTGCTCGTCGGCATCTTTGTGTTCATGACCATCTATGCGCTTTACTTCGCCCGCGCCTTCTTCATGCCGGTGATTCTCGCTTTCCTGCTGGCCTTGACGCTGACGCCGATCGTCCGGCTGCTGCGCAAGCGCGGCATTCCCGAAGTGGTTTCGGCGACCCTTCTGGTGCTGCTGTCGATCTGCGTTTTCGCCAGCGCCGGCTACCTGCTCAGCGGCCCGGTCATCGACCTCCTCAACAACACCTCGTCGATCGGCCAGCAGCTCACCGAGCGACTGGCACAATTGCGGCGTCCGCTCGAGAGGATCATGCAGATCTCGCATCAGGTCGAACAGATGACCCAGACCTCGCAGGAGCCGGGCATACAGAAGGTGGCGGTGGCGCAGTCCGGCATCCTGTCGGCGGCCGCCAGCAACATCCTGTCGGCGGGGACAAGCCTCACCATCATCTTCGTGCTGTCGCTGTTCCTGCTCGCCTCCGGCACGATGTTCTACGAGAAGATCATCCAGTCCTTCGCCAGCCTCAGCGAAAAGAAGCGGGCGCTGCGCGTCGTCTATGACGTGGAGCGCGAAATCTCGCATTACCTGCTCACCGTCGCCATTATCAATGTCGGCCTCGGCACCGTCATAGGTCTCGGCCTGTGGGCGCTCGGCATGCCCAACCCGCTGGTCTGGGGCGTGGCTGCGGCGCTGCTCAACTTCCTGCCCTATGTCGGAGCACTGATGACCATCGTGCTTGTCGCGATCATGGCGCTGATCAGCTTCGACACCATCTCCTATGCCCTGCTGGCGCCGGCCTTCGTGCTGTTGTGCGATATCGTCGAAGGCCAGTTCGTCACACCCATGGTGGTCGGCCGGCGCCTCGAGATCAACGCCGTGGCGATCTTCATTGCCATTGCCTTCTGGTCATGGCTCTGGGGCTTCGTCGGTGCCTTGATGGCGGTGCCGCTGCTGGTTGTCATCAAGGTGTTCTGCGATCATTTCGACGGGCTCAGCCATGTCGGCAATTTTCTCGCCGCGCAGCAGACGGCGGTGGTGGTGGAGGAGCCGGCCGAGGAGGGCGGCAAGGCCCCCGCATAATCGGCGGACCGTGTTTGCGGCACCCGGATCGAATGCCTATATCCGGCCAGTCAATGCCGGTGCCTGTCCCATGAGCGATACCCCCTTCGATCTCGACGCCTATTTCACGCGCATCGGCTATGCCGGTTCGTGGGATGCGTCGCTGGACACGCTCAAGGCGCTGCATCTCATGCATCCGCGGGCCATCCCCTTCGAGAACATCGATCCGTTCCTCGGCAGGCCGGTTCGGCTCGACCTCGCCTCGTTGCAGGACAAGATCGTTGCCGGCGGTCGCGGCGGCTACTGCTTCGAGCACAATCTGCTTTTTATGCATGCGCTGAGGGCGCTTGGTTTTCAGGTCGGCGGCCTTGCCGCGCGGGTGCTTTGGGGCCAGCGAGAAGACGCCATCACGGCGCGCGGCCACATGCTGCTACGCGTCGAACTCGACGGCCGCACCGTCATCGCCGATGTCGGGTTCGGCGGCCTGACCTTGACCGCGCCGCTGCTGCTCGATCCGGGCCGCGAACAGACGACCCCGCACGAGACCTTCCGCATCGTCGAGACGGACGATCATTTTCGATTGCAGGCGGCCATCGGCGGCGACTGGCGCTCGCTCTACCGCTTCGACCTGCAGCCGCACTATGAAGTCGACTATTCCGTCACCAACTACTTCCTGTCGACCAACCCGACATCGCATTTCCTCTCTTCGATCCTCGCCGGGCGTGCCCTGCCCGACAAACGTTACGCACTGCGCGGCAATCGCCTGTCGATCCACCACATTGGCGGCCGCAGCGAGCAGAAGGAAATAGCCACGGAAGCCGAACTCGCCGACACGCTGCAAGGCCAACTCGGCATCGTCATTCCCGACCGCGCCGCCTTCGAAGCCAGGCTGCGCGAAAAGAACATCGTGGAGACCAACGCATGACTGACCTTTCCGTCCTCGACCTGTCGCCGATCGTCGAAGGCAGCGATGCCTCGCAGTCGCTCGCCAACTCGCTCGATCTTGCACGCCATGCCGAGCGGCTGGGCTACAAGCGCTACTGGCTGGCCGAGCATCACAACATGCCGGGCATCGCCAGTGCTGCCACCGCGGTCGTCATCGCCCATGTCGCCGGTGGCACCAGGACCATTCGCGTCGGCGCCGGTGGCATCATGCTGCCCAACCATTCGCCGCTGGTCATAGCCGAACAGTTCGGCACGCTGGCCGCCTTGCATCCGGGCCGCATCGATCTCGGCCTTGGCCGCGCTCCCGGCACCGACATGGGCACCGCGCGGGCGCTGCGCCGCAACCTCGAGGCAGGGGTCGACAATTTCCCACAGGACGTCGTCGAGCTGATGGGTTATTTCCAGCCGGCCGAGGAGGGCCAGCGTATCCGCGCCGTGCCGGGCGAGGGCCAGAACGTGCCGATCTGGATTCTCGGCTCCAGCCTCTACGGCGCCCAACTCGCCGCCATGCTTGGCCTGCCCTATGCGTTCGCCTCGCATTTCGCGCCGGCGGAACTGGACAATGCGCTGGATATCTACCGCTCGCGCTTCCAGCCGTCGGACCAGCTCGACAAGCCGCATGTCATGCTCGGCCTCAACGTCTTTGCCGCGCCCACCGATGCCGAGGCGCGATTGCTGTTCACTTCGCTGCAGCAGGCCTTCGTCAATCTGCGCACCGGCAGGCCCGGAAGACTGCCGCCGCCGGTGGAGAACTATGACCGCGATCTCGATCCGATGGCCAAGACCATGCTTGACCAGGCGCTGTCCTGCGCCGTCGTGGGGTCCCCGGAAACGGTCAGGCAAGGCATCGACGCCTTTGTCCGCCGCACCGGCGCAGATGAGCTGATGGTCACCGCGCAGATCTTCGACCACACGGCTCGGGTGCGGTCGTTCGAGATCCTGGCCGAGGCCCACAAATCGCTGTCGCAGGCGGCCTGAATTTATCGGCCGCCAAGTGCTTTTGCCGACATCGATGCTCTGCTAAGTGCGGTGCATCCATAGGCAGGAGCGAGCTTTCCCGTGACACATGATCTCGACGCACGCGTGCAGTTCGCCATCGATCTGGCGCGGCGGGCCGGTGAACTCGGCCTGAAATACTTCCGCGATCTCGACAGCCTGACCATCGAGAGCAAGGGTCATCAGGACCTGGTCTCGCAAGCGGATCGCGAGGTCGAACTGTTCATCCGCGCCGCCATTGCCAAGGACTATCCGCAAGACGGCATCGTCGGCGAGGAACATGCCTCGGTCGCCGGCTCGACGGGCTATGTCTGGGTCATCGATCCCATCGACGGCACCGCCAATTTCGTGCGCGGCATCCCGGCCTGGTGCGTGGTGATCGCTTGCGCCAGGGACGGAGAGACGGTGGTTGGCGTCATCCACGAGCCGTCGACCGGCGAGACCTTCCATGGCAGGCTCGGCGGCGGCGCCTTCGTCAATGGCAAGACGATCAAGACAAGCGCTGCCACCAGCCTGCAAGAAGGGTCTGTCGGGACCGGATTTTCAAACCGGGCGGAAACCGAACATGTCGCCGTGTTGATCCGCATGCTCCTGGCCGAAGGCGGCGTCTTCTTCCGCAACGCGTCCGGTGCCCTGATGCTTGCCTATGTCGCCGCCGGCAGGCTGCTTGGCTATGTCGAACAGCACATGAACGCCTGGGATTGCCTGGCCGGCATGCTGTTGATCGAGGAGGCCGGCGGCAAAATCATCAAGCCCGATCCGAAGACCGTGTTGCAGGACGGGACGCTGGTGATATCAGGCGGCAAGGGTGTCTTTTCGAAGCTGCAGGAGCTTTCTTCGGAGGCGTTCAGGCTCTGATCCTGATCCAGCCTGCTCCCTGGAATGAATCCGGATTGTCTCCGCTCAGGCCAGTTTGGCCAGCAGCTTCATGAAGGTGGCGATCTCCTTGGCCGAGAGCGGCGCCAGCGTTTCCTGGGTGATCTCGCGGGCCAGAGGGATCAGGCGTTCGACGGCGTCGCGGCCCTCGGCGGTCAGGTTGACCAGCAGCCGCCTCTTGTCGACCTCGTGCTTGGAGAGCTCGACCAGGCCGCGCGCCTTCAGCCGGTCGATGACGCCCTTCACCGTCGCCGCATCCATGGCGATCAGCGTGCCGAGCTGATTCTGCGAGGTCTCGCCGACGTCGCGCAGCTTGGCGAGCGCCGCGAATTGCGGCGGCGTCAGATCGGCGATGCGCGCGGCAAAGATCGAGACATGGCGCTGATGCGCCTTGCGCAGGATGAAGCCGACCTGCTCCTGCAGGCGATAGTCGTTTTCGTCGGCCTCTTCGGCCTCGACCAGCTTGAGCAGATTGTCCTCGCCGCTCACCGCAGCCCGTCCCAGGCCTTGATATCCTTGGCCGCCAGGCCGCCCATGCGGTCGTGCACGCGCGGGCCGCAGGTCATGGCGAGGCAGAACAGGATCTCGTCGGGGCGCGGCCCGTCGCTGATGCCGACTTCCATGGCGTCGAAATGGCTGCGCACATAGGCGGCGTTGATGTGGCCGAGCGGCACGTCGAGTCGCGAGCCGAAGGCGCCGACCTTCTTCGCCGACGGCACGATCGCCTTGGCGTCGCCGAGCCGCTCGCGCATGGCGTAGCCGCCCGGCACATGCCAGAGCGCGCCGTGCTCCAGCTCGCCTGATGTGCCGACAATAGCCCCCTTGCCGTAGCCGTCGATCTGTTTCACGTCGCCGCCGAGGGCCGCGATCAGTCGGTCGGCGAGCAGCAGCCCGAGCGGCTTCAGGTCATCCATGGCGCTCTGCAAGTCCTCGACATAGCGCCCGGCGAACGGGTTCTTGACCAATGCCATCGTGGCGGCGCGCCGGCGCGGAACCGCGGCCACCGGCCCGCCCTCGTGAAAGATTTCTTCGGTCAGAACCGCGATCTTGCGGATCGGAAACTCAGGCATGGGCAACTTCCTTCCCTGGGATTTTGTTGGGCGCGGCGAGTGCAACGGAGCCGCTGATGCGGGCCTCACCGCCAAGAAACAGGGCCGATCCGGCAATCAGCCCGCGCCGTCGAAAATCTTCGGCGACGGCAAGGCCATTGTCCAGCGCCCGTGCCACCTCGCCAAATGCAAGCGTTCCGACGGCCTGTGTCACCAAGCGCGGGCCGAGATCGCTGTCGGGCGACAGTTCGTGTGCGGGAACGCGCTTGATGGCGGGATTGCCGGGCAGGTCGACGGCGTTGGCAATGAGCGTCGCCGCCGCATCGGCCTCGGCGCCAGTCCGCGCGAGAACGGTGACGGCGTCGGCAATGCCAAGCGAGAAGGAGCGGCCACGCCAGCCGCTGGTTGCAACGCCGCGAACGCCATCTTCTGAGCGAATGGTGATCCGGTCCGCCATGCCGTTGCCGGTGCCGGCAACCGCCAGGCCCATCGACTGGCCCCTGCCGATATGGAGAGCGCTGTCGCCACCATTATTGACATAGGCGCGATCGAGCTTGCGACCGGCAAGCAGCGCGGCGAGCATTTCGTCGGCTACCGATCCAGCAACGGCCGCCATTGGTGTTATGAAGCATTCCGCCAAGGGCATGACGGCTGCTTCCATGCGGCGCGCCGTCGGGCCGGCGAAGGTACGCGGCGCCAAGAAAAAGGCCGGGAGCCGCAATTCGGGAAGCTCCTCGACCAACTCGATCAGGATCGTCTGGAAGCGCGCAACCGCCTGCTCATAGGCCCGGCGGCATTCGCTCGCATCGCCAAAGGCCTCGACAATCAGGTCGATCGGCCCATGGTTGAGATGCAGCCGCCTGCCGCCCTGCAGCCAATGTGCTTGCGGGCCGTTCATCATCCGGCCCCGTTCGTCGGCGTGCGGTGCAATTGCGCCAGCGGCGGCCATGGATTGCCGGCCACCGCATCCGTGCCGCGGCGCGGGTTGAGATATTCGCCACCCTTGGCAACGATATCGTCGACGCTGCGGATCTCGGCCTCGTAGCCGCCGAGCCTGATGTAGTCGTCGCGGCGCAGTGTGAATTCGATCGGCGCCACCAGCGCCGGGGTCGGCACATAGCCGAAGGCGCCTTCCGGCACCCGGGTGACATCCACCATCAGCGTGATGCCGCCGCCCGGCCAGACATAGACCGGCGCGCCGCCGACCGTCACATAGGTGGTCAAGCCTTGCACGGAACGGGTGAGATTGACCGGGTTCTCGGTGACGCCGGCGCGCAGCGATCCGCCGGCGCCGCCGATGAACAACACGGTGCACAGCGCCGGCTCGCAATTCTCCTCGATCAGTCCGACGGACTTTTGCAGCCGCTCCGGAAACGGCTTCCGCTCCGGCTTCAACGCATCGTCGAGCTCGTAATAGGCGAACTGCTCGCCGGTAGTCGAAACCATCAGCAGCGACAGGCCCGGCCGCGCACCCTTCTTGGCATTCCACTCGCCGAGGATCGACAGCGGGTCGGATATGCTGGTGCCGCCCCAGCCGAGGCCGGGCTCGGACACCTTGAAATAGCGGCCGGTGTAGAACGGCGCCCGATGATCTTGATCCCGGTATCCTGCCAGCCCAGCACCTTGCCGGCCTGATGCTCGGAAACGACGCCGGTGATGTGGTCGTCGACCACCACAACCTCGTCGACGAGGCCGCGCCATTGCGTGGCGAACATGCCGATTGTCGCCGAGCCGCAACCGACGCGCATACGGTGTTCCTGCTTGCCGTCGATGACGGGTGGCTTGCCGGCTTCGACGATGATGGTGGCGCCGCCGTCGATGGCGAGTTCCACCGGCTTGCGGTTGCACAGATTGAGCAGCGCGTCGCAGGTGGCGCGGCCTTCCGCCTTGGAGCCGCCGGTCAGATGATGCACGCCGCCCAGCGACAGCATCTGCGAGCCATATTCGCCCGTGGTGACATGGCCGATCGCCTCGCCTTGTGACCGCACCACAGCCGTTTCGGGTCCGATATGACGGTCGGTGTCGATCTTCACCTTGACGCCGCAGTAGGAGAAGATGCCCTCGGTAACGACAGTGACGAGATCGACGCCTTCGACCTCCTGGCTGACGATGAAGGGGGCCGGCTTGTAGTCGGGATAGGTGGTGCCCGCACCGATGGCGGTGACGAAGCGGCGGCCGGTGTTGACCAGTTCGCCGTCCCATGCCTCGCCCTCGGCGACGAACGGCACCACGGCGGCGCCTGTCTCCGCCGCATGGTCGAGGATGGTCAGCGGGTCCATCCGCACGATCCTGCCGCCGACATTGCCGTAGCGGTCGCAGGCGCCGGTGCGGCCATCGGCGATGTAGCACATCACCGGGCAGGCATCGCAGCGGATCTTCTCCGCCACCAGCTTCTCTCCGGGATCATGGGTTTCGAAGCGTTCGGCAAGCTCGCTCATCGGCGTGCCTCCTTGTCGCGGATGGCGGCGCGGATACGCGTCGGCGTCGCCGGAACCTTGGTGACCAGGACGCCGGTGGCGTGCCTGATGGCGTTGAGGATCGCCGGCGCCGTCGGGATCAGCACATGCTCGCCCAGGCCCTTGGCGCCGAACGGGCCTTCCGGGTCGGGAACCTCGATCAGGATCGTCTCGATCGGCGGCACGTCGCCGATGGTCGGGATGAGATAGTCGTGCAGGTTCTCGGTGCGGCCGGGAATGTACTCTTCCATCAGCGCCATGCCGATGCCTTGCGCGATGCCGCCCTCGATCTGGCCCTCGACCAGCAGCGGGTTGATCGCCCTGCCGACATCGTGCGCGGCGGTGATCTTGATTAGCTTCACCGTGCCGAGCCTGAGGTCGACCTCCAACTCGGCGATCTGCGCGCCGTAGCCGTAGACCGCATAAGGCTTGCCCTGGCCCTTGGCATCGAGCGGCAGTGTCGGCGGATCGTAGGTCTCCTCGGCGCGGAAGACGAAGCCATCGGCATCCTCGTCAAGAGCAGCAAGCTCGATGCGGCGGGCGGCGTCACCCTCGCGGATGACGATCGCCGAGCCGTCCAGCTGCAGGGACGCCTTTTCGGACACATTGGCAAAGCGCAGGATCTTTTCGCGCAAGGCGCGGCCGGCCTTCTCGGCCGCCTTGCCGGTGACGAAGGTCTGGCGCGAGGCCGATGTCTTGCCGGCATCGGGGGTGATCGCCGTGTCGGCGCTCCTCAGCCTGAATTTTTCCAGAGGCAGGCCAAGCGCGTCGGCGCAGATCTGGGTTATCACCGTATTGGAGCCCTGGCCGATATCGACGGCGCCCTGGTGCAGGATGATATCGCCGGAGGGCGAGATGCCGACCCTGATGGTCGACGGATTGGGCAGCGAGGTGTTGCCGCAGCCGTACCAGCAGGAAGCGATACCAACGCCGCGCTTTCTATTTATATTAGCAATATTGAATGTATATGCATCGGCGTTCGCGCGCGCCCAATGCGGGCGCAGGGATTCGAGGCATTCGGCGATGCCGACGCCGGAGTCCAGCCGCTGCCCGGTAACCGTTTCGGAGCCGTTCCGAAGGCAGTTCTTCAAGCGAAAGTCGAGCCGGTCCATGCCGAGCTTGCCGGCCAGTTCGTCGTAGAGCGTCTCCTGCATGATCGTCGCTTGCGGCACGCCGAAGCCGCGGAAGGCGCCGGAGATCGGGCCATGCGTGTGGATGGCGCGGCCCTCGGCGCGGTAGTTGGGCGTCGCATAGGGGCCGGACGCGTGCACCGGCACCCGGTTGGCCACGGTCGGGCCCCAGCTGGCATAAGCGCCGGTGTTGAAATCGCCGGCAAAGATCATGCCGATGACATGGCCGTCGGCATCGGTGCCGATGGTCGCCTTCATCTCCGAGGGATGACGCTTGGTGGTCGACATCATCGATTCGTTGCGGGTGTAGGCGAGCGCCGCCGGGCGTCCGGTCTTCAGCGCCACCAGCCCGATCAGCGGTTGTAGCGACACGTCGAGCTTCGAGCCGAAGCCGCCGCCGGTCGCGGTCGGCACGATGCGCACCTTGTCGGCGGCGAGGCCGAGCACCTTGGCGGTGTCGTCGCGGTCCATATAGGGTGCCTGGGTGCAGGCGATGACGACCAGCGTGTCGCCGTCCAGATATGCATAGCCGGCTTCCGGTTCGATATAGGCATGCTCGACATAGGAAGTGTCGATCGCGCCGGACACGGTGACGGCAGCGCCGGCAAGCGCCGCCTCGGGGTCGCCGCGCTCGACGAAGCCTGAGGTGAGCAGGTTCGCCGGGCGGTTGTCATGGATCAGCTTGGCACCGCTGGCCTGCGCTTCGCAGGGCTGCAGGAGATGCGGCAATTCGGTCCATTGCACCGGGAAGTCCGACAGGTCCAGATCGAGCATGGCCTCGCGCTCGCCGGCAACCAGCGCCACTGCTTCACCACGAAGGCGCACAAACCCTTCGGCCAGCGCCGGCTGGTCGGCGAACGGACCGATGACGCCGAAACAGTTCTTTCCCGGAATATCGGCCGCGGTGAACACACCGGCGATGCCTGGATGCTGCTTCGCCCAGCCTTCGAGATCGCCGAACGCGAAGCTGGCGTGATAATGCGGCGAGCGGACCACCAGCACGGCCAGCGCATCGGCGGGGAAGGAATCGGCACCGAATTTTTCACCGCCAGTGACTTTCGGCACACCGTCGAGCCGGACCGGGGAGGAGCCGATCGCATGGCCGGATTGGGGCAAGCGGAAATCGAGGCCGGCTGCCTGCAAGGAGGCATCCATCACCGCCGCGATGATCTTCCGGTAGCCGGTGCAGCGGCAGAGAATGCCGCCCAGCGCATCCTGCACCTCGGTCTCGGTCGGGTTGGGCTTCTTGTCCAGCAGCGCAGTCGCTGCAACAAGCAGGGCCGGCGTGCAGATGCCGCATTGCGCGGCGCCATGGGCGAGGAACGAGGCCTGCAACGCCGACAGCCGGCCATTGGCGAGTCCCTCGACGGTCGTAATCACCGTCTCCGCGGCGGAAGCCGCCGACATGAGGCAGGCGCAGACCGGATCGCCGTCGACCAGCACCGTGCAGGCGCCGCAATCACCGGCGTCGCAACCGACCTTGGTGCCGGTCAACCGCAGGTCGTCGCGCAGCACAGAAGACAGCCGGCGCAGCGGCGGTACGTTGACCGAGATGGCGGCGCCATTGACCTCGAAGGTGATATCGGCGCGATCCAAACTCATGCCGGGCTGAGTGTCGCTCATGCCGCCACCTTGTCGCCTGCTAACTGCCCTGTAGCGGCAAGAACGGCGCGGGCAACGATCTCGCGTACCGCATCGAGCCGGTATTCGGCGCTGCCGCGCACATCGGCGATCGGCGACAGTTCAGCCATCGGCGCGGACAGGACCGCATCGGCGATCGACGGGCCGACAGCCAGCCCGCGCAAGGCGGCCTCGACGCCCGCAAGTCGCTTGGCCACCACGGAGCAAGAGCCGGCGGCGACGGCCGCATCCCTGACAGCGCCGTTCTCGACGACCAGACGTGTCGCCACCATGGCGATGGAAATGACGAGATAGCGCCGCGCGCCGAGCTTGACGAAAGCCGACATGCCGGAGGCGGCAGGCTTAGGGACGCGGATTGCCGTGACCATCTCGCTTGCCTGCAAGGCAGTGCGGCGATTGCCGAGAATGAAATCTTGCAGGGGCAGGTGGCGGGTCGCCGCTGCCGAACGCAGCTCGACCTCGGCCTCGAGCGTCAGCAGGCCCGGCACGCCATCGGCGGCCGGCGAGGCGTTGCAGAGATTGCCGGCGACCGAGGCGACGTTCTGGATCTGCGCCGAGCCAACCTCGGCCGCCGCCTGTTTCAGCGCATCGAAGGCCGGCGGCAACGGATGGCGGATGATGTCGGTCCAGGTCGTGCGCGCGCCGATGACCCAGTGGCTGTCGGTCTCGGCGATGCCGCGCAGCGCGGCCGGGCCATTGATGTCGAGGACATTGTCACGGAAGGGCTTGCTGCCTTGCGCCGGGTAGAAATCGGTGCCGCCGGCAAGGATACGCCAGGCGCCCTCGCCGAGCAGAGCGAGCGCCTCGTCGACCGTGGTGGGTTTCGCGTAACGGATCACGCTTTACCTTCCAGAAAAGAGGGTCTTCCAGAAATGGGTGTTTCGAAAGACCTTGCCAGCCTCGGAGCTGGCGAAATTCATTCGTATGCAAATGATATCAAGCCGGCGGGAATTGTCAAAGCCGGAGTTTGCGGCCGCTCGGCCGGCACGCATTTGTTATGTCGCCAGAGGTTGACGCAGCCGCCCATCTGGTCAAGTTTCTGCGTCCGGTCGCGTCCGCGGCACTTTTTCACTGGAGCACGCTCCCAGGACAGCCCACAAGGAAGCCCCATGGCCGACGAAGCGCTTGTTGTCATCGACCTGCAGAACGACTTTTGCCCGGGTGGCGCGCTGGCGGTTGCCGGTGGCGACGAGATCGTGCCGCTGGTCAACGATCTGATCCGGCGAACCGACCATGTCGTGCTGACGCAGGACTGGCATCCCGCCGGCCATTCGAGCTTTGCCTCCAGCCATCCAGGCTCGCAACCCTTTACGACGATCGAGATGCCCTACGGCCAGCAGACGCTGTGGCCGGATCATTGCATCCAGGGCAGTATTGGCTCGGATTTCCATTCCGGCCTCGCCTGGACCAAGGCCGAGCTTGTCATCCGCAAGGGATTCCGGTCGGAGATCGACAGCTATTCGGCCTTCTTCGAGAACGACCGGACGACGCCGACCGGCCTTGCCGGCTATCTGCGCGAGCGCGGCATCGACAGGCTGACACTGGCCGGCTTGGCGACCGACTTCTGCGTTGGCTTTTCAGCGCTGGACGCCGTCAAACAGGGGTTCAAGATCACCGTCCGCCTAGATGCCTGCCGTGGCATCGATCTCAATGGTTCGCTTGAAGCAATGCTGCAGCGCATGCGCGACGCCGGCGTGACGCTCGAAGACCATTTGTCGGACTGAACGGACAGTGGGGCGTCAGGGGGGCTTCTTGCGGGTCACAGGGGGGATGGCGGGCGCTGCGATCGCCGTCGCGCTGCTGTTTCCAGCACAGGCTTTCGCGGTAGAGGAACACGGCCTGCCCGGCGCAACGATGTCGCTGTGGTGGGCGCTGCCCTTTGCCGGCCTGCTCTTGTCGATTGCCACGGGGCCGCTGCTGTTCCACCATGTCTGGGAGCATCACTACGGCAAGATCACGGCGCTTTGGGCGGCACTGGCGGTGGTGCCGCTGATCGCGGCATTCGGTGCCCCCGCGGCCATCGAAGCCGTGCTGCATACCGTGCTCACCGAATATATGTCGTTCATCATCCTGCTGTTCGCGCTGTTCACCATTTCGGGCGGCATCCTCCTCGCCGGCAACATCCATGGCACGCCGCTGGTCAATGCCGGACTGCTGCTGGTCGGCGCCATTCTCGCCTCCATCATCGGAACGACCGGCGCCTCGATGATCCTGATCCGGCCGATCCTGCGCGCCAACGACGCCAGGCGGTTCAATGCCCATGTCGTCATCTTCTTCATTTTCCTGGTGTCCAACATTGGCGGCTCGCTGACGCCGTTGGGCGATCCACCGCTGTTCGTTGGCTTCCTGCGCGGCGTCGACTTTTTCTGGACAACGACGAACCTCTGGCGCGAGACGCTGTTCGTCAGCGGGGTGGTGCTGATCGTCTTCCTGGCGATCGACAGCATCCTGCATGGCCGCGAAGCCGGCGCGCCTAAGATCAAGGACCCCACGCCGGACAAGACGGTGCGCCTGCGGGGGCTGCCCAACATTCCGCTCTTGGCCGGCGTGATCGGTGCGATCCTGCTGTCGGCAAGCTGGAAGCCGGGCGTGAGCTTCTCCATCCTCGGCGTCAGCCTCGAGCTGCAGAACCTGATGCGCGACGCCATCATCCTGGCGCTTGCCTTCCTTTCGCTCGCCGTCTCGCGCAAGAGCCACCGGGAAGCGAACGGCTTCAACTGGGGCCCGATATCGGAAGTCGCGAAACTGTTTGCCGGCATCTTCATCTGCATCGTGCCGGTCGTCGCCATCCTCAGGGCAGGCCACGAAGGCGCGTTGGCGCCCTTGGTCGCGCTGGTCACTTCGCCAACTGGCCAACCCAACGACCTCGCCTATTTCTGGCTGACCGGAGCGCTGTCGTCCTTCCTCGACAATGCGCCGACCTACCTGGTGTTCTTCGAACTCGCCGGCGGCGATCCACGGCATCTGATGACTGAAGCCGCCCCGACATTGGCGGCGATCTCGGCCGGCGCAGTGTTCATGGGCGCCAACACCTATATCGGCAACGCACCCAACTTCATGGTCTATGCCATTGCCGGGCATCGTGGCGTGAAAATGCCGGGCTTCTTCGGCTACATGGCGTGGTCTGGCCTCGTGCTGATCCCGACCTTCTTGATCGCCGGATTCCTGTTCTTCGGGTGAACCTCACCCGACGCCGACATAGCGCCTGACCGCGGACGGATCGGCGCGCAGTTGCTCGACATCGACCGTCTCGCGGTTGCGGCCATTCTCGATGAAACACACGCGGTCGGCGACGGACAACACCGCATCGACACGCTGCTCGACCAGGATGGTGGAGACGCCCATGCCGCGCAGCTTCGCCACCGTCTCGCGGATCTTGGCGATCATCGACGGCATCAGGCCTTCGGTCGGCTCGTCGAGCAGCAGCACCCGCGGTTCGAGGCAGAGCGCGCGCGCCATGGCCAGCATCTGCTGCTCGCCGCCGGACAGCGTGCCGGAGCGCTGCCTCAGCCGCTGGCGCAGCAGTGGGAACAGGTCGAGCACGTTTTCGCGCGTCGCCTTGCCCTTGCCGCGCGCCATCAGCCCGATCTCGATGTTTTCGGCCACCGTCATCTCGGCGAACAGCCGCCGGCCCTGCGGCACATAGGCGACGCCGGCCTTCGGCACCTCATGCGCCGGCAGCCCGGTCAATTCCCGGCCGTCGAGCCTGATCGAGCCGGCGCTTGACGGAACCAGTCCCATGATCGCCTTCAGCGTCGTCGTCTTGCCGGCGCCGTTGCGGCCGAACAGGCACAGCACCTCGCCCTTGTTCAGCACGAGATCGAGACCGTAGAGCACCTGGACCTCGCCATAGAAGCAGTCCAGTCCCGAGATCACCAGCGCCTCGGGCTTTGTCTCCGCCTTGTTCGTTTCGGTCATGGGGCGGTCCCCAGATAGGCCTCCTGCACCGCTGCGTTCTCGCGGATCGCTTCCGGCGTGCCTTCGGCCAGGATCTTGCCGGCGTTGAAGACGGTGATGCGGTCGGCCAGATGCATGACCACAGGCATGTTGTGTTCGATCAGCAGCACGGTGGCGTTTTTGGCGATCTCGCGCACCAGGGTGATGAAATTGTCGATCTCGCCGTCGGCCAGCCCTTGCGTCGGCTCGTCGAGGATCAGCAGGCGCGGCTTCAGTGCAAGGCCCATCGCCACTTCCAGCAGGCGCTGATGGCCATAGGACAATTGTCCGGCCGGCATGGCGGCTTGGTCGGCAAGGCCGGTGCGTTCGAGCGCCGCCATGACGGCGGCCTGTATCGCGCTCTTGGAAGGGCCATGCCGCAGCGTCAGTTGCGCGGGCAGCGCGACGTTGGCGTAAACGGACAGGTTGGCATAGACGCTGGTGATCTGGAACGTGTAGGCGATCCCCTGGCGGACCCGGACGTAGGCCGGCTGGCTGGTGATGTCGGCGCCGTCGAAGACGATCATGCCGGAAGAGGGCTGGATACGGCCGCTGACCAGGCTGACAAAGGTGGTCTTGCCGGCGCCGTTGGGGCCGATGACGGCGCGGATCTCGCCCGGCATCAAGGTGAAATCGACATTGTCGACGGCGCGCAGGCCGCCGAAATTGCGCGACAGGCCCTTGGTGATCAAAAGTGGCATCATGGCAGCCACCCGAGCCAGCGCTGGCGGATGCTGCCGAGAATGCCCTTGGGGAAAAACAGCACCAGCAGAATCAGTGCGATGCCGACGATCAGCAGATAGGCGGAGGTGTAGCCGCTGGTGATGTCGATGACATAGTACATGAACAACGTGCCGATCAGCGGCCCGAGCGTGGTGGCGGCGCCGCCGAGCAGCACCCACAGCAGCGGCAAGATCGAGTATTGCACCGAGGCGAAGCTCGATCCGACATAGCCGAACAGCAGCGCGTAGGCAGCGCCCGAGGCGGCGCAGATAGTGCCGGAGACGACGACGGCCGCGAGCTTGTTGGAGAAAGTGTCGTAGCCGAGCATCTTCGTGCGTTCCTCGTTCTCGCGGATGGCGACCAACACGCGGCCATAGCGGGAGCGGACGATGGCCAGCGTGATCAGCAGCACGATCGAGAACAGCGCCAGCGCTGTCATGTAGCGCACGGTCGGGTTGGTGAGGTCAAGCGCGGTCGCGCCGAAAGTGAGGACACGCGCCGGCTGCGGCACGACCATGCCCTGGTCGCCACCGGTCCACGCCGCGAAGTAGAGGATGAGGAGGTAAAAGACCTGCGCGAACATCATGGTGACGATCATGAAGGCGACGCCCGTGGTGCGCAGCGCCAGCAGCGCGATGACCAGGGCCAGAACCGCGCCGCAGGCAATCCCGCTGAGCATTGCCGCCGACACGCTCCAGCCGAGCTGGATGACGGCAAGGCCGGCGCCATAGAGCCCGGCGCCGAAGAACATGGCATGGCCAAGGCTGAGCAGGCCGACATAGCCGAACAGCATGTTGTAGCCCATGGCGAAGACCGCCAGCACCATGATGCGGGCGAGCAGGCCGTGATAATAGTCCGGCAACAGGAAGCTCAGCACGAAGAGCAGCGCGATGACGCCGAGATGCAGCGCATAGGCTCTTGCCGGCGAAGCTTCGCTCATCGCGATGCCGTCCCGAACAGGCCCTGCGGCCGGAACACCAGCACCATGGCGACGAGCAGCGTGGCGATGATCTTGGCCAGCGTCGGCGAGAAGAACATCGAGATGATGCCGTCGGACAGGCCGATCAGCACGGCGGCGACGACGGTGCCGCGCAGCGAGCCGAGGCCGCCGATGATGACGACGATGAAGGACAGGAGCAGCGGATCCTGCCCCATCAGGTAATGCGCCTGGCTGATCGGCACGATCAGCACAGCGGCGACAGCCGCCAGCATGGCGCCGAGCGCGAAGACGCCACCATAGACGCGGTCGACCGGAATGCCGAAGGCCTGCGCCATCTCGCTGTCATACTGGGTGGCGCGCATGATGAGGCCGATCTTGGTCCGGGTCAGCACCAGCCATGTCGCCACCAGCATAAGCGCCGATGTGGCGATAACAGACAGTTTGTATCCGGAATAGCCAAACCACGGCAAAAGGATGCGGTAGCTGAACGGCGGCTCCACCGGACGCGCCTCCGGACCGTAGAAGGTCAGCGCCAGCTGCTGGATGATGTAGAGCATGCCGATGGTGGCAACGATGGTGGCTTCGGGATTGTAGTTGAGCCGGCGCAGCACCAGCTGTTCGGCGATCAGCGCAATGGCGCCGACGATCAGCGGCGCAATCACCAGTGCCGCCAGGAAGCCGAGCGCCGGGTGGCCGCCGACCGCCGTGGTGATCGCCCAGGCCAGCACCGCGCCAAGCATGAAGAACTCGCCATGCGCGACGTTGACGACCCGCATCACGCCGAACACCAGTGACAGGCCAAGCGCCGTCAGCGCCAGCACGGCCGAGGTGACGAGGCCTTCCAGGGCGGCGAGGAGGAGGTGGGGTCCGAAGTGCATCGGCTATGCACCGGCGGATGCGCGAGGCACCCCCTCTGCCCTGCCGGGCATCTCCCCCGCAAGGGGGGAGATTGGATGTCGTCGCTGGTTTGGCCAATCGTCAACGCGGGCAGATGGGCGCTGCCGTACAGACTGCCGATCTCCCCCCTCGCGGGGGAGATGTCCGGCAGGACAGAGGGGGGTGACTTGGCGTTCACGCTGGCTGGAATGAGCCTAAAGCGCCTGCGTCGTGTAATCCCCTTCCGGCTCGTAAAGCCCGTCCTCGATCTTGGTCTTGTGGACGACCTTCAGCTTGCCGCCTTCGACCTTGGAGATGTTCTGGATGCCGAAGCACTGGTGGATCTTGCCGTTGAAGGTCTTTGGTCCCTGCGGATGCTCGGGTCCCTCGGCGAACTCGGTCAGCGCTTCAGTCGCCTCGACCAGCTTCGCGCGATCTTCCGGCCCCTTGTAGCCGGCGTCTTCCATCGCCTTCTTGACGACGTAGAGCGTCTCCCAGCAGCCGAACATGTGCGAGGCGGTGGAGATATCCTTGGGATCGCCGACGGCGGCGCCATTGTCGTCGATACCGACGGCGGCGCGGTAGGCCTTCTGCGCGGCGGAATCGTCAGGCTGCGCATAGCGCGGCGAGCCTTCCCAGAAATGGCTGCCGTCGAGGAATTCGAGGCCGGGGCTGTTGATGTCGGTGGCCTCGAGCGAATCCATGAAGCCGAACAGTTGCGGCCGGTTGGAGCCGTAGAACTCGCCGAGTTCCTTGACGAAGGTGAGCACCGCAGGGCCGACCATGACGTGGTAGATCACCTCGGTCTCGGCCGGGATCTGCGGGAAATATTTGGTGAAGGAGGATTCCGTCGGCGGGATGGCGATCTGGGCGATGACATCGGCGCCTTGCGCCTTCAGCGCCGGCGGCAGGTAGTCGCGGTGGTCGTAGCCGAAGGCGAAATCAGGGAAGATCTGCGTCACCTTCTTGCCGGCATTGGCCGCGATCCACGGCGCCATCGACTGGATCTGGCTCTTCACATCGGTGATGCCGGGCTGGAAGACATAGCGGTTGAGCTTGGTCGAGGCGACATGGTGGCCTTCGCTGACGACGAAGTAAGGGATCTTGGCCTCGCCTGCGGCGGGCGCCGAGCCGATGACGACATGCGAGAACAGCGTGCCGAACACAATGTCGGTCTTGTGCTGGGTGGCAAACTTACCGACCACCTCGGCGCCGCGGCCGGGATCGGTGCCGTCATCCTCGATGATCACCTCGACCTGACGGCCATTGATACCGCCGGCGGCGTTGATCGCCTTGACCGCGGCGGCGGTGGTCTTCTCGTACCAGCGGCCATAGGCGGCGCCGATACCGGTGCGGTGCGACTGGAAGCCGATCTTGATCGGCGCCGAGCTCTGCGCCTGCGCGTAACGGACGAAACCCGGGGCAACAGCAAGGCCGGCGCCTGCGGCCAGCCCCTTCAGCGCCGTGCGACGGGTAAGGGCAGTCTTGGAGAGGTCGAAAAATCCGTTCTTGTCAGCCATGTTCGTTCCCCTGTTTTTCAATCTTGACCAACGATAAGGCGGCTTCGGCATCCTCGCTCAGAGGGTGCAAAAAATTGCATGTGTACAAACTAAATCACCAAAGCCTTGATGTGGCAAGCGAGCTTTCCCCAACGACATCGGGGCGGCCCTTTTCTCATCCGGCGGTCGGCGTGGCAAGCAACCAGAGGCCGAAGACCGTATAGGCGATCATCAGCACGGTGAGCGGAAACTGGCTGAGTGCGGCACGCACCGGTATCGGGTGCAACCGTCCGGCGAAACCGTGGGCGACGAGGACGGCGAGCACATGGCCGAGGACGATGGCGCCTGCCTGGAGATTCCACAGCCACCACGCGGAATCCGCGCCGGCAACGATGCCGGCCTCGATCTGCATATCGGCGGTGCCGAACAGGTTCCAGCCCAGCGCGAGCGGGTCGGACAGCGCCGCAAGCGCGTATTGGCCGTCGACGAGCAATGCCGTCAGATAGTGGGCGACATGATATGCGAGAGCGATCGGCACGATCGACCACACCAGTAGGCCGGCTGCCTTCCCCGGAGCCTGTTCGTTGCCCGCAAGTCGCCGGCCGAGCAAGACAGCAAGCATGAACACCGCCGCCAGCAGCACGAAGGTCAGGACAAGACCGAAAGTGCCGCTGCCGATCATGGCGGTGCGGCCGGGGAACTCGAGCGGATTGATACCGAACAGGCCGAGCCAGAAAAAGGTTTTCGACAGGCCGTCGAAGGACACCGACGACAGGGCCAACAACAGAAACGCGATGCCGCTGATCGGCAGCGGCTCGGCGGCGAGCAGTTTGGCGCCCGGCCAGCACAGGCCGAGCCGGCCGGTTTCGTCGCGCTCGACGACGGCGAAGCGCGCCACCATCGAGAAGAAAACCGTCAGGAATTCGCCGTTGCGGCTCCAGTCGCGGTAGCCGACCACCAGCATGGCGAGGAAGGTGAGCAGCCAGTAGAGGCCGGCGGCGGCGGCCAGCCGTGCCGGATCGTCGGGAGCCGGATCGATGAGTTCGAACCAGGCAAAGGCGAAAAACAGGATGACGGCTGGCCAGCAGCCAAGCCAGCGGGGAACGCGCCATGCTCCTTCATGGCCTGCGCCGAACAGCCGTGACACGACGCGCCACGGCCCATACCATGGGTTCAGCCATGACCAGAGATCGCCGAAGACACCTTGTAGCAGCGTGGCGCCGGCCCACAGCAGGGTCCAGACTACCAGAGGCAGCGGGTTGGAGAGTGGGTCGCGGCTGCCGAGGACGCCGGCGGCGATCAAAATTGCAAAGCCGGCAAAGGATATCAGGCTGACGGCGACCCGGGCGCTGTCACCGAGCCTGAAAAGCGGCAGCCGGCGGCGCCAGAAGCGCTCAAGCCAGTCCGCCGGCAGCAACGCCAGAACGAGGAAACTGACGGCCACGGCGAAGGCGCCGCCGGCCAGATAATAGCCGGTGGGCAAGAGAAGGACATGGCCACGGTCGGAGGCATGGGCGAAGGCGGGGGTGGGTAGAAACGACGTGAGGAGAGCCAGCCAGACGAAATATCCTCGCCCACCGCGATTCTTCACACCCCCCTCTGTCCTGCCGGACATCTCCCCCGCAAGGGGGGAGATCGGATGGCATCCCCGCTTTCGCAAATTGTCGACGTTGCAGGAAAGGCGCCAACCCAGCGATCTGCCAATCTCCCCCCTTGCGGGGGAGATGTCCGGCAGGAAAGAGGGGGGTGGGCGGGAACTCACGCTATCCGAGATTTCCATCTTAGCCGGAGGACGAAATAAGCGGTCGGATTCTCAAACCTTGACCAGATGCTCCACGCGGTCCTTCTCACCGAAGATGCCGATATAGCGCTCGATCTCTTTCTCGTCGCCGGTCGCCTTGGCCGGGTTGTCGGAAAGCTTGACCGCCGGCCGGCCATTGGCTTCGGTGACCTTGCAGACCAGCGATATGGCGTCCAGGCTGTTGGTCTCGGTCGGCGCGCAGCCTTCGAAATCATTGGTCAGGTTGGTGCCCCAGCCGAAGGACATGCGCACCTTGCCCTTGAAATGGCGGTAGGTCTCCTCGATGGTTTCGACCTCGAGCCCGTCGGAGAAGATCAACAGCTTCTGCCGGGGATCCTTGCCCTTCTCGCGCCACCAGGACAGGATCTTCTCGCCGCCTTCGATCGGCGGCGCGCTGTCGGGGCGAAAGCCGGTCCAGTCAGCCACCCAGTCCGGCGCGTCGCGCAGGAAGGAGGCGGTGCCGAAGGCATCGGGCAGCACGATCAGCAGATTGCCGCCATAATAGCGTTGCCAGTCCTGCAGCACCTTGTAGGGCGACTGTTTCAGCTCCTTCTCCGAATTGGCGAGCGCGGCAAACACCATCGGCAGTTCATGCGCATTGGTGCCGAGCGCTTCGAGGTCGTTGTCCATCGCCAAAAGCACGTTGGAGGTGCCGGTGAAGGCCTCACCGATGCCTTCCTTCAACGCTTCGACGCACCAGCGCTGCCACAGGAAGGAATGCCGCCGGCGGGTGCCGAAGTCGGAGATGCGGATGCCGGGCAGCGCCTTCAGCCGCTCGGTCTTGGCCCACATCTTGGCCTTGGCGCGGGCGTAGAGCACATCGAGCGCGAAAGGCCCGAAGGCCCGCATGGCGGCGCGTGAGCGCAGTTCGTTGATGATGGCGAGCGCCGGAATCTCCCACAGCGTGGTATACATCCACGGCCCGCTGAAGGTGAGTTCGTACTGGCCATCGCGCCTGCAGAGTTCGTATGCGGGCAGCCGGAAATTCTCCAGCCAGGCGAGGAATTCCGGTTCGAAGATCTGCTTGCGGCCATAGAAATTGTTGCCGCCGAGCCAGATCATTTCCTTCTTGGAGAAGCGCAGCGTGCGCGCATGGTCGAGCTGTTCGCGCAGGTCGCCTTCATCGATCTCGTCCGCCAACCGCACCGAAGTGGTGCGGTTGATCAGGGTGAAGGTGGTGTCGACCTTGGGATACATGCCCCAGATCATCTGCAGCATCAAAAGCTTGTAGAAATCGGTGTCGAGCAGGCTGCGCACGATCGGGTCGAGCTTCCAGGTGTGATTGTAGACGCGCCGCGCAATATCGGTCTTAGCCATATTTCAACACCGCCTTCGCTGCCTGCTGTCCACACCGCGACAGGCCTCATAGCATCGAATTGCCCAAAACGCTGCCCGGTTTGAGGCTGGCCCGACAAAAAGAAAACCCTGCGGCAAGGCCGCAGGGCTCAGTTCGTGATCGCGGGATCAATAGCAGTAGTAGGCGTATTCGCAGTAGCCGTTCCAGTAGCAATAGTACTGCCAGTAGCAGACGGCCTTGGAGTTGGCCTGAGCCAGGGTGCGTACGTCGCCGGCCACCTTGGTGATCAACTCGTCGCCTTGGGCCAGCCCTTCGGCCTTCTTGAGCACCGCTTCGATGTCGAAGTTCGCGCCCTTGTCGCCCTGCTGGCCATCGGCCAGGACGCGGCCGGGAACGCTTGCCACCATCTTGGCGGCGGTGACGAGAGCAAGCGGATCGCCCTTGGCTTCGCCATAGCTTTCGAGAGCCCGTGCCGTCTCCAGAATCTGGCGGCCTTCGGCCTGCTGGGCTGCGGAAATGTCCGGTTTCTTGTCTTCCGCAAGCGAGGCGCCGGCGGTCAGGCTGGTTGCGGCCAGAAGGCCGGCAAGAAGCAGTTTCTTCATCATTGGTCAGTCCTCTGTTGTGTCAGTTTCACCACCGCCGGCTACCCATCGGTTTTTCCGGCGCTTCCCCAATCCGATGCCGCCTCCCTTCGCAGCGAAACCAGTTGCGGACCTTGCAGGCGCCGGCTCTGACGGCGCCAATTCGTTCTGCTGCCCAGGCAGCCTCTATTTGCCCGTCACGGTCGTGAAGGGCCTGATATCGATCGACATTTCCTCCTCGATGCGCGGCGATTTGCTGGTCGAGTCCCGCGTCATGTCGTTCAGGCTCGTCGAAACCAGATTGTGCAGTTCGGCTATCTCCGGTGCATCGTCGCTCGCCGCGGCATCGCGCAGGCCTTCCTGCTCGAGATTGTCGAAGACGGTATGCGCCTTGCCGAGGCCCGGCACCGCGATGAAGACCAGGCGCTCGTCGCTGGCTGTCGGCGAGCCGGGATCGATCTGGGCGATGTCGGCGCTCTTCTCGTCGCCGGAGGCTATCCGGTTGATGGTTGCCTGCGCCGGCCACAGCGTGGTGATCGAGAAATCCTGGCCGATCAGCAGCACGGTCACATCAGCCGGTTTGGCTCCCGTATTGCGCATTCTCACCGATATGATGTCGCAATCGCCCAGGCGTGGCGCCGGCCCCGCCTCGACCGGCGGCCCATAGTTGGCGCGATCGTCGGAACAGGCGGCTCCGCCAACAGCTTGCGGCTTTGCGGTTGAAATCAGGACCTCCGATTCCAGCCCGATGGCTTGCCCGGCAGCGCTGCCGGCCAGGCGTTGCAGGGCCAGGGCGCGGGCTATCCGGTTGATTGCCGCCGCCACGGTCGAAGCGGCGGCGGCTGGATTGCCAGGCAAGGTCAGGCGCGGCCCGGCCCGCTTTGGTCGACCTGCCCGCCGCTGCCTGAAAAGGCCAGTTTGCCGTCGACCAGGGCGACGGCAATGTCGTAACCGCTGGAGCGCATCGACACGCGCCGAGACAGCGCCTCGGAGCCTATCGCCGCGCGAAGGGCCGTAATCACTGGTTCGTAGTCCTTGCCGTCGGCCGGGTCCATCCGGACGGGCTCCGACAGCGTGACCGAGAGATCGACGCCGGGCTCGACGACACGGGCGAAGCGGCCTTTCTTGAAGGAACCGGCATCGGGCGCGGCCGGGCAGGAGCCGCTCTCGGAGCTCGGCATGGTACACGGCCAGGCGACCTGCGTGACGAAGCTTTTGGTCGCGCCCGCGCTCTCCACGACGCCATAGGCCACGGCGTCCGCGTCGGGGGCGGCGGCATCGGTGTAAAGCGCGACGATGGTGCCGTCGTTCAGGCCGGCGAGCTGGCCGGCTTGAAGGTTTCCAGCATAGATTGGCCACTGCCGGATCGCGGCGGCCTTGCCCAGTCTGAGCACCGGTTCATCGAGCAGGTCGCCCTCCAGGTCCGGTGTCTGCGTCGCCATCAGCGTGTTGCGCTTGATGTCGGCGACCACGGCCTGATGCAGCGTCCGGTATGTCAGGTCCGGCGTCTGGTTGAGCCGGCTCAACATCGTGTAGGTGAAGACGCCATAGCTTTCGCCGTCGGCGGCGCCTTTCGGCGTTTTCTCCAGGGCCACCTCGGTCGTCTGGGCGGCATAGAAGAAGGCGGCTCGGCCACGGCCTTTCGGCAGCGCCTTGCGTTCGAAAACAAGCGACCGGACTGCCGAACCAGCGCCCTCCGGCACCCCGAGATCGGCCGGATCGACGGCGCGGGCGCGAGCGTCATCGCCGGCAATATCGCGAAAACCGGTGGCGGAGTGGCAGGCATCGATGATGCCGAAGAAGTCGGCGCCCTTGTCGAGGATGCGCTGGACGCGCTCGCCGAGTTCGTCATCGACAATCGCACGGTCGACGCCTTCGCCGTTCCAGCGGCCGATGTCATAGGGAAGGAAAATCTGGTCGAGGCCGCCTTCCTCGTCGCCATTCAGGTCCGGCTGCTGCGAGCCGTGGCCGGAGAAATAGAAGATGACGAGATCGCCATTGCCGGCCGTGTCCGCGAGATGATCGAGGCCGGCTAGAACCGCCGGCCTTGTGCCGGGACCCGGCGCCGACACGCCGTCGGCCAAGTCCTTGACCCCATCGGCCAGGACGGTGACATCCCTCGCCGGCACGCCCAGACGAACCAGCGTGTTGGCCACTTCGCGGGCATCGTTCTTCGGTCCGACAAGGTGAATGGCTTCCGGAAGATTCGGATAGCCCGATACCCCGACGACAAGCGCTCGGGTCTCCGCATGCACCAAGGTGCAGCCAAGCAGAAAAGCACTGGCAAAAACGCACGGCCACCCCAAGCGCACAGTCATGTCGCTCGCCCGCCACTATTTTAGCCCCGGCTCACATTCGCAAGCCAAGGCAGCCCATGTCCAGTTAAATCGCCAAGTTGGGCGCCCTGATGTCCATGTCAGGGCGCCTTCGCGGGCATTTCGCAACAATCCGATGAGTTTGTATCCGGCGGGTGACGGTCGTGGCCTCGTACCGGTCGTTGGATCAGGATGTTGCCTTGCCGATGACCCTGAGCGCCGGACGCTTCCGGCGGCTGACGATGCGGCCCGCCACCGGCGCGTCGGCGCGGCCGTCATCCTGCGCCTTCTCGGCAAACAGCCAGTCGATGAACACCTGCACGATCGGCGTCGATCTCATCTCGTTGCGGCAGACGACGTAGAAATCGTCGACCGCCGGCACCGACAGGCTGAACGGCGCGACCAGCATGCCTCTGGCCAGCAGCGCGCTTGCCGTCACCGAATCGCCAAGCGCCACGCCATGGCCGTGGACCGCGGCCTCAGTCGCCATACGGGCGTCGCCCAGGTGATGGCGGCGGCCGCGTTCCAGATCCAGGGCATCGGCGGCTGCCAACCAGGTGTGCCACTCGCGGCCATCGTCGCCATGCAGGAAGACATGGTCGGCGAGATCGCGCACGCTGCGGATCGGGCGGTTGTTGATCAATGTCGGGCTGACCACGGGAAACAGTTCGAGGCCCGACCATTTGCGCATCCAGCAATCGGCCCAGCTGCCGTCGCCATAGTGCACGCAGACATCGATATCCGGCGCCCGGATGTCCTTGGCCTCGTTGGAAGGAATAAGCGTCAGCTGGATGTCGGGATATTGCGCGGTAAAGCTGCCCAGCCGCGGCGTCATCCACAGCAACAGCAGCGCCGGCACGCAGGATACCGACAGCGCGCCGCTGCTCGCCGGCCTTGTCAGCCGCTGGGTGGCGGCCGCGATCCCGTCGAAGGCGGTCGATACGGCCGGCAAGAGTTCGGCGCCATGCGGGGTCAGCTTGACCCGCTGGCCGACACGCTCGAACAGCTTGACGCCGAGCGACTGCTCCAGTGCCTTGATCTGGTGGCTGATGGCGCCGTGGGTGACGTTCAGCTCGCTCGCCGCCTTGGTCAGCGAGCCATGGCGGGCCGTTGCCTCGAAGGCGCGCAACGGATTGAGGGGCGGCAGGCGCTTGGCCATCTTGCTCTCGATAGTTTGTGAGTTTTTCTCACAGAAAACACCCTAACAATATCAATTGATTTTTCAATGGGGCTGCCCGACACTTTGCCCCGGGAACAGCATCAAGACGTCAGGTCAACAGGCGGCCGGCGCAACCACGGCGAGATCCGAAACGGGTCGAGCCACGCGTCGCCGAAGACCAGATCGCTCCAGTCAAGCAGGGAGAACCGGCATGGGTTACGATCGAGGCAAGCTCGACGCGTTGCGTCGCAAATATGGCGAGAGCCATGGCGGCGAAATGTTCGACCCGAAATTCCGCAAGGTCGCCGACAAGATCTTTTCCAAGTCCGGGACAAGGCTGGCGCCCTATTCCGGCATTCCGACCTTCCTCGCCGCGCCCTATCGCGAAATCGCGGCCGAGAACCCGGATTTCGGCGATCTGCAGGTGGCGATGATCGGTGTGCCGATGGATCTCGGCGTCACCAACCGGCCAGGCTCGCGCTTCGGGCCAAGGGCGTTGCGCGCCATCGAGCGCATCGGCCCCTACAATCACGTGCTGGAATGCGCCCCGACCCACGAGCTCAGGGTCGCCGATATTGGCGACACGCCGTTCCGCAGCCGCTACCGGCTGGAGATCAGCCATGAGGACATCGAGCGCCGCACCAACCAGATCGTCGATGCCGGCGTCATCCCGCTTTCGGTTGGCGGCGACCATTCGATCACCCATCCGATCCTGAAGGCCGTCGGCAAGAAGGCCCCGGTCGGCCTGATCCACATCGACGCCCATTGCGACACCAGCGGCCTGTTCGACATGACCAAGTTCCACCACGGCGGGCCATTCCGCAACGCGGTGCTGGACGGCGTGCTCGACCCGACGCGCACCATCCAGATCGGCATTCGCGGTTCGGCCGAATATCTGTGGGAGTTCACCTACGAGTCCGGCATGACCGTGGTCCACGCCGAGGAGGTCACCGGCCTCGGCATTCCCGCCATCATCGAGAAGGCGCGCAAGATCGTCGGCGACGGGCCGACCTATATCTCCTTCGACATCGACAGTGTCGACCCGGCCTTCGCGCCCGGCACCGGCACGCCGGAAGTCGGTGGGCTGACGACGCGGGAAGTGCTGGAGCTGCT
This sequence comes from Mesorhizobium sp. RCAM 05099, assembly GCF_059683685.1. NCBI lineage: Bacteria > Pseudomonadati > Pseudomonadota > Alphaproteobacteria > Hyphomicrobiales > Phyllobacteriaceae > Mesorhizobium > Mesorhizobium sp. RCAM 05099. The sequence continues at coordinate 267,208 of NZ_CM185035.1, forward strand.
GCGCGGCCTGAAGGGCCTCAACATCGTCGGCGGCGACGTCGTCGAGGTGGCGCCGCAATACGACGCCACCACAAACACGGCGCATGCCGCCGCACAAGTGCTGTTCGAGATCCTGAGCCTGATGGTGTTCAGCCCGGCTGTCACCGGCAAGGCAGCCTCAGCCTGACAAAGCAAAGGGCGGCCGCCGCGCTGGAGCCGGCGACCGCCTCAAACAGACAAAGCTTCCAGACAGGGGAATAACAATGACAATCCGCACGACACTCAAATCAACCATCGCCGCGGTCCTGGTGCTGGGCGCCGCTGGCCTCGGCTTCGCCACGCAGGCCGCCAACGCCGACGCACTGGCCGACATCACCAAGGCCGGCACCATCAATGTCGGCGTCTTCGCCGATTTTCCGCCCTTCTCCTCGGCCAGCGCCGACATGAGCCTCAAGGGCTACGACATGGACGTCGCGCAATACATTGCCGACACGCTCAAGGTGAAACTCAATCCCGTCGCCGTCACCGGCCAGAACCGCATCCCTTATCTGAACGACCACCGCGTCGACATCCTGATGAGCGTCGGCTATTCGAAGGAGCGTGAACAGGTCATCGACTTCGCCGCCGCTTACGCGCCCTACTACATCGCGGTGATCGGTCCGGCTGCCCTGACGGTCAAAGGCAAGGAAGACCTTGCCGGCAAGTCGATCGCCGTCAACCGCGGCACGCTCGAAGACACCTCGCTCACCGAGGCGGCACCGGCCTCGGCCGACATCAAGCGCTTCGACAACTACAATTCGGTGATCCAGGCCTTCATCTCCGGCCAGACCCAGCTGATGGTGGTCGGCAACGATGTCGGCGCGCAGGTTCTGGCAAAGCAGGATCAGCTCAAGCCGGAGCAGAAATTCCAGCTTCTGACCTCGCCCTCGCATATCGGTCTCAACAAGAATGAGGACAGCCTGAAGAAGGCGGTCAACGACGCCATTGCCAAGATGCTGGCGGACGGCAAGCTGGACGAAAGCTCGAAAGCCTGGCTGAAGACGCCGCTCAATCCCGACAACCTCAAGGATTGAGTTTCCGTGGCCTTTGCCTGGCTTCCAGGTGCTGCAGGCGATATCGCGCGAGGGGCGGCCACGACGATACTGTTGATCGCCGTGACCACGCTGGCGGGAACGTTCCTCAGCATCCTGGGTGCCGCCGGACGCCGAAACGGCCCCGTACTGCTGGAGCGAGCGATCGCCATCTATGTCGAGATTGTCCGCAACACGCCGTTCCTGGTGCAGCTGTTCTTCATCTTCTTCGGGCTGCCCAGCCTCGGCATAAGACTCGACCCGGTTCTGGCCGCCATGCTGGCGATGACGCTCAACATGGCGGCCTACACCATCGAGATCGTTGGCGCCGGGCTTGACGCCGTCCCTGTCGGGCAGACGGAAGCAGCCCTGTCGCTTGGGTTGCGGCCGCGCCAGGTCTTCATCAAGATCGTGCTACCGCAGGCGCTCAAGGTGATCTTTCCCGCGCTCACCAGCCAGATCGTCATCATGATGCTGGAATCCGCCGTGGTGTCGCAGATCGCGGTGCGGGAGCTGACCTACGAGGCGGACATGCTGCAGGCGCGCACCTTCCGCTCCTTCGAGACCTATCTTGTCGTGACGCTGGTCTATCTCGGCCTGTCGATGGCCTTGCGCCGGCTGCTGGTCACGGGCGGACGCCGTGTCCTGGGGGCTGGCGTGTCATGATCGAATTCACCTTCTGGGACATCGTTCGCAACCTGCTGCTCGCGGCCCGCTGGACCGTGCTGTTGTCTCTGGCCGCCTTCATCGGCGGCGGTATCGTCGGCATGATCGTCTTGTTCTTCAGGATCGCCAAGAACACATGGAGCCGGCGCCTCGCCTCCAGCTACATCGCGCTGTTCCAGGGCACGCCGCTGCTCATGCAGTTGTTCCTGATGTTCTTCGGCCTGCCGATGCTGGGCCTGCGCATCGAACCGTGGACGGCGGCGGTGCTTGGCCTCACCTTCTTCGCCAGCGCCTATCTCGCCGAAATCTGGCGCTCCGGCGTCGACGCGCTGCCATCAGGCCAATGGGACGCCGGCGCCAGCCTCGGCCTGCACTATCTGCAGGAGCTCAGGCTGATCATCCTGCCGCAGGCGTTTTCGATCACCCGCGCGCCAACCGTCGGCTTCCTGGTGCAGCTCATCAAGTCGACCGCGCTGACCTCGATCATCGGCTTCGAGGAACTGGTGCGGACCTCCAACGCCATCAACAACGCCACCTTCGAACCGTTCAAGGTCTACGGCCTGGTGGCACTGATCTTCTTCGCCATGTGCTTCCCGCTGACGCAATATGCGCGTTCGCTTGAGAAGCGCGCCGCCCATTGAATGGAGAGCATGTTGTGTTGACCAACATCGACGGGACCAAGAACCAGAGCGCGCTCGAATGCCTCCTTTGGATCATTTGATGACGTTGGGTGCGTCAGCTTTTGACCCAAAAGCGGACTCTTCCAGGTGAAAGCGCACATGACCGCTTTGCGCCGACGTCAAGATCGGCCTCGCCGCCTCCTGTGAACCAGCCGCTGCTTTCTATCTCAAAAGCCTTTGCCGGTGACATGATTTGGAGAGATGAGTGAAGCATACATCCGTCCGTCCGTGACGATCGCCCGAAGCATCGCCCCGATCTCCAAGCGCTCAAGTAGATATGTTGCAGGCAACCTCGTGTGTTATACACGCTGGGCTTTTCGGGTCGGACACAAGATCGATGGATCAGGAAACGCTTCTTGCCGCAGTCCTCTTAGCTGATGTCGTGGGCAGCACGCCCCTCTATGAGCGCATCGGCGACGACGCCGCTTTGCTGCAGCTTTCGGACTGCCTGGACGCAATGCGGGCGATCGTCTCCCAATACGGTGGTGATTTCATCTACTCGAAGGGCGATGACGTACTCAGCCTCTTCGAGAGCCCGGAGATGGCGCTGGCGGCCGTTTGTCAAATCAGCCACCAACTGACGAAAGGGCCGTTGCTCGCTCGTATCGGATTGCATTTCGGGCCGGTCATTCGCGCGCGCGGCGCGGTATTCGGTGACGTTGTCAATGTCACCGCAAGGTTGTCCACCACGGCCAACCCCGGGGAGGTGCTGATCAGCCAGAGCTTCTTCGAAGCCCTTTCCGCGGGGAGCCGCAAGGGCCTGCGGCTCCTCGACAAAATGGACTTCAAGGGAAAGCAGGAACTCTTCGATGTCTATACCTTGTGGAGCAGCGATGGGGTCCTCAATACTCAGGTCGCCACTCGTGGCGTCACTACCGATAGACGCTCAGTCCCGCCGCGGCAAATTCATCTGGTCATCCGCTATAGAGATCAGTTGCGATCGTGTCGAAACAACGAATCCGTGACAATCGGCCGATCCGCGGAATGCAATATTGTCGTCGAGCGGCCCTGGGTGTCGAGGCGCCACGCGACCTTCACCATTTCGAATGGCAGGGCCCGGCTTGTCGAACGAAGCTCTTCGGGCACATTTGTGTCGATGGGACCCGGCCCTGAAGTATTCGTACGTCGCGAAGATATTCTCCTCTTCGGCTCCGGCGTCATCTCGCCTGGACTGAAGTCGTCACTCGGCGACGCCCAGGTTCTTCACTACGAAATTGTCTCGGACTGACCCGGCCCGAGCCGCGGCCGGTTTCGAGCTGGTTCGCTGACGCCGTCAATGCCGCGCCCTATCTTTTGACAGCCATTGAGATCAACCATTCACGGCTGGGGGCCAAGGACGAATCTAGGAACGTCTGCTTTCAAAGTTGGACTGCGAAAAGCCGACCTTCCGTTTCCGGCCCCCAAGCTGCAACGCCGGCGATCCCGTTTCTCATCCGGCTAATCAAGGCCGAAGAGAACTTACATGGGTCGCTCTCAATACGATGATGCTAGTCGCGAGCGCGCAGCTTGGAACGCTGCCAAGAAGGCTGGACCGAAGCGGCCACTCACGCACAAGCAGATCTGGGCCGTTCGCTTCTTTCTCGACCGCGAGAGACGCGTTCGAGACCGTGCATTGTTCGATCTTGCAATCGACAGCAAGCTTCGCGGCTGCGTCCTGGTCAAGATCAGAATTCGCGACCTCGTTGCCGGACCGGAGATCAGGACTCGTGCGCTCGTCGTTCAGCAAAAGACGGGGCGCCCGGTCCAGTTTGAGATCACCAGCGACGTCAGGGCCAGCCTTCTGGTTTGGCTTGAGAGGCGCAGAGGCACGATCGAGGACTATGCCTTCCCGAGCCGGATCGATCACGCGCATCACATGAGCACGAGGCAGTACGCCCGCCTAGTCGACGAATGGGTGACGGCGATTGGCTAGGCGATCTAAACGTGTAGCGTTCAGTATTGAGATGTGACACCTTGGCGGCGGGCTCAAACCATGTGCGCGATAGGTGAATTAGAAGTTGTTCAAGTCCGCCTGAGCAATGTCCCACATCTTATCGGTGGTTTGCAGGGTTTGATCTGGTCCGCTCGGCCACCTCAGGCCCATGCAATCAAAGAACTGTTTTAAAAGCGCTCGATCGAAATGACCGCTCCACGTCCCCATCATCTCCGCGGCAGCCTCCGGAGTGAAGCCCTTCTTGTATGGCCGAATAGACGTCAAGGCATCGAAAACATCGCAAATCGCGACAATCCGTGCCGCGGCACCGACCTGTCCGTCTTTTAAGCCATCCGGGTAGCCGGACCCGTCCAGCTTTTCGTGATGATGAAGGCAGATTTTTCCCACGATTTCCGGTACACCCTTCGTCCTTGCCAGCATTGCATATCCCTCGCGCGGGTGGGTCTGCATGACCGCCATCTCATCAGCCGTGAGCTTGTCGGTCTTGGTCAGAATGGCAGTCGGGATGCGAATCTTCCCGATGTCGTGCAGAAGACTGCCAACGGACAGTATCCGGACCAGATTACTGTCAAGCTTGAGATGTCGCGCGAATAAGCCGACAAGGGCACAGACTGCTACTGAATGTTGAAAGCTGATCTCGTCCTTTGTCTTGAGCTTGGTGAGGTTCAAGACGCTTGCCGGGCGAGTGTACAGGAGCTGGTCGACGACATCGACAACCGCTTCCACTTGCTGCCGGTCAATGCATATTGATGAGGCTGCGTTGCTGAAGATCGAGCGGACCATCCCGGTCGCCTTCGTCAACGCCGCCCCAGCGTTGGCGGGCGTTGAGCTCTCATTGGGTTTTGGTATCTCGGCCGTCGAACTGGTCGGCCCGATCCCCTTTGAAAGATCGATGACAAGCGTCGTTACGGAACTTTCGCGAAGCGTCTCCAGCTCGGCCGGGCTGGATAGTTTGAACTGGCTGGCTGCAAATGGGCTGCGTAGCCATTGCTTGCCGAACCCATGGATAAACATGCCGAGACGGGCATCATTCTTGTCGATCTGAAGAAGCGTGGAATTCGTCATGCAGTGCTCGCTCGGTTGGCCTTTCGCTCGAAATCGTCGGAGCGACCAAATGCTTGGCTGGGGCGTCCACTTGAAGGCATAGCGCATACCTGCCTGGAAATTACTCTCTCGCGGCTCTCAATCCTCGTCGCCGTTCAACGTTACGGCATGTTAGTAAACTTTCCTTACTCTATCGAGCAGGCGACAAGATCTTCCCGCAGTCATCCCGGTACCATACGAGAACGCTCGGTTCGATTTCGGCCCCGGCTCTGCCGATCGGCCTAACAGGACAAATAGCGAGTCTCGGGTGCTGACCGCGGCGTGGAGAACGTCCGACAACGGGTCGGCTGCAGAACGGCAGTTGTTGGCCCAAGGTCAGCCAAAAGCCGCCAGTCCGGGGACGGCCCAAAGGCGACATCAGAACATCTGCTCTGCAAAGACCGCTTCTGGCGGATACTGGCGAAAAAGGCCGGCACACCGCAAAGTCGCCACCGATCATGGGCCGACATAAAGGCTCCGTTTGATGAGCCGCAATGTTAGGACATGACGGCCGCCAAACCGGCGGCCGTTAGCTTTCAGTGCCCAAAGGCGAGCGGCGGTGCGATCCGATCCCGCCGCAGCCAGCGCACCAGAAGCAGCGCCGCCACCACGGCCAGCCCTGACGACAGGCCGATCCAGATGCCGACGCCATGCAGGCCGAAATGAAAGGCGAGCAGCACGCCGAGCGGCAGGCCGACACCCCAATAGCCGATCGCGGCGTAGATCATCGGCACCTTGGTGTCGTGCAGTCCGCGCAGCATGCCGGCGGCAACCGCCTGCGCGCCGTCGAAGACCTGGAACAGCGCTGCGAAGGCCAGGAACGACACGGCAAGTGCGATCACCCTGGCATTGGCCGGGTTGGCGAGATCGATGAAGGCGCTGATCAGCGGATGCGGCCACAGGATCATCACCAGCCCCATCAGCGCCATGAACGAGACGCCGATGACGAAGGCGGTCCATCCGGCGCGGGAGACGCCTTCCGGATTGCCGGCGCCATGGGCAAGGCCGACGCGCACCGTCACGGCCTGGTTGAGGCCGAGCGGCACCATGAAGCTGATCGAGGCGATCTGGATGGCGATCGCGTGTGCGGCCAGCGAATCCGCGTCGATCAGCCCCATCAGCAGCGCCGCCGCATTGAAGATCGTCACCTCGAAGGCGAGGATGCCGGCGATCGGCAGGCCGAGCCGCAACAGGCCCTTGAAGCGCGGCCAGTCGGCGCGCCAGAAACGCCCGAACAGTTGGTAGCGGCGGAATTTCTTCTCCAGCATCACCACGACAGCCATGCCGATGAACATCAGCGTGCTGGACAGCGTGGTGGCTAGGCCCGAGCCCGCGATGCCCATCGGTTCGACACCGAGATTGCCGAACATGAACACCCAGTTGAAGAAGACGTTGCAGGCAACGGCGACGAAGACGATGACCAGCGCCCAGCCCGGCCGCTCCAGTGCCGAGATGAACGAGCGCAACACGATATAGCCGTAGAACGGCAGCACCGCCCATTCGAGGTAGCGCAGATAGATGCCGGCCTGACGCGCCAGCGCCGGTTCCTGGCCCATGGCCAGCAGGATGGCCTCGCCATGCCAAAGCACGATCCAGATCGGGATGCAGATAAGGATCGCCAGCCACAGGCCCTGGCGCACCGTGCGGCGCAGGTCGCGCACCGAATGACGGCGGCGTCCGAGCTCGGTGGCCATCATCGGCGAGGTCGCCAGCATCAGGCCGAGGCCGAAGATCAGCGGCATGAAATAGAGGTTGGCGCCGAGCGCGCCGCTGGCCAGTGTATCCGGTCCAAGACGACCCATCATCATGACGTCGGTTGCCGTCATCGCGGTCTGGCCGAGATTGGTCAGCACCATTGGCCAGGCGAGCGCCAGCGTCGCCTTGATTTCCTGACGCCAAAGATTTTCCGGCGCGCGAGCGCCGGCTTCGATCGCAGACATTTTTCCGCTCTTTCCAATTGCGGCACGTCGGGATCGAGCCGGAAGCCGCATTTCAAACGGCAAAACCTTCGGTTTCGCGGCGTTTGCGTCAGCTTTTGTACGAAACGCGACATGAAGGCAAGAGAGGAAGGGGCGAGAACAGATTGAGCCAGAAGATTGGCTTCGGCGCTCTACCGGATCGCGTCCAGCACCTGCCGCTGCCGGTGCATTTCGAGGAAAATCCGGTAATCGCGGTCGAAGCGCCCGGTTGCCGTGGGATTGGACGCGCGCCGCTTGCCGCCCTGTTGCATGGCAAGGCAGGCGGCGTTGAGGTCGGGGAAAAGCCCGGCCGCGGTGGCCGCCACCATGCCGGTGCCGAGCAGCACCGCCTCGTCCGCCAGCGGCTCGATCACCGTGCAACCGGTGGCGTCGGCATAGAGCTCCATCAAAAGCGGGTTCTTGGTGTGGCCGCCAGTGACGTGCAGTGTGTCGATCAGGTAGCCGTTCTCGTTCAGCGCCTCCAGCACATGGCGCACGCCGAGCGCGATGCCGACGGCGGTGCGCCAGTAGAGCTTGCACAGGCTGTCGAAGGAAGAATCCAGCGTCAGCCCGCTGACGACGCCGACGGCGTGCGGATCGGCAAGCGGCGAGCGGTTGCCGTGGAAATCCGGCAGCACATGCAGCCTTGCAGCCAGGTTTTCTCCCTCGACGGTGCGCAGTTCGGTGACACGCCTGGCGATTTTTGCATGCATGGCGGCATCCGGCTCGCCGCCGGCGCCGTGCCAGCGGATGATGTGGTCGAGCAGGGCGCCTGTCGCCGACTGGCCGCCTTCCGACAGCCACAGCTTCGGCAGTGCCGCGCCATAGTAGGGGCCCCAGACGCCGGCGAAAGGCTGCGGGTCGGGCGACATCGCCATGACGCAGGAGGATGTTCCGGCGATCAGCGCCAGATGCCGGCCGATATTCTGTTCGTCGCCGGCAAAGCCGCCGAGCACGCCAAGCGCGCCGGCATAGGCATCGATGACGCCAGCGCCGACCCGGCATTTTTCCGTCAGGCCAAGCTCCGCCGCCGCTTGCTCGGTCAATTGGCCGATATCGGCGCCCACCGGGCTGGCTCTCTCCGGCAAATTGCCGTGCTCAAAAAGATCCTCGAGGCCAACGATCTTGAAGAAATCGCGCCGCCAGCCGATCTCCTCGTGCGCCAGATAGGTCCATTTGGCGGTCAGCGTGCATTGCGAGCGGGCCAGCGAACCTGTCGCTTGCCAGGTCAGGAAATCGGTCAGGTCAAATAGATAGCCGGCTTCATTCCAGGTCTGCGGCAGGTTGCGCTTCAGCCACATCAGCTTCGGCGTCGCCATTTCCGGCGACATGACGCCACCGATATAGTCGAGCACGGCATGGCCGCTTGCCGTGCATTCGTCGGCCTCGGCAATGGCCCGATGATCGAGCCAGACGATGGTGTCCCAGCGCTTGTCGCCGCTGACCGAGACGCTGAGCTGACCACCTTGCCGGTCACGCACCACCAGCGAGCAGGTGGCGTCGAAGGAGATGCCGACAACATCTTCGGCGGCGACACCGGCTTTTTCGCGCGCGGCGCGCACCGCGGTGCAGACTGCTGACCAGATATCGCGCGAATCATGTTCGGCGTGATCGGCCTTTGGCTGGTTCATGGCGATGGGCCGCTCGGCGCGGCCGAGCAGGCTGCCAGTGGTGTCGAGGATGCCCGCGCGGGCGCTCCCGGTGCCGACATCGACCGCGCAGACAAATTGTTTCGTCAAGATGCTTTAACTCTCGCTCCCAGGCCTGCAATCAGATCGGGCAATTGCAGCATGTCAGCGAATATAAAGTCCGGTTCACTCGACGCAAGCCGCGCTTTCAATGCCGGGTTGCCGGCATGCGAGCCGCCGGTGAAGGCAAGGACGCGCATGCCCGCCGCCCGCGCCGCGGCGATGCCGGCCGGGCTGTCCTCGACGACGACGCATTGGCGCGGATGGGCTCGCATGCTGGCGGCGGCATGCAGGAACAAGTCCGGCGCGGGCTTTCCCTTGGCCACCATGCCGGCGCTGAACAGATGCGGCTCCATCAGCCCAAGCAATCCGGTGACGTCGAGCGCATAGCGGATGCGGTCGAGCGTGCCCGAGGACGCGACGCAGAACGGCAGCCCGAGCTTGGGCAGCATCTCGGTGACGCCGGGGATCGGCTTCAGCTCGTCGCGGAACCTGCGCATCAATTCGACGCGCATCGCGGTCAGGTGCCTGTCGGTGATGTCGAGGCCGAAGTCGCGGCCGAGGATCTCGCGGACGCTTTTCATGCTCTTGCCGAGGAAATGCTCGTAGGCGGTGTCCTCACTGACACTGCCACCGGCAAGGTTGATCATGCCAATCAGCGCCGCGACGGAGAGCGCTTCGCTGTCGACCAGCACGCCGTCGCAGTCGAAGATGACCAGTTCAGGCGCCATGGTTTCGGGTGATCTCAGAGCTTGCCGGCGAGGTAGCGCGTCAGCGTGGCCCGCGCGCCATCCGCCCACAACAGGTCGAGGGCATGAGCAAACGCCTCGAGGAACGGCGCAGCGCGGCCGACATCGCCATAGATGTCCTCCATGGCAAGCCAGGCGGCAGGCGCGTCCTTGGCCGCCTTTGCCGTCGCCTGCAGCCGGTCCCAGCTCGGATCGTTGGGCTCGATGACGGCGCCACTGTCCGTCGTGCCGAAGCAGTAGCGGCACCACAGCGCTGATTCCAGCGCCAGGCCGGCGACGCTTTTTCCCGCCTTCAGGCGGTCGGCGATGGTCGGGATGATGAATTTCGGCTGGCGGTTGGAGCCGTCGAGGCAGAGACGGCGCACCGTGTCGCCGATCTTGGGATTGGAGAAGCGGCTCTCGATGAGCTGGTAGTACTTTTCCAGAACCGTGTCCGGCACCGGCGGCACGGTCGGAATGATCTCTTCCCGTTCGAGTTTGGCCAGGAAGCCGGCGACCAGAGGCTCTTGCATCGCCTCATGGACGAAATGGATGTCCATCAACCCGGCCGGATAGGCAATGGTGGCATGGCCGCCATTGAGGATGCGGATCTTCATCAACTCATAGGGTGCAACGTCCTTGACGAACTGCACGCCGACCTTTTCCAATGGCGGACGGCCATCGGTGAAATGGTCTTCCAGCACCCATTGCCGGAACGGCTCGCAGAACACCGGCCAGTTGTCCTCGACGCCAAAGTCCCTGGCCAGGATGCCGCGCTCGCGGTCGGTTGTGGCCGGGGTGATGCGATCGACCATGCCGTTCGGAAAGGCAACATGGTCGCTGATCCAGTTGGCCAGATCCTCATCGATCAGCCGCGCCAGGCCGATGACACCGTCCGAGGTGACATGGCCATTGTGGGGGATGTTGTCGCAGGACATCACGGTGAACGGCACGATGCCGTCATCGCGGCGGCGTACCAGTCCGGCAAGGATGATGCCGAACACGGTCTTCGGCGTGGCGCCTGGCTGGGCATCGGCGACGATGTCGGGATGGGTCGGGTTGAACACGCCGGAGGCCGGGTCGATGAAATAGCCGCCCTCGGTGATGGTCAGCGAAACGATCCGGATCGCCGGGTCGGCAAGCCGTTCGATGATGCCGGCCGCGTCGCCCGGCGTCAGGAAGTCGATCATCGCGCCGGTGACGCGGGCGCTCATATGGCCGCTATCCTGCTCGACCACGGTGGTCAGCCAGTCCTGGTCTTGCAGTTTGGCCCGGCCGATCTTCTCGCCCTCGAACACGCCTGCGCCGACCAGCGCCCAGTCGTGGCCGATGCCCGAATTGAACAGGTCGTCGAGATAGACGGCCTGGTGCGAGCGATGGAAATTGCCGACGCCGAAATGCACGATGCCGGCCTTGAGCGCCGCGCGGTCATATTTCGGACCGGCGACCTTGGCGGGCAGCTTGGAGAGATTTGAAGACGAGAGTTTCACGGTCATCTGTTTTACCCTTTGGCCGGGCTGCGGCCTTCGTTACTCCCCTCTCCCCGTCTTTAACGGGGGAGAGGTAAGGTGAGGCGCGGTGCAATCTTCCGAGGTCGATGCTGCCCCTCACCTTGATGTCGGCCTCTTCTCCGCGTGGAGGAACGAGGAGAAGAGGCCGTCCCCGCCCTCAACTCATCCACTGGCCGCCATCGACATTGTAGGTCTGGGCGACGATGTATTCGGCGTCGCTGCTGGCGAGAAAGACCGCCATGCCGGTAAGGTCATGGGCCGTGCCCATGCGGCCATAGGGCACGGCGTCACCGACCAGCTTCTTCTTCTCGCCCTTCGGCCGGTTTTCGTACTTGGCGAACAGCGAATCGACGTGATCCCAATGCTCGCCATCGACCACGCCGGGGGCAATCGCGTTGACGTTGATGCGGTGCTTGATCAGATCGAGCCCCGCCGACTGGGTCAGCGAGATGACGGCGGCCTTGGTGGCGCAATAGACGCCGACCAGTGCCTCGCCGCGCCGTCCGGCCTGGCTCGCCATATTGATAATCTTGCCGCCCTTGCCTCGCGCGATCATCGAGCGGGCGGCGGCCTGCAGCATGAACAGCGTGCCGGCGACATTGACGGAAAATAGCTTGTCGTAACTGGCCTTGGTGATCTCGACGATTGGCGCCAGATCGAACAGGGCGGCGTTGTTGATCAGGATATCGAGGCCGCCGGTCTTCGCCTCGACGGCTTTCACCGCCGCCTCGATCGAGGCGAGGTCGGTCACGTCGAGCTTGACCGCATAGGCCTTTGCGCCGATCTCGGCAGCTGTCTTCTGCGCAGCCTCCAGATTGATGTCGGCAATGGCGACGGTGGCGCCTTCGCCGACATAGGCCTCCGCGAAAGCCCTGCCAATGCCACGGGCGGAGCCCGTGATCAGCGCCGATTTGCCGGCCAGTCGCATGGTCACATCGCCTTTCCGTCGGCGCCGAAACGATGCAGCTTGGCCTTGTCGGGCGTCAGATAGATGGTGTCGCCGTGATGCACGGCCAGCTCGCCGTCGGCGCGCACCGTCAGCGGACCGACGCCATCGGCCTGGACGTGCAGGAAGGTGTCGGAGCCGAGATGCTCGGCAACGCCGACGGTCGCTTTCCATTCGCCAGCGGTGGTCGAGATCTCCATGTGCTCGGGACGGATGCCGATCGTCTTGGCGCCGTATTTGGCCGCCGGCGCGCCTTCGATCAGGTTCATCTTCGGCGAGCCGATGAAGCCGGCCACGAACAGGTTCTTCGGTGTCTTGTAGAGCTCCATCGGCGAGCCGACCTGCTCGATGTTGCCGGCGTTCAGCACGACGATCTTGTCGGCCATGGTCATGGCTTCGACCTGGTCGTGAGTGACGTAGATCATGGTGGTCTTGAGCTGATGGTGCAGCTCGCTGATCTCCAGCCGCATCGTGCCGCGCAGCGCGGCGTCGAGGTTGGACAACGGTTCGTCGAACAGGAAGGCCGAGGGCTGGCGCACGATGGCGCGGCCGATGGCGACGCGCTGGCGCTGGCCGCCGGAGAGCTGGCCGGGCCGGCGTTCGAGATAGTTGGTCAGGTTCAGCACACGCGCCGCGTCCTTCACCTTCCTGTCGATGGTGGCCTGGTCCTCGCCCGCCATCTTCAGCGGGAAGGCGATGTTCTTGGCCACCGTCATATGCGGGTAGAGCGCGTAGGACTGGAACACCATGGCGAGCTTGCGCTTGGCCGGCGCTTCGCCAGTGACATCACGGCCGTCGATGTTGATGGTGCCGCCGCTGGTGTCCTCCAGCCCGGCGATCAGGCGCAGCAGCGTTGACTTGCCGCAACCCGACGGGCCGACGAAGACGACGAACTCGCCATTCTCGATCACTAGGTCGAGGCCGGGGATGATGGACGTCGCCCCGAAGGACTTGGAGACGTTCTTGAGCGTGATGTTTCCCATGGTTTCCTCCCCGAGGGGTTATTTTTCGTCGTTTGCTTCAGGCAACGTCCGTTACTTAACCGCACCAAATGTCAGGCCGCGCACCAGCTGCTTCTGGCTGAACCAGCCCATGATCAGGATCGGCGCGATCGCCAGGGTCGAAGCCGCCGAAAGCTTGGCCCAGAACAGGCCCTGCGGGCTGGAGAACGAGCTGATGAAGGCCGTCAGCGGCGCGGCCTCGGTGGTGGTCAGGCGGATCGTCCAGAATGCCTCGTTCCAGGCCAGGATGATGTTGAGCAGCATGGTCGAGGCAATGCCCGGCACCGCCATCGGCGTCAGCACATAGACGATCTCGTTCCACAGCGAAGCGCCGTCCATGCGCGCCGCTTCCAGGATCTCGCCCGGGATTTCGCGGAAGTAGGTGTAGAGCATCCACACCACGATCGGCAGGTTGATCAGCATCAGCATGATCATCAGGCCGATGCGGCTGTCGAGCAGGCCGGTGTCGCGGAAGATCAGGTAGATCGGGAACAGCACGGCGACCGCCGGCATCATCTTGGTGGACAGCATCCACATCAGGATGTCCTTGGTTCGCTTGGTCGGCGAGAAGGCCATCGACCATGCCGCCGGGATGGCGACCAGCAGGGCCAGGATGGTCGAGCCGACCGAGAGCAGCACCGAGTTGAAGAAGAATTTGAAGTAGCCGCTCTGCGCCTGAACCTCGGCGTAGCTCTCCATCGTCCCCGACGGGATCATGCTGAAGCCCTGGATGGCTTCCTGCTCCGATTTGAACGAGGTAATGATCGTGTAGAGGATCGGGAAGAAGATCAGCAGGGCGACGATCCAGGCGGCCGTGGTCGCGATCGTCTTGTGCTGGGTGGTGACTGAGCGTGCCATCGTATCCTCCCTATTTGTCCAGGTTCTTGCCGACAGCGCGCATGGCGAAGAAGGCAACGATGTTGGCGAGAATGACGGCGATCACGCCGCCGGCGGACGCCTGGCCGATTTTGAATTCCAGCAAGGCCTTCTGGTAGACGAGGAAGGGCAGGTTGGTGGAGGCGTATCCTGGGCCGCCATTGGTGGTGACGAGGATCTCGGCATAGACGGAGAGCAGGAAGATCGTCTGGATCAGGATGACGACGGTGATGGCGCGCGACATATGCGGCAGCGTCAGATAGATGAAGCGGCTGATGAAGCCGGCGCCGTCCATCTCGGCGGCCTCCTTCTGTTCACCATCGAGCGATTGCAGCGCGGTCAAGAGGATCAGCGTCGCGAAAGGCAACCACTGCCAGGCGACGATGATGATGATCGCCAGCATCGGATGTTGCCCGAACCAGTCGATCGGCTGGGCTCCGAAGAAGCGCGCTATATCGGCGAACACGCCATATTGCGGGTGCATGATCATGTTCTTCCAGACCAACGCTGCCACCGGCGGCATGACGAAGAACGGCGAAATGACGAGAATGCGGACGATGCCTTGCCCCCACATCGGCTGATCGATCAGAAGCGCCAGCAGGATGCCGCCGATCACCGTGATCAGAAGCACGCTGACCACCAGCGTGAGCGTGTTGATGATCGATTGCAGGAAGGCCGGGTTTGAATAGAACAGCGCGTAGTTCGAGAAGCCAACGAAGCCGTCGTGGATCGGGTTGAGTGGGTTGTACTGCTGGAAGGAGAACCAGATGGTGATGACCAGCGGCACAATCATCCAGACGAACAGCAGCACCACGGATGGCGCCATCATGAAACGGGCAAGCGAACGGGTCTGCTGAGTAGCCATGACGGTCACCCTTCACTGGTCAGACTGAATTTTCAGAGGCGTTGAAGGCGGCCGCCCGAACTGGGACTCGGGCGGCCGTTGCCGGCCAGGAAGGCGGCCGGCATTCGGCACCGGGAGGAGCCTTACTTGATATAACCGCCTTCGGTCATTGCCGCGGTGGCAGCGTCCTGGGCCTGCTTCAGCGCATCGTCGACGCTCGACTGGCCGGCAAGAGCCGCCGAGAAGAGCTGGCCGACAGTGGTGCCAAGACCCTGGAACTCAGGGATGGCGACGAACTGGACGCCGACATAGGGCACCGGCTTGACGGTCGGATGCGTCGGATCGGCGGCGTTGATGGAGTCCAGCGTCATCTTGGCGAACGGAGCCGCCTTCTGATACTCGGCATTGGCGTAGAGCGAGGAGCGCGTGCCGGGAGGAACGTTGGCCCAGCCTTCCTTCGAAGCTACCAGTTCAGCGTAGTGCTTGCTGGTCGCCCAGGAAACGAACTTCTCGGCGGCGTCAGCCTTCTGCGTGCCGGCGGGGATCGCCAGCGACCATGCCCACAGCCAGTTGCCGCGCTTGCCGAGACCATTGTCGGGTGCCAGGGCATAGCCGACCTTGTCGGCGACGGTGGAGTTCTTCGGGTCCGAAACGAAGGACGCCGCGACGGTGGCGTCGATCCACATGCCGCACTTGCCCTGCTGGAACAGCGCCAGGTTCTCGTTGAAGCCGTTGGAGGACGCGCCCTCGGGGCCGTCGGCCTTCATCAGGTCGACATAGAACTGCAGCGTGTTCTTCCATTCGGGCTGATCGAACTGCGGCTTCCAGTTTTCATCGAACCAGCGGGCACCGAACGAGTTCGACATCGCCGTCAGGAAGGCCATGTTCTCGCCCCAGCCGGCCTTGCCGCGCAGGCACACACCATTCACGCCGTTGGCGCGGTCGGTCATCTTGTCGGCGGCCTGCTTGATGAAGTCCCAGGTCGGCGCGTCGGGCATCTTCAGCCCGGCCTTGTCCATCAAATCCTTGCGGTACATGACGAAGGAGCTTTCGCCGTAGAAGGGCGCGGCATAGAGCTTGCCGTCGACCGAAAGACCGCCGGCGATGGCCGGGATGATGTCCTTGGCGTCATAGTCATCGCCGAGCTTGTCGAGCGGCAACAGCCAGCTCTGCTTGGCCCAGATCGGAACCTCGTAGGTGCCGATGGTCATCACGTCATACTGGCCGCCCTTGGTGGCGATGTCGGTCGTGACGCGCTCGCGCAGCACGTTTTCCTCGAGCGTAACCCAGTTGAGCGTGATGTCCGGGTTAGCCTTGGTGAAGTCGTCGGTCAGCTTCTGCATGCGGACCATATCGCCATTGTTGACGGTGGCGATGGTGATGGATTCGGCGTGTGCGGCGAAGGCAAGAGCGCTGGCCGACAACAAGCCCAGGGTGAGCGTGCGAAGTTTCATCAAATTCCTCCCATGAACCAAGATGAGCATTTGCCTTGGCTGTGAGCAATTACTCATTTAGTGTTAATTATGTCAAGCCGGATTCGATGCTGCAGCGCAGCACTCGGCGACGGTGATGGGCAATGGAGGGGGACGGTGCGAGGGCGAGCCTTGCCCGCCGCCTTCGTCAGGTGGCGGGACAGGGCGGCGTGCAGGATTGCGTGGGGGGGTGCCGGAGTGCTTGCCTTCAGCCGGCGATCTCGGCCAGCAGCCAGTCGCGGAAGGCGCGGATCTTCGGCACGTTGCGGCGCGCCTCCGGGTAGACCAGCCAATAGGCGTGGCCGTCGTCACCGACCAGGCCGAAAGGCTGGATCAGGCGGCCGTCCGCCAGCTCCGCCTTGAACAGCGCCCTGGTCAGGATCGCCACGCCGTGACCGGCGATTGCCGCATTGGCCTCATAAGCCTGTGCCCCCATGCTGCTGCCGGGCCGACTGGCAAGGTCGTGCGAATGCACGCCGGCAGCCGAAAACCACTGCGTCCACCAGATGTCGCCGGGATCGAGGATCGGCAGCCGCAACAGGTCGGCCGGTTCCTTGACGCCGCCAATGCTCGCCGCGAGCCTGGGGCTCAGCATCGGCGTGAAATCGGCATCGAGCAGCTTGTGGGCTTCCAGCCCCGGCCATTTGCCGCCACCCGAACGGATGGCGAGGTCGACATCCTCGCGGGCGAAATCGGTCAGCCGGCTCGACGTTTCGAGCCGCACGGCAAGCGCCGGATGCGCGATCTGGAACGAGCCCAGGTGATGCGCCAGCCAGTTCGAGGCAAAGGTCAGCACCGTGGTGACGCACAACAAGCCATCCGCACCGCCACGCGCCGCGGCGTAGGCCTGGCCAAGAATGGCGAAGGCTTCGCTGACCGCCGGCGCCAGGCGCTGTCCGGCCTCGGTCAGCGCGATCTGGCGCGGGCGCCGCAGGAAAAGCGGTGCGCCGACCCGTTCCTCCAGCACCTTGATCTGATAGCTGACCGCCGCCTGCGTCATGGCAAGCTCCTCGGCGGCCTTGGTGAAGGAAAGGTGCCGCGCCACCGCTTCGAACACCCGGATCGCCTGCAGCGGCGGGAGCTGCGAGACCTGTCGCGAGCCAAGGTCCGGCATAAAGCCTCCTTATGGGTCCTTATCGACGTTCGATTGGCAAAGGCGGCCGGCAAGACCGACATTCAGCATCAGCCCGTCGTTTGGGCGCAAGATAGCGAAGGTTGACGATCATGGCCATGGCGCAGCAAAAATGCACTCCCGCACCGGATCATCGCTGGATTTCGTGGCTCGCGGACGGATTCGGCTGGTTCGCGGTCAGAAAAAGAGCGCATCTCGATATCAGGGACCTCTCCCCACATCTGCAACGCGACCTCGGATTCCTCGATGGCAACGACCCTCTCGGGCCGGGCAAATAACTTGACTGGCCTTATCCCAGATCGATCGCGGTGCCGTTGCAGTCCCGCAAGCGAAGGCGGTTCGGTGTCATCCGCCGGCCAGCAGGGCTGCGGCCGTCCGTTCATCGGTTATGAGCCCGTTGACCAGCCGCCGGTTCACCGCCGCCAGGATACCCGGCAGCTTGCGCTCGCCCATGGCAAGCGCGATGACCAGCGATTTTTCGCGTGACGGCAGCGAAGCCGACGACACCCGGTCGTTGGTGATGCCTTCGATCATGCGGCCTTCGCGATCGAACACCCAGCCGACGATTTCGGCGATGCCGCCGGCCTTCTGCAGGGCCTTCAACTCACTTTCCGAAATGAAGCCGTCCTCGTAGAGCGGCGCCTTGGGGCCGAGGTCGCCAATGCCGATGAAGGTGACGTCGGCCTCGGCGGCCAGCGCCAGCGTCGGCTGGATCATCGGCTGGTTGAGCAACATCTCGCGCTCCTCCGGCGAAGAGGCGATGACCGGCAGCGGCATCGGGAAGGATCGCGCCTTCACCCTGTCGGCCATGGTGAAGATGACGTTGTAGAAGGCGGCTGAGCCATCCGGCGAGATGTTGCCGGTCAAGGACACCACCTTGTGCTGCGGACAGTCCATCGGCGGCAGCTGCTCTATCGCCGCCTTCAGCGTGCGCCCGGTGCCGATCGCCATGACGATCGGGGTCGGCGAGCGCAGCCGCCGCTCGATCTCGGCGGCGGCCGCCTCGGCGATGCCGATGGTGGTGGAGGATGAGTTGGGATCGCTCGGCACCACCTCGACCAGATCGAGCGCGAAGCGCGATTTCAGCCGTGTCGCCAGATCAAGGCAGTTGGCGATCGGATGGTCGACGCGAACCTTGATCAGCCCTTCCGACACCGCCAGCGACACCAGCCGCTGTGCCGTCTGCCGTGAGATGCCGAGCGTGGCGGCAATCTGGTCCTGCGTGTTGCCGGCAACATAATAAAGCCAGCCGGCGCGCGCCGCGTCATCCAGCCTGTTGCTGCCGCCATCCTGCCGGGTACTCACGTCCTGCCTCCCGAAGCCGCCGGTCACCTGGGCGGTTCGCTGCTACTCTTACAGGGAAAAGCCTCCTGCGCAATTGTCAATCTCCAGGGCAATTGCTTGCGCCGGGGCATGCCCACGACGGAATTGTCATCCGTCGCTCATGTCGAGCGAGGGATGACTGGCGGTTTCGGCCCTGGAGAGACGACAAGGGATAGCTGGCCAGAAGGTTTATCTCCCGGCACAAACCCTTTAAGGGATCAAAAAAAGGGATTTTTCTGCATGACACCGAAAGCGGTTTTCTGGGATATGGACGGCACGCTTGTCGACAGCGAACCGCTGCACGAAGCCGCCCTGATGGCGGCGATGCGCAATGTCGGCCTCGTGCCGCCGCCCGACCTGCATGAGCGTGTGCTCGGTGTCGCCGCCTGGCCGGTCTACGAAATGATGCGCGACGAGTTCGGCCTGGATCTGCCCTTCGACGACTGGATCGTCCGCAAATACGAGCACTATCTGCCGCTTGTCGAGAGCCTGAAGCCACGCCCCGGCGCGATCGAGATCTTCAACGATTTGCGGGCAAGGGGCGTGGCGCAAGCCGTGGTCTCGAATTCGGACCGGATGATCGTCGACGCCAATTTGCGCATGGTCGGCCTGACCTATCCCGGCATGAAGACGATCAGCCGCAACGATGTGCGCGAGGGCAAGCCGCACCCCGAACCGTTCCTGCGCGCCGCCTATCTCGCTGGCGTCGATCCCGCGCAGGCCGTGGCGATCGACGACAGCTGGCCGGGCGCCATGGCCGGGCTGGCGGCGGGAATGAAGACGATCTTCTGGCCAGAAAAGCCGATGGATGGACCGCCCGGTGCTGTCGTTATCGACAGCGCCGAGGAATTGCGGAAAGAGCTCGGACTTTAGTTTCCAGAAGGCGATCAGTTCCGGTAGGCCGGTTCCTGCTCGTCGAGGATCGCCTTCAACTCGCTGAGATGGCGTTCGGCCTGGCCGGGATAGTCATCCATCTCGCTCGCCGCCTTTTCCGCGATCGCGTCCGAGAGCACGCGCAACGGCCGGCCGGTCCACAGCGCCTTGATATAGGTCTCGGCGGCACGCTCGAAATAGAACATGCGGTTGAAGGCATCGGCGACCGTATCGCCGATGACCAGCACACCGTGATTGCCCATCACCATGACCTTGACCTTGGGATCGACGAGCAACTGCGAGCAGCGTTCGCCCTCTTCCTCGAAGGCCAGTCCGCCATAGTGGCCGTCGACGACATGGCGATTGAAGAACATCGCTGAATTCTGGTCGACCGGCGGCAGGCGAGAGTCGGCGAGCGAGGCCAGCACCGTGGCATGGATCGAATGGACATGCATGACGCAGCGCGCGTGCCGCACATTGCGATGGATGGCGCCGTGCAGGCCCCAAGCCGTAGGGTCGGGCGCGTTCGGGCCGGAAAGCGTATCGGGATCGTTGGCATCGATCAGCAGCAGGTCGCTCGCCTTGATGCGCGAGAAATGCACCTGGTTGGGATTCATCAAGAACTGCGTGCCGTCATCGTTGATGGCCAGCGAAAAATGGTTGGCCACCGCCTCGTGCATGTTGAGCCGCGCCGTCCAGCGAAAGGCGCAGGCGAGATCGACGCGCTCTTCGTGGAAAGGCCGATTGGTCAGCGTTTCTTTCTGCAGGCGGGCAATGCTCATCTTGAAATCTCCGATTTCAGCAAGAATGCCGCGACCTACGTCCGCCCGCAACGGATTTTGGTTGGTGCAGGAAGAAGCTGCTGTCTGTCAGGCTGCCGTGCTGGCTGCGGTGCCGGCACGCAAGCCGCCATGCTCGACGATGAAATCGATGACCTCCTGCAGCCCCTTGCCGCGCGACAGATCGGTGAAACCGAACGGCCGCTTGCCGCGCATGCGGCCGGCATCGCTCTCCATGACGTCGAGGTTGACGTTCACATAGGGCGCAAGATCGCTCTTGTTGATGATGAGGAAATCGGAACGCGTGATCGCCGGCCCGCCTTTGCGTGGGATCTCCTCGCCCTGGCAGACCGAGATGACATAGAGCGTCAGGTCGGCAAGGTCCGGCGAGAAGGTGGCGGCGAGGTTGTCGCCGCCGGATTCGATGAAGACGATGTCGAGATCCGGAAATTTCCGGTTCATCTCGGCGATCGCCTGCAGGTTGATCGAGGCATCCTCGCGGATGGCGGTGTGCGGGCAGCCGCCGGTCTCGACACCCATGATGCGATCCTCGGGCAGCGCCTGCAGCCGGGCCAGCATCATGGCGTCTTCCTTGGTGTAGATGTCGTTGGTGACGACGGCGATCGAGAATTCGTCGCGCAGCGCCTTGCACAGTTTTTCGGTCAGCGTCGTCTTGCCCGAACCGACCGGACCACCAATGCCGACGCGCAGCGGGCCATTTTTCTGTGTCATGCGGGAAACTCCGTGATGGCAAGGACTGCGAAGCCGAGCCCGATCAGCAGGCACAGCGGCGAATAATAGCGGACATCGAGCCGCGCGAAAGGCTGCTCGGGCGCCAGTCGCCGCCACCATGGCGTGAAGCCGGCGATGCCGCGTCCCAGGAAAACCAGGCCGATGAGCAGCGCGGTGGCGGCGAGGCCTTGCCTGGGGAAGGGTGAGGCAAAGACGCCCTCGAGCGCCAGCGGCCACAGCGTCGCCAGGCCCAGGCACGCGGCAACGGCGAAACTGGCGAAGGGCGTCGGCATGTCATCGACGCCGCGAAAGCCGACGACGGCATGGGCGCAGGATGCCGCATCCTTGCCCGGCCAGATGCCGCCAATGCCCCAATAGACATGCAGCACGGTGATCAGCAGCAGAACAAAGGACAGCACGAAGGCAAGGACGATCATGAGCGGAACAATCGCGAATACTGGGTTTCGTGCTTCATTGCCATGACATCGGAGACGAAGGCGCAGCCACCCAGATCGTCAAGTGACGAGCGCGCAGCGCGGGCAGCGGTCGCCAAGGCCAAAGGCTCGAAGCCGGCAAGCAACGCGGTGGCCGCGCTTTGGCCGACGATGCCGAGCCTGATCGCGGCCTGGACGAGATTGGAGAAGAAGGCTTGCAGGAAGGCGGAAAGCGCGTCCTGAAGCGCGATGCCATTGCCGCCGGCCACAGCGCCGACAGCGACACAATAGGCGCATTCGGCCGGCAAGCGTTCCAGCACGGGGTTGGGCCATGCCGACGCTGCTTTCAGGAAGGCGGCGCCCTGCAGCATGGTCTCGGTGTGGCGTTCGCGCGAGCCGGCCAGAGCCTCGGCCAACGCGGCAACCTCATCGAGATCCCCGGCGTGGCGCGCACGGCGCCAGCTCTCGGCGAACAGCACGGCATCGTTCCAGCCCGAGCCCATCTCGACCAGCGTTTCCAGCCAGCCGGCGAGGCTGCCGGCATCGGCAACCAGCCCATCGTGCACCGCGCGCTCGAGACCGTGGCTGTAGGAAAAGCCTCCGACCGGAAAGGCCGGCGACAGCCACGCCATCAACCGCAGCAGGGCGATGTTCGACGGCTGGTCAGTCATGGTCGTGGTGGTGGCCGGCGTGGCTGTGCGAATGGGAGTGCGATTCGCCATGGCCATGGCTGTGCGCTTCGGCGTGGCTGTGTGCATGCGCCTCCGCATGACCATGGCCGTGATCGTGCCCGACGGAATAGGCGCCGCGCACCGGCTTGAACGGCTCGGAGACATCGCGCACCGTGGCGCCCAACCCCTCCAGCATCGCCTTGATGACATGGTCGCGCAGGATGAGGATGCGCCCGGCCTCGATGCTTGCCGCGAGATGGCGGTTGCCGATATGCCAGGCGAGCTCGCTCAGATGCACTGCATCGCGGGCGCGGATGTCATAGACGTCTTCCGGCGCCGCGATGATCTCGATATGGCGACCATCCTCCAGCACCAGACGGTCGCCATCGTTCAACGCGACAGGCTCTGGCAGGTCGACCAGCACCTTGCTGCCGTCGGCAAGTTCGATGGCCCGGCGACGCAGATGTCGCTCGTCATGGGCGAGAACGGCACGACCGGATGGCGCGATGGTTCCGGCGCCGCCGGCAGGCAGCACCGAGACAGCACGCGGGAATTTGGTGAAGTCGGTGTTGAGATTGAGCTTCATTTTATGGAGCCTCCATTGGCCTGCGCCCGCGCCCGCGCGGGCCGCGCCAGCACCCGGTCGAAATAGCCGTTGACGCGCTCGGACTCGATCGGAAATTTTCCGGCGCGAGCCCAGCCGCCCATGTCGCCGAGCAACACGTCGACGGCGGAAAACCGGTCACCCAGCGCAAAGGGCTTGTCGCCAAGCCGGCGGTCCAGTGCCTTGACCTCCGTGGCAAAGTCATGAGCCGCGGCGGGGCCGACATCGACCCGCACATCCTTCGGCAGCAGGAACCGGTGGCGCAATTTGTTCCACAGCGGCGCTTCGAATTCCGATTGAGCAAAATGCATCCAGGAATCCATCTCGGCGCGGCCGGCAATGCCCGGGTTTGCACCCATTCCCTTGTCCGCGTGCTTGTCGGCCAGATAGACGCAGATCGCCGCCGAATCCGTTACCGAGAGGTCGCCATCGATCAGGATCGGCACCTTGCCCGACGGGTTCAGCGCATAGGCTTCCGGCGAACGCAATTTGACCTCGACGAATTCATAGGGCTGCCCGAGTTCCTCGAGCATCCAGAGAACGCGGCTGACCCGGGACCCACGCGATCCGACGGCCTTGTACATTATTGAACCCTGCTTTCTCAGAAGCCTAGACCATGCCAGCGGTCCACCCAATGCCGCTCAAACGATCGTGTCGAAGAGCCGCAGGATGAACGATATCTGATAGACGAGCGCGGCCGCGACAAAGGCGATGTGGAAGCGGCGGTCGCGCACCAGGATCGCGACGATACAGAGCGCGACGAAGACCGGCGTGCGGAACAGGTACTCGCTGCCGAAGCGGGCGAAATGCTCCGGCCCCTTCAAGAGCGTATCGATGACGTCGAGCAGATAGGTCGCTGCCAGAAGGCCGAAGAACCAGCCTCGGCGCGAATAGAAGAAATCCTCGTAGCTGGTGTAGTCCAGCATTGAATCCGGAAACAGCAGCGCGCAAAGCAGGAACAGCGTGATCGCGTAGAAGATGATGAACAGGTACTTGCCGAAGGTCCAGTTCTCGATGGCGTAGAGGCCGAACTCCCACCACCAGAAATGCACCAGCATCAGAAGCACCGAGGCGACCCAGGCCAGATGCACGGGGTAGAGCTTGTACTGGCCGGGATGCTGGACGATGCGCGCCAGTCCCGACAAAAGGCGGGTGACGCCGAGCCCGATCACCATGCCCATGACGATGCGGATATGCGGGAAAACGTCGTGGGCAGAGGCGATTTCGGTGGCCATGGCTAGTCATGCGATTTCGTTGAGCCGCATATTGCGGCGTCCGGTCACCAGCCGCAACGGATTTTGCACCAGCCGGCCCGGTCACCGATTTCGCGTCAAAACAGAAAGTATCGTTGCGCCATCGGCAGCACCGTTGCCGGTTCGCAGGTCAGCAATTCGCCGTCGGCGCGGACCTCGTAGGTCTCGGGATCGACCTCGACATGCGGCGTGGCGTCGTTGAGCACCATCGAATGCTTGCCGATGCCGCCACGCGTGTTTTCCACGGCGACGAACTGCTTGTCGACGCCGAGCCTGCCATGCAGGCCTGACTCGAGCGCGGCTTTCGAGACGAAGGTCACCGACGAGTTGGTCCTTGCCTTGCCATAGGCGCCGAACATCGGCCGGTAGTGCATTGGCTGCGGCGTCGGGATCGAGGCGTTGGGGTCACCCATCGGGGCGGCGGCGATCATGCCGCCGATCAGCACCATGTCCGGCTTGACGCCGAAGAAGGCGGGGTTCCACAGCACCAGGTCGGCGCGCTTTCCGACCGCGACCGAGCCGATGTGCTTCGACAGCCCGTGCGCGATGGCCGGATTGATTGTGTATTTGGCGATGTAGCGGCGGACGCGGAAATTGTCGTTGTTGCCGGTTTCCTGCGGCAGCGACCCGCGCTGGCGCTTCATCTTGTCGGCGGTCTGCCAGGTGCGGATCGCGACTTCGCCGACGCGGCCCATGGCCTGGCTATCCGAGGAGATGATCGAGAACGCGCCGATGTCGTGCAGGATGTCTTCCGCCGCGATGGTCTCCTTGCGGATGCGGCTTTCGGCAAAGGCGATGTCCTCGGGGATCGACGGCGACAAATGATGGCAGACCATCAGCATGTCGAGATGCTCGGCAAGCGTGTTGACCGTGTAGGGCCTTGTCGGATTGGTCGAGGACGGGATGACGTTGGGCAGGCCGCAGACCTTGATGATATCGGGCGCGTGGCCGCCGCCGGCGCCTTCGGTGTGGAAGGCATGGATGGTGCGGCCCTTGATCGCAGCCACCGTGTTCTCGACAAAGCCGGACTCGTTGAGCGTGTCGGTGTGGATCATCACCTGCACGTCGTAGTCGTCGGCGACCGACAGGCAGCAGTCGATCGCCGCCGGCGTCGTGCCCCAGTCCTCGTGCAGCTTCAGCGAACAGGCGCCGCCCAGCACCATTTCCTCGAGCGCTGCGGGCAATGATGCA
Source organism: Mesorhizobium sp. RCAM 05099 (assembly GCF_059683685.1). Taxonomy (NCBI): domain Bacteria; kingdom Pseudomonadati; phylum Pseudomonadota; class Alphaproteobacteria; order Hyphomicrobiales; family Phyllobacteriaceae; genus Mesorhizobium; species Mesorhizobium sp. RCAM 05099. The sequence continues at coordinate 292,635 of NZ_CM185035.1, forward strand.
TTGCCCTTGCCCGACAGGCCGATATTCATCGGAAAGGCGTCGAACGACTGGATCATGCGGGCCATGTGCCACGGCCCCGGCGTGCAGGTCGTTGCCAGCGTGCCGTGCGCCGGGCCGGTGCCGCCGCCCAGCATGGTGGTGATGCCGCTCATCAGCGCTTCCTCGATCTGCTGCGGGCAGATGAAATGGATGTGCGCGTCGAAGCCGCCGGCGGTCAGGATCTTGCCTTCGCCGGCGATGATCTCGGTGCCGGGGCCGATGATGATGGTGACACCATCCTGCGTGTCCGGATTGCCGGCCTTGCCGATGGCGGCGATGCGGCCGTCGCTCAGGCCGATATCGGCCTTGAAGATGCCGGCGCTGGCATCGACCACCAGTGCGTTGGTGATGACGGTGTCGACGGCGCCCTGTGCCCGCGACACCTGGCTCTGGCCCATGCCGTCGCGGATGACCTTGCCACCGCCGAACTTCACCTCCTCGCCATGGATGGTGAAATCCTTCTCGACCTCGATGAACAGCTCGGTGTCGGCGAGCCGCACCCTGTCGCCGACAGTCGGACCATACATCTGCGCGTAGGCGGCGCGGGTGATTCTAGCCATCAGCAATTGCTCCCGAAATACACTCTGGCCGCAGCCGAACTCCATGGCGTCGCCATCCTATGGTCATGCAATGACCCGCTGGGCGACACCTTCTGATCCCATTTCCCGGTTGAGGTGGGCCGGCCACCCCAAAACGACCATTTGTCAATCGTTGGAAAGGAAAATCCATGCGCAAGATGATACTTCTCGCGGCGGCCAGCCTGATGCTGGCGAGCGCCGCCAGTGCCCAGCAGCAGCCCACGCCGGCTCAAACGCCCGCCGCGCCCACGCCAGCGGCACCCGGTGCGCCGGCGGCCGCGCCGACGATCCAGAGCGTCAACATCGTCGACATCAAGGAACTGCCCGAGGCCACGCAGACGCAAGTCAACCAGGTGATCGCCAAGCGTGGCGACGCCGGCCTGCAGAAGTTGCGCAGTTCGATCGACTCCACGCCCGAGGTCAAGTCGGCGCTCGAAGCCAAGGGGCTTACCTCGGCGCAAGTGATCGCGGCCAGCATGCAGCCCAACGGCGCGCTGACCCTGATCACCAAGAAGGCGAGCTGAGGACGCGGAGCGGCGGGCCAAATTCCGGCCCGCCGCCCACACCGGCAAGGGAACCGTGGCAGGGCTGGAGTCGTTTCGTTTCCTGAGTGCTGAAACAAATCTCGAAAGCGAGCGATGTCCATCACCACCTTGCCCGATGCCCGATGGTTGCATGCCGTCGCGGCAACTGCGTTTCTGGCAGCGAGCGTCCCCCACGCCGCGCTGAATGCGCAGGGCCTTGAAAGCCCGGAGACCGTCAACCGTATCATCGGCTCGGAGGTCAGGCAGGAAGAGGCCAAGGCCAACGCCGAAGCTGGGAACGTCAACACGGCGATAGAGCGGACGCGTGAAAACATCGGCACGGTGCGCAAGACGTCCAAGCTCGACAAGGTCGATATCGTGTTCCTCACCGACGCCGCGCGCAGCGAAGGTGGCCCGCCGCCGGTTATCGAAAGCAAGGTCAAGCAGCATCAGGACGACATTGCTGAACTGCGCAAGGAGATCGAGGCCAACGCTCTGCTGTTCAACGCCATCGAGTCGCGGCGCGTGCTTGCCGAGGATGTTCTCGCCGTCGAATTCGACGATCCAGGAAAGATCGTCATCTACGCCGCGGCCAAGCCGTCGAACTGAGTCGAAAGCGCCACTTGTTTTTATGCATGTCGGTGCCCCAACACCGCTCGACACTTTTGGGCGACGCGCATAAGACGCCATCGATCTCACAGCTTCCCCATCACCTTCTGCTGAAATCCGTAGACCTCGCGCTTGCCGCCGAGCGGCACCAGTGTGACGTCGCGCTCCTGGCCGGGCTCGAAGCGCATGGCGGTGCCGGCGGCGATGTCGAGGCGCATGCCGCGTGCCCGGTCGCGATCGAACTTCAGCCCCTCATTGGTCTCGAAGAAATGGTAGTGGCTGCCGACCTGGATCGGCCGGTCGCCGCTGTTTGCCACTTTCAGGGTGACGGTCGGCAGGCCCTTGTTGAGCTCGATGTCGCTGCTTGCGGTGATGACTTCGCCCGGGATCATCGCGCCCTCACAGAACGCCGAAGACGAGGCCGGCACCGACCGCCGCGCAGGCCGCACCCGCGGCGCGGGCCAGACCACGGAACCTGATGCCGAGGCCAAGGCCTGCAGCGATGCCGATGGCGTGCAGGAACGCGGTGGCAATGGCAAAGCCGGCCATGTATTCAAGCCCGCCGGCGTTTTCCGGCACTTCGGTGCCATGGGCATGGCCATGGAACAGGGCGAACAGGCCGATGATGGCGACCCCGGCCGAAACCGGCAGATCGACCGCCAGCGCCACCAGCAACCCGAGCGCCACGACCGAGGCCAGGATGGCCGGTTCGACGAAGGGCAGCGGCATGTGCAGCATGCCGAGCGCGCCGCCGGCCACCATGACGCCGACAAAGGCCGCCGGCCATGCCCAGATTGCCTTGCCCCCCTTGAGCGCCGCCCACAGACCGACCGCGATCATGACAGTCATATGGTCGAGGCCGGAGAGCGGATGCATGAAGCCGGCCGTGGAGGAGGAGGTCGTGCCGCCGCCGCCGATATGGGCATAGGCCGGCATGGAAGCGGCCAGCAGCAGGATCGCCGAGAGGCACAGGCGTTTGGCTGACATCATCGATTTGCCTTCCGTTTGAAGTGTCGTTGTGCTCACGCGGCCTCGCGGGCAGGGCCGCAGCCCTCGGCCTTGAGAACGCGTTTGGTCGAAGCCGGATACTTTTTCAGCATCGCTGCCGGGCGGATCGGCCGGGCTGAAAAATTGCCGCCGCAATTGGGGCAGACGCCGTCCAGCACGTTTTCGGCGCAATCGGCGCAAAAGGTGCATTCGAAGGTGCAGATCACCGCATCCGCCGCCTCCGGCGGCAGGTCCTTGTCGCAGCATTCGCAGTTGGGGCGCAGTTCAAGCATTTTTCTCTCCTCACCGGATAGGCTCGTGCACGGTCACCAGCTTGGTGCCGTCGGGGAACGTCGCTTCCACCTGCACGTCATGGATCATCTCGGCGATGCCTTCCATCACTTGCGCGCGGGTGACGACATGGGCGCCGGCCTCCATCAGTTCGGCGACCGGTCGGCCGTCGCGGGCGCCCTCGACGACGAAGTCGCTGATCAGCGCGATCGCTTCCGGATGATTGAGCTTGACGCCGCGTTCGAGCCGTTTGCGCGCCACGATCGCCGCCATGGCGATCAGCAGCTTGTCCTTTTCCCTCGGCGTCAGGTTCATGCGTTTTCCCGGACTGACTTAGACAAGATCACAGTGACCATAATTTGGGCAGGCCCGCCCGACCATTGAGCAGTTCGACGAGAGGAACCAGCCGCTGGCGGAGCTGGTAGCCGTCGTCGGCGTAGAGCCTCGCAAGAAGCTTGCCAGATTTCCCCACGCTCCAGACACTGGCGCTGCCCTGGTCGCCGACGATGTCCAGAACCGGATCGAGCAGGGCATCGGCCCGCGGCGACACCAGCAGCAGCGTCGCCATCGCGATCGCACCACCGGCAATCGCGGGGCGGCCGAGCATGGCAGCGATATCGGGCCCGACGCGGAAATCCTCGGCATGGATGAGGGAGCCATCCCGGCGGACCCGCCAGCGGTCATGGAAATTGCCCTGCGCGGCGCGCTCCCCCATGGCCAGGCGGCCGAACACCGTGGCCTCCAGCACCAGCGCCTCGGCGTTGGCGGCAAGCTCGACATCGAGCGTACGGGCAAACGCAGCCCGGTCGAAGACGATGGTTTCCTGCGGCAGCCAGGCGATGCGGCCGTTTTCGCCGACCGACAATCTGACCCGCACTTCGGCACGGTCGGACGCCGCGCGATAGATCTTTTCGCAGGCCTGGGTCGTTACCGACGCCGAGGCGCCGGGGCCGACATCCACCTGCCAGCCGAGACGGTCGCCGCCGGTCATCCCGCCGGCGGTGTTGATCAGCACCGCTTCGAGCGGATCGGCCGCGACGGTCGGCATCCTTATCTTGGCGGCGCCATCCTGATAGAGGCGCAGCAAGCGCGTGCGACCGTCGCCAACACCACAGGAAAGCCGCGCCAAGCCCGCCGCGCGCTGGGCCGGCAGCGTCGAAATCCCGCCATGTTCGATCGTATCCATGCCTGCACGTTAAGCACTACGGCGGCTTTGTCGATATATAGCTTGTTGCTTGACAACGTTTTGGTTTCTATAGAGGGAACCACCTTGGTACGGTCATGCAGCGCTTGGCGGGGGTATAAAGCGACGACGACGGCTTGATACCAGGAGAACAAGGGGCGCTGTTCAATTGGCGTCGGGAAACGCGACAAAGTGGGGAAGAAACCGAATGGCCGACCAGCTGGCAACGGATATCATCGCGAAGATCAAGGCTCATGCCGAGCCGGGCGGCGAGGAAATCACCACCAATACCGAACTGACAGCGCTTGGTATCCATTCGTTGGAGCTGACGGAGATCATCTTTGATCTCGAGGAAGAATATGGCATCGAGATCGAGATGAACACGGTCGATGCCTGGAGCAATCTGAAGAATGTCGGCGACATGGTCGAAGCTGTTCGCGCGCTGATCGCGAAAAAAGCTTGAACTGAATGCACAAGCGCGTCGTCATCACCGGCATGGGCGGCATTTGCGGGCTCGGCACCAACGCAGCCGCGATCTGGAACGAAATGCGTGCCGGCCGCTCGGCCATCGGCGCGATCAGCAGTCCGCATCTGCATGATCTCAAGGTCAAGGTCGGCTGCGAAATCAAGACACTTCCTGATCACGGCATAGATCGCAAGCAATTGGTGTCGATGGACCGCTTCAGCCTGCTGGCGGTGATCGCGGCCAGAGAGGCATTGCAGCAGTCCGGCCTGGTTGCTGATGAAGCCACCACCTATCGGATGGGCACCGTCGTCGGCGTCGGCGTCTGCGGCTGGGAAGCGATCGAGGAGAGCTATCGCGCCATCCTGATCGAGGGCAAGAATCGCGCCGGCATCTTCACCGTGCCGAAAGTGATGCCGAGTGCGGCCTCCGGCCAGGTCAGCATCAATCTCGGTCTGCGCGGTCCGGTTTTCGGCGTCACCTCGGCTTGCTCGTCGTCCAACCACGCCATCGCCTCGGCGGTCGACCAGATCAGGCTCGGCCGCGCCGATGTGATGGTCGCCGGCGGCACCGATGCACCGCTGGTCTGGGGCATTTTGAAGGGCTGGGAAGCGTTGCGGGTGCTGGCCCCGGATACGTGCCGGCCATTCTCGGCCGACCGCCAGGGCCTGTCGCTTGGCGAAGGCGCCGGCATGGCGGTGCTGGAAAGCTACGAGCATGCCATGGCGCGCGGCGCCACCATTCTTGCTGAAATTGCGGGCGCCGGCCTTTCCGCCGACGCGTCCGACATCGTCGCGCCGACCATCGAAGGACCAACGGCCGCCATGCGCGCCTGCCTGGCCGACGCCGGGCTCAATCCCGAGGATGTCGACTATCTCAATGCCCACGGCACCGGCACCAAGGCCAACGACCAGATCGAGACGGCGGCGATCAAGCGCGTCTTTGGCGACGCCGCCTACAGACTGTCGGTGTCATCGACCAAATCGATGCATGCCCACTGCCTTGGCGCGTCGGGGGCGCTGGAGATGATCGCCTGTGTCATGGCGATCCGCGAAGGCATCGTGCCGCCAACGGCCAATTTTCGCGAGGCCGACCCCGATTGCGACCTCGACGTCACGCCGAATGTGGCACGCGAGCGCAAGGTGCGCGCGGCGATCAGCAATGGCTTCGCTTTCGGCGGCACCAATGCGGTGCTGGCGTTCAAGGCGGTCTGATTCCGGACCGTCCCGCGCCGTCCGTTCCGTTGACTGTCCGTGCACGGCGAAACTGTCGCCGCCATATTGATCATGCCGCGTCGCGCGCCTAATCCTTGGCCCGCCCCCGCCAAACCGCGCCTCTCGACGCCCCCCCATTCAGGAGTTTTCCATGGCTGACCTGTCCGCCTTCCCGATCGCAACGCGCTGGCCGGCCAAGCATCCGGACCAGATCCAGCTCTACTCGGCAACGACGCCGAACGGCGTGAAGATATCGATTGCCCTGGAGGAACTCGGCCTGCCCTATGAGCCGCACCTGATCGCCATCAGCAAGAATGAAAGCTGGACGCCGGAGTTCCTGTCGCTCAATCCCAATGGCAAGATACCGGTGATCATCGATCCGAACGGCCCGGACGGCAAGCCGATCGGCCTGTTCGAATCCGGCGCCATCCTGCTCTACCTCGCCGAAAAGACCGGCCTGCTGATCCCGGCGGACGCGGCGCGGCGCTACGAGACGATCCAGTGGGTGTTCTTCCAGATGGCCTCGGTCGGCCCGATGTTCGGCCAGCTCGGTTTTTTCCACAAATTTGCCGGTCGCGAGATTGCCGACAAGCGCCCGCTGGAGCGCTATCGCGATGAATCGCGACGGCTGCTCGGCGTGCTCGACGACAGGCTGAAGGGCCGCAAGTGGATCATGGGCAATGACTACACCATCGCCGACATCTCGCTGCTCGGTTGGGTGCGCAACCTGATCGGCTTCTACGAAGCGCGCGAACTCGTCGGTTTCGATGATTTCGCCAATCTGGCGGCATGGCTGGAGCGTGGTCTCGCACGGCCGGCGGTGCAGAAGGGTCTCACGATTCCGGCGAGGGGCTGAGGTGCAGCTCGCCGGAAACGCGGTTCCGGCTACTTGGCCTTTGCCTTGGCTTTCGAACCACTCTTGCCCATGACGGAAGCCGCAAGCGATGCGGCACCCCTGGCGGCGATGACGACGGCGCCAGCCGCTACATTGGCCGTCGCCTTGGCCGTGCGCATGGCGCTTCCCGCCAAGGAGTCGTTGGTGTTTGCCGGCTTCTTCGGCTTGGCGGCTTTCGCGGGAGCCTTCGCTGCGCCCGGCACCACTTTTCTTGGTGCGGCCTTGCCGAAAGCGGGTTTTGCCGCATCCTTGGAACGCTCGGCGATAGCGGGGCCGGCGCCTGTCTTCGATTGGGTTGCCTTGCCCTTGGCGGGCGCGGGCTTTCTTGCCTTTTGTGCCATCGGACGGAATCCTTTTAGGCGGAAGTGCCTCGTCGGCGATAACGGCCTGAAAGTCTTAAGGTTCCCCTTGAAGAATCCGTAGAATCACGCGGAATCGCCGACCACGAGGTCGGCGGCCCGGCGGCGGGCAAACACGCGGTCGATGTTGGGCATGTCGTTGGAGGCGATCCAGGCCCGCGCATCGGCGTCGGATCGACCATGGCCGTGCCAGCGCTCGAGCAGGCGGCGCTCGAGTTCGGCGCGTGGTACGTCGACGAAGATCGAGAAATCGAACAGCGGCGCCAGCCGCGACCACGGCTCCTCGTCGAGCAGCAGGTAGTTGCCTTCGACCAGGATGAACTTGGTCTCCGCGCCGATGATCGCGGCGGCGGCGCGCGACAGTTCCATGCTGCGGTCGAAGACCGGGATGGCGATATCGGGTTCGCCGGCGCGGATGCGCTTCAGCAGCGCCTCGAAGCCGGCGAAATCGAAGGTTTCCGGCGCGCCCTTTCGCGCGCGCAGGCCACGCCGGTCGAGCACGACGTCGTCATAGTGGAAGCCGTCCATGGGCACAACTTCCACGGCGCCCTCGGGCAGCAGATCGCGCAGGCTCGCCGATAGCGTCGACTTGCCCGCTCCCGGCGGGCCGGCGATCGCGACGATGAAGCGCTGTGCCTTGCCGGCACGCTTGAAGATGGTGGCGGCGAGATGGGCGATTTCGGACATGAGAGCCTCTCTGGCGGAGCTTCAAATCCACCATGTTCCGCATGATGATTTCGGCCACATCTTGGCGGCAGTTGACGAAAATTTCAAATCCTGCGATCGCGCAATCCCGCCTATGAGGCCGCTGGCTGGCCGATGCGCAGGAAATCGCTGTCGAAGGGAACCTCCCAGGTCGAACCGCCGGCCGCCAGCCGCATGCGCCCGTTTGCCGTCGTGACCTCCTGCGGCGGCTCGCCGCCGGACAAGGGCATGGCGCCGACAACATGGCGAAAGGAAACGCCGCGGCCCAGCGCAAACGCGGTCGCCACCCCTTCGCGCTTCAGCCAGTTGTCGCCGATCGAGGCGGCATGGCCGACGGCGGCGCGGCCGTCCTCGATGCCGAGCACGCCGCGGTGACGGCCGCTCCAGGGCGCGTAGTCGCGGCCGCCATTGCTGAGCCACAGCATGGTGATCGGCAGTTCTGCCGGGTTCTTCAGCACCAGCACAAGGTCCTCTTCGGCCCGGCGCGCCAGGGCGGTCCAGCCCGGCCCGCCATGATCGGCCTCGACCATTGTGACGAAATCCTCGCGCCGATCATCCATGCGGTACTCCGTCAGGTCGAGCGTGCCGCCACCGGCGGCGGGAAAACGGCTGAGATCGGCGGAGCGCGCCGGATAGGCCAGCATGAAGCGGCCGCGTGCGGGATCCGGCTCCAGCGGGTCGTCCAGCGTGGCGGCAAATCGCTTCGGCGAGAAGGCGAGTTTGCCGCCGTTCGTCATCGCCGTCATCGGATGGTGCGCGACGGAAATGGCGCCATGGCCGCCGGAAAACACATGCTCCTGATAGAGAAAGGGATGGTCGTCGCGCAAAGTGAGGATCTTGTCGACGCTGGCGCCCATCACCGTGTGCCGCAGCCGGAACACGGCCCGCCAGCCATCTTCCGTCGCGGCGTTGTCGACCACATCCCAGGCGCTGTTGGCCGGCCAGCCATGCAGCGGCGCGTCCTCGACATCGCTGCGCGAAAACGGCGCGCAGAGGAAGTCGCCGGACAGGCGAACGGTGCCTAACGGCAGGTCTTTCGGCAATGTCTCAGGCGGGTCGACCCACGGCGCGCGGTGCAGCGGCTTGAGCTGGCGCCCGTCCCTGTCGATGACCATGTCGGCGAGATGGCCGACCGTGAGGTCAACCGAAACCGAAATGCCTTTGGCCTTGATCGTGCTGGTGGTCATTGCGCTCTCACCGATTCCGAAGGCGCAGACAGAACCCTTTTGGCGTGGATTGCGCAAGCATCACAATGGGCATTTTGCATCATGTGGAGGGGGAATCGCCGTATGGAGGGGGAAGCGCCGTGTGGAGAGACCAACTGTCGAGGTTGGCGCTGCCCCTCATCCGCCTGCCGGCACCTTCTCCCCGTATAGGGACGGGGAGAAGGGAGGCAGCGGTGCCGCCGGTGCTTTACCTGCAACGCGGGTGATTGGCGAAATCGTTGATGACAGCGCCCCTCTCCCCGTCACTATGCGGGGAGAGGATGCCGGCAGGCAGGTGAGGGGCAGCGCAGACGTCGGGAAGGATGAGAAGCCAGCTCAAACCATTATTGCCGCTTGTATTCCCGCACCGGCGATTTTGTCCCATCGGTGTAGGTGACCTGCACCGACATCGACTTCACGCTGTCGGCGACCTTGAAATAGGGCTGGTAGTCGTAGGGGATGGCGTAGGGATCCTTCTTGTCGCAAGCCGGCATCTTGATCTCCTTGTCGAGTGCCGCGCCATTCAGGCTGTAGTGTACCGCCTTGATGGCGCAACGGTAGGACAGCATCTGGGTGAAATAGACCAGGCCGTGATTGCCGCTGGCGTCGAAGGCGATCCACGACGTCCAGAACTGGTCGAGGATCTGCTTGTTGCCCTGCTGAAGGGCGGTTTCCGGGTCGAAGCGGATGTCGAACGGGCCGGTCTCGCGGCCCCTGATGTCGAGATATTTGATGGCGATGGTGCCGGCCTGCGTGCTGTCGGGCAGCTCGAAACTCGGATTGGGCATCGGCTTGCCGGTCGCCTGGTCGTTCATCGCCAGGAAGCCGGTGTCGGTGAACGGCCCGCTATCGCCCATGCGCCACGAAATGCCGGTCGCCGGCTCCGGCAGCGAGATGGTCATCGACCAGCCCTGGTTCGAGCGCATCGGCGTCAGCGAAGGCACGAAGCGGGCGGGATCGAGCACGTCGCCAAGGGCTGCCAGCCGGCTGCGGCCGCGGTCCAGCCAGTCGGCGAGCTGGGTCTGGTCGACGAAATATTTGAGCAGCCCGCCGTCCTTTTCATAGGAAACGAACTTGGTCAGCGCCTTGGCCTCGTTGCGCTTGTCGGCCAGCGTCTGGGCGCCGAGGCGGTCTTCGGAGGACTCCTGCGCCAGCAGGAAATAGGCCGGTGCGAAATCCGGATTGGCGGCGACGAAGGCGTTGAGCTTGTCGAGGCGCTGGGCATCATCGAACTGCAGGACGTGCACCAGCTTGATCGACAGCGCCTTGCCCTTGTCGGCCAGCGCACCGAACACCTCGCGGGCGCCGGCCTTGCCGTCCTGCACCCGAAGCAGCGTGGCAAAGCGCATATAGGGGTCGATGGCGTCGACATCGAAGCCGGCGAAGGCGAGATAGGAGCGCCGCGCATTGAGCATGTCGCCCGACAATTCGTAGACGCGGGCATTGTGATAGAACTCGTCCGGCCGCTTCGGCTCGGCGATGGCCCCGCCCTGCGCGGCAAGGGCGGCAAAACCCTTGGCGATGGTGTCGATCGAGGCCGCGATCTGCTCGGTCGTCGCCTGCAGCTTCTCGGTCTGGGCCTGCTGCTGCGCGCGGCCGGCGGCCAGCGTCTCGGTGGTCTGCTTGACCGCCTCGACGGTTTTTTGCGTCTCGGCCCCCTGCTGCGTCTGCTGCTGCTGGGTGGAGGCGATCTCGTCGGTCTTCTTCGCCACCGTGTCGGTCGACTGCTTGACCTGTTCGACCGTCTTCTGCGTTTGCGTGACCGTCTGCTCGATTCTGGCCACCTTGGCGGAGACGATGCCCATCGACTGCTGCAGCCCGGCCACCGCTGGCACCAGGCTGGCGATCACCCCGTTCTGCGAACTGGTCTCTTTCTGCACGGCATAGACGCCGCCGGCAACAGCCGCCGCACTGGTGGCGAACACCAGCGCCGGCAGCGCCTTGGCCGCCAGCACCAGCCTGAGCACGATGGCAATGGCGATGATGACCGCCGCCACCGAGGCTACCAGCGCGATATAAGCGGCGAAAGGCGCCAGCGGATTGAGCACGTCGGAAACGGCACCGCTGACGAAAGCGACGCCGCCGGCCCATTTGCCGGTGCGGCTGAGTGATGCCTTGATAAGCGACGGCGCAGCGCCGCCAACCCCGATGTTCGCCATTCCCCAGTCCCCCAAGCCAGCCAATGCCGCGCCCCTTCCCACGGGAAACGCGGCTTTGGCAAGAAGGACACAGAAACAGGCGATTTCGGGGCGGCCCCGCAGGCTTTTCCTCGCCCCCACGAATGTGGGGAGAGGTGGCTCGGCGAAGCCGAGACGGAGAGGGGGAATGGCGCCAGCCGTGCCGGTTAGCGATCCAATTGCGAGGGCCGCGCTCTACGAAATCCCCCTCTCCGGCCGCTTCGCGGCCACCTCTCCCCCGCTCCGCGGGGGAGAGGAACCCAAGCTTGCGAAGCCTCGACATTCCCGGGTATGACCGCCATTAACCAAATGGACGCAGCTGGCGGGTTACGTTAGCTTCGCCTCATCTCAGCAACAGCTTGACCCGAACAGACTTGCCCTTGTCCAACCCGCGTCCCCTTCCGCTCATCCAGAGATTTGTCGCGGCCCTCGGCCTGTTGCTGCTGCTTGCCGCCTGCACCACCACGACGCCGCCGGATGCGGTGCTGGCGGTGCCTGCGGCGCCGCAGAAATATGCCGCGATCGTCGTCGACGCCAGGACCGGCAAGCAGTTGTTCGAGGTCAACTCGACGGCGCAGCGCTATCCGGCGTCGCTGACCAAGATGATGACGCTCTATCTCCTGTTCGAGGCGCTGGAGAGCGGCCGCGTCACCAAGCAGACGCAGATCCCGGTTTCGGACCATGCCGCCTCGCAACCGCCGACCAAGATGCGCTTCCGGCGCGGCGAGACCATCGATGTCGATTCGGCGATCCGCGCCATCGTCGTCAAATCGGCCAATGACGTGGCGGTGGCGGTCGGCGAATATCTTGGCGGTTCGGAAGATCAGTTCGCCGCCATGATGACCGCCAAGGCGCGCCAGATCGGGATGACCAGCACCACCTTCCGCAATGCGTCGGGCCTGCCCGACGATGGCCAGATGACGACGGCGCGCGACATGGCGGTGCTCGGCATGGCGCTGCATTCCCGATTTCCCCAGCAGTTCCACTATTTCTCCGAAAGCGATTTCATGTTCCGCGGCCGGCTGGTGCGCGGCCACAACGACATGCTCGGCCGGGTGCGCGGCGTCGACGGCATCAAGACCGGCTACATCAGGGCCTCCGGTTTCAACATCGTCACCTCCTACAACGCCGACGGCCACCAGCTGATCGTGGTGGTGATGGGCGCCGACAGCGCGCGCCAGCGCAACGACCATGTCGAGGCGCTGATCCAGCGCAGCCTGTCGCCGACGGTTGCCGACACCAAGACCAGGCTGATGTTCGCCGAGCAGCAATAGGGGCAGCAGGGGGCGGCGCCTCCCCGGCTTCGTCATCCACGGGCGGAGCAAGGAGCGCAGCGACGCGGCGCAGACCCGAGGATCCATGCCGCGACCTCAAAGCGCCGCAGCGGCGCGGAATTTTGCTCCGCTGCACTCTACGGCCAAGGTCCCGGCATGGATCCCAGGGTCTCCGCGACGCCGCTTCGCGGCTGCTCCGCCCTGGGATGACGAAGCTGGGGAAGGCTTCGGCCAATCTCGAATGTCTCTGATGATCCACCGCTATGAGTCTGCGAAGGGCCGGCCGCAAGCAACATCGAGCCGCTGCTCCTTCGCACCGATCAAAAAGACTTGTAGTGCTGCGAAATCCGTCGCGATGCTGGCGATGTTGCGGCATAGGCATATCGTCTCACCAGCGCGACAGCAGGAGCCCGCACCATGAGCACCATCCCCAAGGCGCCCGAGCAGCAAGCGGCGGACAATCAGAACGACAGTGGCGGCGAATATTTCGAGGCGCCCACCATCGGGGAGCACGACGCGGATCAGAATTCGGACGAGCAGCTCGAAACGCCCGACGTGCCGGACTCGGAGCCGGCCAGTCCAGGCGCGTCACGCGGCAAGGCCAAGAAGAAGCCATCGGCGATATCAGGCCGGAAATTCCGCAAGCGCGATCTGGTGCGCATCGACAATCTGCGCCCGAGCCTCGCCGACCGCATCCGCGCCGATCATCCGGACCTGCCGGCCGGCGCCCGCATCAGCCGCGCCGAGCTCGGCCGCTACCGCATGCGCTACATGGAGGAGCTGCTGCAGCAGGAGCACGGCGAATTCTCCGAGCTCGACCGGCAGGTGGTCGAAAGCATCGCCGGGCAAGACACCATTTCCGAAAACTCGGAGGAGGAGTTCGAGGAGCACAGGACCTTCGCCGACCGCGTCTCCGACAACATGGCGGCCTTCGGCGGCAGCTGGTGGTTCCTGATCTCGTTCGGCAGCGTGCTTCTGGTGTGGATCGGCATCAACCTGGTCGCCGGCATGCGCGCCGCCTTCGATCCCTATCCCTTTATCCTGCTCAACCTGCTGCTCTCCTGCATTGCCGCCATCCAGGCGCCGATCATCATGATGAGCCAGAAGCGGCAGGAGACCAAGGACCGCCTGCGCTCCTTCAACGACTACCGGGTCAACCTCAAGGCCGAGCTGGAAGTGCGTCATCTGCACGAAAAGCTCGACTACCTCATCTCGCGCCAATGGACGCGGCTGGCCGAAATGCAGCAGATGCAGCTTGACGCCATGCACGAACTGACCGGCGCCAAGAAGCCAAAGCGCGCGCCGAGGCGGAGGCGGACGGTGAAGAGCGGGGCGGGGCAGTGAAAGGCTTGGGTTCCTCGCCCCCAAAAAGGGGGAGAGGTGGCTCGGCGAAGCCGAGACGGAGAGGGGGAGCGCCATATGCGATAGGCCTCCACGTGCGAGATAGCCGCCCAACCCCTTGCCATGCGACGCGCCAATCTCCCAATTGCCCGTTGAAGCCCGCCCCGGCTTCCGCTAAGAAGCCGTGACTTGCCGGTTCGCCGGCTGGTTCGTTTTCCGGATCGCCGGGAAGCACCCGTAGCTCAGCTGGATAGAGCGCTGCCCTCCGAAGGCAGAGGTCACAGGTTCGAATCCTGTCGGGTGCGCCAACTCCCCAATACCGAGGTGCGAGCTGTAAAATGCGCCTTGTGCAAGTGGTCACGGAAGGCGATCGAAGCTAATCTTCGGGTTTTCCTGTACACTGGGCTGGGTGATAGAGGTCCTTGTGTCTTTAGACATCCCGCGTTTGAGGGTCTTCGGTTTCAGTCATGGAGGAGCATGCAATGACGGCATTCAATAGCGTCCGCTTCCGAGTCAAGCCGGGCCATGGAGACGAGTTCGTCGAACTGTTCCGTAGCGCCCCGCGCAATTTCGAGGGATTGCGAAAGATGGCTCTCGTCAAATCGGGAGATGGAACCTTCTTCTCAATTGGAGAGTGGGACTCGTTCCAGCATATGACAGATGCCCGACCTAAGATGATCGCCAATCTTGATCGGTTCCGCCACACATTGCAGCAGCAATTGGATGGTGGGTCTACGGATGCTGTTTCCGGCGAGGCGGTGTTTGAGACGGGTGTTGGCGACAGGTCGGCATAGTTATCTGTGTTTAAACAGATCCTGCGATCTGCTGTCGCAATTGGCGCCATGCCGTCTGCGTATCCGGTCCTGTCACAGGCATGCCCGGGTCGTCCTAGCTAAGGTCTATCCCCAACCCCCCGCACACTCTCCCGCTCCACCAGCGGACACTCCAGCTTCGTAATCGGATAGCGCCCCCGTCCAGGCGCCGCCGGTGCTTCGAGCTGCTCGATCGCCCATTGGCCCATCGCCATGTGCGGCAGGATCGAGGTTGTCAGCGGCGGGAACAAATGCCGGGCGATTTCCTCGTCGTCGTAGCCGACGACGGAAATGTCCTGCGGGATGTGCAGGCCGGCCTCCTTCAGCGCCTCGTAGCAGCCGATCGCGGTGCGGTCGTTCTGGCAGAAGATGGCGGTCGGCCGGTCCTTCAGTGCCAAGAGCTTGACGGTCGCGGCATAGCCGGCGCTGGCCGACCAGTCGCCCTCGACCACAAGTTCGGGATCGAACGGGATGTCGGCGGTGGCGAGCGCGCGGCGATAGCCCTTCAGCCGGTCTTGCGCGGCCTGCATCCAGGGCTCGCCGGTGATGGTCGCGATGCGACGGTGGCCATGGCTGATCAAATGGCGGGTCGAGTTCTGGCCGCCGGCGATCTCGCTCGGCACCACGGCGGGGAAGGCGTAGTCCGATGTGTAGCAGTTGAGCAGGATCACCGGGATGTCGAGGCCGTAGAGATAGTCGGGCGCCGTGATCTCGCGGGTGAAGATGGTCATGTAGATCAGCGCCGAAATGCCCCGCTTGGTCAGCGCCGCGATGGCGCGCGGCTCCATGACGGCGTCGCCCATGGTCTGCGCCACCAGCAGCACGTTGCCGGCATTCCACGAGGCCTGGCGCGCGCCCTCGATGGCGACCACCGCCTCGGGGCTGGTGGCGAGCTGGTCGACGACGAAGCCGATCACCCCGTCAAGTCCTTCGAAGGCGGGCCCATCGAAGGCGGGGACAGGGCCGCGCAGGGCGGAAAAGGCCGGCGGCGCGTAGCCGAGCGCGCGCGCGGCCTCGATCACCCGCTCGCGCGTCTGCTGCGACAGCCTGATGCCGGGCGAATTGTTGAGCACGAAGGAAACGGTCGCCTGCGAGCAGCCGGCGGCCCTGGCGATGTCGGTCATGGTGACGCGACCCCGGGCGCTCTTGGCCGGCGCCTTGCGGCGCCTGGCTGTATCGAGGGCCGGACCGTCCGTATCCCTGGTCTCGCTCATGTCACTCGTGTCCCCAATCCCCGGCCTGTCTAGCGGCAGCCTGCCGGGCCGACAAGATGGTGCGGTGTCGCCGATTTATAGAAAGTGGCCGCCATCGTTAATATCTATTAGCAGCCTTAAGGCCCATTTGTCATTCGGTTCCGGATGCCCTGGGAACACAAAGACCGCAAGGCTTGAGCTTCAGGATGGCCAAGGCAGCAGTTCGTCGGCAAATCCGCGACCGCGTCGCAACGATGTGTCTAGATAGTGTCCGGAACTAATACTGTTTACTAATACAAAAATGCGCGGTACCGTCAATCCATCGCGTCCGGCCCTGTCGGGTCCAGGCGTGATGGAAGTGTGCATGGATGGCCCGATGGCGAGCGGATCATACCGCCGCGAGCCCTGTCTCGGACATGTGATATGTCAGACAAATCGGACTATTTACGAACGATGGATGAGTCTCTAAAGTCCATGATCGTGGCTGGAACGACGCCATTCTTTCGTTGCCGGGGAACCCCTTGAGGAGGAGGGCGTCCAGGCCGCAGACGGCAAAAATGCAAAATCAGGTCAGTGCAAGATCGGTCAGTCGAACGACTGAACCAAAAGGGAGGTTGAACATGAAATCCTTGATACGAAATGCATCCGTAGCCGCCGCGGCGCTGCTGCTCGGCCTGTCGGCGACGGCAATCGCGCGCGCCGACGACAAGCCGACCCTGGCCTTCGTCGTCAACGGCGCTTCCGACTTCTGGAAGGCCGCCGAAGCCGGCGTCAAGAAGGCGCAAGGCGAACTGCCGGACTACAATCTCGAGCTCAAATATCCCGAGCAGTCCTCGGTCGCCATCCAGCAGCGGCTGATGGACGATCTGGTGACGGCCGGCGTGAAGGGCATCATGGTTTCCGCCGTCGATCCGAAGACCTCCACCGATGGTCTCAACAAGATCGCCTCGGAAACGGCGCTGTTCACCACCGACAGCGACGCCCCGCAGACCAAGCGCGTCGCCTATATCGGCTCGTCCAACGTCGATGCCGGCAAGCAGGCGGCCGAGATCGCCAAGAAGGCGATGCCCAATGGCGGCAAGTGCCTCGGCTTCGTCGGCCTGCTCGGCGCCGACAATGCCAAGGAGCGCATCCAGGGCATGAAGGACGGTCTGGCCGGCACCAAGATCGAGCTGGTCGACGTGCGCGGCGACGACATCGACCAGGCGCGCGCCAAGAAGAACGTCGAGGACGCGCTGGTCGCCAGCCCCGACGTCACCTGCATGGTCGGCTTCTACTCCTACAACACGCCGCGCATCTATGAAGCGCTACGCGACGCCGGCAAGCTCGGCTCGATCACTGTCGTCGGCTTCGATGACGATCCGATCACGCTGGGCGGCGTCAAGGAAGGCACCGTAGCCGCGACCGTCGTGCAGCAGCCCTTCGAATGGGCCTATCAGGGCATGAAGCTGATGGCCGCCTATCTCAAGGGCGACAAGTCGGGCATCCCGGCCAACGGCCTCATCATCATCCCGACGAAGATCATCGGCAAGGATGACGTCGACGCCTATGCCGCCAATCTGAAGGCGATGTCTGGAAACTGAGACAACAGGCAGTTCAGCCGGCTCAACTTCGCTTGGGCCGGCTGCTCGCATTGACGAACCGGGCGCGGCCCGTCAGTCTGCGGGGAGGCCGGCCCGCTAACTGCTGTCAGGCATGATGAACTATTCCGATACATCCATCGCGACGACTACGCCGTTCCTCAGCCTCGAGAACGTGCGCAAGACCTATCCGGGCGTCGTCGCGCTCGACGGCTTCTCCATGGAAGTCAGGCCGGGCGAGGTCATCGGCCTCGTCGGCGAGAACGGCGCCGGCAAGTCGACATTGATGAAGATCCTCGGTGGCGTCACCACGCCGGACACCGGCACGATCACGGTCGACGGCACCGCCCACAAGGGCCTGACCGTCGAAGGCAGCCTGGGGTCGGGCATTGCCTTCGTCCACCAGGAACTCAACCTGTTCGAAAATCTCGACGTTGCCGCCAACATCTTCTTCGGCCGCGAGCCGTTGCGCGCCGGTCCGCTCAAGCTCGTCGACCGCGCCGGGCTGCGCACCATGGTGGCGCCGCTGTTGAAGCGCGTCGGCGCCAATTTCTCCGCCGACACGCCCGTCTCTGATTTGTCGCTGGCCCAGCAGCAGATGGTCGAGATCGCCAAGGCACTGTCGATCAAGGCGCGGCTGGTCATCCTCGACGAGCCGACATCGAGCCTGCCGCTCGCCGAAACCGACAAGCTGCTCGACGTCATCAAGGCGCTGAAGGCCGACGGCATCAGCGTCATCTTCATCTCGCACCGCCTGCACGAGGTCGAGCGCGTCGCCGACCGCGTCGTCGTGCTGCGCGACGGCATGCTTGCCGGTACGCTGCAGAAGCGCGACATCAACCACGACCAGATGGTCAAGCTGATGATCGGCCGCATGCTGAAGGAGCGCGAGAAGGCTTCAGAGGCGGCGCGGGCACCGGGCGCGGTCGCGCTTGCGGCCAAGGCCATCCGCACCCCCGCCTATCCCAGCCGGCCGGTCGACCTCGACGTCAGGCGCGGCGAAATCCTCGGCCTTGCCGGGCTCGTCGGCTCCGGCCGCACCGAGCTGGCGCGGGTGTTCTTCGGCATCGACAGCAGCCTTGGCGGCGTGCTCGAGCGCGACGGCAAGCCGCTTGTCCTCGGCTCCGCTGCGGATGCCGTCGCCCACGGCATTTTTCTCGTGCCCGAGGACCGCAAGCTGACAGGCATCCTGCTCGACCTGTCGATCGCGCAGAACATTTCGCTGCCCAACCTGCCGGCGCATGCGCGCCGCTCCCTGGTTTCGGCAAGCGCGGAGGCCACCACCGCCGAGAAGCAGAAGAGCAATCTCGGCATCAAGGCGCCGTCGGTGCAGACCCGCACCGGCACGCTGTCCGGCGGCAACCAGCAGAAAGTCGTGCTCGGCAAGTGGCTCGCCATGAATCCCAAGGTGATGATCCTCGACGAGCCGACACGCGGCATCGACATCGGCGCCAAGGCGGAAATCTACGGGCTGATGCGCGCGCTCGCCGATGCCGGCGTCGCCGTGCTGATGATCTCCAGCGACATGGAGGAGGTGATCGGCGTGTCCGACCGCATCGCCGTCATGCATGAGGGCCAGATCTCCGGCATTCTCGACAAGGAACAGTTCAGCCAGGAAAACGTGCTGCTGCTGGCGGTGGGCAAGCAGCCGAAATAGTTTTGCCGCGGGTTTCGCAAGACGGCGCAACCCGCTCAGGCAGGCATTGGGGAGAAGACGATGAGCAAGAAAGATCTCGGCCTGCTGATCCTGATCCTGGTGGTCGGGACCGTGGTCGCCATCATCAATCCGCGCTTCTTGTTGCCGATCAACCTCGCCAACACCTCGAACCTGATCGGCCTGTTCGGCATCCTGTCGATCGGCCAGGCCTTCGTCATCATCACCGGCGGCATCGAACTGTCGGTCGGCTCGGTGGTCGCGCTGCTCGGGACACTGTTCATCGACTTCATCGCCGTGCGCGACCTCGATTGGCCGCTGGCCTTCGTGCTGATCATCGCGCTCGGCGCCATCATCGGCTTGGTGCACGGCTGGCTGATCACGCGGCTCAAGCTGCAGCCTTTCGTGGTGACGCTGTGCGGCCTCTTGATCTATCGCGGCGTTGCCCGCTTCTACACCGCCGACGGCACCGCCGGCTTCGCCTTCGGCCAGAATTTTCCCGAGCTCGAGTTCCTCACGGCCGGGCGGTCATATGGCGTGCCCAACAGCTTCATCGCGCTGATCGTCATCGCCATCGTCATGTGGGTGGTGCTTCACCGTTCGGTGTTCGGCCGCTATCTCTACGCCATCGGCAAGAACGAGGAGGCGGCCAAATATTCGGGCATCCGCACCGGCCGCGTCGTCATGGCCGCCTATGTCATCTGCGGCGTGCTGACGGCGCTGTCGGCGATCTACTTCGCCATGTACACGCGCTCGATCTCGCCGGCCAGCCACGGCCAGTTCTACGAGCTCTACGCCATTGCCGCGGCGGTGCTTGGCGGCTTCTCGCTGCGCGGCGGCGAGGGCTCGCTGATTGGCGTCATCCTGGGTACGGTCCTGCTGCAGGAGCTGCAGAACCTCGTCAATCTGCTCGGCATCCCGTCCTCGCTCAACTTCGCGGTGATGGGCGGCGTCATCCTCATTGGCGTGCTGGTCGACCAGCAATGGGGCGTGTTCCGGGCAAGGCGGCTGATGGTCGACGCCGCCCGCAAAAACGTCGCCGGTGCGGCGGCGGAATAACCGCCTTGCAACGACACGCCTGCTTGTCCGGGCCTTGAGATTATTATAATAGCATAACCCGGGAATTCCTCGGGGGCTGACGGGACATGCGCTGCGATTTGCGAGGCAAGGTGGCGCTGGTCACGGGAGCCGCGGGCGCGATCGGCAGTTCCATAGCCAAGCGCCTGTCCGACAATGGCGCCGCGGTCGTCGTCGCCGATATCGACGGCGAAGGCGCGGAGCGGGTCGCGGCAGGCTTGAGCAATGCCATGGCCTGCACCGCCGACATCCGCAACGTGGCATCGGTCGACAGTGCGATCGCCGCGATCATGGAGCGCCACGGCCGTCTGGACATCCTGGTCAACAATGCCGGCGTCAACACGCTGGCGCATCGTGTCACCATCGATGAATTTCCGGCCGAGGAATGGGATCGCATCACCGGCATCGATCTCGATGGCCTCTACATCATGAGCCGCGCGGCGCTTGTGCCCATGCTCGCCGCCGGCAAGGGCGGGCGCATCGTCAACATAGCCTCGGTCGTCGGCCTTGCCGCCATGCGCCTGCAAAGCCCGTTTGTCGCCGCCAAGGCCGGCATCATCCACCTGACGCGCTCGATGGCGATCGAACTCGGAGCCAAGGGCATCCTGACCAATGCCATCGCGCCGGGTTCGGTGATGACGGCGCTGACCGCCAAGCTGTTCTATGGCGACGACGGCAAATTCGCCGGCCGCACGCAGGAATTCCTTGCCCATGTGCCGCTCGGCCGGCCGGCCCGGCCGGAGGAGATCGCCGAGGCCGTGCTGTTCCTTTCCTCCCCGGCCGCGAGCTACATCAACGGCCAGGTGCTGGCCGTCGATGGCGGCTGGACGGCGGGATACATGATGTGAGTGCCACCATGGAAATCGATCTCGAGGGCACTGTTTTCGCACTGGATGGCGACACCAACCCGGTTGCCGAGGCAGCGCTTGCTGCGCTGCAGGCCAATGGCGGCCACCTTGTCGAAGGCTCCCATGCGCGCGCCGCCGATATCCTGCTGATCTCGTGCCCGCTGCGGCCGGGAACGGCGACCGGCGATCCGCGATCGCTCTACGCCGACGCGCGCAAGGCTGCCGTGACCATGACCGAGCGTGGGCGTGGGCGGATCGTCTTCCTGCTGTCGGCGATCGCCAGCATGCCGATGCGCCGCCATCCGCGCTTTTCCATGGAGAATGCGTCGATCCTTGCCGGCATGCGCACGCTGGCCATGGAGTTCGGCCCGAAGGTCTTGGTCAATGCCGTCGGCGTCGGTGCCGTCGAGGATGAAACCATGGTGTCGGGCGACAAGGCGATGCTCAGCCACACACCGGTTGGCCGCGCCGGCAGCATCGAGGAAGCGGTTGCAGCCGTGCTGTTCTTCTGCGATCCACTGAACACCTACACATCAGGCCAGATGCTGGGTGTCGATGGTGGGTGGATGGCAGGCTATGGGCGAAATTTCTGACCCATTGACGCTCGACGCTGAAGCGCTTGAGGTCGGGCTGGTGCCCGGGATCGGCGGCAGCATGGTCCCGCTGCGCCGGCGTGGCGTCGATCTCACGCGCCGGCTTTCGGATCAGTGAATTTTCGACCGCGCGATGGCCCGGTGCATCGCTGGAAAGCGTTCGCCGCAACCGCTATGAATGGCGTTTGTCGCGCAACCCGGAGAACATTGCTTTGGCGGATCGCGCTCTCTTGGAGCCCTTGTGATGACCGACAGGCCGGACGGCCCGGGGGAGAAGAAGCCGCGGCGCCTTGGCGTCCGTGAGATCGCCAAGCGCGTCGGCGTCGCGCCGATGACGGTGTCGCGGGTGCTGTCCAATCCCGACATGGTCTCGCCGGAGACGCGCGCCAAGGTGCTACGGGCCATCGAGCAGGCCGGCTTCGTGCCCAACCGGCTGGCGTCCAGCATGCGCGGCAATGGCCGCATGATCGGCACGGTGGTGCCGCCGCTGATCAATTCGGGCATCGCCGAGCAGGTGCAGGGCATGTCCGACGAATGCCACGAGAGCGGCTATTCGATGCTCCTGGTGCAGGGCGAGTTCACGCAGGAGGCAGAGGAGAAATCGATCCGCACCCTGCTCGGCTGGCGCCCGGTCGGCATGATCCTGCAAAGTTTCGTGCAGAGTGAAACGGCGCGCGAACTGCTGAAGAGCAGCGGCGCGCCGGTGGTCGAGATTTCCGAGATCAAGGGCCGCAAGCCGATCGACATGGTGGTCGGCGTGTCCAATTTCGAGACCGCCTACGCCATGACCATGCACCTGGCGGCCAAGGGCTACAAGCGTATCGGCTTCGTCTCGACGCCGATCCATGGCAATGACCGCCTGCAGCAGCGCCGCACCGGCTATCACGCCGCGCTCACCGAACTCGGCATCAAGAACCATGCCGACATGGAGGTCGAGGTGCCGATCACCGCGCAAGGCGGCGCCGAGGCGCTGGTGACGTTGACCTCGAGGCACAAGGACATCGACGCCATCTTCTTCTCCAGCGACACGCTGGCCGTCGGCGCCGTGCAGGAATGCCACCGCCGCCGCTGGGCGGTGCCGGGCAGGATCGCCATCGCCGGCTATGGCGACATGGATCTCGCGGCTCAACTCTATCCGCCGCTGACCACCGTGAAGGTCAATCGCTACGAGATGGGCCGGCGCGCCGTGCGGCAATTGCTGGCAAGGCTCGGCGGCGACACCAAGGTGCCGACCATCACCAGCCTCGGCTTCGAGATTGTCGACCGCGAAAGCGCCTGATTATCTTTCTTGGCTGACCATGATCTTGTCCGAAAACCGGTCTCCACTTTTCGGGATCATGGTCTGTTGGGCTTCCCCGTCTCTTCGCGGCGGCCAAGACGCTTTTCCCAGCCCTCGGCATGGACGTTGAGATAGGCGTCGGGATCGTAGGGGTGATGCTTGATCGCATCGATATTGAGATCGATACCGAGCCCCGGCGCGTCCGGCAGCGACAGATGGCCATTATCCGGGTCGATGGTCGGATGCCAGGTCACGAGGTCGCGCGTCCACGGGTCGTTGAAGGCGTCGAAATGTTCCTGGATGAGGAAGTTCGGCACCGCCGCCGCCAGTTGCAGGCACACTGCCGTCGCCACCGGTCCGCCGCTCTGGTGCGGCGCGATATGGCTGCCATGCGCGAGCGCGAGATTGGCCACCTGCATCGATGGCGCAATGCCGCCGAGCGACATCGGCTCGGGCTGGAAGATGTTGACACCGCCACCGGCCGCCAGCGTGTAGAACTGGCCGACCGTGTCGTACATCTCGCCGGTCGCCACCGGGATCGGCGAACGATGCGCCACTTCGTGCACGGTCTCCTGCCGGTCGCGCGAGGTCGGCTCCTCCCACCAGTAGATATCGAGGTCGGCGAATTTCTGCGCCGCCTGCAGGGCGGCGATCTCGGTGAAGCGCGCGTGGACGTCGATCAGGATCAGCGTGTCCCCGGGCAATCGGTCGCGCAAGGTCCGGCAGATCGCGTAGGACAGGTCCAGCGCCTCGCGCGAAATAAAACCTTGCGCGGTGCCGAACGGGTCGAGCTTGAAGGCCTTGAAGCCCTTGGCCAGCACCGCCTTGGCGGCCTCGAGGAAAGCCTCCGGCGTGCGCTCGGTGCGATACCAGCCATTGGCGTAGCCGAGCACGCTGTCGCGCACCTGTCCGCCAAGAAACTGGTGGATCGGCACGCCAAGGCTCTTGCCCAGTATGTCCCAGCAGGCGACCTCGATCGCGGCGATCACCGTGCGATGGATGTGGCCGCCATCGAGCGAAACGCTGTCCAGCAAGCGCTTGGCCAACGCGTTGATGCGGCGCGGGTCCCGGCCTATGGCGAGATGCTTGAGTTCATGCACGCCGGCTTCGGTGGTCTTGATGAAGCCGTTCAGCGTGCCTTCGCCGACACCGTGAATGCCCTTGTCGGTATGCACTTTGACGAACAGCCAATTCTTCCAGCCGGCGCCGACGGCAAAGGTCTCGATCTCGGTGATCTTCATGCGAAACTCTAGCTCAACCCGGTGATTGTCGCGATGACGGCCTCGGTCGTCAGGCCGTATTTCGCTTGCAAGGTCGGCACCGCGCCGCATTCGATGTAGCGGTCGGGAAGGCCGATGCGCGTCACTGTCTTCGCAATGCCGGCATCGAACAAGGTCTCGACGACCAGGCTCGCCAGGCCACCGACGACGACATGATTTTCCGCCGTGACGATATGGCTGACACCGGCCGCGAATTCGGCCACCGCTTCGGCATCGAACGGTTT
This sequence comes from Mesorhizobium sp. RCAM 05099, assembly GCF_059683685.1. Classification (NCBI taxonomy): domain Bacteria; kingdom Pseudomonadati; phylum Pseudomonadota; class Alphaproteobacteria; order Hyphomicrobiales; family Phyllobacteriaceae; genus Mesorhizobium; species Mesorhizobium sp. RCAM 05099. Next base: position 317,019 of record NZ_CM185035.1, read on the forward strand.
GATGGTCGGCACATGCAGCACGCCGGCGGAAATGCCCTGTTTGCGCAAGGCGTCCGCCGCGTCCAGGGCCCGCTCGGTCATGAAGCCGGTCGAAATGATGCCGATATCCGAACCGTCGCGAAGCCGCCTCGCCTTGCCGATCTCGAAGCGGTAACCCGGCTCGAACACGACAGGCACGCTGCCGCGCAGCAGCCGCATGTAGACCGGGCCCTGATGCTCGGCGATCGCCTCGGTCGCCGCCTCGATCTCGGTCGCGTCGCAGGGATCGATGATGGTGAGGCCCGGAATCATGCGCATCAGCGCCAGGTCCTCGATCGCCTGATGCGTGCCGCCATAGCCGGTCGTGAGACCCGGCAAGCCGGCGACGATCTTGACGTTGAGGTTGGAGTGGGCAAGCGCTATGGCGACGAAATCATAGGCGCGCCGCGTCGCGAACACGCCATAGGTGGTGGCGAACGGCACCTTGCCGGTGCGGGCCAGTCCGGCGGCGACGGCGACCAGATTCTGCTCGGCCATGCCGACATTGAAGAAGCGGTCCGGGAAGGCATCGCGGAACGGCACTATGTCGGTGTATTTGCCGAGGTCGGCGGTCAGCCCGACAATGTCTGGATGGCTCTGGCCAAGCCGGGCCAGCGCGCGGCCGAATGGTGCCTCGACACTCTGCCGGCCGCCGCCAACAGCTTCGTCCTGGCCCATGGCCAGCGTGCGGCCAGCCTCCATTGCCGCGCCGCTCACTGGCCCGCTCCCGTGCTTTTCTCGAACTCGGCGATGATGCCGTCCCATTGCGCCACGTCGACACGGAAGAAGTGCGATTTCTCGCTGCTCTCGATGCGCGGCACGCCCTTGCCGGGCAGTGTGCGCAGCACGATCGCCTTCGGCTTGCCGTTGCTCTGACGTGCACCGGCTAGCGCGCCGACTATCGCCGTCATGTCGTTGCCGTCGATCTCCGATGTTTCCCAGCCGAAGGCGCTCCATTTGTCGGCGACCGGCTCCATGTCGAGCACGACAGCCCCGTCGGCCTGGATCCCGTTGCAATCGACAAGCGCCACCAGCCCGTCGAGCTTGAAATGGCTGGCCGACATCGCCGCTTCCCAGGTAGAGCCTTCCTGCATTTCGCCGTCGGACAGCTCGACGAAGACGCGCGCGTCGGAGCGGTCGACGCGCAGTCCGAGCGCCTGGCCGACACCTTGTCCGAGCCCATGGCCAAGCGAGCCGCCGATCATTTCGACGCCGGGCGTGGTGTCGAGCGTCGACATCTCCAGCCGGCTGTTGTCGGCGCCATAGGTGGTGAGTTCCTCGACCGGAATGATGCCGGCCTCGGCCAGCGCCGCCCACAGCGCGATGGAATAGTGACCGGTCGACAACAGGAAGCGGTCGCGATCGGGCCAGGCCAGATTGTGCGGGTCGTAGCGCAGTTCATGGAAATACAGCGCGGCCAGCGCATCGGCGATGCCGAGGCCCTGGCCGATATAGCCCTGGCCCTGGCCGCGCGCCATGGCCAGCATGTGGCGGCGCAGCCGCGTCGCCTTGCGTTCGAGCGCGCTGATGTCGGCGGTGCCGGGAGGGGAGTTGCGCAGCATCCGGTCAGTCCTTGTCGAGCCCGCCCGACATGTTGAGCCGCTCGGCGGTCATGTATTTGGGTGAATCGAGGCAGAGCCAGACGACGGCCTCCGCGACTTCCGCGATCTCCGCGCGGCGGCCTAGCGGGATGCGGCGGGTGCGCTCGTCGAGAAAGGCCTGCAGGTCGTTGCGGCCGTTGGCGCGGGCGAGATCGGCCTCGGTCGAGCGCTGCATCTCGGTGTCCATCATGCCCGGCGCCAGGCTGTTGACCAGAACCCCATAGGGCGCCAGTGCAACCGCCGCGGCGCGGGTGATGGAATCGACGCCGGCCTTGCTCGCCGTGTAGGCGGTGTAGTCGGGCAGCGCCATGCGCGAACCGGGTGAGGTGATGTTGATGATGCGCCCCGAACGCTGCTCGCGCATCACGCGGCCAGCCGCCTTGCAGGCCATGGCAAGCGCGGTGACGTTGAGCGCCAGCGTGCGCGTCCAGGATTTGTAAGTGGCGTCGAGGAACGGCTCGATCACACCATAACCGGCATTGTTGACGAGGATGTCGATGCCGCCCCAGCGCGCGACCATTTTTTCGACCGCTGCCTCCGGCGCGCCTTCCCTGGTGAAGTCGCCGATGATGGTCTCGGCCTCGGCGCCTTTCTGCCGAACCAGGCGAGCAGTCTCGGCCGCGCCTTCGGCGTTGATGTCGGCAATGGCGACCGCGCAGCCACGGGCCGCCAACTGTATCGCCACCTCGCGGCCGAGACCGCCGGCGGCGCCGGTGACCAGCGCTCTGCGCGGCGCGGTATCGAGAATTTCGGCAGGCAAGCGAGCACCCTCCCGGTGGCCATCTTGACGGGATTGATACCGGTACCATAGATGGCTGTCAACGGGGATGTGCTATTGTCCGCCGACCGTGCAGCCTGGCGGTACAGGGAGTGAAAAATGAAAGTCGTCGCGCTCGAAACGCTGCAGCTGACGGAGTTCCCGTTCCTGTTCTGGCTGCGCATCCACACCGATGCCGGCCTCATCGGCACCGGCGAGACATTCTGGGCGCCAGGACCGGTCGCCTCCTACATCCACGACAATGTCGCCGCTTACCTTCTGGGCAAGGATCCGCGTGACATCGAGCTGCATGACCGCACGCTCGGCAGCGTCTATGTCGGCGCCCGCGATTCCGGCGCCGAGGTGCGCGGCAATTCCGCCGTCAACATCGCGCTCTGGGATATCTATGGCCAGGCGCTCGGCGAGCCGGTCTGGCGGCTGCTCGGCGGCCGTACCCACAAGACCGTGCCGATCTACAACACTTGCGCCGGCTACAAGCATGTCCGCGCCACCAAGAAGAACGCCCTGTTCGAGCGCGGCGAGGATTGGTCGCTCAAGGCAGGCGATTCGAACGAAGGCCCGTATGAGGATCTGCTCGCCTGGCGCTACAATGCCGGCGACCTCGCCAAAAGCCTGAAATCCGAAGGTATCAAGGCGATGAAGATATGGCCGTTCGACATTGCCGCCGAGGCGTCGAACGGCACGCGCATTTCGCTTGCCGATCTCGACAAGGCGCTGGAGCCACTCCAGAGGATCCGCGACGCCGTCGGCCGCGACATGGAGATCATGGTCGAATTGCATGGGCTGTGGACCTTGCCGCCGGTGCTGCGCATCGCCGAGGCGCTGAAGGCGTATGACGTTGCCTGGCTGGAGGAGCCGATCCGCTACAACGAGCTCGACGCGATGGCCGAGCTTGCCCGCCACACCTCCATTCCGGTCGCCGCCAGCGAAAGACTGGCCTCGCGGCAGATGTTCAAGCAGCTGATCGACAAGCGCGCCGCTTCGGTCATCATGATCGACCTCGCCTGGTGCGGCGGCCTCAGCGAGGCGCGCAAGATTGCCAACATGGCCGAAGCCAGCGAACTGCCGGTGACCTTGCACGACTGCACCGGGCCGATCGTCTATGCCGCCAGTTGCGCGCTGTCCGCGACCTTGCCGAACGTGAACTACCAGGAAGCCGTGCGCGCCTATTTCACCGGCTGGTACACCGAGATCGTCGCTGACATTCCGCTGGTCAACGATGGCCAAGTCGCACCGCTCGAGGGTCCGGGCCTTGGTCTCAGCCTGCGGCCGGAGCTGTTCCAGCGGCCCGACGCCACGGTGCGCATCACCAGAATCTAGCGGCAAGACAGGCTCTGTTCGGAGCCAGTAGACATTATGCTATTATAATCTATTATCAGCCGAAGCGAGCGACCAACAAGCTCGCCGCCGGCGCTCTGCAGCCCGGCGCCAGACGGATTCAGGGAGGCTTTGGTGGCAATGTCCGCGGCGCGCACGCGTGAGGATTCCAGGAGTGCGCCAAATCTGCCTGACCGGAAAATCCTGCTCGACCTGTTCGAGCGCATGGTGCTGTTGCGCCGCTTCGAAAGCATCGCCCAGATCGCTTGCCGCAAGGGCGAAACGCCGGGCTTCCTGCATCTCTATATCGGCGAAGAGGCGACAGGCGTCGGCGTCTGTGCGCATCTGCGCCCGACTGACTGGGTTACATCAACCCATCGTGGCCATGGCCACGCGCTGGCCAAGGGCGCCAACCCCGGCCGGGTGATGGCAGAGCTGTTCGGCAAGGTCGACGGCATCTGCGGCGGCCGCGGCGGCACCATGCATCTCTATGATCGCTCGGTCGGCCTGTTCGGCACCAATGGCATCGTCGCCGCCGGCATCGGCCATGCCGTCGGCATCGGCATGAGCGCCCGCCAGCAGGGCCGCGACGACATCGGCGTCGCCTTTTTCGGCGACGGCGCCGCCAATCATGGCGGCTTCCACGAGGCGCTCAACTTCGCCGCCGTGCAGCGCGCCCCGGCGGTCTTCGTCTGCGAGAACAACCTTTACGCCACCGCGACGCCGCTCAAGTCCGTCACGCTCAATCCCGAAATCGCCACCAAGGCCGCGTCCTACGGCATGCCCGGCATTGCCGTCGACGGCAACGACGTCTTCGCCGTCTGGCTGGCCATGAAGGAAGCCACCGAGCGCGCCCGCGCCGGCAAGGGTCCGACGTTGATCGAGGCCAAGACCTATCGCACCGTCGGCCACCATGAGGGCGATCCGGTCATAGGCACCTACCGGACGCAGGAGGAGCTGGACGCCTGGATCAAGCGCGACCCGATCGACATGTTCCGCAAGAAGCTGGTCGAGGACTATGGCATCGCCGATGCCGAGGCGCTGGCGGCCATCGAGTCACGAATCGAGAAGGTGGTCGAGGAAGCGTTGACCTTCGCCCGCAACTCGCCCGAGCCTGACCCGGCAACGGTCCGGCTGCACGTCTTTGCCGATCCGATCAACCCGCCCGCCGCCCTGCAGCCGCGCGCCGCCGGCGAGACCCGCACGCAAGGCTGGCTCGAGGCGGTGCGCGACGGCATTGCCGAGGAAATGCGCGCCAATCCGGCGATCCTCTATTTTGGCGAAGGCACCGGCGAACGCGGCGGCAGCTTCGCCCACACCAGGAATCTCTGGCAGGAGTTCGGCGCCGAGCGCATGGTCGACACGCCGATTTCCGAACAGGGTTTCACCGCCGCCGCCGTCGGCGCTTCGGCCACCGGCGCGCGCACCGTCTCGGACCTGATGTTTGCCGACTTCGCTTTCGAGACCGCCGGGCAGATCTTTTTGCAGGCGGCCAAGCTGCGCTACATGACCAGCGGCCTCATGAGCGCGCCGATGGTGGTGCGCGTCGGCGCAGGCGCGCTGCGCAGTTCCGGTCCGCATCACAGCGGCATCTATCATCCGGTCTTCGCCCACATGCCGGGCCTCATCGTCTGCGTGCCCGCGACCCCTGCCGATGCCAAGGGCCTGATGAAGACGGCGCTGCGGGCCGGCGATCCCGTCATCATGCTCGAACCCAAGGCGTTGTTCGCCTCGAAGGGCGAGGTGCCCGTGGGCGAACATTATGTACCGTTCGGCGTCGCGCGCATCGCCCGGTCCGGTGCCGACATCACCATCGTCGCCGCCGGCCAGATGGTGCAGCGCGCGCTGGAGGCCGCCGAGACGCTGGCCGCCGAAGGCATCGAAGCCGAGGTGATCGACCCGCGCACCATCATGCCCCTCGACATCGACACCATCGTCGCCAGCGTCCGCAAGACGCATCGCCTGCTCATCGTCGACGAAGCCTGGGCGATGTGCGGCCTTGGCGGTGAGATCGCGCAAGCCATCAACGAACTCGCCTTCGACGAACTCGACGCGCCGCCCGGAAGGCTGCACACGGCGCCGACTTCGCATCCCTTCGCGCCGGTGCTGGAGCGCGCCATGCTGGTGGACACCGCTCGCATCGTCCAGGGCGTGCGCGACGTCATCGCTGGTCAGCCGCCGGTGCCGGATCACTGGTACACGGTTGGCCTGAAAAGCACTGCGCCGGCTAAGCCTGCATCTGCTCCGGCCAAGCCGCAGCCCACCGTGCCGGCGATTTCTGCTCCCACTGCCGGCGACGACGAGCCAATAACGATGCCGTTCGGCGATCTCACCGTCAGCGATGGCACCGTCATAAAATGGCTGAAGGCGGTCGGCGATGCAGTCAAGGAGGGCGAACTGATCGCCGAGATCGAAACCGACAAGGCCGTGGTCGAGATCGAGGCCCCGGTCAGGGGCACGCTTGTCGCAATCGACCAGCCGGTTGGCGCCGTGGTGCCAATGGGCGGCCGCATCGGCGGCATCAGGAAATAGACCACCACCAGATATGAAATCCGAAGGGCAAGCATGAAGATCCTGTGCGCCAACTGGCAAGCCGCCGACGAGGCCGAACTCGAACGCGAGCATTATCCCGACATCGAACTCATCCTGGCCCGCTCGACGAATGACAAGGCTGCCAGCCTCGATCCCGCAATCTGTCGGTCGGTCGATGCAGTCATCAACTATTCGCCGACCCACAATGTCGCGGCCGCTCCGACCGCCTTTCCCAAGGCAAGGATCGCGGTGCGCTCGGGCGTCGGCTTCGACAACATCGACACCGCGGGCTGGGGCGCGCGCAATATCCCGGCCTGCAATGTTCCGGACTATGGCACGACGGAAGTCGCCGACCACGCCATCGGGCTGATGCTGGCGCTGACGCGCGGCACCTCCGCCTATGGCGCGGAGCTTTCCGGCAACGGCGCCGAAGGCTGGCATTTCTCCAGGGCGCCGCTGGTGCGCCGGCACAAGGGTGCCACCTTCGGCGTTGTCGGGCTTGGCCGCATCGGGCTTGCCGCTGCCCGCCGCGCCGCCGCTTTCGACATGAAGGTGGTGTTCCACGACCCGCATCTTCTGTCCGGCGTCGACCTCTCGACCGGCTACGAGCGGGTCCATTCGCTGGTCGAGCTGATGGGGCGGGCGGATGTGGTGAGCGTTCACACGCCGTTGACCGAGGAAACCCGCAAGCTGCTTGGGGCGGCTGCCTTCGCCGCCGCCAAGCCGGGTCTTATCCTGGTCAACACGGCGCGCGGCCCGATCGTCGATCTCGACGCGCTGGAAGCGGTGATGCGCGACGGCACCGTCGCCGGGGCCGGGCTGGACGTGCTGCCGAACGAACCGGGCGATCTCGACCATCCGCTGCTGGCGGCATGGCGGCGCCGCGAGCCGTGGATCGCCAACCGGCTGATCGTCACCCCGCACGCAGCCTTCTGTAGCCCGGCGGCGATGCGCGATCTCAGGCTGAAATCGATCGAAGTGGTGCACGCCTACCTCGCCGAGGGCCGGCTCACAAACTGCGTCAATTCCGAGTATCTGAAATGAACATAGCGGTCGGCCAAACCCAGCGTCTGGCGGCGTCGCCCTATGCGCGCCGCCTGGCGCGCGAGCGTGGCTTTCCGCTAGAAACGCTCCGTGGCAGCGGCCCAGGCGGGCGTATCCTGGCCGCCGACGTGCGGGGCTTCGTCCCGGTTCCCACCCCTGTAAATTCGCCTGATATCATTGCCCCTGCTGCCGCCGCGCCATCTGTCGCCGCGCCGCGCGTGGCCGCTTTCGCCGCATCGCTCGCGCTGGGCGCGCTGCGCGAATTGCTGGCCGCGCTGGAGAGCACCGGAAAAGTGTTCGACATCGACGACGTGCTGCTGCGCGCGGCGGGCCGTGCATTCGCTGAAACTCCCGAGGCCGCCAAGCCCGGCGGCGCACCGGTGGCTCTGGAACTCGCCGGACGGCAAGCGGTCTTCGCGGCTGCCCCGCAGGTTACCTTGACGTCACTGCGCTCGACGCGGCTTGCGGCCCTGGCCGACACCCAAGACGACGCGGAAAAACCGGCCGAGCTGTCCTTGCGGCTCTTGCCGGCGAGCGAAATCCGGCCGCTGATGATGCCGCTTCTGCCGGGCCGCGCCATGCGCCTGACCGTCTGCGTCGCCGCGGGAGGTGACCATGCCGAATGCCTGCTCACCACGGATACGGCAAGCCTTGACGAGGCGGCCGCTGCCGCGTGGCTCGCCGCCCTGAAATCGGCGATCGAACACCCGCTCCGGCTCTTCGTTTGACGTTCAGCATCGTCGGCTGCATCGCCTAGCCTCGGGGCAATGAAGCTATTATAAAAGCTTCGACACAGGCGCGACGAGGCTCATGGATCACTCCGTTCCCACCATCGATAGTCTTCCCCGGCGCACACTCGGCCGCTCGAACGGGCCGCTTTACCGCCAGCTTGCCGACATCCTGCGCGAGCCGATCGGCAACGGCACCTTCCCCGTCGGCGGTGAACTGCCGAAGGAGGCGACCATTGCCGAGCATTTCGGCGTCAGCCTGATCACCGTGCGCCAGGCCTTGCGGGACCTCGAGGCCGACGGGCTGATCAGGAAGCGGTCGGCGAAACCAGCGGTGGTTACGGCGCGCAATCCGTCGGTCAACCTCAGCTGGAAATTCAAGAACTTCGCCGACATGGCGGCCTTCACCAAGGATGCCGAGCTGACGGTGAAATCCTATCGCAAGGAGGTCTCCCCGGTGCTTCAGCGCCATTTCGGCATGGGCAAGGACGAGGCGGGCTACTGCTTGCGCGGCATCCTATCGGTGGGCGACCAGAAGAAGGCCCAGATCACCAGCTATTTCCCGCCTTCTGTCGGTGCGAAGCTGAAGCGGGACGATTTTTCCGACGTGCTGATCTTTCGTTCGGTGCAACGGCATCTCGGCCTGCGGCTGGACGTCGCGCATGTCACGGTCCGCGCCGAGATCGCCGACGAGGCCATCGCGGAAGACCTCGGCATCGCGCTGGGCAGTGCGGTCCTGAGCGTGGAGATGCTCTACCAGTCGGCCGACCAGCAGAGCATCGAGTTCACCATCGCGCGGCATCCTGCCGATCTCTTCAGCATCAGCTACGACGCGCCGAACGACCTCGCCTGACCCCTGACCGGCGCGATTGTCACGCCGATTTCGTCGTCTCGGCCATGGACAGCTTTATAAAATTATAATAGCATCATAGCTAGGATGGAGGCTGCGTCGGGAACCGCGATCGAACGTGGATGCGCAGCCGCATCCGACGTCGAGCATTCGCCTGGTGCGTGTCGCCCAAGTGCGCAGTGGTTCTGGGGTAACGGCATGCACAAAACAAAGTCTGTCCATAAGGGGGTGTGCCGCGAAGGCACTTGATAGGCGGCGGCGTTCGCGCGGCTGACACCAAACACGGGAGGAGGAAATCATGAAAGCAGGCGCATTCTTCGCCGGCCTTGCGGTGATCGCGACGACTTTGCTGTCGATCGATGCCGTGCCGGCCAACGCACAGGACAAGAAGCCCTACACCATCTATCTGTCCAACAATTTCGTCGGCAACGACTGGCGCCAGCAGATGTTGCGCAGCGCCGACATCGCGGTCAAGAAGCCGCCGCTTGCCGGTCGCGTCGACCTCAAGGTCGAGGTGGTCGAGACCACGGTCCAGGCGCAGATCAATTCCCTCAACAACATCATTCGCAACAAGCCCGACGCCATCGTGATCGACGCGGGCTCCGGCGAAGCGCTCAACCCAACGATCGAGAAGGCCTGCAAGGCCGGGATCGTGGTCATCGCCTTCGACCAGATCGTCAGCGCGCCCTGCGCCTACACGATGGAGTCCGACTGGGGCCGCGCGCCGCGCGTCGAGGCCGAATGGCTGGTCAAGAAACTCGGCGGCAAGGGCAAGATCCTCGTTGACCGTGGGCTTGCCGGTGCTCCGATCTCCGCCCAGCTGCAGGGTGGTTTCGAGGAAGTCATCAAGAAATATCCCGGCATTGAAGTGGTCGGTTATTTCAACGGCGACTATGCGCTGGGACCGGAGCAGGCCGGCGTCGCCAGCTTGCTGGCGGCGCACCCGCAAGTCGACGCCATCTTCGTCCAGGGCTACGGCGCCGGAGCGATCAAGGCGCTGCAGGACGCCGGTCGCCCGATCGTTCCCATCACCGGCAGTCCGTTCAACCTGACGACGACGACCTGTGCGCAGACCCAGGGCGCCCAGTGCATTCTTGCACCCAACCCTGCCTATCTGTCGGCCGAGGCCTTGAAGCTCGCGGTGGAGATACTGGACGGCAAGAAGCCAGCGGAGAAAAAGATCCTGCTGCGCAATGCCTTCCTCACCACCGATCCGGTCCCGTCGGAATTGTATCCCGATGCGACCATGCAGAAGATAGAGGTCGGCAAGAACGCCTTTCCGGACATGGCTCCGGGCCTGTTTCTTCCAGTCAGCCCGGACTGGGTTGAAATCACCCCGGCCGAGGCCGCCGGCTCGAAATGACGATGCCTGCCGATCGGTGACGAAATGGTCGCCTCCAGGCCTCTCCAATGCGCCTTGGCTTAAATTGACAAGGCGCATTGGTACCGGTATCAATTTACACGCAGCACCCACCAAGATGGCGAAGTCCGTCACCGGCTGATGCAGGAAACGCAAGGAGGAGAGATCATGAAACTGAAGACAATTTGCGCCGGACTGGCAAGCCTTGCCGTGTCCGCGATCGCCATCGGCACGGTGCCTAGCCACGCCGAAGACAAGAAGCCCTACACCATCTATCTCTCGAACAATTTCGTCGGCAATGACTGGCGCCAGCAGATGGAGCGTGTCGCCACCGTGTCGGTCAACAAGGGACCGCTGAAGGGCCGCGTCGATCTCAAGATCGAGAACGTCGAGAACACGGTCCAGGCGCAGATCAACTCACTGAACAACATCATTCGTCAGAAGCCCGACGCCATCCTCGTCGATGCCGGTTCGGATTCGGCATTGAACCCGACCATCAAGAAGGCCTGCGACGCCGGCATCGTCGTCATCAGCTTCGACCAGGTGGTGACCGAGCCCTGCGCTTTCGCCGTCGCCTCCGACTGGGACCGCATCCCCTCGGTCATGGCCGAGTGGATGGCCGTGCAGCTTGGCGGCAAGGGCAACATCATCCTCGACCGCGGCCTTGCGGGCGCGCCGATCTCGGCGCAATTGCAGCAGGGCTACGAGAAGGTGCTGGCCAAATATCCCGACATCAAGGTCGTCGGCTACTACAACGGCAATTACGCGCTCGGGCCGGAGCAATCGGGCGTCGCGGCCCTGCTTGCCGCCAATCCGAAGATCGACGGCATCATGACGCAAGGCTATGGCTCCGGCGCCATCCAGGCGCTGAAGGATGCCGGCCGGCCGATCGTCCCGGTCGTCGGCTTCTCCTACAATGTTGCCGCGCTCACCTGTGCGCAGACGCAAGGCGCCAAGTGCATCCTCGGCTCGAACCCGGCCTATCTCTCCTCGGAAGCGATCAAGCTGGCGGTCGACATTCTCGACACCGGCAAGAAGCCGGCCGAGCGCTCCATCTCGGTCAAGGGGGACTTCGTCACCACCGACCCGTTCGAGTCCAAGCTTTACCCCGGCACCAAGATGATCAAGATCGCGGTCGGCGAAAATGCCTTCCCCGACCAGGCGCCCGGCCTGACGCTGCCGATCACGCCCGACTGGGTCGAGATCACCGCCGCGGAAGCCGCCGGCAGCAAGTAACATCTGTCACCGCGACCCTGTCTCCCGGCATCGCAGGATGTCGGGAGAGCTTTTCGAGAGCAGCCCATGGACCTCGTCACCGTCAAAGGCCTGTCCAAACGCTATGGTGGCATCGTCGCGCTAAGCGAGGCGACATTCAGCGCCCGCGCCGGCGAAGTGCACGCGCTGCTCGGCGAGAATGGCGCGGGCAAGAGCACCTTCATCCAGATCCTGTCTGGCGCCGTGCGGCATGATGGCGGCTCGATCCTGGTCGACGGCCAGGACTATCGCCCGGCCAATCCGGATGCTGCCCAGGCGCGCGGCATCGCCGCCGTCTTCCAGGAGCTGTCGCTGATCCCCGATCTCAGCGTCGAGCAGAACATCTGGTTCCGCCACGAACCAAGAACGCTTCTGCGCACCGTCAATCGCGCCGAGATGCGCCGCAAGACGCTGGCTCTGCTCGACAAATACGACTTCCCGGCGCTGCGTCCCGATCAGGAATTGCGGCGGCTGACACTGGCCGAGCGGCAGATCGTCGAGATCGCCAAGGGCCTGGCCAAGGACCCGCGCATCCTGATCCTCGACGAGGCGACCTCGGCGTTGCCCGCGCGGGAGGCTGAGTGGCTGCTCAAGCTCACCCGGCAACTGGCCGCCGAGGGCAGGCTGGTCATCTTCATCTCGCACCGCATGGCCGAGGTGCGTGCCATCGCCGACCGGCTGACGATCTTCCGCAATGGCAGCACCATTGCGGTACACGAAGCCAATGCCGTGTCCGACAACGAGATCGTCACCCAGATGATCGGCCGGCACCTCGACCGGCTCTATCCCGAGCGCGTTGCCACCGCGACCGACCGCATCGCGCTGAGCGTCAAGGGGTTCTCGAGCGGCAGCCGGCTCTCCGGCGTCGACTTTGCGCTGCGCGAGGGCGAGGTGCTCGGCGTCGGCGGTCTGCAGGGCCACGGCCAGCGCGAACTGTTCCAGGCGCTGTTCGGCGCCAGCAAGGCCAGCGGCACCATCGAACTCTGGGGCAAGCCGGTTTCGATCGGCAATCCGCGCCAGGCCCTGACCGGCAAGGACGGTATCGCATTGGTGCCGGAGGATCGGCGCGGGCAGGGTCTGCTTCTGACCAAGAGCGTGCGCGAGAACCTGACACTGTCGGTCATCAAGCGTTTCACGGAAAACGGGTTGCTGAGCCGGCAAAAGGAAGCGGCCCTGGTCAAGGAAATGGTCGACTTCCTGCGCATCAAGGCCGGTACGCCGGAACAGCTTGCCGGCACTTTGTCCGGCGGCAACCAGCAGAAGGTGATCTTCGGCAAGATGCTGCTCACGCAAGCGCGGGTGCTGCTGCTCTACGATCCGACGCGCGGCGTCGATGTCGGCACCAAGGGCGAGATCTTCCAGCTGATGCGCGACCTCGCGGCCAAGGGCTATGCAATCCTGTTCCATTCGAGCGACATGCCGGAGCTCGTTCATGTCGCCGACCGCGTGCTGGTGATGCGCAACGGCCGCGTGGCAGCGACGCTCGAGGGCGACCGCATTTCGGAGGCGGGCATTTTGCGCGCCGCCATGCTTGAAAGCGAGGCGGCCTGAGGCATGGTGATGGCGATCGCGGAGCAACCTGTGGAAATGGCGCAAAGGCCCGCCGAAATGAAATCCGCCAAGCCGGGCATCGACTGGCGGGGCCGCCTGCTCGACCGCGCGCCGTTCCTCGTCGCGTGCCTGATGCTGGCCTTGATCGTCGCCATCTACGGCAGCCTGCAGTCCGGCGTCTTTTCGCTGGATGAGCTGAACCTCGACACGGCGGCGGCGCTGACGCTGATGCTGGCGGCGACCGGCCAGACCATCGTGCTGGTGCGCGGCGGCATTGATCTGTCGATCGGCGGCATGATCAGCCTCGGCACGGTGATCGCGGCAACGCGGTTTACCGACGACGCCTCGACCGTGGCACTTTGGGCGCTGGCCATCCTCGCGCTCGGCTTCCTGATCGGCGCGCTCAATGGTCTGCTGATCTCGCTGCTCAAGCTGCAGCCCTTCCTGGTGACGCTCGCCACATGGTCGATCCTCAACGGCGTCGCCATGATCATCCTGCCGACCGATGGCGGCAGTGTGCCGAGCTGGTGGGTCGGCTTCGGCTACGCGCAACTGTTCGGCCTGACCAGTCCGGTGTGGATGCTGCTGGCGCTACTGCTGTTCTGGTGGTGGTTCGGCGCCACCCGCGTCGGCATCACCATCCAGGCGACCGGCTCCAACGAAAAGTCGGCCTTCCTGTCGGGCGTATCGATCACCCGAGTCAACGTCATCACCTATGGCCTCTCCGGCCTGTTCGCGGCGGGGGCGGCACTGTTTCTGACGACGCAGACCGGCGCCGGCTCGCCAACCATCGGCAAGGACTACATCCTGCCTTCGGTGGCGGCGGCGGTCATCGGCGGCGTCAGCCTGTTCGGCGGCCGTGGCCATCTCGCCGGCACGCTGATCGGCGCCTTCGTGCTCACCCTGATCGGCAATCTGGTCTTCGTCCTGCATGTGTCAAGCTACTGGCAGCCGGTCGCCTCGGGCGTCATCCTGCTACTCTCGGTGCTGGCCAGTTCCGTCGCCGAGAAAGCCGCAAGGGGCCGTGTCCAATGAACGCCTTCCTCGCCCGCAACCGGCTCATCGTGCTTGCCTATGCCGGCATGATCGTGTTGCTCCTGGTCACGGCGCTGTTCTCGCCGGGCTTCCTGTCGGTCTCCAACATGCGCTCGACCGTCGTGCTGGCCGCCTTTGTCGGCATCGTCGCGCTCGGCCAGACCTTCGTCATCATCGGCGGCGGCATCGACCTGTCGGTGCCCTGGGTGCTCAATTCGGCGGCGATTGTCATGGCGCTGCTGTGCGGCGGCCAGGACCTGCCGCTGGTCTGGGTCATGCCGTTGCTGCTCGCCGGCGGCGCCTTAGTCGGGCTGATCAACGGCGTCGGCGTCGCCCAGTTCGGCGTGCCGCCAATCATCATGACGCTGGCCACCAACGTCATCCTGCAAGGCCTGATCCTGGTGCTGACCGGCGGTTCGCCGACGCCCTCGGCGCCGGCCTTGATCCAATACCTTTCGGTAGGTCGCATCGGCGCCTTCCCGGTGATCGCACTGATCTGGCTTGCGCTGACGCTGGTGGCGACGCTGCTGCTCTCCAAGGCGGCGTTCGGCCGCCATCTCTATGCGCTCGGCACCAGCGCCACGGTCGCCGAATTCTCCGGCGTGCCGACGGCGCGCACCACCATCCTGACCTATGTGATTTCCGGGCTCACCGCCGCCTTCGCCGGCATGCTGCTCACAGGCTATTCCGGCCAGGCCTATCTCGGCATGGGCGACGCCTATCTGTTCACCTCGATCGCGGCGGTCGCCATCGGCGGCGCCTCGATCCTCGGCGGCAGCGGCCACTATCTCGGCACCGTCGCCGGCGCCATGGTGCTCACCATTCTCACAGGCCTGCTGCCGGCGCTGAACCTGTCGAGCGGTGCGCTGCTCATCGTCTATGGCGCGGTGATCCTGCTTACCGTGTCGATCGGCAGCGAAACCTTTGCCGGACTTGGCGGCAAGATGCGCAGAAGGGAGGGCTGATCATGGTCGAAATCACCTGCGTCGTCGATGCCGGGGCCGAGCTCGGCGAAGGCACGCTCTGGGACCCGAAGGCCGGCGTTCTGTGGTGGATCGACATCTGGAAGAAGCTGATCCATCGCTACGATCCATCGACCGGCAAGGACAATGTTTTCGAGACGCCGGAATATCTCGGCTGCCTTGGCCTGCGCGAGAAGGGTGGCCTGGTGCTGACCATGACAAACGGCTTCCATTTCTTCGACCCGGCAACCGGCAGGTTCGAGGCGATCGTCGACCCGGAAGCGCATATGCCGAAAACCCGCTTCAACGACGGCAAGCCGGACCGCCAGGGCCGTTTCTGGTCGGGCTCGATGTTCGAGGTGCCGGGCCAGCCGATCGAGTTCATCGGCGCGCTCTACCGGCTCGATCCAGACCTTTCGGTCCACAAGATGATCGACGGCATCGGCTGCTCCAACGGGCTGGCCTGGAGCCCGGATTCAAAGACCATGTATTTCTCCGACAGCCATGCCGGCGCGGTGTGGGCCTATGATTTCGATGCCGCCACCGGCGATATCGAGAACCGACGCACCTTCATCGACATGACGGTGACCGGCGGCGTCGCCGACGGCGCCACCGTCGATGCGGAAGGCTGCTACTGGGTGACCATCCCGGTGACCGGCAAGGTCTGTCGCTACGATCCGGACGGTGAGCTGATGCAGACCGTGCTGCTGCCGACCGACCTGCCGACCTGCTGCGAATTCGGCGGCAAGGACCTCGACGTCCTCTATGTCACCTCGGCCGTGCTCCGGCGTCCGGCCAGTCACTTCGTCCGCCAGAAGCATCCAGGCGGGCTGTTCGCGCTCGACGTCGGCGTCAAGGGCCTGACGCTGCCAGCGTTCAAAGGCTAGCGGCCGCTACCCTACGCAGCCGACCAGCGGCGTCTCGACCTTGCGCATCATTCCGGCAGCGAAACGACGCCCGAAATAGCCTGCATTCGGTGGGTTTCTTCAAGTCGCAGTGGGCGTCGCGTGGCGCGAAGCCAAGACCCCGTTGCGTGAGCTTGTGCGACCTAGAGCAATTCCAGGAAAGTGTGAAACGGTTTTCCGTCCGGAATTGCGTCAAAACAAAGAGTTAGAGCGGTTTGCCGTTTCCGTGAAACGGTGAACTGCTCTAGATCAGACCCGACATGTCGGAAAAGGCCATCGCCTTGCGCAGCAGCTCGGCGAAACGCTCGCCAGCCGTTTCGCGCGGACCGCTGTTGTCGATCGAGGTGACGCCCGGCCCGGACAAGGTCACATTGGCGCTGCGCGCCAGCCGCGCCAGCACTTCGCCGCGTGACTCGCGGCCGCGCATCGCCAACCGCTCGGCCAGCACTTCCGGCGAGGCGGTGATCTCGACGATCGCCAGATTGGCATAACGCTCTCGCAACACCGGAATGATCGCGCGCGACACGTTGGCGACGGCAACATGGCCATTGGCGACCGACCAGTCGACGTCGGCCGGGATGCCATAGCGCAAGCCATGCGCCTCCCAGGAGACGGCAAAGGCGCCATCGGCTTCGGCTTCGACGAAGGCGGCCTCGGCCAGCGTGTCGTGATCCTCGCTTGCGGCATCGCTCGGCCTGGTGATGACGCGGCGGACGAACTCCAGCCGGGTCTCCTCGGCGAAGCGGGCGCGGGCGTAGCCGATCACCGTGTCCTTGCCGGCGCCGCTCGGGCCCACAACGGCGACGAAGACGCCGTCGCGGATCGGAAACGTTTCGGCGGACAGTTCACGCTCGATCAACGCCGACACCATCATGCAACCCGGCGTCCCTGCCGCCAGACCGTGCGCACCACCGGAACATGGTCGTCGACGCGTACGCGCACCAGGTCGGCGCGCCGGCCTTGTTCAATCACGCCGCGGTCGGTCAGGCCAACGGCTTCGGCAGGGTTCTTCGACACCATGGCGACCGCTTGCGGCAAGCTAATGCCCTCGACGACATCGCCAAGGAAGAAGGCGGACTGGATCAGGCTGAAGGGAATGTAGTCGGACGACAAGATGTCGAGCAGGCCGTCGCCGGCCAGCGTACGAGCCGAGACATTGCCCGAATGCGAGGCGCCGCGCATGACGTTGGGCGCGCCCATCAGCACGCCGAGCCCGGCCTCTTTCGAGGCCCTTGCGGCTTCCTCCGTGGTGGGAAACTCGGCGACGCGCACACCTTGCTCGATCGCTTCGTCGACATGGCCAATGGTGGCGTCGTCATGGCTTGCGAGTACGATGCCGCGCTCACGGCAGGCGGCGGCGATCACCGCCCGGTTCGGTGCCGAATTCCGCGCCGATTCCGCCATCCGCTTTTCGCAGAACACTTTGAAATCGCGGTCGGTGAGCTTCAGCTTGCGCTGGTAGTAGTAGGCATAGGTTTCGAGATTGACGAACTGGCGTTGGCCGGGCGCGTGGTCCATCAGCGATGCCAGCTTGACCCGCTCGTCGCCGTCGAAATTGGCGAATGCCTTGAGGCAATCCGGTGCCGAAACCTCGCAGCGCAGATGGATGAAATGGTCGGCGCGCAGCCGATCCTGTTGCACACTGTCCTCGATCGCGTCGGCCAGCTTGCGGATGTCGGCCAACGTCAGGTCGGCGTCTTCGTCCATGCCGACGCGCAAGGCATCGAGCACGGTGGTGATGCCGGCGGTCGCTACCTGTGCGTCATGCGCGAGCACGGCGGCGATCGGGTTCCAGCGCACCTTCGGCCGCGGCGCGTAATGGCCTTCGAGATGGTCGGTGTGGAGTTCGACCAGGCCCGGAATGACATAGTCGCCACCCATGTCCTCGCCGGTGCGGCCGGTGCCGGCATCGATGCCGGCGATGAAGCCGTCACGCAGCACCAGAGAACCCTCGACGATCTCGTCGGCAAGCACGATGCGGGCATTGTGGAGAACAGTCTCGGCGGTCATTTCAGGCAGTCCTTGGTTGTTCCCGGGGTTTGTTCAGGCGGTTTTTCTGGCCTGACGGCGCCCGAGCGCGTGATGGGAGAGCACCATGAACGGCGCCCCCGGTTCGGTTTCGACAAACAGCGTCAGCGCATCGACCAGGACCGGCTGTTGCAGAACCTCCGCGAACAGGCTGTCGATGGCTAGGCGAAGACGAGGGCTTTCCTGTGACGCCGCCCGGCCTGACAGCGTCATGTGGAAGCGAAAGGTTTCGAAGACATAGGGATAGCCCCATTGGCAGAGATTGCGGAATTCACCCGGCTTCAGCGAATCGGGGCTGCGCCGTTCGATCTCGGCTTCGGTCAGCGGCGCGCGAAAACGGTCGAAGTCGCGCACCACGTCATCGGCGAAGCGGTTGAGCGCTGGCAGCGGCGCTTCCGGCACCAGCGCGAAGAAGCCGTCGATCTGGCTGACGACAAGGCGCGGGATTGTCACCACGGGCGTCGCTTCGGCAAATGCGTCGAGCGCGGCGCGCAGCGAGGCTTCCGTCTCGTTGGCAGCCAGGCGGAAGGGCGCTTTCAGCGTCGCGTGAAAACCGTAGCGGCGCGCCGAAGCGGTATGGAAGGCGACTTCGGCCGCCGACAGGTCAGCCACCGCCTCAACTGGTCTTGTCGCGGCGCCGAACGGGTCGCGGCCCAGCCAGTTGGCGGCAATCCGCGCCAGCTTCTCGTCCTGCCGGGGGGTGAAATAGATCGCGTAGCGCATAGGAAGTCCTCGTCAGCTCCGCTGCCATAGGTGATTTCCATGACGGATTGACGAAGCCTTGCTGGCTTTCAGGTAACAAAACGGTGCGGCCGGGTCATTAGCCGACGATTTTTTCGTGCTGGACCAGTCATCAGGTCCTGAAGCAATGGCCGATCAGGCCTTCATCAACCATTCGTGCTCGGGCGCGTTGTGGAATTTCCAAGTCCGCTTCGGCCCGGCCATGACGTTGAGATAGTAAAGGTCGTACCCATGGCAGGCGGCGCAGGGATGATAACCCTTGGGCACCAGCACCACATCGCCGTCCTCGATCGCCATCGCTTCGTCGAGCGTGCGATGGCCATCCTTGTCGGCGTCGGTATAGACGCGCTGGAAGGCAAAGCCCTGCGGCGGGTTGAGGCGGTGATAATAGGTCTCCTCAAGATAGGACTCATCCGGCAGATTGTCCTGGTCGTGCTTGTGCGGAGGGTAACTCGACGTGTGGCCGCCGGGCGTGATGACCTCGACCACCAGCAGCGAGTCGGCCGGCTTGCCCTCCGGCAGGATGTTGGTGACGTAGCGCGTGTTGGTGCCCTTGCCGCGCACCTCCTGGCCGAGATCGTCCGGTGCGATGACGCGAACCGGCAGGCCGCCGCCCAATCCTGGCGCCGAGCACACGGCGAGTTCCAGTTCGGTGTCCGCGGTCACCGACCAGTTGGATCCCTCGGGCATATAGACCGACCAAGGCTTGCCCTCGAAGGGCGACATGCGTTGGCCAAGCAGGCCGAGATCCTTGCCGCCGGCTTTCGCATTGCCCTTGCCGGTAACGAACACCAGGCAGACTTCGCGATCATCCGTTTTTCCGGAAGCCGTTTCGCCGGGTTTCAGCCGATGCAGGTCGAAGCCGACATAGGTCCAACCGGCGCTTTCCGGCGTCACATGGGCGACGCGGCCATAGCCCTTGTCGGCCTTCACCAGCAGCTTCGACATCCGGGTTACTCCTTCGGTTCGGGCTCGGCCGCTGCCTTGTTCTCGTTGGCCGGCCTGTAGAGATAGAAGAACTGCCAGACGCCGTAGCCGGCGAAGCCGAGGGCAATGATGCCCCAGAAGGGCGTGCCGGTGGCGAACTCGATGATTGACCAGATGACGCAGACAGCGACGACGGCGATGCGCCGCCACAGTGGGCGGAAGAACGGGTGTTCGGAATCTTTCATCGGGCCAATCTACAGCAACCTGCTCCGCAGGGAACCATCGCATCAGGCATTGGGGAAACCCTGCGTTTCAACCGTATAGCCGGCGGCGGTCATGACGCGCATCAATTCCTTGTGGCCGACCTGCGCCATTTTGAGCGGCGGGTTCTTCTTCGGGTCCTGCTCGGCCTCGACCACGAACCAGCCCTCGTAGCCATGGTCGGCGAAGCGTTGCACGATGGCGCCGAAATCCAGCGAGCCGTCGCCCGGCACCGTGAAGGCGCCGAGCGCCACGGCATCGAGGAAGGACTGCTTCGTGCGGTCGAGCTTTTCGATCACGCCCATGCGCACGTCCTTCACATGCACATGGTTGATGCGCTTGTGGTGGTTGTCGATGGCACGCAGAACGTCGCCGCCGGCAAAGGCCAGATGTCCCGCATCGAGCAGCAGCGGGATGCCGGCTCCGGAATAACGCATGAAGGCATCGAGCTCCGGCTCGGTCTCGACCACTGCCGCCATGTGATGGTGATAGGACAGCGGCATGCCTTGCTCGGCGCACCATTCGCCAAACTCGGTGAGGCGCTTCGCATAGGCCTTCATCTCGTCGTCCGACAGTTTCGGCTTGGTGGCAAGCGGCTTCGAGCGGTCGCCCTGGATCGAGCGGCCGACCTCGCCATAGACGATGCAAGGCGCATTCACCGCCCGGAACAGGTCGATCATTGGCTGGATGCGGTCCTTGTTCCTGGCCATGTCCTCATCGACCAGCGTGCCCGAGAACCAGCCGCCGCACAGCGTCACGTCGGCTGCCTTCAGGATCGGCAGCATGACATCGGGGTCATTGGGAAAACGCCGGCCCATTTCCATGCCGGTGAAACCGGCCGAACGCGACTGGCGCAGGCACTCCTCCAGCGAGACGTCATCGCTGAGTTCCGCAAGATCGTCGTTCCACCATGCGATGGGGGACATGCCCAGTCTGGCTTTCAAGTCGTCACTCCATTCTAGAACAGTTCATCTTTTCGTCGGCGCTGCCCCTTGCCGGCACCTTCTCCAAGGACGGGGAGAAAGGACAAGCGTCAATGTCCGCGACCCCTCTCCCCATCCTTCACGAGGAGAGGGTAAGGGGGCCGCGCCGAGATCAATCACCAACGCTCTGCATCTGCCGTTTCTCGTCATACGCCTTGCGCGCCGCGTTCACCTGGCTGCGTGCCGAGACCTCGGGCACCGCCACGTCCCACCAATGGCCACCGGCCTCGGTGGAAACGAGCGGGTCGGTGTCGATGACCAGCACGGTGGTGCGGTCGTTCTTCTTGGCCTTTTGCAGTGCGTTTTCGAGCCCCGCTATCGACGGCACTTTCTCGGCGATCGCCCCCATGCTCGCCGAGTGCGCGGCGAAGTCGATGTCGGGCAGAACTTCATGCCGCGCATCCTTCAAGAGATTGTTGAAGTTGGCGCCGCCGGTCGCCATCTGCAGCCGGTTGATGCAGCCATAGCCCCTGTTGTCGAGCAGCACGACGGTCAGCTTCAAACCGAGCATCACCGACGTGGCAATCTCGGAATTCAGCATCAGATAGGAGCCGTCGCCGATCATGACGACGACCTCCTCGTCGGGCTTCGCCATCTTGGTGCCGAGCCCGCCGGCGATTTCGTAGCCCATGGTCGAGAAGCCGTATTCGGCGTGGTAGGAGCCGGGCGCGCCCGCCTGCCAAAGCTTGTGCAGTTCGCCCGGCAGGCCGCCCGCGGCATTCAGCAGCGTCACGCCGGAGCCCATGGCGCGTTGCACGGCACCGATCACCTGTGCGTCGGACGGGTAGGCGGCATTGGTCGACGCCGTCACCTTGGCGGCGTCGGCCCGCCAGGCCTTCTTGCCGGTGGCCGCATTGTCGGTCCAGGCGGAAGGCGCCTTCCAGCCTTTCAGCGCAGCACCCAGTTCGGCGAGCCCTTCGGCCGCGTCGGCGACCAGCGGCAGCGCCCGGTGCTTGCCGGCGTCGAAGGGCTGCACGTTCAAGCCGATGATGGTCTTGCCGGAATTCTTGAACAGCGCCCACGAGCCGGTGGTGAAATCCTGCAGCCGCGTGCCGATGGCCAGCACGACATCGGCGCCCTCGGCCAGCCGGTTGGCCGCCGAGGTGCCGGTGACGCCGACCGCCGCCATGTTGAGCGGATGATGGTCCGGCAACGAGGATTTGCCGCCTTGCGTCTCGCAGACCGGAATGCCGGCGGTCTCGGCGAACTTCGCCAGTTCGTCCGAGGCTTGCGAATAAAGCACACCGCCGCCCGCGATGATGAGCGGCTTCTTCGCGCCCCTGAGCGCCGCCACAGCGGCGGCGAGTTCGTGGCGGTCCGGCCGCGGCCGACGTTGGTGCCAGACCCGCTCGGCAAAGAAGCTCTCGGGATAGTCATAGGCCTCGGCCTGCACGTCCTGGCACAGCGACAGCGTCACCGGACCGCAATCGGCCGGATCGGTCAGCACAGCCAAGGCACGGTTGAGTGCGGGAATGATCTGTTCCGGCCGCGTGATCCGGTCGAAATAGCGCGAAACCGGACGGAAGCAGTCGTTGACCGTCGCCGTGCCGTCGGAGAAATCCTCCGCCTGCTGCAGGACCGGATCGGGAATACGGTTGGCGAAAACATCGCCGGGGAGAAACAGGACTGGCAGCCGGTTGACATGGGCGAGTGCCGCCGCTGTCACCATGTTGAGGGCGCCCGGGCCGATCGAAGAGGTCGCCGCCATGAAACGGCGGCGGAAATTGGCCTTGGCGTAGGCGATCGCCGCATGTGCCATCGCCTGTTCGTTATGGGCGCGGAAGGTCGGCAGTTCGTCTCGCACCTGGTAAAGCGCCTCGCCGATGCCGGCGACATTGCCATGGCCGAAGATCGCCCAGACACCGCCGAAGATCGGCACTTTCCTGCCGTCGATCTCGGTCATCTGCCTGCTGAGAAAGCGGGTCAGCGCCTGCGCCATCGTCAGGCGGATTGTCTTGCTCATGGTGTTCTCCTCCGCAGTCCTTATGCCGCGTCTTCTTATGCTGCCTTGCGGCCGCGCGCGGCAAGCCACGCTTCGGTCAGCTGTTCGAAGCGCGACGCCATGTCGGCCACCGCCTCGTCATCCGACATCTTGCCGGCGAGCCATTGTTCGGCCGCGTGGACGAAGATCGTGCGGCCGACGGCAAACCCCTTGACGATGGGCGCCTTGGCGGTGGCGGCGAAGGCGGCTTCCAGCTCGTCCTGCGGTGCTTCCAGCCCAAGCAGCACGACGCCGCGGCACCAGGGATCGTGTTTCAGGATCACCGCTTCGATCTTGGCCCAGGCGCCTGCCGACGCCTGCGGCTCGAGCTTCCACCAGTCGGGCTTGATGCCGAGCGCATAGAGTTCCTCCAGCGCGCGCGGGATGGTCGTGTCGTCGAGCCTGCCGTGCTTGCCGGCAATGATCTCGATGAGAAGTTCCCTGCCCACTTTCCGCGCCGCCTCGAACAGCGAGCGCAGCTTCTGCTGCTGTTCTTCCTTCAGCGTCGCCGGATCGTCGGGATGATAGAAACACAGGCACTTGATGCAGTGATCGACCGGCCATTCGACCAACTGCGAGCCGATGTCCTGCGAGAATTCGAAGCGCAACGGCCGCGATCCCGGCAGCTCCACCGGCCGGCCAAGCCAGCTGAAGGGATGATGCGCGAATTCAAACATCGCCTTGCGGCCATGTTTCTCGTCGATCAGCATGCCGTAGCCGTTGCGGCCGGCGGCGACCTTTGCCGCTGCCTTGACGGCCAGCACCTTGAAATCGCGGATTCGCGCCGGATCGGCGCCGGCTTTCGCCGCCACGTCCTCCAACTGCACGCGGTGATCGCAGGCGAGCGCCATCAGCGAGGGAATGTCGCGCCGGCGCGTCGTTGCCCAATGGATGTGGTTGATCGCCTCGTCCTTGCGCAAGGCCAGATGCTTGCTGCCGTTCTTGAGGAAGAACTGCAGTTCCTCGAAGGTCGGATACTCCGGAGCGCAGAGCAGCCGCGACACGGCGAAGGCGCCGCAGGCATTGGCCCAGGTCGCCGACGTCGCATGGTCTTCGCCACCCAGCCAGCCGCGCAGGAAGCCGGACATGAAGGCGTCGCCGGCGCCAAGCACATTGTAGATCTCGATCGGGAAACCCTTGCCGACGACACCGTCCTCGAGATCGTCGCTGATCGGGCCGTCATAGACGATGCAGCCCATGGCGCCGCGCTTGAGCACGATGGTCGCCGAGGACAGCGAGCGGATCGTCTTCAGCGCGCTCAGGCAGTCATCGGCGCCCGACGCGATCATGATCTCTTCCTCGGTGCCGACGATGAGGTCGCAATCGGGCAGCACCGTCTTCAGTTGGGCCGAGACGCGGTCCGACTTGACATAGCGCTCGAACCCTTCGGCATGGCCGGCCAGCCCCCACAGATTGGGCCGATAGTCGATGTCGAACACCACCTTGCCGCCCTTGGCCTTGATGATGCGGATCGCCTTGCGCTGGGCCGCATCGCTGTTGGGGCGGGAAAAATGCGTGCCGGTGACGACGATCGAGCGGGCCGAGGCGATGAAGGCTTCGTCGATATCTTCAGGCGCCAGCGCCATGTCGGCGCAGTCGCTGCGGTAGAAGATCATCGGCGAGACACCTTCATCCTCGACCGATAGCAGCACCAGCGCGGTCAGCCGCTCCTTGTCGGTCTTCAGCCCGTCGACATTGACCCCTTCACGCGTCAGCTGCTCGCGGATGAAGCGGCCCATCTGCTCGTCGCCGACGCGGGTGAGCAGTGCCGAGCGCAGGCCGAGCCTGGCCGTGCCGACCGAAATGTTGGCTGGGCAGCCGCCGACCGACTTGGCGAAGGAGGTAATGTCCTCGAGCCTCGAGCCGATCTGCTGGCCGTAGAGGTCGACGGAAGCACGGCCGATGGTGATGACGTCGAGCGGCGTATGTTTCGCTTCCACGGCTTCGCTCATTGGAACCTCCCGTCGGCCTTGTTGTCTTGGGGTACACGCGCGAGCGGCAGCGTGGCGCCGGGAATATGAAATAATAATTCCAATCCATAGTCAATATGGAATGAGCATTCCCCGGTTTAAAATTGCCTGACCATGATCCCGGAAAGTGGCTGCCGGTTTTCGGAAAAGACCATGGTCAAACAAGAAAAAAGGGCCTGTTCAGGCCTTGCGCTTGCGACCCGAGTCGCGCCGTTTCTCGCCGACGCCAACGGTCAGCGCCATGGCCAGCGCCATCGTCGCCGACAGCGAGCGGAAGCCGGCGAAATCCGCCTCGGCAACCTCGAACCAGACCCTGGCGAACTGGGCGAGTGGCGAAAACGAGCTGTCGGTGATGGCGACGATCGGCACGCCCCGCTCGGAAATGGCCCGCGCTTCCTCAATGGTCGCGGGCGCGTAGGGCGAGAAGGAGATGGCGATGACGGCATCCGCCGGCGTGGCGAAGGCGATCATCTCGGCATTGAGACCAGCAGCCGATTCGATCAGCTGGTTGCGGATCTTCAACTTGCCCAGCGCATAGGCGATGTAGGTCGCCACCGGATAGGAGCGGCGCTTGGCCAGCACATAGATGGTCTCGGCCTTAGCCAGGAGGGAGATCGCGTCCTCCAGATGCGTCTCGTCCAGCGTGCGCGAAATGTCGTTGAGCGACGTGCTGGCGGCGGCGACGAAGCCGTCGAAGATCGCGCGGTGGCCGGCGCCGCCTTCGGCCTTGGCGCGCAAGGCCAGCAACCGTTCGTCATAGGACGAGTTGCGCTCCCGCAGCCGCTCGCGAAACACCTGCTGCAGGCTGGTAAAGCCGTCGAAGCCAAGCTGCTGGGCAAAGCGGATCAAGGTCGACGGCTGCACGCCGGCCGAGGCGGCAATGCTGGCGGCGGTGCCGAAAGCGATGTCGTCGGGATTGTCGAGCGCATAGGCGGCGATCTGGGCGATGCGTTTCGGCAGGCTTTCACGCCGGTCCAGGATGGTGGCGCGCAGCGTCTCGAAGTCGCGAGGTACCCGTTCGTCCATCGTCGCCCTGTCCAAGCTCATCTGTGGATGCCCTCTCTGCCTCATCATAGCGAGCCTGCGCAAGAACGCCATAAAAAATGAGGCAGACATTCCATTCCTGGGGAAAATGGACTAATTCATCCATCGAACGCTTCAGGCAGTGGAGAAAACGGAAAATGGTCGGCGTGGGTCTTATCGGCACGGGTTTCATGGGCAAGTGCCATGCCATCGCATGGAGTGCCGTCGGCGCCGTTTTTCCCGACGTGGCCAAGCCACGGCTGGTCCATCTCGGCGAGGTGAATGAGGAACTCGCCAGGCGCAAGGCGGGCGAGTTCGGCTTTGCCAAGGCGTCCGGCGATTGGCGCGCCGTCGTCAACGACCCGGAAGTCGACGTCATTTCCTTGACCACGCCGAACCAGTTCCATCCGGAAATGGCCATCGCCATCCTCGAAGCCGGCAAGCATCTGTGGTGCGAAAAGCCGATGGCGCCAAGCTTCGCCGAAGCCGAGGCGATGGCGGCGGCGGCGAAAAAATCCGGCAAGGTCGCGGCCCTCGGCTACAACTACATCCAGAGCCCGGCCATCCGTCACATCGGCGCGCTGCTCGACGAGAAGATCATCGGCGAGGTCAACCATCTGCGCATCGAGATGGATGAGGATTTCATGGCCGATCCGGAGGCGCTGTTCTTCTGGAAGCACGAGGCCACCTCCGGCTATGGCGCGCTAGACGATTTCGCCGTGCATCCGCTGTCGCTGGTCTCGGCGCTGTTCGGTCGCGTCGCCAGCGTCATCTGCGACATGGCCAAGCCCTATGCCGACCGCAAGCTCGCCGCCGGCGGGCGCCGCGCTGTCGAGACCTACGATATCGCCAGCGTGCTGATGCATCTGGAAAACGGCATTGCCGGCACGCTTCTGGTCAACCGCTCCGCCTGGGGCCGCAAGGGGCGCATCGCCATCCAGATCTTCGGCTCGAAGGGATCGATCCTGTTCGACCAGGAGCGGATGAACGAGTTCCAGCTCTATCTCACCGCCGACCGCCCGACCGAGCAGGGCTACCGCACCATCCTGGTGGCGCCGCACCACAAGCCCTATGACGCCTTCCTGCCGGCACCTGGCCATGGCCTCGGCTTCAACGATCTCAAGGTCATCGAGTGTCATGAATTGCTGACGCACCTTGCCGGAAAGCCGGCGCGGATCATCGATTTTGCCGAAGGACTGGAGATCGAGCGCACGGTGCACGCGATGGCACGCTCCTTCGAGGAAAAGCGCTGGGTGGATGTAAGGTAAGGGCCGCCGTTGGCTTCCCCTTCTCCCCTTGTGGGAGAAGGTGGCCGAGCGAAGCTCGGTCGGATGAGGGGTGCTGGACAGATCGCTACTTGGAAGTCTTAAGCATTTAAAATCATTATATATTTTAACGCAGCGTTTCTTCCAGCACCCGTCATCCGTCTCGGCGCTGCGCGCCGATCCACCTTCTCCCACAAGGGGAGAAGGTGTGGCGATGTGCCTTTCTCAGGCGGCTCCCTGACGGCTCTTCATCATGGCGCGGCGCGCCGACCGGCGCCACTCGACGGCGCCGGCAAGGCCGTGCAGCACCGTCTCGGTGGTCACCCAGTCGATGCAGCCGTCGGTGATGCTCTGGCCATAGACGAGCGGCTTGCCGGGCACGACGTCCTGCCGGCCGGCGACGAGATTGCTCTCGATCATGACGCCGATGATGCGTTCGTCGCCCGCCGCGACCTGGCCCGCGACATCGGCCGCCACCTTCGGCTGGTTCTCCGGTTTCTTGCTTGAGTTGGCGTGGCTGACGTCGATCATCAGCCGGGGTGCGACGCCGATGCGGCCGAGTTCCACGCTGGCGGCCTCGACGCTCGCCGCATCATAGTTGGGCTGAACGCCGCCGCGCAGGATGACGTGACAGTCCTCATTGCCGGTGGTCGTCGCGATGCCGCTGCGCCCGCCCTTGGTCACCGCCATGAAGTGATGCGGCTGGGCGGCGGATTTCACCGCCTCGGCCGCGATCCGCAGATTGCCGTCGGTGCCGTTCTTGAAGCCGACCGGGCAGGACAGGCCGGATGCGAGTTCGCGGTGGATCTGGCTCTCGGTCGTGCGCGCGCCGATCGCGCCCCAGGCGACGAGGTCGGCAATGTATTGCGGGGTGGTCATGTCGAGGAATTCGGTCGCCGCCGGCAGGCCGAGATTGTTGACGGCGGAGAGCACGTTGCGCGCCATCCTGAGCCCCTTGTCGATGTTGAAGCTGCCGTCCAGATCGGGATCGTTGATCAGGCCTTTCCAGCCGACCGTCGTGCGCGGCTTCTCGAAATAGACGCGCATCACGATCTCCAGCCGATCCGACAGGCTTTCGCGCAGCGCCGCCAGACGGCTGGCATAGTCCACGGCGGCGACCGGATCGTGGATCGAACAAGGCCCGACGACGACGAGCAGCCGATCGTCGGTACCGTTCAAAATAGCGTGGATCGCGTTGCGTGACGCGGTCACGGTGCGCGTCGCCGTCAGCGTGCGCGGGATCTCCCGCATCACCTGGTCCGGCGTACTCAATTCCCTGATTTCCTTGACCCTGAGGTCATCTGTGGTGGTCAACACGGCTTTCTGCTCCTGTTAGGAGACCTGCCGGCTGAAACAAAAAAGCCGCCAGGTCTGGCGGCTTGTCGGATCTTGATGCTGCGATCTTCAGATCGAGCGCAATCCTCCCGCCGCCAGCGAGCTCCTAAAGTACCAATACGTGGCGGTCAGGTTGATCATGCGGCTCATATAGTCGAAGCTGAAGCGTTTGTCACCTGCTACTCGCCGACCACTCCGGCAATGTTCTGGTCGTAGTCGACCAGCGACCCGGTCATGACGCCGGCCTGCGGGCTGATCATGTAAGTGATCAGCCGGGCGAGCTGCGCCGGCTTCACCAACTGGCCCATCGGTTGCGCGGCCTCGGCCTTTTCCAGCCAGTCGTCGGTCGCGCCGTGCCATTTCTTCTGCACGATGTCCTCGCCCTCTGTGTCCATCCAGCCGGGCAGCACGGCGTTGCAGCGGATGCGATTGCGCCGGTAGGCACTGGCGACATTCTTGGTCAGCGTCATCAGCGCACCCTTGCTCGACGAATAGGGTGCGAGGAACGACTGGCCGGCATGCGCCGACATCGACAGCACGTTGACGATCGAACCCGGCGCCTTGCGCTCCAACAGATGCGTTACAAGCCCTTGCATGAGGAAGAAGGGGCCGCGCACATTGGTGTTGAAGATCTGGTCGAAGACGTCCTCGGAGGTTTCGACCAGCGAGCCGCGCGCCGACGTGGCGGCGGCATTGACCAGCGCGTTGACGGTGCCGAAATGCGAGATCGCGGTTGCGACGGCGCGCTTGCAATCGGCCACCTTGGCGACGTCGGCGCTGATGAAGATCGCGTCGACGCCTGACTTCTTGAGGCTTGCGACGGCCTTGTCGCCCTTCTCCTGCGAGCGCCCCACAAGCGCCAGCGCCCGGCAGCCCTCGTCGGCCAGGGCCTCGGCGACGGCGAAGCCGATGCCTTGCGCGCCGCCGGTGACGATGGCGCGCGTCTCTGAATTGCGACCGGCTGAACCGTTCATCGCTCTGCTCCTGTGCCTTGGGTTCGGATACCGGTTCTTACTTTGCCGTGTCGAGGCGGACGGTCTTGCCCGATGTGGCTGATTTCAGCGCCGCGTCAGCCAGTTTCAGCGCCACGAGCCCGTCGGCGCCGCTTGGCGCCGCCTTCTTGCCCGAGGTCGCCGCGGTGATGAAGGCGGCGATCTCATTGGCATAGGCGTCGAGATAGCGGGTCATGAAGAAGTCGTGCAGCGGCGGGCGCGTATAGCCCTTCTCGTTGGCCAGTTCGATCGACACCGGGCGCTGGTTCTCGGCCGCGACCATGCCCTTCGAACCATGCACCTCGATGCGCTGGTCGTAGCCATAGGTGGCGCGGCGCGAGTTGGAGATGATGGCCTGCTTGCCGGAAGCGGTTTCCAGGATGACGCTGACGCTGTCGAAATCGCCGGCAGCGCCAATCTTCTTGTCGACCAGCACCGAGGCATGCGCGCTGACCGCCACCGGCTCCTCGCCGAGCAGGAAGCGCGCCATGTCGAAATCATGGATGGTCATGTCGCGGAAGATGCCGCCCGAGCGCTTGATGTAGTCAATCGGCGGCGCGCCCGGATCACGCGAGGTGATGGTGACCATCTCGACGGTGCCGATGGCGCCATCGTCGATCGCCTTGCGCACGGCGGCGAAGTGCGGATCGAAGCGGCGGTTGAAGCCGACCATCAGCGTTGCCTTGGTCTTCTCGACCACGGCCAGGCACTTCTCGACGCGCTTGACGTTGAGGTCGATCGGCTTCTCGCAGAAGATCGCCTTGCCGGCCTTGGCGAAACGCTCGATCAGGTCGGCATGGGTGTCGGTTGGCGTGCAGATGACGACGGCGTCGATGTCCTCGGATTTTTCGATGGCGTCGATCGTACGCACTTCGGCGCCATAGGCCGATGCCAGTTCCTTTGCCGCCTTCTCGAACGCATCGGCAACGGCAACCAGTTTGGCCTGCGGGTTGGAGCCGACGGCGCGGGCGTGGACCTTGCCGATGCGGCCGGCACCGAGGAGGGCGAAGCGGAGAGTCATGGAATGTCCTTTGAGGGTGGTTCGAAGCTGTCGGCGCCGGTCATGGGCGCGGGTGATTTTCCGGTCAAGACGACATCGACAGGGAGGCGATGACCACCGCCTCCGCGCCCGGCCTAGGCCGCGAGTTCCGCCTCTCCGGTCTTGGCGCCGGTGATGTAGGAGACGACATCCTGCCCGTCGGTGTCCTGCTTGCGCAGATTGGCGACGATGCGGCCGCGGCGGAAGACGACGATGCGGTCGCAAAGGTCGAACACCTGGCGCATGTTGTGGCTGATCAGGATCAGCGGCTCGCCATTGTCCTTCAGCGTGCGGATGATGTTTTCGACCTGCGCCGTCTCCTGCACGCCAAGCGCCGCTGTCGGCTCGTCCATGATGATCAGCTTGGAGGCGAAGGTCGCGGTCACTGGCGATCGCCACGCACTGGCGCTGGCCGCCCGACATGTGGCGGATGGTGTTGGACAGATTGGGGATCTTCACCGCCGTGCGGATCAGTGCCGCCTCGGTCGCCTTGCGCATGTACTTGCGGTCGAGGATCGAGAACGGGCCGAGATTGAACAGCACCTTTTCCCGGCCAAGGAAAAGGTTTGACGGCACGTCGAGATCGTCGGCCAGCGCCAGGTTCTGGAACACGGTCTCGATGCCCGCCGTGCGCGCCTCGATAGGGCCAGTAAAATTCACTTCCTTGCCGTCGAACCAGATCTGGCCGCTGGTGCGCTGCTCGACCGCGGTGATCTGGCGCACGAAGGTCGACTTGCCGGCGCCATTGTCGCCCATGATGGCGACATGTTCGCCTTTGCGCAGCTCGAAGTTCGCGCCTTCCAGCGCATGCACGCCGCCATAGCGCTTGGTCAGGTTTTCGGTTTTCAGGACGATGTCTGACATGGTCAAGCCCTCAATGCCCGCAGGCGTTGGCGCCACTGGTCGAGGACGACCGCACCGACGATGATCACGCCCTTGACCATCTCCTGGTAGTAGGCGTCGAGGCGCAGGAAGGTGAAGCCGGAGATGATGACGCCGAAGATCAGCGAGCCGATCACAGTGCCGATGATCGAGCCGCGGCCGCCCGACAGCGAAACGCCGCCGATGACCGCCATGGCGATCGCGTCGAGTTCGTACATCACGCCCATGCCGGACTGGGCGGTAAGGTTCTTGGAGCTCAGCACCACGGCGGCGAGCGCGGCAAGCACGCCGGCGATGACATAGACGAGGATCTTGTGGTTGGCGATCTTGATGCCGGACATGCGCGCGGCGTCCTCGTTGGAACCGATCGCATAACAGTGCTTGCCATACCTGGTGTAGGTCATGATCAGCTGGAACAGCACGGCCAGCGACAGGAAGATGATGACGGGCATCAGGCCCTTGCCGATCGCGGCGAAACTGTCGGTGGGAAACGAGATAGGCTGCCCCTTGGACCACCATTTGGCGATGCCGCGCGCGGTGACCATCATGCCGAGCGTGGCGATGAATGGCGGGATGCGCGTGTAGGCGATCAAAGAGCCGTTGACCAGGCCGGCGAGCAGCCCGCAACCGATCGCCACCAGCACCGGAACGATGACAGGCAAGTCGGTCCAGCCTTGCGCCAGGAACATCGCCTTGGGGTTGGGATTGCCGTTTACCGTCGCCACCTGGGCGAAACTCATGGCGATCATCGCGGTCGCGCCGACGATGGAGCCCGAGGACAGGTCGATGCCGCCGCAAATGATCACTTGCGTCACGCCGATGGCGATGATGCCGACGATCGACACTTGCAGGATGATGATCTGCAGGCGCGCTTCGTTGAAGATCCCTGAGACATCGCTGCGGGTGTTGAACAGGAAGCTGTCGCCAAGAAAGATCCTGCCGATCAGTTCGAAGACGACAATGAGGATGACAAGCGCCAGGAAAACGTTGAACTCGGCCGGCCAGGCGCGCTTCCTCGCATCATAGCTGAGTCCTCCGACGCCGTGAGATGTCTGTGCCAAATCTTCTATCCTCCGTCAGCCGTGGTCGCCCCTCCTTGCCTTGCTGGCGTCGAGGGAAGAAGAGCGGCGCTGTGAGAGCGCCGCTCCGTATGCCGGCTGCTCAGTTCTTCTTCAGGAACTTGTCGATGTTCGCAGGGGTCACCAGCTGGAAGGGGACGTAGACCTTGTGTTCGACCTTCTCGCCCTTGGCCAGCTTGAGCGCTGCATCGAGAGCACCCGCGCCCTGGCCGGCCGCGTCCTGGAACACGGTTGCGTCGAGGTCGCCCGCCTGCATGGCGGCAAGCGCGTCCTGGGTGGCATCGACACCGCCGACGACGACCGCCTTCATGTCGACGTTGGCGGCCTTCATCGCCTGGATGGCGCCGATGGCGCTTTCGTCATTGTTGGCGATCACGCCATCGAACGGCTTGCCGGTCGACAGCCAGTTGGTCATCAGGTTCTGGGCTTCGTCGCGGTTCCAGTTCGACGTCTGCTTGTCGATGATCTTGATGAAGCTGCAATCCGGCGTGGCGATCACTTCTTCGATGTCCTTGGTGCGCTGCACGGCGGCCTGGTTCGACAGCTCGCCCATGATCACATAGACGTTGGCTTCCTTCTTGCCGGCTTCCTTGAACAGGCGGCAGACTTCCTTGGTCTCGAGCGTGCCGGAATCGGCCTCGTTCGAGGCAACGAATGCCTGGTTGTCCGGCAGCGTGTCCACGTTGACCGGCTCGCGATTGACATAGACCAGCGGAATCTTGGCGGCGGCCGCGGCATCGGACATCGCCTGCGTAGCCGAGGTGTCGACCGGGTTGACGATGATCGCATCGACCCCCGAAGCGGCGAAGTTCTTGATCTGGTCAAGCTGCTTGGCAACGTCGTTCTGCGCGTCCTCGACCTGCAGCTCGACGCCGCTCATGCCCTTGGCCTGCGCGATCATCCCATTGCGCAGCACGGTCAGGAAGTTGTCGTCGAACTTGGCCATCGATACGCCGATCTTGGCGGCCATGGCGGATGAACTCATCAGCGCCGCGAAAGCGACGCCCAAAAGCAGTTTCTTCATTGTATCTCTCCTCCACTCTTGGTGTCCGGCTGCACCGATCTATCCGGAATCCCCGATCTCCCGGGGAATCTCTCCCGATTGCCATTTCCGTCCCGGGTGACGCCTTCCAAATTCGCTGGAACGTCGAACCCTCTGTTTGAAACAGATGTTACCGGAACGAAAGAACCAAAATATACTGCTGGTGAAATATTTATTCCATTTTACGCCAAGGCGTCAAGGGCGATTCCAAAACCGGAAGCGCGATTTTCGGATCACGGGCGCTTGCCGCCAAGCCGGACACCGACGATCGGCCGATGTTCCCGCGACGTCGCTTCGCTGCTGCTCCGTTTGAAAGACGAAGCGGCAGGCGTCTCAGCCAATCTCGAAGATCGAGACCCCTAGATATTCTCGGGCAGATAGATGTCGAACG
This sequence comes from Mesorhizobium sp. RCAM 05099, assembly GCF_059683685.1. NCBI lineage: Bacteria > Pseudomonadati > Pseudomonadota > Alphaproteobacteria > Hyphomicrobiales > Phyllobacteriaceae > Mesorhizobium > Mesorhizobium sp. RCAM 05099. The sequence continues at coordinate 350,893 of NZ_CM185035.1, forward strand.
GCAGGAAGGTCTGGCCCGGCGCATTCGCTGCGCCCGTCTCGATGGCATGTGCCATGAGGTCGACCAGTTCCCGGCAAAGCGCTGCAAGTGGCGTGGAGATCACCATGGTCAGGATGTTATCGGCCAGGGCGGAACGCGATACCGCTGTGATCTCGTTGCAGATGACCGCGGGCATCTCGGCCGGCCTTGCCTGCCTGAGCGCCGCGACCGCGCCCTCCATGCCGCCGCCGGCGACATAGAGGCCGGCGAGGTCGGGGTGGCGGCCCAGAAGCTCGATGATGGTGTCATGCGTGATCTGGTTGGCTTCCAGGTTGACCAGCGTTTCAAGCAAGGTGAATTCCGGTGCCTGCTCGCGAAAGAAGGAACGAAAGCCGATCTCGCGCAGTTCATGGCCGTGGAAGCGGTGGCTGCCGACGAACAGGGCGACCTTGCCCGGCCGCCTGGCGGCCTTCGAGATCATCCATGCCGCGGTGCGGCCGACCTTGCGGTTGTCGAGGCCGACATAGCCCTCGCGAATGCCGGCGGCAAAGTCGGACAGCAGGGAAAACACCGGCAGTCCTTTCGCCTTCATCTCCTCGACCGCGACGGTCAAGGTGGGGTGATCCGGTCCGACCAGGGCGACGGCCCTGCATTTGGCCGCCAGCTTGCGCGCGCGCTCGACGATTTCGTCCGGCGCCAGCGAGTCCGCGAAATCGATTGTGGCGACTCCGCGAAAGCGCTGCGATCGCGACACGGCGAGTTCAAGCTCGCGTGCAAACTCGCTGTAGAAGACATAATTGCCCCTGAGCAGCAGGAAGCCGAGCCGATACTCGGGCGACTCATGACGCATGCGCTGCTTGATCAGGCCAGCGGCGTGGTAGCCGATCTCGGTCGCCGCCTCGTAGACGCGCCGCGCCGTTTCCTCGCGCACCGGCAGGCGGCTGTTGAGCACGCGGTCCACCGTGGCGACACTGACGCCGGAGATGCGCGCCAGATCGGTGATGGTCGGCCGTTTCGCCATGCTTGCCTCACGGAATTGTTCGACAGCCTTCCTACATCATTCTGATAGGAAATGATAGAAACTATCTTTGTGATGTTGAGTCTATCATGCGTCGGCGCTATTTTCATGCCTGAAGCTAATGGAGGATAGGCATTCGTCTTGGCGGGTGCCTTTGCCATGGGAGGCAACCATGTCCACGACGCCGTCCCGGCGTGACTACAGCCTGATTGGCCGCGACGCCCAGCTCGCCGTCGAGACAGGCCTGTCGGCGGCCGAATGGTATCACACGGAGATTCCGCGCAAGCAGATGAAGGAGCTGATGCAGCGCTCCGACGGGCCGGCGATCCGCGATACGCTGATCTGGCTCGCCGCGCTGGTCATCAGTGGCGCCGGCGGCGCCTGGTTCTGGGGCACATGGTGGTGCGTGCCGTTCTTCTTCGTCTACGGCGTCCTCTATGGCTCTTCCACCGATTCACGCTGGCACGAATGCGGCCACGGCACGGCGTTCCGGACGCAGTGGATGAATGATGCGGTCTACCAGATCGCCTGCTTCATGATCATGCGCAATCCGGTGACCTGGCGCTGGAGCCACACGCGCCATCACACCGACACCATCATCGTCGGCCGTGACCCGGAAATATCCGTCATGCGGCCGCCGGACCTGGCTCGCGCCGTCCTCGGCTTCGTCGGCGTGCTCGACGCCTGGCATGCGATGAGCGACATGCTGCGCAATGCCGCCGGCAACATCAGTGCGGCGGAAAAGACCTTCATTCCCGAGCAGGAGCAGCCAAAGGCGATCCGCATTGCCCGCATCTGGACGGCGATCTATGCCGCGACGATCGCGCTGGCGCTCTACACCGGCTCGTTCCTGCCCTTGATGCTGGTCGGCCTGCCCAGGCTCTATGGCGCCTGGCACCACGTCATGGTCGGTCTGCTGCAGCACGGCGGGCTGGCCGACAACGTCACCGATCACCGGCTCAACAGCCGCACCGTCTATATGAACCCGATCAGCCGTTTCATCTACTGGAACATGAACTACCATATCGAGCATCACATGTTTCCCATGGTGCCCTATCATGCGCTGCCGAAGCTGCATGAGCTGATCAAGCACGACCTGCCGGCGCCGACACCGTCGATCCTGGCCGGTTATCGCGAGATGATTCCTGCCTTCCTGCGCCAGCTGCGCAACGAGGACTATTTCCTCAAGCGCGAACTGCCGCCTACCGCCAGGCCATACCGCGAGGAATTCCACGACGATGCCGTCGCCGCCGCGGCGGAATGATCTGGCTATCCGATTTCCAGGAGGGGACTGAATGAGCGACTGGGTTGCGGCCTGCGCCGCCGGCGATATCGACGAAGAGGATGTGATGCGCTTCGATCATGGTGGCCGCACTTTCGCCATCTATCGCAGCCCGGACGACGAATACTTTGCCACCGACGGCCTTTGCACGCATGAAAAGGTGCATCTCGCCGACGGGCTGGTGATGGACGACATCATCGAATGCCCCAAGCACAATGGCCGCTTCAGCTACAAGACGGGTGACGCCCGCGGCGCGCCGGTCTGCGTCAACCTCCGGACCTATCCGGTCAAGGTCGACGCTGGAAAAGTCCTCGTTCAGATCGGATGATGGCGATGGCGCGCGGAATGGTCATCATTGGGGCCGGCGAATGCGGTGGCCGGGCAGCATTGGCGCTGCGCGATCTCGGTTATGAGGGACCGGTGACGCTGGTCGGTGATGAACCGTATCTGCCCTATGAACGCCCGCCACTGTCCAAGGACGCGATGGTCAGCGACGCGCCTGAAATCAGGGCGATCGCCAGCGACGAGGTGCTGGCCGAGAAATCGATCCGGCATATCCATTCCGTCCAGGCCGTGGCGATCGATCGCGAGGCGCATAAAGTGCGCCTGTCGGACGGTTCGGTCCTGCCTTACGACAAGCTCTTGCTGGCCACCGGTTCGACGCCGCGCAAACTGCCGTTGCCGGGCCTTGGCGCGCGTTGCGTCTATCTCCGCACCTTCGCCGATGCGCTGGCCATTCGTGCCCATCTCGGCGCTGGCAACCGTATCGCCATCGTTGGTGGCGGCTTCATCGGTCTCGAACTCGCCGCCGCTGCCCGCAAGCTCGGCGCCGCGGTCACCGTCATCGAGGCGCAGCCGCGCATCCTGATGCGCGGCGTGCCGGCCGAGATCGCTGAAATCATCCATGATGCGCATGTCGCCGAGGGTGTCGACATCCTGTGCGGCGATGGCATTGCTTCCATCGCCGACGATGGCAACGAGGTGCGCGTGACGCTTGCCGGTGGACGAGAGATCGTCGCCGGTCTCGCCATCATCGGCATCGGCGCCGTGCCGGTGACCGGGCTTGCGGCCGAAGCCGGCCTGGCGATCGACAACGGCATCGCTGTCGACGCACAACTGCGTAGTAGCGATCCCGATATCTTTGCCGCCGGCGATTGCTGCTCGTTCCCGCTCGCCGTCTATGGCGGCCGCCGGGTGCGGCTGGAAGCCTGGCGCAACGCCCAGGAGCAGGGTGCGCTGGCGGCCAGAAACATGCTTGATACCGGCGAGGCGCATGCGGCGGTGCCGTGGTTCTGGTCGGATCAGTATGGCCTGAGCCTGCAGATATCAGGACTTTCCGACGAAGGGCGCAGCACCGTGCGCCGCGATCTCGGCGACGGCGCCTTCATCCTCTTCCACCTCGCCGAGGACGGCAGGCTGGTGGCGGCCAGCGGCATCGGCCCCGGCAACGCGGTCGCCCGCGATATCAGGCTGGCCGAAATGCTGATCGCCAAGCGGGCGAAGCCGGCGCCGGACGCGCTCGGTTCGCAGGCCATCAAGCTGAAGTCGTTGCTGGCGGCCTGAGCCCATACGGGAGCCCTAAAACAGCGCCCGCAATTCCGGCAGCTTGTCGTTGACCAGCCAGCCATAATAGTTCTCTTCCGGCAGCTTTTCGGGCTCACCGGCGGCGCGGCGCTTGTCGTTCTCGGCTTTCAGCGTGTAGGCGCGCTGCTCCGGATTGCCGACATTGTAGAGCGTGGCGGTCAGCCCCGGATTGCCCGAAATGTCGAAGCCGGCAATGCTCTTGTAGGCGTCGATCGATTTCCTGATCGTCGCGGCGACGTAAGGCAGCGTCAGGTCGGGATCCATGATGGTCTTGTAGACGGAATTGGGATCGGCGACATCGAGCTTGGGCAGGCCTGAAACCTTGTGCACGAGATCGCTCATTTGCAGGGCGGTCAGCGGGTTGAGCTGGCCGAGGCCGAAGGTCTGGCCGGCATAGTAGGGCTGGAAGAAGGTGGCGCCGAAACGATCGTCGGGAAAGCTCTCCCCGCCAACGCTCTTGCCGCGGAACGAATGGTTCCACACCTGCTCGCGGCATTCCCACAGATCGTAGCTGTCGGACATCCCGGCGCATTTCTTGAATTCCGGCCGCTGCACGAAATCGGTGATGTCCTCGCCGTCATAGGCGAAGGACAGCTTGCTCGACAGATAGGAGATCGCCTTGACGTAATAGGTCTGCAGCCGGTCATAGGCGTCGACATTGTAGGTGTGCTCGCCGACAATGGCGCCGACGATGTGCAGGGGATCAATGCCGTAGGCGGCGGCTGCCTTCTTGATCTTGCCGCGCAGGTCGGCGTCGTTCTGTAGCAGGGCGTAGACCTTGCGGTACTTCGCCTGGAAGGTGGTGTTGGTGGCTTGCGTGCGCCGGCTCGAGGCGCCCGGAATGTCGGGCTGCTCGGCATTGCGGTTTCCCGCCGGCACCAGTGTTGCTGCGTCAGCAGCGAACAGCGTCGCCGCCAGCGTCAAGCCGAGAATGACCAGGATCAGTTTTTTCATGCGCCGCCGCCTAAAGAATTGCCGCGCAAACTAGGTAAAGCTCTGGGTCGAGTCGAGAGCGTCCCTTCACCCGGCAGGACGAAAGGTGGCCAGATGGTACCATCTGGCCACACATGATTGAGCTGCCGGAACGCGTTGCCTGAACCGGCGCCGGAACAGCCCGGCGCCGGTCTTTAAAGGATGAATCGCGACAAATCTGTGTTTCTGGACAGGTCGCCGACATGCTTTTCGACATAGGCGGCGTCGATTGTCACCGCGGTGCCGTTGCGATCCGGCGCGTCGTAGGAGATTTCGTCCAGCACCCGCTCCATTACCGTCTGCAGCCTCCGGGCGCCGATGTTCTCGACGCTGGCATTGAGGTCGACGGCGATGCCGGCCAGTGAATCGATGGCGTCGTCGGTGAAGGACAGCTCGACACCCTCGGTCTTCATCAGCGCGATATACTGCTTGATCAGGCTCGCCTCGGTCTCGGTCAGGATGCGGACGAAATCGTCCTTCTCCAGCGCGCGCAGCTCGACGCGGATCGGCAGGCGGCCTTGCAACTCCGGCAGCAGGTCGGACGGCTTCGAGACATGGAACGCGCCGGAGGCGATGAACAGGATATGGTCGGTCTTCACCGGCCCATATTTGGTCGCCACCGTGGTGCCCTCGACCAGCGGCAGCAGGTCGCGCTGCACGCCTTCGCGTGACGGGCCGCCCGAAATGTCTGATCTGGCCGCGATCTTGTCGATCTCGTCGAGGAAGACGATGCCGTCATTCTCGGTGGCGTCGAGGGCCAGTCGCACCACTTCGTCCTGGTCGAGCAGCTTGTCGGACTCGTCGCCGACCAGCAGCCCGTAGGACTCCTTGACCGTCGTCTTGCGCGTCTTGGTCTTCTTGCCGCCCATCGCCTTCGACAGCATGTCGTTGATGTTCAGCACGCCGATATTGGCGCCCGGCATGCCGGGAATCTCGAAGCCGGGCATGCCGCCATTGCCGGTGTCGGCAACCTCGATCTCGATTTCCTTGTCATCCAGCTCGCCGTCGCGCAGCTTCTTGCGGAAGCTGTCGCGGGTGGCCGGGCTCGCCGTCTTGCCGACGAGCGCTTCCAGAACGCGTTCCTCGGCGTTGATGTGGGCGCGGGCCTTGACGTCCTCGCGCATCTTCTCGCGCACCAGCCCGATGGCGATCTCGACCAGGTCGCGGATGATCTGCTCGACGTCACGGCCAACATAGCCGACTTCGGTGAACTTGGTCGCCTCGACCTTGACGAACGGCGCACCGGCGAGGCGCGCCAGGCGGCGCGAAATCTCGGTCTTGCCGACGCCCGTCGGCCCGATCATCAGGATGTTCTTCGGCATCACCTCTTCGCGCATCTGGCCTTCCAGCTGTTGGCGGCGCCAGCGGTTGCGCAAGGCGATGGCCACGGCGCGCTTGGCGTCCTTCTGGCCAATGATGAAGCGGTCGAGTTCCGAAACGATTTCGCGGGGAGAGAATGTGCTCATATCACTAAATTCCACTTTGCCACTGCTTGATGGTCTCGAACGGATGCAGCAGCATGATCACGTTGAGTGTCAGATTGTCCCGGATGAGATAGCCGGTACCGAGTTCGAAGAGGATGGCGAGGCTGACGATCACCCATATAGGTAGCCTTCGCGCCATCACAAATCCCAGCACCATGGCCAGTGTGTCAGACACCGAATTGATGATGCTGTCGCCGTAATAATCGAGCGAGATGGTGCCGGCGCGGTAGCGTTCGATGATGAACGGGCTGTTTTCGAGCAGCTCCCAGCCGCCCTCGACGAGGACGGCAAATGCCAGCCTCAGCCCGATCGGCGACCCCGGGAACAGATATCGCGCCAGCGCGTAGAACAGGAAGCCGTGGATGATGTGCGAGAACGTGTACCAGTCCGAAATGTGTTGGGAGTTCTCGGAACTGTTCACCACGCCGTGCCACAGCTTGACGTAACCACAGGTGCAGATCGGCGGGTGGCCCATCAGGTAGAGCGTGACGGCCTGGACAATGACCAGGCCAAGCACGATCAGAAGTCCCAGTCGCCAGCTGTTCTCGTAGGCCGAGAGGTCTTTGTCCTCGCTGGATACGGATGCGTTCATGCCCTATTGTCCCTCTTCCGCGTCGCTCTCGTCGGCGTCGATCGCCATCAGCACGACGTCACCATAGACTGATTGCCGCCGATCAATGGCCTGGAAGCCAGCCTTTTCATAGGCACGAATGGCTCGACCGTTGGTGGGATCGGGGTCGATGATGACGCGCGGAACGCCTTCCTCGAACAATTGTTCGACGAACCGGCGCACGATTGCCGAACCATGGCCGATGCCGACCAGCTCGAGCCGGCCGATCGACAGGTCGATGCCAAGCGTGCCGAACGGCTGGTCGGCATAGGGGTGGTCGTCTTCCAGATGCGGATCGTAGCTCTGCAGATAGCCGATCGGCTTGCCGTCGAGCTCCACGATCAGCGGCTCGACGGAAATCGAGTCGATATGTTCGCGAATCTCGGCGATTTCCGTCTCGGGATCGTTCCACCACTGCGCGACATGTGGCTCGGCGAGCCAGCCGGCGATCATCGGCAGGTCTTTCTCGGTCACCGGCCGAAAATCGTAGAGCACCACCTTCTCAGGCGGCATTGAGCGTTTCGATGACGAAATTGTTGTTGGTGTAGACGCAGATGTCGGATGCGATCTGCATCGCCTTGCGGGCGATCTCCTCGGCGTCCTTGTCGGTGTCCATCAGCGCGCGTGCCGCGGCCAGCGCGTAATTGCCGCCCGAACCAATGGCCATAACGCCATATTCGGGTTCGAGCACATCACCGGTGCCGGTGAGCGCCAGCGAGATCGACTTGTCGGCAACCAGCATCATCGCTTCCAGCCGGCGCAGATAGCGGTCGGTGCGCCAGTCCTTGGCGAGCTCGACGCAGGCGCGCGTCAACTGGTCGGGATATTGTTCGAGCTTGGCTTCGAGCCGTTCCAGAAGCGTGAAGGCGTCGGCGGTGGCGCCGGCGAAACCGGCAATCACATTGCCGTCCTTGCCGATGCGGCGCACCTTGCGTGCATTGCCCTTCATGATGGTCTGGCCAAGGCTGACCTGGCCGTCGCCGGCGATCACCACCTTGTTGCCCTTGCGCACCGTCACGATGGTCGTGGCGTGCATGGTCAGTTCATTCGACATTTCCTGGCTCCGATTCGCGCGATCCCAAAAGGCGATTGGCGCGGTACGAGTAACTTTGATCGGCCATATGTATGCATGGGGCAAACGATTGCAAATCGCCTCTCCGGCAGGGCCGATACCTTTCCGCATCGCAACTGGCAATCGCCGGATCATGCTGATAGAAGGCTTTCGTTTTCAAGCCTGCGAGCGCTTGGACCCCGTGAACCGGTCACGATGTGGACCTCTGGGACTGTGAACCTCTGGGACAAGGATAGAGTGATGGCGCCCCGTTCCGCCGAAGCAAGCCGCAAGACCAGGGAAACCGACATCTCCGTGTCGGTCCATGTCGACGGCTCGGGCAAGTCGGACATCGCCACGGGTGTCGGCTTCTTCGATCATATGCTGGACCAGCTCTCGCGCCATTCGCTGATCGACATGACGGTCAGGGCCAAGGGCGACCTGCATATCGACGACCATCACACCGTCGAGGACACCGGCATCGCGCTCGGCCAGGCGCTGGCCAAGGCGCTCGGCGAGCGGCGCGGCATCATGCGCTACGCCTCGATCGACCTTGCCATGGACGAGACGCTGACGCGCGCCGCGATCGACGTGTCCGGCCGCCCGTTCCTTGTCTGGAACGTGTCGTTCTCGTCGCCGAAGATCGGCACGTTCGACACCGAGCTGGTGCGTGAATTCTTCCAGGCGCTGGCGCAGAATGCCGGCATCACGCTGCATGTCACCAACCACTACGGCGCCAACAACCACCACATCGCCGAGACCTGCTTCAAGGCGGTGGCGCGCGCGCTGCGCGCCGCTCTGGAGCGCGACCCGCGCCAGCCGGACGCGGTTCCCTCCACCAAGGGATCTTTGAAGGGATAGCGTCATGGCCACCTATGTCGTCATGGAACCGCCCGGTCGCAGTGAAAAGGTCGACGTAACGGCCTTTGTCCGCGATGGCTTCACCTGGCTCGGTTTCCTGGTGCCGCCATTGTGGCTTGCCGGCACCGGCTGTGGATCGAAGCAGCACTCGCCTTCGTCGTCATGGGCCTGCTTTCGATGCTTGGCGAAAGGCTTGGCCTTGGGCTGGCCGGCTCGCTGCTGTCCCTGCTGGTTTCGCTGTATGTCGGGCTGGAGGGACAGGGGCTGCGCATCGCGGCGCTTCGCCGCCGCGGCTGGCACGAATGGGGCGTGGTCGAGGCCGGCTGGCTCAACGATGCCGATATACGCTATGCGCTGGAAGCCGATGCGCTTGCCGGTGAGGTTGCGCCGCCGCCGCGCATGGTCCCGGATGCCGCCCGGGCGCGCCCGGCGCAGCCGGGAATAGCCCTGGGGCTGACCCACATTCCGGGACGAAGCTGACATGCGGGTTGCGATCATCGATTATGGTTCGGGCAATCTGCGCTCGGCCACCAAAGCTTTCGAGCGCGCCGCTCGTGAAGCCGGCATTGCCGCCGACATCGACCTGACCGCCGATGCCGAACGGGTGCGCACCGCCGACCGCATCGTGTTGCCCGGCGTCGGCGCCTATGCCGACTGCGCCGCCGGACTGCGTGCCGTCGCCGGCATGTGGGAAGCGGTCGAGGAAGTCGCTATTCGAAAGGGTCGGCCTTTCCTCGGCATCTGCGTCGGCATGCAGCTGATGTCGCAGCGAGGCCTGGAAAAGACGGTTACGAACGGCTTTGGCTGGATCGCCGGCGACGTCAAGGAGATCACGCCGGCCGATCCGTCCCTGAAAATCCCGCAGATCGGCTGGAACACGATCGATCTCAAGCGCCAGCATCCGCTGTTTTCCGGCATTCCCACCGGGACCAGCGGATTGCACGCCTATTTCGTCCATTCCTATCATCTCGATGCGCGCAAACCCGAGGAGGTCCTGGCGGCTGCCGACTATGGCGGACCGGTGACGGCCACCGTCGCCCGCGACAATCTGGTCGGTACCCAGTTCCATCCGGAAAAAAGCCAGGCGCTGGGCCTGGCACTGATCACCAATTTCCTGCGCTGGAGGCCCTGAAGGATATGAGCAAGAAGGGCTACTGGATGGCGATGATCGATGTCCGCGACCCGGAGGTGTACAAGCAGTACATCGAGGCAAATGCCGTTGCCTTCGCGAAGTACGGCGCGAAATTCCCGGTGCGGGCCGGTCGCTACGAGAATCCGGAAGGACCGACCGGAAACCGCCACGTGCTGGTTGAGTTCGACTCCTACGACAAGGCGGTCGAATGCTATCATTCGCCGGAATATCAGCAGGCCTCGAAGTTCCGGCTTGCCGCCTCGACCGGCCATTTCGTCATCGTTGAAGGCGCCTGAACGGATGATCCTTTTCCCCGCCATCGATCTCAAGGACGGCCAGTGCGTGCGCCTTAAGCACGGCGACATGGCGACCGCGACGATCTACAATGACGATCCGGCGGCCCAGGCGCTGGCCTTCGAAAGACAGGGTTTCGAATGGCTGCACGTCGTCGACCTCAACGGAGCGTTCCAGGGCCAGAGCGTCAACAGCGCGGCGGTCGGCGCCATCCTCAAGGCGACAAAGAACCCGGTGCAGCTCGGCGGCGGCATCCGCACGCTGGAGCAGATCGAGGACTGGCTCGATCGCGGGCTCGCCCGTGTCATCCTTGGCACGGTGGCGGTGCGCGATCCCGACCTGGTCAAACAGGCCTGCAAGGCTTTTCCGGGCAAGGTGGCCGTCGGTATCGACGCCAAGGGCGGCAAGGTCGCCGTCGAGGGCTGGGCCGAGGCGTCCAGCCTCGGCGTCATCGAACTGGCGAAGAAATTCGAGGGCGCCGGCGTCGCCGCCATCATCTACACCGACATTGATCGGGACGGCGTGCTGACCGGCATCAACTGGGACGCCACGATCGACCTCGCCGACGCCGTGTCGATCCCGGTCATCGCCTCCGGTGGCCTCGCTTCGATCGCCGACATCGTGCGCATGACCATGCCCGATGCAAAAAAGCTCGAAGGCGCGATTTCCGGTCGTGCGCTCTATGACGGCCGCATCGATCCGGCCGAGGCGCTGGCAGTCCTGCAGGGCAGGCCGGCGATGGAGACGCGGCCGTGAAGCTCTCCATCATTCTGGCATCGTATGACAGCGGCCACTATCACGGTGGCATGGGCCAGGGTCCGGACGCGCTGATATCAGGCGGTCTCGTCGACGCCCTGATCATGGCCGGCCACGACGTCGTGGTCGAGGACATCGGCAGGGTCGGCGACGACCAGGAGCGCGAGATCGTCACCGGCTTCGCCGTCTGCAACGCGGTTGCGACCGAGGTTCGCCTTGCCCGTGACACTGGCCGATTTCCCATCGTTCTTGCCGGAAATTGCCTGACCAGCGCCGGTGCGGTCGCCGGCGAGGGCGCCGATGCGATCATCTGGGCCGACCAGCATGGCGACCTCAACACGCCCGAGACATCCATCCATGGCTTCCTCGACGGCATGGCGCTGGCGACGGTGCTTGGCCTGTGCTGGCGGCCGATGGCAGCCGCCATTCCCGGTTTCAAGCCGGTCGATCCTGCACGCTGCGTGCTCGTCAACGCGCGCGACCTCGATCCGGCGGAAAAGCAGCTTCTCCAGACATTGCCGGTCATTTGGACGGAATGTCCCGGAGTGGCCCAGGCAACCGAAAAGCTGAAGGCCGCCGGCGCCAAACGCGTGCACATGCATCTTGATCTGGACGTGCACGACCCGAAGGAGCTGCAGGCCAACCGCTATGTCAGTCCAGGCGGACCCAGCCCCGAACAGTTGCGCGACGCGGCTTGTGCCATGGCGCTTGCGGTGCCGGTCGTCGGCATCACCATTTCAGCCTACGATCCGGCCTTCGACGCGCGGGCGGATGTTCCGCCGCGGGTCGGTGAGTTGCTCAACGATCTCATCGCCACGATAGAGGGAAGGTGATGCTGAAAGCCCGTGTCATCCCCTGTCTCGACGTCAAGAACGGCCGTGTCGTCAAGGGCGTCAACTTCGTCGATCTCATCGACGCCGGCGATCCGGTCGAGGCGGCCAAGGCCTATGACGCGGCCGGTGCCGACGAGCTCTGCTTCCTCGATATCACCGCTTCATCCGACAATCGCGAGACGATCTTCGACGTCGTCGCCCGCACCGCCGAACAATGCTTCATGCCGCTGACTGTCGGCGGCGGCGTGCGCCAGGTCGCCGATATCAGGAAGCTGCTGCTGGCCGGAGCCGACAAAGTGTCGATCAATACGGCGGCGGTGAAAAACCCGGATTTCGTCGCCGAGGCGGCCGACAAGTTCGGCAACCAGTGCATCGTCGTCGCCATCGACGCCAAGAAAGTGTCAGCCGCCGGCGAAGCCGACCGTTGGGAGATCTTCACCCATGGCGGTCGTGAAAAGACCGGCATCGATGCGGTTGAATTCGCCCAGCTTATGGTCGATCGCGGCGCCGGCGAGATCCTGTTGACGTCGATGGATCGTGACGGCACCAAGGCCGGCTATGACATCGCGCTTACCCGTGCGGTCGCGGATGCGGTACGTGCGCCGGTCATCGCTTCCGGCGGCGTCGGCACGCTCGATCACATGGTCGAAGGCATTCGCGACGGTCATGCCGGCGCGGTTCTGGCGGCTTCCATCTTCCATTTCGGCACCTACACCATAGTGCAGGCCAAGGCCCATATGGCCGCCGCGGGGCTGCCGATGCGGCTGGACTCACCCGGCAATCGGCCTTAAAGCATGATCCCGGAAAGTGGGAACCGGTTTCGGAAAAAGATCATGCTTAAACAAGCAGATAGATGACGCCCATGACCGAGTTTTCACTGTCCGATCTGGAAAAAACCGTCTGGGAACGCGCCCATTCCGGTGACCCGGACTCGTGGACGGCAAAACTGTTCGCGCGCGGCATCGACAAGGCGGCACAGAAGCTTGGCGAAGAGGCGGTCGAGACGGTGATCGCCGCCGTGAAGGGCGACAAACAGGCCCTCGTTTCGGAAAGCGCCGATCTTATATATCATTGGCTCGTTGTTCTCGGCCTCTCGGGGGTTCCGCTGAGCGACGTGCTCAAAGAGCTCGAAAGCCGCACCGGGCGTTCGGGCATCGCCGAGAAGGCATCACGGCCGAAGGGCTGACCGCGAGGGAGGGCAGGTATCTCGATGGATCAGCTCGCACCAACCGAGAAATATTCTCCCTTCCGTTTTTTCACCGCCGAGCAATGGTCGCAATTCCGCGCCGACACACCATTGACGCTGAGCGCGGATGAATTCCGCCGCCTGCGTTCGCTCAACGACCCAATCGACCTCGAAGAGGTCAAGCGCATCTACCTGTCGCTGTCGCGGCTCTTGTCGGCGCATGTCGAAGCGAGCCAGCTGCTGTTCAGGCAACGCCAAGCTTTCTTCAACGCGGTGGACATCGTCAAGACGCCGTTCATCATCGGCATTGCCGGTTCCGTCGCGGTCGGCAAATCGACCACGGCTCGCGTGCTGAAGGAGCTGTTGGCGCGCTGGCCCTCGAGCCCCAAGGTCGATCTCATCACCACCGACGGTTTCCTGCTGCCCAACGAGATCCTGCGCCGCGAAAACCTGATGGAGCGCAAGGGTTTTCCCGACAGCTACGATGTCGGCGCGCTGCTGCGTTTCCTGTCGGGCATCAAGTCGGCGCTGCCCAATGTCCGCGCGCCGGTCTATTCGCACCTCACCTATGACGTCATTCCGGGCGAGTTCGTCACCATCGATCGGCCGGACATCCTGATCTTCGAAGGCATCAATGTCCTGCAGCCGGGCAAGCTGCCGCAGGACGGCAAGATCGTGCCTTTCCTGTCGGACTTCTTCGACTTCGCCATCTATATCGATGCCGACGAAGAACTGATCCACCAGTGGTACATTGCCCGCTTCATGCGGCTGCGCGAGACCGCCTTCCGCAACCCGGACTCCTTCTTCCACCGCTATTCGCAACTCTCGGAAGATTCGGCCCGTGCCATCGCCGAAGGCCTGTGGACCAACATCAATCTGAAGAACCTGCGCGAGAACATCCTGCCGACACGCGCCCGCGCCGACCTCATCCTGCGCAAGGGCGCCGACCATCTGGTCGAGGAAGTGGCGCTCAGGAAACTCTGAATTTCCGGGACGTTCCTCAATTTCTGAGGCCCTTAAAGTCATCTTAACCCCGCTTTCCTACTGTCGAACCGAGGACACTTCGCGGGCTCCGACAGGCAGTGAACGCGCCATTCATTCACATTGGTTGGCCGCGATGAGCGCGATCGAGGTTCGTCCCGGTCCTGATGCCCCCGCCGCCAGCGGTGGGACCCTGCGGCTTTGGCCGCTTGTTCTCTCGATGGCCGTTCTCGCCATTGCCGTGCCTTGGCAGATGCACTGGGGCGTCAATGGCGATACGAGCTGGAACATCACGATCAGCGAGCGACTGCTGGCCGGTGATCGCCTCTATATTGACGTGATCGAGACCAATCCGCCGTTCACCGCATGGCTATACCTGCCGGCGGTGTATCTCGCGAAACTGCTCGGAATCGCGCCGGAATATCTGGTCTATGCATACAGTTATGCATTGTGCATTTTTGGCCTGTGGTTTGCCAGCTTCGTTGCGCGTCGCGCCCGATTCCCCGAAAATTCCGGGCTCTACACGCTGTTACCAGCGTTTCTGGCTTTGCTCGTGCTGTTTCCCGGCAACAGTTTCAGCGAGCGCGAGAATCTGGGGGTCGCCCTGCTCTTGCCGTTGCTGGTGCTCATGGCTTGGCGCGCGGCGGATGACCCGCCATCGCCGCCGGAATGGTGGGTAGCCGCATTGGCCGGTCTGTCCGGCAGCGCCATGGTGCTGGTGAAGCCCTACTATGCGATCATGATCATAGCGCCGGCATTTTATGTGGCGTGGCGCCAGCGCAGCATCAGGTCGCTGTTTGCAATCGAATACTGGATCGTCGGCTTTGTCTGCCTGAGCTATCTGGCCGCAGTGCTCTGGCTTTATCCCGAGTTCATGCGCGACGTCTACCCGAATCTAGCCGACACCTACTTGCGCTACAAACAGTACGGGCCGGTGCTCACCACCTACGGCGGAACATACGTTGTTTCGATCTGCTTCCTTCTGTTTTTGCGCAACGGCCGGGCGCTGTCGCCCTTGGTCATGGTGCTGGCGATCGGTTCTGTTGCCGGCTTTGTTCCCCTGGTCTACCAGGGCAAGGGTTGGGCCTATCATGCCTATCCGGCGCTGGTGCTGATGCTGGCGGCGATCGCCTGCTGTGCTGTCGAGCGGTCATCGGCACTCGGCGCGGCGCGGTTGGACATTGTCCAGAAGATGCTGCTGGCCGCCATTGTTGCAATCAATTGGCTGCCTTTCAAATATAGCGGGAAGCCCGAGGCAGACTTTGTTGCAAGCCTGCGCGCCGCAGTCGATCATCCCACTATCGGCTTGATCGGTTCGGGTATGGAAAGCGGCCATCCGCTTACGCGGACGATCGGAGGACGATGGATATCCGCCTATTGCAGCGATTGGCTTGGCGGCCTCGCTGTCCTTTCTGCGGGAATTGCACGTACTCAGGGCAACACGGTCGAAGCGGCGCGTCTTGACGCGATCGTGCGCAATTTTCTCGACGCCAAGATACGCGAGCTGAAAGCCGCGAAGCCCGACCTGATGATCGTGCAGAAAACGGATACGTCCTGGATTTCACGCGTCATGCAGCGTGACGATTTTTCGAGCTTCATGAATGACTATCGAGTTCTGAGCGAAGATGAGAACATTCGCGTCTACCTTCGCAAGGGTTCTGGAAAAGTCACCTCGATCAACTGAGAGTCACGGGTTGACCCGCCGCAACGTCAGATTGATCCTGCCGCCATTTTTTAGCAGCGCCGAAGTGGAGGGGTAGATGCGGTCGACGCCGTGAAAGCACAGCCGCCCTTCGCCACCGAGCACCACGACGTCACCGCTTTGCAGCCTGAACGACTTCGTGGCGCCGTCACGCGTCGTCTGGCCGACCCGGAACAGGCAATCGTCGCCCAGTGAGACGGAAACCACCGGTGCCGAAAAATCGGCCTCGTCGCGGTCCTGATGCAGGCCCATTTTTGCGTCCTGCGTGTAGAAATTGATCAGGCACGCTTCCGGTGGCTTGGGGTAGCCCGAGACCTGCCGCCAGAGCTCGAGCAGCGCCTCCGGGATTGGCGGCCATGGTGAGCCGGTCACCGGGTGCGTCGGCTGGTAGCGGTAGCCGCGTTCCTTGTCGGTGACCCAGCCGAGCGGGCCGCAATTGGTCATGCGCACGCTCATCTCCTTGCCGGTGCGTGGCATGGCCGGCACGAACAGGGGTGCTTGCTGCACGATCCGTCTCACATCCTCGACCAGCGCTTCCTGTACGGCGCGCGACAGGTAACCGGGCATGTGACGGACGCCTTTGGGCAGGACGAGCATGGCTTCGGTCAATCAATCCGTTTGATGTGGCGACAAGCGAGATTGCCACGGGGACCCGCAAAGGACGACCCGAAAGCCGCGCTTGCCGACCTGGAATAGAACCGGGCCGCACTCAGTCGTCGCCGACCCGGCCGCGCAGCTTTTTCACGGTCGAGCGACCGGCCTTGCTCTTCAGCCGCCGCTCGACCGAGCCTTTCGATGGCCTCGTCTTCTTGCGTGGCGGCGGTGGCGGCTCGGCCGCCTTGGCTACAAGTGCGGTCAGCCGCGCCCGCGCATCCGCGCGGTTCTGCTCCTGCGTGCGGAAGCGTCCGGCCTCGATGACGATGACGCCGTCCTTGGTGGCGCGCTGTCCGGCCAGCTTGATCGTGCGCTCGCGCACGCGTTCCGACAGGCCCGGCGCATTTTGCGCATCGAAGCGCAGTTGCACGGCCGTCGCCACCTTGTTGACGTTCTGGCCGCCCGGCCCGGACGAGCGGATGAAGTCCTCGTGCAGGTCGCCCGGGTGGATCACCGCGTCGTCGGCAATGATGATCTTGTCGTCAGTCGTCATGCCGCAGTCATGGCGCCGCGGATCAAAAAGAAAAGGCCCGATCGAGACCGGGCCTTCAATGGTGCTGAGCGACGTGGCGATTATTCCGCCGCTTCCTGCATGTGGGGCGCCGCACCCAGCACGATGGCATCGACATGGCTTTCGAACTTGCCGAAATTGTCGATGAACATGCCGACCAGCCTTGCCGCCTGCCGGTCATAGCCGGACTTGTCGGCCCAGGTCGACCGCGGATCGAGAATGGCGCTGTCGACGCCGGGCACGGCCACCGGCACTTCGAAACCGAAATGGGCGTCGGTGCGGAAATCGGCCGTCTTCAGCGAGCCGTCGAGTGCTGCCGCAAGCAGCGCCCGCGTTGCCTTGATCGGCATCCGCTTGCCAGTGCCGTAGGCGCCGCCGGTCCAGCCGGTATTGACCAGCCAGCAATCGACTTGGTGCCGGGCGATCAGGTCGCGCAGCAGATTGCCGTATTCCGACGGATGGCGCGGCATGAACGGTGCGCCGAAACAGGTCGAAAATGTCGCTTCGGGCTCGGTCACGCCCTTTTCGGTTCCGGCCACCTTGGCCGTGTAGCCGGAAAGGAAATGGTACATTGCCTGCGCCGGCGTCAGCCGGGCGATCGGCGGCATCACGCCGAAGGCATCGGCGGTCAGCATGATGATGTTCTTCGGATGATTGGCGCGCCCCGTCTTGCTGGCATTGGGGATGAACTCCAGCGGGTAGGCGCAGCGCGTGTTTTCGGTGAGCCGACCGTCGTCGAAATCCGGCACCCGGTCCGCGCCAAGCACGACATTCTCCAGCACGGTGCCGAAGCGCTGCGTGGTGGCGAAGATTTCCGGCTCGGCCTCCGCTGACAGCTTTATCGTCTTGGCATAGCAGCCACCTTCGAAATTGAAGATGCCGTGCGGTCCCCAGCCGTGCTCGTCGTCGCCGATCAGCGTGCGCGACGGATCGGCCGACAGCGTCGTCTTGCCGGTGCCGGAAAGCCCGAAGAAGACGGCCGTGTCGCCGGCCGGCCCCTCATTGGCCGAGCAGTGCATCGGCATTACGCCCTTGGCCGGCAACAGGTAGTTGAGCACGGTGAACACCGACTTCTTCACCTCGCCGGCATAGGACGTGCCGCCGATCATCACGATCTTGCGCGAAAGGTCGACGGCGATCACCGTTTCGGTGCGGGTGCCGTGACGGGCGGGATCGGCGCGGAAAGACGGCAGGTCGATGATCGTCATCTCAGGCGCGAACTGCTCGAGTTCGGCGGCGCCCGGACGGATGAGCAGATTGCGGATGAACAGCGAGTGCCACGCGAATTCGGTGATCACCCTGGTGGTCAGTTTCAGTTCCAGGTCGGCGCCGCCGACCAGATCCTGCACGTAAAGATCCTTGTCCGCGGCATGCGCCTGGAAATCAGCAAGCAGCGTGTCGAACTGGGCCGGCGAGATCGCCTTGTTGTTGTCCCACCAGACATGCGGCTCGGTGGTGCCGTCGCGAACGACGAACTTGTCCTTGGGCGAGCGACCGGTGTGCTGGCCGGTTTCGGCGACCAGCGCGCCATGCGCGGTCAGCCGGGCTTCGCCGCGCCGGATCGATTCCTCGTAAAGGGCAGCCGCGCCGAAATTATAGCGCACCACGCCCGTGGTTTTCAGGCCGATACGATCGATCCCGCAAGCAGGATTGCGTTTGCCGACTTCCGACATGAGGGTCCCTTCTTCAGTTTGCCGCATCTGCCGGGGGCATTTCCGGCGCGCCCACTACGCGGGCTAAGAAGGTCAGAACCAGAAAAGTCAAATGATATCAAATCATTAATCGATTTAAATATTTTGAAAGTTGTTTAAATCGTTTATATGTGCAAGAAGTTCGGCGGTTGCCCAAAGGATTGGCAGGGTTCGATCGTCTAATCCGTAGTGAGGTGCAATTGTGACCGCCGGCACGCCGCCCGTGACAGCGGACAGGGCGTATGCCACATTTTGTACCTAATTTGTCCTGCAAAAGCCCCTTCTCTACGAAAGAAGGGACAGCTCATGAGGGAGCCGCTTGAAATGGCAACAATCGCGCTTGTCGATGACGACCGCAACATTCTGACGTCGGTGTCGATCGCCCTCGAATCCGAGGGCTATCGCGTCGAGACCTACACGGATGGTGCGTCCGCGCTGGAGGGCCTGGCGGCACGCCCGCCGAATCTTGCCATCCTCGACATCAAGATGCCGCGCATGGACGGCATGGAGCTGCTGCGCCGGATGCGCCAGAAGTCCGACCTGCCGGTGATCTTCCTCACCTCCAAGGATGACGAGATCGATGAATTGTTCGGCCTCAAGATGGGCGCCGACGATTTCATCCGCAAACCGTTCTCGCAGCGTCTGCTGGTCGAGCGGGTGCGCGCCGTGCTGCGTCGCGCCAGTGCTCGTGAAGCCGCGGCCAAGACGCCCAGCCAGCAGGCACGTTCGCTCGAGCGCGGCCAGCTTGTCATGGATCAGGAGCGCCATACCTGCACCTGGAAGGGCGAGCCGGTGACGCTCACCGTCACCGAGTTCCTGATCCTGCATTCGCTGGCGCAGCGTCCCGGTGTCGTAAAAAGCCGTGATGCGCTGATGGATTCGGCCTATGATGAGCAGGTCTATGTCGACGACCGGACCATCGACAGCCACATCAAGCGGCTACGCAAGAAGTTCAAGGCCGTCGATGATGACTTCGAGATGATCGAAACCCTTTACGGAGTCGGGTACCGCTTCCGCGAGGCTTGAGTTGATGCGCGTCGCATGACGTTATGCATCGAAGTAAAGATTAGGCAGGGCCTGCTATTCGATGGCAGTGGAGGCACAGCGAACAAGACCGGCGGGCGCAGCCAGGCGGCCGTCGCGCATCATGCCGTCATTCGTGTCGAAAATCACGGTGCCGATGCGCCGCTTCCTTGGCCATCATATCTTTTCCAGCCTGACGCGGCGCATCCTCTTCCTCAATCTCGCCGGCCTGGCCGTCCTGGTCACCGGCATCCTCTACCTCAACACCTTCCGCGACGGGCTGATCGATGCCCGCGTCGAAAGCCTGATGACCCAGGGCGAGATCATCGCCGGCGCGATCGCCGCTTCGGCGACGGTCGAGACCGACTCGATCAGCATCGATCCGGAAAAGCTGCTTGAGTTGCAGGCCGGCGAAAGTCTCGGCCCGGGCTCGGACCAGCTCGACAACCTGGACTTCCCGATCAACCCGGAGCGGGTTGCGCCGGTGCTGAGACGGCTGATCTCGCCGACCCGGACCCGCGCCCGCATCTATGACCGCGACGCCAATCTGCTGCTCGATTCGCGCCATCTCTATTCGCGCGGCCAGATCCTGCGCTACGACCTGCCGCCGGTCGAAGAGGAAGAGCCTGATCTGCTCGAGCGCATCCAGAAGTTCGTCTTCGACTTCTTCCGCAACACCGAACTGCCGGTCTATCACGAGCAGCCGGGCGGCAACGGCGCCGCCTTCCCAGAAGTGGTCAAGGCGCTCACCGGCAGCCCGTCGACCATCGTGCGTATCTCGGAACAGGGCGAGCAGATCGTTTCGGTGGCGGTGCCGATCCAGCGCTTCCGCGCCGTTCTCGGCGTGTTGATGCTGTCGACCGAAGGCGGTGACATCGACAAGATCGTCGCCGCCGAGCGCAAGGCGATCCTGCGCGTGTTCGGCATCGCGGCCCTCGTCACCGCCATCCTGTCCATGCTTCTCGCCTCCACCATCGCCAACCCGCTGCGCCGGCTGTCGGCGGCGGCGGTGCGCGTGCGGCGCGGCGTCAAGAGCCGCGAGGAAATCCCGGACTTCTCCGACCGGCAGGACGAGATCGGCAACCTGTCGATCGCCATACGCGACATGACCAACGCCCTCTACGCCCGCATCGAGGCGATCGAAAGCTTTGCGGCGGACGTCTCGCACGAGCTGAAGAACCCGCTGACGTCATTGCGCAGCGCGGTGGAAACCTTGCCGCTGGCCAAGAACGACAATTCCCGCAGCCGGCTGATGGACATCATCCAGCACGACGTCAGGCGTCTGGATCGTCTCATCACCGATATTTCCGACGCCTCTCGTCTCGATGCCGAGCTGGCGCGTGAAGATGCCGGGACGGTCGACCTGAAGAAATTCATCACCGATCTGGTCGCCGTTTCGCGCGAGGCGACGCGCAACAAGAAGGCGGTGGAGATCGAATTCAAGGTCGCCAAGCTGCCGCAGGGCGTCAAAGGCTATTTCGTCGTCGGCCATGATCTGCGCATCGGCCAGGTCGTCACCAACCTGATCGAGAACGCCCGTTCCTTCGTTCCCGAGGACCATGGCCACATCACCCTGTCGCTGGCGCGCGTCGGCAAGTTCAACATCCTTACCATTGACGACAATGGTCCCGGCATCCGGGCCGACAATATCGACCGCATCTTCGAACGCTTCTACACCGACCGCCCGGCGGGCGAGGCGTTCGGCCAGAATTCGGGGCTTGGCCTGTCGATATCCAGGCAGATCGTCGAGGCCCACGGCGGGACGCTGACCGCCGAGAATATCCCCGGCACCAAGCCCGGCGATATCAAGGGCGCGCGCTTCGTCGTGACGCTGCCGGCCGAAGCATGATCCCGAAAAGTGGGAACTGGTTTTCGGACACGATCATGCTCCATGCAAAAGGCATGATCCCGAAAAGTGGGAACCGGTTTTCGCACAAGATCATGCTTCATCCAAAAACATGAACGGGCAAGATCGTGCCTGATCCAGTCGCGCAGCCTGAAAACATTCACGGAACCGCGATCCTGATCGGCGAGCGCGGCGTCCTCATCACCGGGCCGTCCGGCGCCGGCAAGACGACGCTGGCGCTGACACTCCTGGACCATTGCCGTGCGCGCGGGCTGTTCTCGCGGCTGATCGGCGATGACAGGCTGCTAGCCGCGGCCCGCGCCGGGCGGCTGGTCTGTCGCGTGCCGGCGCCCATTGCCGGTCTCGCCGAAGTGCCTGGGTTCATGCCCCGCCCGCTGCCGTTCGAGCCGGGCGGAGTGATCGACCTGCATGTGAGGCTGGTGCCAAAGGCACAGATGGCCCGTTTCCAGGAGGAAGTCAGCGAGCCGGTCGCGGGCTGCCCAGTGCCGCGCATTGACCTTGCCGAGCGTAACGCCGCCACCGCCTTACCGGCCGTGATGGCGCGGCTGTCGATCGCGCCTTTTCTATGATCCGCTGCGGATTTTTTGCTGCAATGCGTCAAAATGGCATGGGCCCGCGCAATTTTGGGCTTGTCAACCGGCCGCGCGTCGACAAGATAGCGCTCCCGCCGCCTGGAATGGCTGGCGAGCATAAAATACGCCTGTGAAGCGGCGATGACGGGAGCCACCAAAGAATGATCGGACTCGTGCTTGTAACGCACGGTCAACTGGCCGCCGAGTTCCGACATGCCGTGGAACATGTCGTCGGGCCACAAGACAATTTCGAAACCGTGGCGATCGGGGCCGATGACGATATGGAGCAGCGTCGCCGCGACATCGTCGACGCCGTGGCCCGTGTCGATACCGGGACGGGCGTCATCGTGCTGACCGACATGTTCGGCGGAACGCCCTCCAACCTTGCCATTTCGGTCATGGAGTCTGGCCGCACCGAAGTCATCGCCGGAATGAACCTGCCGATGCTGATCAAGCTCTCCTCGATCCGCAAGGGCGACAACATGGCGGCGGCGCTCGACGAGGCGCAGGCGGCCGGCCGCAAGTACATCAACGTCGCCAGCCAGCTCTTGAGCAGCAAATGAACGCGCTGTCCCCGGAAAAAGACCAGATCGCCAAAGATCCGATCACCAGGGAGTTTCCGATCGTCAACCAGCGCGGCCTGCACGCGCGCGCCTCGGCGAAGTTCGTCCAGGTGGCCAGCGGTTTCGACGCCTCGGTGCATGTCGAGAAGGATGGCGTCCAGGTCGGCGGCACCTCGATCATGGGGCTGATGATGCTGGCGGCAAGCCCAGGCTACTCGATCCGCGTCACCGCCAGCGGTCCGGAGGCCTTGCAGGTCATCGACGCTCTGGAGCAGCTGGTTGCATCCCGCTTCGGCGAGGAAGCCTGATCCCGCGCTGAGCGAAGAAAGCTCTTCCTCGAGACATGCACGGATAAAGATTTCTTTATATCCCATTGTCGTCTTGAGCCTGATCTGCTAGTCAAGCCGGCAATTCGCGCCCTTCGACGCGCCGACCGGCGCGGGCGCATCCGCAACCAATTCGCAGCACAACAATTCGCATCGGAGCACTGCCATGACGGGTAGCAAGGACTATGTGGTCGCCGACATCTCGCTTGCCGGCTGGGGCCGCAAGGAAATCGAGATCGCCGAAACCGAAATGCCGGGCCTGATCGCCTGCCGTGAGGAATTCGGCGACAAGAAGCCGCTCAAGGGCGCGCGCATCACCGGCTCCCTGCACATGACCATCCAGACGGCGGTGCTGATCGAGACGCTGAAGGCGCTCGGCGCCGATATCCGCTGGGCCTCCTGCAACATCTTCTCGACCCAGGACCATGCGGCCGCGGCCATCGCCGAGGCTGGTATCCCGGTATTCGCCGTCAAGGGCGAGTCGCTCGAGCAATACTGGGACTACACCGACAGGATCTTCCAGTGGACCGACGGCGGCACCTCCAACATGATCCTCGACGATGGTGGCGACGCCACCATGTACATCTTGATCGGCGCCCGCGCCGAGGCCGGCGAAGACGTGCTCTCCAACCCGCAGAGCGAGGAAGAGGAGTACTTCTACGCCCAGGTCAAGAAGCGCCTGAAGGCTTCGCCCGGCTTCTTCACCAAGCAGAAAGCGGCGATCCGCGGCGTCACCGAAGAGACGACGACCGGCGTCAACCGGCTTTACCAGCTGCAGAAGAAGGGCCTGCTGCCTTTCCCCGCCATCAACGTCAACGACTCGGTCACCAAGTCGAAATTCGACAACAAATACGGCTGCAAGGAATCGCTGGTCGACGGTATCCGTCGCGGCACCGACACGATGATGGCCGGCAAGGTCGCGGTCGTCTGCGGCTATGGCGACGTCGGCAAGGGCTCGTCGGCCTCGCTCAAGGGCGCCGGCGCCCGCGTCAAGGTCACCGAGGTCGACCCGATCTGCGCGCTGCAGGCGGCGATGGACGGTTTTGAAGTCGTCACGCTGGAAGACGCCGCACCGACCGCCGACATCGTCATCACCACCACCGGCAACAAGGATGTGGTCACCCTCGACCACATGCGCTCGATGAAGGACATGGTGATCGTCGGCAACATCGGTCACTTCGACAACGAGATCCAGGTGGCTTCGCTGCGCAACCTGAAATGGACCAACGTCAAGCCGCAGGTCGACATGATCACCTTCCCGGACGGCAAGCGGATGATCCTGCTGTCGGAAGGTCGCCTGCTCAATCTCGGCAATGCCACCGGCCATCCGAGCTTTGTCATGTCGGCGTCCTTTACCAACCAGGTGCTGGCCCAGATCGAGCTGTTCACCAAGCCCGGCCAGTACGAGAACCAGGTCTACGTGCTGCCCAAGCATCTCGATGAAAAGGTCGCGCGCCTGCATCTCGACAAGCTCGGCGCCCGCCTGACCGAACTGTCCGGCGAGCAGGCCGCTTATATTGGCGTCACGCCCCAGGGTCCGTTCAAGCCGGAACACTACCGCTATTAACCAAAGCTAAATTTCCTACCAGATATTGACGCCGGGCGATTGACTTTTCGCCCGGCTTTATTTTTGCGCGTCATCAGCCTTCACGGCGATTCGGTGAGGGTTTATTGTCGGGTGATTCGCGACGCTTCCGGCCCGAGAGGGGATCAGAGAAGCGCGTATCAGGGCGGTCTTGCATTCAGGCGGCGGAGAGGACCAAGACATGCCGGGGCAACACCCGCACAGAGCGGGACGGGCCGTTTCCGGCGGCCACGACGATTCGGGGATCGCTGGCCCTGCCTCGCAAGGCGGGAGCCTTTCTTGGCGCGCTCGCGTCGGAGTTTTCCTTGCCACCTCTGCATTGGCCGGCCCCTTGCTCGGTGTGGTCGCGCATGCCGAAGCCGTGGGCGTCGCCGCCGCCGGCTTGTCGATCAGCACGGTAGAGGTCATGCAGCTTGCCGTGTTTGTCGGCGTGACGGGCGCGGCACTTCTGTCGGCCATCGTTCTCATCCGCGAGCGGGCTCGCACCTCGGCGGAAAATGTCGAACTCAGGAGCCGCATAGCCGACATCAACGCGGCTCTGCGCCGCTCTGAAGCGCTGCTCAATCTGCGCGACCAGCGTGTGGTGGTCTGGGCCTCCGAAAACAAGAAACCCGAACTCATCGGCACATTGCCGGTCGAAAGCGGCGCTCCCGACGAGCGTGCCGCCTTCCTCGCTTTCGGTCGCTGGCTGATGCCGCGCTCGGCTGCGGCGCTCGAGCATGCCGTTGCGGGGTTGCGCGAAAAGGCGAGACCCTTCGACCTCGTCATCGAATCGCAGGCCGGCGCACCGCTTGAGGTGCATGGCCGCAAGAGCGCGGCGCATGTGATCGTGCGTTTCGTTTCGCTTTCGGAAACGCAGCGCAGCCAGGCCAGGTTGAAGATCGAAAACCAGCGCCTCGTCGCTGACCACGAGACGATGATTGGCCTGCTCGACGCGCTGAAGATGCCGGCATGGCTGCGCACCGAGGATGGGCGGTTGAAGTGGGTCAACCGGGCCTATGCCGACGCGGTCGAAGCCGACAATGCGGAGACGGCCGTTCGCGAGGCGAAGGAGTTTCTCGGCGGCCGTGCACGCGACGCGATCGCCGCCCAGCACAAGTCGCATCCGGTCTTCGAGCAGACGCTTTCCACCGTGATCGAAGGCGACCGCCGCGTATTCGCGGTGACCGACTTCGCCGGCCCGGATGGTTCGGCCGGCCTTGCCTGCGACACCAGCGCCATCGAGGCGGTTCGCGGCGAATACGAGCGGACCGTCAGAAGCCACGCCGACACGCTCGACCAGCTCAACACCGCGGTCGCCATTTTCGACACCGACGAGAAGCTGCGGTTCTTCAACCAGGCTTTCCAGAAGCTATGGGGTCTCGACAGCGGCTTCCTGCACAGCGCTCCCGACAATGCGCTGGTGCTCGACCGTTTGCGCAGCGAGGGCAAGATCGCCGAGCAGCCCGAATGGCGCCGCTGGAAGGAAGGCCTGCTTGGCGCCTATCGCGCCGTCGAATCACAGGAACATTGGTGGCACCTGCCGGACGGCAAGACCATCCGCGTCGTCGCCAACCCGCAGCCCAAGGGCGGCGTGACCTGGGTCTTCGAGAATCTGACCGAGAAGATGGACCTCGAAAGCCGCTACCAGACCGCCGTGCGGGTCCAGGGCGAGACGCTCGACAATCTTGCCGAAGGCGTGGCGGTGTTCGGCCCCGATGGCAGGCTTCGACTGTCGAACCCTGCCTTTGCGACACTCTGGGGGCTGAGCGCGGAGGCCGCCAAGCCCAACGTCCACGTATCCGCCATCCGCGACCTTTGCGACCGGCAGGCGGTCGACAGCCCCTGGCCCGGCTTCGTTGCCGCCATCACCGGTTTCGACGACGAGCGCCGCGACCGCCACGGCCAGACCGAACTCAACAATGGCAATGTGCTGAGCTACGCCATGATCCCGTTGCCCAACGGGCAAGTGATGATGACGTTCGTCGACGTTACCGACAGCGTCAACGTCGAACGGGCGCTGAAGGACAAGAACGAGGCGCTGGAGAAATCCGATCAGCTCAAGAACGAATTCGTCCAGCACGTCTCCTATGAACTGCGCTCGCCGCTGACCAACATCATCGGCTTCACCGAACTGCTTTCGCTGCCGGCGACCGGCCCGCTGACGCAGAAACAGCGCGAATATGTCGGACATGTCAGCTCGTCCTCCTCGGTCCTGCTCACCATCGTCAACGACATCCTCGACCTGGCGACGGTGGATGCCGGCATCATGGAGCTCGATATTTCCGAGGTGCATGTCGACCAGACCATCGCCGCCGCGGCGGAACTGGTGGCCGACCGGCTGGAAGAGCATTCGATCAGGCTCGAGGTCGATGCCGCCAAGGCGCCGAAGACGTTTCACGGCGACGAAATCCGGGTTCGCCAGATCCTCTACAACCTGCTCAGCAACGCCGCCAACTACGCGCCGGAAGCCAGCACCATCAGGCTCGCTTGCCGCCAGCTGGCGGACGGCGTGGAATTCTCGGTTCATGACGACGGACCCGGCATGCCGCCGGACCTGCTCGATTCGGTATTCCGCCGCTTTGAGCCACGCACCAATGGCGGCCGCCGTCGCGGCGCCGGCCTCGGCCTGTCGATCGTCAAGAGCTTTGTCGAACTGCATGGCGGCAACGTTCGCATCGAGACCGGCAGGGACAAGGGCACCACCGTCATCTGCACCTTTCCCGACATGCCCGGCATCCGCGCCGCGGCCGAGTAGCGCACTCGATGACGGGATTGGTGCTGGAGCGTTTACTCGCGGACGAGACACAGACAGCGCTGCTGGGCGAGGATCTCGCGCTGGCGCTGCGCGCCGGTGACGTTCTGGCGCTCAAGGGTGATCTCGGCGCCGGCAAGTCGACGCTGGCGCGTGCATTGATCAGGGCATTGGCCGACGATGCCGGCCTCGACGTTCCGAGCCCTACCTTCACGCTGGTGCAGAGCTACGATACCCGCATCCCCGTCCATCACTTCGATCTCTACCGCCTGTCCTCGGCGGCCGAAATCGACGAGCTGGGTTTCGAGGAAGCCTTGGCGCAAGGTGCCGCCCTGGTCGAATGGCCGGAACGGGCGGAAGCCTATCTGCCGAAAACCTCGGTGCTGATCGAACTCGTCCAGCACGGCGAGGGCCGGCTGGCGCGACTGTCGGGGCAAGGTGCCGCCTTCGACCGCGTGGCACGGTCGCTGGCCATGCGCGACTTTCTTGGGAATGCCGGCTGGGGCGAAGCACGGCGCCGCCATTTCATCGGCGATGCCTCGGCCCGCTCCTACGAGATCGTTTCGCTTGCCGGCCACAAGCCGCAAGTGCTGATGAACTCGCCGCGGCTGGTGCTCGGACCGCCGGTGCGCGACGGCAAGCCCTATGCCGAGATCGCTCACACCGCCCAGTCGGTCTCCGCCTTCGTCGCCATCGACCGGGCATTGAAGGCTGGCGGCGTCAGCGTTCCGGAAATCCATGCCGAGGACCAGGATCAAGGGTTCCTTCTGCTCGAACATCTTGGTTCCGAAGGGTTCCTCGATGAGGACGGCCAACCGGTGGCCGAGCGTTACGCGGCGGCGGCGGAGCTGCTCGCCATGATGCATGGCAGGAGCTGGCCCCGGCACATGGAAACGGGGCAGGGCGGCTTCCATGATGTGCCGCCGTTCGACCGCGACGCCATGATGATCGAAGCCGATCTGCTGGTCGACTGGTACGTGCCGGCGATATCGGGCAGCCCGGCAAGCGAGAGCTTGCGCGCCGGCTACGCCAAAGAATGGAATGCACTTCTCGACCGGTTGGACGGCCGCGAATACACGCTGATGCTGCGCGACTTCCATTCGCCCAACATCATCTGGCGCGGTGACCGTTCCGGCCATGATCGGCTGGGCATAGTCGATTTCCAGGATGCGCTGATCGGTCCTTCAGCCTATGACGTCGCCTCGCTCGCCATGGACGCGCGTGTCACCATATCGCCGGAAATCGAGAAGCAGACGCTCGACGCCTATGTCGCGGCGCGCCACGCCGCCGGCGCTTTCGATGAAGCAAGCTTCCTGGAATCCTATGCAATCATGGCGGCGCAGCGCAACTCCAAGATCCTCGGCATTTTCGTGCGCCTCGAAAAGCGCGACGGCAAACCCTATTATCTGAAGCACTTGCCGCGCATCCGCGACTATCTGCGCAGGGCGCTGTCCCACCCCGCGCTCGCCAGCCTGCGGGATTTCTACAACGCCAATGGTTTGCTCGAGGAGCGAACGCTGTGACAGCAGGACCGGACACCGCAATCGTACTTGCCGCCGGGCTTGGCAAGCGCATGCGGCCGATCACCGACACCATCCCCAAACCGTTGGTCCGGATCGCCGGCAAGACCTTGCTCGACTGGGGCCTCGACAGCCTGGCCGCCGCCGGTGTCGGCAAGGCCGTGGTCAACGTCCACTATCTTCCCGAGCAGATCGTTGCCCATGTCGCGGCGCGTCGGGCACCGGAGATCATCATTTCCGACGAGAGCGACCGGTTGCTCGATTCCGCCGGTGGCATCGTCAAGGCGCTGCCGGACCTGGGCGAACAGCCCTTCTATATCCTCAACGCCGATACTTTCTGGATCGACGACGGTCCCCTCAATCTCGACCGCCTCGCCCTTGCATGGGACGCGGCGAAAATGGATATTCTGCTTATGCTGGCGGATCTCCATCAGGCGACCGGACATTGCGGCGGCACCGATTTCCTGGTGGCACCGGATGGCGCCTTGCGCCGGTCAAAGGGCGATCCGGCGGGCCTGATCTATGCCGGGGCTGCAATCATTCATCCGCGCCTGTTCGCGAATGCGCCTGCCGGGCCGCATTCGCTCAACGCCTATTTCGATTCGGCCATTGCCGCCGGCCGGCTGTTCGGCACGCCGATGCACGGCCACTGGATCACCGTCGGCACGCCCGATGCCATTCCGCTCGCGGAAGCGGCAGTCGCCGGCGCGCTAGCCGAGTTGCAATGAGCGGCTCAAGCCGCGTTTTCTCGGTTCCCTCCGGAGCGCCGTTTCTGCCGACGCTTGCCGAGGCGCTGCTTGCCGGTCGCCTGGTTCCGGGGTTTCGCTTTGACGGCAACCCGCTCGCCCTGGCCGATGTCACCATCTACGTGCCGACGCGCCGTGCCGCGCGCGCCTTGCGTGGTGTCTTCGTCGACAGCCTGCGGGCACGCGGCGGCGGCGGTTCGGCGATCCTGCCGGTCATCCGTCCGCTCGGCGAGTTCGACGAGGATGAGGCCGCGTTCGAAACAGAGGCATCGGCGGCAATCGATCTCGCGCCGCCGATCGCGGCGACCGAACGCCTGCTGCTGCTGGCGCCGCTGGTGCGCGCCTGGAAACGCCGGCTGCCGGCGCATGTCGCGGCCCTGTTCGCCGAGGAGATCGTCATCCCGGCCTCTACCGCCGACGCGATCTGGCTGGCGCGCGATCTCGCGGGGCTGATGGACGAGATCGAGACGGAAGGCACGGACTGGGCAAAGCTCACCGATCTGGTCACCGGCAACCTTGCCGGATGGTGGCAGGTGACGCTCGAATTCCTCGGCATCGTCACTGACGCCTGGCCGAAATTCCTCGAGGAACGCGATCGCTCCAATCCGGCCGCGCATCGCAGCGCGCTGATCCGTACCGAGGCCGCGCGGCTGCAGCGCAATCCGCCTGCCGGACCAGTCATTGCCGCCGGATCCACCGGTTCGATTCCCGCCACGGCCGAGCTGCTTGCCGTGATCGCCCGCTTGCCCGGCGGTGCCATCGTGCTGCCCGGTCTCGACCGGACGCTGGACGAAGCGTCCTTCCAGGCGATTGCCGCACCTGGCGCGCGTCCGGCCATGCTCGGCCACCCGCAATATGGCTTGGCCAGGCTGATCGGCAAGATCGGCGTGCTGCGCGGCGATGTCGAGGAGATTGGCATGGCCGAGCCGTCGCTTGCGCTTCGCGCCGCCCTTGTCGGCGAGGCGTTGCGGCCGGCCGAGACCACCGAACTCTGGGCCGAAACACGCGCTGGTTTCCCAGCCGCCGCCATCGCCGGCGCCTTCGCCGACGTGACGCTGCTCGAGGCGGCCAGCGAACGCGACGAGGCCGTCGCCATCGCCGTCGCGCTCAAGCAGGCCGTCGAGCAAGCCGGCCAGAGGGCTGCGCTCGTCACCGGCGACCGCGCCCTGGCGCGCCGCGTTTCAGTCGAGCTTCTGCGCTTCGGCGTCGTCGCCGACGATTCCGGTGGCACGCCGCTCGCCAACACCCCGGCTGCCAGCCTGCTCAGGCTGGCGCTCGAAGCGGTGTTCCGGCCAGGCGATCCGGTTGGCCTGCTGTCGCTGCTCAAGCACCCGCTGCTTGGCCTCGGCCTGCAACGCGCCGATGTGCGCCACGCAGCCGAACTGGTCGAACTGATGGCGCTGCGCGGCGGCACCGGCCGCCCCGACATCGCTTCCCTGTCCGAACTCTTCGAGGCCCGACTCACCGGCTTGGGCAGCGGCAGCCGGCAACCCTTCTGGTTCTCCCGGCTGACCGTCCGCTCCATCGAAAGCGCGCGCAATGTGCTCGAACGTCTCAAACATGCATTGGCGCCGCTCACGGCCTTTCACGGCCAGGCGGACGCAGACCTTGCCGCGCTGGTCAAGGCCAGCGTCGTGGCACTCGAAAATCTCGGGCGCGCCGAAGATGGCGGCCTGCGAGAACTCTATGCCG
Source organism: Mesorhizobium sp. RCAM 05099 (assembly GCF_059683685.1). NCBI lineage: Bacteria > Pseudomonadati > Pseudomonadota > Alphaproteobacteria > Hyphomicrobiales > Phyllobacteriaceae > Mesorhizobium > Mesorhizobium sp. RCAM 05099. The sequence goes on from NZ_CM185035.1 coordinate 382,102, forward strand.
GTGACGCCGGCGAAAAGCTTGCCGAATTGCTGCGCGGGCTGGTCGCGGCTTCGGCATCGCTGTCGTTCCCGGCGAGCGAATGGCCTGACGTGATGGACGCGCTGATCGCGCCCGAAACGGTCAAGCCGGCACAGGGCACAGACAGGAACATCGCCATCTGGGGCGCGCTGGAAGCCCGGTTGCAGAATGTCGACACGCTGGTCATCGGCGGGCTCAACGAGGGCGTGTGGCCGCGCAAGCCAGAGAGCGACCGCTTCATGTCGCGGCTGATGAAGACCGGCATCGATCTCGAACCGCCCGAACGGCGTATCGGCTTGGCCGCGCATGATTTCCAGATGGCCATGGGCGCCAGGAAAGTGGTGCTGGCCCGCTCGGCGCGCGCCGGCGATGCACCCGCCGTGCCGTCGCGCTGGCTGCAGCGCCTCCTCACCTTCATCGGCAACGATCAGGCGGCGGAGTTGCGCCGGCGCGGCGACGAACTGCTCGCCTGGGCACGCGCGCTCGATACCGGGCCAAGGCAGGATTTCGCGCCACGACCACAGCCGAAGCCGCCACTGTCTGTGCGCCCAAGCCATTTCTCGGTCACCGAGATCGAGACCCTGCGCCGTGATCCCTACGCCATCTATGCAAGACGGATCCTCGGCCTGATGCCGCTCGATCCGGTCATCCGCGATCCAGGTGCCGCCGAGCGCGGCACGCTGTTTCACGCCATTCTGCATCTCTTCTCGGCGCAAGTGGCCGATCCGCGCGCGCCGGATGCGCTGGTCGGCCTCATATCGGCGGGTCGCGCCTGTTTTGCCGAGGCCGCCCTTCCGGCCGATGTAGAGGCGGTGTGGTGGCCGCGCTTCGAAAAACTCGCCGCCAACATCGTCGAGTGGGAGCGCACGCGCGCCGACGCGGTGATACGGCGGCATGCCGAGGAACGCGCCGGAAAGACGGTGGTCGGCCAGTCCGGCGTGACGCTGTCCGGCTACGCCGACCGCGTCGACCTGCTGGCTGGCGGCATGGCCGACATCCTGGACTACAAGACGGGCTCGTCGCCGTCCAAGGCGCAGGCGCACACGCTGCTTGCGCCGCAACTGGCGCTGGAAGGCGCGCTGCTCAGGCGCGGCGCCTTCAAGGATCTGGGCGCGCGCGAACCGTCGCAACTGGCGTTCGTGCGGTTGAAGCCGAATGGCGAGGTGTTCGAGGAATCGATCCTCGAGCACAACCGACAGCCCAGGACCGCCACCGATCTCGCCGAAGAGGCATGGGCGCGGCTGGAGAAGCTTCTAATCCACTATGCCGACCCGGCGACCGGATATCTGTCGCGCGCGCTGCCGTTTCGCGAAGGCGAGACCGATGGCGACTACGACCATCTTGCCCGCGTGCTCGAATGGTCGGCGGGCGGCGATGCCGGCGACGAGGGAGGGGAGGCATGAAGAAGGCCTATCCCATTCCAAGCGATACGGCTTCCAGCCAGGCCCGCGCCGCCGATCCCAAGAATTCCGCCTGGGTGTCGGCCAATGCCGGCTCCGGCAAGACCCATGTGCTGGCCCAGCGCGTCATCCGGCTGCTGCTGCGCGGCACTGATCCGTCAAAGATCCTGTGCCTGACCTATACGCGCGCCGCCGCCGCCAACATGTCGAACCGGGTGTTCTCGACACTGTCGGAGTGGACAACACTTGCTGACGCGGATCTGGCGGCAAGGGTCGAGGCGCTAGAGGGTCTCCGGCCCGATGTCGAGACCATGCGCCGTGCCCGCCGCCTGTTCGCCGAGGCGCTGGAAACGCCGGGCGGGCTGAAGATCCAGACCATTCATGCCTTCTGCGAATCGGTGCTCCACCAGTTCCCGCTGGAAGCCAACATCCCTGCCCATTTCGAAATGCTCGACAGCCAGATGGAGGCATCGCTGTTTGCCGCCGCGCGCCGCGAGATGATCTCGGCCGCCGGCGACAGGAATCTGGCCGAGGCCTTTGCCACCATTCTCGATCGTGGCGGCGAAGCTGGTCTCGATGCCTTGTTGGGCGAGATCGTGCGCAAGCGTGACGGTTTGCGCAATTTCATCGACGCCGTCGGGCGCGACGGCTCGCATTTCCAGGCGCTGTTCGATGAGTTCCATTTTCGCCCCGGCCAGACCGCCGAAGGCATAGCGGCGTCGGTCTGGCCGTTGCCGGGCTTCCTGCCGGATTATTTTTCCGGCTTTGCCCATGCGGCGGAAGCTGCTGATGCCAGAACGGTGCTGAACAACATCCTGCCCTATGCGCGCCTGGCTTTCGCCGAAAGCGACCCGGTTCGCCGTCTGCAATTGCTGTCGAGGGCCTTCCTCAAGACTGATGGCGATGCCTATGACCCGGCAAAGGCCTTCAAGAAGGCCCTGGTCGACCGGCTGCCGGATCTGGTGGAACGCTATGTTTCAGCGGCCAATGCCATCGTCGAAACCGTCGACCGGCTGGCCCTGTTCCGGATGCTGGAAGGCACGCGGGCTGCGCTGATCATCGCCGACTGGCTCATCGCCCGCTACGAAGTGCTGAAGCGCAGCCGCGGCTTTCTCGACTTCAACGACCTCATCACCCGCACGGTCAATCTGCTGGCACGGCCCGATGCCGGCCCCTGGGTACAGTACAAGCTCGACCAGGGCATCGACCACATCCTGCTCGACGAGGCGCAGGACACCAGCCCGGATCAATGGGAGGTGGTGAAGCGGCTGGCGGAGGAGTTCTTTGCCGGCCTCGGCGCGCGCGACAGGGTCCACCGTACCGTCTTTGCCGTCGGCGACGAAAAACAGTCGATCTATTCCTTTCAGGGCGCGGCGCCCGACTCCTTCGCCGACAGCCGGCTGTTGTTCGCCGGCAGGGTGCGCGACGCCGAGGCATCCTTTGCCGACCTCAAGCTGACCTGGTCGTTCCGCTCGACCGATGACGTTCTGGCCGCGGTCGACCGCGTCTTTGCCGATCCCCTCGTGCGACGCGGCATCAGCCACGATCCCGATCCGCTGAGCCACAAGGCGATCCGCACCGACGCGCCGGGCTATGTCGAGGTCTGGCCGTCGCTCGGCGCCGACGTCGTGGACGAGCCCGACGACTGGACCCAGGCCATCGACCATGCCCATGCGCCGGCGGTGCGCGTTGCCGAGAATGTCGCCGCGACCATTGCCGGCTGGATCGGCGCCGGCGAGATCATCGAAGGCCGCGGCAAGCGGCTGCGGCCGGGCGACGTGCTGGTGCTGGTGCGCAAGCGCGATCGCTTCGTCCACGCGCTGACTCGCGCCTTGAAACGCCGCGACATTCCGGTCGCCGGTGCCGACCGGCTGAGCCTGCCTGGCCATATCGCGGTCAAGGACCTGATCGCGCTCGGCCATCTCCTCATTCAGCCGCAGGACGATCTGTCGCTCGCCGCCGTCCTGCGTAGCCCGATCTTCGATCTGCCGGAAGAGGCACTTTTCACGCTCGCGGCGGAGCGACCTCCCGGCCTGTCGCTGATCGCGTCGCTGCGCCGCCATGCCGGCGAAAGCGAGCGACTTGCGGCGATCGTCGCCCAGCTCGACATCTGGACGAACGAAGCGGCCTTCAAGCCGGTGTTCGAGTTCTATGCCGGCCTGCTGGCGCGCGATGGCGTGCGCAGCAAGATGATCGCGCGGCTCGGACCCGAAGCAGGCGATATCCTCGACGAGTTCCTGAGTTTCTGCCTTGCCGAGGAGCGAACCGGCCTGCCGGGGCTGGAAGCCTTTCTCTCGACGCTGGAGAACGCCGGCCCCGAGATCAAGCGCGAGATGGACCAGACCCGCGACGAGGTTCGCGTCATGACCGTGCATGCCGCCAAGGGCCTGGAGGCACCGGTGGTGTTCCTGGTCGATGGCGGCTCCGCCCCGTTCAGCGACCAGCATCTGCCGCGCCTGATGCCTTTCGATGGTTCGGGCACATATTGGGACGGCAAGGGCTATCTCTGGCGCTCGGCCAGCGATGTCGCCAATGGCTTTTCGAAAGCGGCGGCAGTCCGGGCGCGAGAACTCGCCGACGACGAATATCGCCGGCTGCTCTATGTCGGCATGACCCGCGCCGAGGACCGGCTGATCGTCTGCGGCTATCATGGCAAGCGGGCGCCGAACACCGGCACTTGGCATTCAATCGTCAGCCGCGCCCTGATCGGCGCGCCAGAAAGCGAACAGCGCCCGCATCCCGCCGGTGGCGAGCCCGTGCATCGTTTCCATGTGACCAAGCTGCCGCCCGTCGCGGCAAGCTCTAGCGAGCAGGCACGGCAAACGCACGTTTTCGGGCCGTTGCCGGCAAGCCTGTTCCGGCCCTTGCCGCCTTTCGAGGACCTGCCGCGTCCGCTGTCGCCATCCGGCGCCTCGGCGCTGATCGACGAAGGCAAGGAAGCCGTGGTCGACAAGGCTTCGCCGGTGCTGGACGCCGATGCCGAGCCGGGCTTTGCCGTGATGCGGGGGCTGGCCCTGCATAAGCTGCTGCAGATGTTGCCCGGCATTGCCGAGGGCGAACGTGGTGGCGCGGCGGAACGTTATCTCGCGCGAACGGGTGCGGACTGGACTCAATCCGAGCGTGGAAAAGCCTTGGCGTCGGTCACAGCCATCCTTGCCGACGCCCGCTTCGGCACACTGTTTGCGTCGTCGTCGCGTGCCGAGGTCGCGATCATGGGCAGCCTCGAGGTGAAGGGCAAAAAGCGTTCGATTTCCGGCAAGATCGACCGGCTGGCGGTGACATCGGACACAGTGTCGATCGTCGACTACAAGACCAACCGGCCGGCGCCCGCCTCTCTAGCCGAGGTTCCGCCGGCTTATGTCCTCCAGCTCGCGCTTTATCGCGCCCTGCTGCAGCCGCTCTATCCCGGACGCGTGATCCGGGCGGCCCTGCTGTTCACCGAGGCGCCGCGGCTGATCGAACTGCCGGCCGGCGCCATGGATGACGCCCTTGCTCGACTCACGGGAGCGTGACACAACACCTGCTTGAAGAAGGGCCCAATCACCACCACATTTGGTGCGACAAAAACTCTCGAAAGGATTTCCGTATGGGTGCCACCGTCAAGGTCGACAAGAGCAATTTCCAGACCGCTGTGCTCGACGCCAGCGTACCGGTCGTGGTTGATTTCTGGGCGGAATGGTGCGGCCCCTGCAAGATGATCGCCCCGTCGCTGGAAGACATCGCCACCGAACTTGGTGCCAAGGTGAAGATCGCGAAGCTGAACATCGACGAGAATCCCGAGCTTGCCGCCCAGTTCGGCGTGCGCTCGATCCCGACGCTTGTTATATTCAAGGGCGGCGCAGAGGCTGACAGAAAGATCGGTGCGGCGCCCAAGACCTCGCTGTCGCACTGGGTTAATGGCAACCTCTGATCCGTCCAAAATTCCTAATATCGAGCCCGGCCATAGCGCCGGGCTTTTTGTTGGCGCCATCGCTGCGCCGCTCTGGCCCTCGCGTGCGGGCACTCCATGTCGTCTGCTTGAGGCGGACAGGAGAACCCCATGACCGGATCCGCCAAGGCCACCGTCTTCATCGACAATGAGCGCGTCATCGTCACCGAATACCGCTTCGCGCCGGGCGACAACACCGGCTGGCATCGCCACGGCCACGACTATGTCGTCGTGCCGCTGATGGACGGCAAGGTGAAGCTGTTGACCAAGGACGGCGAATCCTTTGCCGAAATGAAGAAGGGCGCCCCCTATTTCCGCAAGGAAGGCGTCGAACACGACGTCATCAACGCCAATGAAGGCGAATACGCCTTTATCGAGATCGAGCTGAAGTAATCCACCAAGGCCACGTCAGGGCCGGCAGGCGCGATTACCAATCGGCGATACGATCGCCGCCGACGAATTGCGCACTTTGTTCGGTATACTTGAACAGCTCTATCTTCACGTCGTTGGGGTCGCGAAGCCAGGCCTGGTAGGTATCGTCGCAGGCGAGTTTCCTCGGCGTGACGTCTATTCCCTTCGACCTGATGTGGGCGATTGCCGCGTCGATGTCTTCCACCTCGAGGCAGAGATGGTTGATCTGGTTCAGGTCGCTGTAGCGGGCTCCGTCCTTCTGGAACACCTCGATGTGGCTGCGACCGCCGCAATTGAGGTAGAACCCGAAAATCTTGCCGTCGCGCAGGAAATTGAATTGGGTGTCCATGCCGAGGACGTCGCGATAGAAGCTTCGCGTCACGTCGAGGTCATTCGCGAAGATGCAAACGTGAGCGAGTTGCTTTACCTTGATCATGTCGGCGGCGTGCCGTTTTCAGCCAGCACCGCCCCGGCCAGATAAAGCGACCCGCCGATCAGGATGCGCGGCGGTGGACCGTCCCAGGTATCGCGCAGCAGCATCAGTGCGTTGGCGACGGAACTCACCGGTTCGGCCGTCAGCCCGGCTTCCGTGGCGCGGACCGCCAGTTCGTCGTTTGGCACGCCGGCGTCGCTCGCGCTCACCGGCACCGTGTAGACATGCCGGGCCAGACCCTTGAAGGCGCGGAAATAACCGCTCTGGTCCTTGGTGTTGATCATGCCCGAGATCAGGAAAAGCGGACGCGGATTCTTTTCTTCCTGCTCAGCCAGCGCTTCGGCAACGACCACGCCGGCGCCCGGATTGTGGCCGCCGTCGAGCCAGATGTCGGCGCCCTTTGGCGCCAGTTCGGCCAGCCGACCCTGCACCAGCTTCTGCATGCGGCCGGGCCAGGCGACATTGATCATCGCTTTTTCGGCGGCGCGATGGCTGATCTCGAAGCCGGCCGCCTTCACCGCCGCGATCGCCGCGGCGGCATTGGCGAACTGGTGGCGCCCGGGCAGCCTGGGCGGCGGCAGGTCCATCAAGCCGTCCTCGTCCTGGTAGACCATGCGGCCGTTTTCCTCGAAGGCGAGGAAATCCTGGCCGTAGACGAAGGTCGGACACTCAAGCCGCTCGGCGGTTTCGATCAGCACCTGCAGCGCCGTCTCGCTTTCCTGCGCGCCGATGACGACCGGGCAGCCGCGCTTGATGATGCCGGCCTTTTCGGCGGCGATCAGTTCGACACGGTCGCCGAGATAGGCCTCGTGGTCGAGCGACACCGGCATGATCACCGATACGGCTGGTTCCTTGATGACATTGGTGGCGTCGAAGCGGCCGCCCAGCCCCACCTCGATGATGGCCGCATCGGCCTGATGCTCGGAAAACAGCAGGAAGGTGACGGCGGTGAGAATTTCGAAGACGGTGATCGTCTCACCCTCATTGGCCCTGGCGACGCGGGCGATGGCATCGGCGAAAACCTTGTCGTCAACCAGCCTGCCGCCGCCATCGGCGGCCAGCCGGTAGCGCTCGTGCCAGTTCACCAGATGCGGCGAGGTGTGCACATGGACGCGGCAGTCCGCCGCTTCGAGCAGTGCGCGCGAAAACGCCGCGCAGGAGCCCTTGCCGTTGGTGCCGGCGATGTGGATCACCGGCGGCAGCAGGTCCTGCGGGTTGCCGAGCCGTTCCAGCAGCCTGGAAATGCGGTCGAGCGAAAGGTCGAAGCCCTTCGGATGAAGCGCCATCAGGGCTTCGATTTCGCGGTCGGCGGCAAGCGTCGTCATATGGGAATCCTAGCGCATGGCCCCGAAAACCGGAATCGTTTCGGAAAGGACCATGGCAATTCGAAAAAGCTACAGCGCACCACGACCCTGGCGCAATCGCGGTTCGCGGCGGACCATGTCGCTTCAGGCCTGCGGGCGGGGTTCCATGGGGACCACTGCCGGCGGCAGGATTTCCGGCTCCAGCGGTTTTTGCTCTTCCGGCAGCTTGAGCAGCATCTTCAGCAAGCGTGCGATCGTTTCGCGCAGCTCCAGCCGCGACACAACCATGTCGACCATGCCGTGCTCCATCAGGTACTCGGCGCGCTGGAAGCCATCCGGCAGCTTTTCCCGGATGGTCTGTTCGATGACGCGCGGTCCGGCGAACCCGATCAGTGCGCCGGGTTCGGCGATGTGCACGTCGCCCAGCATGGCGTAGGAAGCGGTGACGCCACCGGTGGTCGGGTTGGTCAGCACGACGATGTAGGGAAGGCCGGCTTCCTTCAGCCGGTCGACGCCGACCGTGGTGCGGGGCAATTGCATCAGCGACAGGATACCTTCCTGCATGCGGGCGCCGCCGGAAGCGGCGAACAGGATCAGCGGCCGCTTGCGCTGCAGGGCGACTTCGAAACCATGAACGATGGCGTCACCAGCAGCCATGCCGAGCGAGCCACCCATGAAGGCGAAGTCCTGCACCGTGACCACAACCGGCAGGCCTTCGACGGTTCCCAGCGCGTTGATGATCGCATCTTCCAGGCCGGTCTTGGCCTTGGCGTCCTTCAGCCGGTCGACATAGCGTTTCTCGTCACGGAACTTCAACGGGTCCTGCATGACCTTGGGATTGTCCAGGGTCTCGTACTTGCCGCCGTCGAAGAAGAATTTCAGCCGCTCTTTCGCCGAGATCTTCATGTGATGGCCGGAGGACGGAATGACGAACTGGTTCGACTCCAGATCCTTGTGGAACACCATTTCGCCGGTCTCCGGATCCTTGATCCAGAGATTCTCGGGCATGTCGGTGCGCCGGCCGAGCATCGAATTGATCTTCGGGCGAACGTAATTGGTGATCCAGTTCATCGCTTCGGCTCCTGTCCTGACGAAGAGTTAGTGCATGTCGCCCAAAAGTGGGAACCGGTTTTGGGAAAACGACAAGACCTGAGGTAGGAAAACTATTCGGCGGCAGCAAGGCGGGCCGAGCGCACGCCCTGCGCAAGGCCGCTGACCAGCGTGGCGACGGCTTCGGCGGGGTCGGCGGTCTTCTCGCCCTTCGGCCCCAGCACATTGGCGACCGCATTGACGATCGCGGTGCCGACGACGACGCCATCGGCATTGGCGCCGATCACGTGCGCCTGCTCGGCGGTCTTGACGCCGAAACCGACGCAGACTGGCAGGTCGGTATGGCCCTTGATGCGCTTCACCGCCGCCGCCACCTTGCCGGTGTCGGCCAGCGCTGAGCCGGTGATGCCGGTCATCGAGACATAATAAACGAAGCCGGATGTGTTCTGGAGCACCTTGGGCAGACGCTTGTCGTCGGTGGTCGGCGTCGCCAGCCGGATGAAATTGATGCCGGCCTTCAGTGCCGGAATGCACAATTCCTCGTCCATCTCCGGCGGCAGGTCGACGACGATCAGCCCGTCAATGCCGCTGGCGATCGCGTCCTTGAGGAAACGGTCGACGCCGTAGATATAGATCGGGTTGTAGTAGCCCATCAGCACAATCGGCGTCTCATTGTCGCCGACGCGGAATTCCGACGCCATCTTCAGCGTCTTGACCAGCGTCTGGCCGCCTTTGAGCGCCCTCAAGCCCGCCGCCTGGATCGCTGGGCCGTCGGCCATCGGATCGGAGAACGGCATGCCGAGCTCGATGATGTCGGCACCCGCCGCCGGCAATGCCTTCATGATCGACAGCGAGGTGTCGTAGTCCGGGTCGCCGCCCATGAAATAGGTGACGAGCGCCGGGCGGCCCTCGGTCTTCAGCTTCGCCATGCGGCGGTCGATACGAGTGGCCATGATCAGATCTCCATGCCCAGCATGCTGGCAACCGTATGCACGTCCTTGTCGCCGCGGCCGGACAGGTTGACGATGACGATCTGGTCCTTGTCCATGGCCGGCACGATCTTCACCGCATGCGCGATGGCGTGCGCCGATTCCAGCGCCGGAATGATGCCTTCGACACGCGTCGTCAGCTTGAAGGCTTCCAGCGCCTCGTCGTCGAGGATCGGGACATATTCGACGCGGCCGCTGTCGCGCAGCCGAGGAATGCTCCGGGCCGACACCGGGGTAATCCAGGCCGGCCGAGATCGAATGGCCGTCCATGATCTGGCCGTCGGAATTCTGCAGGAGATAGGTGCGGTTGCCGTGCAGCACGCCGGGCTTTCCGGCATTCATCGAGGCGCAGTGCTCGATGCCGTCGAGGCCACGGCCACCGGCTTCGATGCCGATGATGCGAACCTCCTTGTCGTCGAGGAAGGGATGGAACATGCCGATGGCGTTCGAGCCGCCGCCGACACAGGCGATGATGGTGTCCGGCAACCGGCCTTCCTGTTCGAGGATCTGCGCGCGTGCCTCCGAACCGATCACCGACTGGAAGTCGCGCACCAGCTCCGGATAGGGGTGCGGGCCGGCGGCGGTGCCGATCAGATAATAGGTATCCTCGACATTCGTCACCCAGTCGCGCAGCGCCTCGTTCATGGCGTCCTTCAGCGTGCCGTGGCCGGCGGTCACCGGCCGCACTTCGGCGCCCAGCAGCTTCATGCGGAAGACGTTGGGACTCTGACGGGCGACGTCGGTGGCGCCCATGTAGACGACGCAGGGAAAGCCGAAGCGGGCGGCGACGGTGGCGGACGCCACGCCATGCTGGCCAGCACCCGTCTCGGCGATGATGCGCTTCTTGCCCATGCGCTTGGCCAGCAGGATCTGGCCAAGGCAGTTGTTGATCTTGTGCGAGCCGGTGTGGTTCAGGTCTTCGCGCTTGAAATAGACCTTGGCGCCGCCCCCGAGGCCCTTCGCCGAAGAAACCTCACGAAGATGTCTGGTCAGCCCCTCCGCGAAATAGAGCTTCGACGGCCGTCCGGCGTAGTGGGTCGAAAGATCCGTGAGTTCAGCCCTGAAATCCGGATCGTTCTTGACCTCGTTCCAGTTCCGCTCGAGATCGAGGATCAGCGGCATTAGCGTTTCGGCAACGAAACGACCGCCAAAAATGCCGAACATGCCCTGTTCGTCGGGTCCGGTGCGGAAGGAATTGGGTGTCGCCGGCTTGTCCATTGCCGATCTCCTGCATCTTGACTTGCGAGCCTGTCCTTGTCGGAAAACCGGTTCCCATTTTTCCGGGACATGCTCTGGTTTGAGCCGGTCAGGCGGCGCGATTGTCGCGTGCTGCCCTGACGGCCCGGAAGAACTGTTCGATCAGCGCCGGATCCTTGACGCCTGGCGCGCTTTCCACGCCTGAAGAAATGTCTATTCCGGGCGGGTTGGCAAGCCGAAGGGCATCGCCGATGTTGGCGGCGTTGAGCCCACCGGAAAGCATGTAATTGACGCCGGCGTCAAGGCCGGCGAGAATGCGCCAGTCGAAGGCGACGCCGTTGCCCCCCGGCAGTTCCGAGCCCTTCGGCGGCTTGGCGTCGAACAGGAACCGGTCGGCAACGCCGATGAACGGCTTTATCCGCTCCAGATCGGCAGCCTCGCTGAGGGGCAGCGCCTTCATCACGGGCAGGCCGTGGCGGGCCTTGACCTCGGCCACGCGCTCGGGCGTTTCCGAACCATGCAGCTGCAGCATGTCGGGTTGCATCTTTTCGACGATCTCATCAAGGAAGGCGTCGCTTGCATCAACGCTGACAGCAACCGCGATTGCCTTGCCGCGCGCCGCCTCGCGCAGACGGCCAGCCTCGGCCGGCTCGACGTAGCGCGGGCTTTTGGCAAAGAAAATGAAGCCGACATGGCTGGCGCCGCCGGCCACTGCCGCGGCCAATGCCTTGTCGGTCTTCAAGCCGCAGATCTTGATGTCAAGCGCCATGGCGCGGGATTGGCACGAAAAGCGATAAGAGTCGAGAAAAAGCATGCTGTTTGCTGGGGCGGCCAAAGGCGCTACCTATTCATGGACAGGACGCAAGGCGGGAGCAGAATCATGGCGGACAGAACGGTTGCCGAACTCAGGCAGAAAATCGCCCAGGCACGCGAGGTTATCGCCCATCTGGTGGACAAGGCCTCCTTCAACGGCACCGAGGCGCATCGGGCGCTCGACTATTTCGGTAGCGATGCCTTCGACAGCAAATTCCTGCCATGGCCGCGTCATGACGACGAGGGCCTGCGGCCCGAGGACCTCAACGCCGCCAACGACGATTGAATCGTCGCCCGTCACCTACTCGAACGCGATCGCTTGCAAGGCGCCGCCATTGCGCTTCAGCCAGGCCTTGCAGCGCTCGGTGTCCGGGCAAAGCTGTTCGCACAATTTCCAGAACTTCGGGCCGTGGTTCATCTCCTTGAGATGGGCCACCTCATGCGCGACGAGGTAATTTATGACCGGCGCCGGCGCCATCATGATGCGCCAGGAGAAGGACAGATTGCCGTCCGAGGTGCAGGAGCCCCAGCGGCTTGAGGTGTCCTTGAAGCGGATCGCCTTGGCGCGCTTGCCGAGCGCCTGCGTGTGCTTGACCACCAGCGCCTCGATCTCGCGCTTGGCTTCGCGCTTGAGGAAATCGGCGATGCGGCGCGGCAGGTGCACGCGCTCGCCATGCACGATCAGCAGCGGACCGCGCTCGTCGCGCGAGACGGTGACGGTGCCACGTTTCGAGGGCTCATGGACGATGCGGTGCGGCACGCCGCGCACAGGGACCTTGATGCCGGGCCGCACCTGCGGCCGGTTGGGCACCTTGGCCAGCCGCTGTTCCAGCCACTCCTGATGGCGGTCGAGGAATTTTTCCACCTCGCCCCGGCGCAGGCCCGGCGGCACTGTGATGCGCAGGCCACGGCCACCGGAATCGATGCGCAGTGTCAGCCGTCGGGCGCGATCGTTCTCGACAATCTTGAGCGGCAATGACCGGCCGGCAACGACATGCTCGCGCTCTTGGACAGGCGCGGGCTTGGGTTTTGTCAGGTTGCGGAAGAAGCCGAAAGACATGGCCGGACGATACGCGATTCGAGGAAAACGAATAGAACAAAAAAGAAACGGCGCCGCTCGCGCGACGCCGTTTTTTCACGATCTGGCCTGTCGCCTGGCCTTAGTCGTCAAGCAGGTTCGAGCCCTTGCCACGCTTGCTGGCCGTCGTCCCGGTGCTCGGGTCGGTCTTCGTCGGCGCCGTCGCCTTGTTGCGGTTCGCCATGAAGCGGTCGAACTCGTCCTGGTCCTTGGCGCGGCGCAGTTCGCGGGCGTACTCGTCGAACTGGGTCAGCATCTCGTCGAGCTTGCGGCGCTCTTCATTCAGGCGCTCAAGTTCCTTTTCGCGCCAGTCGTCGAAAGCGACGTTGCCGGTGCGGGCGGAGCCGTGACCCCAGCGAGCGGCCTTGTCGGAACCGCGGCGGCAGCCGGCGAAGATGCCGTCGGTCGCCCGGTTGACGTCACGCTTGAAGCCATCGAGGCGGTCGCCCCAGATGATGTAGGCGAGCATGGCGAAGCCGAGTGGCCAGAACACCATGAAGCCGATCACCATCAACGCGATGGTTGCCGGCGTCCAGGCCGGACGGATCAATGCGGATGTGTTCATTTTCTCCCATTCCTTCGGTTGGAGACAGCCAAACCCGGCTGCGTGGAATCGAAATGGGAAGAAGAAAACGGCGATTCAAGACAATGTCCGCCAAAACCGGACAAGAGGCTGAAATGATTGTCGCTTTTTGAATGCTTCGAGGAAAAGAACGGCCAGGCCCGCGACCAGCCCCCAGAATGCGGCGCCGACGCCGAACAGCGTCAGTCCCGACGCGGTGACGGCAAAGGTGACGGTGGCGGACATGCGTTCGCCTTCGTCCTTCAGGGCGATCGACAGGGCGTTGGCAAGCGGCGCCATCAGCGCCAGACCCGCCACCAGCACGATCAGGCTTTGCGGCAGGACGGCGAAGATCGCCACCAATGAAGCACCGAATATGGCAAAGATGATGTAGGCGAGCGCATAGAACGGGCCCGTCTTCCAGCGTTCGGCGGGATCGGGATGGACGTCCGGCCCGGTGCAGATCGCGGCCGAAATCGCGGCCAGGTTGGTGGTCGAGCCGCCAAACGGCGCCGACAGCAGCGAAAACAGGCCGGTGACGCCGATCAGCGGGCCGGGCTCCGGGTGATAGCCGGCGGCGCGCAGCACGGCGAGCCCGGAAAGGTTCTGCGAAGCCATGGTGACGAGGTAGAGCGGCAGCGCCAGGCCGATGATCGCGGCGGCGCTGAACTGCGGTGTGATCAGTGTCAGCGTCGACACTTCCGGTGTCGGCAAGCCACCGACGCGGCCTGTCAGGAAAGCGGCGAGGCCGCCGCCGATCAGCACCACCAGCACCGACACCGCCGGATTGAACAGCCTGATGACGAAGAAGGCTGCGATCAGCGGCAGGATCAGCCAGGGATCGGCGGGGATGGCTTTGACCGCGTTGATGGCGAAACTGACGAGGATGCCGGCCAGCATGCCCGATGCCACCGACGGCGGTATCCTGGCGATCAGCCGTGTCAGCGGTCCGAACAGGCCGGTGGCAATCAGGAGGATGCCGGTGACGATGAAGGCGCCGACGGCCTCGCCCATCGAGAAACCGCTCGACGCGGCGATCAGCGCCAGACCCGGCGTCGACCAGGCGGTGATGACCGGCATCTTCGTGCGCCAGGATAGCCACAGGCACTCGATCGCCATCGCCAGACAGATCGCCGTCACCCAACTCGCTGTCTCGATCTGCGTCGCGCCGACCGCCTTGGCGGCGGCGATGACGATGGCCAGCGTGCCGCCAAAGCCGACGATTGCCGCGACAAAGGCGGATACCGGAATGGAAACGCGCATCAGTTCTCCCTCCGCGCCATCGCGTCGACGGTCCGTACAAGCATGTCGAGATCCTGCGGCCGCGACAGCCGATGATCACCGTCGGGGATCAGCGACAATGTCACATCGTCCGCGGGCAACAGACTGACCAGCTTCAGCGCGTGGCTTGCCGGCACGTCCGCATCGGCCAGTCCCTGCAAGATGTGTACCGGGCAATGCGTGTCGATAGGGCCTGCCATGACCCGGTTGTCGCGCCCGTCCTCGATCAGCGCGCGTGTGTAGATGTAAGGCTCGCTGGAATAGTCCGACGGCTCCTCGAAGAAGCCTCTTGCGGCGAGATCGCGCTTCTGCGCCTCGGTCAACACCGGTTCGACCAGCTCGACGGTAAAATCCGGCGCCGGCGCCAGCAGCACCAGGCCGGCGACGTTGCTGTCGCCTGCCTTGCGCAGTTCCTGCACCATGCGCAGCGCGATCCAGGCCCCCATCGATGAGCCGACCAGGATCTGCTTGCCCCTGGTGAAGTGCCGGAAAACGGCAAGGCTTTGCGAAAGCCATTTTGAAATCGTCCCATCGGCAAAGGCGCCGCCAGATTCGCCATGGCCGGAATAGTCATGTCGCAGGAAGGCGCGGCCTTCTCTTGCCGCCCAGTCCGACAGCGTTTCGGCCTTCGTGCCCAGCATGTCCGACTTGTAGCCGCCGAGCCAGACGATGCCGGGCGTCATGCCAGCCGTGTGGCGCACCGCGATGCTCGATCCATCGACGTCCAGAAAGACAGGGGGCGTGGCAGTCATGGCTTTTTCCTCACGCCGGTCTTTTGGCACAGGGTCTTGTGGCACAGCCAGTGGCGTGGCGAAAAGTGCTCGCGATCCTTCTTTGTTTGGTGCAGGTCAGCGATCAGGTGATTTCCTGTCAATGCTGTGCTATTGACTCCGCCCGCGCGCTCACCACATTGGCGCGTTCACGCATCAAGACCTGCAAACCCTGAACGAAACGGCCAAGGAGACCACGACCATTCGCAGACCTTTCAAAGCAGCGGCGCCGACCAAGGATGGCCCGCGCTCAAACCGTGATATCCGGGTTCCCCGGGTCCAGCTGATCGACGCCGAAGGCCAGAACCGCGGTGATGTTTCCATCAACGACGCATTGCTGCTCGCCGAAGAGGCCGGGCTCGATCTGGTCGAGATATCGCCCAATGCGGTGCCCCCCGTCGTAAAGATCCTCGATCTCGGCAAGTTGAAATACGCCAACCAGAAGAAGGCGGCCGAGGCGCGCAAGAACCAGAAGGTCATCGAGATCAAGGAGATCAAGATGCGCCCGAACATCGACAGCCATGACTACGAGACCAAGATGAAGGCGGTTCGCCGCTTCTTCGAGGAAGGCGACAAGGTCAAGCTGACGCTGCGTTTCCGTGGCCGCGAGATGGCGCACATGGAACTCGGCATGCAACTTCTGAACAAGGTGCGCGAGGAAGTTGCGACCATCGCCAAGGTCGAGGCGGAACCGAAGCTTGAAGGCCGCCAGATGATGATGGTGCTGTCGCCTCGCTAGATCACGATGACGTCAGGCTCGTCATCGCGCTCCAAATCCGCCTGAATTGTGCTACAGGGCGTCCCGGCGATCGGCGGGACGCCTGTTTCTTGGCCAAAGCTGCGATCGCCGGTTCTGTTTTCATGCATGTCGTCCTCCCAAAACCGGGGCCACTTTCAGGCGACATGCATCAGGCTCTTCGACGATCGGATTCCTCCCTTGGACAATGAACTCAAGTACGGGCTGGGCAACTACCAGCAGATGCGCAGGCTGGTGCTTGCCGTGCTCGTGGTGGTGCTGTTCTTGGCGCTGCTGTTCGGCCAGTCGACCTTCCCGCCCGATACGCCGGTGCACGAGTCGATCGAGATGTTCGGCGTGCTGCTGATTTTCCTCGGCATTGTCGGGCGCCTTTGGGCGACGCTCTACATAGGCGGACGCAAGTCTTCCGAGGTGGTGACTGGTGGCCCCTACTCGATCACCCGCAACCCGCTCTACGTGTTCTCGACAGTGGCCGCGGCCGGCGTCGGCGCGCAGATTGGCTCGTTCTCCGGCATCATTCTGTTTGCTGTCCTGTGCGCGGGCGCCTTCCATATCGTCATCCTGCGCGAAGAGAAATTCCTCACGGAAGCGCTCGGCGCTCCATACCAGGCCTATCTGGCGAAGGTGCCGCGCTTCTTCCCGAAGCTTTCGCTCTACCAGGAGGGCGATACCGGCAGCTTCAAGCCGCGCCTGCTGTTGACCACGCTGCTCGACGGGTTGGTGTTCCTTGTCGCGCTGCCGGCTTTCGAACTGATCGACGGCGCCCAGCAGTCGGGCATGCTGCCGGTCTGGTTCACGCTACCCTGACGGGGACCAAGCGTCGCATCCCGACGTTCCGGGAACGCGCGGCGCAGGGGGTGTTGCACAGCCGCCTGCTTTGACGTATAGCACCGCGGTTCTGAAAAACCGCCCGGCAGGGCATGCCGTGGCGGTTTCATTTGCTTTTCGGGCTTTGGTCGGCCTGAAGCGAACAAAAGCGCGATAGTGCGCCCACGATACGGAGTAGCAAAATGCCCAAGATGAAGACCAAGTCCGCCGCCAAAAAGCGGTTCAAGATCACAGGTACGGGTAAAGTCCTGTCGGCTGCGGCCGGCAAGCGTCACGGCATGATCAAGCGTTCCAACAAGTTCATTCGAAATGCCCGCGGCACGATGGTTCTGGCTGAACCGGATGGCAAGAAGGTCATCAAGAATTTTCTGCCGAACGGCCTCTAGGGCATTCGGTCCGGACACGCATTAGTTTTACGCAATTCCGAACGGAAAACCGCTGAGCACTTTTCCTGGAATTGCTTTTAAGGAGATCATGACATGGCACGCGTAAAGAGAGGCGTCACCTCGCACGCCAAGCACAAGAAGGTCCTGAAAGCCGCGAAAGGCTTCTACGGCCGCCGCAAGAACACCATCCGCATCGCCAAGCAGGCGGTGGAAAAGTCGCTGCAGTACGCCTATCGCGACCGCAAGAACCGCAAGCGCTCGTTCCGCGCGCTGTGGATCCAGCGCATCAATGCCGCGACCCATGAGCACGGCCTGACCTACGGTCGCTTCATTGACGGCCTCAACAAGGCTGGCATCGAGATCGATCGCAAGATCCTGTCAGACATGGCCATCCATGAGCCGCAGGCTTTCGCCGCACTCGTGGCCAAGGCCAAGGTGGCGCTCGAATATCTGAAGAACACCACGCCGAACGCTTTTGAAAGCGCTGTCGCTTAAAGACCAGCGCTTCCCAAGCATTCGCAATTCTGATTTGGGGAACCCGCGCTGGCACGGCTGGCGCGGGTTTTTCCTTATGCCTGAATTCACCTTAAACGTGACTTTCACCTTAAGGCTGACTTTCCAACGTAGCGAGTTTGACCGTGAACGACGCAACCACTGGCCTTGATACGCTTGAAAACTCACTTCTGGCCGACATCGCGTCGGCCGCCGACGAGGCCGCAATTGAAGCCGTGCGGGTTTCGGCCCTTGGCAAGAAGGGATCGATTTCCGAAATGCTGAAGACGCTCGGCGCGATGACCGCCGAGGAACGCCGGTGAAGGGTCCGGCCATCAACGGCCTCAAGAATCGTGTCACCGAGGCACTCACCTCGCGCAGGGCCGAGCTGAAGGATGTGGCGATCACAGCCCGCCTTGCCGCCGAAAAGGTCGACGTGACGCTGCCGGTGCGGCAGTCGCCGGCCGAGCGCGGCCGCATCCATCCGATCAGCCAGGTCATCGACGAGATCGCGGCGATCTTCGGCGACCTCGGCTTCTCGATCGCCGAGGGGCCGGACATCGAGAGCGACCACTACAACTTCACCGCGCTGAACTTCCCCGAAGGCCATCCGGCGCGCGAGATGCACGACACCTTCTTCTTCCAGCCGGACGAGAAGGGCGAGCGCAAGCTGTTGCGCACCCACACTTCACCGGTGCAGATCCGCACCATGGAGACGCAGAAGCCGCCGATCCGCATCGTCATCCCGGGCAAGACCTACCGGCAGGATTCGGACGCCACCCACTCGCCGATGTTCCATCAGGTCGAGGGGCTGGTGATCGACAAGACGGCGAATGTCGCCAACATGAAGTGGGTGCTGGAAGAATTCTGCAAGGCCTTCTTCGAGGTGCCTCAGGTCAAGATGCGCTTCCGGCCCAGTTTCTTCCCGTTCACCGAGCCCAGCCTGGAGGTCGACATCCAGTGCGACCGCTCGCGGCCGGGCGAGGTGCGTTTCGGCGAAGGCTCCGACTGGATGGAGATCCTCGGCTGCGGCATGGTGCATCCCAATGTGCTACGCCATGGCGGGCTGGACCCGGACCAATATCAGGGCTTTGCCTGGGGCATGGGCATCGACCGCATCGCCATGCTGAAATACGGCATGCCGGACCTGCGTGCCTTCTTCGATGCCGATGTCCGCTGGCTGTCGCATTACGGTTTCAGGCCGCTCGACATGCCGACCTTGTTCGGCGGATTGAGCGCATGACAGCGCCCCACACCGGTGGCTGCCGCTGCGGCGCCGTGCGGTTCGAGGCTTCGGCCGAGCCGCACCACGTCAGCTATTGCCATTGCGGCGATTGCCGGCGGGCCAGCGGCGCGCCGGTATCGGCCTTTGTCGGCTTCCTGGTCGACCAGGTGGCGTTCACCGGCAAAGCGCTGAAGATGTACGAGAACGGGCCGGTGACGCGCTCGTTCTGCGGCGTCTGCGGCTCGCCGATCGCCTATGTCGACGAGCGGCTGGAGGACGACATCTACTTCATGCTCGGCGCCATGGACATGCCGGCCGATTTCAGGCCGACGCTGCATGCCTATGTCAGCGAGCAGCTTCCCTACCTGCATATGTCCGACGACTTGCCGAGACATCTGAAATCAAGCGTCAAAAGACCAGACGGAACAGTCCCATGAAATTCACCCTCTCCTGGCTCAAGGACCATCTCGAGACCGACGCCTCGCTCGACGAGATCGTCGAGCGGCTGACGTCGATCGGCCTCGAAGTCGAGCATGTCGACGACAAGTCGAGCCTGAAACCGTTCGTCATCGCCAAGGTGCTGACGGCGGTGCAGCATCCCGACGCCGACCGCTTGCGCGTGCTCACCGTCGATACAGGCGACGGCAAGCCGCCCGTCCAGGTCGTCTGCGGGGCGCCGAATGCCCGCGCCGGGCTGATCGGCGCCTTTGCCGCACCCGGCACCTATGTGCCCGGCATCGACGTGACGCTGACGGTCGGCAAGATCAGGGGCGTCGAAAGCCATGGCATGATGTGCTCCGAGCGCGAGCTGGAGCTTTCCGACGAGCATAGCGGCATCATCGACCTGCCGGCCGATGCCCCTGTCGGCACCAGCTTCGCTGCGTATGCGCATCTTGACGATCCCCTGATCGAGATCAACCTGACGCCGAACCGGCCGGATGCCACCAGCGTCTACGGCATCGCCAGGGATCTGGCGGCGAGCGGGCTTGGCCGCCTCGTTGGCGGTGCCATCATGCCTCATGCCGGCAGCGGCATGTGCCCGGTCAAGGTGACGATCGAGGCCCCGGAGCTCTGCCCGGGCTTCGCGCTCAGGCTGGTCAAGGGCGTCAAGAACGGCCCGTCGCCGAAATGGCTGCAGCAGCGGCTGATCGCAATTGGACTTCGGCCGATCAGCGCGCTGGTCGACATCACCAACTACGTCACCTTCGATCGGGGCCGCCCGCTGCATGTGTTCGATGCGAAGAAGGTTGCCGGCAATCTCGTCGTGCGCCGGGCGCGCGACGGCGAGAAGGTGCTGGCGCTCGACGGCCGCGAATACACGCTGACGCCGGAGATGTGCGTGATAGCCGATGACGACGGCGTCGAATCGATCGCCGGCATCATGGGCGGCGAGCATTCCGGCTGCGACGAGAACACCACAGACGTGCTGATCGAATCGGCGCTTTGGGACCCGATCGCCACGGCGCGTACCGGCCGCACGCTCGGCATTATCACCGATGCGCGCTACCGCTTCGAGCGCGGCGTCGACCCCGAATTCATGGTCCCCGGCGTGGAGCTGGCTACCAGGCTGGTGCTCGATTTCTGCGGCGGTACGCCGACAGAGATCGAAGTGGCCGGCTATGCCGGTCACAAGCCCATGATCGTTTCCTTCCCGCTGTCGGAAGTGAAGCGGCTGACCGGTATCGAGGTGACGAAGGCGGAAAGCCTCGACATCCTGTCGCGCCTCGGCTTCAAGCCCAAGGGCTCGGGCGATGTCGTCGATGTGGCGGTGCCGTCCTGGCGCCCCGATATCGACGGCAAGGCCGATCTGGTCGAGGAGGTAATGCGCATCCACGGCGTCGACAATATCTTGCCCCAGCCGCTCGGTTCGCATGACGCGGTCAATGCAAAGATCCTCACGACGCTGCAGGTCCGCACCCGCACGGCCAAGCGGGCGCTCGCCGTGCGCGGCATGATGGAGGCCGTCACCTGGTCGTTCATCCCGGCCAAGCATGCCGAACTGTTCGGTGGCGGCCAGACCGCGCTGAAGCTTGCCAACCCGATCGCCGCCGACATGTCCGACATGCGGCCGTCCCTGCTGCCGGGGCTGATCGCCGCCGCACAGCGCAATGCCGACAGGGGCATCGGCGACGTGGCGCTGTTCGAAGTATCCGGCACCTATGAGGGCGACGGCGCCGACCAGCAGCGGCGCGTGGCCGCCGGCGTTCGGCGTGGCACGGCAAAGCTCGACGGCTCCGGCCGCAATTGGGCCGGCAATTCCGGTCCGGTCGGCGTGTTCGACGCCAAGGCGGATGCGATCGCGGCGCTCGAAGCCTGCGGCGCGCCGGTCGAGCGGCTGCAGATCGAGGCGGGTGGACCGGGCTGGTACCATCCCGGTCGTTCCGGCACGATCAAGCTCGGGCCAAAGACCGTGCTCGGCACCTTCGGCGAGTTCCACCCGAAGACGCTGGAAGGACTCGATGTCTCCGGGCCGCTCTGCGGTTTCGAAGTGTTCGTCGATGCCGTGCCCGAGCCGAAAGCCAAGCCGACGAAAACCAAGCCGAAGCTGGAGCTGTCCGCCTTCCAGGCGGTGAAGCGTGATTTCGCCTTCGTCGTCGACAAGTCGGTCGAGGCTGGCACGCTGGTGCGCGCCGCATTGGCCGCCGACAAGAAGCTGATAACAGCCGTTTCGGTCTTCGATGTTTTCGAAGGTGCGTCGCTCGGCGAGGGCAAGAAGTCGATCGCCATCGAAGTGTCGATCCAACCGGTCGAGAGGACGCTGACCGACGAGGATTTCGAGGCGCTGGCCAAACGCATCGTCGAGAATGTCGGCAAGCAGACCGGTGGCGTTCTGCGCGGCTAGAGGCTTGCGGGCAGATGGCGAATCGCCCTCCAAAGGGCGATGGACCATCTGCGCTATTCGGGCCTGCCGTTCGCGGCACAACGCGCTGCGTTTCTCGACATCGTGTCGCAGGAGCCGCTGATCCGTGAGGCGCTGGCGCGAGCACGCAGCCTTGCTTTACCCGACTGGCTGATCGTGTCAGGCGCGCTTTACAACAGCGTCTGGAACCATCTGACGGGGAAGCCGTCGGGTTACGGCATCAAGGATGTCGACCTGTTCTATTTCGACGAGAGCGACCTGTCCTATGAGGCCGAGGACAGTGCGATCGCGCGGGCCGCTTCGGTCTTCACCGGCCCGCCACCAGTCGAGGTGCGCAACCAGGCCCGGGTGCATCTGTGGTATCCTATCAAGTTCGGACGATCCTGCCCACGCTACTCAAGTTCCAGCGAATCCGTCCGCTACTTCGCCTCGAAAACCCATGCGGTGGGCGTTCGATACGACGATGACGGGCAGCTTGAGCTGGTGGCGCCGTTCGGGCTCGACGATATCTTCTCGTTTCGCATCACGCCGAACCGGGTGATGGACAATCAGCAGACGCATGAGGCGAAGGGAGCCCGTGCGCAGGCCAATTGGCCGGAGATCACGGTAGTGCCTTGGTGACATACAGAAGATCTCCTCTGCACCGTGCGGCGCATAAAAAGGGGCGCCGAAGCGCCCCTGTGTGATCACGCAAATCTGCCAACGCTCAGCCATTCACCAGCGCCAGCAACTCCTCGGTGTAGCGCTTGCCAACCACCTTGTCGGGCGACAGCGCATCACCGATAGCCGCCACCTCGGCCTGGCTCAGCTCGATCCCCGCCGCCGCCGTGTTCTGCTCGAGATGGCGGATCTTTCGCGCGCCGGGGATCGGCACGATGAAATCGCCCTGATGCAGCACCCAGGCCAGGGCCAGCTGCGCCGAGGTCACGCCCTTCTCGGTCGCCATCTTTTCCAGCGCGGCGATAACCTTGGCATTGGCCGCCATGGCGTCGGCCTGGAAACGCGGCTGACCGCGGCGCCAGTCGTCGTCGCCCAAAGCCTCGGGTTTGGCGATCGTGCCGGTCAACAGGCCACGGCCGAGTGGACTATACGGAACGAAGCCTATGCCGAGTTCGCGGCAGACGGCGAACACTTCGTCTTCGGGGTCGCGGGTCCAAAGCGAGTATTCGCTTTGCACCGCGGATATCGGATGCACGGCATGCGCCCGGCGGATGGTTGCGGCGCTCGCCTCCGACAGGCCGAGTGCGCGCACCTTGCCCTCGCGCACCAGCTCGGCCATGGCGCCGACCGTATCCTCGATCGGCACGTTCGGGTCGACGCGGTGCTGGTAGTAGAGGTCGATCACATCGGTGCCGAGCCGCTTCAGCGACGCCTCGGCGACGGCCTTGACGTGCTCGGGACGGCTGTCGACGCCGGCCATACGCTCGGTGCCGGTGCCTTCCTCCAGAATCTTGAAGCCGAACTTGGTGGCGATCGTCACCTTGTCG
Source organism: Mesorhizobium sp. RCAM 05099 (assembly GCF_059683685.1). NCBI lineage: Bacteria > Pseudomonadati > Pseudomonadota > Alphaproteobacteria > Hyphomicrobiales > Phyllobacteriaceae > Mesorhizobium > Mesorhizobium sp. RCAM 05099. The sequence continues at coordinate 405,371 of NZ_CM185035.1, forward strand.
CGCACCGACTTCAGTGCCTTGCCGAGCAGGATCTCGTTCTCGTAAGGGCCGTAGACTTCCGCCGTGTCGAAGAAGTTGACGCCGATCTCGACGGCGCGGTGCAGTGTGGCGATCGCCTCGGCTTCCGGCTGGCCGCCATAAACGAAGCTCATGCCCATGCAGCCGAGGCCGACCGGGTAGACGTTCAGTTCAGTTCCTAGCTTGCGGGTTTGCATCACGCGTCTCCTTGTTGTGATGCCCAGGAGATAGCGCCTTGCCTTGTGTTCGATAATCGTCTCTCATTTGTACAGGCTGTTCTAGAAAATAGATCAATGAACCGAGCTCATCTGTCCCAGCTTGCGTTACTGGCAACCGTTGCCCAGTGCGGCAGTTTTCGCGGCGCGGCCAGGGAACTGGCCATCGCGCCGTCGGCGGTCAGCCACGCGGTGTCCAGCCTGGAAGCGCGGCTTGGCGTCCGTCTTCTGTCACGCAGCACGCGCAGCGTCGCGCCCACCGAAGAGGGCGCGCAACTGCTGGAGCGCCTGCGGCCGGCGCTGTCGGAGATAGATCTGGCGCTGGAGACAGCGATCGAGGCGCGCGACCGGCCGGCCGGCAATCTCAGGCTGACCGTGCCACGCACCGCAGCCCACCTAGCGCTGACGCCGCGGCTCGGTGCCTTTGCCGCGGCCTATCCCGACATTGTGCTGGAGATCATCATCGAGGATCGATTCACCGATGTTGTCGAAGGCGGTTTCGACGCCGGCGTGCGGCTCGGCGAAAGCTTGCAGCGCGACATGATCGCTGTGCGCATCGGGCCCAATCTGCGTGGCGCTGTCGTCGGCGCGCCGTCCTATTTCGCGACCATGCCCGAACCATCGCATCCGCACGATCTGGCCAGCCACCGCTGTATCCGCTTTCGTTTTTCCAGCGGCATTCTCTATCGTTGGGAATTCGAGAAGGACGGCGAGGAGATCGAGTTTGCCGCGCAAGGGCCACTGATCCTCGACGAGGATCACCTCATCGCCAGGGCGGCGATCGACGGCGCCGGCCTGGCCTTCGTATTCGAGGACTATGTTCGCGATGCAATCGCCGACGGCCGGCTTATCCGCGTGCTGGAGGACTGGTGCCCGTCCTTCGACGGTTTCTTCGTCTACTATCCAATCCGCCGCCAGATGCGGCCGGCGCTGCGTGCCTTTGTTGATTTCTTCAAGGTGAGTGGATGAGCGCGCCACCCTCTCCACAAGGGGGCGGGTAAGTGCGCCGGAAGAAAGCCCACCCGGCATTCGTTCACGCCCCATGCCTGCATCGATCACAAACAGCACGACCCGCTACGGCTGGGGCACAATCCTTCTCCACTGGCTGATTGCGCTGATCTTCATCGGCCAGTTCGCGCTCGGCTTCATCATGGTGCGACTCAGCAGCCAGCGCACCGCCTTCGAATTGATCCAGCTGCACAAATCCTTCGGCTTTCTGCTGCTCGGGCTGGTGATACTGCGCATCGCCTGGCGGTCTGGCAATGCGGCGCCGGCGCTGCCGCGCTCGGTTGGAACCTTGGAGCGCCGGGCCGCGCCGCTCGCCCACCTCGCGCTCTATGCTTTTCAAATCGCTCTGCCCTTGTCCGGCTGGGCTCTGGTCTCCGTGTCGATGCTGGAAATCCCCAGCATGCCGTTCAATCTTTTCGTCATGCCGAACCTGCCATTGACCGAATCGGACGCCGCGGAAAGCTTCTGGGCCGCGGCGCACTGGTATCTCGCCTATGCCGGCATCGCCCTGGTCGTTCTGCATGTCGCGGCCGCGCTGCGTCATCATTTCCGGCTCAGGGACAATGTGCTCACCCGCATGATCACACCTTCGTCAGGTGGGGAATAGAACGGGCGTTTCGTTCGTTCCTGGGGCGAGGACGCGAAAAGCGTTTCCTCCAAAAAGGAATACTCCCATGTTTGCGCGCATCCTTGGATTTGCGGCGGTTGCCGCTTGCATTGCCATGCCTGTCTTCGCGGCCGTCGCGCTCGGCGACGCCGCCGGCAGCTACTCGATCAGTCCGGCCAGCTCCAGCATCCGATTTTCCATCGGCAAGGTAGGTGGCGGCGGCCTCAATGGCGGCTTCGCCCGCTTCAAGGGCTCGATCCGCATCGACGACAGCGATGTCGCTCGCTCGCAGGTCAACTTCACCATCTTTCCCGAAAGCGTCGGCACCGGCCAGGGTTGCATCGACGCCTTCCTGCGCTCCGACGCGGTGTTCGACGCCGCCAACAGCCCGGAAATCCGGTTCCGCTCCACCGGCGTGACCCGCACCAGCGACACCACGGCGCTGGTCACCGGCCGGCTTACGGCACGCGGCAAGACTTTTCCGGAAAAATTCACCGCGGAGCTGGGCGGTCTCAAGGCCGGCACGATCAAATTCCACGTCACCGGCAAGGTGCTCAGGTCGCGCTATGGCATGGATGTCGGCACACCGCTCTATTCGAACATCGTCGACTTCGACATGACGCTGATCGGCAAGCGAGGCTGAACGCGGCCTGCCTCCTCGCCCCTGCAAAGCGGGGGAGAGGTGGCTCGGGCGAAGCCCGAGACGGAGAGGGGGATGCCGCTGGTGACGCAGAGCCCTTCAACAACACACGCGCCTAAGGGCGCTCGAGCCGGCAAGCCCGGGCACTTTACGAAGGCCCCTCTCCGTCCCGGCTTCGCCCGGGCCACCTCTCCCCCACTTCGTGGGGCGAGGAACCAGCACTGCGCATTGGCTTTTCCACCGATTTCGGGCAAACCTCGTCGCCTGTAATCGACATGGAGAAGCGTGATGTTCCGATGGGGTGTTTTGTCGACGGCCAAGATCGGCCGCGAGCATTTGTTGCCGGCGATGGTCGAGGCCGAGAATGGCGTGCTGGCGGCGATCGCCAGCCGCGACCTGTCGAAGGCCAAGGCGCTGGCCGAGCGCTTCGGTGCGCGCCATGCCTTCGGCTCCTATGAGGACCTACTCGCCTCAAACGAGGTCGACGGCGTCTATATCCCGCTGCCGACGTCGCAGCATGTCGAATGGACGGCGAAGGCTATTCAAGCCGGCAAGCACGTGCTGGTCGAAAAGCCGCTGGCGCTCGACGCCAAGGACATCGCGCCGCTGATCAAACTTCGCGACGCCAGCAAAGTGCTGGTCTGCGAAGCCTTCATGGTCATCTACCACCCGCAATGGATCAAGGTGCGCGACCTCATCGCCAGCGGCGCCATAGGCCGGTTGCGGCATGTGCAGGGTGCGTTCTCCTACTACAATGTCGACCCCAACAACATGCGCAACCAGCTCGATCTCGGCGGCGGCGCGCTGCCCGACATCGGCGTGTACCCGACCGTGTCGACGCGCTTTTCCACCGGCAAGGAGCCGCTGCGCGTCCAGGCGACGATCGAGCGCGACAAAAAATTCGGCACCGACATCTACTCCTCGATCCGCGCCGATTTTGGCGACTTCGAACTGTCCTTCTACCTGTCGACGCAGATGGCGGCGCGCCAGGTCATGGTGTTCCATGGCGAGAAGGGTTTCATCGAGGTGTTCTCGCCGTTCAATGCCGGGCTCTACGACCATCATCGCGTCGAGCTGCACAACCAGAACCACACCGAGGCGCAGGTGTTCCGCTTCCCCGGCACGCAGCAATACCGTCTGGAGGTCGAGACCTTCGTGCGGGCGGCGCAGGGCGGCAAGGAGCGCGTCTTCACGCTGGAGGAGTCCGTGCTCAACCAGAAGGTCATCGACGCCATCTTCCGCGCCGGCGGCAAGGATGGCTGGGAGGCCGTCTAACTCTTTGTTCTGACGCAATTCCGGACGCTTTCGCGGAATTGCTTTAGCCGGCTACCTGGGAGGGGAAATGGCGGACGATGCGGACGTGATCATTGTCGGCGGCGGCCTTGCCGGGCTGGTTGCCGCCGCCGAGCTGGCCGAGGCCGGCAAGAAAATCGTCATCGTCGACCAGGAGCCGGAGCAGTCTCTGGGCGGCCAGGCGTTCTGGTCTTTCGGCGGCCTTTTCCTCGTCGATTCGCCCGAGCAGCGGCGCATGCGCATCCGCGATTCGCATGACCTGGCGCTCGAGGACTGGCTGGGCACCGCAGCCTTCGACCGGCCCGAGGATTTCTGGCCGCGCAAATGGGCCGAGGCCTATGTCGGCTTTGCCGCCGGCGAGAAGCGCTCCTGGCTCATGCAACGCGGCCTGAAGTTCTTCCCGGTGGTCGGCTGGGCCGAGCGCGGTGGCGGCAATGCCATCGGCCACGGCAATTCGGTGCCGCGCTTCCACATCACCTGGGGCACCGGCCCCGGCGTGCTCGAACCTTTTGTCCTGCGCGTGCGCGAGGCGCAGAAGCGCGGATTGATAGACTTCAGGTTCCGTCACCGGGTTAATGAACTGACGCGGACGGGCGCGACGATAACCGGTGTGCGCGGCGATATCCTGCAGCCGAGCACTGTCGAGCGCGGCCACAAGAGCGCGCGCGAGATATCAGGCGATTTCGAGCTGCATGCGCAAGCGGTGATCGTTGCCTCCGGCGGTATTGGCGGCAACCATCAGCTTGTTCGGGAAAACTGGCCGCAGCGGTTGGGCGTGGCACCGAAGCGCATGATCACCGGCGTGCCCGACCATGTCGACGGCCGCATGCTGGCGATCGCCGAACAGGCAGGCGGCTCGATCATCAACCGCGACCGCATGTGGCACTATGTCGAGGGCATCAAGAACTGGGCGCCGATCTGGACCGACCACGCGATCCGCATCCTGCCCGGCCCGTCATCACTGTGGCTCGATGCGCGCGGCAAGCGCCTGCCGGTCCCGCTCTATCCCGGCTTCGACACGCTGGGCACGCTCAGCCACATCATGGCGACCGGCTTCGACTATTCCTGGTTCATCCTGACCAGGAAGATCATCCAGAAGGAGTTCGCGCTGTCGGGTTCCGAACAGAACCCCGACCTGACCGGCAAGAGTTGGCGCCAGGTGCTCGGCCGCGCCACGTCGGGCATTCCGGGGCCGGTGAAGGCGTTCATGGAGAAGGGCGAGGACTTTATCGTCGAGGCCGACCTGCCAACGCTGGTCGCCCGTATGAACGCGCTGGCCGGCGGCGAGCCGCTGCTCGAACTTGCCCAGGTCGAGCGCGAAATCCGCGCCCGCGACCGGCAGCTCGACAATCCGTTCTCCAAGGACATGCAGATCACCGCTCTGCGTGGTGCGCGCGCCTATCTCGGCGACCGGCTGATCCGCACCGCCAGGCCGCACAAGATGCTCGATCCGGCAAATGGCCCGCTGATAGCGGTCCGCCTCAACATCCTGACCCGCAAGACGCTGGGCGGCCTGCAGACGGATCTCGACAGCCGCGTGCTGGGCGCCGATGGTCAGCCGGTCGCCGGGCTCTACGCCGTTGGCGAGGCCGCCGGTTTCGGCGGTGGCGGCGTGCATGGCTACGCGGCGCTCGAAGGCACGTTCCTCGGCGGCTGCATCTTTTCCGGCCGCAGCGCTGGCCGGGCAGCGGCCGCCTCGGTGGCGTGAAACGACGCCATCGCGGCCTGATTTTCCGGCCTGGGTTCCACATACGCCCGGGCGATAAACATATGACTTTTTTATATTTTTCCGTTTTGAGCCGCCTCGAATACAAATGCGGATGCTTTTATCTTTCTGAGTGCAGCCGGTCCTGAGCCGCTGCAGGCAGTCGCCACCTGGTGGCGACAGTTCAGAAAGAAGGAAGTCTCCGATGTTCCTCTCAGACGGGCTCTATCTGCCCACCCATCGTCCGCTGCCGGCGTCGCAGGTCGAACGTATCCGGCTCGCGGCCAACAGCAATCGCCGGCCGGCCAGACTTGTCGCGCCATTCACACCGACATGGTGGCTGCTGGTCGTCGGCGCCTTGCTGGCCGCCGCCGCGATTGCCGCCCAGCTTTCCTGATCGCAAGGCAGGAGGTGATCATGCAAGGCTCCCACATTTCCCCTGACGGAAACGCCCTTCACCGCTTCGTCGTTGGACGCGACGGCGAAGGCCATTGGATCGCGCGCGACGAAGAAGGCCAGACCGGCGGCGTTTTTGCCGACAGGAGCTCCGCCGTGCGTTTCGCCACGATGGAAAGCGGCCATCGCGCCGGGGCGATACGCTTCGCCCCGGCAGGCGTCCGGTTGTCCCTGTTCAACTGATCCGCGCTTGGTTCCGAACCGACCGGACCGATCTGGCCATGGACAATTCCAACAACATTGCAGGGCCTAACAGCGCCAACCTCACCGGATTGCTTGATCGCCTGCCGCATGTCGGCAGGTTGCTCGAACACCAGCTGGGGGAAGCCGCGCGCGGTCTGTCGCTCGACAGATCATCCCGACAAGGCCGCCGGTTCACCCATCTGGTCGAGGCCGGCGCCACGCTCGACGCCGTCCTCCTGCTCGCCGCCTTGTCGAGGCCGGAGCGTGCGGTGTCGTCCATCAGCAGGAGCGGGGAGCGTTGGCTCTGCCGCATTCAAGCCACGCCCGCAGGGACGCCGTCCCAGGCTGGAAAATTCGAAGCGGACCATACGGATATGGCCGCCGCCGTGCTGTCGGCCCTGCTTCTGTCGCACCTCGAACAGGCAGCGCAGCCAAGAAATCACCCAGGAGAATCCCATGGTATCAGAACAAGCACGATTACGCCTGACCGGAGCGATGACCGCGCTGGTGACGCCGTTCACCGACGGCGAGGTCGATCTGAAGCAACTGACCACGCTCGTGCGTTGGCAGATCGAACAAGGGATCAACGGGCTGGTCCCGTGCGGCACCACAGGTGAATCCCCTACCTTGTCGTGGGAGGAGCGCCTCGACATCATCGCGCTCTGCGTGAAAATTGCCGGCGGCAGGGTGCCGATCATCGCCGGCACCGGCACGAACAGCACCGAGACCACGATTGCCTTTTCGACAGCCGCCGAAGCTTTCGGCGCCGACGCCGCCCTCATCGTGACGCCCTACTACAACAGGCCGAGCCAGGAGGGTATTTTTCGCCACTTCGAAGCTGTCGCCAGCAAGGTCAGGATACCGATCATCGTCTACAATGTGCCGGGGCGAACCGGTGTCGACCTGTCGCTGGAGACGATCGAGCACCTGGCGCAGATTCCAGCCATCGTCGGCATCAAGGATGCCACCGGTGATGTGAACCGGCTATCCTCGCTTCCTGCTGTGCTGAGGCGCCGCTTTATCTGCCTGTCGGGCCACGACGCGACGTCGTTCGGCTTCAACACGATGGGCGGGCGTGGCACCATCTCCGTGGTCTCCAACGTCGCGCCGCGACTGTGTGTCGAGATGCATGATGCCTGCAGGCAAGGCGATCATCACACCGCGCGGGCCATCCATCATCGCTTGCGGCCACTGATCGCCGCACTTGAGCTGGAGAGCAATCCGGTGCCGGTCAAACACGCGTTGAGCCTGGCGCTGGGGCTGAGCCCGGACGTCCGACTGCCATTGACCGCCGTCCGTCCTGAAACCGAAACCGCGATCCGTGAGGCTATGCTGGCCTTGGGGGGAAGCATCTCTGGTGTCGCTCCATCAAGACCGGTGCTGGCCTCGCCCGCGCCGTGGCGGCTTTGACGGAGGCGCTTTGCCATCGACGGCATAGACCAATCCCGGCTGGACGATCCATTCGCCGGTGCGGAGCGCTTCGACATCGAAGCGCCCGCTGCGGTCGCGCGGTGCGACGCCGACAAAATGATAACGCCGTCCACGCGCATCGACGACCGTGTCAGCGATCGGGTGGCCGGCGAGTCGGCCGATGATTGCTCCCTGCTCCCTCAGGTTTGCCAGGATGAAATACTCCGTCGGCACCCTGCGGCTTTCCCTTGAGGTCAGCCAGACTGAATTTAATCTCATGTTCGTTCGAAGCCAGATTGTCGTTCCGGCCGCCAGCCAAGCGGCGGCCGGAATTACATAGTCGCTGGCCGCATAGGAATTCGAGAGCAGGTTTTGGCCTGAATTATATATGCCGCATATGTCCGGCTGTGTTCTCGAACAGGGATCCAGCCGCGCGGGGGGCGTGGCTCGATGCCGTCGGACGAGGGCGTCGTGCCGGTTCGCCGCGACAATCGGGATGTGGGCGCTCCAGTCTGCCTGGTCTGTGGTCGCCATCCCCGCCAATGGTGTTCGCGGCACGGGCGGTCGCGATAATCATCCGTGTCGACACATGCGCCGAGGATGAAGCGCCAACGCGCCTCCGAGCCTGGTCATGTCTGCGATTTCCTTGCTGTCGGTCACCGCGGGTTGGTCTGCCCGCTCTGCATCGCGCCTCCGCCTATGCCAGCGCCGCAGGCGGTGCCTCGCGTCACTTCGGTGTCCGTATGCGGGGCGCAGGGCTCTCGCGGCGATCCGGCTTTGGCCCCTCGATGCGTCCTCCCCGTTGATGACGTGGCAGCGGTGAGATGCAGCGGAGCAGGTCGAAAGGCTCGATAAAGGCAGCGATCAGCGGCAGGCGTTGCATGAGGTTATCCGGCTCCAGATCCTTAATATGTATGCAGTCTGCATATTACTAATGCAGGTGTCAAGCCGAGCGAAAGCGTTCCGGCATGGTGAGTCCGCATCGAATCACGCCAGTGCCATCGTCTCTCTACGGGAGGGGGAAATCGCTCACCAGAGCCAGGCGCCCTTGCCAAGGGCGCCTACCGCATCGACGATCCGGGTGAAGCTCGCGCGGGCGCGGCCAACCGTGTGCCGGGCCCTGAGATAGCCATGCACCAGCCCCGGTTCCTCGAACCAGGTGGCACGCCCGCCTGCCGCGACGATACGATCGCGGTAGGTCTCACCGTCAGACGACAGCGGGTCGCATTCTGCGGTGACAAGCACTGTCGGCGGCAGGTTGGAGAAGTCGGTGTCGGCAAGCGGTGCGAGTGTCGCGTCGCCGCTGCGCTCCTGCCCGCCAGTGCGGATGTGCTTGTAGAATTCGAGATCTCGCATGGTCAGCATCGGCGCTTCGGCATGCCTGAGATAGGATCCCTTTGCTCGGTCCCCGCCGAGGCCGGGATAGATCAGCACCTGGCCGACCGGCTTGCGCGGATGGCCGCGTGTCGCATGGCTCACGGCAGCGGCAAGATTGCCGCCGGCGCTGTCGCCGCAAAGCAGAATGGGGTGATTGCGGGTGGTGGCGGCCCATTCGAAGGCGTTCATCACGTCGTCGAAAGCGGCCGGATGCAGGTGTTCCGGCGCCAGCCGGTAGTCGACCGAGACCACCTCATATCCGGTACGGGCGCAGAGCTCGGCGCAGACATCGTCATGGCTGTCCAGCCCGCCGAGGATGAAGCCGCCGCCATGGAAATAGAGCACCGTCGCTGCCGCTTGCGGGGTGTTTCGGTAGATGCGGATCGGGATGTCGTGCGTGGGCGTTGCAATGGCAGCGGTTTCGACCGAGACGCCTTCGGGATAGCCGGCAAAGAACTCCCGGCACATGTGGTTGTAGATCTCGCGCTGCTGGGTGATCGTGTAGTCGATCGTGTCCGGCGGATAGTATGAATTCGTCCGTTCGATGAAGGCCCAGGTCTCGGCGTCGATCAGTTTCTTGTAGTCGGTCATGGAGCTGGCCTGCCGCTCATTTCCCCTTCCACACCGGATCGCGCTTTTCTGCAAACGCGCGAAAGCCTTCCATATTGTCCTCGGAACCGTAGAGGGTATCGACCGTCGGCAGTTGGCGGCGCGTCACCCGGTTCATCGCATCCTGGAAGCTGAGCGCCTCGGCCACCCGCGCCGTTTCCTTGATCGCGGCAAACACCAGCGGCGGACCGCTGGCGAGCAGCCGGGCGATCTCCCAGACCCGGTCCTCAAGCTTCTCCTTGGGCAGCACTTCGTTGACCAGGCCCCAGCGATGCGCCTCGGCGACATCCATCCAGCGTCCGGTGAGCAAAAGGTCCATGGCGACATGATAGGGGATGCGTTTCGGCAGTTTGATCGTCGCCGCGTCGGCCAGCGTGCCGGCGCGGATTTCAGGCAGCGCGAAGGATGAGTGATCGGAGGCGTAGATGAGGTCGCAGGACAGCGCCAGCTCGAAGCCGCCGCCGACCGCCATGCCGTTGACACACGCGATGACCGGCTTGTTCATGTCGCGCAGTTCCTGCAGGCCGGCAAAGCCGCCCACGCCATAGTCGCCGTCGACCGCATCGCCGCCGGCAGCCGCCTTCAGATCCCAGCCGGCGCAGAAGAACTTGTCGCCGGCGGTCTTGACGATGGCAACGCGCAAGGTGGGGTCGTCGCGAAACGCCTTGAAGGTCTCGCCCATCAGCCGCGACGTCTTCAGGTCGATGGCGTTGGCCTTGGGCCGGTCGAGCGTGACCTCGAGGATCGTGCCCTCCCGGCGAGTGGTGATGACGTCAGCCATTCTTCTTGTCTCCCAGCACCAGCAGCGCGTCGGCGATCCAGGCACCCTTGCCCTCGGCGCAGACGATCAGCGGGTTGATGTCGAGTTCCTCGATCTCGCCGGCATTCTTCTGCACGAAGGCGGCAATGCCCGAGATGGCGTCGATGGCCGCGGCGACATCGGCTTTCGGCCGGCCGCGATAGCCTTCGAGCAGCGGATAGAGTTTAAGGCCGCGCAACGCCGCCTCGATGTCGTCGCGGGTTGCCGGCAGCATCAGCGTGACGCTGTCGCGCAACAGTTCGACCAGCACGCCACCGGTGCCCAGCGTCATCACCGCACCGAACATCGGATCGCGGGTGAAGCCGACGATCAGTTCGGCGACACCGTCGCGCACCATGCGCTCGACATAAAGCCCGGTGCCGAGCGGCAGCAAGTCATGCGCCGCCGTGCTGACGGATTCGGTGTCCTTGAGATTGAGCCTGACGGCGCCGACCTCGGATTTGTGGGTAACGCCCAGCGCCTTCAGGGCGACGGGAAAGCCGAGCGCCATCGACGAGATCACCGCCTCGACCGCATTGCCGGCGCGTTCACCTTTCGGCACCGGCAGGCCTGCCTTGATCAGCCGTGCCTTCGCCTCGGCCTCGTCGGGGGTGACGTGGTCGCCGCCGGGTGCGCCGGCAGCCGAGGTGTCGATCGGCTGCGCCTGCGGCTCGTGCCACGCCCAGCCGATGAAGGCTGCCGCCTGGGCGGCGTCCATGGCTTCGGAAATACCGAACAATGGCACCATGCCGCGCGCCATCAGCCCGGCCGTGTATTCTTCCGGCAGGTTCTCCGGCAACGAGGAGACGATCGCGCCTTGCGCCTTGTTGGTCTTCAGCGCCGATTCGAAGGCGCGCAGCGTCGCCCACCAGTCGGTGTCCGAGCAGCGGTCGGGGCGGGGGAAGTCGAGCACCAGCATGTTGAGGTCGAAGCCGCCCGACACCATGGCGGTGAAGGTGGCGGTCATCGCCGGCTCATTGTTCCAGATGAAGGTGTGGTAGTCGAGCGGGTTGGCCACCGCGACCAGCGGCCCGAGCGTCGATTTGACATGGGCGCGATGGGTGTCGGTCAGGACCGGAAAATTGACCCAGCGCCCTTCGGCGCTGTCGGCCATGACGGACGCCTCGCCGCCCGAGCAGCTCATCGACGACAGTCGATAGCCGGGCAGCGGACCGGTGATGTGCAGAAGCTTCAACGCCTCGATGAAGGCGGGAATCGAATCGACACGCGCGATGCCGAGCCGCTTCAGGAAGGCGCCCGATGCCGCGTCCGAGCCGGCGAGCGAGGCGGTGTGCGAGACGGTCGCCTGCCGCGCCTGTTCGGAGCGGCCGACCTTCATGGCGATGATCGGCTTCTTTAGCTCGCGCGCCCGCGCCGCCAGCTTCTCGAAGCCGGCTACCGAATCGAAGGCCTCGATATGCAGGCCGAGCGACGTGACCCGCTCGTCCTCGATCAGGCCGAGCGCCATTTCGGACAGGCCGGTCTGCGCCTGGTTGCCGGCGGTCATCAAAAAGGCGATCGGCAGGCCACGCTTCTGCATCGTCATGTTGATGGCGATGTTGGACGACTGGGTGATGATGGCGACGCCACGGCCACCCTCGGCCAGCCTGATGCCGCCATGCTGGTCTGGCCACAGAAGCGCGCCGTCGGCGTAGTTGATGAGGCCATAGCAGTTCGGCCCGATGATCGGCATCTGGCCCGCCGCCGCGACCAGTTCGGCCTGCAGCCGCTGGCCGTCATCGTCATAAGCCTCGGTCTCGAGGAAGCCGGCGGCAAAGCAGACGGCACCGCCGGCGCCGCGTTCGGCCAGCGCCTTGATCACCTCGATGGTCAAATGCCGGTTGACGCCGACAAAGGCGGCGTCAGGCGCGCCGGGCAGCTCGGCCACCGAACGATAGGCCTTGCGGCCGGCGACCTCGTCCTTGGTCGGATGCACAGGCCAGATCTCGCCGGCAAAGCCCATCTTGATCGATTGCGCAACGACAGCCGCGGCCTGCGCACCGCCGAAGACGGCGATCGACTTCGGCCGCAGGAGACGCTCTAGCTTGTGCATTATCAGGCTCCAAACGGGCGCAGCAGCGCCCGCGAAATGATGTGGCGCTGGATTTCCGACGTGCCTTCCCAGATGCGCTCGACACGCGCGTCGCGCCAGATGCGCTCCAGCGGCAGATCGTCCATCAGCCCCATGCCGCCGTGGATCTGGATCGCCTCGTCGGCGACGAAGGCGAGCATTTCGGTGGCCTTCAGCTTGGCCATGGCCATGTCCTGATCGGTGACGGTGCCCTGATCGTACTTCCAGCCGGCTTCGAACACCATCAGGTCGGCCGCCTTCAGTTCGGTCGCCATGTCGGCCAGCTTGAACGACACGCCCTGGAACTTGCCGATCTGCTGGCCGAACTGCTGGCGCTGCGCGGCATATTCGACGGCATGGCCAAGCGCTCGCTCGGCGCGGCCGAGACAGGTGGCACCGACCTGCAGGCGGGTCGCGCCAAGCCGAGGAATTGGCAACGTCAAATCCCTTGTGCACTTCGCCGAGCACCTGGCTTGCAGGCAGCCGGCAATCGTCGAATTCCAGGATGGCGTTGGTGTAGCCGCGATGCGAGACGTTGCGATAGCCGTCGCGGACTGCAAAACCCTTGGTGCCCTTGTCGACGAAGAAGGCAGTAATCTTCTTGCGTTTTCCACGCGCGGATTCTTCTTCGCCTGAGGCCATGAAGACGATGGCGAAATCGGCAAGGTCAGCGTGGCTGATGAAATGCTTGGTGCCGTTCAGCACCCAGTCGTCGCCATCCTGCACGGCGGTCGCCTTCATGCCGCGCAGGTCGGAACCGGCGCCCGGCTCGGTCATCGCCAGGCAGTCCCACTTCTCGCCACGGATGCATGGGAACAGATACTTTTCGCGCTGCTCGGGCGTGCCGGCCAGCAGGATGTTGGAGGGGCGCGCCACGCAGGTCCAGTGCAGCGCGTAGTTGGCGCGGCCAAGTTCCTTTTCGTAAAGCAGCCAGGTCACCGTATCCAGGCCGGCGCCGCCGACGTCGGCCGGCATGTTGGCGGCGTAGAGCCCGGCCTCGATCGCCTTGGCCTTGAGCTCCTCGATCAGCTCGCGGCGCAGCACGCCGGTGCGCTCGACCTCGCGCTCATGCGGATAAAGCTCATTCTCGACGAAGGCGCGCGTCGTCTCGACAATGAGCCTCTGTTCCTCCGACAGACCGAAATCCATGGTCTCAGCCCTTCTTCTTGCTGGTCTTTTTCTTCGGCTTCCCGGCTTTCTTCACCGGCTTGGAGGCCTTGGCCTTCTCGGCCGCCTTGGAGGCCGTGGGCTTCTTCGCCGCCAGCTTGGCCAACTGCCGGGTGTAGTCCTTGTGCAAGGCGCCGGCGCCCCAGCCCTTGCCCTTGTTCTGCTTCGACAGCGCATCCATGATCGCGACCAGATTGTCGTCGCGGATCTTCTCCAGCTCGCGGATCGACAGGCCGTGCGCCTGGTCGTCCGACTGCGTGGCGATCAGGTCGACCAGCTCGTCGTTGAACTCCGGCACATCCATGAGCTTGGTCCATGGCCATTTCAGGCACGGGCCGAACTGGGCCATGAAGTGGCGCATGCCGGCCTCGCCGCCGGCGACGCGATAGACCTGGAACATGCCCATCTGCGCCCAGCGCAGGCCGAAGCCATAGCGCATGATGTCGTCGAGTTCCTCGACCGTGCAGATGCCGTCCTTGATCAGCCACAGCGCCTCGCGCCATGCCGCCTCCAGCAGGCGGTCGCCGACAAAGGCCTCGATTTCCTTGCGGATCACCACCGGCTTCATGCCGATCGAGGCGTAGATCTCCTTGGCGACCTCGATCGCCTCGGGAAAGGTCTGTTCGCCGCCGACGATCTCGACCAGCGGCAGGAGATAGACCGGGTTGAACGGATGGCCGACGACCAGCCGTTCCGGATGCTTCTTCATCGCCACCTGCATGTCGGTCGGCTTGATGCCGGAGGTCGACGAGCCGACGATGGCGTTGGCCGGCGCATGGGCGTCGATCTCGGCCAGCACGCGGTGCTTGAGGTCGAGCCGTTCCGGCACGCTTTCCTGGATGAAGTCGGCATCGGCGACCGCTTCGGCGATGGTCTTGGCGAAGGTCAGCTTGCCTTCCTTGGGCAGGCCGCCGGGAACCATCTGCTTGTAGGCGCGGCGCGCGCCCTTCATCACTTCCGAGACCTTGCGCGACGCTTCCGGATCGGGATCGAAGATCGACACGTCGATGCCGTTGAGCAAAAGCCGCGCCACCCAGCCGGCGCCGATGACACCGCCGCCGATGGCGGCTGCCTTGTTGATGATGCTCATGCGGAAGCTCCGGTTCTTGTCGTGGCTGTCTGGGGATCAATGAGAGGCACGCGCTCGCCGGCGCGGATCACGGACGGGTCGTAGGCCTTGCGGGCAAAGATTTCCAGCACGAAGGGCCGGAAGAATTCGATCGGCAGCGTGTCGTAGTCGGGGTCGAAGCTCGACTGGTCCCAGCGTTCGCAGAACTGGTCGCAGTCGTCGAAATAGGCATGGCCGGCAAAGCGGTCGCGGGCATGGCGGTTGCCGCCGAGGTGGTGGGCGTAATAGAGGCGCTGGAAATCACCGTGCTTCTCCACCACCCAGGTGCATTGTTCGCGCACGAAGGGTTTCAGGATCGAAGCGGCGTACTCATCGTGATTGTAGGGCGCATAGATGTCGCCGATGTCGTGCAGCAGCGCGCTGGCGATCCAGTCGGTGTCGGCGCCATCGCGCCAGGCGCGCGTCGCCGCCTGCAGCGAATGACCAAGCCGGGTGATCTTGTAGCCCGACAGGCCCTCGTCGAGCTGCACCAGCGCATCGAGCAGCCGCTCGCCGGTCCTGGCCGCATAGTCGATCTCGTGTGCGGTCAGCAACTCGTAATCGTCCCTGTCGCCATCCTTCATCGCGGTGAATTTGACGGTTGTCATGCCGACCTCCCAGCCAGGTTCAGCTTATGCCGTGACCGGCGCTCGCTTGGTCAGGTTCAGCTTCTTGCGCACCTCCTCGGGTCCGAGGATCCTGGCGCCCAGATTGGTGACGATGCTGGCGGCGCGCTCGACCAGCTGCGCGTTGGTCGCCAGCACGCCCTTGTCGAGCCAGAGATTGTCCTCGAGGCCGACGCGGACATTACCGCCGGCCAGCACCGCCGCGGCGGCATAGGCCATCTGGTTGCGGCCGATGGCGAAGGCCGACCAGTTCCAGGTCGACGGCACATTGTTGACCATGGCCATGAAGGTGTTGAGGTCGTCAGGCGCGCCCCACGGCACGCCCATGCAGAGCTGCACTAGAGCGTCAGGCTTGAGCACCTTTTCCTCGACCAGCTGCTTGGCGAACCACAGATGGCCGGTGTCGAAAGCCTCGATCTCCGGCTTGACGCCCAGCGCCGTCATCATGCCGCCCATGGCGCGCAACATGCCGGGCGTGTTGGTCATCACATAGTCGGCCTCGGCGAAGTTCATGGTGCCGCAGTCGAGCGTGCAGATTTCCGGCAGGCACTGGCGCACATGTTCCATGCGGTTGGTGGCGCCGCCCATGTCGGTGCCTTTTTCGTTGAGCGGCAGCGGCGCCTCGGGCGAGCCGAACACCATGTCGCCGCCCATGCCGGCGGTCAGATTCAGGATGACGTCGACGTCTGCCGCGCGGATACGCTCGGTCACTTCGCGGTAGAGATGCACGTCGCGCCGAGGCTTGCCGGTTTCGGGATCGCGCACATGGCAGTGGACGATCGCCGCACCCGCCTTGGCCGCGTCGATGGCCGAATCGGCGATCTGCTTGGGCGAGCGCGGCACATGCGGGCTGCGATCCTGCGAACCGCCGGACCCGGTCACGGCACAGGTAATGAAAACCTCACGGTTCATCGCGAGCGGCATCGAAATCCTCCCAATCGAGATAGCCATGCATGTCGCCCAAAAGTGGGAAACCGGTTTTGGGATAACGACATGCACCAGAACGAACCAACAATGACTGACTTGCCGGAAACTGTTTTGCGTTTTACGAAGCTCTCATGATCAAAAGCGAAAAGCCGACAATCTTTCGCGCCGAGCGCTTGCCGCTCAAGGTGACGCTGCTGGTGTTTTCCGGCTCGTCCATCATGTGCGTCGCGTCGGCCGTCGACCCGCTGCGCGCCGCCAACCGCATTTCCGGCGAGACCTTGTTCGATTTCAAACTGGTCTCGGTGACCGGCGAGGCTCCGGTCACCACTTGCGGCCTGCCAGTGGCGGTGAGCGGCCATTTCGATGCGAGCGAGCCAACCGATGTTCTTGTCGTCGTTGCCGGTTTCGGCACCCAGAATTATGCAACGTCAGCTCTGCTGTCGGGCCTGCGCCGGGCGGCGCGGGCGGCGCGCGCCTGCGGCGGCGTCGAGGCCGGCACCTGGCTGGTGGCGCGCGCCGGCCTGCTGGAAGGGCGCAGCGCCACCACCCACTGGGAAGACATGGAGGATTTTTCGGCGGCCTTTCCCGGCGTCGATGTCCGCCCGGACCGCTATGTCATCGACGGGCCGGTCTTCACCTCGGGTGGTGCCTCGCCGACCTTCGACCTGATGCTGCATCTCATTCGCACGCGGCTCGGCATGGCCGTCGCGCTCGATGTCGCCAGCGTCTTCATCTACGACCAGGCTCGCGCCGCGACCGATGCGCAGCCGCTCGTCTCACTCGGACGGCTCGACGGCTACGATCCGCGGCTGGCGCAAGCCATCCGGCTGATGGAAGCGCATGTCGACCAGCCGCTGACCATAGAAGCGGTGGCCAAGCGCGCCGGTGTGACGGCGCGGACGCTGGAGAGCATTTTCCGCAAGTCGATCGGCGAGACGCCGGGCGCCTATTATCTCAGGCTGCGCCTGGGGGCGGCGCGACGGCTGGTGGTCGACACCAGGGTGGCGATGGCCGATATAGCCGGGCGGACTGGATTTTCATCCGCCGCGGCATTTTCAAGGGCATTTTCACGGGCTTTCGGCGAAGCGCCGGTCAGGCTGCGCCGAGGCTGATATGCATGTCGCCCAAAAGTGTATTGCGGTTTTGGGGCAACGACATGCACAAAATCGGCAGGATCAGGCAGCGTTCTGGCGGTCTGCGCCGGCGTCGATCTGCGAACGCATCTGTCTGGCAAGATGGGTCTCAAAACGGCTGGCGACGGCGCGGTCCCATTCGTTCGAGCGGTGCGTAGCATCCTTCGGATGCGGCATTGCCATCAGCCGGTCGATGATCGATCCGGCCTCGCCCGGTGAGAGCAGGGCGTCGATTTCACGTTCGTTCTGCATATCGGTTCGCCTCCTTCTTCCTCTCCGCCACGAAGCATCCTTATAGGCGATACGTGACGGCAGTTTGAAGGCAGGAGCGAGGTCATTGAAGGGCGGCAAAGGGCAAAACCTTGTCGTCCGAAACGGCCTCGCGCAAACCCGTTCCAGGGCGGCAGGAGCGTTGTCCTGCCGCCCTTCGAACAGTTCGAAACGGCTTTCCGCTCTCAGACGTAGCGGTTGACGATGTTTTCCAGCAGTTCCTGGCGACCCGACCTCGGCTGCGGCTCGATCTTCTTCTTGACGACGCGCTCGGCGATTTCTTCCAGCGTCCGCTTGCCGGACAGCATCGCCTTGCCCTCTGCGCTGTTCCAGCCGGCGTAGCGCTCTGCCAGCGGAGCCGACAGCGCCTTGTCCTCGACCATGCGGGCCGCGGCCTTGAGGCCACGCGCGCAGCAATCCATGCCGCCGATATGGCCGATCAGCAGATCCTGCGGATCGAGGGACTGGCGGCGCAGTTTTGCGTCGAAATTGGTGCCGCCGGTCTTGAAGCCGCCAGCCTGCAGGACCTGATAGTAGGCCAGCGCCATCTCCGGCACGTTGTTGGGGAACTGGTCGGTATCCCAGCCCGACTGGTAGTCGTTGCGGTTCATGTCGATCGAGCCGAAAATGCCGAGCGCATTGGCCAGCGCCAGTTCGTGCTCGAAGGAGTGACCGGCCAGGATGGCGTGGCCCTGCTCAATGTTGAGCTTGACTTCCTTCTCCAGCCCGAAGCGCTTGAGGAAGCCATAGACCGTGGCGACATCGTAATCGTACTGGTGCTTGGTCGGCTCCTGCGGCTTCGGCTCGATCAGGATCGTGCCCTTGAAGCCGATCTTGTGCTTGTAGTCGACGACGAGGCTGAGGAAGCGGCCGGCCTGCTCCTGCTCGCGGGCCAGGTCGGTGTTGAGCAGCGTCTCATAACCCTCGCGTCCGCCCCACAGCACGTAGTTCTCGCCCTTCAGCCGCTTGGTGACGTCGATGCAGCTCTTCACCGTCGCGGCCGCATAGGCAAAGACGTCCGGATCGGGGTTGGTGGCGGCGCCCGACATGAAGCGGCGATTGGAGAACAGGTTGGCCGTGCCCCAGAGCAGCTTGACGCCGGTCTGCTTCATCTTGCCGGCAAAGTAATCGGCGATCTCATCGAGGCGGGCAGCGCTCTCGGAGAAATCCTTGCCCTCGGGCCGCACGTCGGCGTCGTGGAAGCAGAAATAGGGCGCGCCGAGCAGCGAGAACATCTCGAAGGCGACGTCGGCCTTGAGCTTGGCCAGTTCCATCGTGTCGACGCCTCCGGCCTTGGGAAACCAGGGGCGATCGAAGGTCTGGCCGCCGAACGGATCGCCGCCCGGCCAGGCGAAGGAATGCCAGTAGGCGACGGCAAAGCGCAAATGATCTTCCAGCCGCTTGCCGGCGACAACCTCATCCGGATTGTAGAACCGGTAGGCGAGCGGATTGGTCGAATCCGGACCCTCGTATTTGATCTTCTGGATGTCGCCGAAAAATCCGCTGCTCATGGCTTTCTTCCTCTCGAATAGTTCGCCTTGATTACCTCAGGCGTAATTGGTTTCGTTCTTCCGCCGGTCGAAAAGGCTCATGTCAAAGCCAGTCAACAAAGGAGACAGACCATGACCGACCTCAGCAAGATCGCCGAAGGCTACATCACCGCCTGGAACGAGAGCGACGCGGATCGCCGCGCAGCCTTGCTCAAGGCGATCTTCACCGAAGACGTCAGCTATCGCGATCCGCTGATGCAGGGCGATGGCCATGCGGGTGTCGCGGCACTCATCGACGGCGTGCAGCAGCGCTTTGCCGGCTTCCGCTTCTCGCTGAAGGGCACGCCCGACGGTTTTGCCGACAAGATCCGCTTCTCGTGGAACCTCGGTCCGGAAGGCACTCCGTCCGTCATCGAAGGCACCGACATCGGCGTCATCGAGAACGGCCGCCTGAAGAGCGTTACGGGTTTCCTCGACAAGGTGCCGGCGCAGTGAGCCGCGATGCCGCGGCGTGGGCGAGAGACCGCTCACGCCGTGACACTCTTGATTGCCGGGTACAGCGCCCGGAAGCGGTGGTAGGCATCCGCATAGGCCCCGCCGAGCGCAGCGTCCGGTTCGATCGTCGCATCGGTCGCGGGCGCCGTGCAGACGCTGAGCGGATCCGCGCCCGTCGCCGCGATCAGGCCGAGCCTGGCCGCGCCAAAGGCGGCGCCGAAATCGCCGTCGGCGGGAATGTCGACCGGCAGGCGAAGCGCGGTGGCGATCGCCTTCAGCCAGTAGCGTGAGCGCGAGCCGCCACCGATCGCTGTCACTCGCGTCAATGTCGTGCCGGCCTTGGCCAGCGCTTCGAGGCTGTCGCGGAAGGCAAAGGCGACGCCTTCCAGCACCGCCTGGGTCAGCACCGCGCGGCTCGATTCATGCGCCAGTCCGCTGAACGCGCCGCGAACAGCGGAATCATTGTAGGGCGTGCGCTCGCCAGACAGATAGGGCAGGAACGACACGCCACTCGGCGCCTTCAGCGTACCGCCGAGCTCGGCGGTCAGTTCGCCGGCGCCCTTGCCGGTGATCTCCGACAGCCAGTTCAGCGAATCCGTCGCCGACAGGATGACGCCCATCTGGTGCCAGGTGTCAGGCAGGGCGTGACAGAAGGTATGCACCGCGCTCGCCGGGTTGGGCAGGTAGGAGGCGTTGGCGGCAAACAAAACACCCGACGTGCCGAGCGAGACGAAGGCCTGGCCGGCGCCGACCGTGCCCATGCCGCAGGCCGAGGCGGCATTGTCGCCGGCACCGCCGGCAATCGGAATGCCGGCCTGCAGGCCCCATTTCGAAGCCAGCTCGGCGCGCAAGGCGCCGGCCTTCTGCGTGCCCTCGACCAGCGACGGCATCTGTCTTTCGTCGAGCGATGTCGCCGCGAGCAATTCGGCCGACCAGCGCCGTTCGCCGACATCGAGCCAGGAGGTACCGGCCGAATCCGACATTTCCGAAATGTGCTCGCCCGAAAGCCAGAGCCGCAGGAAATCCTTGGGCAGCAAGACCTTCGCCACCTTGGCGAAAATGGCGGGCTCGTTGTTCTTCACCCAGGCCAGCTTCGGCGCGGTGAAACCGGGAAAGACGATGTTGCCGGTCAACGCGCGAAAACGCGGGTTGGCGTCGAGGGCAGCTGCCTCGGCATGGCTGCGCGTATCGTTCCACAGGATGCAAGGGCGAAGCACCTGGTCGGCCGCGTCAAGCAGGGTCGCGCCATGCATGTGACCGGAAAGGCCGATGCCTTTGACGGCGGAGAGTTGTCGCGGGTAGGCGGCCCTCAGCGCGGCGATCGCCTCTTCACAGGCGCGAAGCCAATCGGCGGGATCCTGTTCCGACCAGCCGGGATGCGGCCGCGACACATCGAGCGATGCATGGCCGGAGCCGACGACGGTTTGCCCGGCATCGATGAGCATCGCCTTGACGCCCGATGTACCGAGATCGAGCCCGAGATACATGTCTTCCTCCCCATGCCATTAATTTTTTCGGATCTCGAAAAAATCTGGCTTGGCCAGTTTTTAAGACAAGATCCGCTTCCGGTCAATTCTCCGACAAATCGGCCGCACGACGCGAAAGCAGCGCCGACAGCGGGCTGTCGGGTCGAGCCATCGAACGTTCCGCGGCAAGCGCCCCGGCCAGCGCGCCGTCACCGGCCCGCAAGGCCGCCTCGATCAGCGTCAGGTCGATGACGTCGCGTTGCGCGTGGCTGCCGCCGAAACGATGGGCGATCGCCCGGATCGGCCGGATCAGGCGCACAGTCTCGGTGTAGTTGCCGTCGCCGAACGCCTTGATGGCGAGTGTCAGCGGGTGGCCGACATCCCGGGTGAACGTGACGTTGTCATCGCTGCCGCGCATGGCCTCGCGCTGCGCCTCGAGCAAGGTCTGAGCACGGGCGTCGAGGCCGGCGCCGACAAAGGCCATCATCGCGTGGGCATCGTTGAAGGCATAGTTGCCGGCGCCGGCCTTGCGCCAGTTGGCGGCGATCGCTGCCCAGCGGTCGCCGACATCGATGCCGCCGAGATAGAGCCGCCACAGGATCGCCGAGGCATCGACCATGTTGAGCGCCAGTGTCGATCGGTCGCTGTAGATGGGGCCGTCATAGAGGGCCAGAACTTCGTCGATCTCGCCGAGATCGTAGTGGAACAGCGCCAGATGCCACCAATTGTGCACCTGCAGAAAGCTCTCTTTCGTCCATGCTTCGGGATTGGCGCGCATCCACGCAATGCCATCCCTTTGCCGGCTCTGCATTTCCATGACATGGGCGACGGCATGCTGGGCCCAGCCGTCGCGCGGCTCGATCTCCACCGCCGTGCGGCCAAGCATCTCGGCCCGCGCATAGTCACCCATTTCCTCCAGCCCGAACGCCTGCATGCCGAGGATGGCGTGGTAGCCGGGCATGCCGCTCTGCCAGGACGGCAGGGCACGGGCGATGCGGTCGCGCAACATGCGGGCATTGCCGGTGAAGAAATCGATCTGATGGCCGACCTGCAGCGCCAGCGCGTCGCGCGGATTCTCGATGGCGATGTCCTCGAGAATGCTGCCGGCATCATGCCAGCGCCCGTTGACGAGATGGCCAAGGGCCGAGACATGCGCCTGCTCCCGCGTTGTCGCGGCAAGCGGCAGTGCCGCCGCATGGCAAGCCCTGGCCACCGCCGTCGCCTCTCGCTCGGTGGCGAGGCCGAAGAGATAACCCTTGAACACATGCGCCATGACGAAGCCGGGATCCTCGACGATGGCACGATCGACGGACGCGACCGGATCGCCGATGAAGCACTGCAATTCATGGACAGCATGGCTGTAGGGCGAAAAACCTGTCTCTGTCGCGCCCGAAAATGTCAGGCCGAATGGATCCCTGATTGCCATGCGATGTCCCCTGACCAGCCTGTGATCGACCCTTCGAACCCTTGGGTCCAAAGCGATCTTAAAGCATGGGCCACGAACGCGCCAAGTGTGTGTTGCGCTGGTCTAGTCCAGTAGTTTTCGTAGTTCATCAACCATGGGGTGCAGATTAGGCTTTGTAAAATCGGACAGATTGTGGCTTCATTGCGGCGCGGGTAAGGGGCTTGAAAATCGCGATCTGAGAGGGGACGCGATGTGGCTCTTTGAAATAGAGCTTCCGAGCAGCCGTTCGGAAGAGACGGGTGAAATGATTGCTTTGTTGCGGCAAAGGCCGCGTCAAATCCATCCGTGGTTTATTAGTTTTCTTGCAACTACAGCACTTGCGTTGCTGCCCAATTCCGCGGCCTTCGCGGCATGCGTGCTGGTTCCGTCTCCTGGAAATGACACCTTCACTTGCGATAGTGGCGATTCAGGCGGCAACCTCACCGATACAGGCGGCGACAACACGCTGAATTTTCCCGCTGGCGGCACCGGGCAGGTGAGCGGCAATGTCACCTTCGGCGTCGGCACCGATCGCATCAACATGCAGTCCGGCACCATCACCGGCACTGTCGATCAGGGCGGCGGCACGGACTTCTTCACTATCGGCGCCGGCACTGTCGCGGGCAATGTCCAGCAGGGCGCCGGCATCGACGACTTCAACATGAGCGGTGGTCAGATCGGTTCGCTCAACCAGGGCGACGGCCTGGATACGTTCACCATGACGGGCGGTCGCATCGTCGATTTCTTCGATGATGGCGATCGCGCCGTGATGACCGGTGGCCGCATCGGCCGCGTCAACATGAAGCTCGACAAGAACTATTTCAACATGTCCGCCGGCACCATCGACCGCAACCTCGTTACCGGCTTTGACGAGGACACGATCATCCTTTCGGGCGGCACGATCGGCGGCAACATCAGCGTCAGCGGCGGCAACGACAGCGTGACGATTACCGGCGGCACGGTCGGCGGCGACGTGCTGATGAGCTTTGGCGCCGACAATTTCGTCTGGAACGGCGGCGGCATCATATACGGCGCCGTCGACCTCGGCGGTGATAACGATACCGCCAAGCTCAGCAACCTCACCAATGCCAATCTCGGCGCAGTCGACGCGCTTAACGGCGGCCTTGGCGCCGACACGCTGACCTTCGACAACGTCAAGCTGGAGGGGATCGCCAGGGTCCAGAACTGGGAGACGATCAACGCCACCAACGACACCCAACTGATGTTGGATGGCAACCTCGTGCTCGGCGACAGCGGCACGGGCACCGGATCGCTCAGTGTCGATCAGGCGAGCACGCTCTACGGCGGCGGCTTCAATGCCTCGATCCTGGCCTTTACGGCGGGCCAGCTGGCGCAGGTCACCAATGCCGGGCGCATCGATCTGACCAATGGCGGCACCGGCGCCAGCGACCGGCTGACGATTTCCGGAAACTATACCGGGCTCGGCGGCCTGCTGCTCATCCAGACCGAACTTGGCGATGATTCGTCCGCTTCCGACAGGCTGGTCCTGTCGGGGGGAACGGCCTCCGGCTCGACCGGCATCGGGGTGGTCAATGTCGGCGGCGCAGGCGCCGAGACCACGGCGGACGGCATCATGGTCATCCAGGCGATCAACGGTGCCACATCCAGCGCCAACGCCTTTGCTCTCGACGCGCCGGTCGCGGCAGGCGCCTTCGAATATTATCTGTTCAAGGGCGGCGTCAGCCCCGGCAGCGGGGAGAACTGGTATCTGCGCTCGACGCTGATAACGCCGACGTCGCCGGCGGCGGCGCCGGCGCCGCTGGAGCCCGCCCCGCAGCCGGAACCGGTGCCGCCCGCGGTCGAGCCGCCGCCCCCGCCGCCATCCGAGCTGCCGCCGACGCCGCCGCCAACCGAGGGCGACATCAACAACCCGCCGGTCGACCCGACACCGCCGGTGCAAGCCAGCGACCCGGAGCCCGAGCCGCCGCCTCCGCCGCCGCCGGCACCGGCCGCGGATCCGCCACCGCCGCCACCGGTGGTGCCGACGGTGGTGCCCGACCTGCCGACACCGGCCGCGGGTGAGGAAATCCTGCTCTATCGTATCGAGGTACCGGTCTACTCGGCCTTGCCGCCAGTGGCCGAACATCTGGTGATGACGACGCTCGGCACCTTCCATGAACGGCGCGGTGAGCAGAGCCTGTTGTCGAACACGGAATTGTCACCGGTCTGGGGCCGCATCTTCGGCCAGGACACCAAGATGGCCTGGTCGGGAACGGTGTCGCCGTCCTTCGACGGCACTCTGTTCGGCTTCCAGGGCGGCTTCGACGTGTTCGGCCGGGAAACTAGCTCCGGTTCGGTCGATCGCGCCGGCCTGTTCATCGCCTATGCCAGCATGAATGGCGACGTGCGCGGCCAGGCGCTGGGGCAGGACAATCTGTCCGTCGGTGGTATCGACTTGAGCGGCACCAGCGTTGGCGGCTACTGGACCCGTATCGGCCAGGGCGGCTGGTACCTAGACGGCGTGGTCATGGCCACCTTCTTCTGCGGCAACGCCACGTCGTCGCGCGACATCGGCATCGACATCGGTGGAACCGGCATCACCGCTTCGCTTGAGAGCGGCTATCCCATTAGCCTATCGCAAGCCTGGACACTCGAACCGCAGGCGCAACTGGTCTGGCACCATCTGTCGCTCGACGATACCTCGGACCGCTTCTCGTCGGTTTCCTTCGATTCCCACGACAGTGTCACCGGCCGGCTGGGGGCGCGGCTGCAGGGCGAGACCACGATCAACGGCATGGCGCTGCAGCCTTACCTGAAGGCCAACATCTGGCACGATTTCGGCGGCACCGAGCGTGTCAGCTTCGACACGACGGACATCTCGACCGAAGGCAGGTCGACCTCGTTGGAGTTCGGCGGCGGTGTCGTCGCCAAGGTAACCGACAAGGTCAGCATCTTCGCCACCGGCGACTACACCACCAATCTCGGCGGCGACAAGCGCCGCATTCTCGAGGGCAATCTCGGTTTGAGCGTCAAATGGTGAGGCATGTGAACCCGCAGCACCGCGCGTCCTTCAGGGCTCGCGGTGCTGTAACGTTCTGAATTTGCTCTGCCTCAATTGCCTGAACGCATCGCCACCGTGGCGATGCCGGCGCCGACCAGCAGCGTGCCGCCGGTGCGGTTGAAGATGCGGATCGCCTTGGGGTTGCGCACGACATTGCGCGCCCTCGCCGCGATCAGCGCATAGCCGAAGGCATTGGCGAAGGCGAGTGCCAGGAAGGTCGTCTCGAAGATCAGCATCTGTGTCCAGAAATAGGCGTGCCGGTCGAGGAACTGCGGCAGGAAGGCGACGAAGAAGGTGATGCTTTTCGGGTTGAGCGCCGTGACCAGCCAGGCATGCGCCATCATCCTGGCCGAGGACACAACGTCGGTGCGCGGTTCTGCTTTCAGTGCGCCGCCGGCCCGGAACAGTTTCACGCCGAGATAGATCAGATAGCCGGCGCCGATCAGCTTCAGGATCGTGAAGACGGTCGCCGAGGCCGCCAGCAGCGCGCCGATGCCCAGCATCGACAGCGTCATCGCGGTGAAGTCGCCCAGTGCCACGCCGGCCGCCATCGGCAATGCGGTGCGCCAGCCCTGGCCCAGCGCATAGGACACGACCAGCAGGATGGTCGGGCCCGGAATGACAAGGAGGATCGTCGACGCGGCGGCAAAGGCGGCCCAGTTTTCGAAGGACATGCTCGTCTCCCTTGAGCTCAAGGAAGAGGATAAATCCTTGTGTCTGGGAGAATGTAAAGAGGTTGGTTTTTTGTTTTTACGCAATTCCGGACGGAAAACCGCGATGCACTTTTCCTGGAATTGCTACGACATCAATTTTTCGAGCGGCAGATCGGCGTCAGTTCGCGCCGCTCAGCGTGCCCGCAATATCGGCCAGGCTGACATTGGCACCAAGAACCATCGCGGCCGCGGCAATGGCAGCGGCAAAAAGCTTGATGTCGGTTTAAGGTCTTGCACATGGATACCCCTCGCTGATCGCCTGAGGGTGGGAAAGGCGAGCGCCGGGAATATGACCCAGCCGAGGTCTTTTTGTGCGGTAGCCCCCGGATGAACTGCCGGATGAGATGGCCAAAGACTACCAGGCCATGCGCAAACGCAGGCGATGCAAGGTCTTCACGCTTTATCAACCATGAATGACGAAAATGCCTGCTATCCGGCCGGATCGTGCTTCCCGCCGACAGCGTAGGGTTTGGGTATATGCGTGAGTTGCCGCTAGGTCTGACGCCGCCGCGAAACGGCGACGCAATCGAAACCGATCATCACCTTTCCCGCCGTGCTGTTCTGTCTGGGGCAGGGGCGCTGGTTTTGCTCAGCGCTGCCGGCTGCTCGACCTCGGGCGGCGGCCTGCCGATGCTGGAACTGGATGATGTCACCACCGGCTCGGTGCGACCGATCCGGCCAAGCATCAGTGTCGACAAGAATGTCACCAGCCCGGACGTGATGTACGCTTCCATGACGGATGGCGGCTTTAACCTGCCGGAAGTGCCTTATCTCAAGGTCAAGCCGGAATTTCGCCGGCAGATCGTCGTCGACACGACGGGCGAAGCGCCCGGCACCATCGTCGTCCATCTGCAGGAGCGCTTGCTCTATCTCGTCCAGCCAGGTGGCGACGCCATCCGCTACGGCGTCGGCATCGGCAAGGACGGCTTCCGCTGGTCCGGTCGCGCCAACATCCAGTACGGCAGGGAGTGGCCGACCTGGACGCCACCGCCGGAAATGATCGCCCGCAAGCCGGAACTGGTGAAGTGGCAGGCCGGGCAACCCGGTGGCCTCACCAACCCGCTTGGCGCCCGTGCCCTCTACATCTATCAGGACGGCAAGGACACCGGCTACCGCATCCACGGCTCGCCCGAGTGGTGGAGCATCGGCCAGGCCATGTCGTCGGGCTGCGTGCGCCTGATCAACCAGGACATCATCGATCTCTACAGCCGTGTCTCCAAGAAAAACCCGGTCGTTGTCGTCTGATCCTGCCGGCCGCCCGCGCGGCCGCCTCGTCTCTCTGTTTGAGCCCGATCTCTCGTGAAAGCCGGTTGCCAGCCTCGGGTCGGGCCCGAGGGCAGGCTTTTCGGGACCATGCTCTGGTTCTCCCGTTGCGCGATAGCGAAAGACAGGCGAATGTGCCTGCGCATTCACCGCTCGGGAGACGTCAGGAATGGCCGGAACTTTTGTTATCGCGCAGGGCGGCGGTCCGACCGCCGTCATCAACCAGACCGTTGTCGGGGCGACGCTGGAGATCCGCAAGCGGCATCCCGGCGCCAAGGTCCTGGGCTCGATCCACGGTGTGCGCGGCATCCGTGACGGCAATTATGTCGACCTCTCCGCCATTCCCGAGGACCGGTTGCGGCTGATTGCCGGCACCCCCAGTGCCGCCCTTGGCTCGACGCGCGACAAGCCGGACGCGGCCTATTGCGACGTCATCCTCAACGGATTGAAGAAGGCCGGTGCGGACGCCTTCATCTATATCGGCGGCAACGACACGTCGGGCACGCAGCAAATCCTGACCGATGCCGCCGGCGGCAAGATCGCCTTTGTCCATGCGCCGAAAACCATCGACAATGATCTCGAGGAGAACGACCACACGCCGGGCTTCATTTCGGCGGCCGAGTTTGTCGCTGGCGCCTTCCTGTCCGTCGATCTCGATTTTCGCGCTCTGCCCGGCATCTATGTCGGCATCGTCATGGGCCGGCATGCCGGCTTCCTCACCGCGGCGGCCGCGGCCTGGCAACTCGACCAGGACAGCGGGCCGCATCTTGTCTATGTGCCCGAGCGTCCGTTCTCGGCCGCCGGCTTCATCGACGACGTGCGCGCCGCGCTCGACCGCCACAAGCGCTGCATCGTCGCCGTGTCGGAAGGTGTCAGCACGGCCGACGGCAAGGCGCTGGTCGAAAGCCTGGTGCCGCCGGACAAGCTGGAACGCGACGCGCATGGCAACGTCAAGCTGTCGGGCAGCGACCTGCCGGCGGCGCTCGAGCGCGCGCTGGCCGAGGGCCTGCCGGGCAAGCGGGCCCGCGTCGACGCGCTCGGCTATATGCCGCGTGGCTATGTCGGCGCCATCAGCGCGGTCGACGCGCAGGAAGCCTTCGACGCCGGCGCTTTCGCCGTCACCGTCGCCGAACAGGGCGGCGGCTCGGTGGCGCTGCAATATGACGGCAGCAAAACGGTGCTGAAGAAGGTGCCGTTGAAGAACGTTGCCGGCAAGACCCGCCACATGCCGGACGATTTCATGCAGCCCGATGTCAATCAGCTGTCCGAGGCAGGCATGGCCTACCTCAAGCGGCTGGTGCCGGAAAAATACAAGATCGGGAAGCCGTTCGTCTGATGCTGGGCTCAGACCCCGACTGGTTCAGCAAGAGCATCGTCGACGACAAGACGACGATGCTGACCGAGCCGTTCGTGCATGCCTATGTACGCGCCAACATCTGGCACCTGCGCGGCCGCGACGCCGACCTTCTGGTCGATACCGGCATGGGCATCTGCCCGCTGACGCCGGAGATCGAGACGCAGCAGGGCAAGCCGCTTCTGGTCGTCGCCACGCACATCCATCTCGACCATGTAGGCTCGCTGCACGAATTCCCGTGGCGGGCCGGGCCAAGGATGAGTGCGGCGCAGTTCGAGAGCATGGATGAGGCTGCGACCTACGCCTACATGTTCCACGATCTCGAAGGTGCCGTTTCGAAACTGCCGGCAGCGGGTTGGAGAGCCGCCGATTACAAGATTCCGTCCGCGCCCTTGACGCGGACCCTTGACGAGGGCGACGTGGTCGACCTCGGCGACCGCCAGTTCCGCGTGCTGCACCTGCCCGGGCATTCGCCGGATTCGATCGCGCTGTACGACGAGGCCGACGGTCTGTTCTTCAGCGGCGACGCCATCTACGACGACAGGCTGATCGACGACCTGCCGGATTCCGACCGCACTGCCTATCGCCACACGATGCAGCGCCTGCTCGACCTGCCGATCCGCATCGGCCATGGCGGTCACGGACCAAGCTTCGATGGCAAGCGCATGCGTGAGATTGCCACGGCCTATCTGCAGCGAACCGGCGGGATCTGATGCCTCGCGGGGCCGAAAAGTCGGGCCTGACCTGTCGCTTGACGACTTTGTGACAGGCCGCTTGCTGGAGATTAAATCTTCGTAAGGTCGCCCGAAAACCCTAAATCGGGCCAATCAGCGTCCTAGATGCAGGGTTGTCGATCCGGTCGGCTGCCATGCTAGGCGAGACGGGCAATGCGACCCTCGACACGCCGGATGACCGGGTTTCCCCGCATGGGGAAGAGGCCACGGCGCTGGATCAACTCTCGCCCGGACAAACGACCATGTCAGATATCCTTCGCAGGCATCGCGTCGCGGCCTTGCTGGGCGCTGCGCTGATCATATCCCCCTTCGTCGTGTCTTTCGCCCAAAGTGCGGGCAACACCGTTCCGACAACCCAGACACCCGTCGCCGGCATTACCGCGCCCAACGGCTCGTTCGCTCCCATCGTGGCAGCCGACAAGCCGGCGGTGGTGACGATTACCACCGTCATGAAAGCATCGCCGGCAAGTGGCGATGACAGCACACCTCTCGGCAACTCGCCGTTCGACGACTATTTCCGCCAGTTCTTCGGTGACCAGGGCATGCCGGCCCCACGCACACCGCCGCAGCAGCAGGCGCCACGCGCGGAGGCGCTCGGCTCCGGCTTCATCGTCGCCGCCGACGGCACCATCGTCACCAACAATCACGTCGTCGATGGCGCCTCTTCGATCAAGGTGACGCTCGACGACGGCACTGAACTTCCCGCCAAGCTCGTCGGCAGCGACGCCAAGAATGATCTCGCCGTGCTGAAGATCAAGGCCGGCAAGCCGTTGCCGACGGTCAAATGGGGTGACTCCGACAAGTTGATGACCGGCGACCAGGTGCTGGCCATCGGCAATCCGTTCGGCATCGGCACAACGGTGACCGCAGGCATCGTTTCGGCACGCGGCCGCGATCTGCACAGCGGACCGTTTGATGATTTCATCCAGATCGACGCTCCGATCAACCATGGCAATTCCGGCGGCCCGCTGGTGGATGTGAACGGCAATGTCGTCGGCATCAACGCGGCGATCTATTCGCCCAATGGCGGCAGTGTCGGCGTCGGCTTCGCCATTCCATCCGACCAGGCCCAGAAGGTGGTTGCCAAGCTGGAGAAGGGCGGGTCGATCCAGTACGGCTATCTCGGTGTCGAAATCCAGCCGGTTACCCCGGATGTGGCGAGCGCCGTCGGCCTCGACCATCCTGGCGGGGCACTGGTTTCGCAGGTCAATGACGGCTCGCCGGCCGCCAGGGCCGGCGTCGAGACCGGCGACGTCATCACCGGCTTTGCCGGGCAGGACGTCAAGGATCCCAAGGACCTGTCGCGGGCCGTCGCCGACGTCGCACCCGGCGCCGGGGAGCCACTCGACGTCTGGCGCAAGGGCAAGGCGGTGCGGATCTCCGTCGATGTCGGCCAAAACAGCGATGATGTGAAGACCGCGTCGGTGACCGACGGCTCCGGTGCGCCCGGGCAAGGCAATCGGGCTCCCGCGATCGGCCTCGGCCTGATGGACATCACGCCCGACATTCGCCAGCAGCTGAACCTCTCCGACAACCAGCACGGCGCGGTTGTTGCCAGCGTCAGTCCCGACAAGGCGGCCGCGGCGTCGGGTATCGAGCCCGGCGACGTCATCGTTGCCGTCAATCAGGTGCCGGTGAAGAACGCCAGGCAGGTCACCCAGGCGATTGCCCAGGCCGGCAAGTCCGGCAGGAAATCGGTGCTGTTGCTGGTGGAGCGCGACGGTGGCCAGATTTATGTCGCGGTGCCGTTTGCCAATGGCTGACATGGGGCGCTGAACTGGGCGCGGGAACGGCAGGGCTCGTCGGACCAACGACGAACCCTCCGCCCGTGCGTCAAGATTTCGGTTGCCCGCCACGGTATCTTCGAGAACATTGTGCAGGGCTGACAGATGGCCTGACACAGAGGGATTGCCGCAATGGTCACCCGAGGTTTTCTTTCTGGGCGGCGCCCACCGACCGACGGCGATGCGCGCATCCCGCCCGGGCAATATCTCGAGCAGGGATTTCCGGTCCTGTCGGCTGGTCCGACGCCGCGCGTGCGCACCGAGGACTGGTCGTTCACGCTGAAGCATGGGCCGCGGCCGATCAGGAAATGGAATTGGGCCGAGTTCAACGCGCTGCCTTTGACCAAGATGACGAGAGACATCCATTGCGTGACCGCGTGGACCAAGTTCGACACGCCGTGGCAGGGCGTGCTGGTCGACGATATCCTTGCCGATGCCGGCTTGGAGCCGCCGACCGATTTCACGCTGGCACATGCGTTCGACGGCTACACTACCAATGTGCCGGTAAAGGACCTGACCGCTGGCAAGGCGATGGTGGCGCTGCTTTACGAGGGCAAGCCGATCGCCCCGGACCATGGCGGTCCGGCGCGGCTGCTCGTTCCGCATCTCTATTTCTGGAAGTCGGCCAAATGGTTGAACGGCTTGCAGTTCACGACGCGTGACGAGCCCGGCTTCTGGGAATTGCGCGGCTATCACATCTATGGCGACCCCTGGCGCGAACAGCGCTATACGGACGACCCATGAGCGAAGCGCTGGCGGTCCAGTCGCCCTGGCAGACAGCCGGGATCGTCCGCATCGAAAAGCGCACGCCGCGTGTCACCAGCTTCTTCTTCCGGCTGTCGCGGCCCTTCGCCTATCGAGCCGGGCAGCATGTCGATGTCAGGCTGACGGCGCCGGATGGTTATCAGGCGCGCCGCTCCTATTCCATCGCCTCCGCGCCCAGGACGGACGGGACGATCGAGCTGGCGATCGAGAAACTCGATGATGGCGAGGTCTCGCCCTTCTTCCATGAGGTGGCCGCAGTTGGCGACGAGGTCGAACTGCGTGGGCCGCTGGGCGGGCATTTCGTCTGGCCCAATGACGACGGTGGGCCGCTTCTGCTGGTCGGCGGCGGCTCGGGCGTCGTGCCGTTGATGTCGATGGTTCGCCATCGCGCCGCCCGAAAATCGACGGTGCCCGTCGTCCTGGTCTTTTCGGCGCGGGTCTGGGACGAAGTGATCTTTCGTGACGAGCTGATCGGCCTCGACGACCGCGAGGATGGCTTCGGCCTGGTGCTGACCCTGACGCGCGAAGCCGCGCGCCGGCCAGCCGACTATTCGCGACGGGTGGACGTCGCGATGATGGTGCAAGCCATGGCCCGGCTGCCCGAGCCGCCGAGGATCGCTTTCGTCTGCGGCTCCAACGCCTTCGTTTCGGCTGCCGCCCAGGCGCTGATCGACGCCGGCGTGGCGGCGGAAATCATTCGCACCGAACGCTACGGGGTCTGAACGAGGGTCGCCTGGGAGGTTGCGCCTGTCGTTTTCGACGCGTGCGTCTCGTCCCCGCCGGTCTCAGCCAACCGGCGAGAATTCTGCCGACAGCAATTGGAAAGGCAGTGCGCCATAGACGGCGACGGCGGCCGCGTCATTCCATTCGCGAAACTGCCGCGACGGCCGCGCCTCCAGCGTCAAGGCCTGTCCTGAGCCGTCCAGCCTCACCTTGCCGCGAAAATGCAGCACCCTTTCCTTGCCGGATCGGCTGATGACCATGGCACGCAGGCGAGCAACATGGTCGTCACCGGCATTGATCTCCATTTCAATGCGGCGCCGGACCGGTGGGACACTGATTCTGACGGCGATGTCGAGCATCATGTCCCCCGTCGTTCGCGGACAGGGGATGGCCTGTGAAAACACCAATGGCGACGCCGCGTCTGGTGGCCTGCGCCCAGCCGACCTGCCGCGCCAGGCCTTGGCCGGCGGCTCCTGTTGCAACCGGCCGCTCTTTCGCTGCAGCCGCAATTGCTTGGCAAGGCCACGCGACAGCCAGACCAGCCTGCCGAAATCAGTTCGCGGCTTGGCCTGCAGCACGGCTGACCAGCGCGAAAGGCCAGCGCGGTCGGCCATCTCCAGCACGCGCGCCAGCACCTCATCCGGCACCGCCACGCCGATACCCAGCGCAAGGTAGGAGAGCGCCACCGCGGCGGCAACGGCAAGGCCGCGCCCGGTGACAATATCGAGGAACACGTCCCAGTCGACATTGCCGTCTCGGATAGCCACGGCGCAATCGACCAGCCAGTCGCTGTGCGTGTGGGCATCAAGCCCGCCATGCGCGATGGCCAGCGCGATGCGGTCGGCAGGCGACGGCACCAGCACGCTGACGCCGCTGAACACGCCGGCCGCGGCCCTGCGCCAGATAGCAAGGTCGTCTTCGTTGCTTTGCTGCGAACCATCATAGGCGAGCTGGTGCAGGTCGATGTCGCCGAAACTGCCCTTGAAGAAATTCATAGAACGCAGCGACGCCAGTCTTGTCCGCAGATATTGCGGGCTAACACCCGAGGCGATCTGCCAGTCGCGGTCGCGCAGCACGTCGAAGGCCGTCTGCATGTCCTGCGGCCGTACCAATATGTCGATGTCGTGCGCCACGCGGCCACGCTGCGCCGACGCGTTCAAGGCGATGCGGCTGGCGCCCTTGATCAGCATCACCATGCATCCGGCATCAGCCATCGCCTGGAGCGCCGGTTCGGCCTCGCGCATGGCCATGCGCGACTTGGTCCACAGCATCTTCTGCAGGCCTACGAGGCGCGGATAAGCGGAATGGCCGGCGAGCTTCCTGCCGAACCTGTCGGAGATGGCAGCAAGCAGCCGGTGCTCCCGGAAGGCGACAAGGTCGATGTCGTTCTCGTCCAGCCAGCGCGCTGCGCAGGCAGCGGCGGCGTCCTCGTCGGAAAGAAGCGCCGCCTTGAGCAGCTGGTCGAGCCCACCGGTCGGCCAGGACCAGCCATAGTCCGGAAAGCGGCGGCCGATGCGGCGAACTGCCTTGGCCTTCAACGGGGGCGAGCCTTGTTCTGGGCCCGCCGCTGCATGGCGAGCCTTGCCACCTGGAGATAGCCGCGGTCGCGTGCCGGATCGCGCCCATAGGAGAGACTGCCGGGCCTGATGCGGCGCAGCGCCAGCGCCTCGTCCAGCATATCGAGGACGAAACCGGCTTCACGCGCGCGGGCGATCCAGTCGATCATTTCGCCACGGCCGCCCGGCGGATCGACGATTGGTCCGACGGTCTGGGCCACCGCGCGTCGGATCATCATGGTGGTCCGCGACCAGCCAGGCAGGGCCGCGGCCTCGGGCGCGTCGGGCTGGTCGTTGCGGAAATTACGCCAATGACAGAAAACCCCGGATGTCGCGGGAGATCCCTCGAGATGCGCGAGTTGCCTTTCGATCTTGTCCGGCAGCCACAGATCGTCCGCATCGAGCGTCGCGATGAGTGGCGTCGACAGCGCCGCAATGCCCCGGGTCGTGGCGCTGCCGGGCCCGGCATTGTCCTGGTGCAACAGCTTGACCGGCAGGTTCATCGCCTTGATCACCGCGACCGTGTCGTCGGTCGAGCCGTCGTCGACGACGATGATGGTCTCGGGCTTGACCGACTGGGCCACGACCGATCGCAGGGTTTCAGCGATGGTGCCGGCTGCATTGAAGGCTGGGATGACGACGCCGTATCCGCTCATCACATGAAATGCCAGTCAGCGAGAGGCCTGAGATCGAAGATGCCCTCGATTCGACGCCGGGACGGATCTGCCTTGCGGCGGTTCATCGATTTGTAGATAGCGCGCATGAATTCACGGGACTGGACGTCGGTCTGTCGGGTCATGTTGCCGGGATGGCGTCTGTAGTAGAGGGCCACTGTCTCCGGCATCGCATATCTTGGCCCGCTTTCAAAGGTGCGCAGCAGGTAGTCGGTGTCCTCCGCCTGATGGAAGGCTTCGTCGAAACCACCGATACGTTCGACAAGCCGGCGCGAAAAGATCGCCGCCGACAGATGGATGCCCCGAACCGTGATGCTGTTGCTGTTGGTGGCCGGCTCCAGACGCTCGTCGTCGATCTCGTCGACAAGCATCATTTTTGAATAGGTGAGGTCCAGGTCCGGATCGTTCCGGAAGAGTTCGATATCGGCCTCGAAGCGTCCCGCGGGGGAAATGTCGTCCGAATCGAGAAAGGACACCAGGTCCGTGTCCGGCTCGAGCAGCCCGAGTCCGGTATTGCGCGTCCGGGTCACACCCAGGTTGGGCTGCTGGAACAGGCGGATGCAGGGGTTTTCATCCATCACCGAGCGCACGACTTCGGCAGATCCGTCTGTCGAGCCATCATCGATGACGATGATGTCGAGATCGGCTGCATTGCGTTGTCTCAACAGCGAGCGCAGGGCCGCGCCGACAAAGGCCTCGCGGTTGTAGACGGGCATGATCACGCTCAGCCTCATTGATGGCTCCACGACTGTTCCGGGCTTGGCTGATCCGAACCGATGGTGTCCGGCATCACAGCATCTGCCAGTTTGCCGGGCTCTTCAGTTCGAAGATGCCCTGGACCTCATGTAAAGACGGGTCGGCCTTGCGCCGCCGCATCGACTTGTGGATGGCACGCAAATGGTTGCGGACCCTGCCGCTCTGTTCCTTGGTGACGTTGCCAGCGTGGCGCCGGTAGTAGATCGCGACGGCATCCAGCAATTCGTAGTTCGGATCCATTTCGAAAACACGCAGCAGGTAGTCGGTGTCCTCTGCTTGTTCGAAATCCTCGTCGAACTGGCCCGTCCGGTCGACAAGTGCCCTGCGGAACACGGCGGTGCTCAGCGAAATTCCCCGAAGCGTCATGGTACGGCTGTCGGCCGCCGGCTCAAGTCTCTCGTCATCAATCCGGTCGGCCAGCGTCATCAGCGAATAGGTCAATTCGAGGCGGGGGTCGGCCGTGAAGCACGCAAGATCCCGCTTGAAGCGTCCCGCCAGCGAGATATCGTCCGAATCCAGGAACGACACGAACCCGGCGTCCGGCGGCAGGTGCCGCAGCCCGGCGTTGCGCGCCCTGGCGACGCCCATATTGGCCTGCTGGAACAGGCGGATGCAGGGCGTCTTGCGCATCATCGAGCGTACGGCCTGCGCCGAACCGTCGGTCGAGCCGTCATCGATGACGATGATGTCGAGGTCGAGGTCGTCGCGCTGCCGCACCAGCGAGCGCAATGCCGAAACGACATAGCGCTCGCGATTGTAGACGGGCATGATCACGCTCAGTTTCACGAAGCGCCCCGCGCGAAGAAATCCGCGACCGTGCCGGCGATCTCCTGCGGCTGCGTCCCCAGCGACAGACGGTAGCACGGCAGCAGGCGGGTGAGATCGCTGAAGAAGCGAAAGCCGCTTTCCCGCTCGCCCGGCATCTGTGCTATCCCGGACGGCGCCAATGCAATCATGGCATCCTTGCGCGACATTGGCATGATCGAGCTCGCCTCGCCACCGCTGATATGTGGCACCACCAGCGCAACGATGTCCAGCGTTGCGGGCACCGGCCGAGGCGCGATGTCGCCAATGTGAAAGGCGTGCTTGCCCTGCCAGTTGAGCGGACCGTCGGCCAGCCGGCGCTTCAGCCCGAGCCGCGCAAACCCTTGGGGGTCTTGCTTCAGGGTCGAAAACAGCGGGCGGGCCGTAACGCCGTTGGAGAGGTCGATCAGCACATAGTCGTCGCCGACGCTGTCCAGCCCGTTGAGGAGGCCGGCAGCGACGGTCCCGGATTTTCCGGCGCCACCCGCGCCGGCAAGCAGAACGCCCTTGCCGTTGGTGCCAAGCGTGCCAGCATGGGCAAGCCGCATGCCGCGTGCCGCATATTCCCAGTGCAGGAAGGCGCGCAGCGGCGCGCCAGGTTCCCAGGGCGGAAAGGCGTCGGCCGAGGCCATCAGTTGCACGCCAACGCGACGTTGCGGATCGTAGAACTGCCAGAAATCGAGATCGTGGAAATGGTGGCCGCGCAACCCGGCCTCGGCGAGGCGCTTGGCAAAGCCGTGTTCGGTGAAATGCGCGTCGCCCCATCGTGCCGGCCCAGGGATGCCGTGGATGCCCGGGTGAGCAACAAAAATGCTGCAGCTGGAGCTTTCCGGTTGATCACCCCTGGTCTCGACAAAAGCATGGCCGAGCGCGTCCGCCAGCACACCGGGACCGAGATGCGCGGTCAGTTCCAGCCAGGGCAGGCGGATCGTTCGCGTGACCGGATAGGACGCGGACGCGCCTTCGGCGGCGGCGATGAGATACCGGGCGTAGTCCGGCAAGGTTTCGAGGGTAACGCGCGACATGGCCAGATCCAGCGCCCCTCTATCGCGGATGCGACTGCCCGTCAGGATGCCTGCTTGACCGCCGGCCAGCCCAGCGGTTCCTCGACTTCATGGATGGGATCCACGATGATGAGGTCGGCGAGGTCGTCGTGGACACTCACGTTGAGCGGCTCGCTCGTGGCCGCAAGCTCGGCAAGCAGGTCGCCCGGCAGCGGCCGCGCCGGCGCGTCGGAACGCGTCAGGAGCCGCAGTTCGACCAATTGCGATACGAAGCCGTCGAGTTCAGCCGGGCCTATTATCGAGGCGCCGGCGGTCAGCCCGATCAGGGCCTGGGCATCGACGCCGGACGAGAGCGCCTGCCAGATCCTGCTGCCTGAATCGGAAAAACCAAAATATTTCCCGCTCGAAAGATCGAGCACCACGGCCTCGCCGTCGAAGGACTCAAAGACAACGTCCTTGCTCGCGATTGTGTAGACATCGGCATGGCGCATCGTTCTTGGTCCCCGCAGCTTGCGCGACCAATCACCGGTCGGCGTGGTCGCTCCCCAACAACGCCTGTAAACACTCGGTTCTTGCTTGGCAAGTCAACGGGCGTCGGCGCGGCGTCGACCATTTTTGGGGAGCAGTCTGGCTCTGAGTGGATCACGCCTCGATTTCGAGCGCCGAAAGCGGCTTGGAACAGCAGGCGAGGATAAAACCGTCGTCGATCTCATGATCGAGGATACCGCCATTGTGGCTCATCTCGACGGTGCCCGCGACCTTCTTCACCTTGCAGGTTCCGCACAGGCCGAACTCGCAGGCGGCGGGGATACGCACGCCCGAAGCCCGCGCCGTCTGCAGCACGGTCTGGCCGGCGACGCATTCGGCATCGACATCCGAAAGCCAGAAGCGGATCGGGGTGGCGGCTTCGACGGGAACCGCGGCGCCGTCCCGCGCCTGCGCAGCGAACGTCGCCGGGATCTCCTCCACGACGGGCGCCGCAAAGCTCTCCTGATGGTATTTCGTCATGTCGAAGCCGGCCGCTTCCAGCATGCCGCGCACGGCGCGCATGAAGGGATCGGGGCCGCAGCAGAAGATTTCGCGCTCGCGGAAATCAGGTGCCAGCAATGGCAGCCGGATCGCGTCGATGCGGCCCATATGGCCGAACCAGCCCTCGCGGCTCGACCGCTCCTCGATCATGAAGCCGAGCGACAGGCCGGGCATGCGGCTGCCGAGCAGTTCGAGCTCCTTGCGGAAAATGATCTCTTCCGGGCGACGCGCACAGTTGACGAAGCCGACATCGGTCCATGGCGCGCAGTCGTTGAGCCAGCGCAGCATCGACATCATCGGCGTCACGCCGGAGCCGGCCGAAATAAACAAATATTTGGCCGCCGGGTGGCTGTGCAGCGAGAAGTCGCCGGCCGGCCCATAGGCCTTGACATGGGTGCCGGGCGCCAGATGATCGAACATCCAGCGTGTGCCGATGCTGCCCGCTTGTGCCTTCACCGTCACCGCGATCGAGAACGGCCGAGACGGCGAGGACGACAGCGTGTAGGTGCGCATCAGCGGCCCCTCGGCGGTCGGCAGCTCCAACGTCACGAACTGGCCAGGCTTGTAGCGGAACCAGGTCTGGTTGTCGGAGCGGAAGGTGAAGGTCTTTACGTCGGGGGCCTCGTCGGCGACGCCGATCACTTCCAGCACCTGGAGCCTGTCGTTCCAGGGCGCCATCTCGTCGAGATGGCGATAGAGGCCAAGATCCGTCATCGCATTCATCCTCTTGTCCCTTTTGTTCCGTGCATGGCTTGAACCGAAAACCGCTGCGCGCTTTTGGGCGCCATGCGCTAGGCGACGCTGCGCAGGGCCGGCCTGCCGTCTCCGGCAAGGCGTGGGCCGATGAAGCGTGCATACCAGTCGACGAACTGGATCACGCCGCCCTCATGCAGCTCCGAATAGGGACCTGGTTCGTAGGCCGGTGACAGGATGCCGAAGGCATTTTCCTCGACGATGCGGCGGTCCTGGTCGTTGGTCTCGGTCCACACATGGGTGAGTTCGGCGAGATCGTAGTCGACGCCTTCGACCGCATCCTTGTGCACCAGCCATTTGGTCGTCACCGCGGTTTCCGTGGCGCTGATCGGCAGCACGCGGAAGGTCACCGCATGGTCGATGAGGATGTGGTTCCACGTCGTCGGATAGTGATAGTGCATTAAAGTGCCGATGCGGTCGGCGGAGACGGTGTCGGACAGGTTCTTCTTCACCGCCTGCTTGCCGGTCATCGTGTAGCTGACGGCATCGCGCAACAGCGGCGCGCGGGTGGCGCGGTACTGCCCGGCCGGATCGATGCGAAACTTGCTCGGCAGGCCGGCCGCTTCGCATTTCGCCCAGTGCGCAAGCATTTCAGGGTCGCTGTCGGCGCCTTGCACGCCGGTCACCGTCGGTGCTTCCGGGAAGGTCTTGCAGAGCTCCGGATGATTGCCGGCGCAATGGTAGCACTCGCGGTTGTTTTCCCAGACCAGCTTCCAGTTGCCCTTCTCGATGATCGTGCTCTCGAAGGCGACTTTTGCCTCGCGCAGCCGGTGCGGCAGCAGATAGGGTTCGATCATCGCCCGCATCGGCGCGAAATCAGCCGGCTCCTTGGCCAGGCAAATGAAGATGTAACCGCCGACGGTCTCGCAGGCGACCGGCTTCAGGCCGAACTGGCTCTTGTCGAAACCGTCGGCCATCTGCCCGGCGAACAGCAGCCTTCCGTCCAGCTCATAGGTCCATTGGTGGTAGGGGCAGACCAGCTTGGCCGCCGTGCCCTTGTCGGAGTTGCAGACACGGCTGCCGCGATGGCGGCAGGAATTGTGGAAGCCGTTGATCTTGCCTTGCTGGTCGCGGACGAGGACGACCGGATAGTCACCGATCTGCACGGTGATGTAGCTGCCCGGCTTCGGCAGTTCGCAATCATGGCCGATGAACAGCCAGTCGCGATACCAGATCAGCTCCATGTCGAGCTTGAAATAGTCGGGGTCGGTGTAAAAGGGCTGCTCGAGTGAAAAGCCTTGCTTGCGGCCATTCAAGAGCCTCAGCATGTCGTTGCGCGCGTCCATGTCCTGTCCTCTCAATCAAGGACTGCATCGGAGGGGAAGAGAGGAAGGATCGGACGCAAGCCGGCAATGTGTCGGACATGCGCTATCCACCTCTTGACCGCCCACCGCGATCAGTCGAGTCTAGACATCTCCGGCTGGTTTCCGGGCTCTGGAGTTGTCCTTGCGGACGATCGCGACACCTTCCCAGGCTTTCGGCCCAGTGGTCTCCCGTTGCGACTTGAACTCCACCACCGTTGCGGGGGCAGCGCCGGATTCTGACCGGCTTCCCAATTCTCCGCCTCGTCGTCACGAAGCGGCACCTGAGATGTCATGATCTAATCACGACGGCGCTTGCGACATCGGCATGAAAGCGACATCGCATCCATGCGGCGCGACACGCGTACGAACGCCCGGATTGGCGATTGCCGGGCTGAAATCCGATCTCCCCGATTGCCATTCGCCGGCCGCGGTCTTCCCGAATCCGGTCGCTGGCGGAAGCCAAAAACCGTTAACGGTTTCGAAAAGTGACTATTAGCTGCCTCTAAAATCGAACCGAACGGTTCGTTTCTGTTGACGGTGCGTGCAGGACGGTGTGAACGCTGGACCCTGGACACAGTTGGTGATCGGAACGGCAATTTTATCTAACTAACTGATATAAAACAGAAAAGTACATGATGTAGAAGGCCCTGGTACAATTTCAAGTGGCAGATTCATGGTCCACACGAAACAACTTCGTGATTGGAAATGGCTGGATGGCTCTCCCACATCGGGGCTGTCCGAACGACGCGAATTCCTTCCAAGACACGCCGCTAGACGGACGGAAATAAGAAGATACTGGAGTACCAAAAAATGAAAAAGATTGTCCTCACTGCCGCCGCCCTTCTGGCCATTTCCGGCAGCGCCTTCGCTAACGGTAGCGATCACTACGGTTCAAATGCCCCGGCAGCCACTGCTGTCGACAGCTCGTACACGGCTTCGATCAAGAAGTCGGAACCGGCTGCTCAGACGCCTGCCCAGGGCAGCGACCGTAACCTCTTCGGCAACAACTAACAGCCGATCGCCAGCAGGCGGCGGCTTGCCCGCCGTCCTGGCGAAATCCAGAAATTCAGGAGTACTTGAAATGAAGAAGATCATCCTTGCTGCCGCCGCCGTTCTGGCCATCTCCGGCAGCGCCTTCGCCGGCAGCGACAACTTTGGCTCCAATGGCGCCAATCAGCCCGCCGCCACCTCGGTTGACAGCTCGCGCACGGCTTCGATCCAGAAGTCGGTTCCGGCTGAAAAGCAGCCCGTCGTTCAGGGCAGTGACCGTAACCTCTTCGGCAACAACTAACAGCCGATTCCCCAGGTGACGGCGGGTGTGCCCGCCGCCCTGGCGAAACCCAGAAATTCAGGAGTACTTGAAATGAAGAAGATCCTTATCGCCACCGCCGCCCTCCTTGCCGTTTCCGGCAGCGCTTTTGCCGGCAGCGACAATTTTGGCTCCAACGGTGCCAACCAGCCTGCCGCCACGGTCGACAGCTCGTATACGGCCTCGATCAAGAAGTCGGAGCCGGCTGCCCAGGCGCCTGCCCAGGGCAGCGACCGCAACCTGTTCGGCAACAACTAACATCCGAAAGCAAGGCGGCGGGCCAGCCCGCCGTCTGGAACTTGAAATACCGGAGTATCAAAAATGAAAAAGATTGTTCTTACTGCCGCCGCACTTCTGATTGCCGCCGGCAGCGCCTATGCCCGCAACGACAACGTTGGCGGCACCGACATCAACAAGCAGGCGACCGTCAACGTCGACACCTCGCATACGGGCTCGATCCGCAACAGCGGCTCGCCTGTCTACAAGCTGCTCAATTCGTCGGGTGACGTAGAGAAGTCCGCCCCCCAGGGCAGCGACCGGAATCTCTTCGGCCACTAGAGCAGTTCACCGTTTCACGGAAACGGCAAACCGCTCTAACTCTTTGTTTTGACGCAATTCCGGACGGAAAACCGTTTCACACTTTTCCTGGAATTGCTCTAACAACCGAACTTGATTCCTGAAAAAAGAGCGGCGGGCCTTGCCCGCCGCTCTTTTTTCTCGCCTTGGTCCAGCAGGACAGGCCGCCTCAGGCTGCCTTTGCTTCCGGCTTCTGGAGCGCGAAGGAATGTCCGTCCGCGTCGAAGATGTGCAGGTCCTCGGCGTTGGCGCTCAGCCGCAATGTCGAGCCGCGCTTGACCTCGACATTGCCGGGCAGCTTCGTCACCAGCGGCAGGTCGGCGCGGCCGATGTCGATGTATACAAGCTGGACCTCGCCGAGCTGCTCGACATAATCCACCGTTCCCTCGAAGAGATAGTCCGCGCCGGTGGCGATGATCAGGTCTTCCGGCCGCACGCCGAAACTCACCGCAGCACCCTTTGCCGAAGCCGGTGTCGAGATCGGCACCGTCGCCTTCCGCCCGCCGACATGGCTGACGACGGTCGGGTTTCCGGTCTTGTCGATGGTCGCCGGCAGGATGTTCATGGCCGGCGAGCCGATGAACTGGGCGACGAACAGGTTGCCGGGCTTCTTGTAGAGATCCATCGGCGTGCCGACCTGTTCGATATGGCCTTCCTTGAGCACCACGATGCGGTCGGCCAGCGTCATCGCCTCGACCTGGTCGTGGGTGACGTAGATCATGGTCGTGTTGGGCATCGATTCCTTGAGCTTGGCAATCTCGATGCGGGTGGCGACGCGCAGCGCCGCGTCAAGGTTCGACAGGGGTTCGTCGAACAGGAACACTTTCGGATTGCGCACGATGGCGCGGCCGATGGCGACGCGCTGGCGCTGGCC
This sequence comes from Mesorhizobium sp. RCAM 05099, assembly GCF_059683685.1. Taxonomy (NCBI): domain Bacteria; kingdom Pseudomonadati; phylum Pseudomonadota; class Alphaproteobacteria; order Hyphomicrobiales; family Phyllobacteriaceae; genus Mesorhizobium; species Mesorhizobium sp. RCAM 05099. The sequence goes on from NZ_CM185035.1 coordinate 448,885, forward strand.
GCCCGACATCGCCTTGGGCAGCCGGTCGAGATATTTGGTCAGCTGCAGGATTTCCGCCGCCTGCCGCACCCGCTTGTCGATCTCGGCCTTGCTTTCCTTGCCGATCTTCATCGAGAACGCCATGTTGTCGTAGACGGTCATGTGCGGATAAAGCGCATAGGACTGGAACACCATTGCGATGCCCCGCTTCGACGGCGGCACGTCATTCACCACCTCGCCGGCGATCTTGAGCTCACCGGAGGTGATTTCCTCGAGCCCGGCGATCGACCGCAGCAAGGTCGACTTGCCGCAGCCGGACGGGCCGACGAAGACGATGAACTCGCCCGACTTTATATCGAGGTCGATGCCGTGGAGAATGTTCAGATTGCCGTAGGACTTCTTCACTTGCCTTAGCGTGACATCGGCCATTGGTTTCCTCCCAGTGATTTGAAATTCAGTCGATGCGCCCGAACCAGGCGCCGTAGCCGCCGAGCTGTATGGAACCGGTGCTCGTCTGGCCCGAAAAACCGTGCCCGGGCAAAGGGTGCAACGATCGGTCGCCAAGGTCAATCTCGGTCGGCTTGGCTGCCAGATTGAAGACGCAGACGATCTGTTCATTGCCTGCCCGGCGTGTGAAAGCGACCGTGTCGCCCTGGCTTTCGATGAAGGTGATGTCGCCCTTGGCCAGCGCCGGATGAGCGTGCCGGAAGGTGAGAAAGCGCCGGTAGTGCTCGAGCAAGGAGCGATCATCGCCCTGCTGGACATTGACCGCTTGCGAAAGATGCTTTCCGGGCACTGGCAGCCACGGCTTCGCCGTCGAGAAGCCGCCATTCTTGGCGGCGGCATCCCACACCATCGGCGTGCGACAGCCGTCGCGGCCCTTGAATTCCGGCCAGAAGCGGATGCCATAGGGGTCCTGCAGATCCTCGAATCGCAGGTCGGCTTCGCCAAGGCCGAGTTCCTCGCCTTGATAGATGCAGACCGAGCCGCGCAAGGACATCAGCAGCGCCGAGATGACCTTGAGATAGGCGGTCGGGTCGGCCTCATTGGCGGCCCAGCGCGAGGCGGGGCGCATCACGTCATGGTTGGAGAAGGCCCAGCACGACCAGCCGTCACTGGCGACCTTGCCGAAGGCTTCCAGCACCGAGCGGACCTTGGCCGCGCTGATCTTTTCGGGCGCCAGGAAGTCGAAGGAATAGCACATCTGCACGCGCTTGCCGCCGGCGGTATAGGCCGCCACCACTTCCAGCCCGCGCTGCGAATCGCCAACCTCGCCGACGGCGGCGGCTGCCGGGTATTCGTCGAGCAAGGCGCGGAACCGTTCGAGGAAACCAAGGTTCTCCGGTCGGCTCTTGTCGTAGAGATGGTCCTGGTAATTGTAGGGATTAACCGCCGGCGCCGTCTGGTCGTTGCGCTCCTCCGGCGGCAGCGGCGGGTTGTTTTCCAGGCCCAGGCTGTGGAAGTAGAAATTGATGGTGTCGAGCCGGAAGCCGTCGACGCCGCGCTCCAGCCAGAAGCGGGTGACGTCGAGCAGCGCGTCCTGGACTTGACGGTTGTGGAAGTTGAGGTCGGGCTGCTCGGCCAGGAAGTTGTGCAGATAATATTGCTGGCGGCTGGTGTCCCATTGCCACGCCGATCCGCCGAAGATCGACAGCCAGTTGTTGGGCGGCGTGCCGTCCGGCCTGGCGTCCGCCCAGACATACCAGTCGGCCTTCGGGTTGGTGCGGCTCGACCGGCTTTCCTTGAACCACGGATGATTGTCGGCGGTGTGCGACAGCACCTCGTCGATCATCACCTTCAAGCCCAGCCTGTGCGCCTCGGCGGTCAGCGCATCGAAATCGGCCAACGTGCCGAACATCGGATCGACGTCGCAATAGTCGGACACGTCGTAGCCGAAATCCTTCATCGGCGACTTGAAGAACGGCGATATCCAGATGGCGTCCACGCCGAGTGCCGCGATGTAGGGGAGCCTGCCGATGATGCCCCTTAGGTCACCGATGCCATCGCCGTTCGAGTCCTGGTAACTGCGCGGATAGATCTGGTAGATCACCGCGCCTCGCCACCAGTCGCGATCGACGGCGAGGTCAGGTTTCGAACTGGCCTTCAAAGCGGATTGCATTGTCTCAGCCTCCTTTCACCGAGCCGGCAAGCAGCCCACGGACGAAATAGCGCTGCAGCGAGAAGAACACGATCAGCGGCACGATGATGGTCACGAAGGCCGATGTCGTCAGGATCTCCCAATCGCCACCGCGTGAACCAAGCAAGGCATTGAGCTTGGCCGTCAGCACGATCTGGTCTGCTTCCGTACCCAGGAAAACCATCGCCACCAGCAGATCGTTCCATACCCACAGGAACTGGAAGATGGCAAACGAGGCCAGCACCGGAAATGACAGCGGCAGCACGATCTTGACGAAGATCTCGAAATCGCTGGCGCCGTCGATGCGCGCCGATTCCATGATCTCGCGCGGCAGGCCGGCAATGTAGCTGCGCAACAGGTAGATCGCGAAGGGCAGGCCAAAGCCGGTATGCGCCAGCCAGATGCCAAGATAGGTTTTCGACGGCACGCCAAAGAACGAACCGACGCCGTTGTAGAGCTTGAGAAGCGGGATCAGCGACATCTGCAGCGGCACCACCAGCAGGCCGATGATGACCGCGATCAGCAGCGCACGGCCGGGAAAGCGCATCCAGGCCAGCGCGTAGGCGGCAAAGGCGGCGATCAGGATCGGGATGACGGTCGCCGGGATGGTGACGGTCAGCGAATTCATGAACGAGCGGCCGATGCCCTCGGAAAACAGCACGGTCTTGTAGTTGTCGGTGGTGAATTTCGGCGGCGCCGACGAGGCATAGTAGACGCGCTGGCCGCGATCGCCTTCGAACGCCTTGGGCGAGGCCATGACGAAGCTGCCGTCGGCATTGAGCTGCAACGTCACGCCGTCGCCGAGATCGGCAACGCTGCCGGCGGTATATTGCGTGGGCGCCGCCGACTTGACGCCGAAAGCGCTGATGTTGCGGGCAGCGCCGTCACCGAAGATGTTGCCCTGGAGGATGAACTTGCCGTCCTTCTCGACCTGCGTCGAGGCGGCCGGCAGGCGGCCGGCTTCCGTCTGAGTGGAGCTGGAGAACGAGTTCCACCAGCCCGAGGCGATGATCTGGTCCTTGTCGCGCAGCGACGAGACCAGGATGCCGAGCGTCGGGACGGTCCAGATAGTGACGAAGACAAGCACGGCAATGTGGACGCCAAAGCGGCTGGCGAAGGAATTTCCGGTCGCGACGGCCATCTCAATGTCCTCCCGTCTCTTTGTTCGCCTGGCGGATGTTCCAGACCATGATCGGAATGACCGCGATCATGATGATGATGGCGATGGTGGCGCCGCGGCCGAAATCGCCGCCGCCGCGGAACATCCAGTCGAACATCAGGTTGGCCAGCACCTGGCTGTTCCACTGGCCATTGGTCATGGTCAGCACGATGTCGAACACCTTGAGCACCAGGATGGTGATCGTCGTCCAGACGACGGCGATGGTGCCCCAGATCTGTGGCACCATGATCTTCCAGAATATCTGGAACGGGTTGGCGCCGTCGATGACGGCGGCTTCCAGCGTCTCCTCCGGAATGCCGCGCAGGGCGGAAGACAGGATGACCATGGCAAAGCCGGTCTGGATCCAGATCAGGATGATCATCAGGAAGAAATTGTTCCAGAACGGCAGCGATATCCAGACCTGCGGCTGGCCGCCGAAATGCTGGATGACGGCGTTGAGGATGCCGATCTGCGTCTGGCCTTCGCCGCGATACTCGTAGATGAATTTCCAGATCACGCTGGCGCCGACGAAGGAGATCGCCAGCGGCAGGAAGATCAGGCTCTTGGCGATCGTGCCCCACCAGATCTTGTCGGTGAGCACGGCGATGATCAGCCCGAGGAAGGTGCAGGCGGCCGGAACCACCGCCAGCCAGATGATGTTGTTGAGGATCGAGTTGCGGAACTCGCGATCGCCGAACGCCCATTCATAGTTGGCGAAGCCGACGAAATTGGCGCCGCCACGATCGAGGAACGACAGCCGCAGCGTCTCGACCACCGGATAGATCAGATAGATGGTCAGGATGATCATCGCCGGACCGACGAACAGCCATGGCCTGATAAGCCCCTGCCGGCGAAGATTGTCGATGGCGGCGGCACCGGCGACGCCGCGCGACGGGAATATCAGATCGACCAGCTTGTTGGCGCCCCAGAAATAGGCGACGCAACCGCCGACCCCGACGATGATGACGAATATGGCCGAGAAAATCTGAGACGCCATGGTTTCCTCCCCCTGCGCATGATCCACCAAGGTTGAATGCCCTTGGTGACGGGACCAGGCGCCGATTCAGTTGTGTGGAGCGCGATCGGCCGCAAAACGTTTCTCACGTGCGGATTTGCGCTTCATGTCGATGCGCTCATGACGAAAGGCCGCGGCGCGGGCCGCCGTCGGATCCGGGCCGGCTGGGCCCGGATCCAGTGCGAGAATGAAAGGCTCGGACGTTCGGTGGCCGAGCCGGCAGGCCGCCTACTTGGCCGGCCGCCTACTTGATCGCGTCCCAGCTCTTCTGGATGTCGGTGGCGACATCCTGGGCCGACTTGCCGCCGACCAGGTCGATCATGCCGGTCCAGAAGGCGCCGGCGCCGATCTTGCCCGGCATCAGGTCGGAACCGTCGAAGCGGAAGGTCGAGGCATTGGCGAGGATCTCGCCCTGCTTCCGCAGCGCATCGCTGGCATAGGCGGCCTTGTTGACCGCCTTGAACGGTGTCACGAAACCGCCCTCGGCCATCCAGATCTCGTGCGCGAGCGGCATCTTCAGGAATTCGATGAAGGCGCGCGCGGCCTTGGAGTCCTTGGTGATCATCGCCAGCGTGCCGGCGCCGAGCACGGGCGTGCCCAGGTCAGGCTTGGAGGCATAGGGCGGGAAGTAGAAGAAGTCCGCGTCCTGGCCAACCTTGGTGCCTTCGGGGAAGAAGGTCGGGATGAACGATGCCTGATGGTGCAGGTAGCATTTCGGCGGCACCGAGAAGAGGCCCTTCGGGCTGTCGCGGAAATCGGTCGCCGCAACCGCCTTGGCGCCACCATCGACCATGGTGTCGTCGGTCGCGATCTTGCCGAAGATGTCGATGGCGTTGACCACCGCCGGATCGTTGAACGGGATCTCGTTCTTCACCCACTTGTCGTAGACGTCGGGCGTCTGGGTCCGCAGCATCAGGTCTTCGACCCAGTCGGTCGCCGGCCAGCCGGTGGCGCCGCCGGAGCCAAGCCCGATGCACCACGGCTTGCCGCCATCGGCGATGATCTTCTTTTCGAGATCGGCGAGTTCTTCCTGCGTCTTGGGAACCGTGTAGCCGGCTTCCTTGAAATTGTCCGGCGAGTACCAGACCAGCGACTTCACGTCGGCCTTGTAGGGGAAAGCGAAGAAGCCCGGCTTGCCGTCCTTGTCCTTGAAGGTGCCGAGATCGACCCAGGACTGGCCGGCGCCGTAATTGTCCTTGACCCATTTGGCGGTATCGTCGCCGAGCGGCGTCAGCAGGCCCTTCGACGCCAGGTCCTGGATCAGGCCGGGCTGCGGCAGCACGGCGATGTTGGGCGGGCTGCCGGCCTGCGTGTCGATGACGATCTGCTGCTCGTAATTCTCCGAGGAGGAGTATTTGATCTCGACGCCGGTGGCTTCCGAGAAATAGTCGAGAACGCCGCGCACCAGACCTTCGTCCTCGCCGCGCCATGGCCCGAAGATGGTCAGCGTCTCGCCCTTGAGGTCGACTTTCTTGAGCTCTTCAAAATTCGCCCAGTCGAAGCGGGGATCCTCGCCCGGCTTGAACTTCAGTTCGGCCTGCGCGGGCACGTTCAGGGCGAGCGTGACAAACGCGGCGCCCAGCAAAAGCATTTTCTTCATCGGTATTCCTCCCAGTGGGTCACACACACACCGGACGGAACCTCCATTCCGTCCGCCGACGCCGCAGGACTGTGACTCACTCGGAAAGGAACCGCAACCTTTCGAAGAGTCTTCCAAAGCGCTTTGGCTTTTTTGATCTCGCCATTGAATCGCTCGGAAGTCAAGAGGGTGATGCGCTAATCGATTTAATTTAAGGCCATTCGAGGTCGAAAAGTGCGGTGCAGCATGCTTTTATGGCGGTGCAGCAGCAATTTTTGTTTCAAATCTGGTCAAACCACCCGTATGGTTGCTCATGGCGTCGCCGCGCTACCGTGGCGTCTTGGCCAATTCAATTTAAAAGCGCTTTGAGGCGCGGAGACCTGCTGTGAACCTCAAGCAGCTCGCCCATATGCTGGCGCTTTCGCAGACCACGGTAAGCCGCGCGCTAAACGGCTATCCCGAGGTCAACGAGGAAACGCGCCGGCGGGTGATGGACGCCGCCAAGCGCCACGGCTACCGCCCCAATCCGAGCGCGCGCCGGCTGGCGACCGGCAAGACCGGCATGATCGGTTATGTCCTGCCGACCGGTGCATCCGTCGACATCGATCCGCATTTTGTCGAATTCCTGTCAGGGCTCGGCGATTATGCCCGTTCGCACGAGCTCGACCTGGTGCTGTCGCCGGCCGACGCCGACGACCAGGAAACGACCTACCGGCGCATCGTCGCCAACCGGCAGGTCGACGCCGTCTACATCTCCTCGCCAAGGCCCGCCGACCGGCGCGTGGCGCTGGTCAACACGCTCGGCATTCCCTTCATCGTGCATGGCCGCAGCGACGGCTTGGATTTCGACTATCCTTTCACCGACATCGACAATGAGGGCGCCTTCCACGAGGCAGCCCGGCTTCTCATCCAGCTCGGCCATCGCCGGCTGGCGCTGATCAATGGCGACGACCGCGAGACCTTCGCCATCCATCGCGAGCGCGGCGTGCGCCGCGCCCCGGCGGCGAGTGGCCTGGAGCTGGGCGAGCGCCATGTCTGTTCGGTGGCCATGACCGAGGAGAACGGCTATCGCGCCACCCGGCGTCTGCTGGAAGAGGGCGATGCGCCGACGGCGATCGCCTGCTCCAGCCTGATCATGGCGCTCGGCGTCGTGCGCGCCGTGCGCGACCTCGGCCTGACCATCCCCGGCGACGTGTCGCTGATCGCCCATGACGACGTCTTTCCCTGGCTGAGGCCTGAGAATTTCTCCGTGCCGCTGTCGACGACGCGCTCATCCATCCGCCTCGCTGGCGCGCGTATCGCCGAACGGCTGGCGGCACGGATTTCCGGCCTGGAAGAGGGCGCCCGCGGCGAGGTCTGGCCGGTCGACCTGGTGGTCAGGGGATCGGTCGCCGGCGCGCCGGCCTGAGGGATTAAAACTCAATCACTCTGAACGACAGAGGTCGATCCTCGGCGGTTGCTGGCAGCCCGCAGCGGCGACTCTCTTGGCTTGTAGCCGGCGTGCCTCGGATTGCCATGCGTCCTGGTTGCCGGAAGTCGTATTCCGGAAGGAAGGGTTCCGGCATCCATTCATTGTCTCAGGTCGCGGATCTGAGGTGATCGATGAAGGCGCGCAGCTTCGGCAGGACCTGGCGCCTGCCAGGATGATAGAGGAAGACGCCCGGCGTCGTGGCGGCGACGCCGTCCAGCACCGATTTGAGTTTTCCTTCGGCTATCGGACGTTCGGCGACGGGCCGAGGTGTCTGCGCCAGCCCGACGCCCTGCATCGCGGCCCCGAGCAACGTCGGATAGTCGTGCGCGATCAGCGGGCCCGAGACCATCGCTTCGATCGCCCCATTGCCGTCGACGAAGGACCACGGCGCGACGGCGCCGTTCGAGCGGCGCAAGCGCAGGCAGGCGTGGTGGCGCAAATCCTCGACACGCTCGGGGCAGCCGTGGCGATCGAGATAGTCCGGACTGCCGACGACGACGAACGTGAATGGCGGCGTGAGCCGCACCGCGATCATGTCCGGCGCGATGAACTGGCCGAGCCGGATGCCGGCATCGAACCCGCCGGCCGCGAGATCGACCATCTCGTCGCTCGCGGCGATCTCCAGTTCGATCTCGGGATAGGCCCGGCAGAACGACGCGATCATCGGCTCAAGGATCAACGGCACGACGGCGCGGGGCACGGACAGGCGCAGCAGCCCGGTCGGCCGTTGGCCGACGTCGCGGGCGGCCTCGCCGGCCGCGACGATCTCCTCGAAGGCAGGGCCGGCACGATCGAGGAACCGCTGGCCAGCCTCGGTCAAGCCGACGCTCCGCGTCGTGCGGGCGAACAACGCCGCGCCCATGCGAGCTTCCAGCGCGCGTACCGCCTGGCTCACGGCGGACGGCGTCACGCCGAGATCGGCGGCGGCACGGCGGAAGTTGCGGCGCCTGGCGACAGCCAGGAACACCTCGACACCCTCCAGTGCACCATGCCGGACTGTGTAGTTCTGCTTCATGGGTTGTTGTGATTACAGCGGATAGTCGAACCATGGAAGCGGGCCTAGCTAGTCGATTGAAACTTGCAGACAGAGCAAGCCAATTGCCGAGCGGAGGCCAAATGCCCACGGAAGTGTTGTTCCAAATCCATCTCGTTCTAGGCTATGTTGCGTGGCTGCTTTGTTTCGGCGCATACGGTCTGCCGTGGCTGGGCTCGATGGACCGGGTCGCAACGCAACGTGCTATCGCCACTCTGCACAGCTTCCGCTTCTTCGGGCTCGTCTTCCTCCTTCCGGGCGTCGTAAGCCCCAATCTGCCCGCCGGCTTCGCCGTGTTCGCCGCCTATGGCGACTTCGCAACGGGGGTGCTGGCCATGCTGGCGCTGCTCACGGTGAGGATACCTCAGCTGTTCTGGCCGTTCGTCGTCGCCTTCAATCTCGTAGGGATGGTCGACCTCATCGTCGACTACTACCACGCCATCCAGATCGGCCTCCCTGCACGCGCGGGTGAGCTGGGCGCCACCTACGCGATTCCAATCATCTATGTGCCGCTGCTGATGATCACGCACGTCGCCGCATTCTATTTTCTGCTCCGTCCCCGGCAGAACGCGAACTGAGCCGCCGCAGGCTACTCCTTGTCCGCCCCTGCGGCCTTGGTGTCCAGCAGGCCATAGCCGAAATCATTATCGCGCCCCTTGGGGCCGAGATCTTTCGCCGTTGCCGCGAGCGCCTTTTCGATGTCGTCGGCCGAACGGTCGGGCGCGGCATGGAGCAGGTTGGCGATGGCGCCGCTCACGATCGCCGCCGCGAACGAGGTGCCGGTGACCACGTCCGAACCGGCGCCGCTCGGCGCCACCATCTCGACCCCGGGCGCCGAGATGAAGACATAGGCGCCGCGATTGGCCTGCGGCATCAGCCCATCCTTGGCATCGGTGGCGGTCACCGCGATGACGCCGTCGAAGGCGGCCGGATAGCCATAGGGCGCCTTCGGCCCGTTGTTGCCGGCCGCCGCCACCAGCACCATGCCGAGCGCCCGCGCATTGCGGCAGGCGGCGCCGAGCAATTCGTTCCTCGGGCCGACGAAGCTCATGTTGATGATGCGGACGTCCTGGTCGGCCGCCCAGTCGAGCGCCGACAGGATGACGTCCATGGTCGACTTGCCGCCCTCGAAGGCGCGGGCGTGGTAGATCCTGGCGCCTGGGGCCATGCCTTCCAGCGCGCCCACCCCGGCGATCAGGCCGTCGACCGAAGTGCCGTGATCGCGCTTTTCGATCGGCACGTCGGGCATGGCGTCGAACTGTCCGGCGATGACGCCGGAGAACGCCGGATTGGTGTCGTCGATGCCGGTATCGATCACCGCGATGCGGACGTTCTCGCCGCTGGCCTGCTTGGCATCGAGCGCGATGCGGTCGAAGGCATAGTTGACGATGCTGGCGGCCTGCTGCAGCGAATAGACATGGTTGGGCTCACGCCGCTGGGTGCGGCCGTCGGCGGCCAGCTGCGCCAGCACGACGCCGACCGGGCGGCCATCGGGAATGCCGAAGCGTACCAGCGTGGTGCCAAGCAGCCTGGACTGGCGCTGCGAGCGCACCTGCAGGCCAAAGGAAGCGGCGATCTGCTGCACTGCGCCCGCATCCCCGTCGACGGTCACCAGCACTTCGTCGGGCACGAAATCGCCGACCACCGCGCGCGGCGGCTGAACGGCGATGAGATCGGTCGGCGAGACGATGGGGCCGCCCGTCGGTGGCCCGGCCTGCGTGTCGGCAGGCGGTGTCGCCGGGTCTGGCCGTGGCGTCGGCACCGGTGCCGGAGGGGCGACCGGATTGGGAAACAGGTCGACGATCAGGGCGGGAAGAAAGACGGCACTGGCTTTGGCAGCACCCGCACCGGCATTGTCGCTGGCGCCGCTGCCGTCCGTGGCGCAGTCGGTGCCGGCAGCATTGGTGCCGTCGCGGCAGTCGATCTTCGTCTGGTCGCCATTGGCGGCATTGGTCTGCGCCGACGCAGGCACGGCGGCGATTGTCATCGCCGCCGCAAGGATTGCCGCAAATCGAATGACCGCCTCAGCCGCCATCAACCGGTTTCCTTCCCTCGATCACAGTGTCGGTGAAAGGCTGGGCGGCAATAAGGCCAAGTTGCTTGGTGTAGTCGGCTGCGGTGGCAGCCGGGATGCCAAGCCGGAACACGCCGTCGGCGGTCGGTCCACCGATGATCTTCAGCCCGTTGTCGCCGAGGAAGCCGGCGATGTCCGACATCTTCGCGTCCGGCTTGAACTTGACCAGGGCGAACGGCATTTTTGCCAGATCGTCTTGTGCACCGGCAATCTCGAAATTGCCGCTCTTGCCGCCCGGATTGACGAGCGACTGCACCATGATCAGCGCCAGCAGCACCGCGGCCGCCGCCCACGCGACGCCGGCCGGCACCGCCATGAAGCGACCCCAGGCCTGCGCCAGCCAGGACGAGCTTGCCGGGGTCCGCGCCGGCCCGGCCTCGGCGTCGAGCGCCCCGGCGAAGCGGCTGAGCGCATCGGCCGGCGGCCGGATCGCTTCGTTGGCCGCCGTGGTGCCGGAGAATTCCGCTTCCGCCTCGCCAAGGGCGGCAAGCGCGGCCGGATCGCTGGCCAGCCATTCCTCGACGGCTTCCAGGTCCGAACCTTCCAGCGAGCCGTTCAGGTAGAACGGCAGCAGCGTTTCCATTTCGTCGCGGCGCGACATCTTTTCAGCGGCGCTCATGGCCACCCCCTGTCGTAACCGGCGGCCTTGAGGGCCTCGCCGAGTTTCTTGCGGGCGTAAAACATCCGGGTCTTGACGGTCGCGACCGGGATGCCGAGCACCTCGCCGATCTCGGTCACCGACTGCCCGTGATAATAGGCAAGATCGATCACCGTGCGGTGCTCTTCGGGCAAGGCGTCGACGAAGCGGCGCAAGGCGGCGGCCTTGTCCTCCTTCATGGTGACGACTTCCGGCGTGTCGGCGCCGTCGGGCACCGCGGCGGCGGCCTCGTCGTCGATCCAGTCTTCCTTCTTCTTGCGCAGCAGGGACAGCGCCTTGAACCGGGCGATGCCGAGCAGCCACGTCGAGACTTCGGAGCGTCCTTCGAAACCTGGCGCCTGGCGCCATAGCTCGAGGAACACTTCGTTCGCGATATCGTCAGCCATCATTTCCGATCCCGTCTGGCGCGCCACGAAGCGGTAGACCCGCGCGTGGTGACGCATGAACAGGAGCCGCACGGCGGCACGGTCGCCCTTCGCGACCCGGTCGACAAGCGCGCGATCGGTCTCCGTCGCTGCCGTCATGGCCGGTCGAGCCGCCTGGCTCCTGTCTGCTCTGTCGCTGATCGGCCCAAAAAGGTTCATCCTCCGCCAAGGAATTCCGGGGAGGCTAACCGAAGTAAGGAAGTGTTGCCAGTGTGTCTGTCCAGCCGATAGATGGGTAACACTTTGAACCGGATAGATGGGTAACAGTTCTCCCCCTATGCGTCCGCCGCAGCGCCGAGCGGTTTGGTTGGCGCGACGCCGCGGCGGACAAGCTTCATACGCCTCGTATCGATGATGCCGAGGGCCCATTGGCCGTCCGCGGTTTCCGTGGCAGCGACCGCTTCGCCAGCCAGCGTCTGTGAGACATAGACGAAGCCGCCATTCCACCTGATCTCGCCTTTGTGGCGCACGCGGCGGACCGCGGCCTCGGCCGGATAATCCGGCTCGGGCGTCGCCCTTGGCATGGCGCGCTGTGACGAACGGTACTGCTGCGCTGGAGTGTCCATGGCCAGCGCTTCATGCGGACGCTCTTCATTGTAGCTGCGCCGGAAGACCTCGAAGGCCTGCCCCTGGGCCATCCTGTCGGCCTCCGGTGCTTCGGCCAGCGGCAGCATGGTCGGATGGAAGCGCTCATGGCGTCCGTTCTGCTGCGGCTTGCCGGGCGCGATCCGCTCCAGAGTGATGCCGAGCTTGATGAAGCGCACCGAAAGCGGCGTCAGCCGGTGACGCCGGCCGATGCGAAGGGCGGGCCATTGTCGCTTCTGAAGCGATCCGGCAGGCCATGCTCCTCCGGTTCGCACAAGGGTGAGGGGCAGCGCCGACTCTCCGCTGCGAGACTACTTCAATACCTTCCCATCCGCGCCAAACCGATACGTCTTCGCCGGATCCGGCGTCGCATAGAGCGTGGCGCCCGGCTCGGCGTCGTAGACACCGAAGATGCGCACGGTGATCAGCCCGGCCTTTTCGCAGTCGAGATAGAGGTTGGTGTCGGCGCCGAGATGCTCGGCGTGCACCACCGTGCCCTTCCAGCTGCCCGACTTCGGATCAACCGTCAGGTGTTCAGGCCGCACGCCGATGGTCTTGGCCGTCTCGCCGAGACGGGCACCATCGATGAAATTCATCTTCGGCGAGCCGATGAAGCCGGCGACGAACTCATTTGCCGGCGAATTGTAGAGCTCCATCGGGCCACCGATCTGCTCGATCCTGCCTGCGTTCAACACCACGATCTTGTCGGCCAGCGTCATCGCCTCGACCTGGTCGTGGGTGACGTAGATCATTGTCGCCTTCAGCCGGCGGTGCAGCTGCGCGATCTCGAGCCGCGTGTTGACGCGTAGCGCGGCGTCGAGGTTCGATAGCGGCTCGTCGAACAGGAACAGCTTGGGCTCGCGCACCACGGCGCGACCGATGGCGACGCGCTGGCGCTGGCCGCCGGACAGTTCGGCCGGACGCCTTTCGAGATAGGGTTCCAGCGACAGCATCGCCGAGGCGATGCCGATGCGCCGCTCGATCTCGGCCGTGGGCGTGCCCGCCTGCTTGAGGCCAAGGCCCATATTGTTCTTCACCGTCAGATGCGGATAGAGCGCATAGGTCTGGAACACCATGGCAATGCCGCGCTTGGCCGGCGGCGTGGCCGAGACATCCTCGCCGTCGATGACCACCCGGCCCGAGGTCGAATCCTCCAGCCCGGCGATGACCCTGAGCAAGGTCGACTTGCCGCAGCCCGAAGGGCCGACGAAGACGACGAATTCGCCATCCGTCACTTCGAGGTTGATGCCCTTCAACACCTCGACCGGCCCGAAGGCCTTCTTCACATTCTCGATTTTCAGCGAGCCCACGGCTTCGTTCCTGTCGTTAGAGTTTGACTCGTCCTAGAGCTTGACTGGGGCGCCGCTGCGCACGCTCTCATCGGCGGCAAGGCAGACGGCGAGCGATCTGACCGCATCGTCCATGTGTCTGGTGAGATCGAGATCCTCGCGGATCGCCTTCAGCACGAAGGCCTGTTCGAGATCGCAAAGGTCCTGATGGCCGGGCTCGCCCTGCATCGACAGCATCTCGTCCTGCTTCACGAATTTGCCATCCGGGCCGGTTGCGGCACTGTGCAGGCGGATGGTCGAGGTCTTGGTGTGGGTGTCGATGTCGTCGGACTTCACACCTTCCTTCATGACGATCGACACGCAGCCATTCGGCGAAATGACGTCCTTCACGAAGAAAGCCGTCTCCGAAATCATCGGTCCCCAACCGGCTTCGTACCATCCGACCGAACCGTCGTCGAACAGCACCTGCAGATGGCCGTAATTGTACATCGTGGGCGCAACCTCGTCGGTCAGCCGCACCCCCATGCCGCGCACCTCGACCGGTTTGGCGTCGGTGATCTGCAGCATGACGTCGAGATAGTGCACGCCGCAGTCGACGATCGGCGAGGTCGTCTGCATCAACTGCTTGTGCGTCTCCCAGGTATGGCCCGAGGATTGCTGGTTGAGGTTCATGCGGAAGACGTAAGGGCCGCCGAGCTTGCGCGCCTCGGCGATCAGCCTGATCCAGGACGGATGATGGCGCAGGATGTAGCCGATCACCAGCTTCCTGCCATTGGCCTTGGCGGCCGCGACGACTCGCTTTGCATCCGCCACCGTGGTGGCCAGCGGCTTCTCGACGAAGACATGGCAGCCAGCCTCGAACGCCTTGACCGCATAATCGGCATGGCTGTCGGAATAGGTGGCGATACAGGCGACGTCAGGCTTTTCGTCGCGCAGCGCCTCGTCGAAGGAGCGCCTGATGCCATAGTTGGACAGCCCGTCAGGCAGCGGCACGTCGGAACGGTTGATCAGGGCCGCGATCTCGAAGCCCGGATTGGTGTGATAGCCCAGCGCATGGCTGCGGCCCATATTGCCGAGACCGGCGACGACGACGCGAAGGGGACTTTGCGAACTCACTTGACGGCTCCGGAGGTAATGCCGCGGATCAGCTGCCGCGAGAAGATGACGTAGAGGATCAGGACCGGCATGATCGCCAGCGACAGCGCTGCCAGGATGGCGTTCCAGTTGGTGACGAACTGGCCGAGGAACAGCTGGGCGCCGAGCGTCACCGTCTTGGTCTCTTCCGACGGCGCCAGGATCAGCGGGAACCACAGATCGTTCCAGATCGGGATCATGGTGAAGACGGCGACCGTCGCCATCGATGGCCGCACCAGCGGCAGCACCAGGCGGAAGAAGATGGTGTATTCCGACAGCCCGTCTATGCGGCCGGCATTCTTCAGGTCGTCGGACACCTGCTTCATGAATTCCGACAGGATGAAGACGGCGAGCGGCAGCCCTTGCGCGGTGTAGACCAGGATCAGCGCCGTCAGCGTGTTGACCAGCCCGCTTGCCACCATCAGTTGCAGGATGGCGACGGTGCCCAGCCGGATCGGGATCATGATGCCGAGCGCCAGATAGAGGCCCATCAGCGAATTGCCGCGAAAGCGATACTCCGACAGCGCAAACGCGGCCATGGCGCCGAACAAAAGCACGAAGAACAACGAGGCGACGGTGACGACGAGGCTGTTCTGGAAATAGTGGATGAAGTCGCCCTGGCCGATCACGGTGGTGTAGCCGATCAGGTCGAAGGTTTTCGGCGTCGGTGGCGTCAGCGGCGCGCCGAAGATGCCCGCGCGCGACTTGAACGAATTCATGATCACCAGGATCACCGGGAACAGCGCGATCGCCGTGTAGGTCAACAGGATCGCGTGGGCGCCGATGGTGCGGGGCAGGGAACGGGTGGCGGTGCTCATCTCTCGCCCCTCAGAACTGGTAGCGACGCAGGCGCGTCTGGACGAGGAAGAGATAGACGCAGACGCCGCCAAGGATGATCAGGAACATCATCGTGGCGATCGCCGCGCCCATGTTGGGGTCGCCGACCTGCAACTGGAAGCCGAAGAAGGCGCGGTAGAGGAAGGTGCCGAGAATGTCGGTGGAATAGTTCGGCCCGGCGAGCGCCCCTTGCGCGGTGTAGATCAGGTCGAAGGCGTTGAAATTGCCGACGAAGGTGAGGATCGAGATGATGCCGATCGACGGCAGGATCAGCGGCAGCTTGATCTTCCAGAACTGCGACATGCCGGTGATGCCGTCGCATTCGGCCGCCTCGATCACCTCTTCGGGGATCGACAGCAGTGCAGCGTAGATCAGCATCATCGGGATGCCGACGAACTGCCACACCGAGATCAGGCTGAGCGCCGTCAGCGCATACTGCTCCTTGCCAAGCCATGGCGTGAACAGGCTCTTCAGGCCGACCAGGTCCATCATATGCGGCGCCACGCCCCACAGCGGCGACAGGATCAGCTTCCAGGCAAAGCCGACGATGACGAAGGACAGGATGGTCGGCACGAAGATCGCCGTGCGGTAGAAGGCGGCGAATCTCAGCCTCGGGCTGGACAGCAAGGCCGCCAGCATGACGCCGATCGGGTTCTGCACCAGCATGTGGATGATGAAGAACCAGGTGTTGTTCCTGAGTGCGTTCCAGAAACCCACCGACCAGTTAGGATCGCCGAACAGCGTGCGGAAATTTTCCAGCCCGACGAAGATCTGGTGCTGCTCGATGTTGCGGAACAGCGAGAGCTGCAGCGTGCCGGCGAGCGGCAGGATCATGATCGCCGTGTAGACGAGCAGCGCCGGCGCCAGGAAGACGCCGATGTGCCAGCGAGTCGGTCGTTTCGGTCGTGTTTCTGCGGCCATGAGTTCGGTCCCCGCCGTCTCTCGGTTCCAAATGGTGTCGATGCTAGATGATGCCTCGATGCACTGCCCGGATTCCTTCCCGTGCGGGAAGGACAAAGGCCTGTGACAGGTCAGCTTCGCCTTTCCCTACGCAGAGGGTAAGGCCGAGAGGCCACGCCGACAATCACAGCCTGAAAACCAGGATAGTCCGAAACCGGCCAGGCCTGCGCCCGGCCGGCTTCGTTGCCTGAGCTCTTACTTGGCCGGCTTGTACCAGCTGTCGAGACCGGTCTGCAGCTTCTTGGCGGCAGCTTCCGGCGTGTCGGTGCCGTTGATGACGTTGGCCGATTCAACCCATGTCTCGTTCTCGAGGTTCGGCGTGCCGCGCGACAAGATCTGGTAGGTCGAGCGGATCGTCGACTTGCACTTGCCGCGCCAGGAGACGAATTCCTGCGCCAGCGGGTCTTCCATCTTCACCGGCGAGGAGTTCAGGCTGAAGAAGCCCGGCAGCGCGTTGGCGTAGATGGTGGCGAAGTCCGGCGAGGCGACCCAGGACAGGAAGGTCTTGGCGGCGTCGGCGTTCTTCGAAGCCGCATTCAGGCCCATGCCGATATCGGTATGGTCGGAGATGTAGCAGGTGTCGCCGGCCTTCTCGACCGGCGGCGGGAAGGCGCCCATCTTGAACTGGGCCTGGGTGTTGAACAGGCCGATCTCCCACGAGCCGGCCGGGTAGATGGCGGCGCGGCCAAGGGTGAACAGGTTCTGACTGTCTGGGTAGGTCTGGGCTTCGAAACCGTCGCCGAGGTAGGGCTTCCACTTGGCCAGTTCCTCATACGGCGCGACCCAGTCCTTGTCGGTCAGCTTCTGATCGCCCTTGATCAGTGCTGCGCGGCCGTCCTCGCCCTTCCAGTAGTTGGGACCGATGTTCTGGTAGCCCATGGTCGCGGCTTCCCAGAGATCCTTGGTGCCCATGGCCATCGGGATGTAGGTGCCATCGGCCTTGATCTTGTCGAGCGCGGCGAAGAATTCGTCGCGGGTCTGCGGCACCTTGATGCCGAGCTTGTCGAAGGCGTCCTTGTTGTAGATGAAGCCGTGGATGACGGAGGCCATCGGCACGCAGAAGCTCGCCTTGCCGTCGTCGGTCTGCCAGGCGGCCTTGGCTACGGGCGAGAAATTCTCCATGCCGGGCAGCGCCGAGAGGTCGGCGAGGTTGCCCTTCTTGTAGAGTTCAAGCGACTTGTCGAACGGGCGGCAGGTGATCAGGTCGCCCGCCGAACCGGCGGCGAGCTTGGCGCCGAGCGCGGCGTCGTATTCGGTCGGCGCCGACGGGGCGAACACCACCTTGATGCCCGGGTTCTTGGCTTCGAAAGCCGGGATCAGCTTGTCCTTCCAGATGGCAAGGTCGTCGCCGCGCCAGCTTTCGATGTTGAGCGTTACGTCTGCGGCAGAAGCCATCCCGGCCGTGCCGAGAATGCTGGTGCCCAGAAGCAGTGCCGTCAGTAGTTTCGTTGTCATGCTCAGTCTCCCTGTTGACCTTTTTCAGGTTCGGTTTTGATGAGAACGGAGGCAGTGCGCCCCTTGCTCCCCTCGATCGCGGAAAGGGCCGGCCGCAGCTTCTGGCCGGCCTCTTCCAGTATCTTCTCGGCCGCATCGGCGCTGTCGGCGCCGGCGGCGAGCAGAATGGCGGTCTTGACCGCGCCGCCGCTCTTTTCGAGCAGCCGGGCGGCTTCGTCCCTGCCCCGCCCGCTGATGGCGGCGACAATGCGCGCCGCGCGATCGCGCAGCTTGATGTTGTCGGCCATGAGATTGACCATGTAGCCGTCATGCACGTGACCGAGATGGACGGCGGTCAATGTCGACAGCATGTTGAGCGCGATTTTCTGAGCGGTGCCCGCGCCCATGCGGGTCGAGCCGGCGATCAGCTCCGGCGGCGTTTCCAGCAGGATGGCGGTTTCGGCCTGCCGGAGCAGCAGCGAATCGCGGTTGTTGGCGATACCGATGGTGGCAGCACCCCGCCGCCGCGCATCCTCGACAGCCCGCACCGCATAGGGCGTCGTGCCGCTGGCGGAGACAGCGATCAGACAATCGCCCGCGCCAATGCCGGCATTGGCGACGGCTGTCGCAGCCTCCTCGGTATCGTCTTCGGGCCCGCCGGCCAGTGTCGTGAAAGCCGCGTCGCCGCCAGCGATCAGGATGGCGATGCGGTCGCGGTGAATGCCGAACGTGCCAGGCAGTTCAAGCGCATCGGCCAATGCCATCAGGCCGGAACTGCCGGCTGCCGCGTAGGCAAGCTTGCCGCCGCTCTTCAGCCTGCCGGCGATGATCTCGGCTGCCCTGGCGATGGACGGAATGGCTTGGCGTACGACCTTTGCGGCTTCGATCTGCGCATCGGCCAACGAAGCAAGGATGGCGTCGGGAGCCTGGATATCCAGACCCTCGGCATTCTGGTGAAGCGCTTCGGTGCGCGTTTCGGCCATCCCGGTTCCTCCAATACCAGAACAATACCAAAAAAATACCACTTGTCCACACGCATTAACGAATTCCCGAGTCGGAAATCGCTGAGCCAACGAAATACCTAGGTTTTTCAATAAAATACGCCTTAATCTTTTTGAAACGGAAATTAACCCTTGGCTATTGGTATTTTATTGGTATTATCCGCCCGGAGGAGAAATCACGTGAATTTCGTGCTCGGTATCGATGGCGGCGGCACCAGCTGCAGGGCTGCCTTGGCGACGGTGGAAGGCGCGGTCATCGGCCGCGCCAAGAGCGGCGCCGCCAATATCCGCACCGACCTCACCGGCGCTCGATCGAACATCGTCGAGGCCGCGCGGCAGGCGTTCATCGCTGCTGGGCAGGACCCGGACCAGATCCCGCAAACGCCGGCCATTCTCGGCCTCGCCGGCGCCAATGTCGGCACCTACCGGCAGCAACTCGAAGCAATCCTGCCGTTCAGCATCAGCCGCGTCGAGACCGACGCCGAAATCGCACTCGAGGGGGCTGTCGGCTCCGGTGACGGCGCCATGGCGATCCTCGGCACGGGTACCGCCTACATGGCGCGCAAGAACGGCAGGTCGCGCGCCATCGGCGGCTGGGGTTTCCAGGTCGGCGACCAGGGCAGCGGTGCCCGCATCGGCCGCGACCTGCTCGAACAGACGCTGCTCGCCTATGACGGCGTCCGCGCGGGTTCGCCGCTGACGCAGAGCATGCTCGCCGTCTTCCGCAACAACCCGGAGGACGTGGTCGAATTCACCACCAACGCCAAGCCAGGCGATTTCGGCGGCTTCGCGCCCAAAGTGTTCGAGCACGCCGAGAAGGGCGACAGCGTCGCCAACTGGATCCTCGACAGGGCGATCACCGACGTCGAGGCCTCGCTCGGCGCGCTCGACCTTGCGGACGACGCGCCGCTGTGCCTGCTCGGCGGGCTGGCGCCGCTCTACGCGCCGCGCCTGTCGGCGCGCTACCGGGCATTGCTGAAGCCGCCGCTCGACGACGCACTGGGCGGCGCCGTGCAGATGGCGGTACGCCTTTTCGCCAGACCGGCGGAGGCAGCGCGATGAGCGACGCCGCCGACCAGATCTTCGCCACGCTGAAACAGTCGTCGCAAAGCGGCGCGCCGCTTTATCTGCAGCTTCGCAAGAGCATCGAGGATGCCGTCAATCGCGGCCTGATCGGGCCGGGCGACGCGCTGCCTTCCGAGCGCGATATCGCCACCAAGGCCGACATTTCGCGGGTCACCGTGCGCAAGGCGGTGCAGGACCTGGTCAAGGGCGGCATCCTGGTCCAGCGCCACGGCTCCGGCACGTTCGTGGCGCCGCGCATGGAGCGCGTCGAGCAGTCGCTGTCGCGGCTGACATCCTTCACCGAGGACATGGCGCGGCGCGGCATGGCGGTGCGATCGGCCTGGCTCGACCGCGGCCTTTACGCGCCCTCGCCCGACGAGATGATGGTGCTCGGCCTGTCGTCGAGCGAACTTGTGGCGCGCGTGGCGCGCCTGCGCATTGCCAACGACACGCCGCTGGCGATCGAACGCGCCTCGCTGTCGGCTAGCGTGTTGCCCGACCCGGCGGGAATAGGCTCCTCGCTCTATGCGGCGCTGGAATTGACCGGCAACCGTCCGGTGCGGGCGGTGCAGCGCATTTCCGCCGCCAATCTCGGCGACAGCGACGCGCGCCTGCTCGAAGTGCCGCCCGGCATCGCCGGCCTGCACATCGAACGCATTTCCTATCTGGCGAGCGGCAAGGTGATCGAATTCACCCGCTCCATCTACAGGGGCGACGCCTATGATTTCGTCGCCGAACTGCGGCTGACAGGGCCGAGCGAAGAGGGCCGACCATGAGCGTAGAGCCGACAGAGATGACCCATATGCGGCGCGAGATCGAAGAGATCCCGCAAGCCGTCGCCCGCCTGCTCGACGGCTCCGGCGCCGTGTTGACCGAGGCCGGACGTGGCATCCGCGAACGCGACCCACAGTTTGTCGTCACCGTGGCGCGTGGCTCGTCCGACCATGCCGCCACGTTCATGAAATATGCCGTCGAGCTGACTGCGGGCCTGGCCGTCGCCTCGGTCGGTCCGTCGATCGCCTCGATCTATGGCGCCAAGCTCAGGCTGGCAGGCTCTGCCTGCCTGGCGATCTCGCAGTCGGGCAAGAGCCCCGACATCGTTGCCATGGCCGAAGCCGCACGGGCCGGCGGCGCGCTGACCATCGCCATCACCAACACCGCCGATTCGCCGCTGGCGCGCGCCTCGGACTATGCGATCGATATCCTGGCGGGCCCCGAGCGCAGCGTCGCGGCAACCAAGACCTTCGTCAATTCCGCCGTCGCCGGTCTCGCCTTGATGGCGCATTCCACTGGCGACGAGGCGCTTCTCAAGGCGCTCGCCAGCTTGCCCGAGCATTTCAGCAAGGCGATCGGCTGCGACTGGATGACGGTGCTGGCCGAAACGATCGACAAGCAGAAGTCGCTGTTCATCCTCGGCCGTGGACCGTCGGCGGCGATGGCCAACGAGGCGGCGCTGAAGTTCAAGGAGACCTGCGGCATGCATGCCGAGGCCTACAGTGCCGCCGAAGTCATGCATGGCCCGCTGGCGCTGATCGGTCCCGATTTCCCGGTGCTGGCGCTGGCCGCGCGCGACGCGTCCGAGCCGTCGGTCGCCGAAGCCGCCGACAGCCTGGCCGCCAAGGGGGCGCCGGTCTTCATCACCTCGATGCTTGCCAATCGCGCCGTGCGCCTGCCGCATGTCGCCACCGGTCACCCGCTGACCGATCCGCTGACGCTGATCGTGTCCTTCTATGTGTTCGTCGAGGCCTTTGCCCGCCATCGCGGCCTTGATCCGGACACGCCGCGCAATCTTCGCAAGGTGACGGAGACCGTATGAGCGACCGTTTTGCCCTGACCGGCGCCCGGATATTCGATGGCGACGACTGGCATGAAGGCGCAGCGCTTGTCGTGCGCGACGGCCTCGTCGAGGCTATTCTTCCCACAGGCGCCATCCCCTCCGACATTCGCGTCGTCGACACCGGCGGCGGCACGCTGGCGCCCGGCTTCGTCGACCTGCAGGTCAATGGCGGCGGCGGCGTCATGCTCAACGACCACCCCGATGTCGCGTCGATCGAGATCATCTGCAAGGCGCATGCGCCCTTCGGCACGACGGCGCTGCTGCCGACGCTGATCACCGATACGCCCGCGATTACCGCCGCCGCCGTCGCCGCCGGCGAAGCAGCGTCGCTGCGGAAGGTGCCGGGCTTCCTCGGCCTGCATCTCGAGGGACCGCATCTGTCGATCGCCCGCAAGGGCGCGCATGATCCGGCGCTGATCCGGCCAATGACGGACAAGGACGAGGCGATGCTGATCGCGGCGCGGCACAAATTGCCGGTGCTGCTCACCACGATAGCGCCCGAATCCGTCGAACCGGCACGCGTCGCGGCGCTCGCCAAGGCGGGCGTCATCGTCAGCCTTGGCCATTCCGACACCGGCTACGCCACGGCCAGCACCTTTGCCGCCGCCGGCGCTTCGATGGTCACCCATCTGTTCAACGCGATGAGCCAGATCGGCAATCGCGAGCCGGGACTGGCGGGCGCGGCCATCGACATCGGCACATTGTCCGCCGGGTTGATCGCCGACGGCATCCATGTCGATCCCGTCACCATCAAGGTCGCGCTGCGCGCCAAGCAGGGACCGGCGAGGATCGTGCTGGTCACCGATGCCATGGCGACGATCGGCACCGACATGACCTCATTCACGCTGAACGGCCGCATCATCTACCGCAAGGATGGCAGCCTGCGGCTCGCCGACGGCACGCTGGCGGGTGCGGATCTCGACATGATCTCGGCTGTTCGATACGTCCACCGCGTTATCGGGCTGGACCTGTCGGAGGCGTTGCGCATGGCCTCGCTCTATCCGGCGCAAGCGATCGGCCAGTCGCACCGGCTGGGGCGTTTCGCCAACGGCACGGCGGCGGATATTGTCGCGTTGTCGGACGATCTCGATATCGGACAAGTCTGGATCGGCGGCAAGACGGTGTTCGAGGCCAGCGCTTCACACTGAAGGCGAGCTCATGCAGGCAATCGACTGTGTTGTCGCCGGAGCCGGCGTCGTCGGGCTCGCCATCGCCGGGGCGCTCGCTTTGGCGGGCCGCGAGGTGGTGGTGATCGACAAGGCCGATGCGATCGGCACCGTCACCAGTTCGCGCAATTCCGAAGTCATCCATGCCGGACTCCATTATGCGCCGGGAAGCCTGAAAGCCCGGCTCTGCGTCGAAGGCCGCCTGCGGCTTTACGCTTATTGCGCCGAGCACGACGTCGCCCACAAGCGCACCGGCAAGCTGATCGTCGCCAGCGAGCCCGGCCAAATGGATGGGTTGCGGGCGATCCAGGCCAATGCGCGACGCTGTGGGGTCGACGATCTCGAGCTTTTGACGCGCGGCGAGGCCGAAAGCCTGGAACCGGCACTGACATGCGCCGCCGCCTTGCTGTCGCCGTCGACCGGCATTGTCGACAGCCATGCGCTGATGCTGTCGCTGCGCGGCGACGCCGAGGCCGCCGGTGCGTCCTTCGCCTTCCTAACCGTCGTTGCGGGGGCGACGATCGAAGCCGACGGGATCCGGATCGACACGCGCGATACCAGTGGCAAGACCTTCGCCTTGAAGGCCCATGCCTTCATCAATGCCACGGGCCTCGATGCGCAGGCCGTAGCCGGCCGCATCGACGGTTTCCCAAGGGATCTGATCCCCCGGCAGTGGCTGGCGCGCGGAAACTACTTCGCGCTTCCAGGCCGGTCGCCTTTTTCGCGGCTGATCTATCCGGTTCCGGTCGAAGGTGGCCTTGGCGTCCATCTGACGCTCGACCTGGGCGGCAGTGCCCGCTTCGGGCCCGACGTCGAATGGATCGATCGTATCGATTACACGGTCGATCCGGGCCGAAGCGCCGTCTTCTACGAGGCGATCCGGCGCTATTGGCCCGAGCTTGGCGACGGAGCCCTGCAGCCGGCCTATGCCGGAATCAGGCCGAAACTATCCGGCCCGGGCCAACCGGCGGCCGATTTCATGATCCAGGGTCCGGCTGACCATGGCGCCGGGCGAATCGTCAACCTGTTCGGCATCGAGAGTCCCGGCCTGACGGCAAGCCTGTCGATCGCCGACCATGCCGTCGGGTTGCTGTACCCGAAGTGACAGGCTCTCTTGATAGTTGTCATCGCAAGCGGACGTCATGAAACCTTTTGATTTCGAGGCCGTTGTCGGGGCGAATGTCCGACGCGAAACCCAGATCGAAACCGGCCGACGGCATCAAGCCGCGTGGCACCCCCGAGCCGCGTAGGGCAAAGGCGCGACCAGCAAAGTCGGGTGATGCGAAGTCGAACGACGAGGCTCCGCGCGAAAAGAAGCCACACGAGAAGGAGGCATCGACCGTCGAAGCGGCAGCTTCCGAGGCTGTCGGCGAGACTCCGCCGCCTCCGGAAGCCGTCGAACCCGATCCACAGTTGACGGCCGAGGGGGCAGAACAGGCGCGCAAGAAATATCTGCTGAAGCGTTTCTGGATCAGCGGGCGCGGTTATTGGGGACGGCACGGTGACAAGCTCGCCTGGCCGTTGACCATCGGGCTGTTGATCCTGATCAGCATCAATGTCGTCTTCCAGTATGGGATCAATGTCTGGAACCGCGCCATCTTCGACGCGATCGAGAAGCGCGACGCCCACACCGTCTACTTCCTGAGCGCGGTGTTCGTGCCGCTCGTGCTTGGCAGCATCAGCCTTGTCGTCGTGCAGGTCTACCTGCGCATGACCATGCAGCGCCGCTGGCGCTCCCGGCTGACGACCTCGGTCATAGCGCGCTGGCTCGCCAACGGCCGCTACTATCAGCTGAACCTCGTGAAAGGCGACCACCAGAACCCCGAGGCCCGCCTCTCGGAAGATCTGCGGGTCGCCACCGAGTCGCCCGTCGATTTCGTCGCCGGCGTGATTGTCGCCACCCTCTCGGCCTCAACCTTCATCGTGGTGCTTTGGACGATCGGCGGGGCCTTGAGCTTCACGTTGGGAGGCTCGACCTTCACCGTGCCCGGCTTCCTCGTCATCACGGCGGTGGTTTATGCGGCGATTACCTCCACCTCGATGTTCGTCATCGGCCGCGATTTTGTTCAGCTCTCGGAGAAGAAGAACCAGGCGGAAGCTGAATTCCGTTACGTGCTGACGCGCGTGCGTGAAAACGGCGAGAGCATCGCCCTGCTTGGCGGCGAGGAGGAGGAAAGCAGCGGCATCCACAAGACGTTCGCCGGTGCGCTCAAGCAATGGGCGCGGTTGACCGGCCAGCACATGCGCACGGCGGTGGTGTCGCAGGGCTCGAGCCTGTTTGCGCCCGTCGTACCGGTTCTGCTGTGTGCGCCGAAGTTTCTCGAAGGCTCAATGTCGCTCGGACAGGTGATGCAGGCGGCCTCCGCCTTCGCCATCGTGCAGGGGGCGTTCGGCTGGCTGGTCGACAACTACCCGCGTCTCGCCGACTGGAACGCCTCCGCGCGCCGCATCGCCTCGCTGATGATGTCGCTCGACGGGTTGGAGCGTGCGGAACAGAGCAATGATCTGGGGCGCATCAAACACGGCGAGACCAAGGGCGATGCAATGCTCTCCCTCGACGAGCTCTCGGTGACGCTCGACGACGGCACCTCCGTGGTCAAGGAAACCGAGGTGGTGATCGAACCGGGCGAGCGCGTGCTGGTGTCCGGCGAATCCGGCTCGGGCAAGTCAACGCTGGTGCGGGCGATCGCCGGCCTGTGGCCCTGGGGGAGCGGCAGCGTCAACTTCCACCCCGACAGGCGATTGTTCATGTTGCCGCAGCGGCCCTACATTCCCTCGGGGACGCTGCGCCGCGTGGTCGCCTACCCCGCGGCGGCGGATAATTGGACAGCCAAACAGATCAAGGCTGCCCTCGACAGTGTGGGCCTCGGTTATCTCACCGACAGGATCAAGGAAGAAGCGCCGTGGGACCAGACGCTGTCGGGCGGCGAAAAGCAGCGCCTCGCCTTCGCGCGCCTGCTGCTGCATCGCCCCGATATCGTCGTGCTGGATGAAGCGACCTCGGCGCTCGACGAGAAAAGCCAGGACAACATGATGGCGACGGTGATCCGCGAATTGCCCGATATCACCATCGTCAGCGTTGCACACCGCGCCGAGCTGGAAGCCTTCCACAGCCGCAAGATCACCCTGGAACGGCGCGAAGGCGGCGCCAAACTTGTCAGCGATATCGACCTCGTCCCGCGCAAGCGCAAACGCGGCCTGCTGAAGCGCGCCTTGTGGGGTTCAGGCACTCGGTAAGCTGGAAGGCGGCACCATTCAGCACGCAACTAGAGCAGTTCACCGTTTCACGGAAACGGCAAACCGCTCTAACTCTTTGTTTTGACGCAATTCCGGACGGAAAACCGTTCCACACTTTTCCTGGAATTGCTCTAGGATGCGTAGAGATCCTTGTAGGTCTCGCGCAAGAGATTCTTCTGCACCTTGCCCATCGTGTTGCGTGGCAGTTCGTCGACGAAGATCACCTGCTTCGGGTGCTTGTACTTCGCCACTCTTTCGGCGATGGCGCCGAGGATCTCGGCCCCGGTGATCCGCGAGGCCGGCGCACGCACGACCACTGCGGTGACGCCTTCGCCGAAATCCGGATGGGCAACACCGATGACGGCGCTTTCCGTGACCCCGTCAAGCGCGTCGATCTCGCTTTCGAGTTCCTTCGGATAGATGTTGTAACCGCCGGAAATGATCAGGTCCTTGCCGCGGCCGACGATGTGGACATAGCCGTCGCCGTCGATCATGCCGAGATCGCCTGATATGAAGAAGCCGTCGGCGCGGAATTCCGCCCTGGTCTTCTCCGGCATGCGCCAGTAGCCGGAAAAGACGTTCGGACCCTTGACCTCGATCATGCCGACTTCGCCCTGGGCGAGCGGCCGGCCATCGTCGGGATCGGCGATGCGCAGCGATACGCCGGGCAAGGGGAAACCGACCGTTCCGGCGCGCCGCTCGCCGTCATAGGGATTGGAGGTGTTCATGTTGGTTTCGGTCATGCCGTAGCGCTCGAGGATCGCGTGGCCGGTGCGCTCGCGCCAGGCCTTGTGGGTCTCGGCCAGCAACGGCGCCGAACCGGAAATGAACAGGCGGATGTTCTTCGCCGCCTGGCGGTCCAGCCCGTCCTGCTGAAGCAGGCGCACATAGAAGGTCGGCACCCCCATCAGCACGGTTGCGCGCGGCAACAGCGAGACGATGCGGCCTGCGTCGAACTTCCGCTCGAACAGCATCGACGCACCGGCCATCAGGATGACGTTGGTGGCGACGAACAGGCCATGGGTGTGGAAGATCGGCAGCGCGTGGATCAGCACATCATCCATAGTGAAGCGCCAGTGATCGACCAGCACCCGTGCGTTCGAGGCGAGGTTCTCGTGGCTGAGCATGGCGCCTTTCGAGCGGCCGGTCGTTCCCGAGGTGTAGAGGATCGCGGCAAGGTCGCCCTCGCCGCGCGTCACATCGTGGAAGTCCGACGGCAGCCGCGAGGCCTGATCGGTCAGCGATCCCTCGCCCTTGCCGTCGAGCGTGACGGTGGTAGCGCCCGCCCTTTGCGCCAGCGCTTCGATGTCGGCCGCCCTTGCCGGATCACAGACGACCAGTCGGGGTCCGGCATCGCCGAAGAAATACTCCAGCTCGGCCAGTGTGTAGGCGGTGTTGAGGGGCAGGAAGACGGCACCGGCACGCAGGCAGGCGAGATAGAGCAGGATCGCCTCCGGGCTCTTCTCGACCTGGACGGCTACCCGGTCTCCCGGCTCGACGCCCAGTTGCAAAAGCGCGTGTGCCAGCTGCGCCGACCGCGCCAGCATGTCGCCATAGGTGAGCGAGCGCCCGTCATCGGTTTCCATCAACAGGCGGCCCGGCGCCGGCATCCTGGAACGGAACGCATCGAACAGATGATTGCTCATGAAGTCTTTCCCGGGGCGGCGGAGTCGGTGCTGAGCACGCTTTTCGAGCGCCATGCACTGGCGGCGAAGCGTTCGCGGTTCTTGGTCGTGCCGTCAAGACCGAAAGCGGTGGTTCGGGCTCGCCACGTCAGCGGTAATGGTTGCGAGCGATGGGCCGCGAAACGGCCTTTCGATGGAACGGCCGCTAGCGCCGGGCGCGTTCGGCCTTGCCGGCGACCGCCTTTGACCCTTCGCCTTGCTTGAAGCGTTCCAGGCACATGGCAGCGGTCAATTGGTAATGATTGACCAGTGCCTCGACCGCACCATCGGCATCCCCGTCCAGGGCACATTCGGCGATCAGGCGATGCTCGCCGAGATCGTCGCGCTGACTGCTTTCGCCATCACTGGCCATTTGCCGGTAGCGATGGGCGTGATCGGAAAGCTGATCGCAAAATCCCACGAGCCAGTGCGAGCGGCAGGCCGAGATCAGAACCCTATGGAAGATACGGTGCAACTTCTCCCAATCGGGATCGAGCGAGGAAGGGTGCGGCGAAAGACGTGACGCGCGCCCCAGGCGATGCAGCGCCAGCACCAGCTGCTCCTCCCATTCGGCGGTGCGGTGAGCGATGGATTCGCGAAGCGCCCGTTCTTCGAGCCAGCAGCGGGTGCGCGTCAGCTCTTCAAGCTCCGACGCACTGACCGGCATGATGAAGAAGCCGCGCTGATCGTGCCGGCCGAGAAGCCCCTCCGAGGCGAGGCGATTGAGCGCCTCGCGGACAGGGGAAGCGCCGGCCCCATATTTGGAAACCACCCATTCGACCCGCAGCTTGCTCTCGGCTTCAAGGACACCGTCAAGAAGGTCTGCACGCAGTTGGTGATAGACCGTGCTGGCAAGCGTGCTCTTGGATCCTGCGCGGTCGTCGTCGAGATTGGCAGCTCCGTACGTCAAAGCGACTCCTTGTCCCCAAAACTGTCTTGGGCAATTCGAGTCCGAGAGCATTCCCTTTTCGTACGCGTACTATACAGCTTCCGCCACTGAACGCTCAAGCAGAAGATCGCGCCATCGCACTTAAGCACGAAGAAATATGCGACACGTAGGCGTTCGATCCTGTAAATCCGCGCGTCACCACGACCTGAGGAAACTCAACCTGTTTTGCATGCACGCAGGAGAATCTGTTCTTCCTGTTCCTTTGTATGCGTGCGAGACCATCTGTTCTGTCGTGTTGGACAGGGCGGCGAACATTCGAATCGAATGAGGCCGCGCTCCTCATCCAGATCCGATGCCATGGAGCATCCGACCTCACGAGCCCGACACCGGAATCACTGGCCGACATATCGGGATTGAAACCGGGATGGGCGCCGTGCGTTAGCCGGCTGCGTTGTCGGCTGCCGTCCGGATCGCCTGAATGTTTTGCCGGTAGGCTTCGACGCTGCCGCCCTTGAAGATGGCGGCGCCGGCCACCAGCACGTCAGCGCCGGCGGCGGTGACCAGTGGCGCGGTTTCGGCCGAAACGCCGCCGTCGATCTCAATGCGGATCGGCCGGCCGCCGATCAGCGCCTTGACCCGCTTCACCTTGTCGACGATGCCCGGAATGAAGGCCTGGCCGCCGAAGCCCGGATTGACGGTCATGATCAGGATCAGGTCGAGCCGGTCGAGCACATATTCGACCGCGCTTTCCGGCGTTGCCGGATTGAGCGACACACCCGCCTTCTTGCCAAGGTTCTTGATCGTCTGCAGCGAGCGGTCGAGATGTGGTCCGGCCTCGGCATGCACCGTCATGCCGTCGCAGCCAGCCTCGGCGAAGGCGGCCAGATAGGGATCGGCCGGCGCGATCATCAAATGGCAGTCGAAGAAGGCCTTGGTGCGGTCGCGGATTGCCTTGATCACCGGCGGACCAAAAGTGATGTTGGGCACGAAATGCCCGTCCATCACATCAAGATGGATCCAGTCGGCGCCGGCCGCCACCACTGCCTCGACCTCGTCGCCAAGCCTGGAAAAGTCCGATGCCAGCACCGACGGTGCGATCAAGGTCTTCTTGCTCATGCTGCGGCCTTTCCGAGCGACCCTTCATATGGCTGCTCCGAATCGACTGCCTAATGCGCTCCAGGTGACTTGTCGAGTACGCAGCTTGCGGTGACCGCACAGACCCGCGTGGCGCGGCAGCGTCCACGGGGAAAAAACCCGCCGGATTGCTCCGGCGGGTTCGCGATGTCTGACTGGCCCGATTACGGCTTGAAGTTCTGGATGTTGTTGGTCGCCGGATCCAGTTGCTGCTGCTGGACCTGCGGCGTGCGCCGCGGCAGAAGCTGCAGGATGTTCGGGTTCAGCAGGTTCGGGTTGATCTCCACGCCCGGCTGCCTGCGGATCGGCACGCAGTTCGGATACCGTCCGACCGTGCCCACCGGGCAACGCCGTTTGATGATCGGCTGGCACTGGCCATTGATCATCTGCGAGCCCGGCGCGCATTCCACCTGCGGCTTGCGGCAGGCACCGTCGATCACCTGCGTTCCACGCGGACAGACACACTCGCCGCGCTTGTTGTGGACCTGGCCGCGTATGTCGCACTGCTCCTGCGTCGGCTGCTTGCGCCGGCAGGCGTTGCCTTGCACCTCGGTGCCCCTCGGGCAGACGCAATCGCCGTTGGCGTCATGGACCTGGCCACGGATGGTGCACTGCTCGGGCTTCGGTCGCACCGGGCGGCAGGCCCCATTGCGCACCTCGGTCCCTTGCGGACAGACGCAATCGCCATCGGCATTGCGTATCTGGCCGGGGATGCGGCACTGCTGCGGCTTCGGCTGGATCGGACGGCAGGCGCCGTTGCGCACCTCGGTCCCTCGCGGGCAGACACAATCGCCATAGGCATCATGGATCTGGCCACGGATGGTGCACTGCTCGGGCTTGTCGGTCCTGACGCACTTCCCGTTCTCCAGTCCCGTGCCGCGCGGGCAGACGCAGCGTCCGTCCTCGGTGCGGATCTGGCCTTCGAGCAGCACGCAGCGCTTCGGCGGCGGCGGCGTTGGCAGAACGTTGGTGCCGCCGCCGGTGCACTGGCCATTGCGGAAGGTGGTGCCTTCCGGGCAGACGCAGCGACCGGCGTCGTTCATGACGAAGCCCGCCGAACATTCCTTCTTGGCCTCATGCGTGATGGTGAAGGGATGGCAAGCATAGGCCTTGCCGCGATCGCCCTGCACATTGGCCTGGTCGCCGCCCAGCACGTCGCCGCCGCCTTGCACCCGTGTGTCGGGAGACAGGACGCCAACGCAGTTCTGGCCGCTGACACTGCCCTGCAGATTGGCCAGGCGGCCATCGTCGGGGATAACCACCGTCACGTGGTGCGATTGGCTTTCGCCCGCGCCAAGCGACAGGTTGGCGATGCAGGACGCCGGCAAGGTCACCGGCTCCGGCGAGCAGCCGAAGGGCGGGTCGATCGAGGTGATCGCAACACCGTCCAGCCTGCCGAGACCCTCCACGCCGATCGCATCACCGATGCGAACCGGACCAGAGAAGGGGCTCGTCCCATCATTGGTTATGGTGATGTCGAACGAGCAAGGTTGGCCGAGCCGGCATTCGCGGTCGCCGGTCTTTTCGACACGGATGGTCGAGGGACCGCCGCCCTTGGCGCAGGCCTGGCCGATCGGATAGACGACATCGTCGCCCGGCGCCGGCCCATAGGAGCCGCGCGCGCAGTTCTCGAACTCGCCATTCGCCGAAACCGTCACGTCGAAGTGGCGGCTGGTTCCGGGTGCCATCACGGCACCGGGAATCTGGCACGACAGCGCATTGGCCGGAACCGGTCCGCAAGCCCATTCCGCGCCATCGGGAGTGACGGTCTGGATCTGGACGGGCGCGCCGCCGGCCACCAGCGTGGCGGCGTCGTTGACCCGCACCGGACCGGTGGGGGCAGCGGTGCCGGCGTTGGTCACGGTGATGCGGCAGGAAACCACCGCGGCACCAGCCAGCGAACCGCTGCACACCTTGGTGATGCGCAGGCCAGGCTGGCCGCCATTGGGATGACGGATGCGTTCCTTGGCGCAGGCCTTGTTGTTGGTGAGGTCGGTTTCACCGGGGATGGGTTTTACCTCGGCGCAGTTCTCCACCGTGTCGGACCGATAGCCGGCCGGCATGACCGCCTTGACTAAGATCGGCGTCGAGGCACCCGCGGGCAACGAGATGCCCGCATTGTCGCAGCGGAACTGGCCGGGGCCGTTCGGTCCGCATGTCCAGGGCGGGCTCGGCCCGAAGGTCGAGGAAGCCGGCGCGCCGCCGGGATAGGCGTCGATGACCGTCAGTGGCCCATTGTAGGTGGCGCTGCCGTTGTTGATGACGTCGATCACGAAATAGCAGATGCCGTCGGCCGTGCAGACCGGGGTGCGGGCACGCTTCTTCAGGATCAGGTCGACCTTCTTCTCGACCGGCGGCCGGCAGTCGCGGTCACGGTCGCCACGCCGGCAGATCGGGATCGAGGCGCAGCCGCGGTCATTCGACTGGCTGCCGAACAGCGGCTTGCCACTGGCCGCATAATTATAGGCGGCGCAGTTGCGTAAAGCACCGCCTTGCCAGCCCGCAGCCGGCTTGAAGCCGAGCTTGAGGTCGACGAAGGCGCCCGGATTGAGCGTGGTCACCGGATAGGTGCACGTCATCGGGGTGGTGCCGGGCACGCAGACCCAGGGCGGATTGGGCCCTGAACTCAGCGTCGAGCCGGCCGGCAGCGTCACCTCGTTGAGCACGATCTTGCCGTTGTAGGGCGCGGTGCCGACATTGGTGACCCTGATGGTGAAGTCGCAGCCGCCGGCCATCGTGCAGCGCGGAACATCGGCGCGTTTCTCGACCTTGAGGTCCGGTTCCTTGTCCCTGGGCGGACATCTCTGGTCGCGCGGGATGACGATGTCGATGGTCTGCGTGCAGCACAGGCCCCAGCCTTCCTTCGGGCCGGCATAGGTTTCGATGCCGGTGACGATGAGATGGATGACGTCGCCGGGCGAGGCACCGACGATCTTCCAGTTGAGCACACCGCCGCCCGCCGGCACCAACTGCGTGTCGGGGATGATGGTGATGCCGGGTGTCGTCGTTGAAACCTGCACCCACTTGCCGCCCATCTCCGGGCCGACCGGCATGTGGTAGATGAAGGCGCCGCCACCGGGCACGCAATCAACCGTGCCGCGTTCCACCTTGAAGCATTCCTTGCCGGGAGGTGGTGGCGGCGGATTGCACTTGGTGACGTCGATCTTGATCGAGGTCTTTTCACCGGTCTTGAAGTCACCGTCGTCGGGCTTGCTCGGATCCTGCGACGGGATGATGGTCCCGGTGCCCGGTCCGGCGGTCACCTTGATCATACCCTGGTTGTCGACGATGGTCGGCGAGGGAAACGCCGCGTGGTCGATCTTGGCCGTGATCTGGAAGGTGATGACGCGCTCGTTCGGAGCGCCGACGCCGTCGAGATCGGAGGCGGAAATCCGGAAATCGGAAACATCAGCCGTATCGTTGGGATTCGCCGAGGTGCTGATCGTTGCACCCGGTAGAGGTCCGCCGGACGAATCCGTGCCGTCGCCGGCCACATTGACGTTGACGATCTCAAGGCCGTGCGGGAGCTGGTCCTTGAAGTCGAGCTTGAGCTTGTTAAGCCTGGCCGCGAGGCCTGGGTCGGCAAAGCCCTGCGGGTCGCCGCGCAAACCGAAGCTCAGCGAATAGACGACGTAGTCGCAGCCTCTTTGGGTGCCTTTCTTGGTGAAGAAAGGCACGATCCGGTCCGGCCTCGGATTGATGACGCGCGAATTGTCGAGGTCGAGCTTCAGCTCCGGGGTGATCGGGGCGGCGTCTTCCGCGAAGCCTTGCACCGGGGTTAGCATGGCGACCGCGATACCGGCCGCCATCAGCCAGCGCGCGCCGCGCCTGGCATATGACAGGGGTTTCATGATCGTCTCCATGACGGTTTCTTGAGTGTTCGTCGCGAGTGGGGACAGGGCAAGAATGTTCATCTTTCCCTCCTCAACGTTCGCAGCTGACGGCTGGGGTTCTGAGCGGCAAAGTCATCTTGCAGCAAGGGTAGTAGCCACCCTTGTCCTTGTCGGACTTCCTGTAGAAGCAGAGCCCGACATCGACTGTGTCGCCCGGATAGTGGCCGGTGATGCCGATCGTGTAGGGCTTGCCGGGCGCATGCGACTGCGGGGTGGTCACCCCGACGCCTGGCGTCCTGGACTGTGCCTTGATCGAATCGCCGCCGAAGCCGGCATGGTCATGGAGATAGAGATCGGCCTCGAGGCCGGAAGGCGTGCAGAAATACTGGACGTCCTCCACATCGAGACAGGGAGGCAGATTGCCGGGCGGTGGGAAGTCCGGCGGATAGAAGGGGGGCAGGTAGCCGCCCGGGATTTCTTCATAGTAGCCGGCGCGGCCCTCGCAAGGGTGCCAGACGGCAACGTCGCCGACATGGCCCTCGACCTCGGGGTCCTCGAAATAGCCGTCGAAGTCGACGAACCAGGAGCCAAAGGGCGGCACGTTGGCCGGCTTGACCAGTTCCCTGGGCGTGATCTGCACGCCATGCACGGCGAGCGGCCCGCCGGCGGCGAGCTGTTCGGCAAGGGCTGGATTGTCGCGCAGCTTGTCGCCGGTGTTGACCAGCGTCTGGGTGCAGACCGAGGTGTCGAGATTGCCCTCCGCGTCGTAGCCATATTGCAGGTCGAGACCGCCGGCCGACTGCCGGTTGCCCTGCGGGAAGCCGACGGCATATTCCTGCGGCACTTCCACCCAGACCGATTCCGTCGCCGGATCGTCCGGGTTTTCACGCCAGTAGCGGATGACCTCGCCCTTGCCGGAATCGGCGAACTGGCTGTAGTCGTAGCGGTTCTCGACCGGGCCGCGCTGGGCGAGGTACATGAAGCCGCTGTTGTCGAAGGCGATGTCGGTGACGGCGTAGTCCTTGTCGGCCTTGACCGTCAGTTCCCAGCGCGGGTCGCCGGCAAAGGTGCCGTCGCGGGCAATGCCCACCGACCAGATTTCCGACTTCTCGCCGACCGAATAGTAGACCCGGCCGCCATGATAGGAGACCGCCCAGACGCGGCGTTCGTCCTGCGTGTAGCCCCAGCTGTCGGGGTCTTCGCTGTCGAAGGCAGCACCGTGGATGTCCATCACCGCGCCATCATCGGCGACCGGAGCCAGGCCATGCGCCGGGCGCCCGGCAACGCCATGGTCGAAGCTGTCGATCAGCTCGCCGTTGGCGTCGATGCGATGGATCAGGCCGGTGTCGAGGTCGGACGCGAAGAACTGGCGATGGGTGGCATCGAAGGTGATGTTGCCAATGCCGGGACCGCTGTTGGCGTCGATGTCGGCGAATTTGGAGACCTGGCCGGTGATGCCGTCGATTTTCCAGATGGTGCCCGGCCCGCCACCGTTTTCGGTGCCGAATTGGCCGTCCATGAAGGTGGCGGCAGCCATGCCACGGCGCTGCCGCTCCGGCCTTCCGTCATCGTCGGCGTCAGGCGTGACGATGCGGATGCCGTGCAGCGAGGTGGCGCCGGCATAGAGATTGGGGATGCCGGACGGGATGCCGTCGCGCACGCCGTCATCATAGGTGACGCCGAACACCTGGCCGATCTGGCCGGCCGTCACCTCGAAGGGCGGCGGCGTGAAGACGAGCTGACCCGAGGCTGGCCCGCCGAGGTGCGAAACGTCGAAGACGCGCAAGGTGGCGCGCGTTGTATCGATGAAGGTCTCGTCGACGGGATCGACGCCGGGCGGCAGGCCCTCATCAAAATTGGGAATGATGGTGCCGGAGAACCCGGTCACCGCCATCGAGCCGGGATAGATGATCTGGGTCTCCTGCGCCTGGGCGGTGCCGCCCAGCCAAAGGCCGGCGGTGAGTGCCAGCGCCAGCAGGCCTCCGCCTGCCCGTCCGGCGCGGCTCAGCCCATAGTCAAAAGAAGACACGAACGTGCCGCGGACGCGAGACATGAAGCTACCCCCGTTAGCCACGGGAGAAACGTCCGGTTTTGCCGCGCAAATCAGGGCAGGGCGCGGCGGTCCGGCTCGTTCTTCCCTGATCGAATTGTCTGCTTTCCTCTTGGTCACGATACGCCTGCTCTTACGCAGGGTCAACGGAATCAGCGGAAAGCCCAGCGCATCGACCCCGTCCCTGAAACGGTGGTCGCGCTGAGCTCCTGTTGTTCCCGGAGACCGCAGAGCCTCTGGGTTGCTGGTCATGGGGGCTTCCTTTCCGGGCCGCACCATGCGGCGCCTGGATGTCAGTCGCGGGCGGAGGCGGAAAGGT
This sequence comes from Mesorhizobium sp. RCAM 05099, assembly GCF_059683685.1. Lineage (NCBI taxonomy): Bacteria > Pseudomonadati > Pseudomonadota > Alphaproteobacteria > Hyphomicrobiales > Phyllobacteriaceae > Mesorhizobium > Mesorhizobium sp. RCAM 05099. The sequence continues at coordinate 484,849 of NZ_CM185035.1, forward strand.
TCACCGATCAGGCTCCGGCACGGTGTTCCGGGCAACGGTTGAGCGGCTCGCGCCGAAGCTGGCGCGGATTGCGGCGGTGAAGCCTGCCGTGATGAAAGCTGCCCGCCGGGTCAGCCCATATGGCTGATCGGGCAGCGCTCGCGCACGCAGGCGGCTTCGTCGCAGACCCGGCAGACGACGTTCTGGTCGTCGCCCATGTCGACCAGCGCCGGCAGGAGTTTTTCGACCAGCTTGCCCAGGTTGCGCGTCTCCTCGGGATCGAGCGCGCCAACGGCGCGCTCGATGACACCGCGCCGTGCCGCCAGATTGCGGCCGAAGACGTCATCGCCCTTGTCGGTGAGGCGCAGCGCCTTCGACCTGCGGTCACCCTCGATCCCTTCGCCGCGCAGCACCAGCCCTTGTTCGACCAGATGATCGACCAACCTGACGGTGGCGGAATGCGTCAAGGCGATGAAGCGCCGGAGAGTCTCGATCGACAGGCCCGGGTTCGAGCCGATCTGGATTACCGCGGCGACGGCGCTCGGGCCGAGACCGGTCTCCGTGCCGAACGCCTTCTCCATCTTGTCGACGAGAGCGAGGCTCATGGCGCCAAGGATGTTTTCCAGGCGTAGCTTTTCCAGATCCCCGGTCATCACCATATTCCGCGGGCGACAATCCTATGCATGATGCATAGTTAAGCCGTTTCCCGCCAGCCAGCAAGGATGGTGGAAGCGTTGCGCAGAATGCTTGCGCGCGGCACTGCCTGTTCTTATATACGCGCCAAGCCGTTCTGCGCCGGAATGCCGGTAGCCGGAACGGAATTTCTTGTGAACAGGGGCTTTCATCGGAACGCCTGTACGGGTCCTGAGAGCCTGCTTAGCGGAGAGACTAGAAAAATGGCAAAAGTAATCGGTATCGATCTAGGCACCACCAACTCCTGTATCGCCATCATGGATGGCAAGGAGCCGAAGGTGATCGAGAATGCGGAAGGCGCGCGCACGACGCCTTCCATCGTCGCCATCAGCAGCGACGGCGAACGTCTGGTCGGCCAGCCGGCCAAGCGCCAGGCGGTCACCAATCCTGAAAACACCATCTTCGCGGTCAAGCGCCTGATCGGCCGCCGCTATGACGATCCGGTGACGGAGAAGGACAAGAAGCTTGTCCCCTACAAGATCGTCAAGGGCGACAATGGCGATGCCTGGGTCGAGGCCGGCGGCAAGAAGCAGTCGCCCAGCCAGATCTCGGCCATGATCCTGCAGAAGATGAAGGAAACGGCGGAAGCCTATCTCGGCGAGAAGGTCGAGAAGGCGGTCATCACCGTTCCGGCCTATTTCAACGACGCCCAGCGCCAGGCGACCAAGGACGCCGGCAAGATCGCCGGCCTTGAAGTGCTGCGCATCATCAACGAGCCGACCGCGGCAGCGCTTGCCTACGGCCTCGACAAGAAGGATGGCAAGACCATCGCCGTCTATGACCTTGGCGGCGGCACGTTCGACATTTCGGTGCTCGAGATCGGCGACGGCGTGTTCGAGGTGAAGTCGACCAATGGCGACACCTTCCTCGGCGGCGAGGATTTCGACATGCGCCTGGTCGAATATCTGGCGGCCGAGTTCAAGAAGGAACAGGGCATCGACCTGAAGAACGACAAGCTTGCCTTGCAGCGCCTCAAGGAGGCGGCTGAAAAGGCCAAGATCGAGCTGTCGTCGACGACGCAGACCGAGATCAACCTGCCCTTCATCACCGCCGACGCGACCGGGCCCAAGCACCTGACGCTGAAGCTGACCCGCGCCAAGTTCGAAAGCCTGGTCGAGGATCTCGTCCAGCGCACCATCGACCCCTGCAAGGCGGCCCTCAAGGATGCCGGCCTGAAGGCTGGCGAGATCGACGAGGTCGTCCTGGTCGGCGGCATGACCCGCATGCCCAAGATCCAGGAGATCGTGAAGCAGTTCTTCGGCAAGGAGCCCCACAAGGGCGTCAACCCGGATGAGGTCGTCGCACTCGGCGCCGCCATCCAGGCTGGCGTGCTGCAGGGCGACGTCAAGGACGTGCTTCTGCTCGACGTGACGCCGCTGTCGCTCGGCATCGAGACGCTGGGTGGCGTGTTCACGCGGCTGATCGAGCGCAACACGACGATCCCGACCAAGAAGAGCCAGGTGTTCTCGACGGCCGAGGATTCACAGTCGGCCGTGACCATCCGGGTCTTCCAGGGTGAGCGCGAGATGGCCGCCGACAACAAGGCGCTCGGCCAGTTCGACCTGGTCGGCATCCCGCCGGCCCCGCGCGGCGTGCCGCAGATCGAGGTCACCTTCGACATCGACGCCAACGGCATCGTCAACGTCTCGGCCAAGGACAAGGGCACCGGCAAGGAGCACCAGATCCGCATCCAGGCATCGGGTGGTCTTTCGGACGCCGACATCGAGAAGATGGTCAAGGACGCCGAAGCCAATGCCGAGAGCGACAAGAAGCGGCGTGCGCTGGTCGAGGCCCGCAACCAGGCCGAAGCGATGCTGCACTCCTCGGAGAAGTCGCTGAAGGAATATGGCGACAAGGTCTCGGAAGCCGACCGCACGGCGATTGCCGACGCGATTTCGGCGCTGAAGACCGCGGCCGAGGGCGATGACGCGGCCGAGATCGAGGCCAAGAGCCAAGTGCTCGCCGAAGCTTCGATGAAGCTGGGCCAGGCCATGTACGAAGCCTCGCAGAAGGAAACGGCGGAAGCCGACGCCAAGGCGGACGCCGCCAAGGACAGTGACGTCGTCGATGCCGATTTCGAGGAAATCGACGAAGACGACGACAAGAAGAAGTCCGCCTGAGCCGTTTTTGACGGCAGGTGACGCGAAAAGCCCGGCGCAAAGCCGGGCTTTTTTGCAACCCCTTGCAGAAAAAGAGCGGCGCCGGCCGAAAAAATGCGGGCAAACCCGCGTCGACACTGGCATCCCGCTTCCATCGCACCTAAATCGGAACGGCGGCGCCGGCAGAAGACGCAACAATGCTTCAAGACGTTGAGCATCCGGACAGCGGGAAAAAATGAAAGCTGATTTCTACGAGACGCTGGGCGTCCAAAAGGGCGCCGACGAGAAGGAGCTGAAGAGCGCTTTTCGCAAGCTCGCCATGCAGTTCCATCCCGATCGCAATCCCGGCGATCATTCCTGCGAGCACAAGTTCAAGGAAATCAACGAAGCCTACGAGACGCTGAAGGACCCGCAGAAGCGCGCGGCATATGACCGCTTCGGTCACGCGGCCTTCGAACAGGGCGGCATGAATGGCGGCGCGCAAGGGTTTGGCGCCGGTGGCTTCGCCGACATCTTCGAGGATATTTTCGGCGACATGATGGGCGGACGCCAGCGCCGCTCGTCGGGCGGCCGCGAGCGCGGCGCCGACCTGCGCTACAATATGGAAATCTCGCTGGAGGAAGCCTTCGCGGGAAAGACCGCGCAGATTCGCGTGCCGGCCTCGATCTCGTGCTCGGAGTGCTCGGGCAGCGGCGCCAAGCCTGGTACCCAGCCGGTGACCTGCTCGATGTGCAACGGCCACGGCAAGGTGCGGGCCACGCAGGGCTTCTTCTCGATCGAGCGCACCTGCCCGCAATGCCAGGGACGCGGCCAGACCATCAAGGACCCCTGCCCGAAATGCGCCGGCCAGGGCCGCGTCACCGAGGAACGTTCGCTGTCGGTCAACATTCCGGCCGGCATCGAGGACGGCACCCGCATCCGCCTTGCCAATGAGGGCGAGGCCGGCCTGCGCGGCGGCCCTTCGGGCGACCTCTATATTTTTCTGGCGGTCAAGCCGCACGAGTTCTTCCAGCGCGACGGCGCCGATCTGTACTGCAAGGTGCCGATCTCGATGACGACGGCAGCCCTTGGCGGTTCCTTCGAGGTGACGACACTGGACGGCACCCAGACCAAGGTGAAGGTGCCGGAAGGCACCCAGAACGGACGCCAGTTCCGCCTCAAGGGCAAGGGCATGCCGGTTCTGCGCCAGCCCAATGTCGGCGACCTCTACATCCAGACCGCGGTCGAGACGCCGCAAAACCTTTCCCGCCGCCAGCGCGAACTGCTGGAGGAGTTCGAACAGCTCTCCTCGCAGGACAATTCACCGCAATCGAGTGGCTTTTTCGCGCGCATGAAGGATTTCTTCGAATCCTTCGGCGAGCGGTGATGCATAGGGCAAGACGCCAAGGCCGGCCGCACGAATCCGTATGGCGAGTCGCTCCTTGGGAGGCGACGAAACTTATCTTATCCACGACATCGGCACGGCCGCGCCTTGCCTTGCGTCACCCAGGTGCTAAGTAGCTTGCGGGGAGCGCTGAGGAGAGCTTGCATGACACGTGGTCCCGGACTCCGTAAGGCGCTTGCCGAAAAGTTCGACGACGAGCTCAAATTCTTCAAGGGCTGGATCGACAAGCCGAAGACGGTCGGCTCGATCGTGCCGACCAGTTCGATCACCGCCCGCAAGATGGCCTCGATCGTCGATCCGAAATCCGGCCTGCCGGTGCTTGAGGTCGGTCCCGGCACCGGCGTCATCACCCGTGCCATCCTGGCCCAGGGGGTGCGCCCCGAAAGCCTCTACGCGGTCGAATACAACACGGATTTCGTGCGCCACCTGCGGGCGCTCTATCCTGCCGTCAACGTCATCGAGGGCGATGCCTTCAACCTCGACGCCACGCTTGGCGACAAGAGCGGCATGATCTTCGATTCCGTCGTTTCCGGCGTGCCGCTGCTCAACTTTCCGGTCGCCCAGCGCATCGCCTATATAGAGAGCCTGCTCGACCGCATCCCGGCCGGCCGGCCGATCGTGCAGCTGACCTATGGCCCGATGTCGCCGATTCCGCCCGGCCGCGGCGACTATACGGTCGAGCATTTCCATTTCGTCATCCGCAACATCCCGCCGACGCAGCTCTGGATCTACCGGCGCGAAGCACATTAGTTTCTGGGTGCAGAGCCGTTCGCGGATCGCTGGCGCTGACCGAATACCTTGGCGATTGGCATAAATGCCCATCACTTCGTCATCCACGGGCGGAGCAAGGAGCGTAGCGACGCGGCGCAGACCCGAGGATCCATGCCGCGACTTCTGGGCGCCGCTACGGTGCAAAATTATGCTCCGCGACACTCTTCGGCTGAGGTCGCGGCATGGATCCCAGGGTCTCCGCGACGGAGCTTCGCTCCTGCTTCACCCAGGGATGACGAAGTTGGCGTTGATTTGCTCGAACCTTGGCTGTACCTGTCCGGGAACAAGGGTGGCCAATGGCAGTGATCCCGAAAATCCTCGTCTTCGCCGGCTCGGTGCGCAGCGGCGCCTACAGCGGCAGGACCGCCGACGTGGCGCAAAAGGAGCTTGCGGTGCAGGGCGCCGAGGTGACCCGCATCTCGCTTGCCGACTATCCGCTGCCGATCCTCGATGAGGACCTCGAAAAGGAGAGGGGCGTTCCTGAAAACGCCGTCAAACTTGGCCGGCTGATTGCCGCCCATGACGGCGTGATGATTGCGACGCCGGAATATAACGGCTCCATCCCGCCACTGCTCAAGAACACGATCGACTGGGTGAGCCGGGTGCGCAAGGATGGCGGCCGGCCGGTCAGGCCGCTTGCCGGCAAGGTGGCTGGCCTCTGCTCGTCTTCCAACGGGCACTTTGCCGGCATCCGCTGCATCAACCATCTTCGCGCCGTACTGGTGCGTTGCCAGATGGTGGTGGTGACGCCGGAATGCTCGGTGCCCGAAGGTGGCGACGCCTTCGACGAGGACGGCAATTTCCGCGACGAAAGACTGTACAAATCGATGGAGCACCTATGCCGCACGCTGATCGAAACCTCGCGCCTGCTGTCCACCCGGATCGAGGCGTGATCGCCGACACCATGCGGCCCCAATCCATGCATGAAAGATTGATCGTCGGCCTCGACGTGCCGACCGTGAAGGAAGCCGAGAAGGCGGTGCACGAACTCGACGGCGTCGTCTCCTTCTACAAGATCGGCTATCAGTTGGCCTTTGCCGGCGGGCTGGACTTCGCCGGGGAACTGGCCAGCGGCGGGACAAAGGTCTTCCTCGACATGAAGCTGCTCGACATCGACCACACGGTGGCCAAGGGCGTCGAGAACATCGTCAAGATGGGCATGTCCATGCTGACCATCCACGCCTACCCGAAGGCGATGCGCGCGGCGGTGGAAGCAGCGCGTGGCAGCGACCTTTGCCTGCTTGCCGTCAGCGTGCTGACCTCGATGGACGAGCAGGACGTGATCGACGCGGGCTATGAATACGACCCGCATACGCTGGTGCTGCGGCGCTCGGAACAGGCGCTGCACGCCGGCATGGGCGGCATCGTCTGCTCGGCCGAGGAAGCGGAAGCGGTGCGCCGGATCGCCGGGCCAGACATGGCGGTGGTGACGCCGGGCATACGGCCCGCGGGCAGCGACCATGGCGACCAGAAGCGCGTGGTGACGCCGGCACAAGCGATCCGGAACGGCTCCAGCCACCTCGTCGTCGGCCGGCCGATCGTTGCTGCCGCCAACAGACGCGAAGCGGCCGAAGCCATCCTCGATGAAATGCGCTCGGCCTGATTTCCCAGGAATAAACTCGGAGAAAAACCATGCCCAAGGGATACTGGATCGCCCGCGTCGATGTGCGCGACGCCGAAGGCTACAAGGACTATGTCGCCGCTGCGAAGCTCGCCTTCGACCGCTTCGATGCGAATTCCTGGCGCGCGGCGGCGCGCATGAAAAGGCCGAGGGTCCTGGCCGCGCCCGCAACGTCATCATCGAGTTTCCGTCGCTTGCCGCGGCGCACGACTGCTATCACTCGCCGGAGTATCAGCGCGCCGTCGCCATCCGCCAGAAGGTCGCCGACGGTGAGATCGTGCTGGTCGAAGGAGTCTAGCTAGGAGAAGAGCCGGTTCGCGGCGGCTTCTGCCATGGCGTCGGCAAGGCTCAGGCCCCATTGCTGGCGGCAATAGGCTCGGAAATCGAAGCAGGGCAGGCCGGGGCAGACCTCGAACTCGATGAGGTGGACGGTGTTGTCGGCCTCGACCCTGAGATCGATGGAGAACACGTCGCGCAAGCCGAGCCCACTCATCAGCCGCTCGGCGATCGCACGGATCCTGGCGTCGGCGATTGGCTGGCCGTCGGCGACCGCCACGAGTTCCGGTTCGGCATAATATCCCGCCGCCTTCGCTGCCTCGCCGGTTTCACCATAGAGCGCGAGGCTGTCCGCCATGGTCTGGAAATCGCCGCCGGAATCGACAAAGGCTACGCCAAGCGCTTCGACGCCGACTTCCGGTGTCAGCCCAAGAAAACTCGCGCGCACATTGCGGCCGGCGACATAAGGCTGGACGACGACATCATCGCGATAGGCCGAAAACACCCGGCGGCTGAGTTCCAATGCGTGGCCGAGATCACTGGTGCGCGAATCAGGCCAGATGCCGATCTTGGCGCCCAGCCGGTTGGGCTTGACGAACCAGCCAGCGGGCGACGCCGGCGGCTCGACCAGCCATTCCCCGTTTCGCGCCAAACCGGCCTGCGGCACCGGCAGGCCCAGCGCGCCAAGCACGGCGCCGGAGCGGAACTTGTCCTGGCAGAGGGCGAACAGCGCATCGTCGGCGCCGATCGTCTTGAAGCCGCCCAGTCTCGCCAGAGCCGGTGCGGCACCGCCACGGAAATAGGCGACGCCGTCGGTCAGCGTCCAGACCATCGTGGTGCCGGGATTCTCGCCGGCGAGCGCCGCTGCGGCATCGTCGAGCGCGACGGGCGTGAAAGACAGGCCGCGCGCCGGGCAAGCGGCGGCAAGCGCGTCGAACTCGCGCGCAAGGTCGGTCGACTGCGCCAGGTAGGAGGCGATCTCGGCGGCGCGCTCCGGCGCATGGCCCTCCGCGATGAGGCGGTCGAAGCAGGCCTTCTCCGGCTCATGGACAAGGATCAGTTTTGGCTTGTGGCTCGACATGAAACGAACGATTCCCGGCGCTACGATCACCTACCATCGCATGGCCGACGCAAACGGCTTTCGCGAAACCGACCCAGGCCAGACGCCTGCGTGACAGCAGCGGAAACCGAGGGCGCCGATCGCCCGCTCAGGCGATCAGCACGCGTGGCTCGAAGCGGCCGTTGACGGGGATGTCGAGCAGAAAGGTCATGCCCGCCTGCGGGTCGAGCTGGCGCTGCTTCTCGTCCTTGCCCGACCAGGCGGAAGTGACCGCCAGCCGATCGGCGTTCTTGCCTATGAAGGCCGGACAGGATGGCTGCGTCACCGGCATGGCGACCGAGCGCAGCAACGTGCCGTCAGGGGCGTAGGCCTTGACCACCTTGCCACTCCAGACGGCGTTCCACAGCACGCCGTCGCGGTCGACGACCGATCCGTCGACATAGCCCTTGGACGAGCGGTGGTCTACGAACACATTCGGTTCGCCGGCAGGCAGGCCGGTCGCCGGATCACAGGCGACGCGCATCAACAGTCCGGTCGAGGTGTCGGTGTAGTAGGCGAGCGCGCCATCCCCGGAGAAACAGATCGAATTCGAGACGGTGATGTCCGAAAACAGGCGGCGCAGCTCGCCCTTGAAGAACCAGTAGATGGAACCGGCGCCCTTTTCCTCTTTCTTGCCCATTGTGCCGGTCCACAGGGCACCGCAGGGATGGACGCGGGAATCGTTGGAACGGGTCAGCGGATTGTCGGCCTCGATCGGCGTGTGCAGCGTCAGCTTGCCGGTGGCGACGTCGCGGACATGGAGCCCGGTCTCGGTGGCGATCAGCTGGCGCTGCTCGTCGATGATGGCGATGGCGCTCGCCATCTGGCCAAGCTCGTGGATTTTCAGCGCGCCGCCCGCCCCGGCTTTTTCGAGAAGCTGGCCGTTGACGATGTCGAACCAGTAGAGCGTATCGGTGGCGGGGTCGTAGCTCGGCCCTTCGCCGAGCTGGCAGATATGGTCGGAAAAAACGGAAACGGTCGCTTCGCTCATCATACTTCTCCGAACACCGCATCCCAGGCTGTCACCGCCGCTTGGGCTCGCGCGGCCACCTCATCGACGCTCATGCCCGGCTTGAACAGGCTGGAGCCGAGGCCGAAGACCGTCACGCCCACCGCCTTGTAGCCGGCAAAGTCCTTTTCCGAAACGCCGCCGACAGCGCCGACCAATGTCTGCGCCGGCAGCACCGCCCGGATCGCGGAAATGCCTGCCGCGCCGAGCACGCTGGCCGGGAAGAATTTCAGCGCCGAGGCGCCGAGCCGGATCGCCTGGAAGGCCTCGGTGGGCGTGAACACGCCGGGCATGGTGACCATGCCGTGGTGCATCGCGCGCGCCATCACTTCTGCATCGATGTTGGGGCTGACCAGGAGCCGCCCGCCGGCCTTGTGCAAGCCATCGACATCGGCTGCCGTCAGCACCGTGCCCGCGCCGACTAACGCCGTCCTTGGAAGCGCCTCGACAATGCCCGCGATCGAGACAAAAGGCTCGGGCGAATTCAACGGCACTTCGATCGCCTCGATGCCGGCGTCGAACAGCGCCTGGCCGATCGCGACCGCCTCGGTCGGCTTGAGGCCGCGCAGGATGGCGACCAGTCCGCGCTTGAGCTTGGGAAAGGCTGCGGTCTGGCTCATCGGGCAACTCCGGTTCTGGCGATCATGCCGTTCTCGCGCGCGGCCTCGACGAGCCCGGCACGCACCGCCTCGTCGGCATCGACGGTGCGCACGCCGAGTCCGGCAAGGCCGAGCGCCGCCTGGTAGAGCGCTGCAAGCGCGCCGGAGGCGACCAGCACGACCGATGCCGCGCCGGCGCCATGGCGGCGGCTGGCGGAGGCGATCTCGCCGCCGATCAAAAGGCCGGACAGGCAAGCGGCGGCATCATCGGACTTCAGGTCCTGCAGCAGGCCGGCGGCGCGGATGGAAAACAGCCGCGAGGTGACATCGCCGCCTTCCGCCAATGCGGTTTCGCACCAGCGGCGGAAGAACGGATTGTCCGCAGTGACCGGCTTCGGATGTTCGCCCAGCGAATGGCGCAGGATCGAGTGCGCGGCAAGCACCGAGAACAGCTCACCGGTCGGCCAGGTGCCGAAACCGGCAACGGCGCCATCCTCGACCAGCACCCATTTCGAATGGGTGCCGGGCATGCAGACCAGTTGGCGTCCCTTGGCCGGCAGGCCGGCGCCGGCAAGCTGCGTTTCCTCGCCGCGCATGACGTCGGGGGCATCGGCCAGACGCTGGGCGAGGCCCGGCACGATGCGGATGTCGCGGTTCTGGCCGAGCACAAGAGCAGCACCCCCGAGGATGGCACCGATCGGTGAAGGCACGCTGACATAGGGCGCCTCCAGCCAGCCTTGGCGGGAGCCGGCCATGCCGCAGATGATGACGGGCAGCGCATCGGGTGCCCCCATCGCCACCAAGTGCCCTTCGAGAAGGGTCGAAAAGCCTTTCTGCTGCGCGGTGATCAGGCCATCGTCGCCACGGCGTTCGGCAAGAACCTTGCCGTCCTTGTCGACTAGCCAGACCCGCATGCGGGTCGTGCCCCAGTCGACGGCGGCTACCGCCGGCGCGTTGCTGGCTGGGCTCACAGAAAACCTCCATCGACGATCAGCATCTGCGCGGTCAGCATGCGCGAAGCGTCCGAGGCCAGGAACAGCGCGGTGCCGACGATGTCGTCCGGCTGCATCACCTGCTTGATGCACTGCTTGGCGACATGGGCGGCAAGCGCCTGTTCGGTCACCCAGAGTTCCTTCTGCCGCTCGGTGATCACCCAGCCGGGCGCGATGGCGTTGACGCGAATGCCGTCCACGCCGAGCTTGCCGGCCAGCCCCTTGGTCAAGCCGAGGATACCGGCCTTGGCGGCTGTGTAGGCCGGCATGTCGGGATGGTTGATGAGGTAGGATGTCGAGGTGAAATTGATGATCGAGCCGCCGCCGGCCCGCTTCATGCCCGGCGCCACCGCTTGCGCGGTGAAGAAATGCGGCCGCAGATTGATCGCCTGGTTGTTGTCCCAGAATTCGACCGTCACGTCCTCGACGGCGTGGCGCTCGTCCCACGCGGCATTGTTGATCAGCACGGTGACATCGCCATGCGCCTCAGCCGCCCTCGCCGCCGACGCCCGCAGGGCCGCGACATCCCGCAGGTCGGTCTTGAGATAGAGCGGCCGGCGGCGGAACTCTTTTTCGATGCGGTCGGCAAGGGCCGTGCTTGGGCCATCGGCGATGTCGATGAAGGCGACATTGGCGCCCTGGCGCACAAAACCCTCGGTCAGTGCCGCGCCAATTCCAGAGCCGCCGCCGGTGATCAGCACCGAGGCTTCCTTGAGGTCGGCAAAATGCGCCGATGGCATCATCTGTTCTCTCCCAGCGCATGACCGAAAATCGGACCGATTTCCGGAAAGGGACCATGCGCAACATCACCTGCTACTGCGTCGCTTGCGCGTCCTGAAGGACGCGCGGCGCTGTAGTCGGACCGGCGCGCATCCTAGCCAGACACGTCGTGCGGGCAAGGGCGAAAAGCCGGATTGGCGGGCTTATGTCAGACAAAACGACAATGCGCCGCGCTGGACGCACACAGCGCTGTCGGCGGGATTGCCGGCGGCGTCGATATCGGCGGTCAGACCGCCTTGGCGCGCGAGGCGCCGCGGAAGGAATCGCGGAGATAGCCGAGCGTGGCGTCGGCATCGACCGGCTTGCCGAACAGATAGCCTTGCCCGCCGGCGCAGCCGAACTGGACGAGGCGGTCGGCCTGCGCTTCCTGCTCGATGCCCTCCGCCACGACATCCATGCCGAGCCCCTCGCACATGGCGAGAATGGCGCGAATGATATGTTCCGAGGGACGGTCATCGAGAATGGAGGAGACGAAGGCGCGATCGATCTTGAGCTTGTCGAAATGGAATTCGCGCAAGCGGCCGAGCGAGGACTGGCCAGTGCCGAAGTCGTCGAGCGAAACGCGGATGCCGACGCGGCGCAAATCCTCGACGATCTTCTCGGCCGAGGCAGGGTCGTTCATCAGGCCGGTCTCGGTGATCTCGATTTCCAGCCGGCGCGGATCGAAGCCGGTGCGCTCGAGGATCGCCAGTATATGCAGGCCGGTGTTCTGGTCGACGAGTTGCGAAGGCGACAGGTTGAAGGACAGGAACAGGTCCTTCGGCCAGCTTCTGGCCGCCTCGGTCGCCTTGCGCAGCACCAGCTGCGACAGCGGGCCGATGATGCCGCGCTCCTCGGCGATGGGAATGAAGACCGTCGGCGGCACCGAGCCGAGGTCGCGATCGGTCCACCGCGCCAGCGTCTCGAAGCCGACGGTGCGGCGGGTGTTGAGGTCGACGATGGGCTGGAAATGCGGCTCCACCTCACCGGCGGAGACGGCGCGGCGCAGCGCCTGTTCGATGCGGGTGACTCGCTTGGCCGCTTCCTCCATCTCGCGGGTGTAGACGACGACCCGGCCACGGCCGGAACGCTTGGCATGGTAGAGCGCCGTCTCGGCCTTGTTGACGAGGATTTCGGTGGTCTCGTCGCCGGAATAGAACAACGAGCAGCCGACCGAGGCCGAGAGCCTCGCCGTGCGTTCGCCGACATCGTAGGGCGCCGACAGGATCTCGATCAGCATGCGGGATTTTTCCGCCGCCGCTTCCTCGCTGAACACCAGCGGATAGAGGAAGGCGAATTCGTCGGCGCCGATCCGGCAAACCGTCGAATGACCATCCATCGAGGCGCGCAGCCGCATGGCGACCTGGATCAGGATGTCGTCACCGGCCTTGTGGCCGAACAGATCGTTGATCGGTTTGAAACCGTCAAGGTCGAGAATACCGACGGTGAACGGTGCCGGGTCGTCGGCACGATCGCTGATCAGGCGATCGACCTTGTCGAAGAAGCGGCGATGGTTGCCAAGCCCGGTCAACGGATCGGTGAATGCCAGATCCGTGCTCTCCCTGTTTGCCTGACCGGTGCCAAACGAAGTTTGCATCGGTGTCCCTGTTTGTGACTGCGGATTTACACCCAGACTGTCAGCAAACCCTTTAGGAAACGTATCCCCAAATCGATTATTCGCGGGTAAAGTGCATCACCTTCGGGAAGATCCCCACCGCATGCGTCAAACCTTTGTTTTCAGGCAATTCTTCAGCCGTTGGGCCTGACACGATAGAGTTCGAGCGGGGCGCCCCTGGTGTCCGCGACCGGCTCCAGCCATTCCGGCACGTTGCGGCGCATCAGCCCGGCCAGAAAGCCGTCCGGCGCGGTGGCGGCGAGAAGCTGGCTTTCTGGATTGCCACGGCATACAGCGACAAGGCCGACATGGTGGCTTTCGACCGCCGACCTCGCATCGGCGTCCGATCCGAGGAAGGCATCGAGCGCAAGCAGGTTTCCCGCGATGTTGCGATGATACGGCCCGGCGAACACGCGATGCCCGGAATAGGCCAGGATGGGCGAGCCAAGATTGGAAATGGCGAGCACGGTGGTGTCCGGCATCTGGCCGAGTGCCGCGAACGAGGCCTTGCCCTGGCAGGACCCATCGACACTGGCGTCCTTGACGGCCACGCGGGGTTCGAACACGCTCGATGCCGCCTCGGCGGCGGCCGACCAGATTGCGTTCACCGAGATCAGCCAGGCCGCGACCATCCTGAGCAGCGCGCCGCGTGACGGGCTGGTTTCGGCCCGCTGCCGCCATTTGGCGATCCAGGCGGAAAGCGGGATCACCGCGAAGGCGATGGAGAAAGTCGAGCCGCGCACTTCCCAGGCGCTGACCAGGACCGCCACAACCAGCAGCCCGCCGACAAGACTGTCCTGCCGCCGCCAGCCGCCACGGCTGAAGCGAAGCACCATCAGGGCGACCGCCAGCAGCGGCGTGGCAAAACGCGCCACCACCCGGACCGGATCGTAGAGGACAAGTTTGTACAGCGACTGCGCCTCGTCGATGTAATCGAGCCATAATTCCCTGAGGCGCGGATCGAGGTTCGCATAGGGAGCTGCCAGGCATTGCGGGAACAGTGACACCACGACAGCGCCCAGCACCATGGCAAGCAGGCCAAGCGAGATCAGCCGCCGCCGGCGCGTGCGGCTGGCCGCATCGACCGAAGCGATGGTCGCAAGGCCAGTTCCAGCAAGCGCCGCGACGACGAACTGCATGGTCGAGAAGGCATCGCATTGCGCCTGGCCCCAGGCCGACGGCGGGATGGTGGTGACGAACACCAGCGCCGAAACGCCGGCAAAGCCGAGGCCAAAATCCATCGCGATCCGGCGTTCTCCTCCCGGGTCGACGACAAACAATATCGCCGTGCAGGCGCCGATGGCGGCGACATAGGGCGCGGTTTCCATGCCGACAGCCAGCGTCAGCGCCGCGCACAGGCCCGAAAACAGTGCCGCCCACCGACGCTCGGGTGCCTCGAGCAGCAAACCCAGGCTGGCCATGGTCAGCGTCAGCTGGACATTGTGATGATCGAGCGCACCCGGCGAAAAGATGCCGATGAAATGCAGCGCCGCGGCGCCGACGACGACAGCCGGCAGCACGGCGCCCGCACCGGCGAAACCGCGCGCCGCGCGGGCGGTGAAGAACACGGCCGCACAGAACAGCAGCGCCGGCCACAGTATCTGCGCGATGGCCTCGGCCATCGCCATGCTGCCGGTCAGGGCCGAGGCCGTGAGGATGATGGCGGCAAGCGGCGCGTCGACCAGCCGCGACCAGTGCATGACGAAGCCGCCTTCAAGCCCCATCCTGTACTGATGCAGGTCGAACCAGCCCTGTCCGGCCAGCATGTCGCGAACCTCGACCAGACGCAGCAGACTGTCATTGTCGCCGCCGGCATTGGTCAATTCACGGAATCCGTTGCAGGCGCTGACGGCAACCAGCACCAGCGCGGCGATGAGCGCCAGCGCGAGGTCGTTATGCCATGACGGGCGTGGCGTGGCCTTGACGGACATTGTGGCATCGACAGGAGTCACGGGACGGCCCTTGATCGCTCTCTTTCGCGAAAGGAAACCTAGCGCCAACTCACTGCGCAAACCTTAAGCCGGCCTTGCGAAAGGCAATCCACGCCGCGAAACGCTTTGTTCGTCATTCACGGGATATGTTCCCGGAACAGACGATGAACAGGCAATTCGGCCCCGGATCTTGGCATGAGTATTATGGCGGTCGAAAAAAAGATCCTGAACGCGGCACACAGCCGTGCAGTGTTTCAACGCCGCATCCGGGTCCTCTCCGAACATATCAGCGTCATGCTGGGCACTGAGGGCACCGTTCTCGATCTCGGCTGCGGCGACGGCTCGCTCGCCAAGGCGGTGATGGACAGGAAACCCGGGCTGACGTTTCGCGGGATCGATGTTTTTGTCCGTCCGCGTACGGCCATCCCCGTGGAGATTTTCGACGGCGCCACGATTCCGGCCGCTTCCGGGTCGTTCGACTGGGTGACCATAGTCGATGTCCTCCACCACACGGACAATCCCGGCCATCTTGTCGCCGAAGCCGCAAGGGTCGCCCGCAAGGGCGTTGTCATCAAGGACCATCTGCGGGACGGGCCCTTCGCGCACCGCACACTCAGGTTCATGGACTGGGTGGGAAACAAGGGCCACGATGTGAGGCTGCCCTACAACTATCTGTCCAGACAGGAATGGGAAGCGATGTTCGGTCAGGTCGGGCTCAAGGCCCAGACCTGGCGCGAAAACCTGGCGCTATATCCCTTTCCAGCGAACCTCCTGTTCGACAGGGGTCTGCACTTCGTGGCATCGCTTCGGTAGCCGGCGGGCCGCTGCCGAACGCCTTCACGCGGCTCTTTGATCGTCGCGAAACACCCAGACCAATGAAAGCACATAGCTCGCCGCGCTTGCGGCGACCGTGGTGATGGCTGACATGACCAGCGGCGACGCGGAAAATATCGACACCGCGACATGGGCGGACAGGCCTGCGAACGCTGCGCAGCCTAGCTGGGTGACGAGATAGCGTGGCAACGCATGGGCGTGGTCGTGCTGCCCCTCGAACGTCCAGCCGCGCTGCGCCGAATACGCCACTACGAACGCCAGCACATAGGCGATGACGCTTCCGACAAACGGCGGCAAGCCGGCCGAAACCAAGGCCCACGACAATCCGAAGAACAGCAGCGCCGCGCCAATGCCGACCACGGCGAACCGGATAAGCCGTACCGAGGCGAATTTTCGCGCGAGCCCGTTCATTTTTCAGCAGGCGCGCCGGTTTCGGCCGATCGGTTGGCCTGGCCTGCTTTCAGCCGTTTTACCGGTATCTCCAGAACCCCCAGCAGGAACGCCGAGAAGAATGCCTGGAATGAAATGACGATCAGGCTGAGGCCGAGCACGACGATACGCGGGATTTCGGAATCGTTCAGCGGACCGAAGCCGAGATGCGCCCAGCGCGCCACGGCATAGGTGAAGAACAGCACACCGCCGGCGAAACAGATGCCGGCATTGGTGGCGAGACGGTCGGTGCTGATGGTTCTGGTCAGCCAGTCGGAACGTCGGCTTGGCGGCAGAATGCCGGTTATCTCGGCATAGTAACGCGAAATGGCGCCAAAAGTGATGAGCTGGACGCCGGTGACGACCATGAAACAGGCGGCGACGAAGGTGTTGAGGTCGAGCGACAGATTGTCGATCACGCGCAGCGGCCCGAACACCAGCAGCGCCGCAAACAGCATACCAAGGCCGCCGAGCACCGTGCCCGGTATGAAGAACATCCAGCGCGGATTGTAGACCAGCAGGAACTTCAGGTGTCGCCAGCCGTCGCGCCAGGTCCTGAGATGCGGCGGCCGGCTGCGGCCGTCGGGCTTGAGCTTGGTCGGCACTTCCTCGATGCGCAGGCCGGCCAGCGCGCCGCGCACCACCATTTCGCTGGCGAATTCCATGCCGGTCGTCTGCAAATCGAGCTTCCTGATGCTCTCGGTGTTGAAGCCGCGCAGACCGCAGTGGAAATCACCGGTCCTGATGCGGAAGAACAGCCGGCCGACGAAGCTCAGCACCGGATTGCCGAGATAGCGGTGCAGCGGCGGCATGGCACCGGGCTCGATGCCGCCTTGGAAGCGATTGCCCATGACCAGGTCGGCGCCGTCACGCAGGCGCGCGACGAAGGCCTCCAGCGCGCCGAAATCATAGCTGTCGTCGGCATCGCCCATGATGATGAAGCGGCCCTTGGCAGCGGCGATGCCACCAAGCAAGGCGGCGCCATACCCCTTTTCGGCCACAGGCACGACACGGGCGCCGATCGCGGCGGCGATATCCTGCGAACCGTCGGTGCTGCCATTGTCGGCGATCAAGACCTCGCCGGAGATCCCGGCCTTGCCGAGAAAAGCCTTCGCCTTGCCGATGCAGACGGCCAGCGTCTCGGCCTCGTTGAGACACGGCATGAGGATGGTGAGTTCGAGCTCTTTGGCCGAAGCGGCGCGGATGGCGGTGACGGCGTTCATGGTCGTTGTTCCATCGAGGACCCGGTGCGGCAGCGGCAGGCCGGGCAATTCGGCGCCTACCCTTGCACGGCAAGGCTTAAGAAAACGATGACGCGCAGCCTTGCCTTGTCTCCAACCGACCGGTGGCGGCCAGGCATGCGGTTGCCTGATGCCAATCTTCAAAATGTCGCGATTGGCAGACGCGCGGCGAGGCTGTACAGGCAAGGCAGTCGCCATCCGATGCGCCGGAGACCTGCCATGAAGCTGAAAATCGCCGTCCAGATGGACCATATCTCCACCGTCTCGATCGCCGGCGACACTTCGTTCGCGCTGTCGCTGGAGGCGCAGCGGCGCGGCCACCAGTTGTTCCACTACACGCCCGACCGGCTGTCGCTGCGCGACGGCAAGGTGTTTGCCCGCATCGAGGAAATGACCGTCCGCGACGAGAAGGGCAGCCACTATTCGCTGGGCGAGCAGGTGCGTACCGATCTCGCGGAAATGGACGTCGTCCTGCTGCGCCAGGATCCGCCCTTCGACATGAACTACATCACCACCACGCACATCCTCGAGCGCATCCATCCCGGGACGTTGGTGGTCAACGACCCGGCCTGGGTGCGCAACAGCCCGGAAAAGATCTTCGTCACCGAGTTTGCCGACCTGATGCCTGAGACGCTGATCACCAAGGACAGCCAGGAGGTCGCCGCCTTCCGCAAGGAGTTCGGCGACATCATCGTCAAGCCGCTCTACGGCAATGGCGGCGCCGGTATCTTCCATCTGCACGAGGCTGACCGCAACCTCGCCTCGCTGCTCGAGATGTTCGGGCAGATGTTCCGCGAACCCTATATCGTGCAGCGCTACCTGAAGGAGGTGCGCAAGGGCGACAAGCGCATCATCCTGATCGACGGCGAGCCGGTCGGTGCCATCAACCGGGTGCCGGCCGAGCATGATTCCCGCTCCAACATGCATGTCGGCGGCCGCGCCGAAAAGACCGAGCTGACGGAGCGCGAGCGCGATATCTGCGCCCGCATCGGACCCTCGCTGAAGGAGCGCGGCTTCATCCTCGTCGGCATCGATGTCATCGGCGACTACATGACCGAGATCAACGTGACGTCGCCGACCGGCGTGCGCGAGGTCAAGCGCTTCGGCGGCGCCGACATCGCCAGCCTGTTCTGGGACGCGATCGAGGACAAGCGGAAGTAGGCCGTCTCCATTTTTCGCCCTGCAACCCGGCACAATCCGCCTGCAACCACAGCGCGCGACTGTTCCTGTAATGTTCTTGCCTTGGCCGGGAAACTGTGATTGTCTCCCCAGGGGCTTTCAGGGCCCTGATCGCACGGGCTGGGGCAAGCCCATATCCAGGGGTGGGAAAAATGGTGGCGCGGGTTCGCACGGTCGCTTTCCAGGGTATCGAGGCTGTGCCGGTCGACGTGCAGGTGATGATCGCACCCGGCAAGGTCAACATGCATATTGTCGGCCTGGCCGACAAGGCGGTGGCCGAAAGCCGCGAGCGGGTGCAGGCGGCACTGCATGCCTCCGGCCTGTCGATGCCGTCCAAGAAAGTCACCGTCAATCTGGCGCCGGCCGACCTGCCGAAGGAGGGCAGCCACTACGATTTGCCGATCGCGCTTGGCCTGATGGCGGCCCTTGGCGCCATTCCGGGCGACATGCTGGCCGGCTATGTCGTGCTTGGCGAATTGTCGCTCGACGGCACGATTGCCGCCGTCGCTGGCGCCTTGCCGGCGGCGATCGGCGCCAATGCCGAGGGCAAGGGCCTGATCTGTCCGTTCGCCTGCGGGCCGGAAGCGGCCTGGGCGGGTGCTGATTTCGACATTCTGGCGCCGCGCAGCCTGATCGCCATTGCCAATCATTTTCGTGGCACGCAGGTGCTGTCGCGGCCGGAGGCCGGCATCCACGCCTCGGCGCGCGACCTGCCCGACCTTGCCGACATCAAGGGCCAGGAGAGCGCCAAGCGGGCGCTGGAAGTGGCGGCTGCCGGTGGCCACAACCTGCTTATGGTCGGGCCGCCCGGCTCGGGAAAATCAATGCTGGCGCAGCGGCTGCCGTCGATCCTGCCGCCGCTGGCGCCGAAGGAATTGCTGGAAGTGTCGATGATCGCCTCGGTGGCGGGCGAGCTCGGCGAAGGCAAGCTGACCGACAGGCGGCCATTCCGAGCCCCGCACCATTCGGCCTCGATGGCGGCGATGGTCGGCGGCGGCCTGCGCGCGCGGCCGGGCGAAGTGTCGCTGGCGCATCACGGCGTGTTGTTCCTTGACGAGTTCCCGGAATTCACACCGCAGACGCTCGACGCGCTGCGCCAGCCGCTGGAGACCGGCGACTGCATGATCGCGCGCGCCAACCATCGCGTCACCTATCCGGCGCGCATCCAGCTGGTGGCGGCGATGAACCCGTGCCGATGCGGCATGGCCGGCGAGCCGGGCTATCGCTGCCTGCGCGGCGAGCGCTGCCGCACCGACTACCAAGCGCGTATCTCAGGCCCGCTGCTCGACCGCATCGATCTCAGGATCGAGGTGCCGGCAGTCTCGGCCAGCGACCTGATCCGGCCCGACCGGGCGGAGAAAAGTGCCGATGTGGCGCTGCGCGTGGCACGCGCCCGCACCATCCAGCGCGAGCGTTTCGAACGGCTCGGCGTGACCAGCGCCACCACCAACGCGCATTGCGCGCCGTCGGTGATCGAAGACATCGCCATGCCCGACGCTGCCGGCCTGTCGCTGCTCAAGGACGCCAGCGAAAAGCTCGCCTTTTCGGCGCGGGCCTATCACCGCGTGCTGAAAGTGGCGCGGACGCTCGCCGATCTCGATGCCAGCGAAACCGTCGGCCGCATCCATCTCGCCGAAGCGATCTCCTACCGCATGAGCTCGGAGCGGGTGGCGCAGGCGGCGTGAAGGGCCGAAAGCGGCGTGAGCTTCTTCGCGAGGACAGCGAAAACCCCGGCCTCTCGCGCCGGGGTTTTCGCTTAAGGGAAACAGACAACCCTGCCGCCATTCAGCTCGGCAGCCGGCTTCGATCGCCCGCGCATGGCTGGCGGTCAGGCCATCTTTGCCATGATCTTGGCCATATCCGCCGTGTCGAACGCCCTCAATGTCTGGGTCCTGATGTTGCCTAGCGATGCGATCGACAAGGCCAGAGCGGTCGCGGCAATGTCGTCGTCGGCTTCGGCGATCGCGACAACATCATGTTGGCCAAGCGTCCACAACAGCGTGTGAACCTTGACGCCACTCTTGCTGGCCATCGCCTTGAAGGCGTCGGCACGCTTCTGCGTGTCCTTGATGCTCTTGATACCTTGATCTGTGAAATTCGACAGCAATACGTAGTAAGCCATTGGTTCCTCCCACAATAGGGAGCGTACGGGCGCTCACGGCGCGTCCGCCGTCTCCCATGGCCATGATACCATGAGCCGGGCGCCCGAACCACGGACGGAAAATCAGGCCCGCGCGACGGGGCTTTTCACGCATATATCGCGAATATGAGGGATCAGGGCACCCTCGGAGTGACGCCACGCTTGGCCGTTATTTGCCGATATCTGGCGGAACATTCATGCAGATGGTGTGGCCAGTCAAACCGACGCGCCGCCATGGCGACGGCAACGCTGCCCTCGTGAAGGCGTCGAAAGGTGACAGCCCTGAGTGATCGAAATTGCAACTTTCCCTATCCGTGACAAACCGAACACTGTCACCGCGTGAACTTTTCCGCCGCGGTCGAAGCGAGCCCGCTCTTTAGATATGGATGCAGGGTCAGCCCACACGCTTCGACCATCCGTCTCGATGGAATATTGGTTGCGGCGACCTGTTCGTAAAAGACGGTCGCCGCGAGTTGCTCGAATGCCATGACGGCGGCGCAGGCATTGATGTAGCTGCCAAGCGACTTGCCCCTGTGGGCCGGCGAGACCGCGGCGAGACCGCCCCAAGCGTAGGTGCGGAACGAACTAAAGGTATTGTGTGGCATATAGACAAACGACGTGGCGACGAGGTCCCCGTGCTCGTCGACAAGCGCCAAAGTTCGCCCGTTGACCGTTTCGCCCGCGAGGGTCGACCGCGAGAACGGCGCCAGACCATTCTCCACGAAAAAGACCTGCACGCGCTCAAGGCAAGCCTCTGACGGGTTGCCCGACAGATCAATGTGAGACAGCCCCTGTGGCGGGCCTTGCGCAACGATCCGTTTCGACGCGGCTAGAACGTCGTCAGCAGAGCCCATGAACGTATCCCACCAATCCAGGCGATGTCCCCGGGCCGCCAAGTGAGCGGACATCGCCGCCGTGCGGTCTTCATGCACGAGGCGAAAACCGAAGCCTCCGTCCGCCTCCAGCATCGCGATACAAGCCTCAAGCCCGACACGATCGACGTCGTCCGTGGAGACCATTCGGCCGGCATTGCAGAGCCCAGGAGTGTTGACGACCGTGCTGGCAAGCTCATCCGCTCGTCGCTCCAGGCGCTGCTGGAGTTCGGTCCCGAAATATCCCCTCATGGAATGTCCCTCAACCGGCGGCCGGTGCCCAAGGTTAAATTAGCATGAGCGATCATAAAGAGAAGTCTGCCCTGCGTCCCAAGCGCCGCAATGCTGGCAGGATAGACGCGGTCGTGCCGTCATCGGCTTGGGCCGGCGCTGGTGCGGGCTTCATCCCCAGCACGGAGCACGCCGCCAAAGCCTGTCCTTGATCGGCACGGACGTACCACCGCGTGTTGAAGGTGGCGCGCACGCTGGCTAATCTCCACGCTAGCCGCGCCGTGCGTCGCGATGCCGTTCATAGGGCTATCGCAGGGATACCGATGGCGCGGGTAGCGTGGTAGAGCGCCTCCTAGCCAGCTCGATCCGTACCAGGAATCAGCCTCTGCAGGGTCGGCGCCATGATCATGCCGAAGGTCAAGGTATCGCCGTAAGCTCGCGCGGAAAGCATTGCGCCATGCACGGTCGCCATGAAAGCCTCGGCCTCAACGCGGGGCGAAGCGGAAATTGCCAGCGTGCCTTTTTCGGCACCGCGCTCGATGACGCCAGTCAGCCATCCCGAGAGAAACTGAAAATACGCCCGGACTTCCGCGGCAACCTCCGGCGGAAGGGCCGGCAGCTCGCTGGCAAGCAGTGCGCAGACGCAGAACGGTATGCTCGCGTCCTCAATGCATCGGGCCCAGATACCGGCATAGGTTCGAAGCAACTCCGGCGACTCGGGGACATTGCGCTCGAGCCCTCCCAGGCCCGTGACGGCATCCTCGAGGTAACGCTTGAGCAGGGTCTGCACGAGGTCGACCTTGCTGGGGAAATGGTGATGGATGCTGGCTTTGCGGATGCCGATCACTTCGGCGATATCGGCGTAGCTGAAGCCATTGTATCCGCCGGCGACGATGAAGGTTCGCGCGGCGGCCAGTATCTCATCGGCGGTGTTCGAAGGCTTGTTCATAACTTGCTCCGGCAGAGGGCTCCTCTGTCCTTAGCGGGTCACCGTTTCACGGAAACGGTGACCCGCTCTAACTCTTTGTTTTGGCGCAATTCCGGACGGAGGTTACGGCGAGGTCACCGAGCCCGCACTTTTTGCTGGAATTGCTCTAGCTTGCGGCCTGCGGCGACTTCCGAAGGACATCGCTGACCGACAACCACACGGCAGACACCAGGAAGTAGAAGGCGCCGAAAGCGGCATAAGGTGCGACGTTGACGATGCCAATGGCCTCCGTGCCGCCCGCCATCTTGACGAAGAAGACCCCAGCCAGTGCCGACTGGGCGCCACTCAGGATCATCGCCCACTGGGCGCCGTTGGTTTTCCAGCGACGCACCGCCGTAAGGAGCTGGAACAGGCCGGAGACAACGGCCCAGACGCCATAGACCGAAAGCACCGCCTTCATGCTGTTACCGAGCGCGATGGCGACCGCAATCGTGGCGACGATGCTGACGGCGAAGTTGAGCAATTGCGACTTGTTGCGGCTGAG
Organism: Mesorhizobium sp. RCAM 05099; assembly: GCF_059683685.1. Taxonomy (NCBI): domain Bacteria; kingdom Pseudomonadati; phylum Pseudomonadota; class Alphaproteobacteria; order Hyphomicrobiales; family Phyllobacteriaceae; genus Mesorhizobium; species Mesorhizobium sp. RCAM 05099. Next base: position 508,074 of record NZ_CM185035.1, read on the forward strand.
CCCGCCGGTGCGGCGCGCGTCGATGTAGTTCGCGAGCGCGTCCCATGCGGGGTAGGCAACCAGCATGGCGGCAGCGAGCGGCGGGCTGCTTTTCGCGACGGTGAAAGCCGCCGCAACCCAGGCCGCCGATACGGCAAACCGCAAATAATAATAGCTTTTGAGCCAACCATTTAATGACGCGGCGCGGCTCTGATCATTCATTTGTCCAGGCATGATGGGATCTCTCGCTTCATCACCTACCAACTAGTAGGTAGAATGACGACCGTCAAGACGCCTGGAACCGATTGCCAGTCACCTCGACATCTCATTTATGTGATCGGCGCTCGCTTGTGCCTTTAGCGTTCTTTCGCCCACATGATGCAACGCGTCCCTTATCCAAGTCCCGGAATCGAAACACCAAAGGTCTGAAGCAGCAAGACGGCATTCAGGCACAGGATGATGATCGTTCCGACAATCGCGACGATGTCCGTCAGCCGGTTGTTGATGAAGTTACCCATGATCTTGCGGTTTCGAGTGAACATAACGAGTGCGATCATCGGGATCGGCAGGGCGAAGGACAGCACCATCTGGCCATAGACCAGTGCATCGGTCGTGTTGGCGCCTAGACGCACCACGGCGAAGGTTGGAAGCATCGTAACCAGGCGGCGCAACCAGACCGGGATACGGAAGCCGACGAAGCCATGCATGATCATCTGCCCGGCCATCGGAAGGCTTCCCTCACCTCCAGGAGCAACAGACCCTTCGCCCCTGTCCTCTCAGGCCCCGTCTCGCGCCTTCAACTCTAGCCTCCGCGCATGCAGCACCGGCTCGGTGTAGCCGTTGGGCTGGACGCGGCCCTTGAAGACCAGGTCGCAGGCGGCGAGGAAGGCGATCGACTTGTCGAAATCCGCGGCCATCGGCCGATAGAGCGGATCGCCCTCGTTCTGGCGATCGACGATCGCGGCCATGCGCTTCATCGTCGCCATCACCTGATCCTTGCTGCACACGCCGTGATGCAGCCAGTTGGCGATGTGCTGCGAGGAGATGCGCAGCGTGGCGCGGTCTTCCATCAGGCCGACATCGTTGATATCCGGCACTTTCGAGCAGCCGACGCCCTGGTCGATCCAGCGCACGACATAGCCGAGGATGCCTTGCGCGTTGTTGTCGAGTTCCTTCTGGATGTCGGCCTCGCTCCAGTTCGGCCGCACCGCGACCGGCACCGACAAGATGTCATCGAGTTTTGCCTTGGGCCGGTTCTTCAGCGCTGCCTGCACGGCGTGGACATCGACCTTGTGGTAGTGCGTGGCGTGCAGTGTCGCCGCCGTCGGCGACGGCACCCAGGCGGTGTTGGCGCCGGCCTTGGGATGGGCGATCTTCTGCTCCAGCATCGCCGCCATCAGGTCCGGCATCGCCCACATGCCCTTGCCGATCTGGGCGTGGCCGGCCAGCCCGCATTCGAGGCCGGTGTCGACGTTCCAGGCCTCGTAGGCGGAAATCCAGGCGGCCTGCTTCATGTCGCCCTTGCGGATCATCGGGCCGGCTTCCATCGAGGTGTGGATCTCGTCGCCGGTGCGGTCGAGGAAGCCGGTGTTGATGAACACCACGCGCTCGCGTGCGGCGCGGATCGCCTCCTTGAGGTTGATCGTGGTGCGCCGCTCCTCGTCCATGATGCCCATCTTGATGGTATTCCTGGCCATGCCGAGCAGCGCTTCGACACGATCGAAGATCTCGACGGCGAAGGCGACTTCTTCCGGCCCGTGCATCTTGGGTTTCACAACATACATCGAGCCGGCGCGGGAATTGGCGCGGCGGCCATTGGACCCGACATCGTGCAGCGCGATCAGCGCCGTCATCGCCGCATCCATGATGCCTTCCGGGACCTCGTTGCCGTCGCGGTCTGTTATCGCCGGGTTGGTCATCAGGTGGCCGACATTCCTGACCAGCATCAGCGAGCGGCCGGGTACCGTCAGCGTGCCGCCGGCGGGCGCGGTGTAGGACCGGTCGGGGTTGAGCTTGCGGGTGAACGTGCGGCCGCCTTTGCTGATCTCCTCGGCCAGGTCGCCCTTCATCAGGCCAAGCCAGTTGCGGTAGACGACGACCTTGTCCTGCGCATCCACCGCCGCGACCGAATCCTCGCAGTCCTGGATGGTGGTCAGCGCCGATTCCAGGATGACGTCGGCGATCCCGGCCGGATCGGTGCGGCCGATCTGGTTGTTGCGGTCGATCGATATCTCGATGTGCAGCCCATTTTTCACCAGCAGCACGGCGTCGGGGTTGGAGGCGTCGCCGCGATAGCCGACGAATTGTCTGGGGTCGGCCAATGTCGTGGAGCCGGCACCGGCGCTCAGCCGCAAGGCGCCATGCGCCACCGAAAGGCCGTTGACGCCGGCCCATTTGCCCAAGGTGAGCGGGGCGGCCTCATCGAGAAAAGTCTTCGTCCAGGAGACGACCCTGGCGCCGCGCGCCGGATTGAAGCTCTTGCCCTTTTCGGCGCCATCCGTCTCGGGAATGGCGTCGGTGCCGTAGAGCGCGTCATAGAGAGAACCCCAGCGCGCATTGGCGGCATTGAGGGCGTAGCGGGCATTCATCACCGGTACGACCAGCTGTGGCCCGGCGACCACGGCGATTTCCGGGTCGACATTGTCGGTGGTGACGCTGAAGGCCGGTCCCTCGGGGACGAGATAGCCGATCTCTTTCAGGAAAGCCTTGTAGGCCTCCATGTCGACGGGCGCGCCATGGTCGCGATACCAGCCGTCGAGCTTCTCCTGCATGGCGTCGCGCTTTGCCAGCAGCGCCCGGTTTTTCGGGGCGAGGTCATGGACGATGACCGAGAAGCCGCTCCAGAACGCGTCCGCCGCGATGCCGGTGCCGGGCAACGCCTCGTCAGCCACAAAATCATGCAGCTCGCGGGCAATCCGCAATCCGGCGATCTCGATGCGATCGGTCATAAGGCTTCTCCAGACGAAAGGCTTCGCGGGCCTTTGGCATGTCAGGGGTGCAGGGTCAATTCAGCTTAGGGTGAAGGTGAGCATTTTGAGCTCGTTCGAAGTACCGGGTGTTCTTCGTCCTCGGTGCTGTTTGCGCATGCCATTCTGAACCATTGCATTCCACGTCCAACGTCACGGCATGGACCCTAGGGTCTCCGCGACGTCGCTTCGCTCCTGCTCCGCCCTAGGATGACGAAGGCGGGGGATTTCAGGTCAGGCCGAGCCGAAAATGGTGGTGTCCGAGAACCGGAGCGGAGCGTACTTTTGGGTACGTGAGCACCGGAAGCGCAGGAGGCCGCCATTTGCAGGCCGGCCTCACCTGAATCTAAACCGCGATGCGCGGCCTTCCCGAGGCCACCGCCACGACATGCGCCTCGATGAACATGCGCTGGGCTTCGACGGTCGAGACACGGAATTCGGTCGTGACGTCGATCTCGGCGCTGTCGGTGCCGGCTTCCCTCGCCCGCTGGGCGACGATGGCGCGGACATCGGCCTCGGCCGCCGCGATCGCCATGGCTTCGTCGAGGAAATCGCGCACGGTTTCACCCGAGGCAAGACGGAACAGCCCTTCCTTGGGCTGGCTGACCCGCGCCTCGGCCGACACCCGCACCTGACCGACGACGGCGCCGAGCGCATTGGCGACATCGGTATCTTCCGGCACCACGCAGTCATTGCCGACCAACGGTGGCAGGCCGGCATAATGCAGCGGCGCCGAGGCGCCAAGGCCGATGACCGGACGGTCGAGCGCGACGCTGAGGCGGGCGATGCCGGGATGCGCATCGACGGCGCGCTGCACCAGCGCGTGTGCCACCGTCGCCGCGCCATCGAGCCCATCCTCGGTAAAGGCGGTTTCGAGGATGTATTCGGCCGACCAACGCGTCAGCGTCACCAGCACGCGCTCCGAGATTGCTTCGGGCGAGGCGGCGATAGGCTGGCCACGGCCGTCCCGCTTGCGCGCGAACAGCTCGGCGCCCAGCCGAGCCGCGACCGGATCCCAGTTGGCCTGCTTGCCCAGCACATGAGCGGCATCCGACGGCGTGAAGCCGGCGACATGCACCAGCCCGCGCGACACCAGCCGGTTGAGCGTCGCGTTCTGCGCGTTCGACATCAAAAGCTTGTCGATGGCGACCGGCACCGCACCGATCGTCTCATAGAGCCTGGCCTCGGCGCCGGTCAGCCCTGCGGCAAGCCGGTCCGGCACGCCGGTGCGCACCGCGAAGCGGCCGTCCATGCGGCCCGGATTGGGTGCCCGCAGCTGCCGTTCGAGTTCCGCCGTGACGGCGGCGCCATGCGCCATGCCGGCCAAAGCCAGCGGCACCAGGCGGCGCGGTCCAAGCAGGATCTTCGGGTTGAGCGCGCCGTCCTCCAGCGCCACTTCGGAATCGCCGCCGAGGCCGTAAGTGCGCATGGCGACCGCCTCGACCATGGTGCGGAAGCCGCCGACCGTGGCGCCTTCCGGATCAAGCCGCGGGCGGCCGTTGTCGAGCACGGCGACGTCGGTGGTGGTGCCGCCGATGTCGGACACAACGGCATTGTCGAGCCCGGTCATGTGGTGGGCGCCGACCAGACTGGCGGCTGGGCCGGAGAGGATCGTCTCGATCGGCCGCTGGCGGGCGAAGGCGGCCGAAACCAGCGCGCCGTCGCCGCGCACCACCATCAGGGGCGCCACGATCCTGCGTGCTTCCAAAAAGCCTTCGGTCGCCGCCACCAGCCGGTCGATCATCGAGATCAGCCTGGCGTTGAGCAGCGTGGTCAGCGCCCGGCGCGGGCCACCGAGCTTGGCCGACAGTTCGTGGCTGGCGGTGACCGGCAGGCCCGTCCTTTCGCGGATCAGGTCGCGGGCGGCAATCTCGTGCGCCGGGTTGCGGGTGGCGAAATAGGCGCAGACGGCAAAGCCGGACACCGAGGCGCCGAGTTCCGGCAAGGCGGCCTCCAGTCCGGACAGATCGAGCTGGGCGGCATTGCCATGGACATCGTGGCCGCCGGGGCAGAACACCACCGGGTCGGTGCCGAGCGCGGCCTTCAGCCCGTCGCGGGCGAGGTCGGCCTCGGAAAAACCGATCATCACCAGCGCGACGCGGCCACCCTGGCCCTCGACCAGCGCGTTGGTGGCAAGCGTCGTCGACATCGAGACCAGCTTGATGGCTGCCGGATCGGAGCCGGCCTTCCGCAGCACCGCGTCGACGGCGCCGGAAATGCCGACGGCCAGGTCATGCCGCGTGGTCAGCGCCTTGGCCTTGGCCAGCACCTTGCCCTTGTTCGGCCCCTGCTGCGGGCCCTCCGTCTCGGACCACAGCACGGCATCGGTGTAGGTGCCACCGGTGTCGATCCCGAGGAACAGCGGCTTTGGCTTGGTCTTGGCGGTCATTCTTTTGGCGGATCCGGACGGGCGAGGCTTTTTGCTCCCCGCCCTTAGCCGATACGGGCCGGCCGATAAAGCGGCGAGCGCTGGGCCAAGACGCGATGAGCGCCTGATCTCCCGTGTTGGGGAAGATCAGCAGCTTTGGCCGCAACGATATAGCGCCGCGTTGAGCCGGATTCACGCGACGCGCTTTAAGTCCTTGTTTTCATGCATGTCGTTGTCCCAAGACCGCTGCTCACCCCTTTGGGCGACATGCATTGGTGACCATCTCCCGCCAACGCTGGAGGTATTCTCACAGAACAGAAGACCAAGCCCCGCGAGGATGCCGCTATTTCGCCGTGACGGTGCCCTTCATCGAGCTGTGGATCGCACAATGGAATGGGTGCGCGCCGGCGGCCGATATCTTGACCTTGGCGCTCTTGCCGGTGGCGAGATGGCCGGTGTCGAAGGAGCCGTCGAGCGCGGTGGCGGTGTGCGTCATCGAGTCGGCATTGGTGAAGGTGATGGTGTCGCCGACGGCGACCGAGATTTTGGACGGGTTGAATTTCATGCCCTTGATCTGGACCGCGTGATTGGCGGCGTAGGCGGGCATGGCAAAGGCAAGCAGGGCAAGAACAAGCATGGTGCGCATGACGAATTTCCTCCTGAGCGCGAACCCTCATCCTACACTAACGCTGGCGAATGGCCTTTCATGCCACGAAGCCTATCTTTTTATGCGTGCCGTCGCAAAATGGCTTGTTGGCCGAATGGCCGCAGCGGCAGAGGAAGGTGCGTTGCGTGCGGTCGATCGTGTGACCGGTGCCGGTGACGATCTCGACATTGCCCTCGAGCTTGAGCGGGCCGTTGGTGGTCGGCGTCACTTTAAGCGGGCCATTCCTCGCCTCCAGCGCCGGCGTGTCCTTGAGCGGCGGTTCGCCGGTGGCGGCAAAACCTGATTTGGTGTGGTTGCCGTCGCAGAACGGCTTGTTTTCCGAAGCGCCGCAGCGGCAGAGCGTGGCGCGATAAAAGGTCTCGCCGTCGAGCACGATCTCGGCATGGACGGCCAGCGGGCCGTTTTCCCGCAGCCGCACGGTGTTGACCACCGGCGGCTGTTCCTGCGGCCCGCCGTCCTTTCTGACGTATGTGATGGCGCCGGAAGGACAGCTCTCGGCGATCGCCACCACCTTTTCGACGCTGGCCGCGTCGGGGTGGATCCACTGCCCCGGCGCGTTGGGTATGAAGACGTGCGGATCGCCAAGCACGCAATTGCGCGAATGGATGCAGCGTTTGCCGGAAAATCCGACGTCGATCTTGTCGCTTTCGACCATGCCTGCCATCGCCGCGCTCCTGCTGGCCCCGCCAGGGCTTCCTGTCACGCCGGACCGGCTCCCGCAAGCTAGTCCGATTCACGGGGTCAATTCAATTTCCTCGGTCTCGCCGCCGCTGCAAGTGTAGCAGCAGTCGTCGCATTTTTCCTTGTTGCCGGGACCGACGCCCCAATAGGTCTCTTCGTCGCCATCGACCCAGGCGCCGTAGCAGATCGACTCGCCCTCGTTGCAGGAGACCGGTATCTGCTTGGTCTCGCCATCGTCGAGATAGAAATCCTTGCCGTCGCCCGGCCAGACATAGTCACGGTCCTGGCTGTAGAGCTCGACCCGCATGGCATTGGGGTGGCTGTTCTTGATGGCGAAGGTGATATCGGCGGCATGCGCCGCCGGCGCGAACAGCGCGCCAAGAGAGAGCGCGAGCACCGTGCGGCGCGCATAAGCATAAAACATGACAACCCCCAGGAAAGAAACGGCCCACCCGGCCGTGCGGCGACCATCGCATGCCGCATTGAATCGCGGAAGTGGGCCATGCGGGCTGACCCCCGACTAAATTTGGGTCCGACGCCTCATGGCACCAGGTCGATCGTCTCGGTGGTATGTTCCACGCAGATGAAGCAGCAGGTGTCGCAGGGCTGGTCATTGTCCGGCCCGACGCCGGCGGAGATGCTGTCGTCGCCGTTGACCCAGGCGCCGTAGCAGATGTGCTCGCCCTGATTGCAGGACAGCGGCACCGATTTCTGCGAGCCCGGATCTATCAGGAACACCTGGTCGTTGCCCGGCCAGACCGTTTCGCGGTCATGGCTGAACAGCTCCACCGCAACCGCTTCCTTACGCAGGTTCTTGATGAAGAAGGCCATGTCGGCGGCCCCGGCCGAAGTGGTGAAGACAAGTGCCGCGAGCGCGGCCATGCGAAAGAGCGTCACGATCGGACCTCCCGAATCATCCCGGCAGAATCGCATGCCTGCCGCGAACTAGGAAGACGTGGAGCTCTCCGCCGTTATTTCCCGCCCCAGCCGCACCGTTTCACGCATCAGGAGGTCGAGATCCTCTCGCCGGGTGCGATGGTTGTTGATCGCCACGCGCAGGCAGTGTTCGCCATGCACCGTGGTGTCCGACAGTGCGGCGATGCCCTGTTCCTGCAGCCGCAGCATGATCTCGGTGTTGAGCGCCTTCAGCGCCTCGCCGGCGAGGCCGGGCTGATAGCGGAAGCAGACGATGTTGATGGTGGGCGGCGCGACCAGTTGCAGCAGCGGCTCGGCCTCGATCAACCCTGCGAGATAGGCCGCTTGCGCGATGTTCTGGTCGATCAGGCGGCCGAACTTGTCGACGCCATGCTCCTTCAGCGCCATCCACACCTTGAGCGCGCGAAAACCGCGCGTCGTCTGCAAACCGTAGTCGTGCAGCCATTCGCCGGAGGCGAGGCCACGCGGCATCGATTCCAGATATTCCGGCGTCACCGCGAAGGTCTTGCGGTGCGCGACGGCGTCCCTGACCAGGGCGCAACCGACCTCGAACGGCGCATGCAGCCATTTGTGCGGGTCGAGCGCGACCGAATCGGCCCATTCGATGCCGGCAACGCGATAGGCGTTCCGTGGCGCGATGGCGATGAGCGCGCCGATGCAGCCGTCGACATGGAACCAGAGGTCTTCCTCGTGCGCCAGTTTGGCAAGCGTCCGCAGGTCGTCGATCGCCCCGGTGTTCACCGTGCCGGCATTGCCGATGACACAGGCCGGCTTGAACCCGGCCGCGCGGTCCTCGGCAATCGCCGCGCGCAAGGCGGCGATGTCGATGCGCAGGCTGGCATCGGTCGCAATGCGGCGCAGCGCCCGGTTGCCGAGGCCGAGCGCTTCCATTGCCTTGCGATGGCAGGAATGGATCTGGTCCGAGCCATAGAAGCGCAATGGCTTTTCGATGGCGCCAACGCCGTGCTCGCGCACGTCGATACCGGCCTTGGTGTTGCGCGCCACCGTCAGCCCGATGATGTTGGCCATCGAGCCGCCGCTGACCAGCGTGCCGCCGGCCGAAGCGGGAAAGCCCAGCATCTGCTTGCACCAGTTGACCACCTGGCCGTCCATCAGCCCGGCGGCGTGGTTGCCGCCGCCGAGATTGGAGCCCTGGACCGCCGCCAGGAAATCGCCAAGCGCGCCGGTGAAGTTGCTCGACCCCATATACCAGGCCCAGAAGCGCGGATGGATGTTGCCCATCGGATAGGACATCACGGTGCGGGAGACCTCGCCATAGACGGCGGCAAGGGACGCCGGCGATCGCGGCAGGGGCGTCGCGAAGAACTCTCGGACATCCGCCGGCATCTCCCGCCAGACCGGGCGGTCGCGCACATCGCTCAGATAAGCGACGGCATCATCGATGACCCGGTGCGACAGGGCTTGAACATCGGCCCAGTCGGAGGGATCAAGCGTTTCCTCGGCCAGCATGCCAGAGGCTTCCTGCACGGCGTCCATGCTTCGGTCTCCCGTCAAGCCGCCGGGAACTGGCAGCCCGGCGTCGAGCGCGACAGCGCCATCTCGTCGGCGTCCATCTCGGCCTCGATGCCGTCGAACAGCGGCGTCGACATGTAGCGCTCGCCGGTGTCGGGCAGCATGCACAGGATCACCGCGCCGGCCGGAGCTTTCTCCGCGACCTGCCGCGCCACCGCGAAGGTGGCGCCGCCGGAGATGCCGGTGAAGATGCCTTCCTGGCGCGCCAGCGCCTTGGCCCATTTGATGCCTTCGGGCCCCGCGATCGGCATCACCTCGTCATAGAGGCTGGTGTCGATGGCTTCCTGCAGCACGTTGGGGATGAAATCCGGCGTCCAGCCCTGGACAGGATGCGGCTCGAAGGCAGGGTGGCTGGCGGCCGGGGCGCCATCGGCACCGCGCTGCTGCGCCTTGCCGCTGCCGACAAGCTGCGCGTTGGCCGGCTCGGAGAGCACGATGCGGGTCTCCGGCCGCTCGCGGCGCAGCACGCGCGCCACGCCGACGACGGTGCCACCGGTGCCATAGCCGGTGACGAAACAGTCTAGCCGCGAGCCGGCGAAATCATTGATGATCTCGCGCGCCGTGGTGGCCTCGTGGATGGCGGCATTGGCCGCCGTCTCGAACTGGCGGGCGAGGAACCAGCCATTGGCCTCAGCCAGTTCCACCGCCTTCTTGTACATGCCGAAGCCTTTTTCGGCGCGCGGCGTCAGCACCACCTTGGCGCCCAGCATGCGCATCAGCTTGCGGCGCTCGACGGAGAAACTGTCGGCCATGGTGACGACCAGCGGATAGCCTTTCTGCGCGCAGACCATGGCCAGCCCGATGCCGGTGTTGCCGCTGGTCGCCTCGACCACGGTCTGGCCCGGCTTCAGCGCGCCGCTGCGCTCGCCCTCCTCGATGATGTTGAGCGCCAGCCGATCCTTCACCGACGCGCCGGGATTGAAGAACTCGGCCTTCACATAGATCGTCGCATGGGCCGGCCCGAGATTGTTGATGCGGATTGCCGGCGTGTCGCCGACGGTGTCGAGAATGCTGTCGAACAGGCGGCCGCGGCCGGCCGTGGTCCTGATTTTCCGTTGCTGCAACATCTTTGATCTCCTCGATCGTCGTGTTTGTGATCACAGGCCGGTTACAATCCGGCGAGTTGGGCGGCGAGGTTTCGAGACCTTGCCGCGATAGGAATGACTTGCCGGCACTGCGGCAATGGCGGCATCCGGCGCGGAAGTTCGCCGCCGGATGCGCCTTGTCGCGTTCGGTGATACAGGAGAAGCCGACAGGCCAGCGTGGGAGCAGGCGTGGAAATTTACGTGGAATCAACCCGATCGAGACTGGACGGCGAAACGGCCGGCCTGTCGGTGCGTATGCTCGGTCCGCTGACGATCTCACGCAACGGCGTTCCGGTGGTCTTGCCCGCGTCACGCAAACTGCGCGCGCTCCTTGCCTATCTGGCGCTGGCGCCGCATCCGGTCGGCCGCGGCCGTTTGTGCGAGCTTCTATGGGACGTGCCCAACGACCCACGTGGCGAGTTGCGCTGGTGCCTCAGCAAACTGCGCGGCGCGCTCGATGAGCCGGGCCGGCGCCGGGTCTCCACGCAAGGCGACACGGTGGCGCTTGACCTGAGCGATTGTGTTGTCGACGCGCTCGAGGTTGCCGGCGCCGCCGCGCAAGGGTTCGGCACGCTCGAGGTGGAGCGCTTGCGTGTGCTGGCCAGATTGTTCACGGGAGATTTTCTCGACGGGCTGGAGCTCGAGCGCAACCCGCATTTCAGCAGCTGGCTGATCGCGCAGCGCCGCCGCTTCGGTTCGTGTCACGCGGCGGTGCTGGAACAGCTTGCCGGCAGCCTGCCTGCGGGCTGCGACGAGGCGATCAGCCATCTGCAAAGGTGGGTGGAACTGGCGCCGTTCGACGGGCGCGCGCATGCGACGCTGCTGGCCGGACTGGTCGGACGCGGCGAGATCGGCGCGGCCGAGCAGCATCTGGCGGCGGCGGCGCGGCTGTTCCAGTCGGAGGAGCTCGATTTCGCACCGGTCAACGCGGCCTGGCGGGCGATCCGCGACAGGTCGCCGGCTGCCTCGCCTCCGACCCCGCAGCCGCAGGCCCTGGTGCCCGCGGCACCACGTCTGGTGGCCACGCCCCTGGATGCTGGCCCGGTGGAACCAAACCATGCTTCGCTGGCGGTGATGCCGTTTGTCGAGGAAATCAGCGACGGCACCGGCGGCGGGCTCGCCGACGGCCTCACCCACGACATCATCACCCGGCTTGCCAAGCTCAGGGATTTCTTTGTCATCGCGCGCGGATCGGTGTTTGCGCTAGCCGAGAAGAATATCGCCCCGGAGGATGCCGGCCGCAGGCTGAATGTCGACTATGTCGCCACGGGTACGGTGCGCAGCCCGACAGGCCGGCTCATTGTCAGTGTCGAACTCATCGAGGTGCGGTCGGCCAGGATCGTCTGGGCCGAGACGTTCGAGCGCCGGCCCGACGACATCTTCGCCGTGCTCGACGATATCTGCGACAGCATCGTCTCATCGATCTCGGCCGAGATCGAAACGGTCGAACGCAACCGCGCGATGCTGAAGGCGCCCAACTCGCTCAACGCCTGGGAAGCCTACCATCGCGGCCTCTGGCACATGTACCGCTTCACCCAGACCGAGAACGAGCAGGCGCGGCATTTCTTTGACATGGCCCTGCGGCTCGACCCGACCTTCGCCCGCGCCTATGCCGGGCTGTCCTTCACCCACTGGCAGAACGCCTTCCAGCGCTGGGGCGACCGCGACCGGGAAAGTGCGCTCGCCTTCGAGAGCGCCGGCCACAGCCTGCTGCTCGACGACCACAATCCGGCCGCGCACTGGGCGATGGGCCGGGCGCTGTGGCTGCGTGGCGAACAGGACGGCTCGCTGCTCGAACTGGAACGGGCGGTGGACCTCAGCCCCAACTTCGCGCTTGGCCACTATGCGCTGTCCTTCGTGCACTCGCAGTCGGGCGACCCGCGAGCGGCGATCGGCTCATCCGACCATTCGCGCCATCTCAGCCCCTTCGACCCGCTGCTGTTCGGCATGCTGGGGGCGCGGGCCATGGCGCATGTCCGGCTCGGCCAGTTCGAGGAGGCGGCCGAATGGGCGCTGAAGGCGGCGGCGCGGCCAAACGCGCACACCATCATCCTGGCGATCGCCGCGCATTGCCTGGCGCTGGCGGGCCGGCTCGACGAGGCACGAGGCTTTGCCGCCGCCATCCGCAAGACATTGCCGCACTACTCAAGCGACGATTTCATCGACACTTTCCGCTTCGAGCCAGATGCCGCGGCCCGCTTCCGGCAAGGCGCCAGGCGCATTGGGCTGGGCTGACGCCGGGCGCAACTTTCCGCCGGTTAACAAAGTCGGAAGGGGTTGCTTAACCGTTGGCGGCTATGTCACGCCCCTGGGGGGCAAGACAAAGTGAGTATGATGAGCAACAGCCCCGAGAAGCGCAGCGAATGGCGCGCCATTTTCTATGTGCAAGCCCGCGTTGCGATCCTGTTTGTGCCGGTCGTTGCCAGTCTGCTGATCATAGCGGCACTTGCCGGCAACGAACGCAAATCCGTTCCCAATGCGCTCGACCCGACTGTCACGGGGTCGGTGCGATAAACGACTCGGCAGCCGGCAGCCAACGTCTGCCCGGAGGCTTCGAACCGCACCGACCTAAAGAATCCCGGTCACCAGTTTGTCCAGCCGGGACTTCTCCCGGTAAGCCAGCCGCACCATGATGGCACCCAGAACGCCGGTGATGGCTCCGCCGACAATGTCGGTCAGGTAGTGCGTTCCGATGTAGATTCTCGACCAGCAGATCAGCAATGCCATGACCAGAAGCGCGATCGTCCGGCGCGGAAGAGCTTGCATCGCAAAGGCCGCGACAATCGCAATGGCGGCTGTCGCGTGATCGGACGGGAACGACCAGTCGGCGCTGGGCGCAATCAACAGATGCGTCACACCGGCATCGTAGGGTCGTATCCGATGCAGGAAGAGAAGAATGAACTGGTTGGCCGCAAGACCCAGCAGAAACGCCAGGCCGGCCGAAACCGCCGCGTGACGAACATGATAACGGTCGGCCTTCGCCCACCATTGCAGGAACCACGGCCAGCACCATGAGGGGAACGCCGATTTGTGAGACGCCTATCATTGCCTTATCAAGTAAAGGGCTGATACCGGCCGCGGCGTTTATCCAGTGCGTTAAAGCTGCATCCATTTGGCGTCGGTTTCCGCGATTGGTCGTGAGGTGGATCTTTGAAGGCCGTCGATGAACACCGCATCCATCAGATTTTTGAAGTCGGCGTCTGGCTCAAGGGCGCGCATGCCCTGATCGAATGCATCGGTGGGATACTGCTCTATGTCATCTCCACCGACACCATTGCCGCCTGGGTCAAGGCTCTGACCCAAGAGGAACTGATCGAAGATCCGAACGATTTCATCGCGGGTCATCTGTTGCAGATGGCAAACCATTTTTCGATCGCCAGCAAGGAGTTTTACGCCTTCTACCTGCTCAGCCACGGCCTGATAAAGCTGGCCCTGGTCGTCGGCCTCCTGAGAGGCAAGCTCTGGTCATATCCGGCATCGCTCGCAGCATTGAGCTTGTTCATGGTCTATCAAATCTACCGCTACTCCTACACCCATTCGTTCGGCCTGCTCGTCCTGACCGTCTTCGATGCGGCCGTCATGGTGCTGATCTGGCAAGAGTGGAAGATCGTGCGACGGCGCAAGCCGGCATGACAGTTGAACTGCCGGCTGCAACGCCTGGCCGCAAGGAGCGCCCCGTTTGCCGGGGAACTCCACGCACCGTCGGACATTGTGTTCCAGACATGCAATCGGAGGATATGATGACGCGAGCCCTCGACGTGAACGAAAACACCGCGCAAAATCCGAAGCGCCCGCCGCAAACGCAGACCGGTGACACGCTCAAGAAAAAGACGGTCCGAGGCAAGGCCTTGCGGGTAAACGACAACAGCGTGGAGAACCAGGAAGCCGCCCCGCCGCCTAAACGGCAAGACTGATCGAGGAGGTGGCCGGGGTCCGGAGCCCTGTCTTAATGCGGTTCCGGACGGAAAACCGTTTCACGCTTTCCTGAGGTTGTTCAGGAGCCCGTGGCTTCCGGCAGCATTCGCTTGAGCACATCGTCCTTGCGGATGAAATGATGCCAAAGGGCCGCCGCCGCGTGCACTCCGGCTAGGATGAGGATCAGATTGGCGCAGAGGCTGTGCAGTTCCCTGATGAACCGAGCCGTGTCGCGGTCGGGAGTAACCGGAGCCGGGATGGTGAAAAGGCCAAAGAAGCTCAAGGCGTCGCCCCTGTACCACGTCAGCAGGATGCCAAGGACGGGAATGGCGACGAGCAGCCCATAGAGCAGCAGATGCGCGATCTTAGCCGCCCATCGTTCAAGCTCCGACATTTCCGTCGGCAGTCCTGGCGTTCCCAGCACCAGCCGCAGGCCGACGCGGATGACGACCAGCGCGAACAGCAGCAGCCCAAACGAAATATGAAGCCACCAGACGAGCGCACGACCGGGGTCGCCGCGCGGAAAAAGCTCCTCCATGTAGGTCAAGCCGTAAAGGCCGATGACCAGCAGAAACACCGCCCAGTGAATGGCCTTCTGCGCGCTTGTGTAGGTGGGGTTCATGCGAGTCTTCCAGTTTTGAATGATTCCAAACTATCCGCGATCATGTCAAAGCTTTGTCGGGCGGCGTTCCCTTTTTGGGCGCACTCGATGACACAGTTACGATTCCGCTGAAGAAAGCGTCCCAGGATCGGGCTCCGGTGATCGTGATCTGCCGGACAGTGGAACAGGAAACCTGTCAGTTCGCTGACAATCGGGCACCGGACGACAACGATGCGTCAGACAAGGAAAAGCCCGGACGAACCGGGCTTTTCCTTGGGCTCCGTGCGCCATCCGGCTGACGCTGCTCAATAGAAGCGCGGGATCGGGCCGTTCTGTGGCGTGGTGCGGTCGCCGAGGTCGAGAAAGACCTCGTCGACATAGCACCATCCCCAGCCTTCCGGCGGATCATAGCCCTCGATGATCGGGTGGCGGGTGGCGTGAAAATGCTTGGTGGCGTGACGGTTGGGCGAGTCGTCGCAGCAGCCGACATGGCCGCAGGTTCGGCAGAGCCGCAGATGCACCCATTGCGAGCCACTCTTCAGGCATTCCTCGCAGCCGAGCGCGCTCGGCGTCACGTCCTTGATCCCGGCTGCATGTCTACATTCATCCGCCATCACACTCTCCGATCCGTTCAGGCTCAACTATTCCCTTTGCGCAATTCCCCAGGGGAAAGCGCTACGCGCTTTTCCCGGGAAAACCGTCACACACTTTTCCTGGAATTGCCCTGCGTGGCGTGGCCGCCGTCTTGCGCGAGATATGCATGCAATGCCGCGACCACCTGGGCACCCTCGCCGACTGCCGCCGCGACACGTTTGACCGAGCCGGAGCGGACGTCGCCGATGGCAAACACCCCGCTGCGGCTCGTCTCCATCACGCCATGCGCCGATCCCAGCTCCGATCCGGTGCGCACGAAACCCCTGGCGTCCAGCGCCACGTTGCAGTTCGCCAGCCAGTCCGTATTCGGGTCGGCGCCGATGAACAGGAAGAGATGGCGGATCGGGCGCGTCGCCTGCACGCCGCTCGCGCGGTTGCGCCAACGCACGCTGGCAAGATTGCCCTCATTGCCTTCCAGCGCCTCGATCTCGGTCCCGGTCAAGATCTCGATGTTCGGCTGCGCCTTGATGCGCTCGACCAAATAGCGCGACATGCTCGCCTCGAGGCTGCCGCCGCGCGCCAGCAGCGCCACCTTGCGCACATGGCTGGCCAGGTAGACCGCCGCTTGGCCCGCCGAATTGCCGGCGCCGACCAATGCCACTTCCTGGCCGCCACAAAGCCGTGCTTCGATCGGCGAGGCCCAGTAGTGCACCGAGGTTCCCTCGAACTGCGCCAGGTTGGCGACATCGAGCCGGCGATAGCGCGCACCGCTGGCGATCACTACCGTGCGCGTCCGCACGCTCTCGCCGTCGCCGACATCGAGCGTGTAACGGGCGCCGTCGGCCGCGGCGCTCAGCAGCTTCGCCTCGTCCGGTATCACCATTTCGACGCCGAACTTCTGCGCCTGGTTATAAGCGCGCGCCATCAGCGCCATTCCCGAAATACCGGTCGGGAAGCCGAGATAGTTCTCGATGCGCGAGGAGGCGCCCGCCTGCCCGCCAAAGGCCCGGCAATCGAGCACGATGGTCGACAGCCCTTCGGAAGCCGCATAGACGGCGGCCGCCAGCCCCGCTGGCCCGGCGCCGACGATAGCGACGTCGTATAGCCTGGAAGCATCGATCGGCCGCAGCAGGCCGATGCAACGGGCGAGATCCTTCTCGCCGGGGTTGAGCAACAGCCTGCCGTTAGGACACAAAACGATCGGCAGATGATGAGGATCGACGTCGAAGCGCTCGACCAGGGTTTTGGCGCAGGGATCGCTATCGGAATCAAGCACGCGGTGCGGCTGGCCGCTGCGGGCCAGGAACCCCTGCAGCCGCAACACGTCGCCATTGTCGACGGGTCCGATGATGATCGGCCCGCTGGTGGCGCTTTCCAGCAACCCGACACGGCGCAGGATCAGCGCCCGCATGATGCGCTCGCCAAGATTTGCCTCCTGCACCATCAGGTCGCGCAGCCGCTGCGAGGGAATGACGAACGCCTCCACCGGCTCGGCGGCCCGCGCATTCACCAGCGAGGGGCGGGCCGAAAGCTGGGCCAGTTCGCCGACGAAGCTGCCCGGACCGTGGGTGACGATCGTTTCGCGCCGGCCGAGCCCGCCATCCTGGGTGATGTCCACCCTGCCCGACAAGACGACGATCAGACCGGGCGCCACATCGCCGGCGGTGACGATGTGCTCACCGGCGGCATAGGCGCTAGCCTCGCCGAAACGGCGCATGCGCTCGATGTCGGCCTCAGCCAGCGTGGGGAAGGCCTGATCGCGACGGGCGCCGAAGATGGCGGTGGCGGATTGAGACATGGCTGCGAGCGTAGCGAAGCCATCGCGCGGTTTGAAGTGGTTTGTTTGGTGCCTGGCCAGGAGGGCCGGTCGGTGGCAACAAAAAAGCCCGAACGAGCCGGGCTTTTGGGCGATCCCCGATGGAGTCGACAATGAGACCGGCTGGCTTGTCGCGGAACACCCGGTACACACGGGCGATGAGCGCGCTACGCGATCAGTCCGTTCAAAGGCCTGACGGCGATGCTGGACGGGAACACACGCTGCGACAGGGTGAACTCCGAAATACCGAGATGGTCGCGCAAAAGGCCCTTCAGCACCGCCCGAAGATCGGTCGTCGGCATAAGGTCTCGGCCTTGATGTAGTTGGGAGTCTCCGAGTCCCGGCCAGTCCGCCACAATCCGTCCGCCCTTGACGGCGCCACCCATCAGGAAGGCCGTCGTGGCGGTACCATGGTCGGTCCCCTCATTGCCGTTGATCCGCGCCGTACGACCGAACTCGGTGATGGCGACGATCACGGTATCGTGCCAGACGGACTTCAGGCCGCTGGCCAACCCCTCCAAAGCGTCATCCAAGGCCGCCAACAGCCTTGCCAGCTTTCCGTGTCCGGCGCCCTCGTTCGCGTGCGTGTCCCAGCCGTCAAAGCTGAGTGCGGCAATTCGCGGCCCAGACTCGGCCGCGAGCAGTTTCGCCGCGCCCTCCGCCGCCTCGCGGAAGGAAGGCCCTGCCGTCTTTGTGCGCGGCACGGGAACGTCGCCATGACCTGACAGACTGTCGATTTCGCGGCCTTCGACGAAGGCACGCAACAGCGCCGGATCGGTTTCGCCATAAAGCTCCATAAGACGACTTTGCGTGTCCGGAGAGGCTGACTGGAAATTTGGCGGCGTCCACGTCAATGTGGGCGCGGCACCACGGAAAATCAGCGGAACAGTGGGACTGATGGCCAGCCCGACCGGACGGGCGACCTCTATTCGGTCGCCAACCGGAAGTTCCAGTACCGCACGATTGAGCCAGCCGGATGCTGTGTCTCTTGGCCCAGGCATGCCGCTTTCCAGGACATCCTGGCCGTCGAAATGGGAACGATCCCTGTAGGGGGTGGCCGCGGCATGGACGATCAGGGCGTCGCCGGCCGCGTAGTGTGCGTGCAACGTCCGCATCGCATCATGCAAGCCGAAAAACCCATCCAGCGACAGGACACGCCCGATGCCGGCCACGCCAATTGCAAGCTCGCCCCGCAAGCGCGCATAATTCGGGTCCCCGATGGGTGGCACAATAGCCAGACCGTCCAAAGCTCCGCGCAGGACAACGACTACCATTCGTGGATCGCGCGGCGCAGCGTAGACCGTGCGTGGCATTCTCGACCAGGCAACGAAACTGCCGCTTGGGACACGTGTTGGCGGCATCGCCGTCATCTCCGCTGGAACTCCGGACTCATGAGCAACAAAGCCAGTGCCTGCGATCTGGTTGGGGCACGGGCAATATGCTCCCGCGTACGTGTGGAACAACGCTTGCCCAATACCGCATCGGTGACAGCCAGCGGGTCCAGGTCAATACGGACCCGCGCCGCCAGCTCTTCGGCGAAATCGAGACGATCGGTCATCGCATTGCCAGCCAGCCAGCTATCGGCGTGATCGGGAAAACCATTGGGGGCGTGTGGATTCCACAATGGCTGACCCAGGGCGCTCAACACGCGTGCGACCTGCGCGACATCGATGCCGAGACCCAGAGCCCTGAGAGCCGACCACAGGAATTCACATGGGCTCTTGATCTTCACCACCGGCCCCCACGCCTTGTCGTGGAGAAGCAGCGTTCGAACACACGCTTTGAGATCCCCGCCACTCTCCAGGAACACTGCCGTGATCTCTTCGGCAATGTCGGGCGCGGGGTGATCGTCAACGAAGTGACGGACGAGCTTCCAAGCGATCCGCCTTGCTGTTGCTTCATGGGCCGCGAGAGTGGACAGAACCGCTTCGCCCTGATCCACGCCGGTTTGCGGATAGTCGACATCCATGACCCGCTGGCCGCCAGGCTCATGTGCGTCCGCGACGAACCAAAAGCATCCATAGTCATCGGCAAGGTCATCGTCCCCGCTTGCGCCCCTGTAGCTCCAGCCGGTCAACACTTTTGACAGCGCGGTAACATCTGCTTGCGAATAGCCAGCCTCGACCCCTACCGTGTGCAATTCGAGCAGCTCGCGCGCGTGGTTTTCATTGCACCCGCGTCCGGACTGGCGCCCGATCACCGAATTCGGTCCGACCGAAATCGCGCTGTTGAAATAGGAAAGCATTGCCGGGTGCCGGGTTACGGCGACAAGCATGTCTTCGAATCGCCCAAGTACGAAAGGCCGAATGGCTTCCCGCTCGAATGCCGCGGCGGTGCGCCGGACAGTGCCATTGGCACCGGTCTCGACCACGAAATGGTTCGTCCAGAATGTCACGAGCCGCTCGACGAGCCCTGTCCTGACGATCAGGGCGCGGTCTATCCGGGCCTGCACTTCCGCTTCGAACACCCGGCGATCGACCGGCACGAAGAAGGAAAGGCGTCGGATCGCCGCCGAAAGGTACCCACGCGGAAGCCGATCCTGGCGATGTCGCTCCGTGATGATCTCGGCCGCGGACAGGAGATCCCCACCATTCAGGAGGGCAATGCCAGGTTCATCCAGCTCATCCAGAAGGACACTACGCGGATCGTCACCCAATAGAGACAGGTCACCCGATCGCGGCCCGAGACCGAAGCGATGAAAACCAATCGAGGCGGATGCGAAAGCCAACCTTTTGCACTCCGGATACGGAGGTAATATTGAATGGAGGTGATATTGAATGTATTTTGCAATATACGTTGCAAATCAGCAGAAAAAAGTAGCCCGTAGAGGTACTCAATTGTGCAATAGAGGTACCTGGCGGTAGGTTGATCCAGGCAGATTTGTCCTTTTGGTTTGCCTCCACCAACAGCATCCGCTTGGCTGGATCGCCGCTTAGGCGGCTGCCGGGCAGTCAAAGTCGACCACCCGGGCACATGAAATCGCCGCCATCACTTATCTTCCGGGCAGTGTCGTCCCTTTCAAAGTCGCGCTTTTGTGCGCCGGAAAGGGGCATTGTTGGTATCCCTCGCGGCGTGCCACCGCGAATGCGGCCGCAATACCAACGGAGATACAAACAAATGCGGCGGGTACCAACGCACGGCTGCGGACGCCACAGAGCACAGGCAACAAAAAAGCCCGGGGAAACCCGGGCTTTCTGTTGGTCGTCTGAACTGCTTCGGACTGTCCGAAACGGGAATTTGGTGCCCAGAAGAGGACTCGAACCTCCACTCCTTGCGGAACACGGACCTGAACCGTGCGCGTCTACCAATTCCGCCATCTGGGCTGGTGCGGGCTCATGTAAGCGGGCAAGCGATGTGTGTCAACGCGCTTTTTTCAAAGCGGTTTGCCGCTTGCCGGCTCAGCTCTCCAGCACTTCCTTGGAAGCCACGGTGGAATCGGCGTTGAGCGTGTAGATGATCGGCACGCCGGTGCCGAGCTCCAGCTTGACGATCTCCTCGCCCGACTTGCCGTCGAGCGCCATGATCAGCGCGCGCAGCGAGTTGCCGTGCGCGGCGACCAGCACCGTGCCGCCGCGCAGCACGTGTGGCTGCAAATCGTGCAGATAGTAGGGCCAGACGCGGGCGCCGGTGTCCTTCAGGCTCTCGCCGCCGGGTGGCGACACGTCATAGGAGCGGCGCCAGACATGCACCTGCTCCTCGCCCCACTTCTTGCGGGCATCGTCCTTGTTGAGGCCGGAAAGGTCGCCATAGTCGCGCTCGTTCAGCGCCTGGTCGCGGATGGTCTTCAGGTCGCTCTGGCCGACCGCGTCGAGAATGTGCAGGCAGGTTTTCTGCGCCCGGATCAGCGCCGAGGTGAAGGCGATGTCGAATTTCAGGCCGCGCGCCTTGAGCTTCTGGCCGGCGGCCTTGGCCTCGGCGTGGCCCAGCTCGGTCAGGTCGACGTCGCGCCAGCCGGTGAACAGGTTCTTCAGGTTCCATTCGCTCTGGCCGTGGCGCACGAGCACGAGGGTTCTCGACATGTTTGCTCCCTTCAGGTTGGCAAATTTGGCAGATTGGCCGCTCAGCTGAGGCCGAGCACGTCCCGCATCGAATACAGTCCCGGTTTGCGGCCACGCGCCCAAAGCGCCGCCTTGACTGCGCCGCGAGCGAAGATGGCGCGGTCCTCGGCATGGTGGGCCAGCGTGATGCGCTCGCCGGTGCCGGCCAGGATCACGCTGTGATCGCCGACCACCGAGCCGCCGCGCAGCGTGGCAAAGCCGATCGAGCCCACTTTTCGCACGCCGGTGTGGCCGTCACGGACACGCACGTCATTGCCGGCAAGCGCGATGCCGCGTCCGGCGGCGGCGGCCTCGCCGAGCAGCAGCGCCGTGCCCGACGGCGCGTCGACCTTGTGCTTGTGGTGCATTTCGAGGATCTCGATATCGAAATCGTCGGCGTCGAGCGCGCTCGCCGCCTGTTCGACCAGCACCGCCAACAGATTGACGCCGAGGCTCATATTGCCCGACTTGACGATCGTCGCGTGGCGCGCCGCCGCCTCGATCCTCGCATTGTCTTCGGCCGAGCAGCCGGTCGTGCCGATGACATGGACGATGCGCGCCTGCGCCGCGTAGCCGGCGAACTCGACTGATGAGGCCGGCGTGGTGAAATCGAGCACGCCGTCGGCCCCGGCGAAGACCGGCAGCGGATCGGCGCTGATCGGCACGCCGATGCGGCCGATGCCGGCCAGTTCGCCGGCATCCTTGCCCAGATGGGGCGAATCCGCACGCTCGACCGCGCCGATGACCCGCGCGCCGCGAATGGTATGGATGGCGCGGATCAGCGTCTGGCCCATGCGGCCGGCCGCGCCGACCACCACGAGGCCCATATCGGTTGCTGGCGTAGCGGGCGTGTCGCTCATGTCGTGCTCCCGGCGATGCTCTGCGTCTCGATGTCTTGTGATGGGATTGGCGACGAAGTCTGGATCGGCGCGGCGTCGTCGACAAGCCCCAGGCCCTTGATGCCCTGCACCCTGTGGAAGCGCGCATAGACGCTGTGCGGATCGGCCATCAGCGAGGCATGGGTGCCTTCCTCGACCAGCCGCCCCTGTTCCATGACGACGATGTGGTCGGCATTGACCACCGTCGACAGCCGGTGCGCGATGACGATGGTGGTGCGCCCTTCCATGACCGTCGTCAGCGCCTGCTGGACGCGCGCCTCGGCCTCGTTGTCGAGCGCCGATGTCGCCTCGTCGAGCAGCAGGATCGGCGCCTGCCGCACGATGGCGCGGGCGATCGACACGCGCTGGCGCTGGCCGCCCGACAGCGTCACGCCGTTCTCGCCGACCGGCGTGTCATAGCCCTGCGGCTGCTGGCGGATGAAATCGTCGGCCGCCGCCTGCCGCGCGGCCTGTTCGATCTCGGCGTCGGTGGCGCTCAGCCGGCCGTAGCGGATGTTGTCGCGGATGCTGCCTTCGAACAAATAGGGCTGCTGCGAGACATAGGCGATCGAGTTGCGCAGCGACTGCTTGGTGACCTTCGAGATGTCCTGGCCGTCGATCTCGATCGTACCGGCCTCGACGTCGTGGAAACGCTGCAGCAGCGCCACCAGCGTCGTCTTGCCGGCGCCCGAGGCGCCGACGATGGCGGTCACCTTGCCGGCGGCGGCGACAAAAGTTAGGTCCTGCAGCACCGGCGCCTCCTCGACATAGCGGAAGGACACGTTGTTGAAGCGCACTTCGCCGGAGGTGAATTTCGCCTCGGCGGCTCCCGCCACATCACCTTGCTGCGGCTCCAGGTCGAGAAGCTCGTAGATCATGCGCGCATTGACCAGCGCGCGCTCCATGCCGACCTGCATGCGCGCCAGCCGGCGGGCCGGATCATAGGCGAGCGTCAGCGCCGTGATGAAGGAAAAGACCGCGCCCGGCGGCTGGCCAAGAACGGTGGCCCGGTAGCCCGAATAGGCGATGACGCTGGCGAAGGCGACACCGGCCAGCATCTCGGAAATCGGCGTCAGCCGTTCCGAGACGCGGGCGATCTTGTTCGACCGCTGTTCCGCGTCGTTGGCAAGCTTGCCAATGCGGCGCGCCAGTTCGTCCTCCATGGTGAAGGCCTTGACGATGGCAATGCCTTGCGTCGCCTCCTGCATGGCGCCGATCAGCCGCGAATTGATCTGCACCGATTCGCGGGTGATGCGCCGCACCCGGCGCATCAGGTAGGTGACGGTGTAGATTAGCGGCGGCCCGATCAGCAGCGAGCTCAGGGACAGCACCGGATCCTGATAGATCATGACGCCGACCAGACCGACCAGCGAGACGGCGTCGCGCGCGATCGACGTCACCGTCATCGACAGGAGGTCGCGAATGCCGTTGACGTTCTCGTTGATCTGCGCCGCCAGCCGCCCGGAACGGGTGTCGTTGAAGAAGCTGACGCCGAGCTTCATCAGATGGTTGAAGATGCGCTGCTGGTATCGCGCGACCAGATTGTTGCCGATCCTGGCCATCGTCACCGCCTGGCCGTAGCCGGCAAGCCCACGCAGGATGAAAGCTCCCAGAAGTGCGGCGCAGATCCATGGGATCAGATCGCCGCGCCGTTCATAGAAGATCTGATTGACGACCGGACTCATGATCCAGGCGGAGAGGGCCGTTGTCGCGGACACGGTCAGCAGGCAGAGGATCGTGAAAATATACGCCCCTCGATAGTCGCGGCCGTTCTCCTCGAGGATGCGGCGGATGACCGCCACGATCTCGCCCGCACGGGGTTTCGACAGGTTGGGGGGTGGAAGTGTCAAATCGGAGCGCTTCGTAGGTTTCCGCTTCCCGCGGCCGGGCAATTCGGCACCCCTCTTAACGCCAAGGAGCCGGCTTGCCTATGCCTTGGGCTGACTAACTTCGTCGCGCCAGCGCCGGCCCGCCGTCTGGACGCCGAACAGCGAGGGGTTGCGGGCATAGGCGGCAAGGCCCAGGAGCGCCGCCAGCGGATGGGTTATCACGTAGACGGGCATGGTGCGCATCAGCGCGCTGTGCGGCGCCTTGTCTTCGAAGGCGGCGCGGAAATTGCCGGCTTTCAGCGCCGGCACGATCTTCTGCGCGATGCCTCCGGTGAGGAAGACGCCGCCGCGGCTCATGAACACCAGAGCGAGGTCGCCGGCGGTGCGCCCGAGGCAGGTGACGAAGGTCTCCAGCGCTTCTTGCGCGACGGGATCGGTCTTGGCCAGCGCTGCTGCGGTGATCTCGGCCGGCGTGGTGAAGGGCGACGGCTTGCCGTCCGCCTTGGCCACCGCCCGGTAGACGTTGACGAGGCCGCGTCCGCACAGGATCTGCTCGCCCGAAATGCGGCCCTCGAGCTTCTCGATATGCGGGAACACCTCGAAATCGCGCGGCGTGCGCGGGCCGATGTCCATATGGCCGCCTTCGCCGGGCACCGGTATCCAGTGACGCAGCGCATAGACCAGCCCGGCGACGCCGAGGCCGGTTCCGGGACCGAGCACCACGCGCCCGGCATTGGGTTCCGGCGCTCCGCCGCCGATCTTTTCCATGTGCTCCTCGCCGAGCGCGACGACGGCCAGCGCCTGTGCCTCGAAATCGTTGAGCACGACGATGTCGCTCAATCCCAGGCTGGCGAACATCTGCCCGGGCTTGACGATCCAAGGGCAGTTGGTGAGCTCGATCTCGTCGCCATCCACCGGGCCGGCCACCGCCAGCACCGCTGAATTGGGGCGAACGGACGAGCGGTCGAGCACCGCCGCCTGGATCGCCTCATCTATGGTGTTGTAGTTGGCGGTCTGGACGATGGTCGGCTCACCGGCCTCGGAATTGGCGTCGAGCACGATCGAGAAGCGCGCATTGGTGCCGCCAATGTCGCCGATCAGGATCGGAAACCGCAGCAAAGTATCGTCATCGCCTGTGCCTGGCATGCTCTCGTCCGTCCCCGGCGCCCCCTGACGGCGTGTCGCCGTTCTCCCGTTGACTAGCGCATGAGTTTGAAAAGGGAAAGCTGCTTCGGCGGCAGTTCGTTTCAGGTTTCGAATTGGTCCTCCATCTTTCCGAGCGCCGGTGCCGCCCCTCACCTGCCTGCCGGCATCCTCTCCCCGTATAGTGACGGGGAGAGGGGCGCTCTCAACACCGGACTCGCTAATCATCGGGGTTGCAAGAAGGGCGCCGAGGTTTCGGCCAGCCCCCTTCTCCCCGTCACTATACGGGGAGAAGTGCCCGGCAGGGCGATGAGGGGCAGCGCTGACATCAGCGACCAACTCGTCTCCAGCCCAAGTTGGAAGCTGGAGCGACTTGCCTGACGTCAGTTGCCAGGCGGCCGTGGCCGCGGCACCGGGACGCCAACCTCGGGTGTCGCGGTGAAGGCGTTCATCGAGGCCGGCAAGCCGGCCGTGCCACTGGCCGTGGTTGCGGGCACGGACGGCGCCTCAGGCTCGGGCGCGGCGACCGCGACCGGGACGGCGCCGCCGTGATAGGTAGCGGCCTCGACCGAGGCCGGCCCCGGCGCGTCGAGCACGGCGCGGCATTCCCCGGGCAGGTTCGCCATCGTCATGAGGTCGCGGGCTTTCGGCGCATCGGGGTTCTTGTTGGGACGCCAGGGCTGTTCGGTGAACCACCAGGCCAACGGCTTGCCGCAGCCATCATCGCCCGGTGTCGCCTCCTGCGCCTTGCAGTTTGGCGAGCCCGGCTGGCAGCCGATGCGCATGTGGAAATGATAGTCGTGGCCCCAGAACGGCCGGATCTTGCGCAGCCAGGAGCGATTCCCCTTGACGGTGTCGCAGAGCTTTTTCTTGATGCCGGGATTGACCAGGATGCGCTCGACCTCGGGGTAGCTCGCCGCCCGCTTCAGAAGGTTTGTGTGCTGTGGCGTCCACAGCGCGTCCTTCACCAGATGCGTCTTCTCGTCGACCATCAAGGTGGCGCTCATGCTTTCGCGTTGCGCCATCGACAGCGGGCGACTGGGCATCGGCGTCAGCCAGATGTCGGCGTCGAGCCCGATCTGGTGCGACGCGTGGCCGGTCATCATCGGACCGCCGCGCGGCTGCGAAATGTCGCCGATCAGCAGTCCCGGCCAACCGTCGGCGGCGGCGTCGCGCGACAGTTTCTCGATCAGCGCGATCATCGCCGGATGGCCCCAGCGGCGGTTGCGCGACGGCCGCATCACCTCCCAGGTCGGACCGTCCATGGGAATGGCGACGCCGCCGGCAAAACAGCCCTTGGAGTAGAAGCCGATCGACTGTGCCGATGTCGCCGCCGGCAGTTTCTTGGCGCCGAACAGGTCCTTCGCCCGTTCCTCGGCCGCTGCCGGCCACGCGGCGAGCCCGGCCAGGACGGCCAGGCCAAACGCAGCGGCCAGGATTGTCCTGCTGCCCAACGGCGACCGAACCGATGACATCATGCGACCTTTCCCTCCGCGAACCGCTGAACGGCAACCCGAATCATATCACGCCGCGCCGCCGGCTACGATCGCTAGCGCTTCATCGGGCTGCGCGGCTCGCCGTCGCGCCAGTCGCCGCTTGCCCACATATGGTCGAGAGCCGAGCGGTAATCCGGAAAGCGAAAGCGATAGCCCGCCGCCTTGATCGCCGCGTTGGCGACCCGCTTGTTCTCACCATAGAAGGATCGCGCCATGGGCGAAAGTTGGGCGGCGTCGAAGGGAATTTCGGGTGGCGGTGTGACACCCATCAGCGACGCGGCATAGGCGACGACATCCTGCGGCGGTGCCGGCAAGTCGTCGGTGACGTTGAAGATGCCGCCGGCATTGCCCCCGATGAGCTGCCAGAGCGAGCCGGCAATGTCGTCGCAATGGATGCGGTTGAACACCTGGTCGGGCTTGACCAGCCGTCTTGCGGTGCCGTTCTCCAGATTGACCAACGCGTTGCGGCCCGGTCCGTAGATGCCGGAAAGGCGCAGGATCGCCACCGGCCGGCCGATGCCCCGGCCGAGTTTCAGCCAGTCCTGCTCGGCCTCAACCCGCATCACCGAGCGCTTCGACACCGGCCGGCATTGCGCCGTTTCATCGACCCATGCGCCGTCATAATTGCCATAGACGCCGACGGTCGAGAGATAGCCGATCCATTCCAGCGCCGGCATCTGGCTGATTGCCGGACGGGCGGCGTTCAGCACCGGATCGCCGGCCTCTTCCGGGGCGACCGAAATCACCAGATGCGTCGTTTGCTTCAGCGCCTCGCCGATTTCGTCCGTCAGCGCGCCATCGAACTGCAGCGGCGCGATGCCGGCCTGGCGCAGCGCCTCGAATTTCTCCGGCGAGCGTGTCGTGCCGAGGATCGTGGCGGCATCCTTGTTGGCGCGGGCAAAGGCCTTGCCGGAATAGCCGGCGCCAAAGATGAGGATCTGGCGTTCGCTCATGCATGTGTCCCGGTTGGATTTGGCCGCGCCAGGCGCCATTCATCGCGCACGGCCCCGTCGCCCTCGGTTTTCAGGCCGGTCGCGGCCCGTTCGTAATATTCAGCATCGGGCACCAGCCGCGCCAGCGCCCATATTGCCGCGCCCCGCACCAGCGGCGAGGCGTCGTCCAGCAAGACACGCACGGTGCCGGCAAGCGAGGCGTCGCCGGAATTGCCGGCGGCGATCAGCACGTTGCGGATAAAACGATCGCGGCCGATGCGTTTTATCGGCGACCCGGAGAACAAGGCGCGGAAGGCCGCATCGTCCAGTTGCAACAGCTGGGCAAGCGACGGCTCGCGCAAATCGTCGCGCGCGGCGAGCTTGGCCTCGGAAGCCGTCTTGGCGAACTTGTTCCACGGGCAGGCGGCGAGGCAGTCGTCGCAGCCATAGATACGGTTGCCGATCTTCTCGCGAAATTCATGCGGGATCGGCCCCTTGTTCTCGATGGTGAGATAGGAGATGCAGCGCCGCGCATCGAGCCGGTAGGGTGCCGGGAAAGCATCAGTCGGGCAGGCGTCGAGGCAAGCGCGGCAAGAGCCGCAATGGTCGATCTCCGCCCGGTCGGGCACGAGTTCGGCCGTGGTGAAGATGGTGCCGAGGAACAGCCAGGAGCCATGTTCGCGGCTGACCAGATTGGTGTGCTTGCCCTGCCAGCCAAGCCCGGCGGCCTCGGCCAGCGGCTTTTCCATGACCGGCGCGGTGTCGACGAACACCTTCACGTCGCCGCCGGCGCGCGCCACGATCTTGCCGGCGATTTCCTTCAGCCGGCCCTTCATCACGTCATGGTAGTCTCGGTTCTGCGCATAGACCGAGATGGCGCCACGGTCGCGCTTGGCCAGCACTTCGCGCGGATCATGGTCGGGGCCGTAATTCATCGCCAGCACGATGATCGAGCGCACCTGCGGCCAGAGTGCGGTCGGTTCGCCGCGGCGCGCAATCGTCTCGGCGATCCAGTCCATCGAGCCGTGAAAGCCGTCGGCAACGAATTCGGCGAGGCGGGCCGGCGCCAGCGGGATTGCATCGGGAGTGGTGACTGCGACGGCATCGAAGCCGGCGCGATGCGCCTCCGCGTCGATCAGCGCGCGCAGTTTCGACGCGTCAGAAGTCGAGGTCCGCATAATGTGACACCGGCGACAGGCCGCGCACCCGATCGGTCAAAAGCGGCCGGAAGGAGGGCCGCGACTTCACCCGCGTGTACCATTCGCGCGCAGCAGGGTGCTCGCGCCAGTCGATCTCGCCGAGATAGTCGAGCACCGACAACGTCGCCGCCGCCGCGAGGTCGGCGTAGGTGACCCTGCTGCCGGCCAGCCAATGGCGGGTGCCGGCCAGCCAGTTGGTGTATTTCATATGTTGGCGGATGTTGGCGCGCGCCGCACGGATCGCGCCCGAATCGGGCGAGCCGCCGCCCGCGGTTTCCGGCATGATCGGCTTCAGCACGCGTTCGCGCACCAGATGCCGGGTGACTTCGCTTTCGGCCTTGTTGAGATACCAGTCGATGAGCCGGCGGATTTCGGCGCGCTGCATCGGGTCCTCGGCGAACAGCCGCTTGTCGCGCTTCAAGACGCCGCGCGTTTCATCGAGGTATTCGGCGATCACCGTCGCGCCGACGATCGGCACATCGCCCTCGGCCAGCAGGATCGGCAGCGTGCCGGCCGGGTTCAGCGCCAGGAACTCCTTGCGCCGGGTCCATGGCTTTTCCTCGATCAAAGCCAGCTCCTCGCCATACTCGCCGAAAGCGAGGCGGACGAAGCGGCAGGTGGCGAACATGGGATGATGGAAAAGCGTCAGCATGGTTCCGCGATGATAAAGCGCACTGGCGAATCGCCGGGCGCACCGGTAAGTCTTGGCCGCCCGGTTAGCGGGCCGTCATGGTGTTGCGACCTATAGGGGGACTTGCAGGCCATGACAAGCAAACCGTTCTGTCAGCCGTCACGCCAATGCCGAGGTAGCCATGGAAAGCCAGACCATCGTCGAAGCCTTGCTCCTCGGCCTGCTGGAGGGGCTGACCGAGTTCATACCGGTTTCGTCGACCGGCCATATCCTGCTCGCCGGCCATTTCCTCGGCTTCCATTCGACCGGCAAGGCCTTCGAGATCCTGATCCAGCTCGGCGCCATCCTGGCCATCCTGAGCGTCTATTTCCGCCGCCTGTGGCAGATGCTGCTCGACCTGCCGCATGACCGGCTGACCCGGCATTTCGTCATCGGCATCCTGGTCGCCTTCCTGCCGGCGGCCATCATCGGCGCGCTGGCGCATGATTTCATCAAGACGGTACTGTTCGAATCGCCACGGCTGATCTGCATCATGCTGATCATCGGCGGCGTCGTCCTGCTGGCGGTTGACCGCATGAACCTCAAACCGGTCTACCGCGACGTCGAACGCTTCCCGACCCGGCTTTACCTGCAGATCGGGCTTTTCCAGTGCCTGTCGCTGATCCCCGGCACGTCGCGCTCGGGATCGACCATCGTCGGCGCGCTGCTTCTGGGCGTCGACAAGCGGGCGGCGGCCGAGTTTTCCTTCTTCCTCGCTATCCCGACAATGGTCGGCGCCTTCGCCTTCGACCTGTTCAAGAACCGTAACGTGCTGAGCAGCGCCGACCTGCCGATCATCGCCATCGGCTTCGTCGCCGCCTTCGTCACGGCACTGGTCGTCGTCCGCTACCTGCTCGATTACGTCTCGCGCAACGGCTACGCGCTGTTCGGCTGGTGGCGGCTGGTGGTGGGGATCGTCGGGCTGGTGGCGCTGATGGTTTGGGGCTGAGCTCGGGGCATCGCTTCGCACATGGGGCGTCAGTGCCGCCCCTCACCTGCCTGCCGGCATCCTCTCCCCGTATAGTGACGGGGAGAGGGGTCTCTCCTCAACGATTTCGCCAATCGCCAACGTTGCAGGGATAAGCGCAAAGGTTGCAGCAGCTCCCTTCTCCCCGTCACTATACGGGGAGAAGTGCCCGGCAGGGCGATGAGGGGCGGCGCCGACTTCGGCGAATGAGTCGCCTCCAACAACAGGTCTAATTCCTTCCATAAAACGCATTCTCGACATGCACCGGCCAGCGCCAGGGCAGCACCGCGACCATGTCGAAACGCATCGACAGCTTGCCATAGTCGGGCTGGCGCGACAGCCAGATGTCGGCCGCCGCCTCGATGCGGCGTTCCGATTCATGGCCGATCGCCTCCATGGCTTCGATCAGCGTACGGCGTGCCTTGACCTCGACGAACAGCACCAGATCGCCGCGCCGCGCGATCAGATCGATCTCGCCGAAGCGGGTGCGATGGCGGCGTGCCAGGATCCGGTAGCCTTTCAGCATCAGCGCCGCCGCGGCCAGCCACTCGCCGCGATGGCCGCGCCGATAGGCTTTCTGGCGGCTGGCACTTGGGCGCTCAGCCACCGTCGCCTTCTCCGGAATTTTGTCTGACCATGATCTCTGGACAAACGGAACCGTTTGTCGGGGAAAACCGGTTTCCACTTTTCGGGATCATGGTCTGTCCTTGAGCTCCAGCAGCCGCCGATAGAGCGCCTGCTTCTGGCCGCCGGTCATCTTCGCGGCTTCGGCCGCTGCCTTGGAGGCCGGCATCTCGGCGGCGAGCGACAACAGCAGACGATCGATGTCGGCCGGCTCGTCGGCCCCGGCCTCGGCCGGACCGACGCAGACGACGATCTCACCCTTCGGCGTATCGGCCGCCGCGTAGTGGTCGGCGAGCACCTGCAGCGTGCCGGTGCGCATCTCCTCGAAGGTCTTGGTCAATTCCCTGCCGATTGCTGCTTTCCGCTCGCCGCCCAATGCCTTGACCATGGCAGAGAGGGACTCGGCCAGCCGGCGCGGCGATTCGAAGAAGATCAGCGTCGCCGGCACGGCCTTCAGGGCTTCCAGCCGCGTCAGCCGCTGGCCTGTCTTCACCGGCAGGAAGCCGGCGAACAGGAAGGCGTCGGAGGGCAGGCCGGACGCGGTGAGCGCGGCGAGGGGCGCCGACGGGCCCGGGATCGGCACGACGCGAATGCCATGCTCGAGCGCCTCGCCGACCAGCCGGTAGCCTGGATCGGACACGAGCGGCGTGCCGGCGTCCGAGATCAGCGCCACGCTCTGTCCGGCTTGCAGTGCCGCGATCAGTTTCGGCCCGGCCTCGCCGGCATTGTGCTCGTGATAGGCCGTGGTGCGGCGGCGAATGCCATAGCGGTCGAGCAGCACGCGCGACACCCTCGTGTCCTCGCAAGCGACGATGTCGGCGGCGGCCAGCGTCTCCAGCGCGCGCAGCGTGATGTCGGCCAGATTGCCGATCGGCGTCGCCACCAGATACAGCGCCGGTTCGAGCGGACGGGCCGCGATCTCGGTCTGCCCGACCACATAGCTGCGCTTGCCCGTTTCGCCGGTCACTGATGCCTTCTCCGTTCGGCCCTGTTTGGCACGGCTCACGCCCGGTTGCAAAAGCGTCGAGCGAAGTGAAATTCCCGCCATTCCTTTGCCACAGTAAGGAACGAAACCGGGTTTGGCAGATTTAGCCCCTGATTCCGAGGAGGACAGGATGGACAGCCTGAAGATACAGGACGCTTTCACGCCCTACTATGCCGGCCGCAAGCGCTTTGCCGCACCCAAGGACAGGCGTCGGCCTGCCAGGACCGAAAGCAGCCTGACCAACGAGCTGGCCGCAAGCGCCCTGCCAGCGGACATCAGGCCTTCCGACACCGAACCCGACAGCACGACGGAGCACTGACCGGACGATGCCCAATCGCTTCGATATTTTCATCACCCGTCTTGAAACAAAAAGCGCTCGCGAGGGCGTTCCATCGCATCCGATAGGCGACCAGCATCGCGCCCGCCGCGACAAGGTCGATGCCAAGCCGGTTCGCGCCGGAGAGCCACTCGCCGAGAAAGACCGCGCCAAACACCGCCACAAGCACGACGCCTGACTTCCGCCAGGCCTCCGCGCCTCCGCGATTGGATTCTGCTCCCGCCGCCGGCGCAGGTCGCGGCATGGATCCTCGGGTCCGAGGATGACGACGGCGCGAATTATTCAGCCGAGATATCGCGGCACTTTGGCCTCGAGAAGCCGCACCAAGTCCGGGTCCATGAATTCATAGTCGTCTGGTATATCGAGGCAGATGACCTTGGCTTTCTTCAGACTGGCCTTGAATTTCTTCTGCAATTTGGCACGGTGTGCCTTTTCCATGACGAAGATGATGTCGGCCCACACCACCAGCTCATGCGTCAGTGGCGTGTCGGCATCGTGGTTGGTTCCCGCCGACGCGACCTCGATGTCCCTGCGACTGGAAAACACCTGCTCGGCGGTCGGGCTGCGCAAGCGGTTCTGGCTGCAGACGAAGAGGACGTTCTTCAAGGCTTTTTATTCAAGCATGATCTCTGGACAAACGGTAACCGTTTGTCTGAGAAAACCGGCTTCCACTTTTCGGGATCATGCTTACCGCGCCAGATCGGCCACCACGGCGTCGAGCACGATCATGCCGGCCGGGGTTGCGCGGAGCCGAGCATTGCCGATCGGCGCCACCAGCCCCTCGCCCTGCAGCATCGACAGCCGCGCGCTCGACAGGCCGCGGCCGGAAAATGCTTCGTAGCGGGAGAGGTCGATGCCTTCCGCCAGCCGCAGGCCCATCAGCAGGAACTCATCGGCCTCTTCGGAGCGGGTCAGGATCTCGCCGCCGGTGACGCCATGGCCCTTGGCCTCGACCAGGTTGGCCCAGGTTTCCGGCATCCGCTCGGCGATCGTTACCGTACGGCGGCCGTTCTCGACAAAGCGGCCATGCGCGCCGGGGCCGACGCCGACATATTCGCCATAGCGCCAGTAGGTCAGATTGTGCCGGCTTTCGGCGCCCGGCCTGGCGTGGTTGGAAATCTCATAGGCCGGCAGGCCGTGCGCCGTGGTGATCTCCTGCGTCAGCGCATAGAGGTCGGCGGCATGGTCATTGTCGGGAATGACGAATTTCTTCGCCGCATGCAGTGCATGGAAGGGCGTGCCCTCCTCGATGGTCAGCTGGTAGAGCGACAGATGATCGGCGGCATGGCCGATCGCCTGTTCGAGTTCCGATGCCCAAGCCTCCGGCGTCTGGCCAGGCCGCGCGTAGATCAGGTCGAAGGACAGCCTCGGGAATATGTCCCGCGCGAGCCCGATGGCATGCAGGGCTTCCTCGACATTGTGCAGCCGGCCGAGGAAACGCAGATCCTTGTCATTCAGCGCCTGCACGCCGAGCGAGACGCGGTTGACGCCCGCCGCCCGGTAGCCGCGAAAGCGCTCGGCCTCGACCGAGGACGGATTGGCCTCCAGCGTCACCTCGATGCCATCCGGAACGGTCCAGTTCTTCGCCACTGCGTCGAGGACCCTGGCCACCGTTTCCGGCTTCATCAGCGACGGCGTGCCACCGCCTAGAAAAATGCTGGTCACCTCGCGCGGACCGGTGCGCTGGCGCATCGTCGCCAACTCGGCCTCGAAGGCGGCGGCAAAGCGCTCCTGGTCGACCGGCTGGTGGCGGACGTGGCTGTTGAAGTCGCAATAGGGGCATTTGGCCGCGCAGAACGGCCAATGGATGTAGACGCCAAAGCCGGGCGTCCGGTCGAGCAGCATGCTCATGTCGAGCCCAATCTGGCCAGATTCAATCGTGCTTCGGCAAACTTCTGGAAGGCGCGGGCACGGTGCGACAGCGCCGTGGCCTGGCCAGGCTTCCAGCCGTGCTTTTCCTCGGCGCTCATCTCGCCAAAGGTCTTGTCGAAGCCATTCGGCAGGAACACCGGGTCGTAGCCGAAGCCGAGCTCGCCGCGCGGCGGCCAGACCAGCGTGCCTTCGGCCTCGCCGCGATAATATTCGGCGTCACCGTCGGGAAACGCCAGGCAGATGACGGCGACAAAGCGCCCCTTGCGCTGCTCGGCCAAGGCAGCGCCGACTTCCTGCAGCGCCACTTCGGTGCGCTGCATGGCCATGCCGAAATCGCGCGACCCGTCCGGGGTTTCGGCCCAGTTGGCGGTGTAGACGCCGGGCGCGCCGTCGAGCGCGTCGACGCACAGGCCGGAATCATCCGACAGCGCCGGCAGGCCGGTGGCCTTCGCGGCGGCCAGCGCCTTGATGTAGGCGTTTTCCTCGAAGGTGGTGCCGGTTTCGTCAGGCTCCGGCAGGCCATACTCCTTGGCCGATTTCGCTTCGAAGCCGAACGGCGCCATCAAGTCGGCGAATTCGCGCAGCTTGCCGGCATTGTGGCTGGCGACGACGATCTTCTTTCCATCGAGAGAATGCATCAAAGGCCCCAGATTCTTGGCTCGGCGAACTCGATCGAATTGCCCGAGGGGTCGCGTATATAGATCGAACGTCCGCCTTGCGGCCACTCGAATTCGCTTTCGATGGCGATCTTCTTGCCCTCGAGATGCGCTTTCCAGCCGGCGATTTCGTCGGCGGTCGCCGCAAAGCAGAGATGGCCCTCGCCGACCGCGCCGTGCGGCGGCACCGGCAGCCGGGCGTCGGGCGCCGGCGGCACCCTGGTCGCCTCGGCATTGAAGACCAGCAGCACGCCGGGGCCGCAGCGGAAGAAGATGTGCCTGCCCTCGACCTTGCCGAGGAGGTTGAGGCCAAGCACGCCGGTGTAGAACTTCTCAGCGGCGTCAAGGTCGGTGACGTAGAGAGCCGATTCCAGAATTGCAGAGGGAGTCATGAGGCACCCCCTCTGCCCTGCCGGCCATCTCCCCCGCAAGGAGGGAGATTGGAAGCTTCGGCGTCGCCGCGCTTTCTGCTGCCTTGAAAATTGGCGAAGGCCATCGGCACAGCCGATCTCCCCCCTTGCGGGGGAGATGGCCGGCAGGCCAGAGGGGGGTGGGAAGGATCGCCAACCTCATCAATACAACCGGAGCTTACGCCACCGCCATCTGCTGGAGGCTGACCAGGCGCTGGATGCCTTTCTTGGCCAATCCCATCAATTCCGCGAACTGTTCCTCGGAGAACGGCTCGCCCTCGGCGGTGCCCTGGATCTCCACGATGCCGCCCTTGCCGGTCATGACGAAGTTGGCGTCGGTTCCGGCCGCGGAATCCTCGATATAGTCGAGGTCGATGACCGGCTGGCCGTCATGGATGCCGCAGGAAATAGCCGCGACATGGTCCTTCAGCACCTTGGCGACGCTGGCCATCTGCCGCGCCTCCATCCAGCGCAGGCAGTCGTACAGCGCCACCCAGCCGCCGGTGATCGAGGCGGTGCGGGTGCCGCCATCGGCCTGGATGACGTCACAGTCGACGGTGATCTGCTGTTCGCCCAGCGCCTGCAGGTCGACCACGGCGCGCAAGGAGCGCCCGATCAGCCGCTGGATTTCCAGCGTGCGACCACCCTGCTTGCCCGCGGAAGCCTCGCGGCGCATGCGCTCGCCGGTCGAGCGCGGCAGCATGCCATATTCCGCCGTCACCCAGCCCTTGCCGGAATTGCGCATCCAGCCCGGCACCTTTTCCTCGAGGCTTGCCGTGCACAGGACATGGGTGTCGCCGAACTTCACCAGGCACGAACCTTCGGCGTGCTTGGAGACGCCGCGCTCGAAGGAGATGGCGCGCATTTCGTCGAATTGGCGTTTGGAAGGGCGCATTCAGGCTGCTTTCTTGTCATTTTTCGGAATCTTGGCCGGCTTGTAGCCGCATGGGACGCATGGCGCAAAGGAAAATGGCCTGAAGACCCCACACGGACACCGGGTGATCTCACACAGACACCGGGTGATCTGAGACGCAGACACCGGGTGATCCGAGGCGCAGACACCGGGTGATCTGACGCAGACACCGGGTTGCGCGGGCCGTGGTGAAGTCTATATCCTTGGTACAGAGGTTTTTGCCCGCAATGACCAAGGCCGTCGATCCCAGTTCGCAGTCGCCCGCGCTTCAATCGCTAGACATGCGCTCGCGCGATATCTTCCGGCGCATCGTCGATTCCTATCTCAGGGACGGAGAACCGGTGGGATCACGCAGCCTGTCGCGCATCCTGCCGTCCTCGCTGTCGCCCGCCACCATCCGCAATGTGATGAGCGACCTCGAGCATCTCGGCCTGATCTACGCCCCGCACATCTCCGCCGGCCGGCTGCCGACCCAGGCGGGTTTGCGTTTCTTCGTCGACGCCTTCATGGAACTTGGCGACCTCTCCGACGAGGAGCGCCGCACCATCGAGGCGCAGGTGAGGGCGTCCGGCTCTGGCGCGACGCTGGAACACATGCTGACCGAGGCCAGTCAGATGCTGTCGGGCATGTCGCGCGGCGCCGGCCTGGTGCTTGCCGCCAAGAACGAGGTGGCGCTGAAGCACATCGAATTCATCCAGCTCGAGCCGACCAAGGCGCTGGCGGTGCTGGTGTCGCAGAATGGCGACGTCGAAAACCGCGTCGTCGACCTGCCCGCCGGCATCACCGTCTCGCAACTGCATGAGGCGTCGAATTTCCTCAACGCCCATATCCGTGGCCGAACGCTGGCCGAGGCGCGGGTGGAGATCGCCCGGATCAAGGAAGAGACCAGGGCGGCGCTCGACACGCTGTCGCAGGACCTGGTCGAAAAGGGGCTGGCGGTGTGGGCTGGCGCCGACAGCGGCCTGCCGGCGCGCCTCATCGTGCGCGGCCGCGCCAACCTGCTCGAAAACGTCACCGCCCAGGCCGACATCGAACTGCTGCGGCACCTGTTCGAGGACATGGAAACGCAGGATGGGCTGATCCAGCTGCTTGACCTTGCCGAGGAGGGGTCGGGCGTGCGCATCTTCATCGGCTCGGAAAACAAGCTGTTTTCGCTGTCGGGCTCGTCGCTGGTCGTCGCGCCCTATCGCGACAAGGATGCGCGCGTCGTTGGCGCGCTTGGCGTCATCGGTCCGACTCGGCTGAATTATGCCCGCATCGTGCCGATGGTTGACTATACCGCACAGCTGATTTCCCGCATGCTCCGTTGAGCCGGGCTAACCGAGGAGACGATGATGGCGCTCGAAGAACTCAAGGCCCGGATCAGCCTGCTGCTGGAGGAGATGGTCAACCAGCCGGAAGACCAGCACGAAATCCAGGAACAGTTGCGCGAAAAACTGCGGGAAATGCGGGCCATGGGCCTGCCGCTGCCGGCCGATCTCGTCGCGCTGGAAAAACGTCTCGACGACGATTTTTACGCCGCCGGGAGCTGAGCCCGAAATCGGATCCTCACGTCCTTCAACTCATCGTGCGAGACGGAACCCAAGAGCAAACCGGCCGTTACTCTCCTTCGTGACCAGGTGGAGGACGGAATGATCCGATTGGCCCGGCTGGTGCTTCCCGCACTGTTCCTCACCACCGCGGCATTCGCCCAGCAGGCGGATCAGCCGGTGCTGAAGGGCGCGGCCGCCTTCGGCGACTGGCGTGCCGACAGGCCGGGGGTGCGCCGCCTGATCAAGCCGGAAGACCTGCCGAAGCCCTACGTCACCAAATCCGCTTCGAACAGCGCCGGCCTCGCCGAAAGGCCGGCAGGTTCCAAGCCGCGACTGCCGCCGGGCTTTTCGGCCGAGCTGGTCGCGTCGGGCATCGACAATCCGCGCGTCGTGCGCGTCGCGCCGAACGGCGACCTGTTCGTCGCCGACAGCGAGGCCAACCAGATTCGCGTCTATCGCCTGGGCGAGGGCAGCGCCAGGCCCGCCAAGGACGGCATCTTCGCCGGCAACCTCAACCAGCCCTATGGCATTGCCTTCTACCCACCGGGCAACGACCCGCAATGGGTGTATGTCGCCAACAGCGACAGCATCGTGCGCTTTGCCTACCGCAAGGGTGACCTGAAGGCCGCCGGCGACCCGGAAACCATCGTCGACAACATCCCTGCCAATCATCACTGGACCCGCGACATCGTTTTCTCGCCCGACGGCAAGACGCTCTATCTGTCGGTCGGCTCGGGATCGAATGTCGGCGAGGACATGGGCAAGGCGCCGCAGGGTGGGCTCGCGGCGTGGGCGGCGTCAAAGCCGCTAGGTGCAGCCTGGGGTTCCGAGGATGGCCGTGCCGATGTGCTGGCCTTCGATCCGGACGGCAAGAATGGCCGCATCGTCGCCACCGGCCTGCGCAACTGTTCGGGCATGACGGTCCAGCCGGCGACCGGCGCGCTGTGGTGCGTGGTCAACGAGCGCGATGCGCTGGGCGACAATGTGCCGTCCGAATACGCAACCGTCATCAAGCAGGGCGCCTTCTATGGCTGGCCCTGGTATTATATCGGCAACAACGAGGATCCGCGCCACAAGGGCGAACGCCCCGATCTTGCCGGCAAGGCGACCGTTCCCGATGTGCTGATGCAGGCGCATTCGGCGCCGCTCAACATCGCCTTCTACGACGGGAAGAATTTTCCCAAGGATTACCAGGGCGACGCTTTTGTCGCCCTGCACGGTTCGTGGAACCGCGGCAACAGGACCGGATACAAGGTCGTCCGATTGCTGTTCAGGGACGGCAAGCCGACCGGCGAATACGAGGATTTCATCACCGGCTTCGTCATCTCCAACGGCGAGGTATGGGGACGGCCGGTCGGCGTGGCGATGGCGAGCGACGGCGCGCTGATCGTCAGTGAAGATGGCAACGGCACCATCTGGCGCGTCACCTATGACGGCGCTCGTTCCTGATCCTGCTTGGCGGAGGGAGAGGGGCCTGCGCGTGTCGCAGCGATATCTGGTGCAATGGATTCCACCCCCCAGGGAATTCAACCCTGGTCCGTTCCATGCGACAAGGCATTCTGATCCGAGACCAATGCCATGACCCTCACCGGATTCCTCGCCTACAGCGCCGCTCTCGGCATCGCCGCCGCCATTCCCGGCCCCGGCATCACCGCGCTCGTCGCGCGTGCGCTCGGGTCGGGTTTCCGCTCGTCGCTGGCAATGTCCTTCGGCCTGATGCTAGGCGACCTCACCTATCTGACCGCCGTGGTGCTTGGCCTCGCCTTTGTCGCGCAGACCTTCGGCATGGTCTTCCTCGCCATCAAATGGCTGGGTGTCGCTTATCTCGCCTTCCTTGGCTGGCGCTTCTGGAACAGCGGCATCACGCCCGAGACGGTCGAGGCGAGGAAAGGCAAGGGCGGGCTGTTGTCGAGCTTTGTCGCCGGTCTCACCGTCACGCTCGGCAATCCGAAGACGATGATCTTCTATCTCGCCATCACGCCGACCATCGTCGACCTGAAGACCATCACGCTGGCCGACTATGGCATTCTCGTCGCGCTGACGATCGTCGTGCTTCTGGTGGTGCTGGTGCCGTATCTGGCGTTGGCTGCCAAGGCGCGCTGGTTCCTCAAGTCGCCGCGCGCACTCAAGGCGCTGAACCGCACCGCCGCCGGCTTCATGGTCGGCGCCGCAGCGGCGATCGCCGCCCGTCAGTAGGGCTCTTTCGGCCAAAATATTCCCGGGACGGGCTTTTCCGGGAAATGCTTTTCCGGGACCGGGGCGTTTTAGACACGGGTCCCACTCGGATATTTTCAGTCGACAGTCTATCTTGCGCGACCGAAGGCTCTATCTTGCCGGCTGCAGTGCCATTGCCCGAAAATCCTCACTTGCCTGAAGTTCTGGGAGCGAAACCAATGAACAAGCCCGTCACCTCCGCCCGCGTGCCCGGTCGCGGCCGCGTCTACAGTTCCATCACCGACACGATCGGCGACACGCCGCTGGTGCGGCTCGACAAGTTCGCCAAGGAAAAGGGCATCGTCGCCAATCTCATCGCCAAGCTCGAATTCTTCAATCCGATCGCCTCGGTGAAGGACCGCATCGGCGTGGCGATGATCGAGGCGCTGGAGGCCGCCGGCAAGATTTCTCCCGGCAAGACCACGCTGGTCGAACCGACGTCCGGCAACACCGGCATCGCGCTCGCCTTCGCCGCCGCCGCCAAGGGCTACAAGCTGATCCTGACCATGCCCGAGACAATGTCGGTCGAGCGCCGCAAGATGCTGGCGCTACTCGGCGCGGAGCTGGTGCTGACCGAAGGACCGAAGGGCATGAAGGGCGCCATCGCAAAGGCCGATGAACTGGCGGCGACGATCCCCAACGCGATCATCCCGCAGCAGTTCGAGAACCCGGCCAATCCGGAAATCCATCGCAAGACGACGGCCGAGGAGATCTGGAACGACACCCATGGCGAGGTCGATATCTTCGTCGCCGGCATCGGCACCGGCGGCACCATCACCGGCGTCGGCCAGGTGCTGAAGAAGCGCAAGCCCTCGGTGCATGTCGTCGCCGTCGAGCCGGAAGCATCGCCGGTGCTGTCGGGCGGCCAGCCCGGCCCGCACAAGATCCAGGGCATCGGCGCCGGCTTTGCGCCAAAGATCCTCGACACCACGATCTATGACGAGATCGTCAAGGTCTCGAACGAAGATTCCGTCGCCAATGCGCGCCTCGTCGCCCGCCTCGAAGGCGTGCCGGTCGGCATCTCGTCGGGCGCGGCCCTGCAGGCGGCAATCGTCGTCGGCTCAAGGCCGGAGAACAAGGGCAAGAACCTGGTCGTGGTCATTCCCGACTTCGCCGAACGCTATCTGTCGACGATTTTGTTCGAGGGGCTGGGGGCTTAGTTTCTGGACGTGCCCAGGATAGATTCGCCGCGATCCTTCGTGCCCCCTCCGGCATCAAAGGTTCCGCTCTGACGCTGGCCCGCTGAAAATCCGCCCGTGGCGGCCGCCACCGCCTTGAGCACAACCTCGCTTCCGGTTCATATCGCCCCGGCCTGTTTTGAGCGGGCCGGGGGAGGAATTCATGTACAAGCTCTACACCCGTCCGGGCAGCGGCGGCTTCGTCGTCGAGGCGGCACTGGCGCTGGCGAACGCGCCATTCGAGCAGATCGACGTTCCCAAGACGGACCGGCCCGATCCGGCCTTCCTCGCCATCAGTCCCTTGAACCAGGTGCCGGTGCTGACCTTGCCGGATGGGCGCTCGATCACCGAATCGGCGGCGATCTGCGTCCTGCTTTCCGAACGCCATCCCGACGCCAGACTGGCGCCGGCGATCGACGCGCCCACCCGCGCCGACTTCCTGCGCTGGATGGCCTTCATGTCGTCGGTTCTCTATCCGGCGGTGCTGCGCTTCTACTACGCGAACCGCTATACGTCCGATGCCGACGGCACGAAGGCGGTCAAGCAGGCGGCCATCGCCGAGATGGACCGCGGCTTTGCCGTTCTTGATACAGCTCTCGAAGGCCATGACTGGCTGGTCGGCGACCTGATGTCGCTGGCCGACATCTATCTGGTCATGCTGGTGGCCTGGCATCCCGACGTCGACAAAGCGCGTACGGCCTGGCCGAACATCGAACGGCTGTGGGCCAGGCTGCGCGACCATCCGCTGATGAAGAAGCTCAACACGGCGCACGAGATGTGGCCGATCTGAACTGGCGGCGAAGCTTAATTTCGGAGCGCGGCCCGTTTTCCCTGCAGGAAGCGGCGCACCGCCGGATCGCGTTCGAGGCCGATCGCCCGCTCATAGGCTTCGGTCGCCAACTGTACCTGACCCAACCTGGCCAGCAGACCCGCCCGGGCTGCCCAATAAGGCTGATAGTCGTCAAGCCGCTTGTCGTCGCCCAGCACGTAGAGGGCCGCCAGTCCCGCCGCGGCGCCCTCGGCTTCGGCTATCGCCACCGCGCGGTTGATCGCCACCACCGGCGATCCGGCGACCGAAAGCAGCGCGTCGTAAAGCTCGCGGATCGCAACCCAGTCGGTGCGCCCCGTACGCCGGCGTGTCGCATGGGCGGATTGCACGGCTGCCTCGAGTTGGTAGCGGCCGACGAGGCCCTTGGTGGCGGCGTAACAGAGCAAAGCTTCCGCCTCGTCGACCAAGGCGTGATCCCAGAGTGCGCAATCCTGTTCGGCGAGCGGCACATAATCTCCGGCCGCATCGCGCCGCGCGGCGCGGCGCGCTTCCGCAAACAGCATCAGCGACAGCAGGCCGAGCGCCTCCGGCTCATCAGGCAGCAGCGAAGCCACCAGCCGGCCGAGCCAGATGCCTTCGGTGGCGAGATTGCGCCGCCGCGTCTCGGTGCCAGCCGGGTCGGACCAGCCTTCGGCGAAGGTCGCGTAGATGGCTTCCAGCACCG
Organism: Mesorhizobium sp. RCAM 05099; assembly: GCF_059683685.1. Taxonomy (NCBI): domain Bacteria; kingdom Pseudomonadati; phylum Pseudomonadota; class Alphaproteobacteria; order Hyphomicrobiales; family Phyllobacteriaceae; genus Mesorhizobium; species Mesorhizobium sp. RCAM 05099. The sequence goes on from NZ_CM185035.1 coordinate 550,580, forward strand.
CGTCCAGCCGCTCGCCGAGTTCGGCCCGCTCCGGCACGCGGAACGGAATCCCGGTTTCGCGGATGCGGGTCTTGGCGCGCACCAGGCGCTGCCCCATCGTTGCCGGTGAGACCATGAAGGCGGAAGCGATCGCCGCCGCGTCGAAGCCCAGCACGGTCTGCAGGATCAGCGGCGACCGCACGCTCGATTCGATCGCCGGATGGGCGCAGGCGAACATAAGCCGCAGCCGTTCGTCGGGCAGATCTTCATCGGTCATGCGCGCCTCCACCTCCTCTGCGATCAGCTTGAGATGATCACGGCCGGCCTCGCTGGTCAGCCGCCGCCGCACCGCATCGACGCGGCGCCGCCGCGCCACCGCCAGCAGCCAGGCTTCCGGCTTGTCAGGCACGCCGGTTCGCGGCCAGCGTTCGAGCGCGGCGGCAAAGGCATCGGCAAGCGCGTCCTCGGCGGCCGCCACGTCGCGGGACCGTGCGGAGAGATAGGCGATCAGCTTGCCGTAGCTTTGCCGGGCGGCCGCCTCCGCGACCGCCCGCGCGGTATCTGATCCGGTGGCGGTCACGCAGTATACTTTGTCATGTATTCCTCCATCGGCCAGATCGGCCGCACTTCCATGGTGCCGGCGCTGGCACCAGGACAGCGCGACGCCCATGAAATCGCCGCGTCCATGTCCGGCACTTCGATCATGTAGTAGCCGCCAAGCTGTTCCTTGGTATCGGCGTAAGGGCCGTCAAGCACGTTGGTCTTGCCGCCGGCCACCCGCACGGAGGTTGCCACCGACGTCGGCCTCAACCGCTCGCCGCCAACGAACACGCCAGCTTTCTTCATCGCCTCGGTATAGGCGCCGTAAGCGGCGCTCATCTGGACGGCCGCCTCCTTGGGTGCCGCTGCCATGGCGGCTTCGTTGGAATAGATAAGAAGCAGATACTGCATGGTCATCTCCCGTGGTTACAGGGCCGCATCGTTGCAGGCCGAACGTATGTCGCGCGGCCATGTCCGATTTCGACAGGCTGAGGAAAAACTTTCGCGCCTGGTCGGCCATTGTGCAAGGAGACGCTGGCCGACGGCGCTACCCAGCGCCCGAACCAAGCGACACTGCATCTCTGGAACCATGCGAGTCCACGGGCACGAGCCAGCCGCGATAGCGCACGATCAGCCCGGTGAGCGGATGTGAAATCTCGACATGAAAACGGAAGCGGCCATCCTCGACCGTTTCGTAGGATGTCGAGCGCGGGCAGAGCCACATCGGCAGCGGCAGGCCCAACAGGCTCCAGTGGCGCAGGACAAGCGACAGCTTTCCCTCCTCGGCCACCAGCGCCATGGCAAAGCTCAGTGGTCCGAAGCGTTCGCAAAGCAGGCGATGCGAACGGCCCCGACCTGCGAACTGGCGGCTGGAAAAACTATGCTTGCCGAAAGTCCGCGTCCATGTCTCGCCATTCCTGTCCACGTCGAAGCGGGCACGGACCGGGATATCGGCGCTCGTCTTGGGGAAGCCGACCAGCGATGCCGTTAGCCGGCCAAGGATGTTTGATCCGCGCTCGACGCTGGCGCGACCTTCAGCCATTTTCGTGCAGTCGTGCATGCCCCGGATTTCCTCGGGCAGACGCTGCCAGGCATCGCCGAGCAGGACGGCATAGAGCTGTCTATCCGGACTAGCGTCCGTGTCGTCGCGAAAGCCGGTATGGATCGTCTTGACTGCACACAGGGCTTCGTAGTCGGCAAGCTCGAGTTCTCTCACTGCAGCACGTGCGCCGGGTGTAGGTGCATGGCCGTCCAGCGTCTTTCGAACCAGCGCCTCGACCGCCATCGACGGGATCAGTGGCCCGTCATCGCCTTCCGCCAGCAGATGCCACGAGCGCTTGACCGGCGCACCGGCCTGGCTGGCACCGGTGATTTCAACGAACATGCCGCCGCGATGTTCGCCCCAGCGCAGCCGGTTGGTCGCCCAGTACATCAGTGGAGCGAGCGGCGACAGCGAGCCGACCAGCCCGATCCGCACCAGCCAGGCAAGGCCGATCAGCGCGCGATGAAGGACTTCGGGAACCGGTCCAGCGCCCATCCAGATGGTTTTTGCCTGCGGCCAGAGTTTCCCCAGCGCGCGCAGGTCCGGCACGTCGACGAGCGAGAACAGCGTGTCGTTGAGCGGCACCCGGCCCGGCGGCGCAATGGTGTAGCGCATCTGTTCGGTGAGCGGGTGGCCTTGCATCTTGATGCCGTCGTGCACCAGCGCGACCGGCTGGCCGGCATAGCCTGCGATCGCCCGGATGACGTTTTCACCGACGCCTGCATAGGGCGACGGGGCGATGCCGCCTCTGATCATGTCGACCCGCGTCATGTCCGACGACAGCCGGCGCACCACCGCCGCCGTCAGCACCGGAAAGCTGGAAACGCCCGAGAGCACGAACAGCCCGGCTTGCCTTGCGGCCTCATCGAAAGCCGGCACGCCGGCGACGAAATCCGAGCCGTCGGCGAGATCGAAATAGTTGACGCGCTTGGCGATGCAGGCCTCGATCAGTCGATAGCGACCCTCGCCATAGGCCTGGAACGGGCCGCTGGCGTCGACCAGCGCGTCGGGGCGCAGCGACGCCAATTGCGCGGCGAGGTCGCCATCCCTGTCGAACACCGCCGGCACCAGCTGCGCGGCGACACCGCCACGGCTCCCGCACCAGGCCTCCGCCTTGGCCAGCGAGCGGCCTGCAACAATCACTGTCAGGCGCGGCTCATTCTCCAGCAGTTGGACGATGCGGCCGCCAAAGGTTCCGTAACCGCCGACAATGAGAAGTTTCATCCGCTGCTCCTCCCAGAGCCAATCTTAGCCAAGAAACCGCTCCCGCATCTCGGCGGAAGGGACCTCGCAACGGTCCTTCCGGCCGAACAGGGCGTAACGGTTCTTGGCAATGCGATTGTAGAGCCAGTCGCGAAGCGGGCGCGGCAGCAGCAACAGCACCCTGGCCGTCCGCCAGGGCCAGCCGAGTTCCAACATGACGGCAACGAAGCTGTCGAGCCCTGTGAAGGCGACGCCTTCGATCAGGACGAGATTGGTTTCGTAACTGTCCGTCCGCAGCCCGTGCTTGCTGAACAGCGCCTGGCCGAATGGCGACTGCGCGGTGGCGAAGCGGAAGCGGCTTTGGCGGTCGAGCCGGACCACCGTGCGGACGAAGCCGGAGCACAGCACGCAGACGCCATCGAAGACGATCAGCGGATGGCGTGTATCGGAGAATTCAGCGGGACGGCTTGAATTAGGCCGATTTGACTGGGGCCAATCTGAGTTGGGAAGGTCGCTCACGCGGGCCTCGGCTGCTCGTGTCTGAAGACACTAAGCCAGCCAGGGGCGGCATCAAAGACGTGGCGATGTCGCACGCCGTCTGTCGGCGAGAGCGGGACGCTCGGCGCGATAGGTCGTGGCGCGGGATTCGGCCGCTGGCCTGCAGATCCGGCTGTCGTGACGGGTCTCGAAGGTCATGATCAGTGCGCGCCCAGCGAATTGCCGCGACGGGCGCAGGCCGGGCCTGGGCCGCGCATGTAATAACGCTCGGGCCGATAGGTCGGCGCGACGAATTCGCGGATGGCGGCGGCATAGCCGATGAGGTGTGCGAGGAAGTTCATTTACCCTGTCCCTGTCCCGATTTTCGGATGTCCCTTCCGATTTGCGAGAACGATAGCATCGAGGCGTGAATAGTCGGTGAACGTGATGTTAATTTCTGGTCAAAAAGGCCTTGCTTCGTGGCCGGAATGCGGCTGATTCGGGGTGTTTCCGCGCCTTTTGTCGCCATTCCGCCCAGTGTGACTTTTGCATCACATATGTTTCGTTTGAATGTCGCCTGCGCGCGGTTCTGTTTCAATTTTTGCCGCCACCACGAAATGTCCGTGCTTGCCTGCCCGAATCCGGCGCGACCTCTCCGCATGCGGATCATCACGCGGTGGCGGAACTGGAGCGAGGTCTGTCCGTTCTCACCTTCATCTGGATCCAGAAGGGAAAATGTCATGGCGCCGCGTCCGGCCTGGAAGGGCTATCTCAAGCTGTCGCTGGTCACCTGTGCGGTCGAATTGACCAACGTCGTCACCCATACCGAGAAGGTCTCGTTCCGGGTGCTGAACCGCAAGACCGGCAATACGGTGAAACGCATCTACGTCGATTCGCAGACCGGCAAGCCGCTCGGCGACGGCGACGAGATCAAGGGCTATGAGGTCAGCGACGGCGATTTCGTCCATATCGACGAAGACGAGATCGAAGCGGTGCAGATCGAGTCCTCGCACACGATGAGCCTCGACGGCTTCGTCGACAAATCCTCGATCCAGCAGATCTATCTCGACACGCCCTATTATGTCGCGCCGGCCGACGAGGTGTCGGCGGAGGCGTTCGCTGTCATCCGCGATGCGATGGCTGGCAAGAAGATGGCCGGGCTGGCGCGCATCGTGCTCTACCAGCGCGAACGCCCGGTGGTCATCGAACCGTTGGGCAAGGGCATGGTGCTGACGACGCTGCGCTACGACAACACGGTGCGCCAGCCAGACACCGTGTTCGGCGATATCAAGGCGGTCAAGACGGACCAGGAGATGACCGATCTGGCCGAGCTGATCATCGACAAGAAGAAGGCGACGTTCGATCCGTCGAAATTCGACGACAAATACGAGGACGCCCTGCTCGAACTGATCCGCGCCAAGAAGGCCGGCAAGACGGCACCCAAGGCCAAAGCCGCGCCCAAGCCTTCCAATGTCGTCAATCTGTTCGACGCGCTGAAGAAGAGCCTGTCGTCGGACGCAGGCTCGACCAAGGCTTCGTCGGCGAAAGCCAAACCGGCGGCCAAACGCGCCAAGCCGAAAGCCGGCGCGGCCAAGCGCAAATCGGCCTGAGGAGACAGAGATGGCCAGCCTCGAACAGTACCAATCCAAGCGCGATTTCAAGAAGACGTCCGAGCCGGCTGGCAAGGTGCCGCTCGGCAAGGGGGGCAGTGCGGGCGGCATCTTCGTCATCCACAAGCACGCGGCGACGAGGCTGCATTACGACCTTCGCCTCGAGCATGACGGCGTGCTGTGGAGCTGGGCGGTGACGCGCGGCCCGAGCCTGGACCCGCATGAGAAGCGGCTGGCGGTGCATGTCGAGGACCATCCGCTCGACTACGCGCCGTTCGAGGGCACCATTCCCAAGGGCGAATATGGCGGCGGCTCGGTCATCGTCTGGGACGAAGGCACCTGGACCCCCGAGATCGATCCGGCCAAGGCGATGAAGAAGGGCCATATCAGCTTCGAGCTGCACGGCCACAAGCTGCACGGCCTCTGGCATCTGGTCAGATTGAAGCCGCGCGCGGGCGAGAAGCGCGACAACTGGCTCTTGATCAAGTCCGACGATGCCGCCGCGCGTCCCGGCGAGGACATCCTCAAGGAAGCGCCGGAATCGGTAAAGTCCGGCCTGACAATCGAGGAGGTCGGCGAGGGCAAGACCGCGAAAGGCCAGAAGCCTGACGTCTGGCATTCCAACAAGCCGGCCGCCGAGAAAGCGAAGCCCGGCAAGCGCCTCGACTTCATCGAGCCGCAGCTGGCCACGCTGGAGCGGGAAGCGCCGCCGGGCAAGGACTGGCTGCACGAGGTGAAGTTCGACGGCTATCGCATGCAGGCGCAGATCGCCGGCACCGACGTGCGATTGCTCACCCGCACGGGCCTCGACTGGACGGAAAAGTTCGGCAGCGAGATCGTCGCGGAGCTGTCCGCGCTGAAATGCAGCGACGCCATCATCGACGGGGAGATCGTCGTGCTGGCCGACAGCGGCGTCTCTTCCTTCGCGCTGCTGCAAGCCGACCTGTCGGCGAAGCGGACAGATCGCTTCACTTACTATGTCTTCGACCTGATGCGGCTCGACGGGCAAGACCTGCGCGGCGAGCCGCTGGTCGAGCGCAAGCAGGCCTTGCAGGAACTGCTCGGCAAGCAGCCCGAGAATGCGGCAATCCGCTTCAGCGACCATTTTTCCGAACCTGGCAAGATCATGCTTGAGCATGCCTGCCGCATGGGGCTGGAAGGTGTCGTCTCCAAGCGCGCCGACGCGCCCTATCGCAGCGGGCGTAGCCCCTCATGGGTGAAGTCGAAGTGTACCGCACGACAGGAATTCGTCATCGGCGGCTATTTGCCGTCGGAAAAGACGGGGCGCGGGCTGCGCTCGCTGCTGGTCGGCTATTATGAGGGCGGCAAGCTGCACTATGCCGGGCGCGTCGGCACCGGCTTCTCCGCCAAGGGCGCCACCGACCTGAAGACAAGACTCGACGCGCTGAAGGCAAAATCGTCGCCTTTCGACAAGGCCGTGCCGAAGGGCAAGGGCCTGGTCTGGGTCAAGCCGGAGCTGGTCGGCGAAGTGGAGTTCCGCAGCTGGACCTCCGACCGTATAATACGCCATGCCTCGTTCCAGGGATTGCGCGAGGACAAGCCGGCGGAGGAAGTCGTGCAGGAACAGCCGAAGGCATCGACAGGCAAGAGCCCGGCGAAGGCGAAGGCGGCATCAAGCGACGCCGCCAAACCCACCGGAACGATGACGACCACGGTAAAACTTTCCCATCCCGACAAGCTGCTGTGGCCCGAGGAAAAGATATCGAAGCAAGGCCTGCTCGACCACTACGCGCGGGTCTGGCCGCGCATGGAACAGTTCATCGTCAACCGGCCGCTCAGCCTGGTGCGGGCGCCGGACGGAGTCGGCGGACCGCGCTTCTTCCAGAAGCATGCATCCGCCGGCATGAGTGACAAGATCGCGCGGATGAAAGATCCGACGGACGGCGAGGAGATCCTGTTCGTCAGGGATTTCGACGGCGTTGCCGCATTGGTTCAATACGGCGTGGTCGAGATCCACATCTGGGGCTGTACCGTTGACGAACTGGAAAAGCCCGACCAGATCATCTTCGATCTCGACCCCGACGAAGGCGTCGAGGTCAAGGCGGTGCGCGAGGCGGCACTCGATATCAGGGGCAAGCTCGACGAGCTGTCGCTGCCGAATTTCGTCAAGACATCAGGCGGCAAGGGTTACCATGTCCTGGTACCGCTCAAACCATCGGCGGATTGGGGCGCGGTGAAAACCTTCGCCCACGATTTCGCCAAGGCACTCGAACAGGCTTCCCCCGATCGCTATACCGCAACACTGTCGAAGAAGGCGCGCACCGGAAAAATCTTCGTCGACTATCTGCGCAATGGTCGGGGCTCGACGACGGTCGCGCCCTATTCGTCACGCGCCAAGAAGGGCGCCACCGTGTCGATGCCGGTGACCTGGCCCGAGATCGAGGCCGGGCTGGCGCCAAATGCTTTCCCGATCGGCGACAAGACGACACTGAAGCAGCTGGCGCAAGCCGATCCGTGGGCGGATTTCTTCAAGCAGGGCAAGGCGCTGAAGCGGGGGTAGTCGCCCCGTCCGCAGCGTAACGATCCTTCGCGCCCCCCAACGGCCTGCCTGGCATAGGGGGCGCTGTCCCGCGGGCATCGCGAAATCAGCACCGCCAAAACCATCACGCCAGAAACACCCTCTCGAAAGCCTGCTTGCCCGGCGGCGAGAAAATGACGGCGCGGCTGTCCTTCTCGCGGCGCGCCCATTTCTCGGCGAGGATCTTGTCGAGGATGGCGGCGCCCAGCGTGCCGGCGAGGTGCGAGCGGCGGACGCTCCAGTCGAGGCAGGCGCGGCAGACCGGCCGTCGCGGCTTGGCATCGACATCGATGCCGATGGCGGCGAAATGCGATGCCGCCGACGGCCCGAGCCTGATCTCCTGGTCGTCACGCAGGATAATCTCCTTTTCGACAAGACGGTCGAGCATCGCCACGGCCTGCTCGCCAGCGAGGTGATCGTAGCAGACGCGCGCCACGCGCATGGCCGCGTCGCGCGGGCCCGGCCGCACACGCTGCGGCCCGACAGACGCGGCGACGCCGGTGATGGCCTCGATCATTCCGGCCACCTGCGGGCCGGCGAGGCCGTAGTAGCGGTGCCGGCCTTGGCTCGCCAGCGTCAGCAATCCGCCCTCCATCAGCTTCGACAGGTGCGAGCTGGCGGTCGGCAGCGATACGCCGGCCTCGAGTGCCAGTTCGCTCGCCGTCAGCGCCGTGCCGCCCATCAGGGCGCTCAGCATGTTGGCCCGCGCCGGATCACCGACCAGGCTGGCTATACGGGCAATGTCGGGCCCTTCACGCATAGTTCGTTCCTCGTCGAAGCATTCTTGTCAGATAATCACTATTCTCCGATCAGATCAAGGAGACGACGATGACAACCGCTTCCACCTCCGGACCGTTCGAGAGCCGCCAATCGTTCCCGTTCGTCACCTGGTTCCGCTCGGGCACGCTGGCCCGGTGGTATGACCGCTATCTGCAGCTGATCGACCTTGCCGAGATCGACGATCACCTGTTGCGCGACCTTGGCCTGACGCCGGAAGACGTGCGCCGAGAATGCGCGAAGTCCTTCTGGCGACCATGACCCGCAAGGAAATTGCCTAGCAGATCGGGCGGCACAACGTTTCGACACCGCTCGAACCATCGACGCAAGAACACATCCCCCTCAAGGAGACGACAATGGCCATCACCTGCTTCATCCGCTACGAAATCGACCCGTTCGGCAAGGCGGCCTTCGAGGAGTATGCCCGCAACTGGGGCCAGGCCATTCCGCGTTGCGGCGCCGATTTGATCGGCTACTTCGCGCCGCATGAGGGCTCGGCTACGACAGCCTATGCCGCCTACAACATCGAGAGCCTGGCCGCCTACGAAGCCTATCGCGCCCGGCTTGCCGCCGATCCCGCCGGCAAGGCAAACTACGAGTTCGCCCGCCGCGAAAAATTCATCCTCAAGGAGGATCGCATGTTCCTGAAACTGGCTTCCGGCCCACACGCGCCAAGGCTTGATCCTGAAAAGTTGCAGCCTTTTCAGACCGAGATCATGCCAGGGGAAAAGGTGAAAGCATGATCGCCGTCATCTTCGAGGTCGAACCGGCGGCGGGCCGGCGCGATGCGTATCTGAGCATCGCCGCCGAGCTGCGCCCGCTGCTCGACGGCATCGACGGGTTTGTCTCCATCGAGCGCTTCCAGAGCCTGGTCGACCCGAACCGCATCCTGTCCCTGTCGTTCTGGCGCGACGAGGACGCGGTCAAGGCCTGGCGCAACACCGAGGAACACAGGCAGGCGCAGAAGGCAGGACGTGGCGGTATCTTTGCCGGCTACCGTTTGCGCATCGCGCATGTGGTGCGCGACTACGGGCTGACCGAAAGGACCGAGGCGCCGCAGGACAGTCGGGCGGTGAATGGGTGAGGCCTACGGGTTGATGTGGGTGCCGCCCTCATCCGCCTGCCGGCACCTTCTCCCCGTATAGTGACGGGGAGAAGGGACAAGCTCCCGCGCCGGCGACCCCCCCTCTCCCCGTTCTTCACGGGGTGAGGGTAAGGGTGAGGGGCAGCGCTGAGCTTTGCCGCCCTTACCTACGCATTGCCGATCAGCACGCCGGCCGCGAACACCAGGGCGCCGCCGAGCACCACCTGGAAGGCGGCGCGCAGGAACGGGGTCTGCATGTAGCGGTTCTGGACGAAGGCGATGGCCCACAGCTCGAAGAACACCACCACCGCGGCGACAGCGGTCGCCGTCCAGAAATGCGGGATGAGATAGGGCAATGCGTGGCCAAGGCCACCCGCCGATGTCATGACGCCGGTGGTGATGCCGCGTTTTATCGGCGAGCCGCGGCCCGACAGCTTGCCGTCGTCGGACGCCACTTCGGTGAATCCCATCGAGATGCCGGCGCCGATCGAGGCGGCAAGGCCGACCAGAAAGGTCTGCCAGGTGTCATGCGTGGCGAAAGCAGCGGCGAAGATCGGCGCCAGCGTCGACACCGAACCATCCATCAGGCCAGCCAGTCCTGGCTGCACATAGGTCAGAATGAACTGGCGTTGCTCGGCAGCGGCCTCTTCGTCCTTCACTTCGCCCGGCACGTGCTTTTGCTCCAGACGCTGCGCCAGCGTCTCGTGCCCCTGTTCGGCCAGCGCCAGATCGTCGAGCAGTTTTCTGGTCGAGGCATCGGTGGTGCGCTTTGCCGCCTCGACATAGAACAGGTAGGCCTGCCGTTCCATCGCCTCGGCCTGGCTGCGCACATGCTCGACACCGAGCGGCCTCACAAGCCAGTCGGGCTTGCGCTCATAGTAACCCTTCACATGTTCGCGCCGGATCAGTGGAATGCGTTCGCCGAAACGCTTGCGGTGGAGCTCGATCAACGAGTCGCGATGGCCGTCCTCTTCCTCGGCCATCTCCTCGAACACCTTCGCCGATTGCGGAAAGCTTTCCGCCAGGCCGTCGGCATAGGCACGGTATATGCGCCCGTCGTCTTCCTCGGACGAAATGGCCAGCGCCAGGATCTCCTGCTCGGAGAGCGATTCGAAGGGACGGCGGCCGAAGCCGAAGCCGAAGACACGGGAAAGCATGAGGAATTCACCCTAGTTTAGAATGGTTCTAAACTAGGGTTTGACGCGCCTCCGGTCAATCGCGCGCTTGGGTCGGCGGTCAAGAATTGTTGAAGCCGCCGACCCTTCATTATTGGTGAAGATTTCCCTATATAGGCAAACCTAAGTCGATAGAAGGGAAGCCGCAGATGACGACAAAGCCACACGCACCGGAATTCGACCCGAAGCCCGTTCTCGATCTCATCGCCAGCATCGAGGCCGATTTGCAACGCCTGAAGGGCCTGGTCGAGCAGCAGGTCGAGAAATTCGATCCCGCCAATCCGCACAACAAGGCTCCGGACGGCAAGTTGACGGAAGAAGGCGTGGAGTGCTGCTACCGCATGTTCGACGAAGGCAAGTCGCGCTATTCGGTGGCCCAGCAGATGAAGATCTCCTTTGCCGCCGCCACCCACCGGTTCAACAACTGGCGCAAGTTGGGCGGCACGAAGAGGCAGCGGGCGCTTCTGGGGTGAAGAGTGATCGGCTGCAAGGCCAATTGCCGGTCTCGGCGCCGCCCTTCGTGATCCCCCAACTTTGTAACGGTCACATTTTTTCAATGGTGTGCTGCCGTTGTTTGCGGGCATCATGAGAAGAGACTGTCTCTTTTTGCTGGACCTCGCATGACCGCCACCACGCCTCCCGGCATAGCCGACCTCCACCGCGCCGCAGCCCGGCTTTCCGGGCTGATTGTTGAAACGCCGTTGATCGAATCGCCTGAACTCAACAGGCGCTTCGGCGCCCGCATCCTGTTCAAGCCGGAGACGCTGCAGCGCACCGGATCGTTCAAGTTCCGCGGCGCCTACAACAAGTTGTCATCGCTGAGCGAAGAAGAGCGCCGCCGTGGCGTCGTCGCCTTCTCGTCGGGCAACCACGCGCAAGGCGTCGCCGCCTCCGCCGCGATGTTCGGCGTCAAGGCGGTCATCGCCATGCCGGCCGACGCGCCGGCCATGAAGGTCGGCAATGTCCGCAAGATGGGAGCGGAGGTGGTGCCGTTCGACCGCTTCCGCGACGACCGCATGACCGTGGTGGGCCCTTACATGGAAAAAGGCATGGTGCTGGTGCCGCCCTTCGACGATCCGGCCATCATCGCCGGCCAGGGTACGATCGGCCTCGAATTGATGCGCCAGGTGGAAGCGCTTGGCGTGGGCCTAGACGCGGTTCTGGTGCCCTGCGGCGGCGGCGGCCTGATCAGCGGAATCTCGGTTGCCGTCAAGGACGCCTCGCCCGGCACTGCCGTCTGGGCGGTGGAGCCCGAGCATTTCGACGACACCCGCCGCTCGCTGGCCGCGGGCATCAGGGTGGCGAACGAGCCGGGCCACAGTTCGATCTGCGATGCGATCCTCACCGCCGAGCCGGGCGTGATCACCTTCGAGATCAACCGCAGGAACCTTGCCGGCGGCATCGCCGTCTCCGACAAGGCGACGGCACAGGCGATGCGCGACGCCATGGCCTATCTCAAGCTGGTGGTCGAACCCGGCGGCTGCGTCGGACTGGCGGCGCTGTCGTCGGGCGAGATCGAGCTGGCAGGCAAATGCGTCGCCGTGGTGCTGTCCGGCGGCAACGTCGATTTCGGCACCTATGCGGGGATCATGGCAGCCGCGTAGGATGGCGGCCAGTCTGGGTCACGCACCGGTCCAAAAAGCCGGAGCGCCACCGCAGGGTATCGGTGCCGATGGTCAAGGAGATTCGATATGGAGGACCGGGAGATTCGAGCGGCCCTCGATCATCACTGGGCTGCCTCCGATGCGAACGATCTCGAGGGCGAGCACCAGATCTACCGGGAGGACGCGGTGCTCGACTATCCGCAATCGGGGGAGCGCATCCGCGGGCGGCGCGACATCCAGTCGTCGCGCGCCGCGCAGCCGAACCGGAAGCGCTTCACAGTGCGGCGGATCATCGGTGCGGGCGACCTCTGGGTCACGGAATATGTCCTGGCCTATGACGGGCGGCCGTCTTACACGGTGAGCATCATGGAGTTCCTCGATGGCAAGGTGGCCCGCGAGACCCAGTATTTCGGCGATCCGTTCGAGCCGGGGCCTTCGCGCGCGCAATGGGTCGAGCGGATACCCTGAAACCCGGCCGCCGTGAGGATGATCATCCACCGCCCGATCGCACGCTCTGAATTGCCCGGCGATACTGCCGATCTCGCCCGCACCCTCATCGGCAAAGTGGTGGTGCGCGAATTGCCTGAAGGCATCGTCAGCGGCCGCATCGTCGAGACCGAGGCCTATGTCGTCGGCGACGCCGCCGGGCATGGCTACCGGGGGATGACCCCGCGCAACCGTTCGCTGTTCCTCGAGCGCGGGCATGCCTATGTCTATCTCGCCTACGGCACCTCCTACATGCTGAATGTCTCGAGCGAGACGCAAGGGGTCGGCACCGGCGTGCTGATCAGGGCGCTCGAGCCGCTCGAAGGCATCCCGATCATGCGCCTCAATCGCGGCGTCGAGCGCCTGCGCGACCTGGCGCGAGGACCAGGAAGGCTCGCCGCGGCGTTGCGGATCGATCGTTCGCTCGACGGGCTCGATCTTTGCCGGCAAGGCCCGCTGTGGCTCGCAGGCGATGACCACCAACCCGGCGAAATCGGGCAGAGCATCAGGATTGGCATTTCGAAGGATGCGGACCGCCTGCTGCGATTCTATGTCAGGGAGAGCCCTTTCGTCAGCGGTCCGGGATCGCTCAGGGACTAGACTAGTCCAGCGTGCGGCGAAACCGCAGCAGCGCCGTACCGGCAAACACCACCACGAACAGCAGCAGCCAGCCGACCTCGGTCCCTATCGCATTGAAGTCAGCGCCCTTCAGCATCACCGCCCGGGTGATGCGCAGGAAATGCGTGAGCGGGAAGATCTCGCCCAGGACCTGCGCCCAGCCGGGCATGCCGCGATAGGGGAACATGAAGCCGGACAAGAGCAGCGACGGCAGGAAGAAGAAGAAGGTCAGCTGCATCGCCTGCATCTGCGAGCGTGCCATGGTCGAGATCGTGTAGCCGAGCAGCACCAGCGCAAGCACGAACACAAGCACCGCCGACAGAAGCAGCGTCAGCGAGCCGACGAACGGGATGCTGAACAGGAGCTTCGCCGCGACCAGCACCACCGCCACCTGCACCGCGCCGACGACGAGGAAGGGCAGCACCTTGCCGAGCATGATCTCGGCCGGGCTGGAAGGCATGGCCAGCAGGTTCTCCATCGTGCCGCGCTCGGTTTCGCGCGTCAGCGCCATGGCCGTCATCATCACCATGGTCATCTGCAGGATGACGCCGAGCAGGCCAGGCACGATGTTGTATTGCGAGACGCCTTCCGGATTGTAGCGCTGGTGCACCACCACCTGCAGCTGCCCCCTGGCGCTTTCGGCGGCGGTCGCCTGCATGCCCTGCGCGCGCAGCAGCGCCTGGCTCGCCACCTTGCTCAAGGTCGAAACGGCGCCGCTCGCCGCGGAAGGGTCGGTTGCGTCGGCCTCGATCAGGATCTGCGGGTTGTCGCCGCGCTCGACCCGCCGGGCGAAATCGGCCGGGATCGTCACCACGAAAGAGACGGCGCCCTTGGCCATCAGCGCCTCGGCCTCGGCGGCGCTCTGCGCCACATAGTCGAAGTGGTAGTAGCCCGTCATCTGCAGGGCGGAGACCATGGCGCGCGTATACTGGTCGTTGCTGATGGCAACGAGCGCGGTGGGCAGGCTCTTGGGATCATTGTTGATGGCGAAGCCGAACAGCACCAGCTGCATCAGCGGCACGCCCAGCATCATGGCGAAGGTGATGCGGTCACGCCGCATCTGGATGAACTCCTTGATCAGCAGCGCGCCGAGCCCGGCGAAGGAAAAGACGCTGTTCATGCCATGTTGTCCTTCGAGCCGGACATGAACTGGATGAAGACGTCCTCGAGGCTGGTTTCGCCCAGCGTCAACGTCACCCCCTTATGCTTCTTCTCGACATCGGCGAGCGCGGCTTCGAGCTTCTCCCTGTCGGAGCCGACGACATGCAGCGTCGCGCCGAACGGCGCCACCTGGTCGACACCGGGCCGGCCATCGAGCGCCGCCGCGACCTGGTCGAGGTGCGGGCCCTGCACGATGAAAGTGGTCAGCCCGGCATTCCTGACCACTTCGGCCACGGTGCCGGTGGCCAGCATCTTGCCATAGGAGATGTAGCTGATGCGGTGGCAGCGCTCGGCCTCGTCCATGTAGTGGGTGGAGACCAATACGGTCAGTCCGCCGCTGGCGAGGCGATGGATTTCGTCCCAGAATTCGCGCCGCGCCTTCGGATCGACGCCAGCCGTCGGCTCGTCGAGCAGAAGCAGCTTCGGCTTGTGCATGATGCAGGCGGCCAGCGCCAGCCGCTGCTTCCAGCCGCCGGACAATGTGCCAGCCAGCTGGTCGCGGCGCGAGGTCAGGCCGAGTTCCTCCAGCGTTCTGGCGACATACTCACCGACCGGCTTCAGCTGGTAGAGCCGCGCCACGAATTCGAGATTCTCGCCAATCGTCAGATCCTCGTAGAACGAGAATTTCTGCGTCATGTAGCCGACTTCGCGCTTGATGCGCAGACTGTCGGTGCGGATGTTGAAGCCGAGCACCGTGCCTTCGCCTTCATCGGCCGTCAGCAGGCCGCACATGATGCGGATGGTGGTGGTCTTGCCCGAACCGTTCGGCCCGAGGAAGCCGACGATCTCGCCCTCCGCCACCGCCATCGTCACATGGTCGACGACGGTCTTGTCGCCGAAGCGCTTGACCAGGCCGTGGACGTCGATGGCGTTCATTTTCCAGCGTCCAGTTCGACATCGACGATCTGGCCGGGCTGCAGCGGGCCGGCATCGCCCTCCGGCCGCGCCTCGACCAGATAGACCAGCTTCTGCCTGTTCTCCAAGGAGTAGATCACCGGCGGAGTGAACTCCGGATCCGGCGAGACATAGCTGACCCGCGCCTTCACATCCGGGCCACAGCCGTCGCAGTGGACGTCGAGCACGGTGCCTACCTTGACCGAGGAGAAGGCGCTTTCCGGTATGTAGACCGTGAGCTTCATCGCGCCGTCGGGCAGGATCGAAATGACCGGCGCGGTCGGGCCGGCGGTGTCGCCCGGATTGCGGATGACGTCGTTGACGCGGCCGGGCGAGGGTGCGGCCAGCGCCCGCTTGGACAGTCGCCACTGCGCCTGTTCGAGCGTTGCCTGCGCCTGCTTGACCTGGTTGTCGGCGGCCTTGATCGTCTCGGCGCGCGCCGGCAGGCCGCCGACGGCGAGATTGGCTTCCGCCTGGCCGAGCTGCGCGTCGGCTGTCTCCAGCGTTGCCGACGCGGTGTCGAAATCGGCCTGGCTGCCGGTGCCGCGCTTGAACAGGTCGGCAGCGCGCGTATATTTGCGCCTTGCGTCATCCGCCTGCGCCTTGGCCATGTCGACCTGAGCCTTGAGCGCCGCGATTTCTTCCGGCCGCTTGCCGACCTGCAGATCGGCAAGCTGCGCCTGGGCCTGGGCCAGGCTTGCCTGCGCCTGCGCCACCGCGATCTTGGCATCGGCACTTTCCAGCGTCACCACGGTCGTGCCGGGCACAACACGATCGCCGCGCTTGACGGTGACCGTCTCGACCTGCGCCACCTCGATCGGCGCCAGCAGCACATAGTCGCCTTCGACATAGCCGACGGCCAGCGGTGCTGCCGGGGCACAGGCGCCGAGAAGCTGGGCGGCGAGCGGCAGCGAACACAGAAAGCTCATGGTCTTTGCCCCTTCCTGGCAGCCAATATGGCCTTGAGATTGTCCGATGTGGCCTTCACCACCTTGGCCGCCTCGGCGGCGCCGATATCGCGCCAGCCCATGCGGCGCATCACCGCTTCACGGCCGATGCGGAAATAGATGACCTGGCCGATCAGCGTGAACACGGTGAGCCGGGTCGCCTCGCTTTCGGCCGGTTCGCCCGTCGCCTGCTCCCACAGCTGGCAAAGCCGGCGGTGCGTCGGCTCGAACACGCCGTCATAGATGCGGTCGAGCGCCGCCGTCGGATGGGAGAGCTCGCGCAAGACGAACTGCACGATCTCGCCGGCCTGCGGACTTGCCACGACAAAGCCGACCATCCGTTCCAGCGCCGCGAACAGTTGCGCCCGCGCCGCCTCCGGACTGCCGGGGACAGGCGCCTGCGCATTGCCGAGCGCCTGGCCGGCAACCGTCTGGATGGTCTCGACGATAAAGTCGGCGGCAGCGGTGCGAAGGCCTTCCTTGCCGCCGAAATGATAGGCGATCGAGCCGATATTGGCTTGCGCCTCCGCGGCGATCTCGCGCGTCGAGGTGCCGTCGAAACCCTGCCGCCCGAACAGTCTCAGCGCCGCCCGGACAAGGGCGGCTCGAGTAGGCTCCGCGGGAGATGTCTCGCGGCGTGGGCTTTTGGCGTTCGACGACCTGGTCATGCAGGCTATTTAATCAATCGATTGATTAAAGTCAATCTGTGTGCGCGGCTGACTTTGCCATCGCCGGCGGCACTTGCCATCGCCGGTGGCAACCGCTTTAGTGCGCGGCCATGGGCAAGGAAGTCGAGCGCAAGTTCCTGGTCTCCAGCACCGCATGGCGGGATCTGGCGGAGGCGGATATCCGCATTCGCCAGTTCTATCTGGCCGCGACACCCGGTCGAACCGTGCGCATCCGCATCAGCGATGGCGCCTCCGCTAAGCTGACGCTCAAATTCGGCAGCAGGGCGCGCGTGCGTGACGAATTCGAATATTCGATCCCCTTGGCGGAAGCCGAGGAGATGCTGGCCTTCGCCATCGGACGTGTCATAGAGAAGACACGCCACCATGTTAGGCATCGCGGCTATCTCTATGAAGTCGATGTCTTTGGCGGTCCGCTTGCGGGACTTGTGGTCGCCGAACTCGAGACGCCGGAAGACGTGCCGGACGAAATGCTGCCTGACTGGCTCGGCCGCGAGGTCACCGGCGAGTCTAAATTCTACAACGCGTCGCTCGCCCTCGGGGGGATTCCGGAGATCGCCGCATGAGTTTTCGTATCGACCCGCGCCTGCCGCTGACCGGCGAGGTCAGGCGTATCCTGTCCGAGGAAATCGGCAAGGCGCTGGCTCATCTCGACGCCGCGTCCAGCCGGCCGGAGCAGGCGCTGCACAAATGCCGCAGGCGACTGAAGAATGTGCGCGCGTTGTTGCGCCTCGTTCGTTCCGGAGACGAAACATTCTGCGACACCGAAAACCAGTGCTACCGCAACGTGGCGGGGCTGCTTGCCGGGCCACGCGAGGCGACGGCGCTGATCGAGACCATCGACCGGCTGGCGGCAAGCTACCCCAAGGAGAGCGCCGGCGACGGACTGGGCGTTGTGCGCGACAGGCTGGTCGCTCACCAGCAGGAACTGCATGAAGGCAGCGGGCTCGAGGCGGCGATCGGCGCGGCAACCGCCGCTTGTGAAGAAGGCTTGAAGCGGACCGAAAGCCTGACCTTGCCGGATCAGCCGGAACAGGCGGCCGACGTGCTTGCCGACGGCGCTCGCAGCACCTTGCGCCGGGCCAGGAAGGCGCTCGACAAGGCCCGATCGCGCGGCGAAGCCAATGACTTCCACGATCTGCGCAAGGCGGCCAAGACGCACGGCATGCATCTGTCGCTGCTCGGCAGGCTGTGGCCGACACCGATCAAGGCCCGGCGCAAGGCGGTCGACGAACTGGGCGAGCGGCTGGGCGAGCTGCACGACGTGCTGGTGATGCGCGCACTCCTCGACAGCGGCGAGCGGCCGCTCGGATCGCCCGAGGACAAGAAGCTTCTGGGCAAGCTTCTGAAACGGTCGGAGAAGAACCTCAAGAAGACCTGCCTGGCCGAGGCAACCGAGCTGTTCGGGGACAGTCCCAAGCGCTCGACACGAAAACTGGCCCGCAAGGCACGCGACGATCTGGCCGGCGCGGCGGAAGACACTAGCGCGGTGGCCAGCTGACGAACGGTGCGGCTGGCGTCGAGCCGCCTGCATATGCTAATCGCCGTACGGCATGACCAAGCCCGGCGACACGCTTCTGGATCGACTTGGCCGCTGGCTTGCCGGGCGGCTGCAGGAAGAATCCTCCGGCTACGAACCCTACACGCCATCCGATGCCGAGACGCTGCGCCGCACGCTGGAGCCGGGCGACATCCTGCTGATCGAGGGCAACCAGAAGATCTCGGCGGCAATCAAGTACCTTACCCAGTCGACCTGGTCGCATGCGGCCTTCTATGTCGGCGATGCGTTGCCCGAGCCGGAGGACGGATCGGAGCGGCCGCGCCTGATCGAGGTCACGCTCGGCGAAGGCTGCGTCGCCGTGCCGCTGTCGCGCTATCGCACCTACAACACCCGTATCTGCCGCGCGAACGGGCTGACACCGGAGGACCGCGACAAGGTCGTCGCCTTCATGATCGGCAAGCTCGGCCTGAGATACGATCTCAAGAACCTTTTCGACATGCTGCGCTACTTTTTTCCGACGCCACCGGTGCCGGTTCGCTGGCGCCGCCGCATGCTGGCCTTCGGCTCCGGCGACCCGACACGGGCAATCTGTTCGACGCTGATCGCCGAGGCCTATGGCCAGATCCGCTATCCGATCCTGCCCGAGATCACCCGCGCGCCCGGCCGCGCCTCGGCGCAATCGAACTATTCGCGCAAGGAAATCCTGCACATTCGCCATCACTCGCTGTACACGCCGCGCGACTTCGACCTGTCGCCCTATTTCCGCATCGTCAAGCCGACGCTGGAATATGGGTTCGACTACCGGGCCGTGACGTGGGACGACAGGGCTGCCGACGCGGAGGCCGCTGACTAGCAGGCTCAACTATGCCGGCATGGGTCTCCGTGCCTTGGCGGTCCGCTCGTTTGCTGTCGCGCCGGCGTCGCGCGGATGGAGGCCGATCGGCATGATCGCCTCGAACGGCGTTGCGCCAAACGCGAACGTCCATTTGTAACCGGTGAGCCCGTCCTCCGGCGTGGTGTGCTGGTCGTGATGGGCCAGCAGTTTGGCGCGATCGGCCAGATCCTCGGCCTCGCGGCGCACCATCTCCGCCGTTTCCGGCCGCATCCGCCTGCTGAAGCTGACGAAGGTCGCCTCCCTGTCGATATGGGTGATGGCCCAGCCGACGAAGTTCTTGTTGGTCATCTCGAACAGCGGCCTCAGCGGCCCTTCGAAATTCCACTGGATCGGCGTCTCGACCAGCAATCTTGCCGACAACCCACGGCCGAGCGCGACCAGACCCAGTTCCTCCAGGTCGCGCAGATAGAGGAACATCGAAGCCTCGCTCAGGGCGTGCGAGCGCATGATGCCCTCGGGCGTGAATTTTTCCGACAACATGACGAAGACGAACAGCAGCGCCGGTCGGCCGGCCAGCTTGCGCTCGATCTCCGGCGCGATGTGGTTGACCGGTCCCGGCCCCCGGTTCATCGAGCCGAGCACGTTTTCCAGCTCGACGCCGGCGGCGGCGCAGATTTCCATCAGCCGGTCGAGCTTGCAGTTGCGCTCGTGGAAAATGCGCTTCACCGTCGGCTCGGAAAGGCCCATGCGTTCGGCAAGTTCGCGATAGGTGACGCCCTTCGCCTTCAGCGTCCGTTTCAGTGCCTCGAAGATCAGGCCGTTCATGGGATGCACCTCTTGCCGGCAGTTTCGTATCGACTTTTGATACTAGTAGTAATGAGGCTTTCGCAAAAGTATCGAAAATCATAGCTCTCCGCCGTCATCACAGGAGACCAGCCATGAACAGCTTCATCACCTCGGCGTTTCTCGTCATCTTCGGCATGGCCACGGCGCCAGTCGCCCAGGCCGGCGAGCTCTGGCGGGCCACCGGCTTCGAACAACCGGAATCGGCGCTGTTCGACGCAGCCAACAAGCGCATCATCGTCTCCAACATCGTCGGCAATCCCGGCGAAGCCGACGGAAACGGCTATCTGTCGGTGCTGTCCCTGGACGGCAAGACGGTCACCGGGCACTGGACCGACGGCATGGATGCGCCCAAGGGCATGGCGATATCGGCCGGCAAGCTCTATGTCGCCGACATCACCAAGGTTCGCGTCGTCGATCTGGCCAGCGGCAAGCTCGTCGCCAGCATCGCGGTGCCGGATGCCGTCTTCCTCAACGACATGACATCCGACCAATCCGGCAAGGTCTATGTCACCGACATGCTGGCCGACGCCATCTACCGCATCGACGGTGCCCGGCCGGAGCTGTTCGTCAAGGACGCGGTGCTGGCTTCGCCCAATGGCGTTTTCGCCGATGGCGACCGGCTGATCGTCGCGTCCTGGGGCGAGGGCATCAGGCCCGACTTCAGCACCGCCGAGCCGGGCGGGCTGCTGTCGGTCGATCTCGCCAGCAAGGTGGTTTCGCCATTGCCCGGAGCGCAGAAATTCGCCGATCTCGATGGCGTCGTCGCTCTTCGCGACAGCATCTATGCGACCGCCTACATGACCGGGACGCTCTACCGCTATCATGCGGGCGGCGCGCCGGAAGCGGTGGCGCATTTCAAGCCGGGCAGCGCCGACATCGGCACCGACGGCAAGTCGATCCTCTATGTGCCGTTGATGAACGAGGGCGAAGTGGCGGCGCTGAAGCTCGACTGAGAATGCGTGCGATGCCTCCGGATCGGCCCACGAGACTCTCGCAAGGCGTCGCCCAATCGGCATTGGACCTCCATATCGACGGGACTGCCATCTGGTCCTGCCCTTCGCCCTGGGATATCCGGCTGCACCATGAGTGTAGCCGTGAAGACATCCAGCCTGAGCGGCGCCGTTTCCCCGATGATCCCGGTGCTGGTCTGCGCGCTGGCGATCTGCCTGCTGTCGGGGATGGATGCGGCGATGAAGACCCTGGTTATCGCTGTCGGCGTCTACAACACGGTGCTGTGGCGCAGCATGGTCGCGACTGTCGTCGCGGGCGCCGCCTGGTCGGCGGGGCCACGCTCGAAGCCAACCCTTGCGGTGCTGAGGCTGCATGCGCTGCGCGCCGCGATTGTCGCCATGGTTCTCATTTGCTTCTTCTGGGGTCTCGCCAGGCTGCCGCTGGCGGTGGCGATCGGGCTCAGCTTCGTCGCGCCCTTGTTCGCGCTCTTCCTCGCCGCACTTCTGTTGGGCGAACGTATCCGGCGGCAGGCGATCTGGGCATCGCTGGCCGGTATCGCTGGCGTCGTCATCATCCTGGCCGGCCAGTTCGGCCAGGCCAGCTATTCGCAGGATGCCCTGCTTGGCACGGCGGCGGTGCTCGTCTCGACGGTGTTCTACGGCTACAATCTGATCCTCGCCCGGCAACAGGCGCAGCTGGCAAAGCCGGTCGAGATCATGCTGTTCCAGAACCTTTGCGTCGCCATCATAATGGGTCTCGCCGCACCCTGGCTCGCCGTCGCTTTGCCGGCTAATCTCTGGCTGCCGCTGGCCGGAGTGACGGTGCTGTCGCTAGCTGGGCAATTCCTGATGAGCTGGTCCTATGCGCGCGCCGAAGCGCAATATCTGATCCCGACGGAATACTCGGCCTTCATCTGGGCGATCGCGCTTGGCTGGTTCTTCTTCGACGAGCAGGCCGCCTGGACCACGCTGGCGGGAGCATGCCTGATCGTCGCCGGCTGCCTGATCGCCGCGCGCTCCAACCCGAAGCTTGCCGAGCCGATCGAGGCGGCGATTTAAGGAAGCATGTCTGACGCTGTACACCGCTTGCTTGGAAGTTAGCCAAGAAGTTGCGCGCGGTGCGCACGAATAGCTTTCGACCCAATCGAGGCGGGCCAGCTGATCCATTCGGCGCAATTTCCAGGTGATTGCCCGCCACTGTCAATGACGCTGTGACGAGATGGCGGTGCGTGCGGCTGTCATGCTAGCCTGTCGCATTGTCGTCGTTGGCGCGTGAACTCGACGGCGATCCCGTTTCATCGACAAATCGAAGGGATAAGCCGTTGAGAATCCTGAAGGCTTTCATGACGCCGGCATGCGCGGTGTCGATAATCTTGCTGCTGGCAGGTTGCGGGCATGTCATCAACAGGATGATCTGACGCCGAGCTTGCCGGTCAGGCGTCGTCGTCCACCACCTTGCGTCGCTGCAGAAGCCGCGCCACCAACCAGCACAGCATCGCCCAGACGAAGCCAGCGCACCAGCCGGCCAGCACATCCGACGGCCAGTGGACACCGAGATAGATGCGACTGATGCCGACCAGCAGCGTCGTCAGTACCGCCAGCGACAACACGTAGACCTTGGTGGTCCGGCCCGGCAGGAAGCGAGCCGCCAGCGAGCCGAGCGTCAGATAGGTCACCGCCGACAGCATGGCGTGGCCGCTCGGAAAGGACAGCGAGGTCTCGGTGACCAGATGCGAGACGAGTTCGGGCCGTGGCCGGTCGACGCCGACCTTCAGCAGGCTCGACAGCGCCTGGCCGCCGGCCACCGCTACGAAGATGAGAAACGCCGTTGCCGGGCGGCGGATCAACAGCAGGTAGATGATTGTCGCCGCCGTGATCAGCACAAGCACGCTGACGCTGCCGAGGCTGGTGATGTCGCGCATCGCGCCCTCCAGCCATGGAGCACCGATCGGGACACCCGGCTGACCGGCCTGACGGAAGGCAAGCAGGATTTCGGTGTCGAAGGCGTGCGGCGTGGTGGCCCGCGCCACCTCCATCAATTCCTCGAATCCCCACAGGCCGCCGGCGATGACCAGGCCGGCCAGCAGCACGGGGAATTCGAGCCGGTTGAGCAGAGCGTTCGCGGCGTTCTTCATCAGCTATTCGCCGTTACAATCGCGCTTGCAGATAGGGCCCGAGCGTGATCAGCGCCACGGCGGCGACCGCCAGCACGATGCCGGTTGCCTGCAGCACGTTGACGCGCTCGCCGAAGAACACCAGCGCCACGACGTTCACCGAGACCAGCTGGATGACGGCCGAGAGGCTGAACGACACCGACATGCCGAACTCGCGGATCAGCCTCAGCATGATCAGGTTGCCCAGCGAATAGAGCGCGAGCGTCAGCAGGATCTTGCCCAGGCTTGGCGCCAGTCCCCATTGCTTGGCGGCGGTCGCCGCCAGCAGGAAGATCACCGTCGAAAAGCCGAGCTGCAGCAACCCCGAAAAACTCACGCCCTGTCCCCTCTCGAAGCGGCGCGCGCCGCGTGTGTCGCAGACCTTGTTTCCGAAGCGCGCGGGCGCGTCAAGCAGACCTCTTGCCCGAACGGCGGATCGCGGATCGCGGTGGGCGGTTGAAAGTGGCGACCGGTGTCACGAAAATGTGATCGGCTGGCTATATCGGTCAAACTCGTATCCCGCTCCAGCCACTCCAATAGCCAGAGGCCAGCCCCATGACTGATCATCGCTCCCCCGACACCCGATTCGCCACCAGCCGGCTCGAGGAAAACGAAGGACCGGCCAGCAACGCCACCGACAACCGCACCATGGGCGAGATCATCGCCGCGCGATTCTCGCGCCGTGGTTTCCTGAAGGGTTCGCTGGCCGTCTCGGCGATCGCCGCCACCGTCAGCCCGCTGGCGCTGGTCAGCGCCGACAAGGCCCGTGCCGCCGAAGGCTCCGCCTTCTCGTTCGACGAACTCGAGGCGGGCATCGACGACACGCACCATGTCGCGCCGGGCTATGATGCCGATGTGCTGTTGCGCTGGGGCGATCCGCTGTTTGCCGATTCGCCGGAATTCGATCCCACGAAACAGTCGGCGCAGGCCCAGGCAAAACAGTTCGGCTACAACAACGACTATGTCGGCTATATCCCGATCGACGGCTCGGCCGAACACGGCCTGCTGGTGGTCAACCACGAATACACCAACCCGCATCTGATGTTCCCGGGCCTCGTCACCATCGCCGATGGCAAGGCCAAGCAGGCGCCGCTCAGCAAGGAGCAGGTCGATGTCGAGATGGCGGCCCATGGCGGCACCATCGTCGAGATCCGCAAGGTTTCGGGCAAATGGCAGGTGGTGCGCGACGGCAAGCTCAACCGCCGCATCACCGCCAACACCGAAATGGCGCTCTCCGGCCCGGTCGCCGGCCATGACCGCGTCAAGACCAATGCCGATCCGTCCGGCACCAAGGTGTTCGGCACCATCAACAATTGCGCCGGCGGCGTCACGCCCTGGGGCACCTATGTGATGTCCGAGGAGAACATCCACGGCTATTTCTCCGGCGAACTGCCCGAGGGCCACAAGGAAGCCGCCAACTACAAGCGCCTCGGCATTCCCGAAGGCGCCTATGAATGGGCGGCGCATTACGACCGCTTCGACCTCGCCAAGGAACCGAACGAGCCCAATCGCTTCGGCTGGATCGTCGAGGTCGACGTCAACGATCCGACCTCGACGCCGAGGAAGCGCACCGCGATGGGTCGCTTCAAGCATGAGGGCGCCGAGTCGATCGTCGCCCGGGATGGCCGCGTCGTCTTCTATCTCGGCGACGACGAGCGCTTCGACTATGTCTACAAGTTCGTCACCACCGGCCGGTTCAATGCCAGCGACCACGCCGCCAACAAGGACCTGCTCGACGACGGCACGCTGCATGTCGCCAAATTCGCCGAGGACGGTTCGGTGGAATGGCTGCCGATCGTCTTCGGCCAAGGCCCGCTGACCGTCGAGAACGGTTTTGCCAGCCAGGCCGACGTGCTGATCGAGACGCGCCGCGCGGCCGACCTGCTCGGCGCCACCAAGATGGACCGCCCCGAAGACATCCAGCCCAATGCCGTCAACGGCAAGGTCTATGTCATGCTGACCAACAATTCGAAGCGCAAGGCCGACCAGGTCGATGCCGCCAATCCGCGCGCCGCGAACGCCTTCGGTCACATCATCGAGATCTCGGAGGACGGCGGCGATTTCACTGCCGCCAGGGGAAAGTGGGAGGTGCTGCTGAAATGTGGCGATCCGGCAGTGACCGATGTCGGCGCCACCTTCTCGACGGCGACGACGGCCAATGGCTGGTTCGGCATGCCCGACAATTGCGCGGTCGATTCAGCCGGCCGGCTGTGGGTCGCCACCGACGGCCAGGGTCCGAAAGCCACCGGCCGCACCGACGGCCTGTGGGCGGTCGACACCGAAGGAGCGGCGCGGGCGACCTCAAAACTGTTCTTCCGCGTGCCGATCGGCGCCGAAATGTGCGGCCCGCTGTTTGCGCCTGACGATCAGACCGCCTTCGTCGCGGTCCAGCATCCGGGTGACGGCGGCGAGGACTGGGAGGCGTTCGGCCGCCCGTCCTACTATGAGGACCTGTCGACCCGCTGGCCCGACTTCAAGCCCGACATGCCGGTGCGGCCGGCGGTCGTTGCGATCACCAAACAGGGCGGCGGCAAGATCGCCGTCTGACACGAACCCTTTTTCAATTTTCAATCTGAAGGGGGGACTTCGGATCACCGAAGTCCCCTCCTTTTTGCACGAACTCATTCAAGCCTCGGGAAAGATTGGCAATTTACACGTGGCGCCCTAGGTCATGACCAGGAGACCCACCATGCCGAAGTCCGTCTATGACCGTGGCCTGCTCAAGCCTGGCGAGATCGCCAGGCTGCAGCGCGTCTTCGACGAGGCCTGCCGACAGCGCGAAGCGCATCCCGATTCGGCCGAGGCCCGCGAGATCGCCCTTAACCTGCTCGCCCTGCACAATGCCGGCATGGTCGAGGAGGACATGCTGATGGAAGCCGTCGGTTTCCGCCGGCTCGAGCCGAAGTCGGCATGACCCATGAGCCGGCGGCGGCCCTACCCCGCGCGCTGAACCACGGCAACGTTCATTGCGCTTCGCAATCGGAAGCCGATGGACTCGTATAATTTGATGGCAGCAGCGTTCGTGGCATAGGCGTGAAGATAGGGGATCTCGCCGCGCGCCATGATCTGGTTTGCCACGAACAGGGACAGCAGCCGGCCCAGCCCGCCGCCGCGAAACTCCGGATGCGAGCACACGCCGCTGAGTTCGGTATAGCCGGGCTGCTTCATGCGCTCGCCGGCCATCGCCACCAGCCTGCCGTCAACCTTCACGCCCCAGAAATCACCAAGGCTCAATGCCCCGAGCGTGAACGGACCGGGCCTGGTGAGCAACGCCAGTGCCAGCATCTCGGCTGCATCGTCTTGCGTCAGGGGCTGCACGCGCTCGTCCGACACGGTCCGCAACGGCGCCTCGGCAACCATCTGGACGCCGAAGGCGGTCGAGATCGCCGATAGCCCAAGAGGAAGAGCAATGGCGTCCGCCTGAAGCATGATCACGCTCTCGTTTGGGGGAACAAGCTTCGCGAGCGCCTGGAGGCTTTCCGCCTCGTCCGTGGAGGTGGCCGCGAAGGGAACGATCGACGACGGATAGCGCCTGGCGAGCTTGTCCCCTTGCGCGAAGGCCTGATGGTGCGTGTCCAGCGCGCTCCAGACGGGACGATCGAGCACGTGCCTCATTGCGCTGCGCCCTTGCTCATTTTTACACGACGATCGAGCGGGGCTGCGGCCAAACCGTCCTCGATGGCGGCCAGTTGATCAAGCAGCGGCCCTGAAAGGTCCCGGCACAAATCCGCGACGGCTCTGTCGATGCGCGGCCAGACGTCTCGCTTTGCAATATCGACAAGGCTCTGACCACTCTTTGTCAGGGAGACCATCCTGCGCCGCTGGTCGCCGTCCGATTGCGTGACCTCGACCAATCCCAGATCGGCCAGAAGCGACACGCTTCGCGTCACGCCTGGCTGGGTGATGCCGAGAGATTGCGCCAGCTCGCCGACGGGCAGCGGCCCCAGCCTGTCGAGCGCGGCCAGGAGAGGGTACTGGCTGGATTGAACCGGAACGTCCAGGCAATCGAGCAGACGCTGCGTATCGGCCTGCAATTGCTCGCCGATCCGCTTCAACCTGCTGCCCAGGCACAGGAAGCCAAGAGATCGCAGGACGTCTTCCATCATCCTCTCGCTCGCTGTTAAATCATAACATGTTATATAACAAGGCAATAAATAGGTCAATCCACGCTGTTGGGGCGTGCATCGATCCCTGTGCCGCAAGCGGATTCCCGAATCGACCGGGGTGCGCACCGCCGGTTTCCGGCGCCTCGAACCTAAATCAGCGTGAAGCGCCGGCTTGGCGGGAGACGCCAGCGGAACCGGCAATCAGCTTGGCGATCGCTTTTGCCATGATGACGGAATTGGCGAAGCAGCCGCGGATGCTTGGCCGCATGCCGGTGAACCAGAGGCCGGGCAATTTCGGATCGCTTTCGCCGCCGTTGAAAAGTGGAAAGCCCTTGCTGTCGAGCACACCCAGCTTGCCGACCATGGGCTCCAGCCCGGTGCGGTAGCCTGTCGCGGCAATGACGATGTCGGGAGCGATCAGTTTGCCATTGGCCAGGATCACACCATCGCGGGTGAATTCCCGTATTGCCGGCGCCACGACAATCCGGCCCGACTTGATGGCGTCGACGGCGCCATCGTCGGCAGCGATCGCCGTGTAGTCCGAAGCCAGGCGCGTGACGCCGCCCGACGGCGCGGGCGGCATGCCGAATTTGGTCAGGTCGCCGAAAGCCAGGCGCTGCGTCGCCGCGATCACCGCATCGGCGAGCCGCACAGGCAAGCGCGCCATGAGCGGCGAGAGCCGGTGCACGGCGATCTTGCCGATCCGTTTGGGCAGAAGGGTAGGACCGTTGCGGGCCGACAGCCAGACCGCGGCCGTGTCCACCGTCGCCAGATGATTGAGCGCGTCGAAGCCCGAATTGCCGGCGCCGACGACCAGCACCTTTTTGCCGGCATAGTCCTTCGCCTCGCCAAAATCCGCCGAATGGATGATCCGGCCGGTGAAGTCCTTCATTCCTTTCCATTCGGGAACGAAGGGCTGCCTGTCCCGCCCGGTGGCGATGACGACATTGCGGGCCAGGCGCGGTCCGGCGCTGGTCTGCACCGCCCAATGATCGCCCTTGAATGCGATCTCTTCGACAGCGACGCCGAACTGCACCGGCAGCCCGTGCGTCTCGCTGAACTCATTGAGATGGCGGATGACAAGGGTGCGGGGCGGAAAGGCCGGCGTGCCGGCGGGGAAGCTGACGCCGGGTAGCGAAGAGAGGTCGCGATGGGTGTTGAGGTGCAGGTTGAGGTGCCGCCGGTGCCGGGCTCGGCCAGCCGGCTTTCCTTTTCCAGGATCGCGATCGGCACGCCGGCCTTGATCAACGCATGCGCAGCGGCCAGTCCGGCGGCGCCGGCGCCAATGACGATTGACGGCTCGACTGCCACCGGCTGGCGCGCCACCGGTCTGATTGTCGTGTCAGCCATTGTCTCTCGAATCCTCATTCGATCCTTCCGGCGCCGCGCCTCGGTCATGGAAGCGCAAGGCACGCCGCGTCGTTCTGATATTGCGCATGATCCTTATCGCGAATCGCCAGCGATTCTCGAGCCGTGCGCCGGCCGCGGTTGCGTCCTATATGGCACATACGCCACATCGGCGGTAATCAGGTCGCGGCAATGTGATTGATTCGAGGTCCGGGGGCTTGGCGGATCTCTTGTCACCAGCGCGGGAACTCGAAACTCGCAGTCGGTTTTCGAGTTCACGGGCGAAATCAAAGCGCCACGGCGTGTCTTGCGTGTCCACAAGGCGCGCGGCGCTGCAGACGGTACGCGGAATCTCGACCATGCCCTCCTTGCGGATCTATTTCGACAAAATTCTCGAGGGGGCCGCGCCCAAGGTCCCGCGGCAGGACCTGACGCATGTCGAGCGCCTGGCGCTGGTCCGCCGCCATGGCGATTTCTCGCTCGCCTATTCCACCGCGGTGCAAGGCAAGCTTTCCTATTTCGGCGATGCCGACGGCTACATCGCCTTCGGCACCAAGATGAAGCATCATTTCGCGCTCGGCGATCCGGTGGCGGCTCCGGCCCATCGGCCCGATTACATCAGGCGCTTCGTCGAGGCCGCCGGCAGCCCATGGTTCGTGCAGATCGGCCAGGAGACCGCGTGCGTGCTGGCCAGGCTCGGCTACAAGGTCAATCGGCTCGGCATCGACACCCGCCTCAGCTTGCCCGACCATGATTTTTCCGGGAAGCGCAACGAAACCGTGCGTTACTCCGAACGCTGGCTGTCGAAGAAGGGTTTTTCGTTCGACGAGGACAAGCGGACGATCTTTCTCGACGAGATCGCCCGGCTTTCCGAAAACTGGCGCGGCGACCGCATCGTCAAACGCTGGGAGATGGGCTTTCTCAACCGCCCGTTTGCCGACCAGCTCGGTATCGACATGCGCCGTTTCGTGCTGCACGGTCCCGATGGCGAGCTCATCGCCCTGCTCGACTTCGATCCGTTGTTTCGAGACGGCAAGGTCATCGGCTACACCACGGCCTTCAAGCGCAAGCATATCAATGCCTCGCCGCATGCCGAGATCGGCCTGACCAAATTCGCCGTCGACCGTTTTCGCGAGCAAGGCATGTCGGTGGTCACGCTCGGCCTGTCGCCGATGCTCGATATCCGACCAAGCGGATTTGCCGAAAGCGATTTCTGGCGCAACACCTTCCAGCGCGCCTACGAATCGCCATGGATCAACCGCCGCAGGTTCAACCTGCAAGGCCAGGCGGCGTTCAAGCGCCGCTTCCACGGCACCGAGGAGCCGACCTATATCGCCTTCCGCAAGGGGACATATGTCGAGATGCTGGGACTGCTGCGGCTGGTCAAGGCTATTTGAGGTTCCGCGCGACCTGGGGTTTGCGAAGCTGCGTCAGTTACGCAGCCGGTAGCCGGTCCTGAAAATCCAGGCGACGATCGCTATGCAGACCAGCAGGAAGACGACGGTCATGCCGAGGCTGATGCCGACCGAGACGTCGGACTTGCCAAAAAAGCTCCAGCGGAAGCCGCTGATCAGATAGACGACCGGATTGAACAACGTCACCGTGCGCCAGATGCCGGGCAGCATGTTAATCGAATAGAAACTGCCGCCGAGGAAGGTCAGCGGCGTGATGATGAGCAGCGGAACCAGCTGCAGCTGCTCGAAACTCTTCGCCCAGATGCCGATGATGAAGCCGAACAGGCTGAAGGTCACCGCCGTCAGCACCAGGAAGGCGACCATCCAGAACGGATGCTGGATCGAAAGCGGCACGAACAGCGAGGCGGTGGCGAGGATGATCAGGCCGAGGATGATCGACTTGGTCGCCGCGCCGCCGACATAGGCGATGACGATCTCCAGATAGGAGACCGGCGCCGACAGCAACTCGTAGATCGAGCCGACGAATTTCGGGAAATAGATGGCAAAGGAGGCGTTGGAGATCGACTGCGTCAGCAGTGACAGCATGATCAATCCCGGCACGATGAAGGCGCCGTAGCTGATGCCGTCGATCTCGGTGATGCGTGAGCCGATGGCCGAGCCGAAGACGACGAAATACAGCGATGTCGAGATGACGGGCGAGACGATGCTCTGCAGCACGGTGCGAAAGGCACGCGCCATTTCCATCCGGTAGATGGCCCAGACCGCGCGCAGGTTCATGCGTCTTTCCTCACCAGGTTGACGAAGATCTCCTCGAGCGAGCTGTTTTGCGTGTCGATGTCGCGGAACTGGATACCGCCAGCCTCCAGATCGCGGATCAGCGAGGCGACGCCCGGCCGCTCGGCCTGATTGTCGTAGGTGTAGGTCAGCTGCCCGCCGTCAGGCGACAGCTCCAGCGCGTAGCGCGAGAAGGCCTCGGGAATGGCCGTCAGCGGACTGCGCAATTCCAGCACCAGCCGCTTGCGGCCAAGCTTGCGCATCAGTTCGGCCTTGTTCTCTACCAGGATGATCTCGCCGCGATTGATGACGCCGACGCGGTCAGCCATTGCCTCGGCCTCTTCGATATAATGGGTGGTGAGGATGATGGTGACGCCGTCCTCGCGCAGGCGCCGCACCATCGCCCACATGTCCTGGCGCAGCTCCACGTCGACGCCCGCCGTCGGCTCGTCGAGGAACAGGATGCGCGGCTCGTGCGACAGCGCCTTGGCGATCATCAGCCGCCGCTTCATGCCGCCCGACAGGGTGATCGCCTTGGCGTCCTTCTTGTCCCACAGCGACAGATCGCGCAGCACCTTCTCGACAAAGGCATGGTTAGCCGGCTTGCCGAACAGGCCACGGCTGTAGTTGACCGTCGCCCAGACGGTCTCGAAAGCGTCAATGGTCAGTTCCTGCGGCACCAGGCCGATCAGGCTGCGCGCGGCGCGGTAGTCCTTGCTGATGTCGTGGCCATCGACCGTGACGGTGCCCGTCGACCGGTTGACGATGCCGCAGACGATCGAGATCAGCGTCGTCTTGCCGGCGCCATTGGGACCGAGCAGCGCAAAGATCTCGCCGCGCTCGATGTCGAGGTTGACTTCCTTGAGCGCCGTGAAGCCGGTTGCGTAGGTCTTGGAGACCCCAGAAATGGAGAGGATGGAGGGCATGGCTGAAAACGGCTGCCTGAAAGAGGTGATCTGATATAGGTCGAATGTCGTTGCATGCAACCGGAAGTCAATGCCGCTGCTGACAGTTCTCGACAATCATCGCCTGCACAGCCATTGCGGCCGGTGGCGAATATGACCGCCACCGGGACCCAGGATGAGGATGGAGAGATAGACTCCAGTCAGGCGTGCCGCCCATCCATGGTGAACACGGTGCGCCGTGTGCTGTCGTCCTTGGCCCATGCCTGTTCGACATCCGCCAGCGGCACGGATGTGGTCGCGATTTCGAGGCCGGCTGGCACGGTGGCGCGCAGCAAATCGTCGATGCAGGCGATCATGCGATCGAGTGGGATGCTGCCGATGCCGCTGCCCATCAGCGTAATGGGTGACGATCGAAGCACGGCGCTCGGCAGTGCAATGTCAGACCCGCTGACAGAGCCGACCTGGACAAAGCGGATCGGCACGGCCTCAGTGCCGGCCTTGGCGGCGGCGATGAGAAGACGCTCGGCGCTGTGGCCCCAGAGATAGTCGATGACGACATCCACGCCCTCGCTGAATTGTCGCTTGAAGCTGTTCTCCAGCACCGCTTCGTCCTCGACCAGCGGTATCGTCACATCCGCCCCAAGTGCAGCGACCGCATCGAGTGCTGCCGCGTTGCGGCCGGTGGCAATGATCTTCATCGCTCCGAGATGCCGGGCGATCTGGACGGCGAGACGGCCCGCCGTGCCGGTGGCGCCATTGATCAGCACGGTTTCACCTGCCTTGAGTTTTGCCCGTTCCGTATAGGCCGCCCATGACGACATGCCGGGATTGGCGATCGCCGCCGCGGTGACGTCGTCGAGATCGTCGGGCAGCGCCACACAATGCGCCGAGGGAACGATTGTTCGTTCCGCCATGCTGCCGAGGGGCGTCTTGGGCAAGACGAAATAGACCCTTTTGCCGTCATCAAGTCGGCCGACACCGTCGATGCCGACGATGAAGGGGAAATGGCCCGAAGAGCTGTAGTGAGCACCCGAGGCGCGGCTTTTGACGACATGGCTGATGGCGGCGGCGGCGACCGCGACGCGGTTTTCGCCCGCCGCCGGCACCGGCTCCGGAAAGTCGCCATAGACAGGGGTTTGCCCGGCGCTTGAGACAATCGCGGCTTTCATGGTGGTTTTCCTTTTTGGTTCCGATACTATGTGTATAATGCACATATGAGGAGTTTCGGCATGCCGTCAACAAAAAACGTGCAAAATACACATATTGGCACGCAGCTTCGGCAACTTCACGGGGCGCTGCTCGATATCGTCGGCCTGATGAACCGGCCGCAGCGCGACGAATTGCTCATCAAGGCGGCCGGTATTCCGCTCGACCGGGCGCTGTTCCCGCTGCTCGTCGGCATCCAGCGTTTCGGGCCGATCGGCGTCGTCGAACTGGCCGACCGCGTCGGGCGCGACTACACGACCGTCAGCCGCCAGGTCGCCAAGCTCGAGAGCCTGGATCTGGTGCGGCGGCAGGGCAGTGCCGCCGACCGGCGCGTGCGCGAGGCCGCCATCAGCCCAAAAGGCGAAGCGATGACCGGCCTCGTCGACGCGGCGCGCGAGAAGATCGGCCGCGCCATCTTCGAGACCTGGGACGCGCATGACATCGAGGAACTGGTGCGGCTGATGCGCAAGTTCGCCGATGCGCTCGGCGATGTGCCGGAGACTGGCGCTTAGAGAATTTCAGGAAAACCGTGAAACAGTTTTCCCGGGAAAGGCGCGTCGCGCTTTCCCGAAGGAATTGCGTCAGAACAGAAAACGGGATGCGCCTGATACAAGCGGCAAGATTGTCCTGTGACGTTCAGCCTCGCGGCAGAACGCCACTTTGACCGACCGGCTCGACGGCCCTATTCTTGCCGGCATAAGAAGCAGCTGGAGCCCGCCAATGGACCCGCTCATCCTGTCGCGTATGCAGTTCGGCGCGAATATTTCGTTCCACATCCTGTTTCCGACAATCACCATTGCGCTTGGCTGGGTGCTGCTGTTCTTCAAGCTCCGCTACAACGCCACCGGCGATTCCGCCTGGATGCGCGCCTATTTCACCTGGGTGAAGGTGTTTGCGCTGTCCTTCGCCATGGGCGTGGTCACCGGCGTCACCATGAGCTTCCAGTTCGGCACCAACTGGCCGGGCTACATGCAGAAGGTCGGCAACATCGCCGGGCCGCTGCTGGCCTACGAGATCCTCACCGCCTTCTTCCTCGAAGCGGCCTTTCTCGGCATCATGCTGTTCGGCTTCCGCCGGGTCTCCAACCGCATCCACACGCTGGCGACGGTGCTGGTGGCAGGCGGCACCACCGTCTCGGCGTTCTGGATCATCGCGCTGAATTCCTGGATGCAGACGCCGGCCGGCTTCGAGATGCGCGACGGCGTGGCACACGCCGTCGACTGGTGGGCGATCGTCTTCAACCCGTCGATGCCCTACCGGCTGGTCCACATGCTCTTGGCCTCCGGCCTGACGGTGTCTTTCCTGATGGCCGGCCTGTCGGCGCTGCGCTACCTCAAGGGCGACCGTTCGGAATCGATGTGGAAGGCGCTACGCACCGGCGTCTTCACCGCAGCGATCCTGATCCCGATCCAGATCTTCGCGGGCGACCAGCACGGGCTGAACACGCTGGAACACCAGCCGCAGAAGATCGCCGCCATGGAGGCCAACTGGAACACCGGCCCCCACGTGCCGCTGGTTCTCTTCGCCCTGCCGGACGAGGCGGCCAGGGAGAACAGGTTCGAAATCGCCATTCCAGACGGTGCCAGCCTTGTGCTGCGGCACCGCACCGACGGTGTCGTGCCGGGGCTGAACGACTATGCCGGCAATCATCCGCCGGTCTTCCCGGTGTTCTGGGGTTTTCGCATCATGGTCGGCACCGGCCTGCTGATGCTGGCTGTCTCCTGGTCCGCCGCCTTCTTCCTCAAGCGCCGGCATAGCCTGCCGAAGCCGCTCGCCTTGCTGATGGTGCCGATGGGGCTGTCGGGCTGGCTGGCGACGCTGGCCGGATGGTACACCACCGAAATCGGTCGCCAGCCCTGGCTGGTGACAGGCGTGCTGAAGACAGCCGACGCCGTCGGCCCGGTGGCTGGCAGCCATGTCGCGCTGACGCTGGCCATCTACCTCATTCTCTATGCGTTCTTGTTGATCGCCTATCTCGGCGTGCTGGTGCACCTGGCGCTGAAGGCGGCGAAGGACGGCGATTCATCGCCGCTGCCGGGTGTGATGAACGCCGCGCTGTCGCAGCCATCCGCGGGAGAGTGACATGACCTATGACTGGCCAACCCTGCTGCCGCTGATCTTCGCCGGTCTGATGGGCCTCGCCATCCTGATCTACGTCATTCTCGATGGTTTCGATCTCGGCATCGGCATCCTGTTCGCCGCAGCGGAAGACGCCGAGCAGGATACGATGATCGCGGCCATCGGCCCGTTCTGGGACGCCAACGAGACCTGGCTGGTGCTGGCCGTCGGCCTGCTGCTGGTCGCCTTCCCGCTGGCGCACGGCGTCATCCTGACCGCGCTCTACATTCCGGTGTTCGTGCTCCTGGTCGGGCTGATCCTGCGCGGCGTCGCCTTCGATTTCCGCGCCAAGGTGCCGACCGAACGCAAGCACCGCTGGAACCGTATTTTCTTCCTCGGTTCGCTCATCGCCTCGCTGGCGCAGGGCTATATGCTGGGCGTCTATGTGCTGGGCCTCGATATCGGCTTCGGCGGCATGGCTTTCGGCGCGCTGGTGGCGCTCTGCCTCTCGGCCGCCTACGCGGCGATGGGGGCGGCCTGGGTCATCTACAAGGCCGAAGGCGAATTGCAGAGAAAGGCGGTTCGCTGGCTGCGCACGGCGCTGGTGCTGACCGCGCTGGGCATGGCCGCGGTGTCGCTGGCGACGCCGTTCGCCAGCCCGCGTATCTTCGACAAATGGTTCGTCTGGCCCTCGATGCTCTATCTGTCGCCGCTGCCGATCCTGTCGGCGCTGCTGTTCCTCTGGCTTTGGCGGCAGACCTTCCATCTGCCCAAGCCCGACGACCGCCATTCGCTGAGGCCGTTCCTGACGCTGGCCGCCATCTTCACGCTTGGCTTTGCCGGTCTTGCCTGGTCGTTCTACCCGTTCGTGGTGCCCGACAAGCTGACCATCTGGCAGGCGGCTTCGGCGCCGGAGAGCCTGGCCATCATCCTGGCCGGCACCGTGGTCGTGCTGCCGGTCATCATCTTCTATTCATTCTATGCCTACCGGGTGTTCGGCGGGAAGGCGACCGACCTGACCTATGACTGAGGTGTAGTGATTCAGGTGATGCCGGCCTGCAAAATGCGAATTGGCTGACCCTAATCCTTGTTGATTCCGCGTTGCTGACGAAAAAAGTCGTCGCGCCTGATCATCTGCCGGAAATACAATATTCATCTTCAAGCGGAATAACCCTTCTTCGGCCGGCGCGCATGAGAGCCGGCGAGAAGAAGGGCAATCCGATGCGCGATGTCCACCTCACCCCGGCAGGCCGGGAGCGCTTGGTCTTCCTTTTGCTGCGCGTGCTTGCCCTCATTGCCGCGCTTGTCCTTGCCGGCCTGCTGCCTTCGCTGGCGCACGCGCAGGAGGTAGCCAACTGGAGCGGCGTCTGGGACACCAAATGGCGCGGTGGCGGCGCCCAGATCAAGTTCGAGCAGAATGGCGCCGAGGTCAAAGGCGTCTACCCGCTCTACAATGGCCGCATCGAGGCACGGGCCGAAGGCGAAACGCTGGAAGGCCACTGGTTCGAAGGCAATCGCCAGGGCGAGTTCAGCTTTGTCCAGTCGCCCGATGGCGAGAGCTTCATGGGTCGCTTCGAATCCGCCACCGCCGAATGGTGGACAGGCGTGCGGGTCAGCGCCGTCGACAATATCGGCGTCGATCAGGCCAACCCGATGACAACCATGCGCTCGTTCCTGCAGACCATGAACGAAAGCGGCGCCGACAACGTGCCGCGCGCCACCGGTGGCGGCATGGGCCTTGCCGCGCTCGCCGCCGGCCTCATCGATGTCAGCGAGGCCGATCGCGGCGGCCTCAACATGCCCGACTACACCAAGCTGCTGTTTTCCGTCATCGACAAGACGACCTTCCGCCTGTGGAGCCTGCCTCACGATGCGATCGCCGCCGACGAGGTGACGGCCAGGCTGCAGCAATACGGCACCAGCGTCTCCTTCGACGTCACTTTCCGCCGCAAGAATGGCGCGTGGTTCATCGTCGGCCCGCCGCTGGCCGCGCTGCAGGCCAAGCTCGCCGAATTCCGAGGCGGCGCGCGGCGAAGCCGTCGACATGGTCGACGATCCCAGCAAGCTCGCCTCGCCGCGCGATACTTTCAAGATGTTGCTCGGCGGCATCTCCGAGGTCGGCGATCCGGCGGAGGCGGCACTTGACCTGCGCGATTACAATTCGGCGGTGCGCGCCGACGAGGCGATCCTGCTCGAGCGCTACCTGAAGAAGGTCATCGACCGCATCGGCTATGTCTACTGGCAGGAGATTCCCGACGATCCCAGGAGCAACACGCCCTTTGTCTATTTCGAGCATCCGTCCGGCAATGTCGTCGTCGGCCCGGTCGACACCGGCAAGGGCAAAGTCTGGCAATTCACGCCCGAGACGCTGGCCAACATCCGCACGCTCTATGCCGATGTCGAGGACGTGCCGGTGGCGCCGGAATTCGCTGCCTTCGCCAGCGGCGATCCGTTCTTCGCCACCCGGGGCTTCGCCCGCGAGATCAGCCCCGCTCTGCTTACCCGCGCCGGGCCGATCGAACGCTGGCAGTGGCTGGCGCTCGGGCTGACGGCACTGGCCGGCATCGCTTTCGGCTTCGTCGCCAACGCGCTGATCGGGCTTGTTGCCGGCGCACGCGGCGACACCGAGCGCTCGACCTTCCTGCGCGTCGTCGCTTGGGCGGTGCGCGCCATCGTGCTTGGCCTGTTCCTGTTGTTCGCGCTGCGCCCGCTCGGCCTGCCGCAGGTCATCGCGGCCCCCGTCAAGGCGGTGGCCTGGAGCCTGATCGTCATCGGCTTCGTGCCGGTGGTCTGGCACCTGATCGGCAGTTTGGCCGGCCATTATCGCCAGATGTGGCAAGTGCCAGGCTATCACGACACGCTGATTTCGCTGTCCACCGGCGTTGCCCGCGTCGCGGTGCTGGTTGTCGCCTTCCTGCTGCTCGCCGAAGTGCTTGCCATCCCCTACGAAGGCGTCATCGCCGGTCTCGGCATCGGCGGCCTGGCCGTGGCGCTGGCGGCGCAGCCGACGCTGCAGAACTTCCTTTCCGGCCTGACGCTTTATGCCGACCGTCCGGTCAGCGTCGGCGATTTCTGCAAGTTCGGCGACCAGTCGGGCACCATCGAGCATATCGGCATGCGCTCGACGCGCATCCGCTCGCTCGACCGCACCATCATCTCGGTGCCGAATTCCGACTTCGCCGGCATGCAGATCGAGAATTACGCGCATCGCGACCGCACGCGCTTCGCCACCACGCTGCAGCTGCGCTACGAGACCACGCCCGACCAGCTTCGCTACACGCTGGCCGAGTTGCGCAAGCTGCTGATTGCGCACCCGCGTGTCATCGAAGACCCATGCCGCGTCCGCTTCGTCGGCTTCGGCCCCTATTCGCTCGACGTCGACATCTCCACCTACATCATGACAGCCGACGCCTCCGAGTTCCTCGCCATCCGCGAGGACATATTGTTGTCGATCATCAACATCATGGACGAAGCCGGCGCGCAGTTCGCCTTCCCGGCGCAGCTGGAGTACAGCGCCGCCGACCTGCCCATCGACGAGGACAAGCGCGTCGCCGCCGAGAAACGGGTCAGCGACTGGCGCGAGGCGGAAAACCTGCCCTTCCCCGACTTCAGCCAGCTCGACAGGTTTGCCCTCAACAACACGCTTGCCTACCCGCCACAGGGATCGGCGCACTACCGCGAGACGGAACCCGACCCGCAATCGGCCGAGGCCAGGGCGACGCTGGAAAAGGTGCGCTGGAGCCTGCCCTGGCGAAAGGGCACGTGACGGAACGGCCAAGGGCCGGTTTCAGATCAGCCCCGAGTCGCGTGCCGCCGCCGTGGCCTGGCCGCGAGAGACAGCGTCCAGCTTGCCCAGCACCGCGGAAACATGGTGGTCGACGGTCTTCGGCGAAATGGTGAGATGTTCGGCAATCCTCTTGTTGGAGAAGCCGCGCTCGATCAGTTGCAGCACCTCCATCTGGCGCTGGGTCAGGCCGGCGCCATTCGCGCGCGTTGTACGGCGCGGCCCCCGCGCGATGTTGATGAGGCCGTTTTTCCGCATGATGTCGCGCATATGCTGGGCAACCGTCCTTGCGCCGAGGGTTTCGAAAATCTCCAGCGCCGAACGCTGGGCCGCCTCGTCGCCCCGCATCAGCGCAAGCCCTTGTTCGAAAGGGGCTTGCAGCTCTGCCCACAGAGCCGCCGCTTCCAGCCAGTTTCCCGCCAGAAGCAACCTGTAGGGAGCAGCCATGCCGTCAGTGTCACCGGAGTCGCTGTCGGGAGCCAGCAGCTGCCGCCAGCTGGCCAGTTCGGCGAAAACCGCCCGCGTGGGGGAAAGGGTCTCGGCACGGTCGATCAGGGCAAGCGCCTGCGCCTTGTCGATCTG
Organism: Mesorhizobium sp. RCAM 05099; assembly: GCF_059683685.1. NCBI lineage: Bacteria > Pseudomonadati > Pseudomonadota > Alphaproteobacteria > Hyphomicrobiales > Phyllobacteriaceae > Mesorhizobium > Mesorhizobium sp. RCAM 05099. Next base: position 589,864 of record NZ_CM185035.1, read on the forward strand.
CCCGAGCCAGGCCCGCTCGGCCATGACCGCCGCATAGGGCGCCAGGCGCTGCAGCTCGATTCCTCTTTCCAGGAACCGGCTCATCTCCTCAAAGATCGGCTCGGCCGACGGATCGCCGCGCCGCAACCGCAGTCGGGCCAGAGCCGCCAGGGCCGGATAGCGCACCAGGGCCGTCGCCTGGTCGTTGGTGATGACATCTAGCGCCTCGGCGGCGGCCTCGTCCCATAGGCCATGACGCAGCAGCAACTGCGCCTTCACGCCGCGCATATAGTCACGCCAGGTCGCGAGGTCGTTTTCGACGCAATAGTCGATGCCACGATCGAGGAAGGACCGGGCCTGGCCATAGCGGAGCTGGTTCATCTCGCTGCAGGCGCAGTTGGTGAAGGCCCGCGCCGCATGTTCCTGGAAATTGTGCTCGAGCGCGATTTCAAGGCTGCGGGCAAGCTGCTGACGGCCGGTGGCCAGGTCCAGCCACTGGCCGGCGGAGCCGACATTGTTGAGGGCATGGCAGATGATGTCCGGCCGGTTCAGCCGTTCGGCGAGCTTGATCGCCTTTTCGCCGAGCAACACCGTCTCGTCGAGCCTTTCGGCCAGCATCGCCAGCTGCGAGAGGTTGGAATAGGCCATGGCGAGTTCGGCGCTGGCCGGCACGGTCTCCAGCAGCGCCACCGCCTGCGCTCCGAAGGCATCCGCGGACGTGCGGTCGCCCAGCAGGTAGGCGAAGCGCGACAGGCATCTGAGACTGTCTCCCTCTTTCAGCGTGTCGCCCATGGCCCGCTGCAGCACGCGCGCCTGTTCCTGCGCGGCGACAGCCTCGTCGATTTGCCCGATCAGGTGGAGTTCGAATGCATAGCGCTCGTACAGATCCGCGCACTCCGCCGTCGGCAGGCTGTCGGCCTGGCGCAAGGCGACCTCGTAGTAGCCGGCGGCGTCGCGATGCGCGCCGACGCGGGAGGCCTCCCGCGCGGCGATCGGTGCCAGTTCGCGCACCGCTTCCAGATTGTGTGCCTCGACGGCGTGATGCACCAGCCGGGCGGTGGCGACGTCGCCGTTTTCGAGCAGTGCCGACAGCGCGCGCTGGTTGAACTGTCGCCTGTGGCTCGTCGACAGCATCATCTCGATGGCGCGGCGGGCGATCTCGTGCCGGAACGCGTAGCCGTCGCCGAGATCCTCGAGCAGGCCGTTCGAGACGCACTCCGCCAGTTGGCCGGCGCTGGCCACGCCGCACAGGCCCTGCAAGGCCCAGGCGTCGGCGCGCACGGGGAACACCGACACCGCGTCGAGCATCGAGCGGGCGCCGGCGGACAGGCGTTCGGCGCGCGCGACAACGGCGTCGCGCACGCTGGCCGGCAAGGCGGTCTCGTCTTCCGCGCTCAACAGTTCGGTGACGAAAAAGGCGTTGCCGGCCGTGGCCCGGTAGATGGCATCGCCGTCGCGGCCGGCGGCACCGGCGAGCGACAGGACCGCCGCCTCGCTCAGGAGCGGCACCTCGATGCGTGCGACGCTGCTGGCCGGGATTTCGCCGAGCGCGCGGCGGACGCGCATCTGTCCCTCGCTGCGGTCGGTTCGTGCCGTCAGCAGCAGAAGAATGTGGGTGCTTGAAATGCGCCGGCCGAGAAACCGCACGAAATCAAGGGTTGCGTCGTCCGCCCAATGGAGGTCCTCGATGACCAGCAGGGTTGGCTGCGCCTCCGTCTCGAAGACGTCGAGCGCGTCGGAGAACAGCGGCAGCCTTTGTCCCTGCCGGACGTCGATCGCCTGCGGCAGCGCCCATCGCGCCTCGCGGGCGAGATCGTAGAGCGGCCCCAGCGTATCGGGTATCGACAGATCCTCGCAGGCGCTGCGGAACAGGCGCGTGCCCTTGGCGACCGCGCCGATGAAGGCCTCGACAAGCGTTGTCTTGCCGGCGCCGGCCTCGCCGGTCAACGCCGCGACGCGGCCGTGGCCGCGCGCCGCCTCCGCCAAAAGGCCGTCCAGGTGCTCCAGCTGTGTCTGCCGTTCCAGAAGCATCATCACCCTCTCACAGGTCGAGGCCGGCGGCCTCACCATCTGTCCGCCAGGGTAGCCCGGGTCGGTATCCGTTTTGTGGCTCCCGACACCAAACGTTGCAAACATGGGGAATCGTCCCGCCAAAAATGGGGAAAGGCTCCGATGCGCGCCGTTGACGAGCGTGATCTTTGTCCGGCCGCGCTCGGAACGAGCGTGAATCACTGGAAAGGAAACCGACTCATGCCCCGTTACCTGGTTGAACGCACATTTCCGGATGGCCTCAATGTGCCGATGAACGATGCCGGCGCCGATGCGCTCGGTGGCGTCATCATGCGCAATGCGGAGAAGGGAGTGACCTGGGTGCAGTCCTTCGTGTCACCCGACAAGAAGCACAGTTTCTGCATCTACGATGGGCCTTCGCCCGAAGCCATCCGCAGCACCGCCCAGAAGAACTCGCTGCCTGTCGACAAGATCACGGAGGTGCGGGTCCTTGACCCCTACTTTTATCGTTGAGTCGCTCCATGGACATCAAATGGCCCTTCGCGGCGATGGCGGCTTGTCTGACGACCCGTCCAGCAAGATGTTGGCGGCTTCGAGACCAGTCGGACGAGGCCCGCTACTGGGCCGGGCTCTCCGGCGGGGTGCCTCGCTGCTGTTCGCATCATTGCGCAAGAGCCGGCGCCGGTTGCCTCCGCAGGACGACTATCTGAGACGCGACATCGGCCTGCCGGAGATCGAGGAGCTGCCGCAATACTGGGACTTCACCCGATCGGGCCGCTGATGCGTGCGGCCCAGGTCCGACCGAGCGGCCGCGGCGGCTGGCCGCTGCCATGCGCCATCAACAACGAGGAGAGAACATGAACATCCATCTGTGGACCAAGCACCTCATCAACCTGTCGATCCTGTCGATCGCGGCGACGGCCGCCAACGCCGGGGATAGCGGCACGCTGGATGCGAAGGTGCGTGCCGCCAACGGCCGCTTCGAGAACGTGGCGGCGGCCACGGCCGAGGGTTACGCACCGATCCCCTGCGCCAGCGGCATCACCGGCGGCGCGATGGGCATCCACTATGTCAATGCCGGCTATCTCAAGGACGATGCGGTCGAGCTCGCCAAGCCCGAGGCCGTCATGTACGAGCCGATGGCCGACGGAAAGCTCAAGCTGGTGGCGGTCGAATACATCACCTCGAAAGGTCCGGCGTCGCTGGAAGGGCAGCTGTTCAACTTCAACAGCGCCCCCAACCGCTACGGCCTCGGCCCGTTCTATGAGCTGCATGTCTGGGCCTGGAAGAAGAACCCGACCGGCACCTTCGCCGACATGAACCCGAACGTGTCGTGCGAGGCGATGAAGATGGGCGACTGATCCCGATTGCCGGCACGGCGCCGGCGTTCGCTCCGGTGTGGGGGGCGACCCCGATCGTCTCCACACCCGGCCCCGCGACCGATCGGCGCCAGTCCATATACGGGGCTGGGGCGGGCCGGATGCCGGTTGGTTCCCGGGGGCGCGCGGGGAGCTTCGGCTCTCCGCGCAAACATTCAGAGTCCGGACCCTAATTGCTGGCCGACAGCACCAGCACCGGCTTCTCGCTGTAGAGCTTGGGGAAGAGCTGCTTCAGGTTCGCCACCTTGGGCAGGTCGTTGTAGACGATGTATGGATAGGTCGGGTTCAGGGTCAGGAAATCCTGATGGTAATCCTCGGCCGGATAGAAGGTCTTGCCGGTCTCCAGCGTGGTGACGATCGGCTTCGGGAACACCTTGGCCTGGTCGAGCTGGGCGATGTAGTTCTGCGCGATCTTCTTCTGCGCGTCGTTCTCGGCAAAGATCGTCGAACGGTACTGGGTGCCGCTGTCCGGGCCCTGATAGTTCAGCTGCGTCGGATTGTGAGCGACCGAGAAATAGACCTGCAGCAGCTGGCCATAGGTGACAACGGAGGGATCGTAGGTGATCTCGACGGATTCGGCGTGCCCGGTGCGGCCGCTGCCGACCGTTTCGTAGACGGCGGTGTCCTTGGCTCCGCCGGTGTAGCCGGAGATGGCCTTGCTGACGCCCTTGACGTGCTGGAACACGCCCTGCACGCCCCAGAAGCAGCCGCCGGCGAAGATCGCCTTTTCGCTGCCCGGGGCTGCCTTCTCATCCATCGCCGGAGGCGGGATGACCACCGCGTCCTCGGCGGAGATCGCCGGCGACTGCCAGAAGGCGGCGCCAGCGGCGGCCAGCACGAGCGCGGCGAGCGCGCCCCTGAAAAAGTTCGACGACTGTCTGACGGCTGGTTGTTGTATGTCGGTCATGGCTGAACTCCTGTGACGTCCATCGTGTGGAGTCTATTGGATGAGATAGGATTGTGCGACAGGCGAGTTGCGGCCGACGCCTCAATTTCACGTGCGCCCGTCAATCGGTCCGGACTTGCCGGCCTGGGCCGGCAAGGGACTGTCCCCGGCTGGACAGGGAGCCCGCCGGGGACAGCCGGCCACGGACCAATCTCAGTTGGCCGGGGCCATCGCATCAGCCGCAGGCTTCATGGCGTCCGCCGCGGGCTTCATGGCGTCAGCGGCCGGCTTCATGGCGTCGGCGGCCGGGGCCATCGCGTTTGTGGCCATCGGGTCGGCAGGCTTCATGGCGTCGGTGGCGGGCTTCATCGCATCGGTCGCCATGGCGTTCGCCGGCTTCATCGCATCGGTGGCGTCGTCGGCGCGGGCGATGCCGCCGGCAAACAGCGCCGTCGAGCACAGGGCGAAAGCGAGCGCCGGCAGCGTCAGGCGGGAAAGAACGGTCATGATGGTCTCCTGGTGGGTTGATGGCGCGCCTTCCAGGCGGCCGGGTGCTTGCGGCGCCGCTCGTGCGGCGTTTGCGCAAATCTCTTGTCGAAGCGTGATTTCTAGTTGGTGGCGGCGGCCAGGATCGGCCCGCCGCCGGGCGACTGGACGAGCACCGCGGTGCTGAGGCCATCCGAAGCCGCCGGCAGGTTCAGCGCCGTGGCGTCGCCGGTCCAGCTGCCGAGTTTTTTCAGCGAATGGACGACATTGGCATGCGGCAGCGTGCGGCCGGTGTTTTCGCCGCGCGCCACCGGCACCTGGACGACGCCCTTGGTGTAACGCACCAGCCAGACATCGGCCTTGCCGCCCGGCGCCGAGCCGGCGCCGATGCTGATCTTGCCGCTGTCAAGCGACAGCGATGGGCCCTTGGCGCGGCCGGCGCTCGAGATCAGCTGCTGGATTTCGCCGGGCGCGGCGCCGACGGCGTCGGCGTGGCCGTTGACCACCACTTGCGGGGTGAACGGCCCGTCATGGCCGAGCGATGGTTCGTAGCTCACCTGGCGCTGGGTGAATTCCTGCCGGCCGAACGTGTCCTTCCAGCCGAGGTAATCCCAGTAGGTGACGTTGAAGGACAGCGCCAGCACGCCGGGCTGGTCCTTGACCTTGATCAGGTTGGCATTGGCGGGCGGGCAGGACGAGCAGCCCTGGCTGGTGAACAGCTCGACCACGGTGAGCGGCTGGGCGGCTGCGGTGCCGATCGATGCGGCCAGCGCCGCCAGGCCGAACAATAGGGTGAGCTTGCTGCGCTTGGCTTGATGTCCCGACATTGGCTGGCTCCGTGGGCGGCGCCTGGATGCGCCGGTCATGTCCCCACTTCGTCGTCGCCACGGAGTTCGTTACAGCGCTCACCGGTTTGTGATCGGCAAGGAGATTCCTGATGGCCGGAGGGACAGCACCCCCCTCTGGCCTGCCGGCCATCTCCCCCGCAAGGGGGGAGATCAACCCTCATCGCTGCCTTCGCCAATACCTTCGCAAGAGGAACACGGCGGACAGAGCTGCCAATCTCCCCCTTGCGGGGGAGATGTCCGGCAGGACAGAGGGGGTGGGAAGGATCGCCAAGCCTTCAGGCCCACAAACCCGCAAGACGTTGAACGCGGGCGGCAACCCCTACTGCGTCAGCACCGTGTTGGAGGGCCGCTGGTTGAAGTCGCACTTGCCGGTGACGTTGTAGAAGAAGTCGGCATTGGAAACCGCCGCCGGCACCGCGTTGCCGCCGTCTTCCCACGCCTGGTAGCTCGGGACGCCGCAAGGCACGGCGGTGAAGATGTCGACGGTCTGGCCGGTCGCGACCTCGGGCATGTCGGACGTGCTTGTGCCGATATAGAGCCGGTTGGAGGTGGCCGGATCGTTCGACTTCAGAACCTTCGGGTTGCCCGATGGCACGTCCATCTGCAGGTAGAGGGCGTTCATCTGGCTGACGTCGATCACCGCGCCGGTACCGTTGGCGGGATAGAATGTATCGACGCAGGTGGTCAGGTATTTGTTGCTGCCGCTGGTCTGCTGGATGGACCCGGCCGGGGCATTGTTGAAATTGCTCACCTTGGTGGTCGTGCAAACCTGCTTCTGGACGGTCGTGCTGATGTCGGCGCCGCCATTATTGGTGATGGTGTTGACGGTGGTGGTGCCGTAGCCTTTCGGGTCGCCTGCGCCGTTATAGCTGTAGGTGATCGTCATCAACGGCTTGGCCACGCTCGCTCCGAATTGCGTGCCGTAGAGCGTCATCGTCTTGCCCCAGTAGCCGGACACCTTGGAGACCTTGAAGGTGGTCTGCACCAGTGCCGGCGTCTTGGTCACCGCCGACGCGACGGCGACCGGCACGCTTTCGATCCTGGCGATCTTCATGAAAACGGTCGGCATGGAGTAGCTTGCCGTGGCCTGCGCGGTGGCGGTGCCGTTGGCGCTGACCACGAAACTGCCCAGCGTGGCGGTAGCCCCCACCGGTGCACCGTTGGCTTCGAAGGAACCCTGCAGCAGCACCTGGCGCTGCGGCAGCGTCGAGGTCGTCGGCATCGTGGTGATCGCCAGTATCCCGGCATCGAGCGCCGCTTGCATGTTCGACCTGGTCTGGACCGCCGACGTGTAGTCGACCGAGAAGCCGACCGCCGTGAGCAGCGGGATCATGCTGAGAACGAGTATTGGCGCGAGCGAGCCGCTCCGCGACTCGATAAACCTGCCTGCAAACCCCCGCATGCCTTGATCCTCACAAGAAGTATTCTCTCCTGCTAACATGCCGATCACGAATTATGCTCTAACGTACTTGGTTAAAATTTATCGATTTTCCGAGAAAGTCGCGTGGCAGGTTGACAGGGCCCGTGCCGGCTGCCCTGGCAGCGGGCGGCGGCGCTTGCCCCGGTAGCGGCTGTGCCGCTTGCCGCAGCAACCCGCCCCTGCTAAAGCGCGCGACATGAGCACGCCCCTCGACCACATCCGAAATTTCTCCATCGTCGCCCATATCGACCATGGCAAATCCACGCTTGCCGACCGGCTGATCCAGTCCACCGGCGGGCTGGAGCTGCGCGACATGAAGGAGCAGGTGCTGGACTCGATGGACATCGAGCGCGAGCGCGGCATCACCATCAAGGCGCAGACGGTGCGGCTGAAGTACCACGCCAACAATGGCGAGGACTATATCCTCAACCTCATCGACACGCCCGGCCATGTCGACTTCGCCTATGAAGTGTCGCGCTCGCTCGCCGCCTGCGAGGGCTCGCTGCTGGTCGTCGACGCGAGCCAGGGCGTCGAGGCGCAGACGCTGGCCAATGTCTACCAGGCGATCGACAACAACCACGAGATCGTCGTGGTGCTGAACAAGGTCGACTTGCCGGCCGCCGAGCCAGAGCGTATCCGCGAGCAGGTCGAGGAGGTGATCGGCATCGACGCCTCCAACGCCGTGCTGATCTCGGCCAAGACCGGACTTGGCATTCCCGACGTGCTGGAGGCCATCGTCCACCAGTTGCCGCCGCCGCGCGAAGGCGACGCGACCGCGCCCTTGAAGGCGATGCTGGTCGACAGCTGGTACGACGCCTATCTCGGCGTCATCGTTTTGGTGCGCATCATCGACGGCGTGCTGAAGAAGGGCCAGACCATCCGCATGATGGGCACCGGCGCCAAATACCTGGTCGAGCGCACCGGCGTGTTCACGCCCGCCCGCATCAATCTCGACGAGCTCGGCCCCGGCGAGTTCGGCTTCTTCACCGGCTCGATCAAGGAAGTGGCCGACACACGCGTCGGCGACACCATCACCGAGGACCGGCGCCCGACCGCCAAGGCGCTGCCCGGCTTCAAGCCGGCGCAGCCGGTGGTGTTCTGCGGCCTGTTCCCGGTCGACGCCGCCGATTTCGAGGACCTGCGTGCCGCCGTCGGCAAGCTGCGCCTCAACGACGCCTCCTTCTCCTATGAAATGGAAACCAGTGCGGCGCTCGGCTTCGGCTATCGCTGCGGCTTCCTTGGCCTGTTGCATCTGGAAATCATCCAGGAGCGGCTGGAGCGCGAATTCAACCTAGACCTGATCGCCACGGCGCCCTCGGTCGTCTACCGGCTGCTGCTCACCGACGGCTCGATGAAGGAACTGCACAACCCGGCCGACATGCCCGACGTGGTGAAGATCTCGGCGATCGAGGAGCCGTGGATCCGCGCCACCATCCTGACCCCCGACGACTATCTCGGCGGCATATTGAAACTCTGCCAGGACCGGCGCGGCATCCAGGCCGACCTCTCCTATGTCGGCAAGCGCGCCATGCTGACCTACGATTTGCCGCTCAACGAGGTCGTGTTCGACTTCTACGACCGGCTGAAGTCGATCTCCAAGGGCTACGCCTCCTTCGACTACCACCTGACCGACTACAAGGAAGGCGACCTGGTGAAGATGTCGATCCTGGTCAACGAGGAGCCGGTCGACGCGCTGTCGATGCTGGTGCACCGCACGGCGGCGGAAAAGCGCGGAAGGCAGATGTGCGAGAAGCTGAAGGAGCTGATCCCGCACCATCTGTTCAAGATCCCGATCCAGGCCGCCATCGGCGGCAAGGTCATTGCGCGGGAAACCATCTCGGCGCTGCGTAAGGATGTCACCGCCAAGTGCTACGGCGGCGACGTCTCGCGCAAGCGCAAGCTGCTGGACAAGCAGAAAGAGGGCAAGAAGCGGATGCGCCAGTTCGGCAAGGTGGATATCCCGCAGGAAGCGTTTATCCAGGCGCTGAAGATGGGCGATTGAGAAGCCGGTCGGGCGTCCGCGCGCAGCGTGGCGCCGAGACATCGATCCGGTGGATCGATGTCAGGCTTCGAAAGCGGGGGAGTTGCCGGAGGCAGCGGGCCCCCCGCCAGCGCGGCGTTGGAGCTGCGCGGTGGAGACTAAGGCAAACGCTGGCTTCGTTGCGATCACCCCGAAAACTATAGAGCGAGCTGTGGCGTTGTCGCCCTACGGTTTCGTGCTGATGTGTCGATGGCCGCGGTTCTGTACTCTTGCGCCCTGCAAGGCGGGACCCGTAAATGTTGGTGCTCGACAATCAGAAAGATTGCCAGAAAGGGTAGTCTGCAGGTTAGATATCCCAACAGCGTTTATTTCAAAGATAGAGATGGGAGCAGAGGACAACACCATACCTCTAGCCTATAATGGCAAATATCAAGAATTTTTAGGGGGATTCTAATGGGTTTCAGTCTAGCTCGTCTCACCTTGTACGGCATGATATCTTCGCTCGACGAGGATCTGCGCGCGATTATTAAATCGATTCCGAGCGAGGGAACTCGCGCCGATCTCTATGGGGAGGTGCTGTTCTATAAACTTCAGGAACGAGCAACCAAGGAAGGATTGGCGGAGGAAGCCTCGCTTGCCGATTACCTGGATCTGGGCGACACTCTCGCGTTACTATCAAAGTACAAGGGAACGCTCGGAAGTGTCGCTAAAGGGTTCTTCACGAAAAACTACCAGGCATTGATCGATCTGGTGCCGATACGAAATCGAGTTATGCATGCGCGACCTCTTCAATACATCGATCTAAGTAAAACAGAAATCGTTAGCAATTTGGTGCGAGCGCAGGCGCCGAAACTATTCCCCACGACAATTGATTTCTTGCGCGCGGTCGAAGCTGATCCAAATTTCCCATTTGCCCTAGACGTGTCTGACCTCCAGGCACAGCAAGTAAGCATGTCTCACAATCTCCCTATCCCAGACTTCGACGAGACCGGGTTTTTGGGGAGGGAAAACGACACAAACAGACTTGTAGCCGCTTGCAAAGGCCCGTGGCCCATAATTACCGTCGTTGCGGAGGGAGGCTATGGAAAGACAGCCCTAGCCCTACAGGCGGCATATCGGCTCTTGGACGACGAGAGTAAACCTTTCGAATACATTGTCTGGACAAGCTCCAAGACCACGCGTCTTACATTGCATGAGGTCGAGGAAATTGGAAATTCGATTTCGACATCAATAGGTCTTTTCCAATCTGTTTCGCAAACCCTTAGCGGGTCTACCAACGCGACGGCGGATGCCGTGGAGGAAGTTCTTTCTTACCTGAACACGTTTCGTATCCTGCTTATATTGGACAACCTCGAAACCGTACTCGATAGTACGGTGCTAAATTTATTTTCTCGCTTGAACGGCAGAAGTAAAATATTGGTTACATCTCGAGTCGGCACAGGAGAGATGAATTTCAGATTTCCTCTAGACCCTCTGAGTCGGGAGGACTCAATAAGCCTGCTCAGGGCTACTGCGAGAGCGAGGAGGGTCACCGAGATCCTAAAAATCAGTAGCGATGACCTGGCCTCTTATTGTAAAAGAATGAAATTCAATGCAGGGTTTATTAAATGGTTCGTGTCGGCCGTGCAAGCCGGTCGGCGGCCGGAAGAGGTATTGGTAGACCCAAAAATATTCTTAGATTTTTGCCTGTCTAACGTATACGACTATGTTAGTAATCACGCACGGATTTTGGCAAACGTAATGCTGTCAATCCCAGGCCGGCACAGCCAGTCTATTTTGTCGTTTATTTCTAACATTAAGGGAGACGATTTTAGGCAGGCATTGCAACAGTTGTGTTCTGCAAATTTAGCTATAATGAGCGGTGCATCGACGGGCAGCGGGTTTCAGACTGTATATGAGTTGGGCGAACTGCCCCGGCTTTTTATATTGAAAAACCACGCTCCTGCGCAATCAGAGGTTAAGGACTATCAGTCTAGAAAAAGAAAGATCGGCGAGATATATAAAGAACAATTTGCTAAGGTTGGAATTGATAGGTATTTCTTTAAGAATATTCATTTGAGAACTGCCGATGACGCGGTCGTTGCGAAGTATCTGAGAGATGCTCTTGCCGTTGCGCAGCTGTCTTATGAAAAAGCTTTGTCGTTCGTCGCCACCGCAAAAGGTTTGGACCCGGCTTATTACGAGGTATACAGAGTTGAGGCTATAATTCACAGAGCCGGGGGAAATTTCCCCGCCGTCGTGGAGGCCTACGAGACCGCTGTCAGTTGTGAGCCAAGCTCGGCTCCGCTGCGATATTGGTACGCTGGCTTCTTAATGCGCGATGCCGACGACATGGAGGGCGCTTCAGTTCAATTCCGTATCGCACTGAGCATCGATCCGACCTCTCCACAAATCGTACTTGAGTTTGCTCGCTGCCTCATGTTCGATGGGAAGTACACCGAAGCCAATAGAATGCTTCAGCCAGTTTTGCAGGACGCAGAATTACCTTCAAAATCTATCCGGAAAGCGCATCACCTTGGATTACAAATCCGACTTCGGGAGCTTTCGTCTATGGAAAGAAAAGAAGACATAGAAGGAAAGGTGGAAATACTACTATCGATTAGGAAAGGGATCGAGCAGATTCGTGCTGAGCAACTGGATGAACACATTATTGAGACGATACGAAACGCAAAGATTGTAGTGGGTAGAATTTTCGAGGAAGTGGGGGACAAATCTCTCAGTCCGATCATGCAGGAATGTAAGCGATGGTTTTTTGAACTCGACGCCGAGGCCCTTTCGCCGGGCCTGGTGGCAAAGAAGCGCCCTGAGTTCGTCGAGAGCGTTGGGCTGTCAATGGCGGGGACGATTGCGAAATATGATTTCGAAAACCATTACGGCTTTATCGAGTTAGACAATGGAAGCCGGATTTTCTTTCACAAATCGGAATTCCGATCTGGGGCAGAGCGGATAGCTGTCGGAGTGCGTGCCGCATTTGTAGTGGCGTCGGATGGGTCGCGAAAGAAAGCAACTGAGCTAGTCATATTGGCCAGCGATGGAGAGGAGGTTCGTGACTCTTACGTAGACGTGGCGCCTTCTTCCAAGCGAGTGGGGGTCATAAAAACATATCTTCGAGAAAAGGGATTTGGGTTTATATATGATTCTGATGGCAATGAGGTATTTTTTCACAAAAATAACCTCAATGAAGTCGAGCAGGTAGGGCGGATAGCGGAAGGCGAGCGCGTAGAGTACGTTATCGGGAGAAACACACGAGGTATTGTAGCTAACCAGGTGCGTTTATTGGATTAAGGTCGTTTGTTAGTCGTGCGCGGCGGCATCTCCAACAGCGGATGACCCAACACGCAGTAAATCTTGTCCGCTATGAACTACGAAAGCCGGTGCGTCGATCAGTTTATCTACGACGACGAACCAAGTGGTGCGGCGATCTTTGGCTTCTTCACGAGCGGATGACGTCCAAGCAATTTCTCACCTGCGTTCGCGTGGTCTGGTGATGGAAACCGCGCTGCTGACGATGAAGTATCAACGGCTGGGCAATGACGGCGTCGCGGCCGGGTTTCTCACTTTCCTCGCCGGCGAGAGCCTGTTGCTCGCCAGGGTCGTCGCGCCGCAGCCGAACAGCATCAGGTGCAAGGGTCTCGCGCTCGCCGCTGGCGGGCGGGATGGTCGGCCCGCCAAGCGCCGGCCGATGATCGAAAGCCGGTCCGGTCGGCTTTGCCGGGAACTTCCCGCAGCAACAAATGATGCCACGCAAGACCAGTCCGCACCCAACCCTGAGTTGGTTGATCGCGCGGCACCCGAGCGCTAGAAAAGTCGGGCGGCGGACCTTAATCAGTTCGCCAGTGGCCGGCGCGGGCTCAGGCAACTGCCCTCACCGGCATTCGCGCCGGCCATTCCCCGCACCCTTCAGTTGCCGGATCGGCCCGGGAGGGCGGATCGCCCGAGGCGACCCATCGCCGCTTGCCGCCTCGCGCTGCCCCTGAACACCGGCTTTAAGAACGCCCCGCCCTGGAGTATCCTCCGCTCCGGCTTGGGGGGATTTCCGATGCGTTCCAATCCTCTGGACATCGTCGCCGCGACCGGACTGGCGATCGGCGGCGCCTTCGGGCTTGCCGGCACCTTCGTGGGCAGCGACGCGCCGCGCGAAACGCTGTGGACGATCGACGGCGTGGCGCTGGTGGTGGCGACCGCGCTGCTGACGATGAAGTACCAGCGGCTGGGCAATGATTGCGTCGCCGCCGGCTTCCTGACCTTCCTCGCCGGCGAGAGCCTGCTGCTCGCCGGCAATGCGGCGGGGCTTGAGGCCAGCGTGCCCTCCTATGTCGGCGGCATCTCGCTTTGGGCGGCAGCACTCATCATGGTCAGCGCCCCAAAAACCTTCGCTTTGTGGATGCGGCTCACCGCGCTCGTCGCCGCCCTGCTGTTTGTCGTCTCGGCTTGCATGATCCTGTGGGGCGCGCCCTTGCTGCCGACCTCGTCGCCGCTGCCCGCCGCCGGCTATCCGTTCCTGGTGCTGACCTTCATCGGCTGGATCTGGACGCTGTTGAGGCCTGGGCGGTGAGCGGGTCGAAATTTGCAACAGGAAGACCAGCGTTGGCGCTGCCCCTCACCTGCCTGCCGGCCTCCTCTCCCCGTATAGTGACGGGGAGAGGGGCGCTGTCTTCTATGGGTTCGCCAGTTGTCGACGTCGCAAGGTAGGCATGGGCGTTGCGGCCAGCCCTTTCTCCCCGTCACTATACGGGGAGAAATGCCCGGCAGGGCAATGAGGGGCGGCGCTGACCTACGATAGGTCGGCGTCGCCGAGCTTGTATTCTCAATCCTCGCCCGGCTTTGGACGGAGAAGCCTCAGCTCTCGATCCACACCTTCTCGAAATGCTGCTCGAGCGCCTGATGCTGTTCGCAGCCTTCGATCCCCTTGCGGTAGGTGCGGAAGACCGAGCGCCAGTAGGGCTGGATGATGATGCCGCTATCGCGCAAATTCTGCTCGATCCTGGCCATGATCTCCTTGCGCGCCTTGGCGTCGGGCATGGCCAGCGCCTTGTCGAGCAGCTCGTCGAACTCCTTGTTGGCATAGGCGCTCTCATTCCGTGCAGCACCCGACTTGTAGGCGAGCGCCAGCACCTGGACGCCGAGCGGGCGGCCGAGCCATTCAGTGCAGGAGAAGGGGTATTTGCTCCAGTCGTTCCAGAAGGTGGCGGCCGGCAGCACGGTGCGCTTGATCTTCAGGCCGGCCTCGCGCATCTGCGCGGCGATGGCGTCGCCGGTGCTCTTCTGCCATTCGACATCGACGGAGATGAGGTCGAATTCGTGGTCGGCCTTGCCGGCCTCGCCGATCAGTTTCTTCGCCGCATCCACGTCGCGCCTGGCCGGGCCGATATCGGCATATTCGGGATGCATGGGGCCGACATGGTGGTTGTCGGCGGGCTTGCCGCGGCCGTCGAGGCCGAGCTTCAGCACGGCTGAGTTGTCGACGGCGAGCTGGGCGGCGCGGCGCACCTTGACGTCGTCATAGGGCGCGTTGCCGACATTGAAGCGGGCGACGATGGTGGAGCCGGTGGCGATCTCGGAATTGACCAGCCCCATCTTGCCGGTCTGCGAGACGGCATCGGAGGCGGTCTCGTGGTCGGTGTCGATCTCGCCGGATTCGAAGGCCGACAGCATGGCGTTGGGGTCGGAGCCGTAATCGACCCATTTGATGCCGTCGAGCCAGAATTCGCCCTTCCACCACGGTCTGTCCTTGCGCCTCACCTCGGCGCCGGTCTCGGCGTCCCAGCTGACCAGCTCGCACGGGCCGGTGGTGATGGAAAGCGCCTTCCTGGGATCAGCCTCGCCGTCATAGGAGCGGTGCATGATCAGCGCCGGATAGTCGGCCATGCCGGCGATCAGCGAAATGTCGGGTTTCGGCAGATTGAGCCTGATGGTGAAGTCGTCGACCTTTTGGATGCCGCCATCGACCACCTTCTTGGTGTCGGCGTTGACCAGCGCGCCCATGCGCGCGGCGACCGAATTGCCGGCGACGCCGGCCTCGCACCAGCGGGTCAGGTTGTGGATGACATCGTCGGCGTTGAAGGCATCGCCATTCGACCAGGAGATGCCCTTGCGCACATGCAGCGTCAGGGTCTTGGCGTCGTCGCTGGCCTCCCAGCTTTCGAGCAGCCAGGGCTCGAAGGAAAAGTCGGTGTTCCAGCGCACCAGATATTCGTTGCAGTGGCGGGCGACGTTGGACATTTCGACGCCGTCGAAGGTGCGCGGGTCCTTGAAACCCTTGACGTTCATGGCGACGCGCAAGATGCCGCCGCGCTTGGGCTCGGCCGCGCGGGCAGGGGTGGCGCCGAGGCCGCCCAGCGCCAGCGCGCCGGCGGCGCTGACGCCGAGACCGGCCATCAGAGCGAGATATTCGCGGCGGCTGATGCCGCCCTTCCTGAAATCCTCGGCGACGGGCCTGGCTTTCGGGTGCAGTTTCCGGTCGGTCAGCATGAACTTCATCGTCGTTCCCTCTTGTTGGTGCATGCCGCCCAAAAGTGCGCAGCGGTTTTGGGACAACGGCATGCACGAAAAAAGTCTCGTCCCGGCCGGATGCAAGGGCGGACGCGACCGCCGGGGCGCCATTGCCTGAGGCGATGATAGGGCGGGGTGACGGTGCGGAGTGTTCGGTTTTCCGCAGTTCTTGTGCGGTGCTCCGCAGGGGGTGTCCAGCTTGGGTTCCTCTCCCCCGCTTCGCGGGGGCGAGGAACCCAAGTCTTGAAAGGTCAATACGGCCACTGACCCTTGCCCAGCGCCGCGACCGCCGCCACGATCCGCGCGAAAGCCTCCGCCGCGGCCGGCACCGTGGCGCGGGCGCGCAGGAAGCTGTGCACGAGGCGGGGTTGCTCGTGCCACCACGCCTTGCCGCCGGCAGCAACAATGCGGTCGCGATAGGTCTCGCCATCCGACGACAGCGGGTCGCACTCGGCCGTGACGATCACCGTTGGCGGCAGGCCGGAGAAATCGGTGTCGCGCAACGGCGAAAAGGTCGGATCGTCCGGCGACTGCCGCCTGGTCGAGCGGATATCGCGGTAGAAGGCGATGTCGCCGACGGACAGCAGCGGCGCTTCGGCGTGCTCGAGGTAGGAGCCGGCGGTCTCGTCGCCGCCGAGTTCGGGATAGATCAGCACCTGGCCGATGGCGGCGCGGGGATGACGGCGCGTCGCTTGCGCCACCGCCGCGGCAAGATTGCCGCCGGCGCTTTCGCCGCACAGCACCAGCGGCAGGCCGGTGGTCGCCGCCGCCCACTCGAAGGCGGCCAGCGCATCGTCGAAGGCGGCGGGATGGAGATGTTCCGGCGCCAGCCGGTAGTCGACCGACAGCACGTCGAAACCGGTGCCGGCGCAGAGCTCGGCGCAGATGTCGTCATGGCTGTCGAGCCCGCCGAGGATGAAGCCGCCACCATGGTAATAGACCACCAGCGCCGGCGCCACCTTGCCGGCGCGCTGGTAGCGGCGGACCGGGATGCCGCGATCCGAGACGGCGATCAGCCCGTCGCTGGCCGTGACCCCCGGCGGGCGGCCCTGGTGGAAGGCGCGGCACATGCTGTCATAGACTTCGCGCTGCCTGTCGATCGGCAGTCCGGTGATTTCGGGTGGATACCAGGCGTCGACCGCGTCGATATAGGCCCACAGAGCGGGGTCGAGCCGGGTTACGTATTTGCCGCGAGTCCTGCGTTCGGCCGTCATAGATCAGCGTAAAGCGCGACCGCGTTGTCGAAGGTGAAGCGCAGCGGCACCGAGCCTTCGACCTGCCAGGCGGTGACGGTCTCGCCGGCCAGCAGCCGGCAGGCGCCGTCGGTGTCGGTGACGGCGCCGCCATAGAGCCGGTTGGCGAGGTTGAGGATGCCGGTCTGGTGCATGGCCGCGCTGCCGCTGCCGCAGGCATCCTTGACCAGCAGCACGCGAAAACCCCTGGCCACCGCATCCTTGACCGACGCGTCGATGCAGGCCTCGGTCCACACGCCTGATATAACCAGCCATTCGATGCCGCGCGCCTTGAGCCCGTCGGCCGCCGGACCGGTGCGGAAGGCGCTGGCCTCGGCCTTGATCAGCAGCGCCTCGCCATCGAGGGGCGCCACCTCATGGCAGATTTCGGTCAACGGATCGCTCTTGTCGGAGAAGGCCGACTTGCCGTCGGCATCGAGCGGATGAAAGGGCCGGTCCTGTTTGTCGAGATCGACGATGTAGGCCCAGTGGTAGAGCGGCACATGGTTTTGCCGCGCCGCTTCTTGCAGGCGCTGGACATTGGCGAGGATGCCGGGAAAGCCCTCGACCAGATAGCGCTTGTCCCGCCGGTGCTCTTCCTGCAGGTCGATGAAGATAGCGGCCACCGTGCCGCGCTTGATGGAGATGGGGGTTTTCATGCGGATGCGCCTGGGTCCGCGGTCAGCGCCGTTCCGGTCAGCGAGCTGGCGCGGGTCCTGGAGATTGGCTGAAAAGCGCCCACGACTTCGTCATTCCAGGGCGCAGCAGCCGCGAAGCGGCGTCGCGGAGACCCTGGAATCCATGCCGTGACCTTTGTCGAAGAGTGCTGCGGAGCAGAATTCTGCGTCGTGGCGGCGTGTTGAAGTCGCGGCATGGATCCTAGGGTCTGCGCCGCGTCGCTACGCTCCTTGCTTCGCCCTAAGATGACGAAGCGATGGGAGGCTGCGACAGTGGCCAGGGAGCGCGGAACAAGCGTCAAATCTGTTTCTCCAGAAACTCATCCTCGTAAGGAAAGCGCGACAAGAGTTCGGTGCCGGTGTCGGTGATCAGGATCTCGTCCTCCAGCTTGACGCCTTCGCGGCCGCCCTTCTCGCCGATATAGCTTTCGACGCTCACCACCATGCCTGGCACGATATGACCGTCGCGGCCATAGGTCTCGTAGTCCATGGCGTGCGCGATGAACGGCGTCTCGCCATGCATGCCGACGCCGTGCATGACCGAGGTGTAGCGCTGGTCGACGAAGCGGTCCGGGATCTTCCACGCCTTTTCGGCGATTTCGCGGAAGGCCATGCCGGGTTTGACGATCGAGATGTTGTGCTGAACCTGGTCGTGCGCCATGCGGTAGAGCGATTTCTGATAGTCGGTCGGCTTGCCCGGGCCGCAGCGGAAGGTGCGCGAGAAATCCGAATAATAGCCGTAGCAGCCGATGGTGTCGGTATCGAGCGCCAGCAGTTCGCCGGGCCGGATCTTGCGGCCGCTGGCTTCGTTGAACCACGGATTGGTGCGCTGGCCGGAGGTCAGCAGCCGCGTCTCGATGAACTCGCCGCCCTGGCGGATGACCTCGCCATACATAATGGCGAACAGGTCGTTTTCGGAGACGCCGGGCTTGATTGCCTCGCGCACCGCATAGACGGCGGCCTCGGCGCCGGCCATCGACACCTGCAGGCATTTGACCTCCTCCGGCGTCTTCACCGCGCGCACCGCCAGGATCTCGCCCTGGCAATCCTTGACCTCGCAGCCGCGCTTTTCCAAGGAGAGCGCCTGCAGGTGGCTGCAGCGGTCGAGCCCGAGCTTCATCGAGCCGCCGCCATGCTGCTTCAAGAGTTCGGCGATCTCGTCGGCGAAGGGGCCGGCGGTCTCGTCGTCGCGCCCGGAGACCGACGACCACACGAGCTTGGACGGGCGCGCCTCGTCGATCGTGTCGAGCACCATCGAGACATGGTAGCTCTGCGGGTATTCGAACAGCACGATCGGGCCGACGGTCGGGATGAAGAAATAGCGGGTCGAGTTGCGCAGGAAATAGCCGAACATGTTGCGCGAGCCGGTGGCGTAGCGCTGGTTGTAAGGGTCGAACAGCACCACGCCGCCATAGCCGGCCTCGCGCATCCAGCCGCGCAGCTTGGCCAGCCGGCCCTTGCGCAAGGCATCCGCGTCGATGAAGGACGGCTCGGTGTCCGACAGCCACATGCCGCCGGCCGGATCGGCCGCCGCCGGGTGGCGCATGCGGTCCTTGAAGTCGACATCTTCGGTGCTGTCGGGGTCGAATACGACGATGCTCATGGGTGCCTGGCCTTGGGTCGGGTTGCGAGATCAGACCATGGCGCAGGCGGCGACGAGGCATTGTGCGGAAAACCGCGTGTGTTGTGCGGAATGCCGCCGAGTCGATCAAGACGAGCCACGCCCTGCAAGGGATTAGTCGTCCAATCTCTGTTTAGCCAATTCGACCTGATAGGCGCTTCGCGGATGTCGTCTGCGCCGCCACGCGTTGAGAAATATGAAAAGCGCGAGGTACCCGGTTCCTGCAAGCAGGCCCCAACAAAAGCCAAGCATGGTGGCGGGGAGAAGGAGTATCCAAAATCCAAGAAAAACTACGACATAGTATAAGATCGACGCCCAGACATATTTCTCCATCTGAGAGCTACTCATGCCTTGAACCCGTCAGCCGCCTCTACCCAACATCACATAGGGATGTTGAAATAATCGTGCCAGCGTTGTCCGGAATGTCGCTGGGGAAATAAGAGAGGGGCGCTGCCCCGCCAGCATCTGAAAGCTAATGCCTTCGCGCCAGTTTCGGCGGATGGCCATGCTCCTCGCGAAAAGCCCGGGCAAAGCTCGACATCGAGGCAAAGCCGCAGGCCAGCGCCACGTCGCGTACGGCGAGCGTGGA
The DNA here is from genome assembly GCF_059683685.1 of Mesorhizobium sp. RCAM 05099. Lineage (NCBI taxonomy): Bacteria > Pseudomonadati > Pseudomonadota > Alphaproteobacteria > Hyphomicrobiales > Phyllobacteriaceae > Mesorhizobium > Mesorhizobium sp. RCAM 05099. The sequence goes on from NZ_CM185035.1 coordinate 609,464, forward strand.
ATGCGCCAGCAGATCGGCGGCGCGTTTCAGCCGCAGCCGCCGGTAGTAGCCATTGGGCGAGATGGCGAGTTCGGAGCGAAAGGAGCGTTCGAGCTTGTCGGACGACACGCCGAGCCGCGCCGTCAGCTCGGCCATGCCGAGCCGCTCCTCGACCGCATCCTCCATGATGGCGATGGCCGACAGCACCAGCTCGTTCTGGACGCCGGTGCGCAGGCGCAGCGGCATCAGCTTGCGGTCGACGCTCGATCGTAGCGGGCTGTGCACGAACCATTCGGCGACGCCGGCAGCAAGCTCGGCGCCGTAGTCGTTGGTGATGATCTCCAGCATCATGTCGAGGCTGCCGACGCCGCCGGCCGAGGTGAAGCGCTTGCGGTCGATGACGTAGAGGTCGCGGCGCAGCTCGATGTTGGGAAAGGCCTCGGTGAAGGCGGCCTGGCTGGTCCAGTGCAAGGTGCAGGCATGGCCGTCGAGCAGGCCGGCGCGGGCGAGGAAAAAGGCGGCATCGGCCACCGCGCCGATATGGGCGCCATTGCGCAGGCTGCGGCGGATCCAGCTCGCCGCATCCTCGGCGACGAGATGATCGGCATCGCCGCCCGAGCAGACGACGATGCGGTCGACCTTCGGCGCGTCCTCGGCATAGAAGCCCGGCTGGATGACGACGCCGTTCGAAGCCTCGACCGGGCCCTGGGTCGCGCCGACGATGATCCAGCGGTAGCACTGCCGCTTGGCCAGGACATTGGCGGCGCGCAGCGGCTCGATGACGGAGCTGAACGCCATCATCGGAAAGCCGGGGAACACCAGCACCGCGAAGGTGAGGGGCTCGGTGGGCTTTGGGGGTTCGCGCGTGGCCATGGCGTCCGGAGCCGGGAGGATCGGGGCGCTACAATTCGGGCAGACGGGGCTTCGGGTCAACCGGGCTGGTGGTGATCCCTATCACCAGATGTCGGCGCTGCCCCTCACCTGCCTGCCGGCATCCTCTCCCCGTATAGGGACGGGGAGAGGGGTGCTGTTGTCGACGCTTTCGCCAATCGCAAGCGTTGCAAGAGAGGCGCCAGCATTGCTGCTTCTCCCTTCTCCCCGTCACTATACGGGGAGAAGGTGCCGGCAGGCGGATGAGGGGCGGCGCCGATATCGACAGTTGATCTCCTGGAAGCAGCAGGATGCTTTCTATCCCCCCAGCGCCTGCTCCAGGTCCGCGATCAGATCATCGCCATCCTCGATGCCGGCCGACAGCCGCACCAGCGAATCGGAGATGCCGATCTCGGCGCGCTTCTCGGCCGGAATGGAGCCATGCGTCATCAGCGCCGGATGCTCGATCAGGCTCTCCACCCCGCCGAGGCTTTCGGCCAGCGTGAACAGCTGCGTGCGTTCGAGGAAGCGTTTTGTGCCGGCGAGGTCGCGGTCGAGCACGGCGGTGATCATGCCGCCGAAGGCATGCATCTGCTGCACGGCGATGGCATGCTGCGGGTGGCTGGCAAGGCCGGGATAGAAGACGCGGCGCACATCCTTGCGGCCTTCCAGCCATTGCGCGATCTTCAGCCCGTTGACCGAATGGCGCTCCATCCTGAGCGCCAATGTCTTGAGGCCGCGCAGGGCGAGGAAACTGTCGAACGGACCCGAGATAGCGCCGATGGCGTTCTGCAGGAATTTCAGCTGGGCGGCCAGATCCTTGTTGTCGCCGACTATCGCCACGCCGCCGACCATGTCGGAATGACCGTTGAGATACTTGGTCGTCGAATGGACGACGATGTCGATGCCAAGCTCCAGCGGCCGCTGCAGGTAAGGACTGCAAAAAGTGTTGTCGGCGACCGTGAGCACGCCCTTGCGCCCGGCCAGTGCCGCGACGCCTTCGAGGTCGACGATGCGCAGCAACGGGTTGGTCGGCGTTTCGACCCAGAGCAGTTTCGTCTCCGGGCGGATCGCCGCCTCCACCGCCGCAAGGTCGGTGAAGTCGACGAACGAGACCTGCAGGTTGGCCGAGCGCTTGCGCACCCGCTCCATCAGCCGGAAGGAGCCGCCATAGATGTCGTCGGTGGCGACGATATGGGCGCCGGAATCGAGCAGCTCGAGCACGGTGGCGATCGACGCCGGGCCCGACGCAAAGGCGAAGGCGGCCGAGCCGCTTTCGAGGTCGGCCACGGCGCGTTCGAAGGCAAAACGGGTCGGGTTCTGGCTGCGGGCATATTCGAAACCCTTGTGCACGCCGGGCGACTGCTGGCCATAGGTCGATGTGGCATAGATCGGCACCATCACCGCGCCGGTCAGCGGGTCGTGGCTCTGGCCGCCATGAATGGTGCGCGTCGAGAAGGCCAGGCGGTTCTTGCCTGTTGATGGGCCGGATGGCGGTGTGCTGCTGGTCATCGTGCGCGCCTCAAATGGTTGATCAGGTCGATGCGGGTTATCAGGCCGACGAACTCGTCGCCGTCGAAGATGATGGCGACCTCGTTGCGGTCGAACACTGGCAGCAGCGCGTCCAGCGTCTGGCTGGCCTGCAGCGTGTGCAAATTGGAGGTCATCGCGGTGCGCACCGGGCCGTTGAAACGCTCCCAGCGGCCGTCATAGGGACCGTCGACCTTGGCCAGGATATCGCTTTCGTCGACGATGCCGACTAGCTTGCCATTGTCGAGCACCGGCAGTTGCGAAACATCGGAGCGGCGCATGCGGCCATAGGCATTGAGCAGGCTTTCGTCGGGGCCGACATAGACGGTGTCGCCGGTGCGGTGCGTGCGCATGACCAGGTCGCGCAGGTCGCCATGCTCTTCGTGTTCGGCCAGGCCTTGCTCGGCCAGCCAGAAATCGTCGAACACCTTCGACAGATATTTGTTGCCGCTGTCGCAGACGAAGGTGACGACGCGCTTTGGCACGGTCTGTTCGCGGCAATAGCGCAAGGCGGCCGACAGCAGCGTGCCCGATGACGAACCGGCGAGGATGCCTTCCTTCGACAGGAGGTCGCGGACCGCCAGCATGCTCTGCTTGTCTGATATGGAATAGGCCTTCTTGACCAGCGACAGGTCGGCATTGGGCGGCACGAAATCCTCGCCGATGCCTTCCACGGTCCAGCTGCCGGCCTCTTCCATCTTGCCGGTCTTGATCAGCGGCGCCAACACCGAGCCGACCGGATCGGCCAGCACCATCTCGGTCTTCGGCGACACTTTCGCGAAGTAGCGGCCAAGCCCGGTCAGCGTGCCGCCGGAGCCGACGCCGACGACCACCGCGTCGACATCGCCGTCGAGCTGGGCGAAGATTTCCGGGCCGGTGGTGGTCTCATGCGCCAGCGGGTTGGCCGGATTGGCGAACTGGTTGGCATAGAAGGCGCCGGGTACCTCGGCAGCGATCTTCTCGGCCATGTCCTGGTAATATTCGGCATGGCCCTTGCCGACGTCGGAGCGCGTCATGCGCACCTCGGCGCCGAGCGCGCGCAGGTGCTGGATCTTCTCGCGCGACATCTTGTCGGGCACGACCAGCACGATGCGATAGCCCTTGGGGATGCCGACCTGGGCGAGGCCGAGGCCGGTGTTGCCGGCGGTCGCCTCGACGATGGTGCCGCCTGGCCTGAGCTTGCCTTGCTTCTCGGCGGCCGCGATCATCGACAGCGCGATGCGGTCCTTGATCGAGCCGCCGGGGTTCTGGCTCTCGAGCTTGATGAACAGCCGGCACTTGCCGGTGTCGAACTTGGTCAGCTCGACCACCGGCGTCTGGCCGATCAGGTCGAGAACCGACTTATAGGGTGGACGCAGGCGGGACGACGCGCTCTCGGGTGCGGCGATCTTGTGCTCGCTCATATCGATGCTCCATGATCAAGCGACCGCCTCGGGTCGCATGATGCCGAAAAGTGTGAGCGGTTTTCGGACGACATCATGCTCTATCTATTTGATTTAGAGCCGGATTCAGATTTCGGGTCGCTTCGACCTGAAATCATCCGGCTCTGAGCGGCAGCGTATCCTCTTTTCCAGTCCTTTACAGTCGGAAAGAAGATAGATCGTACCAATCAACCAGCCAGATGCGGAATGAAATTCCGGGTTTTGCCGCGCGGAGGGAGCACACGGCGGCAGCGCACAGCTTCGCGATTGGTCGAGGCCTCGCCGCTTTCGTCATCCTGGGGCGGAGCAAGGAGCGTAGCGACGCAGCGCAGACCCCAGGATCCGTGCCGCGACTTTCATGACACGCTAAGGCGGACCAAAATCGCGTATCTCTTCGCGGCGGATAGAAGTGCCGTTCTGAGCCGCTGCATTCTTCGTCGGATGTCGCGGGATGGATCCTCGGTCAAGCCCGAGGATGACGACGCATGGCGGCGAACTCAACCGAGAAGCTGCTTGCTCAGCCGCGCGCACTGCACGCGAATATCCGGAATGGCGTCGATCTCGAAGAAGGTGCCGCGCGTCAGCGGGCCGACCGCCAGGATCTTGGCCGAAGCGGTCCCGTCGCCGGCGATGATTTCGCAATTGGCCGACACATCGAGCCCGATGCGCAGCGGATCCGGCCGGGCCAGGCCGCGGTCGACCAGCGAGCGCACCACGCTGTTCGACGAGGTCGAGATGTCCCTGACGATACCGGAGCAATCATAGATGCGGGCGACGTCGAATGTCTCGAGGCGCTGCGTGTGGCGCGACTGGACCTCCACGGTGAACCCGTCAGCCGCGGTGATGCCGACGACACGCCCGGCAACCAGGCGGATGCGGCCCGACTGCACCGCCTCGGTCACGCGGGCGTAGACTTCGGGCGCCATGCGATGGCGGTGAATATCCCACCAGGCCTTGGTGTGCTCGACGAAGCGGCGCTTGGCGGAGGACGGCCAGTTCTGCCAGATCTTCTGGTTGAACGGCCGCAGGCCGTCGACGACGTCGCGCCAGTCGATGCCGGCCTTCTGGTTTTCCCTGATCAGGTCACGGAACCAGCCGACGAAATAGGAAAGCTGGGTGCCGAGCGGAATGTCGGCGACATCGAGCTTGATCGGATTGCCCTTGCGGTGCGGCGAGGGCAGCAGGCCGCGCCGGGAAACGGCGATAATCTGCCCCCTATAGCCCCGCTGTTCCAGTGCCAGGAACGCGTCGACCATGCTGAGGCCGGTGCCCAGCACCATGACGCGGCTGTCGGGGGGCAGCGCCGTGTCGGCCTCCGAGCCCATGCGGATCGCATGGCCTTGCGCCGGCTGTTCGTCATGGCCGGTGGCGAGTATGGCCAGATGGGCGACGACGCTGGTGCCGTTGGCGAGCGCCACCTCGACGCCGGAGGCGGTCGGCGTGATCGACAGGCTCTCTTCATGGATCAGGCGCAGCCGTCCGGTCGGCTGCTCGCGCGCTTCGAGCTCGTCGAGCAGCTCGCCGAGATAGCGGGCATAGATGCTGCGCGGCGCGTAAAAGGGTGTCTGTGGCGTCTGCTCCCGGTCTACCAGGCTACGCCCCTGCAGCCAGCGCCAGAAATTGCCGGGATCGTCGGCATAGGCGCTCATACCGGCGGCGCTGACATTGAGAACATGCGCCGAGAGCAGCGTCGAATAGGCGATGCCCTGGCCGAAATGCGGGCGTTTTTCGATCAGCGTGACGCGCAGATCGGGATTGGGCGATTTCAGCAGATGCGCGGCCAGCACGACGCCGCTGGCGCCGCCGCCGACAATGATGATGGAGTTCGCGCGCCCGGTCATGCGCAGCAACGCCTTGTGAGAAGCGCCGGCGTCAGGCCTGGAGTTTCGCCAGGACCGCAAGGTCGTCGCTCGCGATATCGCGCATTTCGGCGAGGCTGCGCTGATCGAGTACCTCGGCGATCGCCTGCCGGACCTCGAGCATCAGATGTCGGACTTGGCATGTCGCCTCGTTGCAGTCTTCACAGCGCTGGTACTGGGTGCGGCTGGCGCAGGGAATGGGTGCCAGCGGCCCGTCGAGGACACGCACGACATGGCCGACCTTGATCTCGTCGGCCGGCCGGGCCAGGCGATAGCCGCCATCCTTGCCCTTGCGGCTCTGGACGAAGCCGGCATTGCGCAGCTCGCCCAGGATGGCGTCGAGGAACTTCTTCGGGATGTTGTTGCCCGTCGCGATGTCGTTGACGAAAGCGAGCTGGCCGGCGGGCAATTGCGCGAGGTGTACAAGCGCCTTGAGGCCGTATTTGCCCTTTTTTGTGAGCATGAAATCAAAATTTCTCTGTCATGCGACGGTGTGGAACCATCGGCGCCAAAACACCTGGCGCTCCGGGAATTCGCCGCGACCAGGCCGTCATCACAGATAAATTCTAGTGACATTATCTACAAGCCTAGAAACGTTGATTTTGTTTCGTTTTCAAGCCGCCGTAGCCGTTTTAACCGGCCTTAGTGCCATTAAGAGCACCGAACTACATTTCGACGGCGACAAGGCGATAAATGGTTTCCGCCGGCCTGCCGTTTCGCGCGCCGGCTCCCGCGACGCCGCGGCGCGTGCGTTGAGCGATCATGGTGGTGGGGTGCTCGCTCATCGTCGCCTCCAATTCCCTCATGTCGATAAGAATACTATACTTAACCTCGAACACGCGGGACGGCTTGTCAATTCCGTTGCTGTTTGAAGCATGGATTTGCGTGGCATTGGGCTTGGGTGAGAATTGATTGTTCAAAAAAGCCTGCTGTGCGCTCGGCTGCTCAGCCGCAGACAGGTTTTGAGGCACAGACCGCATTCGGCTCTCGGCCGTCAGGCCGGCTGAACCGAAGCCACTTTGCCGTCGGTATCGACGATGCAACTCGTTGGTTTTCCCGCGACGTTGAGTTCGACCTGGTAGCTCTTGGAATCGAGCTTGCGCGAACTGGTCGGCAACGCCTTGCTGCTATCGACCCCGCTCGCTTTCGCCGCCTCACCGGCGCAAATAAGCTGAAGATCGGCAGGTGCGGTTTCGACCGTGGTCCTCGACATCTGGTCGGGTGTCGGGGCGCTTTGGCATGCCCCTAGAACCATTGCGGTGACAATCGAGGCTGAGCCGTGAATGATCCAGTGCCTCATCCGGAACTGCCTGCGGGTCATCATGGCCATAGTCCTGTCCCCTATGTCGAATTATACGCCCGTCCTCGATCAGACGCCCTTGTAGAGGGCAGCACCCTGCATCAATACGATGACCTTCGCCCCGACCTTGACGCGTGAATGCAGGTCGATGATGTCGCCATTGTTCATGCGGATGCATCCGGAGGACACGTCCAGACCGATCGTCCAGGGTTCAGGCGTGCCATGGATGCGGTAGATCGTGTCGTGGTCGCCTTCGTAGAGATAAAGCGCTCGTGCGCCGAGTGGATTGTCGGGGCCGCCAGGCATGCCGTTGGCCCACGGGCGGGCATTGGGGTCGCGGGCAACCATTTCGGCAGGCGGCGTCCAGGTCGGCCATTCCGCCATGCGGCCAATCTTGACGATGCCTGCCCATCCGAAGCCGTCCTTGCCGACCCCGATGCCGTAGCGGATCGCCTGCTGGCCAGGCTGAACGAGATAGAGGAAATGCTGGTTGCCATCGATGATGATGGTGCCGGGCTGCTCCGCGGTCCGGAACTTGACCACCTGCGGCCGAAAAGGTTCCGGCACCTGCTTGTGAAGCTTGTAATACCGGTAGGCCTTGGTGCGATTGTAATCCGTCCATTGCCGCGTCTTGGGATCGTAGACCTGCGTTCCCGCGGCAAGGGACACGGCGGTGGAAAAAACCAACCCCAGCGCCAGCATAACCGCGAGGCCTGCCGCATGCCCGCCGTCAGTCCCCCTCGCCCGTTTGTCCGCGCCGGACCTTGTCTTCGAGAGCCTGGTCATTGCTTGGCCCACCCTTCGACGCGCGCCTCGTTCCTGGCCACCCATTGCTCGCCGTAGGCATAGGGCGGCTGCCGCTCGACCTGGAGCGCATAGCTCATGTCGATCGCCTCTTCCGGCTTGAAGTCGACGTGCTCCAGGAAGCGAACCACCTCCGGATGTTTCTTACGCAGCGAAGTCGCGTAGGCGATGTGGTAGTGAGCCGTATCCCAGGCAACGGCGGCGTTCGATTTCGAAAGCCACTGTGGGTCCTCCGTCGGCAGCACGATCTTCCATTTGGCGGCATCATATGGCGGTTCGGTCAGGCGGACGATGTCGTGCAATTTGAAAACCACATGGGGCGCGTAGCAAGCGAAGACCATCGGTCGATCCGCCGCCTCCGCCGCATCGACAGCCGCCATGCCCACATCTTCCGGCATCTCGAGCAGCGTCAGGTTCTTGGCATAGCCGTAGCTGTTGGCGCGGATGCGCTCGATTGTGGTCGAAGACCATGTCTCGGCGCCGATCCACATCTCACCCTTGCCGTCCCCGTCCGTGTCGAGCGCTTCGGTCTTCTTCGGATCACTGAGGTCGGAAATGTCCTTGAAGCCGTATTTGTCGGCTGCTGTCCTGTTGGCGCAGATGCCTTGCCAGGCCGGAACGCCGATCGGGCCGATCGCGACCGTACCGGCATCGGTGACATACTTCTTGACGAGGTTGTCGAGGTTGGGCAGCCAGACTTCCGGATGGATGTCGACCTGGCCGGAGTCGAGGCCGGCGAATGCGATTAGAGTGCCCATCTCCACCACATCCGCATCAATCCCGAACTCCTTCTTGAGGCTCACCTTCAGGATGTTGGCCGTGGCCTGGCCCGACGACCAGTTCGGCATCGCAATAACAAGATCGGCAGCCTGGGTGCGAACATCGCCGAGCACAATCGCCAAGGCGACCACCGCCACTTTCAATGCCAATTTCACCAGGTCGACCATCAAGTGATCCTCTTCACGTGCTCCTTCGGAATTCGGCTGAGGACAGCGATGCGTCAATACAATATATAAATATGCGCTCTGCTTAATATATGCGTGCTAGCCAGAATAAATATCCTCTTTTGGCGCAAATAAATCAAGATCGAACAGCCCGACGCAACCCCATCTGGCGGGAGCATAATTCGCTTGGTGCAACACTCGGCGAATCCGAAGATAATACCTTATTAGCCTCCTCTTGCGGACCTGCTTCCAACGGTATCGGATGAAGGATCGCCAAATTGCTGGCTATGGTGACCTGCAAAACCCGCCAAGGATGTCGACGCTAGCTTGGCGGTTCTCCGCGCCAGATCGCACGTTCAAACCGGCATCCGGTCCTGATACGTTTCCTTGGGGATGCCGGCCGTGGCGGGCCTGTATTCGATGTGTCAGTTGCGCGAGCGGTTCGCCCACGCCAGCCCGGCAAGGCCGACCAGCATGGTGACGATGCCGACATAGAGCCATTGCGACTGGCCGGTCATGAAGCTTCCGCCGACAACGCCGATGCCTTGCAGCGACCATAGCGCGCCGAGGGCAAGAACGATCAAGGCCAGCAGATTTTTGGTCAGTCTCACTGTCCGATATCCCTTCCCAAGTCGATCTATTGCGGTGTCATCGCCGCGATGAAAGAGCCAAAGGAAGCGGCTCGATCACGCCGACTTCTACTTGGATATCAGCGCCCGATCTTGTCAAACAAATCTCGGATATCGGCACGAAGATCATGATGAATTGATCATCGCGCCCCGGAATATCACTAACAGACTGTTACCCAGCGACTCCAAACGTGTGCCTTCGCCACGGAACCGCCAGATGATTGCCGCATTTCCCGCCTTATTCGCTACCTAACGGCTGGGGTCTGTCAAAAACGGAGTCATCCCCAAAAAATGAAGAACACAAAACAGACCGCGCTTGTCGCGGTAACGATCGCTGCTGGCCTGATGGTCGGCGCCTCCGCCTCTTCGGCAACCGCCGCCGCCGGCCAGTGCGGCCGCGCTTCGTGGTATGCCCTGCATTCCAGGACCGCATCGGGTGAGCGCATGAATCCTTCGGCTTTGACCGCCGCCCACCGCACCCTGCCTTTCGGCACCAAGCTTCGGGTGACCAACCAGAACAACGGCCGCAGCGTCGTCGTCCGCATCAACGATCGCGGCCCGTTCATCAAGGGGCGCGTGCTGGACCTGTCGAAGGGTGCCGCCGGCCAACTCGGCTTCATCGGCTCGGGCCACACCGCCGTCTGCATGGCGCGCGTCTGATGTCGCGTGTGTCCGGCGCGAAGGTCGGACACATTTCCTATACACTTCGCAATGCACATTGAGCCGGCTGCGCCGTTCGAGGCGGTTTTTCAACGCTTTGGACGAAAGAACCATTGGTCACGCAACGTGACGTATTGCATCGCAACAATTAGTTGTTAACCTCGCCGCGAGATATCCAGGGCTCGGCGCTGCTCGTCGTCCCTTCGGTCGGCAGCAGCAGCGGGGTTCTCGATGTTCTACCAGCTCTATGAAATGAACCACGCCGCCATGCAGCCCGCGCGCCTCTACGCCGACGCGGTGCGGATGTTCTACTCCAATCCGCTCAATCCGGTTTCCCATACAGCCTGGGGCCGTTCGATCGCGGCGACCGCCGAATTGTTCGAGCGGACGACGCGCCGCTACGGCAAGCCGACGTTCGGCCTCGACAAGACGGTGGTCGACTGGAAGAGCGTCGAGGTCACCGAAAAGACCGTCTGGTCGCGGTCGTTCTGCAATCTCGTCCGCTTCGAACGCGCACTGCCAGCCGGGCGCCGGCCGGATCCGAAGCTGCTGATCGTGGCGCCGATGTCCGGCCACTACGCGACGCTGCTGCGCGGCACGGCCGAGGCGATGCTGCCCCATGCCGACGTGTATATCACCGACTGGGTCGATGCCCGCATGGTGCCGCTGGCGGATGGCAGTTTCGATCTCGACGACTACATCGACTACATCATCGACATGCTGCACACGCTGGGGCCCGACACGCATGTGATGGCTGTGTGCCAGCCTTCCGTGCCGGTGCTTGCCGCCGTTGCGCTGATGGAAACGCGCGGCGACCCCTTCGTTCCCTCGACGATGACCTTGATGGGCGGACCGATCGACACCCGCCGCAACCCGACCGCGGTGAACCTTCTGGCCGAGGAAAAGGGCATCGACTGGTTCCGCGACAACGTCATCATGAACGCGCCGTGGCCGGTGCCTGGTTTCGGCCGTGAGGTCTATCCGGGCTTCCTGCAGCTTTCCGGCTTCATGAGCATGAACCTCGACCGTCACATCATCGCCCACAAGGACTTCTTCATGCACCTGGTGAAGCATGATGGCGACAATGCCGAGAAGCACCGCGATTTCTATGACGAATACCTGGCGGTGATGGATCTGACGGCGGAGTTCTACCTGCAGACCGTCGACACCGTCTTCGTGCGCCATGCCTTGCCGAAGGGCGAGATGACGCATCGCGGCACCAGGATCGACCCGTCGGAGATCCGCAATGTCGCGCTGTTCACGGTCGAGGGCGAGAATGACGACATTTCCGGCCTTGGCCAGACCAAGGCGGCACATGATCTGTGCCCCAACATCCCCGCCGACAGGCACGCCCACTACATGCAGCCGGCGGTCGGCCATTACGGCGTGTTCAACGGCTCGCGCTTCCGCTCCGAAATCGTGCCGCGCATCGTCGACTTCATCACCAGCTATGGCCGACAGAACCGCGTTGCGGTGAAACCGAAGCTGGTCCGCACCGCCAAGAAATAATGCCCACGGGCCTGTGCCACGGTGCGCGGTCATGCGGGACAATGGCTCGTAGTACAAAAGGCTTAAACCGCGCCGACTGACGCGGTTCAAGCCCACGCGTTCTAAGTACGGCAGCGACAATCCACGCCGATTGGCCGCCAGAATGAGGGTGGCGGCCGATTCTGTTGCACAATAGACGCTGTCCTGCCGCTCGGGTAACCATGCTGCTAATCCGCCCGTCGTCGTAATTGACACGGACTGTCAATCGCCCTTAACCTTTCGTTAATAACAAAGGGCGAGCGGGGACAATGATTTCCTCACCTATGGCACGAAGGCTGCGCTTGTGCGTGTTGGCCGGGCTGGCAGCAACGGGAGGCTGGGTGGCACCGGCTTTGGCGGCTGGAGCAATGGTGACGGGGGGACTGACCTCGCAGCCGATTGGCCACTATGATTTCTGCAGGCTCAATCCGGGCGAATGCTCGATCCGCCCGACCAACCTCGCGCCCACCCCGATGACCGATGGGCTGATGCGCAAGCTGATCAGCGTCAGCGCCAAGGTCAACGCCGCCGTCAAGCCGATGAGCGACATGGAAATCTACGGCAAGGACGAGGTCTGGGCCTATCCCGACAAGGGCGTCGGCGACTGCGAAGACTATGTGCTGGAAAAGCGACGCGAGCTTTCGCGCATGAGCATCTCGCTTGCCGATCTGCTGATCACCGTGGTGCGCAAGCCCGACGGCGAGGGCCACGCGGTGCTGACGGTGCGCACCGACAAGGGCGACTACGTGCTCGACAATCTGACCGACAAGGTCAAGCCGTGGGACCAGACCGGTTATCGCTTCCTCAAACGGCAGGCGATCGACAACACCGGTCGCTGGGTCTCGATCCGGGGCGGCCAGCAGGTGCTGGTCGGCGCGGTCCAGTAGCGGACTGGACGTTCCGCCCGAGGATGGCGAACGCAATGACGGCCTCCTGATCCAAGGCGGTCGCAGCTGCATCAGCCGCGCATCGCGCCGCCTTTCGACAAATTTTCGCATTTCTCCATGAACCATTTCCGTTCGCCCGGCGACACACAGCCGTGGACGACAGAAACTCAACCATGGAGACTTCAGATGACTGCTTTTCTGCGGAATGCCCTTCTCGCTGCCGCGGCCGTGTCGGCCCTGACCGGATCCGCTCTGGCTGACCAGACCGTCACGAGCTGCGCCAAGACCACGCTCAATGATCTGTGGAGCGGTCGCTGCTGCAGCGCCGCCGGCGCATCGGACTGCCTGGGCGGTGGAAACGGTGGCCGCGACCATCACGACAATGGTGGCCCCAGCACCAATGGCGGCGGAAACAAGGGCGGCGCGGCCGGCAAGCCGTGATCTCATCGCTGCTGACCGCCGGCGGGCTCTTCAGGTGAAGCGGACGCCGGCGCCAGCAGCAGAACTCGCGCCGTCTGGCGCAAATCGCCTGGGCTACGGCCGCCGACCCAGCGCCGCGCGGATCGACGCGGTGATGCGGCGAAGTTCGGCCTCGTCAAGTTTTTCGATGTTCTCGGCCAACAGATTGGCAAGCTCGGTGGCGGCGGGATTCAGACCCGACGTGTCGAGCTTCACACGCGGGTGCGAGGCCTCGGCCAGCCGTGCCAGTTCCTCGGCGTCATCCCAGATGATGTTGAAATAGCCGATGATCTTCTGAATCAGCGTCCAGGTCGGCGCACCGCGCCGGCCATGTTCCAGCGCCGACAGATAGGCCGCGCTGACGCCGATCGCCGCCGCCATGTCCTTCTGGTTGACACCACGTTCGCTGCGCAGCGCGCGCAGCTTCTCGCCGAAGGGGGTCATGACCGCACCCGCCGCAAGCGGACATAGAGCGCGCCCGAGCCGCCATGGTTGCGCGCGGCATGGTCGTGGCTGGAGACCAGCGGCCGGAAGGCCGGCGTCGACAGCCAGGCGGGGACCGCGCGCCGCAACACCCCGTCGCCGCCCGAGGATGAGCCCTTGCCGGTGATGACCAGCACATAGCGGATGCCGCCGGCATGCGCGCGGTGCAGGAACGAAAACAGCAGCGAATAGGCTTCGTCCTGGGTCAGGCCGTGCAGGTCGACGCGGCCCTCGATCGGCAGCCGGCCTTTCGACAGTTTGTCCAGCGTCGGCTCATCGAGCGCGTGCGCGACATGTTGTGCCTTCGGCTTCGCCGCGCCGGCCGGAGCGCCGGCGAGCGGCGCTGGTTGCGGCGGCGCAGGCCTGGGCTCGGCGCCGATGTCGGGAATGTCGACGGCTGTCCTGCCCTTCAGCGGCTTGGCCGTGCGCGCCACCAGGTTCCACAGAACCCGGTCGTCCTCGCTTAGCTTGGCTTCGCTCACCCTGTCTGGGCGCCGGGTCATCGATTCGAACCCGAAACGAGCGCGCGCGGCACCAGCGCGTGAAAGTCCGCCGCATTGCGCACCACGCCGGCGATCTCGCCGGCCGCGTCGCCCGAACCGGCGAACAGGTCGCCCCGCGCCGGCCCGGTTATGGCCGAGCCGGTGTCCTGCGCGATCATCAGGCGCCGGAACGGTTTTCCGTCGAAAGCGGTCAGCGACGGAGCGTCGATATGGAACGGCGTACCGAATGTGTGCAGCAGGCGGTCGACGGCGACGGAGCGGCCCGGCGTCAGCGGCACCTTGGCGGCGGCGATCGGACCGAGCGTCGCATCGTCGACATCCGCCTCGCGGAAGAAGATATAGGAGCGGTTGCGCCAGAGGATTTCGTCGACGCGGCCGGGATGCGCCTTGAACCAGGCGCGGATCGACTGCATCGTCACCTTCTCGAGCGGGATCTCGCCAATCTCGCTCAGGATCTTGCCCGGCCCGGTGAAGCGCTGGCCGGATTTGGCCGCGTAGGTGACGCGGCGAAGCCGGCCATCGGTCATGTTCAGCCGCGCCGCCCCCTGCACGTGAATGAAGAAGGCATCGACCTTGTCGGCTAGCCAGGCGATTTCCAGCCCCTTGCCCGCGAGCGCGCCGCGCTCGATCTCGCCACGGTCGGGATATTCGACCGGCCCGTCCGGCGTCTGGCGCGCAAAAGCGAGATAGGGGTCCATGCCGGGCGGCCGGTTGGCGTCGTCGATATCGACGAGATCGGCCGGACGCGACAGCAGCGGCACGCAGAAGTGCCGGGTTTGCGCCGCCGACGCCTCGATTTCGGGCTCGTAGAAGCCGGTGACGAGGCCTGGGCCGCCGTTCTCGGCGCGGACATGCGCCGGAATGAAATGGCGCTCGAAGAAGGCACGGGCCTGCGACCGATTCGCCGGCGAAACAGTGCGGGCCTCGGTGTAGGCGTCAGCGAAGGCGTTGAAATCGATACCGAGCGACCCGGTGCGATAGGGTTTAGTCAGGACATGAAAGGCGGAGCGGCGGAAGGCCGCGAAGGCCGCGAGATGGTCGTCTTCGCCCCAGCCGGGGAGATCCTCAAACGATTTTCCGACAAGGAGAGGCGACAGCGACACCGGAGCCCGCCTTCGACTAAAGCGCGTCGTGCTTGAAGAGGGCCATGCGACGCGCTTCGGATCCTGGGTTTGATGCCTGTCGTTGCCCCAAGACCGCTTCGCACTTTTGGGCGACATGCATCGGGGCTCAGTCTTCTTCCTCGGTGGCGACCAGCTTCCAGTTCGGATCGCGCGAACGCGTGTCGCGGGCGAAGGTCCAGACGTCCTTGACCTCGGCGACGGTTTCCGGGTCGCCGTCGATGACGGCGCCGGCCTTGTCGCGGGTCGCCGAGATCAGCTCGCTGATGATGCGCAACGTGACATGGGCCTCGCCACCCTTCATCTCGGCCGAAACGATGTCGGCCTTGTCGATGCCGACGAAGGAAGACTGGATCTTTTCCGACTTGGCCTCGCGTTCGCCAATGGCGGCGACAAAGCCGTCATAGACCTCGCGCGACAACAGGTTCTTCAGGGTCTTGCGATCGCCGTCGGCATAGGCCATGACGATCATCTCGTAGGCCATCTTGGCGCCGTCGACGAAGCCCTTGGGATCGAAGGACGGGTCGTTGTCCTTGATCGTGCGCAGGCCCTTGTTGAGGTCGCTGTCAGGCTTGGCGAAGGCGTCGATCGCCGCGTAGGTGTCGGCCGCCGGCTCACCCGGCAACCGCTTGCGCGGCAGCGAAACGACATTTTCGGATTTCTGAGCGGCATCCTTGTCGCCGCCGCGGGCCGCGGTATAGGGGTCGAAGGGCGGCCGTTCACTGCCGGTACGACGGCCCAGCACATTGCGCAGCTGGAAAAAGATGACCACCGCCGCAATCAGGAAGAAAATCGTGCCGAAGTCGAAGAATCCCATATCTTCCGCCAATCAATCCCTGCCTTTTGGCCGGACCGTCCGGCCAAGGAGCCGCGGTCGCATAGCGTTCAACATTCAAAGCATATAGAACGCAAGGCGCAATCATTCAAATCAAAGGCAGGCATACCTATCTAACAGGCCCAGTGCCAGCGGCGATTGCTCGCCAGCGGCCGAAACATTGAACGGCCTGACGATCGGAAGGGTTGGCAAGACTTGCGTATTTCATTCCTTCCTCTTTTTCTCCTCGCGCTTCCGCTTCTGGAAATCGCCGGCTTCGTGGTCGTCGGCCGCGAGATCGGCGCGCTGGCGACAGTCGGGCTGGTGCTGGCGTCGAGCATCGCCGGCGTGCTGCTCTTGAGACACCAGGGTTTCGGCGTCATGACCCGGATCCGCGCCGAGATGGATGCCGGCCGCGACCCCAGCCGCCAGCTTGCCCATGGCGCCATGATCGTGGTCGCGTCGATCTTTTTGATCATCCCCGGCTTCATCACGGATATTATCGGCCTGCTCCTGTTCCTGCCGCCGGTGCGCGACCTTGCCTGGCGCAGGTTCAAGGGCCGCATCGTCGTGGCCACCAATTTTACCAGCGGGGGCTTTGGCGGCCGGCCGCGCGACAGGGTCATCGATCTCGGCGACGGCGATTATTCGCGCGAGGACGATTTGAAACGCGGTCCCGACCACAACTCGCCGTGGCGGCGCCTGAAGGACGATTGAGGCAGCGGCCTTCCCGGGTCGCCACAAGCAAGGCTGCAAACCTTGTCTTGTCATGCCGACCATGGTAGCGAACGCCCGATTTCAATTCGGTCAGCGATGCTGCCCAGGCAAAAGGACAACGGCTCATGGCCAGCAAAGATGACGCGCCGGTCGGCGCAGCCAACGGAAACGGCAATGCGGCACAGCCGTCGCTCAACGTTCTGGCCCAGTATGTGAAGGATCTCTCCTTCGAAAGCCCCGGCGCGCCGAATTCGCTGCGCGGCCGCGACAAGGCGCCCGGCATCGCCATCAACGTCAACGTCAACGCCAATCCGCTCTCCGACAAGCAGTTCGACGTCAACCTGACGCTGAACGCGAAGGCTTCCTTCGACCAGGAAGTGCTGTTCAATGTCGAGCTGGTCTATGGCGGCGTGTTCGCGATCAGCGGCTTCCCGCAGGAACACATGCTGCCGATCCTGTTCATCGAGTGCCCGCGCCTGCTGTTCCCGTTCGCCGGGCAGATCATTGCCGAGGCGACGCGCAATGGCGGCTTCCCGCCGCTGATGCTCGACCCGATCGATTTCGCGCAGATGTTCCAGCAGAAGCTGGCCGAGGACCAGGCCGCCACCAAGGTCAAGGTGAGCTGATCCTGCCTTGCAGAATTTCCGAAAAACCCGGCCTCGCGCCGGGTTTTTTGTTTGAGATGTCGGCGGGTCGCTGCGGCGGAAATCAGCCAGCCGCAACCTTCAGCCAAAGCGCTTTTTCGCCCAGCGCGGCGACCATGCCGGCGTGGGCGTCGCGCTCGGCGTCGGTCAGGCGGGATGGCAATGGCGCCGGGCGTTGGCTTATCGTGATTTCGATCTGGCGGACATTCTCCCTGCCCTGGGCGGGGGCGGTTGCGCTGTCGAGGACGAGCGCCGCCTGCTTGCCGCCGATCAGCTCGATATAGACCTCGGCCAGCAGTTCGGAATCGAGCAGGGCGCCATGCTTGGTGCGCCTTGTGTTGTCGATGCCGTAGCGCCGGCAGAGCGCGTCGAGCGAATTGGGGCCCATCGGATGCTTGCGGCGCGCCAGCGCCAGCGTGTCGACGACAAGACCGTTGTCGATGACCGGGTGGCCCAGCCGGCCGAATTCGACATTGAGGAAGCCGATGTCGAAGGTGGCGTTGTGGGCAACCAGCTTGGCGCCGTCGATGAAGGCCAGCCACTCCTCGGCAATCTCGGCAAAGGTCGGCTTGCCGACGAGGTCCGCCGCGCTGATGCCGTGCACGGCCTGCGCTTCAGCGTGGATCGGGCGGCCTTGCGGATTGATATAGTGGTGGAAGGTGCGGCCGGTCGGGAAGCGGTTGACCAGCTCGACGCCGCCAAGCTCGATCACGCGGTCGTCGCGCGAATCGAGGCCAGTGGTTTCCGTGTCGAAGATGATCTCGCGCATCGAATCAGTCTGCTCCTAAGGAGCAGAATCATACACCGGAACAAAATGGCAATAGGGCGCCGCCAGCAGGCCTCAGAGAATGGTGGGTAAGATAGAAATCTATGAAGGCAAAACGCCGATTTCTCGCATGGCCGCTTCAAGAGCATTACGCTTTTCCGGCGGGCATGGATGTCGCCTGGATTTCGGATCGAACCTGTTCGGAGCTTGACGGTTGGTGAGTCCGAAATCGGACAAGACGTGTGCAATCCAACACGTTTTCGGGACGAAGGAACGAGTCCGTCGAACATGCTCTTGGATATCTTTGTAAGTGGTCATGATGAGCCTCCGCTAGAGTGAGGTCTGTTACTAATCACCGTCCTGAACTGAAAATAGTCCACCTCACAAAACTATTTGGGCCGGAAGCCATCCCCATCAGGAGTTGGCCTCGCCACCCCTATTCCCGGAGAGTTCCGCAACGATGGCTTTGACGGCAGCGCGAGCCGCCTCGAGACCTTGTCCCGTGTCGATGATGAAATCGGCAAGCCGGCGCTTCTCGGCGTCGGGAACCTGCTTGGCCAGGATCGACGCCAGTTTTTCTTCGCTCATGCCCGGCCGGGCCAGCACGCGGGCGCGCTGGATCTCGGCCGAAGCGGTGACGACGACGACCTTGTCGACGCGGTCGCGGCCGCCGGTTTCGAACAGCAACGGGATGTCGAGGACCGCCAGCGGTACGCCGGCGGCGCGATGCCGGCCAGGAAGGCATCGGCATCGGCGCGCACCAGCGGATGGATGATGGCCTCGAGCCGCTTCAGCGCGGCGGCATCGCCGAGCACCCGCCGGGCCAGCTCCGTGCGATCGACCACACCGGAAATAGTGGTGCCGGGAAAGGCCGCCTCGACCAGCGGCGCGGCCTTGCCGGCATAGAGGCGGTGCACCGCCTCGTCGGAATCGTGAACCGGCACGCCGGCCTCGGCGAACATCTTCGCCGTCGTCGACTTGCCCATGCCGATCGAGCCGGTGAGGCCGAGCACGATCATGCCTTCGGCACCAGGTCGGCGACGATGAGCGCACGCAGCTCAGCCGTAACCTGCGGCCTGATGCCGAACCAGCGTTCGAAGCCGGGCGCGGCCTGATGGAGCAGCATGCCAAGACCATCGACGGTCCTCAGGCCGCGCGCTCGAGCCGCGGCAAGCAGCGGCGTCTCCAGGGGCACGTAGACAATGTCGGTGACGATCGCCTGGTCGGGCAGTCTGGACGGATCGGCGGACAGGCCTTCATTGCCATGCATACCGAGCGCCGTGGCGTTGATCAGCAGACCGGCCCCCGTCAGCAGTTCGTTCGTCGCCTCCGGGCCATGGGCGGTAACGCCGGCGCCGAAGCGATCGCACAATTCCTGTGCCCGCGCCAGCGTCCGGTTGACGATGCGGATATCGCCGACGCCACGCTGCTTCAGCGCATGGATGACCGCGCGCGACGCGCCGCCGGCGCCAAGCACCACCGCTGGACCGTTGGTCGCCCAGCCCGGTGCATGGTCATCCAGATTGGCGGCGAAGCCGTGGCCATCGGTGTTGCCGCCCCACAAGGTGCCGTCCTCGAACCAAAGCGTGTTGACGGCGCCGATCTGCTCGGCGGCGTCATCGCGGCGGGCGACCTGCGCGAAGGCGACCTCCTTGTGCGGAATGGTGACATTGCCGCCTCGATAGCCATGTTTCCAAAGCGTCGCCAGGAATTCGGGAAAATCTTGCGGCGCCACGTCGATCGCCTCATAGCTGCCGTCAATGCCGTGTTTCGCCAGCCAATGGCCGTGGATCTTCGGCGAGCGCGAATGCCTGATCGGGTGGCCAGTGACGAAGGCCTTTTTCGTCGCTTCAGCCATCGATCGCTCCCAGCGCGCGCAGTTCGGCCAGCAGCGGCAACAATGGCAGGCCGACAATGGTGAAATGATCGCCTTCGATCTTGTCGAACAGCTGGATGCCTTCGCCTTCGACCTGATAGGCGCCGACACTGGACAACGCTTTGGAACCGACGCGGGCGAGATGGCGGCCGATGAAGGCCGGGTCGAGCTTGCGCATGGTCAGGCTGGCGATGCCGACATGCCGCCACAGCACCGCGCCGTCGCGGACCAGCACGGCGGCGCTGTTCAGCTGATGGGTCTTTCCCGACAGCGCCAGGAGATGACGGCGCGCGCCTTCCATGTCGGCCGGCTTGTGGAACACTTCGTCGCCGAGCGACAGCGTCTGGTCGCAGCCGAGCACCAGCGCGCCAGGCTTGCGCGCGCTTACCTCGGTGGCCTTGGCCTCGGCCAGAACCAGGGCGACGTCCTCGGGGGAGACGCCGCTGCCCTGCAGGGGCGCCTCGAGCGCGCGCTCGTCGACTTCGGCCGGAACCGCCTCGACGTCGACGCCGGCATTGACGAGCATCGCCTTGCGGAACGGGCTGCCCGAAGCGAGGATGATTTTCTCTGTCATGGTTTGTGCGCCCGATTACCCGTCCAGTTTCCGTCGAGATGTGAATCCAAGTAGAAAAACCGATGCGCCCGTCGGCCACTGTAACGGCATGGATCCTAGGGTCTCCGCGACGTCGCTTCGCGACTGCGCCGCCCTAGGATGACGAAGGCGCGATGGTTCAATGGCCAATGACCAACGTTGGAGATTGGCAGAGACGATCCTCTCTTCGTCATCCTAGGGCGAAGCAAGGAGCGCAGCGACGCGGCGGAGACCCTAGGATCCATGCCGTGACCTTCGAGCTTCGCGGCGGTGGGTGTTGGCGACGCGCTGCACGGTTCCAATTATCTATTCTTCCCCCTCAGGGCAACGATCGCCGCCGCCGTTTCTTCGATCGAGCGGCGGCTGACATCGATCATCGGCCAGCCATGCCGCGTGCAGATCTGGCGGGCATAGGCGAGTTCTTCGGTGATGGCGGCACGGTCCACATAATCAGTTGCCTCGTAGGAACTGCTGTTGCCGAGAACGCGGTTCTGGCGGACATGCGAGATGCGCTCGGCGGTGGCGATCAGCCCGACGATCAGCGGCCGCTTGGCGTTGACCAGGCTTTCCGGCACCGGCACGCCGAGCACGATCGGAATGTTGGCGGTCTTGATGCCGCGATTGGCGAGGTAGATGCTGGTCGGCGTCTTCGACGTGCGCGAGATGCCGACCAGCACGATATCGGCATCGTCCATGTTGGCCGGCAGCTGACCGTCGTCATGTTCCATGGTGAAGTTGAGCGCATCGATGCGGCGGAAATATTCGGCGTCGAGAACATGCTGGGCGCCGACGCGCCGGCCGGCCGGCGTGCCGAGATAGGACTGGAACACGGTCAGCACCGGCTCCAGCACAGAGACACAGGGCAGGCCCATGGTGGCGCAGCGCTCGTCGATGCCGCGCGCCAGCTTCTGGTCGACGACCGTATAAAGGATGATGCCCGGCTCCTCCTCGATGTCCTCGAACACCTTCGCCACCTGCTTTTCCGTGCGGATGAGCGGGTAGATGTGCTCGATGGCGCGCGCGTCCTTGTACTGCGCGGAAGCCGCCCGGCCGGCGGCGAGCAGCGTCTCGCCGGTCGCATCCGAAATCAGGTGCAGGTGGAAGAAGCTCTGGGGTTTGTTCACAGGGGGTCACCTGGGGCTGTGGGCTTGTGTGGATAAGGTCGGACAAAAAGACAGGTCGGTCGGAGGCGACTGTATCAGATGGCAGTTTGTCCACAATTCGATGTGCTGCTGGCTTCGTCGAGCGGCTGGGGACAAGTCTGGGGACGGCTTGTCTTGCCTTTCGGATGTCCACAGGGGGATTCTTTCCCGGCGCGTCCTAACGCCTTGACTCCAGTGGTGGATTCCCGGCCTTCCCCAGAACCCTACAATCCGGCGAGCGAAACGCGCGACAATATGCTTGCTGGCATTTTTCGGGTTAAAGCGGGACAGGTGACAACCACCACAACCAACAGACTCTTAGAATCAGAAGAATCTTAGATATAAGAATATTTGATTATAGAGAGGCTTGGAGAAGCGAGCGCTCGATGCCCCAGAACCGGATCATGTTGGACGTCCTGAAGGGCAAGACGGTGTTTCCGCCTCCGCTCTGGATGATGCGTCAGGCCGGACGCTATCTGCCGGAGTATCGTGAGACGCGCAGGCGGGCCGGTTCGTTCCTCGACCTCTGCTACGATCCCGACCTTGCCGTCGAAGTGACGCTGCAGCCGATCGAGCGCTTCGGTTTCGACGCATCGATCCTGTTCTCGGATATCCTGGTCGTTCCGCATGCGCTTGGCCGCGACGTGCGCTTCGAGGAGGGACGAGGGCCGTTGCTGACGCCGATCTCGGTTGCCGAGATTATGGCTCTGGAGAGCGGCGTGTTTCACGTGAATCTCGAACCGGTCTACGAGACGGTTCGCCGGTTGCGGGCAAAACTTCCCGACGAAACAACACTCATCGGCTTCTGCGGCGCGCCATGGACGGTGGCGACCTACATGATCGCTGGCCATGGCACGCCTGACCAGGCGCCGGCGCGACTGTTCGCGTATCGCGAGCCGGCGGCGTTCCATCATCTCCTGAAGGTGCTGGCCGATCATTCGGCGGCCTATCTGATCCGGCAGATCGAAGCTGGCGCTGATGTGGTGCAGATTTTTGATTCCTGGTCCGGCGTGCTCGACGATGCGTCGTTCGACCAGTTTTGCGTTTGGCCGGTGGCCGAGATCGTCAGGCAAGTGCGCGCCATCCATCCCGACGTACCGATCATCGGTTTTCCCAAGGGGGCCGGCGCTCGCTACCGGACCTATCGCCAGAAGACCGGGGTAACGGCCCTGGGGATCGACTGGACGGTGCCCCTGACGGCGGCGAAGGATTTGCAGCGCTCGGGTGCGGTCCAGGGCAATCTCGATCCCTTGCGGCTCGTGGCTGGCGGCAAGGCCCTATCGGATGGCGTCGAGACGATCCTGAAGACGCTGGGAGATGGGCCGCTGATTTTCAACCTCGGTCACGGCATCACGCCGGAGACGCCGATCGCGCATGTCGAGGCAATGGTGAAACTGGTGCGGAGCGCGACACGCTGATGACCGAGATGAACAATGTGAACAGCACCGGCCAGGCGATGATGCGCATGACGGTCAGCCTCGCTGTCCTGGTTGCCCTCACAGCACTTTTGTTTTTCGTCGCGCCCGACAGTTTCTATCCATGGGCGAAGGCGATCCATATCCTGGCCGTCATCTCGTGGATGGCTGGCATGCTCTATCTGCCGCGGTTGCTGGTCTACCACGCCGATGCCGAGAAGGGTTCGGCGCAGTCGGAGACCTTCAAGGTGATGGAGCGGCGCCTGCTGCGCGGCATCATCAATCCGGCGATGATCGTCACCTGGATGTTTGGGCTGTGGCTTGCCTGGAAAGGCTTTGGTTTCCAGGGCGGCTGGCTGCACGCCAAGATAGGCGCGGTGCTTCTGCTGTCGGCCGTCCACGGCTATCTGGCCGGCGCGGTGCGCAAATTCGCCGAGGACCGGAACGAAAAACCGGCACGGCACTGGCGAATCGTCAACGAGATCCCCACATTGCTGATGATCGCCATCGTGATTCTGGTTGTGGTCAAGCCGTTCTGAGCCTTTGTCAGGCCCGTAAAACGCAGCTTGCTCTTTCACCCGACCGACGATAAAAGACGGGTCTTCCTTCCCGTCATGCGCCGCCCGTCATTGCTTTCGGCCGCGCCCGGCATTTGTCGCATCCCGCCGATATTTCCCCAAAGCTTACTCAGAGTCCGTCTATGCAAGAAATGAAACTCGCCGAGTTCAAGAACAAGAAGCCACCAGAGCTGATCGCTTATGCCGAATCGCTCGAGGTCGAAAACGCCAGCGTCATGCGCAAGCAGGAGCTGATGTTCGCGATCCTGAAGAAGCTGGCCGCCCAGGATGTCGAGATCATCGGCGACGGCGTGGTTGAAGTGCTTCAGGACGGTTTTGGCTTCCTGCGCTCGGCCAATGCCAACTACCTGCCAGGTCCCGACGACATCTATATTTCGCCGTCGCAGATCCGGCGCTTTTCGCTGAAGACCGGCGATACGGTCGAAGGGCCGATCCGCAGCCCGAAAGAGGGCGAGCGCTATTTCGCGCTGCTCAAGGTCAACACGATCAATTTCGACGATCCGGAAAAGATCCGCCACAAGATCCACTTCGACAATCTGACGCCGCTTTATCCGACCTCGCGGCTGAAGATGGAAATGGAGGTTCCGACCTCCAAGGACATCTCGGCGCGCGTCATCGACTTGGTGGCGCCGCTCGGCAAGGGCCAGCGCGCCTTGATCGTGGCCCAGCCGCGCACCGGCAAGACGGTGCTGCTGCAGAACATCGCCCATTCGATCACCACCAATCATCCCGAATGCTATCTGATCGTGCTTTTGATCGACGAGCGGCCGGAGGAAGTGACCGACATGCAGCGCTCGGTGAAGGGCGAGGTCGTCTCCTCGACCTTCGACGAACCGGCGGTGCGCCACGTGCAGGTCGCCGAAATGGTCATCGAGAAGGCCAAGCGCCTGGTCGAACATGGCCGCGACGTCGTCATCCTGCTCGATTCGATCACCCGCCTCGGCCGCGCCTACAACACCGTGGTGCCGTCATCCGGCAAGGTGCTGACCGGCGGTGTCGACGCCAATGCGCTGCAGCGGCCGAAGCGCTTCTTCGGTGCCGCCCGCAACATCGAGGAAGGCGGCTCGCTGACCATCATCGCCACGGCGCTCATCGATACCGGCAGCCGCATGGACGAAGTCATCTTCGAAGAGTTCAAGGGCACCGGCAATTCGGAAATCGTGCTCGACCGCAAGGTGGCCGACAAGCGCATCTACCCGGCCATGGACATATTGAAGTCCGGTACCCGCAAGGAGGACCTGCTGGTGCCGCGTCAGGACCTGCAGAAGATCTTCGTGCTGCGCCGCATCCTGGCGCCGATGGGAACGACCGATGCGATCGAGTTCCTGATCGACAAGCTCAAGCAGACCAAGACCAACGCCGACTTCTTCGATTCGATGAACACGTAACGGTTTGTCCGGGACGTTCCGGTCTATGCATTGAACCCCATTCCGGGAAACCGGGGTGGGGTTTTTCGTTGCCTGGGATCAGGTCGCATTCCCGATATCGAGTGGCCGTATGCGGCAGCGGGCAGTGTCGCCTTTGTGCGACGACTCGTGTTTGCTAGGCGAGAGACGACGACGTGAACAAGACAATCCCGACCCTGATCGGATTCTCGGCCATCCTGACCTGGTCCCTTCTGGCGCTGCTTTCGATCGCCGCGGGCCCGATCCCGCCCTTTCAGCTGGCGGCGATGACGTTTCTGCTCGGAGCGCTCTTCGGCGCCAGCAGCTGGGTCTTTCGCCCGCAGGCCATTCGGTCACTGCGGCAGCCATGGCCGGTCTGGGCGATCGGAACCGCGGGATTTTGCATCTACCACTGCGCCTATTTCTTCGCGATCCAGTCTGCTCCGCCGGTCGAGGTCAGCCTGATCGCGTATCTATGGCCGCTGCTGATTGTCGTCTTCGCCGCCTTCCTGCCCGGAGAGAGGCTGAAGGCTCATCACGTCATGGGCGTGGTTCTTGGCCTTGCCGGCGCCGTCGTCGTGATCACCAAGGATGGCACTATCGGTCTGGCCAACGGGGTGATGAAGGGCCATGTCATTGTCCTGTTCTGTGCCTTCATCTGGGCCGGCTATTCGGTTCTGTCGCGCCGCTTCGGCCAGGTGCCGACCGATGTCGTGGCAGGGTACTGCTTCATCACGGCGGCGGTCGCCTTCGCGCTTCACCTGATGCTTGAGACCACTGTCTGGCCGCGGACGACGACGCAGTGGGGGGCGATCATCGTTCTGGGCGCGATCCCTCTCGGCGCCGGCTTTTATGCCTGGGATTATGGCTGCAAGCGCGGCGACATCATGATTCTCGGCGCTTTGTCCTACGCGGCGCCGCTGTTTTCGGTAATCGTGCTGCTGCTGGCGGGTTTTGGTGTCTTCCACTGGTCCGTGGCGCTCGCTTGCGTGCTGATCACCATCGGCGCGGTGATCGCCGCCAAGGATCTGTTGTTCAAGCCACGGCAGAATGTCCCTGCGGCCGAAGCAAAAGTCTTGCCTGCGGAAGCCGAGGCAAGCTGACGCTATTGGCGGCGCAGAAGACGGTCGAGCTCTTCCGGATTCGTTATGACGGGCAGGCAGACCTGACCAGTGCACAGCCAAGCGCCGGCCTTGTCCGTCGGTGGCAGGATTCCGCCGGGCAGCAGGGGTCGATTCGCTTCCGAACCGATCGATACAACGATGTCGACACGCCGGGGGTCAGGGCTTCGATTCGCAACCGGAACAAGTGTTGGTTGCGTCGGATCGTCTATCAACACAAGCTTCAGCGGCTCAATCGCCAGAGCGCAGGCGTTGACGATGCCGGCTTGACCATAGGCCTGCTGCGCCGCGCGGCCGGCGGCATGCTCGGCGACTTTCCAGACTCTCTCCCGCAGGTCGAGATCGCCGGTGATCGACGCCAGCCGGACCATCGCCTCGATGATCTGACTGGTCGCCGAGGAGATAGCCTCGTCGACATCGCCCCTGATGCGGATCGGCACGTCGGTGCTGTCGGAGGCGGTGAGATAGTAACCGGTCTTCTCGGCGTCGGCGTGCCAAAGGTCGAGCTTCTCGATGAACTGCTTGGCCCGATCGACATAATTCCAATCGCCGGAGGCTTCGAACAGCGAGATCGCTGCATTGGCCATGGCGGCGTAGTCACTGGACAAGGCAGGAAACAGTCTCCTGACTCCGAGCATCGAATGCGGCAAGCGGTCGTCGCGGTTGGCGGCGCTGATATGGGCGAAGGCCTTTGCCGCCGCGTCGATCCAGTCGCGCCGCGCCAGCGACCGACCGGCCTCGGCAAGGGCCGCGATCATCAGGCCGTTCCAGTCGGTCAGGGTTTTGCCGTCGCGGCCTGGCCTGACCCGTTGTTCTCTCACCGCGAGAAGCTTCGCCTTGAGCGGCCTGAGCCGCTCCCGATCGGCCACACTTTGTGACTGCTGGGACCGGCTTTGATGGGCAATCGGCTTGCCCTCCCAGGCATGCGGGCTGGACAGAGTGAAGTGTTTGAAAAACAAGGCAGAATCGTCACCAAGAACAGTTTCGATCTCCTGGCTGTCCCAGGTGTAGAAAAGTCCTTCCTCGCCGTCGCTGTCGGCGTCGAGGCTGGTGGCAAAGGCGCCGCCGTCGACACGCATTTCACCCAGCAGCCAGTCGACCGTCTCTTCGATTCGCATCCGGAACAAATCATTGCCGCTTGCCGCATAGGCCCAGTTGCACAGACGGATGAGCTGGGCGTTGTCGTAGAGCATCTTCTCGAAATGCGGCACCAGCCACTCGGCGTCGGTCGAGTAGCGGCTGAGCCCGCCGCCAATGTGGTCGTAGATGCCGCCGCTCAGCATCTGTTCAAGGCTGAGGAGGACGTCGTCGCGATGCGTGGCGTTGCCGTCCCGCAGCCAGGACAGCCAGAGTGTGAGCATGAACGGCGCGTTCGGGAATTTCGGCGCGCCGCGCAGGCCGCCGAGATCGCGGTCGACCATGCCGTCGATGCCACTGGCCAGCTTTGCCAGTGTGTCGCGATCAAGCGCCGTCGCAGCATGCGAGCCGGCAAGCCGCGCCCCGACATGCGTGGTCAGGCCATCGGCGCTCTGGTTCAGGCTGGCTCTCTTCTCGCGCCAGGCCTTGTCGACCGCCTCCATCACCTGGACGAAGCCCGGGCGGCCATAGCGCGGCTCGCGCGGAAAGTAGGTTCCACCCCAGAACGGCTTGCCATCCGGCGTCAGGAACATGGTCAGCGGCCAGCCGCCTTGCTCGCCCATC
The DNA here is from genome assembly GCF_059683685.1 of Mesorhizobium sp. RCAM 05099. Classification (NCBI taxonomy): domain Bacteria; kingdom Pseudomonadati; phylum Pseudomonadota; class Alphaproteobacteria; order Hyphomicrobiales; family Phyllobacteriaceae; genus Mesorhizobium; species Mesorhizobium sp. RCAM 05099. Next base: position 637,191 of record NZ_CM185035.1, read on the forward strand.
GAGGACAGCGCCGCCATGTAGATCTGATCAATGTCGGGGCGCTCTTCGCGATCCACCTTGATATTGACGAACAGGCGGTTCATGACGGCGGCGACGTCGTCATTCTCGAAGCTCTCGTGCGCCATGACGTGGCACCAATGGCAGGCGGCATAGCCGACGGAGAGCAGGATCGGCCTGTCCAGGGCCTTTGCCTCCTCGAGCGAAGCCGGCAACCAGGCCCGCCAGTGCACGGGGTTGCCGCTGTGCTGCTGCAGATAGGGGCTGGCCTCGTCGGCAAGCAGGTTTTGTGCGGGCAATGTCACATCGGCAACTCGGTTTGCAATGGGGCGGAAGCTAGGGCGGTTCGATAGAGCGGGCAAATGATTTCAAGGGATTCGATCGTTGCGCTGTCGAGCGGCCGGCTACCCGCCGGCATTGCCGTCATTCGCATTTCCGGCCCGCAGACTCGATTCGTAGTCGAAACGATCGCCGGCGGCATGGTTAAGGACCGCGCGGCGGTTCTGCGCCGACTGCGGGCGCCCGACGGAACCGTGCTCGACCATGGCCTTGTTGTCTTCTTCCCTGGCCCCGCGAGTTTTACGGGCGAGGATGTGGCGGAATTCCATGTCCATGGCGGGCGGGCCGTGGTGGCCAGGATGCTGGAGGCGATCACCGGTTTTGATGGCGTCAGGCACGCGGAACCCGGCGAATTCACGCGTCGCGCTTTCCTAAACGGCAAGATGGACCTGGTAGAAACGGAGGCGCTGGCGGATCTCGTCAATGCCGAAACCGAGGCTCAGCGGCGCTTTGCGATCCAAAACGCCGAGGGCGCCCAGAGCGAGCTCTATCTCGGCTGGCGGCGGCGGCTGATCCATGCCCGGGCGATGATCGAGGCCGAGATCGACTTCGCCGACGAGGATGATGTTCCGGGTTCCGTTTCGGATACGGTCTGGTCTGATGTCCAGGCGATGATCGGCGAGATTGACCGCCACATCGCCGGGTTCCGCGCTGCCGAGATCATCCGCGACGGGTTCGAGGTCGTTATCCTGGGTGCGCCCAATGCCGGCAAGTCGAGTCTGTTCAATACCTTGGCGCGACGGGATGCAGCTATTGTAACAGATGAGCCAGGCACGACGCGGGATCTGCTTGAGGTGACATTGGATCTCCAGGGCCTGCGCGTCCGGCTGACGGACACGGCCGGACTGCGCGATGCGCCGGGCAGGATCGAGGCGATTGGGATCGAGAAGGCAAGAGCCAAGGCGGATCGTGCCGATCTCTTGCTGCTGCTCCAGGACTTGGCGGATCCCAGGGATGCAGGTCCCATGCCGGCCGCGATACCAGCCTTGCGGGTTGGCACCAAGCTCGACCTATTGGAGGGGCAGGCGGCCGCGGATGCGGCTGGACACTATGATCTTGTCATTTCGGTCGTAGAGGGGATCGGTGTCGAGGCACTGCTGGCGGAAATCGGGCAACGCGCGGCTCGCGCGGCGGGCAACGCCGGCGATGTTCTGCCATCGCGCCTGCGCCATATTGAATTGCTTGGCGAAACCAACCGCCATCTGCTTCTCGCGACCAGCGACCACGACGTCGGACAAGAACTGCGCGCCGAGGAATTGCGGCTCGCCGCCGACCGCCTTGGCCGGATCGTTGGGGCCGTCGATGTCGAGGACCTTCTGGACGTCATCTTCTCGCAGTTCTGTATTGGGAAATGACTCACGTGAAACATCCGCTCGGTCGCAAACGCCTGGGATGACTCACGTGAAACATTGGGGAGGATCGCGACTCACGTGAAACATAGAGACGAGCCGCGAGGCTGTTTCACGTGAAACGATGCGCGGAGTTTTCTTGACAGCACGGTCTCGCGAGGACATGTGTCGATCGAATCTTTGAGTCCGGGATATTTGGAATGACCGATCACTATGATGTGGTTGTGGTGGGCGGCGGCCACGCTGGTTGCGAGGCGGCCAGTGCCGCCGCGCGCGCTGGCGCGAGGACCGCGCTGGTGACGCTGCGCTTCGACACGATCGGCGTGATGTCCTGCAATCCGGCGATCGGCGGGCTCGGCAAGGGCCATCTGGTTCGCGAGATCGACGCCATGGACGGGCTGATGGGCCGGGTGGCGGATGCCGCCGGTATCCAGTTCCGCTTGCTGAATCGTCGCAAGGGGCCAGCGGTGCGCGGGCCCCGTACGCAGGCCGACAGGAAGCTCTATCGCCTTGCCATGCAAGCAGCGATTCGGCACCAGAACGATCTCGACGTCGTTGAAGGCGAGGTTCTCGATTTCGAAATCGACGAGGGCCAAATCGCTGCTGTTCTTCTGGCTGACGGCCGCAGGTTGGCCTGCGGTGCGGTGGTTCTGACCACCGGAACCTTCCTGCGCGGGCTCATCCATATTGGCGAGAAGAAGATTGTCGCCGGACGCATGAACGAGCAAGCCAGCATCGGCCTGTCGGCGACGATGACACGGGTCGGCTTCAAGCTCGGTCGGCTGAAGACCGGCACGCCGCCCCGGCTCGACGGGCGCACCATCGATTGGGCATCGCTGGAGAGCCAGGCGGCGGATGAGGATCCGGTGCCGTTCTCACTGATGACCGATCGTATCGAGACGCCGCAGATCGATTGCGGCATCACCCGCACCACCCCGGCCACGCATGAACTGATCCGCGCCAATCTTAACCGGTCGGCCATGTACTCCGGCTCGATCGAAGGCGTGGGACCGCGCTATTGCCCGTCGATCGAGGACAAGATCGTCAAATTCGGCGACAGGGACGGGCACCAGATCTTCCTGGAGCCGGAAGGGCTGGATGACGACACCGTCTATCCCAACGGCATCTCGACCTCGCTGCCAGAGGATGTGCAGCTCGATATCCTGAAGACCATTCCCGGGCTTGAGCGCGCTGTCATGCTGCAGCCCGGCTATGCCATCGAATATGATCATGTCGACCCGCGCGAACTGCATCAGACGCTCGAGACGAAGCGCGTTGGCGGCCTCTTCCTCGCCGGGCAGATCAACGGCACCACCGGCTATGAGGAAGCCGCCGGGCAGGGCCTGCTTGCCGGCCTCAATGCGGCAAAGCGAGCGTCAGGCGGCGCGCAGGTCGTGCTCAGCCGCACCGAGGCCTATATCGGCGTGATGGTCGACGACCTGACCAGCCGTGGCATCAGCGAGCCCTACCGGATGTTCACCTCGCGGGCCGAGTTCCGGCTGTCGCTACGCGCCGACAATGCGGACGAGCGGCTGACGCCTCTCGCCGCGAAGCTGGGGATTGCGTCGGCGCAACGAATGCAGCGCTACGGCGACATGATGCAGCGGCTCGACGCGGCACGGGAGCTGGCGGTCGCGCTCGCCATGACCCCCAATGAGGCGGCGCGTCAGGGGTTGGAGATCAACCGCGACGGCGTTCGCCGCTCGGGCTACGAATTGCTGGCCTATCCCAACGTCGACGTCGCCTGGCTCGCCAGCTTCGAACCGAAATTCGCGGCGATCGACGCCAAGACGGCTGAGCGGCTCGAAACGGAAGCGAAATATTCGGTCTATCTCGATCGCCAGAAGACGGACGTCGCGCAGATCCGGCATGAAGAGAGCCGGTTGATCCCCGAGACCGTCGACTTTACCTTTGTGCCGGGGCTGTCCAACGAGCTGAAGCAGAAGATGCTGGCGCGGCGGCCCCGCTCCATTGCCGACGCCCAGCGCATGGAGGGCATGACGCCGGCGGCGCTGGCGATCATTGTCGCGCATGTCCGCCACCAGGAGAATGCGCAGAGGGACGTTGCGTGAGCTCTTTCTCCTGGAAGAGCCTGCAGGACGCGGCGGGCCCGGTTTCACGTGAAACATTCGATCGCCTGGTGGCGTTCGAGCAGATGTTCCAGAAATGGAACCGCAGCATCAACCTCGTCGCGCAATCGACATCCGGCGATGTCTGGCAGCGTCACATTCTGGACAGCGCGCAGCTCGGGCGCATAGAGCCTTCCGCCACGCGCTGGGTCGATCTGGGTTCGGGTGGCGGATTTCCGGGCCTTGTCATGGCCTTTCTGCTTGCCGAACGAGACGCCGCCAGCATCGATCTGGTCGAAAGCAACCGTAAGAAGGCCTCTTTCCTGCAGGCCGTCGTCGGCCAGTTCAACCTGCCGGCGCGCGTCGTGGCGCGCCGCATCGATGACAGCCATGCGCTTGTTTCGACACCACAAATCGTCACGGCGCGGGCGTTGGCCCCGCTTTCGACCCTGCTGGACCTGTCGGCGCCGTGGCTGACATCAGGCGCGCGCGGGCTGTTCCACAAAGGCCGGGATTACCGCGCCGAAGTGCAAGAAAGCGTTCACCGATGGTCCTTCGATCTGGTAGAACATCCAAGCGTGACCGACGCTGGCGGCGTCATCCTTGAGCTGTCGAATTTGCGGCCTGTCTGATTTTTGCTTGGCGACCTCGATATGAATTTCTGGCATAGACCCATGATGAAGAATGGCCCCCGAATCATCACCGTAGCCAACCAGAAAGGTGGCGTCGGCAAGACGACCACCGCCATCAATCTGGCCACTGCACTGGCGGCAATCGGCGAAAAGGTGCTGATCGTCGATCTCGATCCGCAAGGCAATGCCAGCACCGGCCTGGGCATCGACCGCAAGGACCGGACGGTTTCGTCCTATGACGTGCTGACGGGTGAGCTGGAGCTGGAAGCGGCGGCCATCCCGACCGCTGTGCCTGGCCTGTCGATCGTTCCGTCGACGCTCGACTTGCTTGGCATCGAAATGGAGATCGCGTCGGCGCCGGACCGGGTCCTGCGGTTGCGCAACGCCTTGCGTGCCGCTTCGGCGCGTTCGGCCGGTTTCGGCTATGTGCTGATCGACTGCCCGCCGTCGCTCAACCTCCTGACGCTCAATTCGATGGCCGCGGCCGATTCGGTGCTGGTGCCGCTGCAATGCGAGTTCTTCGCGCTCGAAGGCCTCAGCCAGTTGCTGGAAACCGTCGAGCAGGTTCGCCGTTCGATCAATCCGGATCTCACCATCCAGGGCATCGTGCTGACCATGTATGACGGCCGCAACAATCTCGCCAACCAGGTGGTCCAGGATGTCCGCGCCCATATGGGCGACAAGGTCTACGAGACCATCATTCCGCGCAATGTGCGGGTGTCCGAGGCACCGTCCTACGGCAAGCCGGCGATCCTGTACGACCTCAAATGCTCGGGCAGCCAAGCCTATCTGCAACTGGCATCGGAAGTGATCCGTCGCGAGCGTAAATTGCGCGCCGCTTGATTAGGCCGGATGCATAGACCGAAAAGCCGATTCGATACCGAAACGATCCGGGACCCTTGGAATAAAGATGAGCGAAGACCTTTCGAGAAAAAGACTGGGCCGCGGGCTGGCAGCGCTGATCGGCGAGATCGATCGCCCGGCGGCGCCGGAAAAGCCTGGTATGAGCGCCGACGGCAAGGTGCCGATCGAGTTCCTGAGCCCCAATCCGAAAAATCCGCGCCGGCATTTCGGCGACGCCGATCTGACCGATCTGGCGCAGTCGATCCGCGAACATGGCATCGTGCAGCCGGTGGTGGCGCGGCCATCGCCCACCCAGGCCGGCCGTTACGAGATCATTGCCGGCGAGCGGCGCTGGCGGGCGGCGCAGCGCGCCGGGCTGAGCGAAATCCCGGTCATCATTCGTGAGGTCAACGACCGCACGGCGCTCGAGCTGGCGATCATCGAGAACGTCCAGCGCACCGACCTCAATGCGGTCGAGGAGGCGCTCGGCTACCAGCAACTGATCGACGAGCACGGCTACACCCAGGCCGATCTCGGCCAGGTGATCGGCAAGAGCCGCAGCCATGTCGCCAACACGCTGCGGCTCCTGAAGCTGCCCGACGTGATCCGCGACATGCTGGTCGACGGCGCGCTGTCGGCCGGCCATGCCCGCACGCTGGTGACGGCGGAGGATCCCGCCGGACTTGCCAAGCGCATCGTCGAAGAAGGACTTTCGGTGCGCCAGGCCGAAGCGCTGGCGCAGATGCCGGCCGGCCCCACTCCAGCCAGGGCGAAGCAGGCGCACAGCGCGCCGGAAAAGGACACCGACACGCTGGCGCTGGAAAAGCTGATGACCGACACACTCGGCATGATCGTGTCGATCGATCACAAGGGCAGGGGCGGCGAGCTGCGGGTTTCGTATCGGTCGCTGGAGCAGCTTGACGAGCTGTGTCGCAGGCTGAAGCAGGAACGGTAGTTAGCCGGCGAACTATCCTGGTATCAGTGACCTTTGAAGTGGCTGTAGCGATTTGATTTTGAGACGAATTCGTCAGTAAATCTGATTGCTATGGGCGTCGACGCCGCCCCTCACCTGCCTGCCGGCATACTCTCCCCGTAAACGGGGCGAGGGACGCGGTCATCGACGGTTTCGCCAATCACAAACATTGCAGGAAGGACGCCAGCGTTGCGGCCAGCGTCTTTCTCCCCGTCACTGTACGGGGAGAAATGCCCGGCAGGGCAATGAGGGGCGGCGCTGACATCGACCATCGGCCGCCTCCGGCACAAGCCCAAGGCGCCGGTTGCGTCCAAAGACCTACCTTTGCGCCAGCCGGCTGCTTTCCACCGCAATACCGAGCAGTGCCTGCCTTGCCAGCGCAACCGAAAGGTCCGGCCGTCGCCGCGTCTGCAGCACGGCGGTCTGCAAACGGGTCAGGGCGCGGCCGAGCGCTTCGCTGCTCCAGCGCTCCAGCGCTTTCTCAACCAGTTTGCGCCGCGAGAAGAACACCGGCGGCCGGGCGGCGGCGACGACGGATGCGGCGTTGCGGCCACCCGAATCCATCTGGCCGCGCATGGCCTGGATTTGCTGCAGCTGCCGCATCGCCGATGAAAGGACCAGGAAGGGCGGGCCGCCGGACTGGCAATGACGGGTGAAGGCGGTGTCGAAGTCGCCGATCTTGCCTTCGAGAAGCGCGTCGACCGCGTCGTCGAAGGACGCGCCCGACACGTCACCCGACATGGCCTTGACCTCTTCCAGCCCGATCTCCTTCTGGCCATGGGCATAGAGGATGAGCTTCTCGATTTCGCCGCGCGAGGCCAGCCGGTCGCCGCCCAGATTGCGGCGCAGCGCCAGTCGCGCCTCCATGGTCATCGACATGCCGGCCTTGCGCAGTTCATCGTCGATGACCGCGTCGATATCCCTGGCTTCATCGGCATAGCAAGGCAGGGCCATGGCGTTCTCCGCCGCCTCGACGACGGCGCGCAGCCCGACGCCCTTCTTGAGATCGCCGGCCTCGATCACGATGATGGCATCGCGCGGCGGTTCGGCGGTGAGCGCCTTGACGTCGTCGGCCAGCGCCTTCTGGCCGCTGGCGTTGCGCACCCACAGCAGGCGCCGCTCCGAAAACATCGGCACGGTGCGCGCTTCGTCGAGCAGGCGGCCCTCGTCGCGGTCAACCTCCGAGCCCTCCAGCCGGACCACCGAGAACGGATCGTCGAGCGGCAGGCCGGTCTTTTCGGCAAAGGCTTTCGCACGCTCGGCGACAAGCCCACGGTCTGGGCCATAGAGCAGGACGATCGAGATGCGCGGATCCGGCCGCGCCAGCCAGGAATCGACCTCGAAAGCTTTCTTCTGTGCCATGAAGGGTGGTTAGCATGATGTCGGGACGGCTTCCAGCTTGGGGTTCCTCTCCCTCGATCGACGGGGGAGAGGTGGCGCCGCGCAGCAGCGACGGAGTGGGGGAAGCCGCTCGCCAGACGCGCCGCCGCGAGACAGGCACAATCCAGCGAGCAAGAAAACCCAGGCAAGCGGCAATCAGGCGGAAGGATGGCTTCGATGACAGGTCGACCCCCACTCCGTCGAGCTTCGCTCGACACCTCTCCCCCGATCGACGGGGGAGAGGAAAGGCGCGCGTTGGCCAACCTTGGCGCCCGTCTTCTCCCTCAGGAGGCGTTAAAGCGAGGGCGAGGAACCCAAGTACTGCCGGCCAATGGCCTTATCTGGCGACAAACCCGCCGCAACCTTGCGCCTAATTGCGCGCCTCCCGCCAACATCGACAAGAAATTTCGCGGACATATCTACATCCTGTGCGCGGGAGGCTGCATCGGCCGGCGCGGCCGGGACCGAAGCCCGAAGGCTTGCCCGACGAATTCGCACTGGTCTGGCCGCGCGGATATGCAAATATCCTTGGCCAGGCAACATTGGAGGACAAAGGTCATGGCCGATGCTGGGATGTTGCGTTTTCACGTTCCGGAACCGGAAGTGCGGCCGGGCGGAACGCCTGACTTTTCCAATGTGACCGTCCCGAAGGCCGGCTCGGTGCCGCGCCCGGAGATCGATGTCGATCCGCGCACGATCCGCGACCTCGCCTTCTCGATCATCCGTGTGCTGAACCGCAACGGCGAAGCCGTCGGCCCCTGGGCGGGGTTGCTTTCCCATGACGAGTTGTTGGCTGGCCTTCGCCACATGGTGACGCTCAGAACCTTCGACGCCCGCATGCAGATGGCGCAGCGCCAGGGCAAGACGTCCTTCTACATGCAGCATCTCGGCGAAGAGGCGGTGAGCTGCGCCTTCCGCAAGGCGCTTAGCCCGGGCGACATGAACTTCCCCACCTATCGCCAGGCAGGCCTGCTCATCGCCGACGACTATCCGATGGTCACGATGATGAACCAGATCTATTCCAACGAGGCCGACCCGCTGAAAGGCAGGCAATTGCCGGTCATGTACTCGTCGAAGGAGCACGGCTTCTTCTCGATCTCCGGCAATCTGGCGACGCAGTACATCCAGGCGGTCGGCTGGGCGATGGCTTCGGCGATCTCGAACGATTCGCGCATTGCCGCCGCCTGGATCGGCGACGGCTCGACCGCCGAGTCCGACTTCCATTCGGCGCTGGTGTTCGCCTCCACCTACAAGGCGCCCGTCGTGCTCAATGTCGTCAACAACCAGTGGGCGATATCGACCTTCCAGGGCATCGCGCGCGGCGGCTCCGGCACCTTCGCCGCGCGAGGGCTCGGCTTCGGCATCCCGTCGCTGCGCGTCGACGGCAACGATTATCTCGCCGTCCACGCGGTGGCCAAATGGGCGGCGGAGCGCGCGCGCAGCAATCTCGGGCCGACGCTGGTCGAATATGTCACCTACCGCGCCGGCGCGCATTCCAGCTCGGACGATCCCTCCGCCTACCGGCCAAAGACCGAATCCGACGCCTGGCCGCTCGGCGACCCGATCGTGCGACTGAAGAACCATCTGATCGGGCTCGGCGTCTGGTCGGACGAGCGTCACGCGCAGGCCGAGGCGGAAATCCTCGACACGGTGATCGCGGCGCAGAAGGAAGCGGAAAGCCACGGCACGCTGCATGCTGGCGGCAAGCCGTCGACGCGCGACATGTTCGAGGGCCTCTATGCCGAGATGCCGCCGCATCTGCGGCGACAGCGCCAGCAGGCGGGAGTCTGAGCCATGCCGAGACGGACCATGATCGAGGCGATCCGCGACGCCATGGATGTGTCTATGGGACGTGACGAACGCGTCGTCGTGTTCGGCGAGGATGTCGGCTTCTTCGGCGGCGTCTTCCGCTGCACGCAGGGCCTGCAGGCGAAATACGGCAAGAGCCGCTGCTTCGACGCGCCGATCAACGAATCCGGCATTGTCGGCTCGGCCATCGGCATGGCCGCCTATGGCTTGAAGCCGTGCGTGGAAATTCAGTTTGCCGACTACATGTATCCGGCCTACGACCAGCTGACCCAGGAAGCGGCACGGCTGCGCTACCGCTCTAATGGCGATTTCACCTGCCCGATCGTGGTGCGGATGCCGACCGGCGGCGGCATCTTCGGCGGCCAGACCCACAGCCAGAGTCCGGAAGCGCTGTTCACCCATGTGTCGGGCCTGAAGACCGTGGTGCCGTCCAACCCGCATGATGCCAAGGGGTTGCTCATCGCCGCGATCGAGGATCCGGACCCGGTGATCTTCCTCGAGCCGAAGCGGCTCTACAACGGCCCCTTCGACGGCCATCACGACCGGCCGGTGACGCCATGGTCGAAGCATGAACTCGGCGAGGTCGCCGACGGCCACTATACGGTTCCGCTCGGCAAGGCCGCGATCCGCAGGACGGGCGCGGCGATCACGGTGCTCGCCTACGGCACCATGGTCTATGTCGCGCAGGCCGCCGTCGAGGAGACCGGCATCGATGCCGAGATCATCGATCTGAGAACCCTGCTGCCGCTCGATCTCGACACCATCGTGGCTTCGGTCAAGAAGACCGGGCGCTGCGTCATCGTGCACGAGGCGACGCTGACCTCCGGCTTCGGCGCCGAGCTGTCGGCGCTGGTGCAGGAGAACTGCTTCTACCATCTGGAGGCGCCGGTGGCGCGGGTCGCCGGCTGGGATACGCCCTATCCGCATGCGCAGGAGTGGGACTATTTCCCCGGTCCCGCCCGGCTTGGCCGCGCTCTCATCGAAACCATGGAGGCCTGAGATGGGCGAGCACGTCATCAAGTTGCCCGATGTCGGCGAAGGCGTCGCCGAAGCCGAGCTGGTCGAGTGGCATGTCAAGGTCGGCGACATCGTGCGCGAAGACACCGTGCTCGCCGCCGTCATGACCGACAAGGCAACGGTCGAAATCCCGTCGCCTGTCGATGGCCAGATCCTGTGGCTGGGCGCCGAGATCGGCGACACGGTGGCGATCGGCTCGCCCATCGTGCGGCTGAAGGTGGCGGGCGAGGGCAATGCGAAGCCACAGGGCGGCGACGAGGTGGAAGTGGTGGCCGCCGAAGCTCCGGCGAGGCTCCCGACGTCGAAGCCTGAAACCGTTGCGCCAATCGCGAAGGCTTCGCCAAACGCCAGCGCAACGGATATAAAGCCGGCTGCGGCCGTTGTGAAAAACGCCCAGCAGCCTTCCGTCTCTGGCGCGCCGCGTCTGGAGGGTGAGAAACCGCTGGCCTCGCCGGCCGTGCGCCTGCGGGCCAGGGAGGCCGGCATTGATCTCAGGCAGGTTGCGGGAACCGGCCCGGCCGGCCGCATAAGCCACGAGGATATCGAGGCCTATCTGACCCGCGGTCCTCAGGCCGCCAAGACCTCCGGCCTTGCCCGCAACGACACGGTAGAGGACATCAAGGTGGTCGGGCTCCGGCGCAAGATCGCCGAGAAGATGACGCTGTCAAAGTCGCGCATCCCGCACATCACCTATGTCGAGGAGATCGACGTCACCGCGCTGGAGGAACTGCGCGCAGCGCTCAACAAGGAAAAACGCGCAGACCGGAGTGGAGCAGAGCGGCCGAAGCTGACATTGCTGCCGTTCCTGATGCGGGCGATGGTCAAGGCAATCGCCGATCAGCCCAATCTCAATTCGCTGTTCGACGACGAAGCCGGCATCATCCACCAGCATGGCGGCATCCATATCGGCATTGCCGCGCAGACGCCGTCGGGGCTGGTGGTGCCGGTGGTCAAGCATGCCGAGGCGCGCGACATCTGGGATTGTGGCGCCGAGGTCATCAGGTTGGCGGAAGCGGCCAAGTCCGGCACGGCGACACGCGACGAGCTGTCCGGCTCGACCATCACCATCACTTCGCTTGGCGCCATGGGCGGCGTGGCGACGACGCCGGTGATCAATCATCCGGAAGTGGCGATCATCGGCGTCAACAAGATGATGGTGCGGCCGGTGTGGGACGGCACGCAGTTCATGCCGCGCAAGATGATGAACCTGTCCTCCAGCTTCGACCATCGCGTCATCGACGGCTGGAACGCCGCCGTCTTCATCCAGCGCATCAAGACGCTGCTGGAAACGCCAGCGCTGATTTTCGTGGATTAGAGTGATGCGGTTGATCAAGACGGTTCGTCGGAAGTTGCCGGCGCTGGTGTGTGGGCTTCCCCTTCTCCCCTTGTGGGAGAAGGTGTCGCCGAAGGCGACGGATGAGGGGTGCTCCAGGGAACGCCAACGCCTCACTTGGCTGGAACACCCCTCATCCGTCTCGGCGCTATCGCGCCGATCCACCTTCCCCCACAAGGGGGAAGGAAAAGGCACGTCGCGGCCTTCGCCGAAGGGGAGCAGTCGTCATGAAGGAAATCTCCTGCAAGCTGCTCGTCATCGGCGCTGGTCCCGGCGGCTATGTCTGCGCCATCCGCGCCGGCCAGCTCGGCATCGACACGGTGATCGTCGAGGCCGGCAAGCCCGGCGGCACCTGCCTCAATGTCGGCTGCATTCCGTCCAAGGCGCTGATCCACGCGGCGGAAGAGTTCGAGAAGGTGTCGCACATGGCCGGCGGCAACAGCCCGCTCGGCATCTCGGTCTCGGCACCCGTCCTCGATCTCGCCAGAACCGTGGCCTGGAAGGATGGAATCGTCAGCCGGCTCAACAGCGGCGTGGCGGGCCTGCTCAAGAAGGCCAAAGTGAAGACGGTTCAGGGCTGGGCGACGTTCCGCGATGGCAAGACCGTCGAGGTCGAGACCGAGACCGGAAGCCAAGTGATCCGCGCCGAAACGATCGTGATCGCTACCGGCTCGGCGCCGGTCGAACTGCCGTTCCTGCCATTTGGCGGGCCGGTGATTTCATCCACCGAGGCCTTGGCGCTGAGCGCGGTGCCGAAAAGGCTCGCCGTCGTCGGTGGCGGCTATATCGGCCTCGAACTCGGCATGGCGTTCGCAAAAATGGGTGCCAAGGTGACCGTGGTCGAGGCCTTGCCACGGGTGCTGGCGCAGTATGACGCCGAGCTCACCCGGCCGGTGGTCAAGCGCCTGGCCGAACTCGGCATCGAGGTGATGCTAGGTGCCAAGGCCAAGGGCCTGTCGACCAAGGGCGACGCGCTGCTGGTCGAGACGTTGGATGGCAAGAGCGCCAAAGTGGCCGCCGACAAGATCCTGGTGACGATTGGCCGCAAGCCGGTGACCGAAGGCTGGGGGCTCGACCAGATCGACCTCGACAGGGCCGGCAAATTCATCCGCATCGACGACCAGTGCCGCAGCTCGATGCGCGGCGTCTTCGCCATCGGTGATGTCACCGGCGAGCCGATGCTGGCGCACCGGGCGATGGCGCAAGGTGAAATGGTCGCCGAGATCGTGGCCGGCCACAAGCGCAGCTGGGACAAACGCTGCATTCCCGCGGTGTGCTTCACCGATCCTGAGCTGGTGACGGCTGGCCTGTCGCCTGAAGAGGCCAAGGGCCAGGGCGAGATCAAGATCGGAATGTTTCCCTTTGCCGCCAACGGCCGCGCGATGACGAGGCTCGGCGAGGACGGTTTCGTGCGTGTTGTCGCCCGCGCGGACAACCATCTGGTGCTCGGCATCCAGGCGGTCGGACAGGGCGTCTCGGAACTGTCGGCGGCGTTTGGTCTGGCGCTCGAAATGGGGGCAAGGCTGGAGGATATCGCCGGAACAATCCACGCGCATCCGACGCAGGGCGAAGGGTTCCAGGAAGCGGCGCTGAAGGCGCTCGGCCACGCGCTGCATATTTAGGCGTTTACGCTCCCCCTTGTGGGGCGCAAGGGGAGAGGAACAGCGCTAACCTACTCCCCCAGGCTCCCTTCCTCTCCCCCGGTCGACGGGGGAGAGGAAAGGGGCGGCTCCTCAGCTCGCGAGCCGGCTCTCCATCTCGTGCTGCGCGTAGGCGCGGCCGAAGCGGTTGGCGAGGAAGGCGTCGAGCGCGATGTCTTCCTGTCTGATGAAACCGGTCGCGGGCAAGGTCCCATCGGCGAGCATGTCGAGCACGGCGCAGATGCCGGAGGCAGTGGTGATCTGGATGGCGCTGCGCACCGTCTGGCCGATGCGCCTGGAGTAGATCTTGTTGGCGTAGGTCTCCTGCAGCAGGCGGCCGTTCTTGCGGCCCGAGACAGTGACGAAGACGATGACCACGTCCTGCAGCGTCGCCGGCAGGGCGCTCTCGAAGATGTCCTTCAGCACCTCGCGGCGGTGGCGCAGCCCAAGATCGTTGAGCAGTGCCTTCATGATCGCGGCGTGGCCGGGATAGCGGATCGTGCGGTAGTTGAGCGTGCGCACCTTGCCCTTCAGCGTCTCCGCCAAGGTGCCGAGCCCGCCGGACGTGTTGAACGCCTCGTAGGTGACGCCGTCGAGCGAGAATTCCTCGCGCTCCTCCAGCGGCGGCACTTCGACCAGCTCGCCCTCGACGATCGCCTCGCAAGGCTCGCAATATTCGTTGATGACGCCGTCAGTGCTCCAGGTCAAATTGTAGTTCAACGCGTTGGAGGGATATTGCGGCAGGGCGCCAACCCGCATGCGCACGCTCTCCAGCGTGTCGAAGCGGCTGGCCAGATCATTGGCGACGATCGAGATGAAGCCCGGCGCAAGGCCGCATTGCGGGATGAAGGCGCTTCTGGCCGAGCGGGCCAGTTCCTTGACCCGCCTTGTGCTGACGACATCCTCGGTGAGATCGAGATAGTGCACGCCGGCACTTGCCGCCGCCTCGGCGATGCGCGTCGTCAGATGGAACGGGGCGGCGCTGAGCACCGCGAACTTGTCGGCCAAGGCCGCTTCGAGCGTGCCGGCTGCCTCGATGTCGAGTTCCAGTGTGGCGACCGCCGCGGGCAGTTCGGCCGCGGCGAGCTGCGCCGCGGAGCGGTCGACCAGGGTGACTTGATAATCACCCGTACCGGCAAGCATCCCGGCAATGGTCGAGCCGATCTTGCCGGCGCCGACAACAACAATTTTCTTCATGACCGATCCCTCGCGCAAAAGCTGATTTCTGGGGACAGGATCGCAGCTTGCTCGTCGAAAGGAAGCGTGGAATTGTTCGAAACGAAACTCTGATTGCGCACTATGCCGACAGGATTCGTCGAAATGATCAGTGACGCCGAACAAGCCCTGCTTTCCCTGCTGCGCGAGAATGCGCGCGCCTCGACCGCCGAACTCGCGCGGAAGCTCGGCGTGTCGCGAACGACGGTGCAAAGCCGGATCGAGCGGCTGGAACAGCGTGGCATCATCACCGGCTATGGCGTCAGGCTGGCGCCGAATTACGAGCAGGGGCTGGTGCGGGCGCATGTGCTGCTCACCGTGACGCCCAAGCTCGCCGACAAGGTGGTGCGCGGCCTGCGCGCGCTGGCGCCAGTCAGGGCGCTCCATTCCGTCAGCGGCAATTTCGATATGATCGTCATCGTCGATGCGCCGTCGATCCGGGATCTCGATCTGCTGCTCGACCAGATCGGCGCCATGGACGGGGTAGAGCGGACCTTGTCGTCGATCATCCTGTCGACGCGCATCGACCGCTGATCAATCGGGTGGTGATCGCGGGGAAGGCACCGTCGCGGCAATTTCCCGTCGGCACGTGTGGACCTGTTCGATGCGAACGTTCAGCGCTTTTCGCTTACCGATCTGTAAGAAACCGGCAAATCCCTTGTATGTTTGACAGCGTATATCGACGTCTGACCTACGGTAAAAGATATTCGGCAAGTCGAAAACCCGTAGATGGAAATTACAATGACGTTCTGGGTTCGGGTTTCGCATATGCTGTACCGCAGTGACTCCAGCGGAACGAGCAAAGAGATATGGACAACCACATCCCTGGTGCTCTTTACCATCGCTCTTCTGCTGATTTTTGTATCCGGAAATGGGTCCTCGCCGCATGAGCACTGGCAGACGCTGTGGATGTGGTAGCCGCGATGGAGCCCGGGTTCTCGTTAGTTCGCGCGGGTACGTCTATGCGGCCGATGGCTTGGCTCTCGGAAAGCTCACGGTTACCGCCAGCCCGGGTCGGCAGTCTTCGAGGACGATTGTCGCCCCATGCAGGTCGACGATGGCCCGCACCAGGCTGAGGCCGAGGCCACTGCCGGGCGTCGACCGGCTATTGTCAAGCCGATACAGCCGCTGGAACACCTTGTCGCGCTCATCGGCCGGAATGCCGGGCCCGTTGTCACTGACCTTTGCTAGAATATGGTCGGCCTGCGGGGTCACCGACAATTCGATGGCAGTGCCTTTGGGGCAGTGCCGCAAGGCATTTTCCACGAGATTGGCGAACAGCTGCGTCAGCAGTTCACGGTCTCCATGAATCTGGCTTCCATGGAGCACCGTGGCCGACAGGGACTTTCCATCGTCCTCGGCAACGTCGGCGTAGATTTCGGCGATGGTTTCCACCACCTCTCCGAGATCGACATCGGTGAACCGCGCCTTGCGGGCGCCAGCCTCGATCTGGGCGATCCGCAGCAGCGCGTCGAAGGTCTCGTTGATCTGCAGGCTCTCCGCATGCGCCTCCGCCAGTTCGTCGGAGACCTCCTGGCCCGACAGGTTCCTTTCCGACGCGGTGTCGAGGATCATCTGCAGGCGGTTGAGCGGTGTTTTCAGGTCGTGCGCGATGTTGGCGCTGACCAGTCTCATGCCTTCGACCAGCCCGGACAGGCGGTCGAGCGCCGCATTGACCTGGGTTGACACGACGTCGATATCGTCGCCATTGCCGGTCAGGGGGATGCGGGCCTCCAGCCGACCATGCGAGACGTCCACCATCGTGGCGGCAATGCCGTCGAGACGGCGCTGGACGCGCGTGGCAAGCAGGGCACCGCCGGCAACGGCCAGCCCGGTGATGATGAGCGTTCCCCAGCCGAAGCTCATCAGCACCACCGTTTCCAGCTCCTCCGTCTCGGAAAGGCTGAAGGCGACCGTCAGACTGTTGCCGCCGATCGAGCCGGAATAGGCGCGGTACTCGGTGCCTGGAGGCACGCCGGGCAGGACAGCGTCGAACATCGAGAAACCGTCGGGAAGGCCCGCCGCTGTGAAATTGCCGGCCACGTGGTTTCCGGCAGGGTTGGTGAGCGAAAAGAGCTGCTCCTTCTTGGGGCTGAGCTGCGAATGGCTCGTGACCGTGGCGATCAGGTCTTCTGGATCGGTCTCATAGGTCGCCGCCACGACCGAGTAGGTTTCCTTGATGGCTTCATCGAGCCGCTCGGCAAGATCGGCGCTCATCATCTGGTAGACGATGGCGCCCGACAGCACGAAGGCCAGCACGAACAGGAAGGCGAATGTCAGGGCAAGCCGAAAGGGCGTGCTGCGCAGCAGACGGGCTCTTGTACCCGTCATGGCGCAAGCGGGGCGTGCAGACTGTAGCCGGTGTTGCGGACCGTGTGGATGAGCTGGGCTTCGAACGGCTTGTCGATCTTGGTCCGCAGCCGGCTGATATGGGTCTCGACCACGCTGGTCTTGGGATCGAAGTGAAAATCCCAGACGCGCTCCAGCAGCATGGTGCGGGTGACGACGCGTCCTTCGCCCCGCATCAGCACCTCCAGCAGGCTGAACTCCCTCGGTTGCAGGTCGATCGGATGGCCCTGCCGGGTGACGCGCCGCATGATCAGGTCCATTTCAAGGTCGGCAACCCGCAAGACGGTCTTCTGCTCCTGCGCGGCCGGCCGGCGGCCGAGCGCGTTGATGCGGGCAAGCAACTCGGAAAAGGCGAAGGGCTTGACCAGATAGTCGTCGCCGCCCGCCTCGAGGCCCTCGACGCGGTCGTCGATGCCGCCGACGGAGGTTAGAAAGATGGCCGGGGTCCGCACGCCTGCCGCGCGGATCGCCTTGACCATCGACAGGCCGTCGAGACCGGGGATCATTCGATCGGCCACGATCACGTCATAGCCGCCGCTGGCCGCCGCGAAAAGCGCGTCGTGTCCGTTGCGCAGCAAGTCGCAGACATGACCGGCCTCGGTCAATCCCTTGACGATGTAGTCGGCCGTCTTGAGGTCGTCCTCGACAAGAAGAAGTCGCATGGCTGTTCCGGTTTGCTGCCGACTTTGGGGATAGGCTAGCACCGGCATGGATCCGTTCCTAGGATATCACGAGCCTGAAGCCCGCGGCGGCTCGCAGCGGGTTCATGGCCCGGCTTTCTGGCGAAGTTTTGTCCTAATCCGACTCCAGCAGGATTTCCTCGGCCTCGTCGGCCGCCTCCTTCAGCGTCATGTAGAGGACAAGGGCAATGATGCAGCCAAGGAACATCAGGCTGGTGAAGATGGTGCCGAAACCGAGGCCGCCGTATTCGACCGGCTGCGACAGCAGGTCGCCGAAAGAGGCGCCAAGCGGCCGCGTCAGGATATAGGCGAGCCAGAAGGCCAGGATG
Organism: Mesorhizobium sp. RCAM 05099; assembly: GCF_059683685.1. Taxonomy (NCBI): domain Bacteria; kingdom Pseudomonadati; phylum Pseudomonadota; class Alphaproteobacteria; order Hyphomicrobiales; family Phyllobacteriaceae; genus Mesorhizobium; species Mesorhizobium sp. RCAM 05099. The sequence continues at coordinate 655,145 of NZ_CM185035.1, forward strand.
CCGTCCAGATCGAGCAGGTAGTAGGCAAGCGCAATGAGCGCGATGATGCCGCAGAACAGCAGGCCGGTGGTCAGATAGCCCAACTCGAAGGTCTCGGCGACGAGATCGCCGGCGGCGGTGCCGAGCGAGAAGGTGAAGAGGATCGCCAGCCAGTAGAAGATCTCGCGCCTGGTGGTGAAGATGGTGTGGATCGACAGCGTTCGTTCGCTCGCGTACCAGACCGCGAATGTCGCGGCGAGCAGGACCGAGAAAGCAATGGTCGTCGTCTGCAGGCGCGCGCCGAAATTGTCGACGAGGTTGTCCGTGACCAGCGTTCCGACGACGCTGATCAGCACCACCGCCAGCCAGTATGCCCAGGGCACGTAGCGCTTTTGCGCGAACTGGGCGACAAGGGCGACGGCCAGGACAGCGGTCATGATCAGCGACGTGACGGTCAGCCCAAGCCCGAGATTGACGGCGAGATAGTCGGCCGCCGTTTCGCCCATGGTCACGGCCATCAGCTTGATCAGCCAGAAATCGAGGGTAACGTCCGGGACCCTGTTATGGCCCGGTTCGGCGGTGTGCGTGTTGGGCGAGAGCATGGCGGGCGTCCTGAGGCTGATGGTTCGCGGAATTGTCTGGCCATGACCTTCATCGGGCGAAAAGCCGTCACCGCGCCGCTCGAAGCCGGCCAAGCGGAAATGAGCCGGCATCCTAGGCAAGGAAAATCACGCTCGCCTGTCCGGCAGCTTACAATTTGGTAAGAATGGGCGCGGGCCGTGCAAAAGGCCTTTACGAACGCCGCGCGGTGCGCTGATAGAAGGCCAGTGCCTTGCATCCGCCATCAAGTCGTGACCAGTGCTGCCCGGACTGTCAGCGCCCAAGGAAAAACGCGCAATGACCTACGCTTCCCTTAAGCCGGTTTCAGAAGCCTTCGTCCAGCGCAAGCGGCTGATCTTCGTGCGAGCCGCGGCGGTGCTCGCGGTGCTGCTTCTGTTGGTTGCCAAACCAGCCCTGATCGAGGGTTCGAACGGTCATGAAACGCTCGAACTCTTCGGCTTTTGCCTGGTGCTCGTCTGCGTTGCCGGGCGGCTTTGGAGCATCCTTTATGTCGGCGCCAAGAAGAACCAGGAACTGGTGTCGGCGGGACCGTTTTCGATAATGCAGAACCCGCTCTATTTCTTCTCGACGGTCGGGGCGGTCGGTGTCGGGTTGATCTATGGCTCGCTGCTGGCGGCCGTGGCGCTCGGCCTCGCCAGCTTCTTGATCTTCCGGGTCACGGCGCGCAAGGAAGCCGAATATCTGCTGGGCAAGTTCGGCCCCGCCTACGTGGCCTACGCGCGAAGCACGCCCCGGTTCTGGCCGAACCCGTTGCTGTACCATGACCTCGACGAGCTGCAGCTCTCGACGCGGGCGCTGAAGCGTACGTTCTACGACGGGCTCTATTTCCTTGCCATTTTCCCGGCCATTGAACTGGTCGAGCATTTCAGGGCGACCGGCCTGCTGTTCCAGCCCTTCGTCACGCTCTATTGATCATCGGCTGATCATGGGGGCCGCGATGCGGCCCGCCGCACGCTCCGCGCGAGAATAGCCAGGCAGCCAATCAGCAGCAGGATGCCGCCGAGAAGCGGCGGCAGCGCCAGCAGCTTCACCGCCGCGGTGACCCCGGCAATCAGGATCAGCGCCAGCAGCGCCAGGCTGCCATCGTCGATGAACATGCCGGCGAGCTCTTTCAGGACGATACGCACGATTTTCATCGAGGACGTTCTCCGGCCGGAGCGGGGCGGGTCTCGCGCAGCCAGCGGACGATGGCAAGGGATGCGAGCGCAACGACCGCGAAGATCGCCAGCAAGGCGAGATCGGCGCCGGGCCAGTCGGCGCCGATGCCTTCACCGGTCCAGAAAATGCCAAAGCTGGTCAGCATCAGGCCGACAACGAACTTCAAGGCGTTTTCGGGAACGCGCGCCAATGGGCGATGCACGGCGAGGCCGATGACCATCACCAGGACAAACGCTGCCAGCGCTCCGAGGCTGGCGTTGAGTGTCTGTCCATGCGCCCCGCCAACCGCGATGACGATGAACACCACCTCGACACCTTCCAGCAGCACCGCCTTGAATGCCGCCAGCCCGGCCAGGTAGTCCGCCCGGCGATCGCCAGCCTGCCGGCGAAGCGCCGCGGTCTCCTTCGAGAAGGCCGCCTCCTCGTCATGCAACGGGACAATTCCGACGCTGCGCAGGATGGCCTTGCGCAGCCACCGCATGCCGAACAGGATGAGCAGCACGCCGACCGCGAATTGCAGGATGGTGATGGGAACAAGCGCCAGCAATCGTCCGAAAGCCAGCACGAGCGCGGTCAGGACCGCCAGTGCCAGTACGGCGCCGGTCAATGCCGGCCGCAAGCCCCGGGTCAGGCCGACCGCGAGCACGATCGTGAAGGCTTCGACCATCTCGACGAACGAGCCGAGAAAGGCCGCGCTTATGGTCGAAACCAACGGTGCTAAATTGGTCATGGCTCCTGTCCTGTGGAACACACGCTTCCCAGCATAGACATCGCCACGGCCCCCGACAGCGAATTCTCGTGGATCCGTATGCAACGGGCGCGGAGGGGCGAGGGTCCGGGCAATATCATAGCCGGCTAATGAGGGTCGCGCCGCCGCCTTATCCTGGACCTCTAGCTGCCGAGCGGGTGCGGCATGTAGCCAACGAAGCCCGCGATCTTCCAGCTTCCCCCGACCTTGGTGCAGAAATACAGCGTCTGCCATTTCAGCCTGTCGACGCCGCCATCCGCCTTGGCGACGGTGCCGTCGAATTTCTTGTGCAGCACGGCGCGGTCGCCGTCGACATCGATGTCGCGCATGTTGGTGACGCGAAACAGCGCCTCGCGCAGCGGCTCGGCGAATTTCGTCGCCGCGGTCTCCTTGGCCTGGCGCAGCCACTCGTCGCGATAAACTTCCAGCCGGGGAAACTGCAGCCGCCAGGCGTCGGCATTGCCGAGGAAATGCGCGTGCATGCCAAAGAAGCTCGAGGCCACGAAATCATCCTCGACCATCGACCAGTCCTGGCTGATGAAAGCATCGATGTCGCGCCGCACCAGCATTTCCCAAAGCGCATGGCGATCGGCGTCGCCTGCCGGAAACGGGTTTTTGTCGTAGGTCATTGCTGTTTTCTCCGGATCTGGAAACGCGTCTGTCCGTTGCGGCTTGAAGACTGCCTGTCAATGGGTACGATGCAAGCGCCTCTGTAATAAAGCAACACGGATTTCGAAGAATGTTGCTTTCCAACAAGGCCTCTATGAGGATCGGCCCGATCGGGGTAAATGTCGATCGAAGCGGGAGCCGCCATGGCGTCCCGCCGCGTCATCAGAGGAGGCTGTGCCTTGCCGAAGCAATGTTTTGGAACGTCCCATGTGCCGTTGTCGCCGGCCGTGCGGGCCGGCGATTTGGTCTATGTCTCCGGCCAGGTTCCGGTCGGCAGCGACGGCATCGTGGTCAAGGGCGGCATATCCGAACAGACCGAACAGGTGCTGTCGAACGTCAAGGCGGCGTTGGCGCTCGCCGGCTGCACCATGGACGATGTGGTCAAGACGACGGTCTGGCTGGAAGACGCGCGCGATTTCGGCGCTTTCAACGCCGTCTATGCCAGGCATTTTCCCAAGAACCCGCCGGCCCGCACCACGGTCGAATCGCGGTTGATGATCGACATCAAGATCGAAGTCGAGGCCGTCGCCTATCGGCCGGTCTGACGGCAAGAGACGACGGAGGCAGGTGCCGATGCAATTTGATCTGCTGATAAAGGGCGGCCGCGTCATCGACCCGGCCACGGGTCTTGACGGGCAGCGCGATGTTGCCATCACCAATGGCCGTGTCGCCGCGATCGAAGCCGCGATCGATGCCGAACACGCCACGCAAGTCATCGATGCGAGAGACTGCATCGTCACGCCCGGCCTGGTCGACCTGCACAGCCACGTCTACTGGGGCGGCACCTCGCTTGGCGTCGACGCCGACCGTCTTGCAGCCAAGAGCGGCACCACCACCTTCATCGATGCGGGCAGTGCGGGCGCGGGCAATTTCCTCGGTTTCCGCCGCCATGTCATCGAGCGCTCGAAGGTGCGCATCCTGGCCTATGTCAACATTTCCTTTGCCGGCATCTTCGGCTTCTCGCAGACGGTGTCGGTCGGCGAGTGCAGCGATCTGAGGCTCTGCGATCCGCGCGAGGTCGTCGCGGCGGTGCGCGAGCACGCGGACGTGGTGGTCGGCGTGAAAGTTCGCTCCGGGCGCCATGCCGGCGGCACCAGCGGCATCGCCCCGGTCGATCTCGCGCTGGAGGCGGCGGACAAGGCCGGCCTGCCGTTGATGGCGCATATCGACGAGCCGCCGCCCGGCCGCTCGGAAGTGCTGCCGCGCCTGCGCAAGGGCGATATCCTCACCCACTGCTTCCGCCCCTTTCCCAACGCGCCGGTGTTTGCCTCCGGCGCGGTCAGGCCCGACATGCGGCTGGCGCGCGAACGCGGCGTCATCTTCGACCTCGGCCATGGCATGGGCTCGTTCGATTTCGCGGTCGCGAGAGCCATGCTCGAGGACGGGCTGGCGCCCGACGTCATCAGCAGCGACGTGCATCTCTACTGCGTCGACGGTCCGGCCTTCGACATCCTGGTCTGCATGTCGAAACTGCTGGCGCTCGGCATGCCGCTGGTCGAGGTCCTGCGCGCGGCGACGCAGCGTCCGGCGCAGGCGATCGCCCGGCCTGATTTGGGCACGCTGGCGGTCGGCACCGTCGGCGACGTCGCCGTGCTTCGGCAGCGCCCGGGCCGCTTCACCTTTGTCGACGCGGTCGGCGCATCACTGGTCGCCGACCTGAGGCTGATCTGCGAAGGCATCGTCATCGGCGGCACCTGGTGGCCGAACGAGGCGGCAAACGATGTCAGCGAGACCGAGCGTTTCGAACCGCAGGGCGGGCACACGCATGTCGATATCGCGGCCAGGCACTTTGGGCATCGCCACGACTGACCAGCGCTGTGCGCGGTTGATGAGCGCCGACCTGGTTACGCCGGCTCCACCGTGCTCAGGAACTGCTCGATACCCGTTGTCGTCAAAAGCTCAATGCGCTCGCGGATTAGATTGTCGCTCCAGTTCCACCACTGCAGGGCCTGCAGGCGCTCGATGACCTGGGGCGCGAATCGGTAGCGGATGACACGGGCCGGATTGCCGACAGCGACCGCGTAGGGCGGGATGTCCCTGGTGACGATGCTGCCGGCCCCGATGACCGCGCCATTGCCGATGGTGACACCGCCAAGGACAATACAGCGGGCACCAAACCATACGTCGTGGCCGACCGTGATTGGCCCCTTGCTGGAGACTTCGGCGCCATTGCGAATCTTTCCGTCGACGATTCGAAGCGGATAAGTGGTTGCTGTATCGACGCGGTGCTCGGCCGCGCCGACAAAAAGCACGTCCGGGCCAATCGAGCAGAACGAACCTATGCGTATTGGCGATCTTTTGCGCGGACCCCAAAACGAGCTCTTCGTAAGGCCATAGGTATGGCGACCAACCTCGACGCCTGGCAGTGGCGGCAAAGGGTTCTTTTTCAGCCCCAGTTTTATGCGAAGTCCTCTAAGTAGTCCCATCTGGTTCGATTCCCCCCGTTGCCACGCAAGCAACAGATACTCATTGCACCCCAATAGTTCTCAAGCAACTTCGATCTCAGGTCTGGCCCAAGCTGATGCCACTGACTGACAATGGGAAAGAAGGTGGGCTCGGAAACTTCGACAACCGGCTCATGTATTCGACGGAAGGCGACTGGGCGAGAAAGCGACGCGTCGCGCGCTACCCCATGGAATCCGGGCCTGGTCCGCTTCCGGCGTCCCCGCTATTCGGTTTGGCTTTCAGGGCCCTTAAATCTGGCGTGGTGAGGCGCGATATGTCTCGGTGCTGGAATTGCTCGGCTTCCCGTAGACCGGCGTTGCGATGCCTTCCATCCGCGCCTTGATCTGCAGCGCCACATATTTCGAATAGAAGCGCGACAGCGCCAGGTTGCCGCCGTGGAACCACAGCGCTTCCTGTGCCGTCGGCTTCCACATGTTGCGCAGCTCGCCCTGCCATGGGCCGGGGTCGCCCTTGACGCCCGAGCCGAGGCCCCAGCACGGGCCGACCTTGTCGGCGACCTCGCGCGAGACGATTTGCGCCACCGTCTCGTTCATCGACTGATAGCCGGTGCAGGCAATGATCGCGTCGGCGGCCAGTTCGCCGCCGTCCTCGAAAAGAATCCCCGTCGGCGTCAGCGACTTGATGGCGACGCCGCTGCGGACGCCGATCTCGCCGTCGATGATCAGATCGGAAGCGCCGACATCGATGTAATAGCCCGAGCCGGTACGATAGGCCTTCATCAAGAGGCCAGTCTCGTCGTCGCCGAAATCGATGGCGAAGCCGGCGGCGCGCAAGCGGTCATAGAAGGCGGCGTCGCGCTTCTTGATCACCTCGTAGAGCGCCCGCTGGCCCTTGGGTACCAGCGCGAAGGGCGTCGAGGCGACGATCATGTCGGCCTTTTCGGTGGTGATGCCGCGCGCCAGCGCGTTTTCGGAAAAGATCTCGAAGCCGACTTCCATCAGCGTGTCCGACTTGACCACCGTGGTCGGCGAGCGCTGGATCATGGTCACCTTCGCGCCGCTTTCCCACAGGTCGACGCAGACATCATGCCCCGAACTTGCCGCGCCGATGACCGCGACGCGTTTGCCGCGAAATTTCTCGCCGCTGGAATACTGGCTGGAATGCAGCAACTCGCCCTTGAACGTTTCGGCGCCCGCCAAGTCGATCCGCCGCGGCGGGCCATAGGCGCCGGTGGCAAAGACGATGTGATTCGGCTTCAGCGTGATGTGCCGGCCGACGCGGTCGACGACCACGGTCCAGACCTTCTCGGTCTCGTCATAGGAAGCGCTGAGGCATTTGGTGGCGACCCAGTAGTTGAGCTCCATGACGCGCGTGTACATTTCCAGCCAGTCGCCCATCTTGTCCTTGGGCGTGAACACCGGCCAGTTTTCCGGAAACGGAATGTAGGGCAGATGGTCGTACCAGACCGGATCATGCAGAACGAGCGAGCGGTAGCGGTTGCGCCAGGAATCGCCCGGGCGCGCATTCTTCTCGATGATGATGGTGGGCACGCCGAGTTGCCGCAGCCGCGCGCCGAGCATGATGCCGCCCTGGCCGCCGCCGATGACCAGGCAATAGGGTTGCTCGCCGGCGCCGAGTTCGCGCGTCTCGCGCGCCCGCGCTTCCGACCAGGTCTCGCGCTCGGGGTCGGCCTTGTGGCGCACGCCGAGCGGGCGCGCCGGTCCCTTGCGCTCCTCGAACCCCTTGAGCTCGGTCATTGCCGTGAACAGCGTCTGGCAGCGTCCGTCGCGCAGCCGCATGGCGCCCTGGCCCGTAGCCACCACGGTTTCGAAGCTGAACCAGGCTTCGATGGTGCCCTCGTCCGAGGTCGCCTCGCCGGTCAGCCGCCATGCGGTCGGTTTCGTCGTCGGCAGCGTTGCCAGCAGCATGTCGGCGATCGCCTCGCGGCCTTCCATGGTCGTGACGTTCCAGGTGAAGGTCAGAAGGTCACGCCAGTAGCAATCATCGACGAACAGGTTGCCCGCCGCCGCGACGTCGCCGGCCGCGAGTGCCTGCGCCAGGGAGTCGAGCCATGCGGCGGCTTGTTTCGTCGGTGCTATTTCGAGCATGTCTTCCCTCTTGCCGCGTGCGCCTAATCTGAATTGGGATGGTAATTGTCGAAACCCGGCGCTGCCCCTCATCCGCCTGCCGGCACCTTCTCCCCGTGAACGGGGAGAAGAGGCTAATCCCCCAGCGGCTCCATCTCCTTGCCGGTGCGGTGGATCTGGGCGTTGTACTTGATGCGGCGCACGGTCTCGCGGGCCGAGCCGTCGAGCCTGTAGGCGGAAGCCACCGCCATAAGGTCGATTGCGGCCAGGAAGGCAAAGCGCGACGCCGTCGGCTTCAGCGTGTCTGGATATTCGGGCACCGCCACCGTCAGCCTGACATCGCAGACACGCGCGAGTTCGGTGTCGGGCGCCGTCACGCCGATCGCATTGGCGCGGTAGTGCTTGGCGAGTTCGACCGCCTCGATCACCTCGCGCGTGCGCCCCGTGGCCGAAATGGCGATGACAAGGTCGCCCGGCTTCAGGGTCGAGGCGGTCATCCGCATCAGATAGGGGTCGCACTGGGCGCTGACGGTGATGCCGTAGCGAAACAGCCGGTACTGGGTTTCCTGCGCCAGCGCCGAGGAGCTGCCGCCGAGGCCGAAAACGGTGACCTGGCGTGCCTTGGCGATCAGCTCGGCCGCCTTCTGCAGCTGTCCCGGGTCGAGCTGGCGTTCGGCCTCCTGCAGTGCCCGGCGCGCTTCGCCGAACACGGCGTTCCAGAACGGCATGCCGTTGTCGCCGCTGGTGGCGGGTGGCTTGCTGAGGTAGAGCGCGCCGACGACCAGGCTCTGCGCCAGCTTCAGCTTGAAGTCGCGCACGCCCTCGCAGCCGATGGCGCGGCAGAACCGGGTCACCGTTGGCTCGCTGACCCCGGCGCGCTGGGCAAGCGCGGCATTGGAGGCGTCGACCGCGTATTTGACATCGTCGAGCACGACATCGGCGACGCGGCGTTCAGCCGGGCGCAATTCGCTGTAGGAATCCTTGACCAGCGAGATGATGTCGGGAATGCGCCGGACAGGCTCGCGCCCCTCCGCATCGCCACTCAAGAGCCGCCGGTCCTGGCTGTCAGCTTCAGTCATGAAGTCAAGTCTTTCCCTGGGTTGCGGAGCTGACTTCTTAACATGGTTGCACGCCGTCGTTCCATGCGTTCGGGCACGCCACAACTGCTGCGTGTCGCCAATGCATATCGCCTTCGCCGCTTGTCTCTCACAACCGCACGGTCTCGCGGCTCATTCGTCCGACGGCATTGAGTATGTAGGAAAGCAACATCCATTTCAAGATGAAGAAAATACAACAAAAACAGCGTGATGAGTAGGCTATAGGTATTTCGGCAACGAAGCCCCAGACTCCTCGCTTGACAGGAAAGTAGGATAGTTACAGACTGTTTTCGCGGTCGGATGAACCTGTTGGATCATCGCGCGATCTCCGAGGGGCGCATGAACTTGGGCGATGCACCAACCCCGAAGCTTGGCGTGCAGGCCGCGACCAAGGTCTATCACACGGCGTCCGGCGACCTGCTGGCGCTGGACCGCTGCAGCCTCGATATCAGGGCCAATGAAATCGTCTCGATCGTCGGTCCTTCCGGTTGCGGCAAGACGACGCTGCTGTGGTCGATGTCCGGCCTGCACAGCCTGACCAGCGGCGAGATCCGGCTCGACGGCATCAAGATCACCGGGCCACGCCCGGACATCGGCATCGTCTTCCAGGAAGCGAACCTTTTGCCCTGGCGCAATCTCGACGCCAACATCCGCTTCCCCTTCGAGATCAAAGGCGAGAAGCAGGACCGGGCATGGATCGCGCATCTGCTCAACCGCGTCGGGCTCGACGGCTTTGGCGGCAAGTTTCCGCGCGAGCTTTCGGGCGGCATGCAGCAGCGCGCGGCGATCGTGCGGGCGCTGGCGCTGAAGCCGTCGGTGCTGTTGATGGACGAGCCGTTCGGCGCGCTCGACAGTTTCACCCGCGAGGAGATGAACCGGCTGGTCGAGGAGATCTGGCTCGACACCAAGACCACCATCGTCTTCATCACCCACAGCATCGAGGAAGCGATCTTCCTTTCCGACCGCGTGGTGGTGCTGAGCGCGCGGCCGGGCCGCGTCGCCAAGGAATATCGCGTGCCGTTTCCACGGCCACGCTCGCTGGAGATCATGGCGACGAAGGAAGTCTTCGACCTCACCAACCGGATCAAGATGGACATCGTCGGCGAACGCACGCGACCGAAGCCGGCGGAGCGCCCGAGCGCCGAAATCGTGAGGATCAGGCCGTGAGCGGGGGCGACGCAATCCCGGAGTTCTCGAAGGCCAAGTCCGGCGATGGCCACGAGGTCAGCCTGACCAATTTGTCGGCTTTCGCCAGCGGCCCCGGCATCAAGTCGGGCAAGGAGGTGGCGGCCATCATCGCCGTCGCGGTCATCATCATCGGCGGCATCGAACTGGCGCTGCGCCTGTTTCATGTGCCGCTCTACATCATGCCGCCGCCGAGCTCGATCGCCTATGCGCTGTTCGACGAGTTCCCGCTGATCGCGCCGCATCTCGGCTACACGCTGGTCGAACTGGTTTCCGGCTTCACCATCGGCGCCATCATCGGCCTGGTGCTGGCCGCCGTCATCACCCAGTTCCCGTTCGCCGAGAAGATCGTCGCGCCCTACATCCTGCTGCTCGTCACCACGCCGATGCTGGCGCTGGTGCCGCTTCTGATCCTGCGCTTCGGCTTCGGCTACACGCCGCGCATCATCGCTGTCGCGCTGGCCGCCGGGCCGATGGTGATGATCAACGCGGCCACCGGCTTTCGCCGTGTCGACAGCGCCAAGATCGCGCTGGCGCGCTCCTATGGCGCCAGCACCTTGCAGATCTTCTGGAAGATCCGCGCGCCGATGGCGCTGCCGATGATCCTGGTCGGCCTGATGATCGGCGCCATCTTCGGCCTGTTGACCGCGGTCGGCGCCGAGATGGTCGGCGGCGGCTTCGGCCTCGGCAACCGGCTGACCACCTATTCGTCGATGATCCAGATGCCGCAGTTCTTCGCGGTGGTGCTGATCCTGTCGACGCTCGGCATCCTGATCTACGTGCTGTTCTTCCTGATCGGCAAGAAATGGGCGAGCTGGGAGGCATAGTGCATGTCGCCCAGACAACGGCAGGCACAAGACAAGGACTTAACGCAGACGCAATGACAGCGCCCGGGAGGCGGGCGACAGGGCCGACAATCAACAAGAAGGGGAATGTCATGACCAAAGAAAATGCGATTAGCCACAGGGCGGGGATCAGCCGCCGTTACTTCCTGCAGGTCACCGGCGCCGGCCTGGTGACGGCCACGGCGCTCGGCGCCACGGGCCTCAAGGCCAGGGCCGAGCCCTATGGCAAGTTCACCTGGATATCGCCTCGCGGCACACTCGAAGTGCTCGACGACTATCCCTACTGGGCGGCCAAGAAGGCCGGCTATTTCGACGGGCTGGACACCGACATGCAGCCGGGACCGTCGGACGGCACGGCGACGGTGAAGTTCGTCGATGTCGGCCAGGCCGACATGGGCTTTCCTTCGCCCGGCGTGTTCTCCTTCGCCATCCAGAACGGCATGAAGCTGAAGTCGGTGTTCCACATGGGCGCGCGCGACACGTTCAGCTTCGCCTTCCGCAAGGGCGAGGGAACGAAGGATCTGAAGACGCTCGAAGGCAAGACCATCCTGCTTGGTTCCGCCGCCTGGCAATCGATCACCGACCCGCTGCTGGCCGCGCAAGGCGTCGACATCAAGAAGGTCAAATATGTCGAGGCCGGCTGGCCGACCTGGGGCACCGCACTGGCCGGCGGCCAGGGCGACGCCGCTCTGTCATGGGAGGGCCTGCGCGCCGAATGGATCGCCAAGGGCCTCGACTTCGAATACTGGCTCGGCGTGCAGAACTCTAAGCTGCCGGCCAACACCTTCGTCGTGCGCGCCGCCGACCTCGAGGACCCCGACCGCAAGGCGTTCCTGGAGAAGTACCTGCGCGGCTGGGCGATGGGCCTCGAGTTCGGCTATCAGAATCCACGCGCCGCCGTCGAAGCGGTGTTCGAGCAGTTCCCGACGCTGGCCAAGAATCTCGGACCCGAGCTTGGCACCACCTCGATCCTGCAGCAGATCAACGTCTTCCGCGGCGACATGGACAAGCGTGGCGGCTGGGGCTCGCACGACATGGCGAGCTGGCAGGGCTTCTTCGACGAGATCCACAAGATCGGCCAGATCACCAATCCGGTGAAGGCCGAGGACGTCTGCACCAACGATCTGATCGGCCCGGCCAACGACTTCGACAAGGCCAAGGTCAAGGCCGATGCCGATGGTGTCAAGCTGTCGGAAGGCTTTGCCGCGCTCGATGTCGACAAGATCAAGGCGCATCTGTTCGATTCGGCGGTCAAGTAAGGACGGGCGGACGAGCATTGGCAGTCTCCTCGATGGAGAATTGTCGGTGTCGGCGCTGCCCCTCATCCGCCTGCCGGCACCTTCTCCCCGTATAGTGACGGGGAGAAGGGAGATGGCCGCAACCTCAGCGTCTCTTCTGCGACGTTGGCAGTTGGCGAAATCGTCGATGCCGGCGTCTTTCTCCCCGTCACTATACGGGGAGAAATGCCCGGCAGGGCAATGAGGGGCGGCGCCAACGTGAAGTGATTGCCCTGGATAGGCATGCGGGCGGGGACGGACGCCCAAGGTTCAATCAAGAATTTGGGAGGCTCAAATGGCCGACAAGGTAAAAGTGCTGGTGGTTGGTCTCGGCAATATGGGTGCGTCGCACGCCAATGCCTATCACCGCTCCGAGGGTTTTGAGATCGTCGGCATCATGAGCCGCTCGATCAAGAGCAACACGAAGATCCCGGCGGAGTTGGCCTCCTATCCGCTCTACGAGGATTTCGACATGGCGCTGAAAGAGACCAAGCCAGACGCCGTCTCGATCAACAGCTGGCCGAACACCCATGCCGAATACGCGCTGAAGGCGATAGCAGCCAATTGCCATGTGTTCATGGAAAAGCCGCTGGCCACCAACATCGAGGATGCCGAGAAGGTCGTCGCCGCGGCGCGCGCCAAGAACCGCAAGCTGGTGCTCGGCTACATCCTGCGCGTCCATCCGTCGTGGATCAAGTTCATCGAAGTCGGCAAGACGCTCGGCAAGCCGCTGGTGATGCGCCTCAACCTCAACCAGCAGAGCAGCGGCAGCGCCTGGCACTGGCACAAGAACCTGATCGATTCGCTGATCCCGATCGTCGATTGCGGCGTGCACTATGTCGATGTCATGTGCCAGCTGACCTGCGCCAAGCCGGTGCGTGTGCACGGCATCGGCGCCAAATTGTGGGCGGAAGCCGACAAGCAGAATTACGGCCACCTGCACGTCACCTTCGATGACGGCTCGGTCGGCTGGTACGAGGCCGGCTGGGGCCCGATGATGAGCGAGACGGCCTATTTCGTGAAGGACGTGGTCGGCCCCAAGGGCGCGGTGTCGATCGTTGCCGGCCAGCAGGCGAGCAGCGCGACCGAGCTCGCCGAGGTCTCGAACTCCGCCGACATCGACCGGCACACCAAGACCGACGCGCTCAAGATCCACTATGCGCAGGTCGACGGCGACAAGAATTTCTCGAAGCCCGACGAGATCGTCAGCATGGAGGACGAGCCCGGCCATCAGGAACTCTGCGACCGCGAGCAGGCGTTCTTCCTGCGCGCCATCCGCGAGGATCTCGACCTGACCGAGCAGATGGATGCGGCGGTCAACAGCCTGCGCATCGTGCTGGCCGCCGAACAGAGCATCGCGCTGGGGCGGACCGTCGAGCTGGCCTGAGGCGACCCGGCCGCTGGACGAAGAGGCGCCGGCGCCACCACAGTTGGAGCTCCAAAGGACAATCGCTTCAAGTTCGCGCTGCCCCTCACCCTTACCCTCTCCCCGTGCAGAACGGGGAGAGGGTATCGCCAGCATTGGAGCGCGTCGCTTCTCCCCGTAACTTACGGGGAGAAGGTGCCGGCAGGCGGATGAGGGGCAGCGCCGGCGTTGGTTTTTGGCCGAAGCGATAGCCCGGCGTGTGGACATGGAAAAATTGGGAGAGAGACATGGTCACCGACAGCCTGTTGAAAACCTATGCCGAATCCGACGCACTGGATCTGGCCGGGCTGGTGCACAGCGGGCAGGTTTCGCCAGCCGAATTGGTCGAGGCGGCGATCACTCTGGTCGAGCGGCTCAACCCCGCGCTCAACGCAGTCATCCACCGCCTCTATGACATGGCCCGCGCCCAGGCCGGGACGGTCGACAAATCAGCACCCTTCGCCGGCGTGCCGTTCCTGCTCAAGGAGCTGGCTTCGTCCTGGACCGGGGCGCCCAACACCAACTCCTGCTTCTACCTGAAAGACGTCGTTGCCGAGTTCGACACCGAAGTCGTCCGCCGCATGAAGGTGGCGGGGCTGGTGCTGGTCGGCAAGTCGAACGCGCCGGAGAATGGCTGGTCGATCACGACGGAGCCGAAACTCTACGGCCCGACGAAAAACCCATGGAAGGAGGGCATCACGCCTGGCGGTTCGAGCGGCGGTGCCGCCGCGGCCATCGCCGCGCGCATGGTGCCGATCGCCGAGGCCAGCGATGGCGCCGGCTCGATCCGCATTCCGGCCTCCTGCTGCGGCATCGTCGGGCTGAAGCCGTCGCGTGGCCGCGTCAGCCTCGCGCCCTTCGGCGACTATTGGTATGGCGGCGCCTATTTCCTGTGCTGCTCGCGCACGGTGCGCGACACCGCGGCCTATCTCGACGCGGTGGCCGGTGCGTTGCCGGGCGACCCCTATACGCCGCCGGTTCCCGATGGCAGCTGGCTCAGCCTGTCGGCGCGGGCGCCGAGGGCGCTGCGCATCGGCTTTTGCGTCACGCCGCCCAATGGCACGTCCATCGACGCGGACGTGAAGGCGGCGGTGCTGGCAACCGTGGCGGCACTCGAGCGGCTGGGACACCATGTCGAGGAACACGACATGCCGCTCGACGCCAATGCGGTGTGGAAGACCTACACCAACATGACCTGCGTACAGACGGCGGCGACGTTCGACTATCTTGAAACGGTGGTTGGACGGCCGGTGACGCTAGGCGATGTCGAGCCGGTGACCTGGGCGATCATCGAGCGCGGCCGCGCGACCAGCGGCATCCGCCACATCTCCGATGTCGAGCAGCTCAGGCAGGTCGGCCGCGACATCGTCGGCGATCTCGCGGCCTACGATCTCTTCGTCACCCCGACGCTGACGCAGCTGCCGCGCCCGTTCGGCTATTACGACATGTCGGAAACCGACATCGACCGCTACAACGCCAAGTGGACGGACGCGGTGTTCGCCTTCCCGTTCAACATTTCCGGGCAGCCGGCGATTTCCCTGCCGCTCGGCTGGTCGAAAGGCGGCGTGCCGATCGGCGTGCAGCTCATCGGCCGCTATGGCGACGAAGCGACGGTGCTGGCCGCGTCGGCGCAGCTGGAGCAGGAGATGCCGTGGAAGAATCGGCGGCCGCCGATCAGCGCTTAGTGCTCGGCAAGGCAAGGTTTGATCATTCAACGGCAATCGCATGACTTCGAGATTGGCCGAATCGCCCATCGCTTCGTCATCCTGGGGCGGAGCAAGGAGCGTAGCGACGCGGCGCAGACCCCAGGATCCATGCCGCGACTTCAAAGCGTTTCAGCGGCCCAGAATTCTGCTCCGCTGCACTCCTCGGCCAAGGTCACGGCATGGATCCTCGGGTCCCCGCGACGGAGCTTCGCTCCTGCTCCGCCCGTGGATGACGAAGGTGAAGGGGCCTCGACTGATCTTCAGGGTGCAGATTTGAAGCCCCTCGCTATCCGATCGTTTCCAGCCGCCTCGGCAGGCGGTTCATGGCAACGGGCCCATCCCCAGTGATCAGGAACTGGTCCTCGAGGTTGAAGCTGGCGAGGCCGTCGATGTAGAGCGGGATCTCGAAGGCCAGCACCATGCCGGCCTCGACCACGACCTCGCTGTCGGTCGAGATGAACGGCCATTGCTCGGAAAATACCGACTGGCCGACGCCATGGCCGAAATGACCGCGGCGATACGAGCGCAGGCCTTGCCGTGCCAGGCTCTCGGTCGCCACGCGATGCACATGGGCGAGCGCGGTTCCGGGGACGAGCGCGGCGAGCCCGTCCTCGAAGGCCCGTTCGGCGATCGCATGCAGTTCGGCCTGCTCGGCGGATGGCGGCCCGAAGGTGAAGTTGCGCGACATGTCGGAAGCGTAGCCGCCGACGGTGCAGACCATGTCGCACTTCAGCGGATCGCCGGGCATTGCCTTGGCTTCGGCACCCTTGGCCCGGGCGCCGAGCGTCACATATTCGGCCGTTGCGACCGGATGGGCCAGTCCGGCCGCGGCGGTGGCGAGGCCTTCGCGGTAGAGGGCAATGAGATCCGCCTGGCGCATGCCGGCCATGGCATCCACCAGCAGCCGCTCCAGCCCGGCCTCCGACAGAATGATGCCTTGCCGCAGCAGGTCGATCTCGCCTTGCGACTTGATCGCCCGCAACCTGTCGAGGACCGGCGAGCCGTCGACCATCGCGCAGGCCGGCAGCATCGCCTGCATGGCTGAGAAATCGGCGGCGGCAATGAAATCGAGATCGACCCCGATCGTCGCGCGGTCGAGCCCGAACCCGGCCAGTATCTGCTTCAGCTGGTGGACGGAATTGGCGAGCTCGAACGTCGCCGGCCGGGAAAAG
The DNA here is from genome assembly GCF_059683685.1 of Mesorhizobium sp. RCAM 05099. NCBI lineage: Bacteria > Pseudomonadati > Pseudomonadota > Alphaproteobacteria > Hyphomicrobiales > Phyllobacteriaceae > Mesorhizobium > Mesorhizobium sp. RCAM 05099. The sequence continues at coordinate 671,500 of NZ_CM185035.1, forward strand.
TCCGGCTCACGGCCGAATGAGGCCAGACCGGCCTCTATGCGTTGCGCCAACCCCTGTCCGGATGTCGAGGCGTCGAGCGTCGCGGATTCGATCCAGATCGGGTGGCCGCGCACCACAGCGTCCGGCAGTGCCCGTTGCAGCTGCGCCGCGTTGAAATCCGCCGCCACGACACCGATCGGCAGGTCTTGCCGGGCCGGGACAACGACGAAGCCGGCGCCGGCCCGCCGGAACAGGCCCGCCGGGCCGATCGACACGCCGGTCGCGTAATGGAATGCCTCGGGCGCGCACAGCACCAGCGCATCGATGTTGGCGCGTCCCATCAAATGCGCCGCGCGCTGGCGGTCGACAAAGCCCGTCATGGATCTCTCCGGATGTCCGAAGCGGCAACGGAGCATTCCAGGGATCGACGATCAAGTGGCAAATACCGGCAAGCAGGAACCTACCGGCGAGCAATGATTTCACAGGGCCGGAGCGGAGAAGGAAAGGCTCCTGGTCTTTGCCAGGTCATGGAGCGTGTTATGCATGCGAGGCTCCAAGGATCGCGATCTGCAAATGCCCTCACTCAAGCAACTTATCAAAAAGCCGATTTATGCACTCACTTCGCGCTTGGCGACCAGCAAGCTGGAACGGGTGATTCGAGAAATTGAAAATGCCAAAAGCGAGGCGCTTTCAAGCAGCACGTTTCTCGAGGCGAAAATCCGCCAGATTGGCCTGCGCTACGACCGGCGCGGGCTGTATGGCGAGGATGTCAGGGACATGAATTTCCACGCGCCCGGTTTGTGGCAGATTCCGAGGCAACTGGCGGAAGCCACGGTGCTGTTGGCCAGCCAACCGATCGTCAGCTTTCTTGAAGTGGGAACTTGCGACGGATTCACCTTTTCCTTCATGACGGCATGTCTGTCGAGGCTCAATCCCGGCCTGAAGGCGACGACCATCGATATTGCGTCCACCCTTCCGGCTTCCGCGCGCATCGTCTTCAAGACACCCGTCGCGTTTCTTGCCGGCAAGACGTCGGACGCGTTCGCCGATGAGATATTCGACCTCGTTCTTATCGATGGAGATCACTCCTACGAATGGGTTGCCCGCGACTACCAAAATGTCGGTCGGCAGGCGCGCCTCTGCATGTTCCACGATATCAACGATCGATTTTGTGGAGACGATACGATCCCGAAATTCTGGAGGGAGCTGAAGATCGAGGAATTGGGACGCGCTGATTTCCATGAATTTTTGTTTCACTCCAATTCCGACAGAGTCATGGGGATCGGCATCCGGATCAAACGCTGAGCAACCGCAGTACGCGATCACGCCATAACCGCACCCCGGCCGGCTGACGCATATTGCGATTGCGGCGGATGTAATGTCCGCTTGGCCGGCGTCACCCCAAGCCCACCCCCGCCCAACTGGCGCCGGCCATTTTCATCCGCGATTCTTCGGTTTCGCACCCTGGCAGAAAACGCAGGCCCCATCAGGGCGGCGTGAGGCTGCGGAAGGCTTGATCGTTACTACTCACGCCGGCGGAGCGTATATTCGTCAGCCGTGCGGGTAGTAGCCGCCGTCGGCACCGTCGCCCATGTAAGTTCCTTGGCCGGTGGCATTCTGCAGTTGCTGATCCAGTTCATCGATCTGTCCCAGGCCGAAAGGGCTCCGGAAGTCAACGCGGTGTGTTGGGCGGTGTGTTGGATAGTATCCGCCTGGAGCATCAGGTCGCGAAATGGGCCGTCTGGTCACGTCGTGTCGCGGTGCAGATCATCGCCGGCGGTTCTCGACCCGCGACGACATATAGAGGCCACCCCGGCGTTGAAATGGGGGTGGAACGCAACGTTATCCGATGTGATCGAGCGTTGAATTGCGGCAATAGATCTCCGCCCTACAGGTCGAACAGGTCGTCCTTCACCTCGTCGAGCAGATCGGGCCGGTTGTTGCGCGGGTTGCCAACGTCGCGGCCGATCTTCCACATGGTCATCAGCTCTTCTGGAAACGGCTTCATCAGGTGTTCCGGGTCGGGATCGGTCAGCCAGGCGTTCGCCATAGCCGAGCGCACCCAAGCGTAACGCCGCAACATGTCCAGGGAGCCATTCCCTACGGCTCTGTGTCGCCGATAGGCTTAGTTGCATGGTGGCTAATAGACCGTAATTTAAGCAAGCGGGGGACATAAACCCTTCCCGCGGTGGCCGGTGTGGTGCGCAGCCCAGAGACCCCCAACCGCACCGGCCATTTCGCCTACGAGTGAGTGGCGCGCCAGCTTCGGCGCCACCCAGGCCCCATGGGCTTGCCCATCCCTCCCTGTGAGGATCTGGAGGGTGAGCAGTCGAAAATGCGCCCGGCCCGCACGGAGCGGACGCCTTTGCGGCAATCAGCTTTGCGGCCAAGCCCGGAAGCTATGACCGCCGAAGTTCGACCCAATGGCCGAACGATCACTATCCAAATGGAGAGGGCGGCACAAACTGGATCCCATCTAAATTGGACCTCGCCAGCAATGGAGGCCCATATGAGGTTCATTGCGTTGCAAGATCCGGCCGACAATTGGCTGGTCTATGATCTGCTTTCCGAGATGCCGGCAAGTTTGTCCGGCAGAGTGCTCATTGGCCTTCCGCGAGAAGACGCAGAGCATCTAACCAACCAGGCGAATATGAAGTCCGCATCCGGGGGGTGGGACCTCGGCCACTTGGCCCTCCGCTCGAATGTTCACCCACTTCGCAGCGCGCGCCAGATGTCGGCCCAATAGGCGGCAATGACCGATGCGTCCGCCGCAGCCAAGCAGTCAGAAGCCGATGTGGGGTTGGTCAGCCCGTCTCGGGTAGTTTTGCCCCCACACCGAGACGGGCTGTGGAAGCTGTAGAGGCAACTTCCGAGCCTTGGCCACGGGGAGTTAAACCAAGGCAAATTCAGAACTTCGCGACGAAAAGAATGTTCCCCTCGGCATTCGCATCGGGCACGCCCTGGCCAGCTAAGCCCGCTTCTGGACTTCAAACCGAAACAATCGCGTGCGTCTGTCGGGTCCGCCTGCGGCGGCGGGATAAAGGCGCAGGTGCTGCCTGAAAAGCGAAAAGGCCGGATCGATGTCCGGCCTTTCTTCGTAAATGCTTGATTCCCTGGAAGGAAACTGGAGCGGGTGAAGCGATTCGAACGCTCGACCCCAACCTTGGCAAGGTTGTGCTCTACCCCTGAGCTACACCCGCTCGCACGGCGTCTTGGCCGCAAGCCGGGCCTATATGGCTGAAGAGCGCGGCGATTGCAACAGGGAAATATCAGGCATTTTTCCAACGCGGCGGGCGACGCCGGCAGGCCGCCGGCACTATGTGGCGGGCGCGTCGGCCATCATGTCGCATGACGGTCTTGTGTCGGCCGCAGCATTGGCCGTAAACGGCATGGCAGGAAACGGGACGAAGAAGAAAATCGATGCCGAAGACCGAAGCCGAATTGATGCGCTTTCTCGCCGATCTCGGGATTGCCGCCTCGACGCGCCGCCATCCACCGCTGTTCACGGTTGCCGATTCGCAGGCGCTGCGCGGTGAAATCGCCGGTGGGCACACCAAAAACCTGTTCCTGAAGGACAAGAAGGACAATTTTTTCCTGGTCACCGTTGGCGAGGACGCGGCCGTCGACCTCAAGCAGATCCATCACGAGATCGGCGCCGCCGGCCGTGTCTCCTTCGGCAGGCCGGAGATGCTGATGGAGCTGCTCGGCGTCGTGCCGGGCGCCGTCACGGTCTTTGGCCTGATCAACGACACGGCGGGCAGGGTCAAGGTCGTTCTCGACAGGGCGCTGATGGAGCATGCGGTGATCAACGCGCATCCGCTGACCAATGAGGCGACGACATCGATCGCGGCGGCGGACCTGATCAAATTCGTCGAGGCAACCGGGCACGATGCTGCTATCTTGAAAGTCTCCGCGTGATCGCCACATGGATGGCTTGAAATCGATGCTTCAAGGGATGTGGCGCAGGGCCGTCGGCTGGCCGTGCCATGGAAGGGTAAAGAGATGAGCGACAACAAACCGTTTGGCGGCCCCTTTGGCGGCAATGGCGGCCAGTACGCCACCACCGTGCAGTATGGTGGAACCGCGCCCGCGCCGGCGAAAGTCGCGCTTGGCGGCGCCCCCGCCGCCCCCGCCGGCGATGTCATCAAGGACACGACGACCGCCGCCTTTGCCGCCGATGTCATCCAGGAATCGCGCCGCCAGCCGGTGCTGGTCGATTTCTGGGCGCCGTGGTGCGGGCCTTGCAAGCAGCTGACCCCGCAGTTGGAGAAGGCCGTCAGGGGCGCCGGCGGCAAGGTCAAGCTGGTCAAGATGAACATAGACGACCACCCCTCGATCGCCGGCCAGCTCGGCATCCAGTCGATCCCGGCGGTCATCGCCTTCAAGGACGGCCAGCCGGTCGACGGCTTCATGGGCGCCATTCCCGAGAGCCAGATCGCCGAATTCATCACCAAGGTGGGCGGCAAGGGCAATGGCGCGCCGCCGGTGGCCGAAGCCCCGGCAGCCGCAACCGAGGCGCGCGACGCCGGCGACATGCAGACGGCCGCCGATATCTACGACGCCATCCTGGCTCAGGCGCCGGAGACGATCGAGGCGATCGCCGGGTTGGGCGACCTGTTGTTCGAGGCCGGCGACACCGAAGGCGCCGAGACGCTTTTGGCAACAGCGCCGGAGGCCAAGAAGGACGCGCCGCCGCTGGCAGCCCTGCGCGCCAGGATCGCGCTGGCGGTGCAGGCGGCAGCGCTTGGCAATCCGGCCGAGTTCGAGCGCCGCCTGGCCGAAGACCCTGGGGATCACCAGGCGCGCTTCGATCTCGCCATGATCCAGAACGCCAGGGGTGAACGCACGGCGGCGGCCGACAATCTGCTGGCCATCATCAAGGCCGACCGGACGTGGAACGACGATGGCGCCAAGACGCAGTTGCTGCAGCTGTTCGAGGCATGGGGCATGACCGACGAGGCGACGCTGGCGGCGCGGCGCAAACTGTCGTCGCTGCTGTTCTCCTGAGCGGCGGTTGTTTGCCGCATGGGCTTGCGGTCGGCGATGACCGCGCCAGATAAGACGGGAATTGGCGCTTCTCGATGAAGCGATCGGAGGAATAGGTGCAAGCGGGAAACGCGCACTACCGGCTGGATACGGATTTGCCGTCGACGATTCCGATCTTTCCGCTTGCCGGAGCGCTGCTCTTGCCGGGCGGCCGCATGCCGCTCAACATCTTCGAGCCGCGCTATCTGCAGATGGTGGACGAGGCAATTGCCGGGTCGCGCCTCATCGGCATCATCCAGCCCAGCCTCGATGGCGCGTTGCGCGCCGATGGCGAGCCGGAACTCTGCAATGTCGGCTGCGCCGGCCGCATCATCGCCTTTTCCGAGACCGGTGACGGCCGCTACCTGATTTCGCTGCAGGGCGTGTGCCGGTTCCGCATCGCCCATGAATTGACGGTCAAGACACCGTTTCGCCAGTGCAAGCCGGCTCCCTTTCTCGCCGATCTCCATGAAGACCAGGCGGCCAGCGAGATCGACCGGCCTTCGTTGCTCCGGGCATTTCGCGCCTATCTGCAGGCCAATGACCTGGAAGCCGACTGGGAAAGTGTCAGCCGGGCCGAAAACGCCATGTTGGTCAACGCGCTGTCAATGATGGCGCCCTATGGGCCGGCCGAGAAACAGGCGTTGCTCGAAGCGGCGGATCTGAAGACGCGGGCCGAGACGCTGATCGCCATCACCGAAATGGCGCTGGCGCGCGAGAATGAGGATTTCGGCTCGAGCCTGCAGTAAGATGCGCCGATATTCAGCCGGCCTGCAAACGGGAATTTTCTACATCCTAGGCCTGAATTGACTGAGAAGAAGACACGATGGCGGCGGACGGACGGGACGGGAAGAGGGTCAATGTCGACCCCAAGCTGCTGGAGCTGCTGGCGTGCCCCCTGACCAAGGGTCCGTTGACCTGGGATCCGGAGCGCGGCGAGCTGATATCGAGGATCGCCAAGCTCGCCTATCCGGTGCGCGACGGCATCCCGATCATGCTGCCCTCGGAGGCGCGGACGTTGTCAGTGGAGGACGTGCTGTCCCCGCCGCGTTTGAGTGGGCCTTCGTAATTGGCAGAGCCATCCTTCACTTCGTCATCCCAGGGCGGAGCAGCCGCGCAGCGGCGTCGCGGAGACCCTGGGATCCATGCCGTGACGCATGTGACACACGAAGGCGGGCCAAAATGGAGGGCTTCTTCCCTTCGGTGTGTAGCGCGACACGTGGCACGGTGAGAGGTGGCTGCCACAGGCGTGGGATGAAGTTACCATTCAGGACCGTGGTATTCTTTGATCGATGTCGCGGCATGGATCCTCGGGTCTTCGCGACGTCGCTTCGCTCCTGCTCCGCCCGTGGATGACGAAGGTTGGGTGCCGAAAGCGTGGACCACGCCTACTGAAAATTGCGCCCCTTGGGCATGACCCTCTCCGCTTCTTCCGACAGCGTTGCGAGATCCTTTCCGATCGGTGCGTTCCGCGGCGCGGGTCGGCCATCGCGATCCGGTCCCTCCTTGGGGGCCGGAGGACCAGCGGCCAACGGTCTGGCCTCGCTGACCTTCTCCAGAAGCACGGTCAGCCAGGGCGTCAGGTCCTCGATCTTCTCGGCGACGATATGGATCACACCTGATTCCGACTGTAATTTCCCGGTGACCCGGACGAACCGCGCGCCCATGACGATGGGCCGATAGCGGGTGAAGGTTCTCTCCCAGAAGATGACATTGGCGACGGCCTTGTCGTCCTCCAGCGTCAGGAAGATCGCGTTGCCCTTGCCGGGCCGCTGCCGCACCAGGACAAGCCCGGCGACGGAGACCCGCCTGCCGTCGCGCACTGAAGGCAGGTTGGCATTGGGTGTGACGCCGGCCCGGTCGAGCCGCTCGCGCAGGAAGGCAACCGGATGCGCCTTCAGCGACAGGCCGAGCGAACGGTAGTCGTGGATGACATGCTCGCCGAGCGGCATTTTCGGCAGCTTCGTCTCCGGCTCCAGCTCGCGCAGGCGGACCGCCGGCTGGTCGAAGAGCGGCAGCCTTTCGGCGGCGCTCTTGCCGTCAAGCGCGCGCACCGCCCATAGCGCCTCACGACGGTCAAGGCCAAGCGAGCGGAAGGCGTCGGCCTGCGCCAGCCTTTCGATCTCGTCGACATCGAGGCCGGAACGCAGCCAGATATCCCTGACGGATTCGTAGCCGTCGCCACGCCTGGCGACGTAAATCTTCATGCGCTCCTCCGACAGGCCCTTGATCTGACGGAAGCCGAGCCGCAGCGCGTAATCTGTTTTGATGACGCCACGCATTTCGGCATGGCGCGCGAGGATGCGGGCCGGGTCGAAAGGCGCTTTTTCCAAAGTGCAGTCCCAGACGGAGAAATTGACGTCGACGTCGCGGATATCGACGCCATGGTCGCGCGCGTCGCGGACGAGCTGGGCCGGCTGATAGAATCCCATCGGCTGCGAGTTCAGGATCGCGGCGCAGAACACGTCGGGATAGAAGGTCTTGAACCAGCAGGAGGCATAGACGAGCAGGGCGAAGGAGGCGGCGTGGCTTTCGGGAAAGCCATATTCGCCAAAGCCCTCGATCTGTTTGAAACAGCGCTCGGCGAAGTCCTTCGTGTAGCCCTTGCCGACCATGCCGTCGATCATGCGCTGGCGGTAATTGCCGATCGTGCCGGTGCGCTTGAAGGTGGCCATGGCGCGGCGCAGCTCGTCGGCTTCGCCCGGCTTGAAGCCGCCGGCGACGATGGCGATCTTCATCGCCTGTTCCTGGAACAGCGGCACGCCGAGCGTTTTGCCGAGGATCTCTTTCAATTCCGCCTTCTGATATTCGGCTTTCTCCTTGCCTTGCCGCCGGCGCAGATAGGGATGGACCATATCGCCCTGGATCGGACCCGGCCGAACGATCGCCACCTCGATGACAAGGTCATAAAAATCTCGCGGCCGGAGTCGCGGCAACATCGACATCTGCGCGCGCGATTCAATCTGGAAGACGCCGAGCGTATCGGCGCGGCAGATCATGTCATAGACACGTTGGTCCTCTGCCGGCAGGGTGGCGAGCACATAGGGTTGCCCATAGGGGTCCCGCGCCTTCGGATAGTGGTCGGTAAGCAAGATGAAGGCGCGCTGGAGGCAGGTCAACATGCCGAGCGCCAGCACATCCACCTTGAGGATCTTCACCGCGTCGAGATCGTCCTTGTCCCACTCGACCATCTTGCGCTCGTCCATCGCCGTCTTGACGATGGGGACGATCTCGTCGAGCCGGTCCCCGGTGATGACGAAGCCGCCGACATGCTGGGAGAGGTGGCGGGGGAAGCCCATGATCTCGTTGGCCCGCTCCATCACATGCCGCGATGTGGGGTCGGTCCGGTCGAGGCCGCCGGCGCGGGCTTCCTTCTCGCCGAGTTCCGAGGTCGACCAGCCCCAGATCGAGCCGGACAGCGACGCCCGGACATCCTCCGAAAGGCCCATCGCCTTCGACACTTCGCGTAGCGCCGAGCGGCCACGATAGCTGATGACGGCGGCGGCAAGCGCGGTGCGTTTGGAACTGTATTTCGTATAGATGTACTGCATGACCTCTTCGCGTCGCTCGTGCTCGAAGTCGACGTCGATGTCGGGCGGCTCGTTCCTCTCCTCGGAAATGAAGCGCTCGAACAGCGTATCGATCTTGTCCGGCCCCACCTCGGTGATGCCGATGCAGAAGCAGATAATCGAATTGGCAGCCGAGCCTCGGCCCCGGCAGAGGATGTTCTGGCTGCGGGCGAATTTGATGATGTCGTAGACGGTCAGGAAGTAACGCGCGTAGTTGAGACGCTCGATCAGAGCGAGCTCTTCCTCGATGCGTTTTATGACGCTGGCCGGGACACCACCCGGGAAGCGCCTGGTCGCTCCCTCCCGCGCCAACCTTTCGAGCTCGGCTTGCGGGCCGAGGCCCGATTCCGTTGGCTCATCCGGATAATTGTACTGGAGGTCGCTGAGCGAGAAGGTCAGCTCCTGTGCGAAGCGCAAGGTTTCGGCCAGCGCCTGCGGATGCCGGCGAAACAGGCGGGCCATTTCCAGGGGTGGTTTCAAATGGCGCTCGGCATTGGCGGCCAGCTGCAGCCCGACCTCGGCGACGGGCGTGTTGAGGCGGATCGCGGTCAGCACGTCCTGCAACGGGCGTCGTTCCGCCGTGTGGTAGAGGACGTCGTTGGTTGCCATCAGCGGGATGCCGGCGATCTCCGCCAGTGCCGCCGCCTGCTCGATGCGGAAGCGGTCATTGCCGGCATAGCAAGGCGAGACGCCAAGCCGCAGGTTCCTGCCGAAGCGGTCCTTGAGCTGGCGAAGCAGAGCGAGACTGTCCTGCGCGCCCACCAACAGATCGGGCAGGACCGCCAGCGACATGAGGTCACCCCATTCGAGCAGATCGCCGCGCTGGAGAAGGGTGGCGCCCTTTTCGGTTTCGTCGCGCAGATTGGCCTGGGTGAGCATGCGGCAGAGATGCCCCCAGCCCTTGCGGTCCCGCGGATAGGCGAGAATGTCGGGCGTGCCGTCGCCAAAAACCAGCCGGCAGCCGGGGTGATAGGAAAGCGCCTCGACCTTGGCCTGCTGCCAAGCGCGCACCACGCCTGCCACCGTGTTGCGGTCGGCAAGCCCGATCGCCGAGAAGCCCATGAGCTTGGCCGCGACCACCAGCTCCTCCGGCTTGGAGGCGCCGCGCAGGAAGGAGAAATTCGACTGGATGCCGAACTCGGCATAGGGAATGACGGTCAGCGCATTCATGCGAAGACGCCATGCATGAACCAGCGCGGCGGCACCTGGGAGCCGCCATAGAGGCCTTGCCGGTAGAGCCAGTAGCGGCGGCCGTCGGCATCCTCGATGCGGAAATAATCGCGTGTCGATGCTGCCTCGTCGCTCGCGGCTTCATGCCACCATTCGGCGGCGATGCGTTCCGGCCCCTCGGCGCGCGTGACCCGGTAGAGCGCGCGCCGCCAGCGGAAATTCAGCGGCGGGCCCTCCGGCATTTCGGTGGCCGGCACATCGATCGGTTCGGGCGAGCGGAAAAGCCGGATCGGCCGCTCCGGCGGGAAGACCGTCACCGGAGCCTGCATCTTGTCGGGCTTCTTCGGCGGCGTGGTCCGGCGCGGGGCTTCGGTGAAGGGGATCGTGGCGACGGCGCGTTCCGGCAGATGGCTTTCGACGGTGACCGGCCGCAAAACCGCGCCATCGCCGAGCCGGGCGCGGATGCGGTCTGCGAACAGCGCGATATCGGCGCCGTCGTCGGTCGTCTCGCCGGCAAGGTCGGCCTGCTGCATGTCGAAGGTGGCCGCCGCCAGCACCGAGAGCCGGACGAGATCGAAGCCATAGCCGGCATCGATGTCCTGCTCGAGCGCGGCCAGCCGTTCATGGAACAATTTCTGGATCAGTATCGGTTCGCGCAGCGGCCGCGACGTGCCGAGCGCGATGCGGCTGACGGCGCCGTCGACGCGAAAGAGCAGCAGCGCCAGCGTCCTGGCGCCCTCGCCGCGACGCTCGAGGTCGGTCTTCAAGGTCGTCGCCAGCATGCCCACCAGCCGCTCGATATCCTCGGTCAGGGTGACGGGTTCGGCCAGATGACGTTCGACCGAAAGCGGCGCGACGGGAAGGCGCGGCGATACAGCCTCGTCGAGACGGCCAAGCGCCTGGTCGAGGCGCAGCAGCAAGGAGGCGCCGAAACGGCGGGCGAGCGGCGCGCGTGGTGCGGCCATGACCGCGCCCGCCGTGCGCAGGCCGACGCTTTCCAGGCTGGCGCGGGTCGCCGGCTCGATGCGCAGCGCCGCCAACGGCAAGGGCGCCAGCAGCGCTTCCTCCTCACCGGAAGGCACGATGCGGTCGCCGGAAAACCGTGCCGCCGCCCAGGCCGCGCCCGGCGTGGCGGCAAGCCCGGCGCGGACATCAAAACCCTGATGGAAGAAGCGCGACAGGATGTCGTCCAGCATGGCGCGTTCGCCGCCGAACAGATGGGTGCAGCCGGTGATGTCGAGAAACAGGCCGTCGGCACTGTCCAGCGCCACCAGCGGGGTGTAGCGGTCGCACCAGTCGGCAAGACCTTCAAGCAGGCGGCGGTCGGCGTCTGGATCGGCCTCGACGATATCGATCGACGGATGCATGGCGCGCGCATCGGCGATGCCCATGTCGCGCTTCAGGTGCAGCGCCTCAGCCCGCTCGTCGAGGGCCGAGATGCGCTGCGCGTTGCCTTGGCGGTGGCTGATCACGAGCGGTGGGTGCGGCAGGTGATCCGACGGCCGGGAACGCCAGGACCGCCCCAGACGCTGCCGCAGGATCCTTTCCGCTGCCAGATAGGGAAACCACAGGGACAGGATTCTTTGCCCGTTCTTTCTGTCTTTCCTCGCCCCTTCTTTCGTCGCCCGCTCTTTCGTCGAATGCGCGTTCATCGGGGTTCCACTCCAGTGTGAATTGTCCAGGCAGGGCCGTGCGGCTCTTGCCGATGGTGACGGTGAAGGCCGGGCGGCCGATCGAGCCGGCGAGCGGCCCGGCGATGGTGTCGCGTGGTGTTGCCGGCGCCGAAGCGACGATGAGGCGGACGGGTGCCGCCGTCGGCTCGGGCTCCGCCGCCTGCCGCAGCAGGAACACCGGCCGGCCGGCACCTAGCGCCCTTGCATGCAGCCGGCGCGTCGCGGTCAGGTCCAGCCGCTGCGGATTGCCGCGGATTTCAAGGATGACGGCGGCGAGCGCCGTCATCCGGGCGGCCTCCTCGGCGACCCACAGCGCATCGACAAGTTTTGGCGCCTCGGAAAACAGCAATTGTTCGGGCTCGATGCCGAACGAGGCCCGAAGCCCCCTGGCATAGGGAAAGCCGGCCTCGCGGAAAATCTCCGACGTGCCGATCCACAGCACCGGCAGCCCCTGCGCCTGCTTGAGGATCAGGCTCGTGAGCGACAGCGCGAAGCCGGCGACGGCTCCGGCATCGCGGGTCTGCGTGCCATGGATTTCGCTCAGGGCGGCTTTCGGCAGGCCGCCGCTCAGGGCGGCATCGAGCCGCTCGACGCCGGTGGGCAGGAAGGCATCCGGCAACGCCGCGGCAATGCCGCGCCGGACGATTGTAAGATCGGTGTTGGGGGTGAGATCGGCGCTGACATCGGCATCAAGGGGCGCGCCGGCGAGCGCCTGCAGGCGCTCGGGCAGCGTTCCCTCGATCTTCGCGATCTGGCGGCGCAGGGCAAAAACAGTCTCCCGCGCCACGGCGGTCATCGCCATGACGGTCAGCTTCCACTCACAATTGTTCCTGTTATGTTCCTATAGATTCCAGAGGGTGCCCCAAGAGTCAAGCAGAGTCACAAGGAATTTATTCCTTCTTGCCTCGAGGATGCCGGAGCCGCCGCCGCGTCATTTGCCGATTCCGGTGCGAAAGCCTATATGCCGGGTTCAAAGGACAAAGCATGGCCCGCATCTACAAGACCCGCACCTGGCACGACCAGTTCTCGCCATCCATGGAGGAATTGGAGTTCCTGGCGCTGGAGTCCTACGCCCACCTGCCGGAGGAGTTCCGCAAGCTGACCGGCGAGATCATCATCCAGATAGCCGAATTCCCGACCGACGAGATCATGGACGATTTGTCGCTGGAAACGCCGTTCGACCTGCTCGGCCTGTTCGAAGGACGCGGCATCGCCGAACGCTGGAATCCGCAGACCGGCGAAGGGCCGAACCGCATCACGCTCTACCGCCGCGCCATGCTCGACTACTGGGCCGAAAACGAGGAAACGCTGGGCGACATCGTCACCCATGTGCTGATCCACGAGATCGGTCATCATTTCGGCCTGTCGGACGATGATATGGAGCGGATCGAGGAAGCGGCGGAGTAGGCTGTGCCGATATTCAGGTGACGCCGGCCTGCAAATGGCGGTCCCCTGCGCTTCCCCGTTCTACTGCGCCGCAGTAGAACTGTGCTCACGTACCCAAGTACGCTCCGCTCCGGTTCTCAGGCACCACCCGTTTGGTCGCTTCGCGCCCGACTCCGACTCGGCCTGACCTGAATCCCGACACAGCCTGCGTCGGCGCTTTGCAAACCCTACCAGTCGCTGAGCTTGGTATCGGGCCCGTATTCCTGACCGTCGACATCCTTGACCACGGCCTGGCCGCAGCGCATGGCCTTGGCCTTCTTGTCATAGCCATAGGTCGGCGAGCCGAACAGGTGCCAGCCCTTGTTCAGCGCCGCCGTCACCTTGTGGCAGAAGCTGGCGTCGTCCGGGCCAGTCAGAAAGCGATAGAGTTTCATCCGTCAATTCCTGTCGTAGGGATATTCCCGCCGGTGATCATGCGCCGATGGCGGCTGCCTTCGCCAGCAGTTTTTCAGCCTGCGCCAGATGCAGCCGCTCGACCATCTTGCCATTCAGCGCGATCACGCCCTTGCCGGCGTTCTCCGGAAGCGCGAAGGCCTGGCTGACCAGGCGCGCCTCGGCCACGGCTTGAGTGGACGGCGCAAAGGCGCGGTTGGCCGCCTCGATCTGGGCCGGATGGATGAGGGTCTTGCCGTCGAATCCCATGGCGGCCGCTTCCACACATTCCTGGGCGAAGGCGTCGAGGTCGCGAAAATCGTTGGAGACGCCATCGAGCATGTCGAGGCCACCGGCTCGCGCCGCCAGCACCATCTGCATCAGCCACGGCACGAGATAGCGCCGGTCGGGTGTCGCCAGCACGCCGGTATCCTTGACCAAATCGTTCGTTCCGGCAACGAAACAAGCCAGTCGTGAGGCCGGATCCCGACCAAGTTCGGCTATAGTGCCGATGTTGAGCAGTGCCTTGGGCGTCTCGATCATCGCCCAGATTTTCACGCTGTCGGGGGCAAAATTGTCGTCGAGCACATCGCCGGCCTCGAGCAGGTCGCGCGGCGTGTCGACCTTGGGCAAGAGGATGCCATCCGGCTCGCAGCTTGCAGCGGCCAGCAGGTCGGCGGCGCCCCATTCGCTGGCCAGCGCGTTGACGCGCACCACCATCTCGCAGCGATGGCCAAAGTGGTTGGCAACCGGGCGGTTGGCGAAAATCCCCGCCAGCTTTTCGCGCGCGGCAACCTTGTCGGCCGGGGCGACGGCATCCTCGAGGTCGACGATGACGGCGTCGCAGGAAAGCTGCGCGATCTTGGCCAAGGCCTTGTCGCTGGAGGCCGGGACGTAGAGCACCGAACGGCGCGGGCGATAGGTATCCATGCCTGATCTATGCCGCGTGCGGCTGGTGGAGGCAAGCGTCCGACCGGTACCTGATACGAGCCAACCGCGAAAGCTTGCGCTGCCCCTCATTGCCCGTCCTTTGCAGCAGTTGCGGAAGGGAACCCTTCCTCTCCCCCGTCGATCGAGGGAGAGGAAAGGAGCCTGGCTGGGCAGCGCCAACGTTCGGAAAGATGGCGGGCAGCGCACCAGCCGCGAAGCGCAGCCTCTGCACGGAAACTGCACATGCTTGCGGAAAACCTCCTCCAATCCGCCCAATCGTTTCCTGGCCGGCCTGCGAGACAGGCGGCATGGAAAAGCGAGCAAAACCCCGTTGGTCCCTGCCCTATCGGCTGCGTTGCGAAGGTTGGTGGCTGGTCGATCCGCCGCGCGCGAATCCGGCGGCGATCCTCATTCCCTTTGTCCGCAGGAGCCCGCCGACAACCAGGCTCAACGCCATTGGGAAGGCCAGGTCATGACATCATTGTTCACCGCCGCGCCGGGCTATTGCAGCCGCTTCGGCATTGCCGTGCTGCTGGCAGCACTTGCGGATTTTCTCTTCTACGGCCAGCCCGTCGGCATCACGGTTTTCCTGTTCGCCATCCTGATTGCCGCTGCCGTCGTCGCCGTGCATCCCGCCGCCTTCAGCGACGGCAGGCTGTGGATCAAGCCTGCCGCTCTGCTTGTCGCTCTGCTGCCGCTCACGGAGAATGTCAGCGCCTTGTCCGTGTCGGTCGCGCTTGCGGCCATGGTTATCTTCGCGCTTTCGCTCAGCGGCCGTCTGCGACACGGCATCGCCCGCATTGCCGGCCAGATCGGGCTGTTCCTGCTGGCGGCGCCGTTCCGGTTCATTCGGGATTTCATCCGCTGGCGCAAGACGGCGCGCCGGTTTGGCCGGCGCCGCATCCGCCTGGCGGCGCTCGCCGTCTGGGTCATGCCGCTGACCTTGGGCGCGGTCTTCCTGGCGCTGTTCGGCGCCGCCAACCCGGTCATCGACTACTGGCTGTCGCTGATCGACCTTCTGAAGCTGCTCGATCTCATCCATCTGGCGCGGATTGCCTTCTGGCTGGTCGTGCTCGCCGGCGTCTGGGCCTTCCTGCGGCCACGCCTGCCGCGCCTGTTCCGTCGTCTCCCGCGCGCGGCGCCGGTGGCTGACGTCAGCGCTCGATCCGAGGGAACCGTCACCAACATCGAGGACATCCTGTTCGGCAAGGCGGCCATTCTTCGTGCGCTTGTCATCTTCAACATGCTGTTTGCGCTGCAGACCGGACTCGACGCCGCCTATCTGTGGGGCGGAGCCGCCCTTCCCGACGGACTGAGCTACGCCGCCTACGCGCATCGCGGCGCCTATCCCCTGGTCGTCACCGCGCTGCTTGCCGCCGGCTTCGTGCTGGCGGCGCTGCGACCCGGAAGTGCTGCATCGGCCGACCCGGTCATCCGCCGGCTGGTCTATGCCTGGGTGGCGCAGAACATCATGCTGGTCATCTCGTCGATCTTGCGCCTCGACCTCTATATCGGCATCTATGCACTGACCTACTGGCGCGTTGCCGCTTTTGTCTGGATGGGGCTGGTGGCGGCCGGCCTTGCCCTGATCATCGCCCGCATCGCGCTTGGAAAATCCAGTGAATGGCTGCTGTCCGCCAATCTTCTGACGTTATCGGCGACGCTTTATGCCTGCTGTTTCATCAACTTCGCAGCCATGATCGCCAATTACAATGTCGACCATTCCCTCGAAATGACTGGCCAGGGCATTACCCTCGACGCCTGGTATCTGCGTTCGCTCGGCCCAAGCGCGTTTCCGGCGCTTGATCGTTTCTTCGATCATCAGGACAACACGCCCGCCGCCGGCGCTGTCCGCGAACTTGCCAGACTGCGTGGGATCGACGAAGGCTGGTATCGCATCGCCCAGCAGAACTGGCGGGCCTGGAGCTTTCGCGACTGGCGGCTCAATCGTTATCTCGACAGGAGAGGCCCGCTCGTGATTCCTTCCGCTACCGAACCTTACGTGCCGGGCCGCTGATCCATGCCGCATCACATCCTCGTCGCCGACGATGATCCGCACATTCGCGAAGTGATCTGCTTCGCGCTGGAAAAGGCCGGCATGCGGACGCAAGCGGTGGCCGATGGCGCCGCCGCCCTGCAAGCGATCGGACGCCGGGCACCCGATCTCGTCGTGCTCGACATCGGCATGCCGGAGATGGATGGGCTGGAGGTCTGCCGCCGGCTGCGGCACACATCCGACGTGCCGGTGCTGTTCCTGTCGGCGCGTGACGAGGAGATCGACCGCATCCTCGGGCTCGAAATGGGTGGCGACGACTATGTGACAAAACCGTTCAGTCCGCGCGAGCTGGTCGCTCGCGTCAACGTCATTCTGCGGCGCGCCCGCCCGGCGCCGGCCGAACCGGCCGACGACAGGCAGTTCGCGCACGGCAAGCTTGCCCTGGCGCCGGCCAGCCACGCCGCCAGCTTCGATGGCAAGCCGCTTGCCCTGACGGGAATAGAGTTCTCGATCCTGAAGGGGTTTATGGCGCGGCCCACGCATGTGCTCGACCGCGACGCGGTGATGGCCAGTGCCTATGCCGGCAAGGTCCATGTCGCCGACCGCACCGTCGACAGCCATATCCGCAACATCCGCGCCAAGCTGGCGGCGCTGGGTTGCCCGGATGTCATCGAGACCGTGCATGGCGTCGGCTTCCGGCTCGGCCGATGCGGCTGACGACCTCGCGCAAATGGATCGGCCGCAAGTGGCGGCCGCGTCTCGCCACGGTTGTCGTCGCCATCCTGGTCATGGTGATGGCATTGCCGCTGGTCGGCCTGTTCTTCTTCCGGCTCTACGAGAACCAGCTGATCCGCCAGACCGAAGCGGAACTGATCGCGCAAGGTGCCGCCATCGCCGCCATCTATGCGCAGGACGTGCGCGACGCCGGCATTGCGCCGGAAAAACTCGGCGCAGAGATGCCGCAGGGCGGCGGAGACGCCAGCCGGAGCGCCAATCCGCGCCGAAGTATCGACCCGGACTACCGCCCGATCGAGCCGCGCCTCGATCTCGCCTCGGACACCGTGCTTCCGACCCGACCGGCGGCGGTGGCCGCGACTGCCGATCCTGCCTTCGCCGCGATCGGCGCGCGCCTGTCCGGCATTCTCGACGCCACGCAGAAAACCACGCTGGCCGGCTTCCGGCTGCTTGACCCCCGAGGCGTCGTCATTGCGGGGCGCGGCGAGGTGGGCCTGTCGCTGGCCAATGTCGAAGAAGTGCGTGAGGCGCTTACCGGCGGCTATGCCAGTGCGCTCAGGCTGCGCATCCCGGACCAGCCGGCGCCGCCGCTCTATTCGGTCAGCCGCGGCACCAGGGTGCGGGTCTTCGTCGCCTTGCCGGTGGCCGTCGAGGGCCGGGTCGCCGGCGTGGTCTATGTCTCGCGGACGCCCAACAACATTGTAAAACATCTCTATGGCGAGCGCGGCAAGGTGACGTTGGCGGCGATCGCCATCCTTGGCGGCACGTTGCTCATCGGCCTGGTCTTCCTGCGCACCGTCAGCCGCCCGATCTATGCGCTGATCGACCGCACCCAGCGCATAGCCGCCGGCGATCGCGACGCCATCAGGCCGCTCGATCATCACGGCACATACGAGATGGCGGAGCTTTCCGCCGCTTTCCTCGACATGGCGGAAAAACTGCAGGCGCGGTCGGACAGCATCCAGACGTTCGCCACTCATGTCTCGCACGAGCTCAAATCGCCGCTGACGGCGATCCAGGGCGCGGCCGAGCTGCTGCGCGATTCCGGTTCGGCGATGGACGAGGGTGAGCGGCGGCGATTCTCCAACAATATCGTCACCGATGCGGGGCGGCTCAATCTGCTGGTGCGGCGCCTGCTTGAGCTGGCGCGCGCCGAAAATCGTGCACCGAGCGGCGAAAGCACCTCGATTGGTGCGGTGCTGGCGCTGCTCCCGATCGACACCAGGCTGGCGGTCCGCGTCGAGGCCGGCGGCGATCTGACCTTGCGCATATCGGCCGAGAACGGGGCCATCGTGCTTGCCAACCTCTTCGACAATTCGGCCAGGCATGGCGCGACGCAGGTTTCGGTCACGGCGGCGAACGCCGAGGGCAGGGCGACCATCCAGGTCGATGACGACGGCGCCGGCATTTCAGCCAGCAACCGGGCGCGCATCTTCGAGCCGTTCTTCACCACGCGGCGCGATTCGGGCGGCACCGGCATGGGCCTCGGCATCGTGCTGGCCCTCCTGAAAGCGCATGATGGTACGATCAGGCTGGTTGACTCCGAACGCGGCACGCGCTTCGAGATCAATCTGCCGGTTGTATGAAATTGGAGCCTGATTCCGAAACCGGTGCCCACTTTTCGGGGTCATGCTCCAGGCTAGGAAAGGCAAAAGCGTGCGCTACGACATCGTCATCATCGGCGGGGCCATCGTCGGATCCTCGATCGCCTACTATTTGCGCGAGGAAGGGTTTTCCGGCTCGATCGCGCTGATCGAGCGCGATCCGCAATTCGCCCACGCGGCGACGACGCTGTCCATGGCCTCGATCCGTCAGCAATTCTCCATTCCCGAAAACATCCGGCTGTCGCAATTCACGCTGAAACTGTTCCGGCGGCTCAAGGAAGAGTTCGGTGCCGACGCCGATATCGGTTTCCGCGAGGGCGGCTATCTCATTCTCGCCGGTGAGAATGGCTTACCGATCCTCAAGGCCAATCACGAGGCGCAGATCGCCGAGGGCGCCGATATCGTGTTCGAGGACGCCGAGCAGCTGACGCGGCGCTTCGCGTGGCTGTCGACTGAGGGCATTTCCGCCGGCGCCTATGGCCGGACCGGCGAGGGCTGGTTCGACGCGCATG
This sequence comes from Mesorhizobium sp. RCAM 05099, assembly GCF_059683685.1. Lineage (NCBI taxonomy): Bacteria > Pseudomonadati > Pseudomonadota > Alphaproteobacteria > Hyphomicrobiales > Phyllobacteriaceae > Mesorhizobium > Mesorhizobium sp. RCAM 05099. The sequence continues at coordinate 690,511 of NZ_CM185035.1, forward strand.
CGATGCTGATGCTGTTCCGCAAGGCGCTGCGGGAGAAGAAGATCGATTTCATCACCGCTGATGTCACCGGCATCGAGCGGCAGGGCGGCCGCATCACCAGCGTCAGCCTCGACAATGGCCAGACGCTGGAGGCTGGCATCGTCGTCAATGCCGCCGGGCCGAATGCCGGCAAGGTTGCCGCGATGGCCGGGCTGGCGCTGCCGGTCGAGCCGCGCAAGCGCAACGTCTTTGTCTTCGAGGCGCGCGAGAAATACGCCGACATGCCGCTGCTGGTCGATCCCTCCGGAATTTATGTCAGGCCGGAAGGCTCGGTCTACCTCACCGGTGGTGCCGAGCCGGAAGAGGGCGACGGCCCCGCTGATCCCAAGGATTTCGACGTCGACTGGCCGCTGTTCGAAGAGGTGATCTGGCCGGTGCTGGCGACCCGCATTCCGGCCTTCGAGGCGATCAAGCCGACGCGCGCCTGGGCCGGCCATTACGACTACAACACGCTCGACCAGAACGCGGTGATCGGGCCGCATCCGCAGGTCGGCAATTTCCTGTTCGCCAACGGATTCTCAGGCCACGGCCTGCAGCAGGCACCGGCGGTCGGCAAGGCGCTGGCCGAGCTGATCGTGCATGGTGGCTACCGCACTGTGGATTGCTCGGCGTTCGGCTACGAACGCGTGGCCGAGGGACGGGCGTTCCGGGAATTGAATGTGATTTGAGTGAGGCCGCCCTGCCTTCTCCCACAGGGGGAGAAGGGAAGACCGCGGCTAGATAACCATCGCGTCGACAGCGAGGGCGTTGCCGAGTGCATGGCCTCCGGCCGTGTTGTCGAAAATGCCCCAGACCTCCGCGCCCGTAGCGGCCGCCACCTTCACCTGCCGACCGATCCGGTCGAGACTTTCGGCATCGTAGTCGGAATAGTAGACGCGCGGCGCGCCGTGCCAGCGGAAATAGGCAAGGCCGGACCAGCCGCCCGGCACAGCGGCGGCGGGGACCGGGGCCGGATCGGCCGCAACACGTGCGACGTGGCAACCGGCCAGAAGCGCCTCCGCCTCGGCTTCGAACCAGCTCGGATGGCGCGGTTCGCATACGAGCCTGGCCTTGGTTCGCTTGCTCAACATGTCGAAGAAACCGCCCGCGATATCCGGTTCGAAGCGCAAGCTCGGCGGCAGCTGGACCAAAAGTATGCTCAGCTTTGCGCCGAGACCTTCGATCTGTTGGAGAAACACGTCGGCAAGCGCATCGCAATCGACGAGACGATGCTCATGGGTCATCGCCTTCGGTGTCTTGACGGCAAAGCGGAAGTGCTCCGGCACGGCGCGTGCCCAGCGCTCATAGGTCTCGCGGCGATGCGGCTTGTAGAAAGACGTGTCGATTTCGACGACCGGAAGGCGATGGGCATATCGTTCAAGATGCGAACCGGGTTGTGGGAAGTCTTCCTTGTATCGCGTCGGAATGCCCCAGCCAGCCGTGCCTATGAAACATCCGCGCTTTCCCATGCCGAGGATGTGGGCCAGATGCAGTGCGGGTCAAGGCGGAGGTGCAGCCAAGTGCACGGGTCAAGATTCCGGATCGACTTTGCCTTACTGGTGGATCCAGCGGTTCGGAAACGGGAATCCCTCGCCGTCCTCGACAAGCTGCTTGAGGCTCAGCAGGAATACCGCCCAGCTCATCGAGTAGTAGGGATAGCGCTCGGCATTGCCGCGAAATCCTGAATGCCGGAACTGGACAGTAGACTGACCGTCGACGGGCACAACGGTGAACTGGACCTGCGTTCCGGCCCAGTCCGAATCGTCCTCTTCCGTCGGCTGCCAGCACACCAGCCGGTCCGGTTCGAGGGCGGACACCCGCATGAGCTGACAGCCCTCTCCAAAGCGAAACTCCAGTATGTTGCCGGGTTTGGACTCGCCCCGCGTGTCGGGAATCCACCATTGCGCAAGCTTGTCCGCTTGCGTCAACGCCTGGTAGATCGTGCTCGGAGCGCTCTTGATGCTGATCTCGTGCATGATTTCCTTCATGGCATCCTCCTTCTCACGGTTGGACAACAAGAAGCTTCGTCAGGCTGCAGCCCGGCATCCCGAACTCGCATAAGTCTGCAGCCAGCTCAGCACCCGTCCCCAGCCTTCGGCATGTTCGGCCGCTGCTTCACCCTGGCCGGCAAAGCCGCCATGGCAGATGGTGACGCGGGTGCCGGTGGCGACCGGCTCCAGCAGCCAGGCGACCGTGGTCTGCCGCCGGCCAAGCGTGGGATGATCCCACTGATAGGCGCGCGTCTGCACGATCCGGCGCGGCGCTTCGATCTCGAGGAATTCACCGCTGGCCGGCAGGTTCTTGCCGTCAGCCCAGCGCACAGTGACGTTCCAATGGCCGCCGACGCGCAGGTCGGCCGACCAATCTGTCATCCGGTAGGTGTCGGCTGAACCCCACCATTGCTCGACCTCATCCGTAACCAGCGCGCTGAAGATGCGCTCCGGGGGCGCTTCGATCCTGGCTGATGCCATGATCGTCTCGCCGTTGGTCATGCTCCGTATCACAGGATCATGCATCATCGATGCCTCCGCCTGATATTTGTTTCGGTATCGAAACGAGGCTTTCAGCCTTTTGATGGCGGGCGCTCAAAACCCTTGCCGGTCTCGAGCAGGCTCTTCAGGCTGGCCAGCACCAGCGGCCAGCCCTTGGCGACGTTGCCGATCAGGCTGTGCGGCCCGTCCGCCTCATGGGTGACGGCAAGCTTCATCAACTCGCCGTCCTGCTCGATGGTGAAGGTGCAGCGCGTGTAGCCGTCGGCCTTCACCTCCGGCATCCATTCATTGCGCCATTTGATCACCAGGCGTCGCGGCGGGTCGATCTCGAGGATTTCGCCGCTGTCGGCAAGGCGCCCGTCGGGGAACATCAGCTTCCAGCTGGAGCCCACCTTCCAATCGCTCTCCTGATAGGAGCAGAGGAAGAACTGCCGGTTGAACTCCGGGTCGGTCAGCGCCTCCCAGAGCTTTTCGGGCGTGGTGCGGATGTAGGTCACGTAAACGAAGCTGTTGCTCATCAGTCTTCCCTTTCGAGGCGTTTCTTCAAGTCGCTGAGGGCGGTCAGCCGTCCCCGTTCGAACTTGCCGATCCAGCGGTCGGCGATCTCGTTGATGGGAACGGGGTTGAGGTAGTGCTCCTTCTCGCGCCCCTTGCGGATGGTGGTGACGAGGTTCGCCTCCTCCAGGATCGCTAGGTGCTTGGTCACCGCCTGGCGCGTCATGTCCATCTCCGCGCACAGCGCGTTCAGCGTCTGCCCGTTCCTGGCATGGAGGCTGTCCAGCAATTGCCGGCGTGTCGGGTCGGCCAGTGCGCGAAAGACGGCAGCCATGCTCATGGCTCTAATATGCAACCATTTGGTTGCATGTCAAGGCGGCTTGCGGATCACGAAAAGTTGCCTGTCCTGTCAGGCAGGCGATCATGAGTGGAAAGCGTCAGCGCTTGCGGGAGAACCAGAAGGCGTCGGCCATGTGCTTCATGCCGATGCGCTCGTAGAAGCCGACGGCGTCGGGCATGGAGATCAGGCTGACGGCAACGGACGGCCCGAGCTGGCGCCGCGCCTCGTCCATCAGGCCCTTGCCGATGCCCAGTCCCTGCGCCGATTGGGAAACGGCGAGCTCGGAAATGTAGCAGACCCAGGAAAAGTCGGTGACGGCCCTGACAACGCCGATCAGCGGCTTGCCCTCCACATCGAGACGCGCCGTCAGCACCAGATTGGCGCCTGACAGCATCGCCCGCAGTCGCGCTTCATCATCGACGGGGCGGGTTTCGCCGAGGCCGGATTCCACCAGCACGCGGCGGAACTCGGCGACGTCGAGCTCTGGTTCGCGTGCGTAGAGGATCTGGGAGTTTTCCGCCATAACCGCAGACTGCACCATAGGCCGGCGAATTCGAAGCCACTTTCGCGCCGAGGCCACTTTCGGGCGACATGCGGTCCGGCTTGGGTCACCAGCACAAACAGTTGCCTTTTATTTGCCCGCGGCTTTGTGTAAACCGGGCCCCAGCAAATCCTCCCGCAACGAAAACACGGGCCAAAGCCATGGAAAAATTCACCAAGCTCACCGGCGTCGCCGCTCCGATGCCGATCGTCAATGTCGATACCGACATGATCATCCCGAAGGATTATCTGAAGACGATAAAGCGCACCGGGCTTGGCACCGGGCTGTTCGCCGAAATGCGCTACAATGACGACGGTTCGGAGAATCCCGATTTCGTGCTCAACAAGCCGGCCTACCGCAAGGCGCAGATCCTGGTCGCCGGCGACAATTTCGGCTGCGGCTCGAGCCGTGAGCACGCGCCGTGGGCGCTGCTCGACTTCGGCATACGCTGCGTCATCTCGACCTCGTTCGCCGACATCTTCTACAACAACTGCTTCAAGAACGGCGTGCTGCCGATCACCGTCAGCCCCGAGGACCTCGAGAAGCTGATGGACGATGCCTCGCGCGGCTCGAACGCCACTTTGTCGATCGACCTCGAAGCCAAGGAAATCCGCGGGCCGGATGGCGGCGTGGTCAAGTTCGACCTCGACGATTTCAAGCGGCACTGCATGCTCAACGGGCTCGACGACATCGGCCTGACCATGGAGAAGGCCGGCGCCATCGCCTCGTTCGAAAAGCGCAACGCGGAACTGCGCCCCTGGGCCTGAGCGGCACCTGTCCGACGGATAGGCCCGGCCCTTTCAGGCCGGGCTCGTGGCGACTGAAGGGAGGGACAGTCATGACACGTTCGCTTCTAGCCGGCGTTTGCGGGCTGGCCTTGTTTCTGGCCCCTACCGCCTATGCCCAGGCTCAAACACAGACGCCCGCCGCGCAGCTGGCGCCAGCGGCTGAAAAGCCGGCCACCGATCAGGGCACCGCCGACGCTTCCGATGACGACAGCCAAGCGCCTGTGCCTTTCGAAGGCGGCCATCTGACCATCACCCAGCCGGAGCAGGACGGTGAGAAGGTGCTTGCCTATGACGGCCAGCAGCTGGCGAGCAACTATGACGTCTTCTTCGACAGGATCGTCGAGGTCGGCGGCGTCAAGGTGGCGCTGTTCGATGTCGGCGATGGCGGCAATCAATGCGGCCCGGCCACGGTGATCGTCTGGAAGCCGGAAGGCGGCACCATCCAGAGCACGACAGTCGAACAGGACGAGTGCGGCGCGCCGCCATCGGCGGTGTCCGACAACGCCATCTATTTCGTGCCCTATCTGTTGCCGGGCGATGCAAAGCCGGCTTTGCAATGGTCGCCCACCGGCGGGCTGACCACTTCCGGCAATCTGACCTACATGCCGGAGCCCGGCACCGACTGGAAGGATGTCGATCCGTCGAAATACGACAACATCATCGACGCCTTCCACAACGAGGCCGTCTACAAGGAGGCCGAAAAGCTGCTCGGCAAGGACATGCCCGACATGGCGACCAGCCTGCTGGTCGGCGGCGGCACGGAAAAGACCGCGTCGGGCGCCTTCTATGCCAGTGGCTGCGTGCCGCATGATTGCGGCGGCAATGACGGCTTCATGGCGGTCGACCCGGCCCGGCACAAATTGTACTTCGCCCGCCGCGGCGACAATGGCGAGCCGAACGCCTGGCCGGCGGTAACGACATGGCCGGCCGATGTGAAGGAGGCGTTGGACAAGGCGCTGGGGTCGGCGAATTAGGGGTGCGGGCGGCGCTGGCATCGCGCTTTCGTCATCCACGGGCGGAGCGACGCGCAGCGGAGCGCAGACCCGAGGATCCATGCCGCGACGTCGGCCGAAGAGCGCGGCGGGGCATAATTCTGTAGCGCTGCAACGCCTTGAAGTCGTGGCATGGATCCTATGGTCTGCGCCGCGTCGCTACCCTCCTTGCTTCGCCATAGGATGACGATGCCAGAGATGCCCTGGCTGGAATCTCCGAGGCTGGACTTCGCCGCATCGTGACAATTGTCCGCTCGACTTGGCCCACGACCGGGTCACCCTCCTCTGCTAGACGACGCGGATCAATGTAAGGAGGCCTCCATGCGAAAACTGATCTCCACTGGCTCGCCATTCGAAAAGACCGCCGGCTATTCGCGTGCCGTGGTGCAGGGCGACTGGTGTTTCGTGTCCGGCACGACTGGCTACGACTATGCGACGATGACGATGCCGGAGACGATCGAGGCGCAGACGCGCAACTGCCTGGCGACGATCGGCAAGGCGTTGCAGGATGGCGGCTTCGCGATGGCCGATGTGGTGCGCGCGCATTACTACATCACCGACCAGGCCTTCGTGGATATCGTCTTCCCGATCCTGGGCGAGACGTTCGGCGACATCAGGCCGGCGGCAACGATGATCGTCTGCCAGCTCAACAAGCCGGAAATGAAGATCGAGATCGAGGTGACGGCGCTGCGGCGGACAGCTTGATCGGATGAAGGTCAAGCGCATCATTGCCAACATCGCCACGCAGGACATCGCGGCGGCAAAGCGTTTCTATCACGACGTGCTCGGACTTGATGTCCTGATGGATCAGGGCTGGATCGTCACATACGGCTCTGCCGAGACGAAGGCCGTGCAGGTGAGCTTTATGACCGAACGTGGGTCCGGCACGCCGGTGCCGGATCTGTCGATCGAGGTCGACGATGTCGATGCCGCGCTTGAAGCCATGAAGACCGCCGGCTTCGCCATCGAATACGGGCCGGCCGACGAGCCCTGGGGCGTGCGGCGCTTCTATGTGCGCGATCCCTATGGCAGGCTGGTCAACATTCTCTCGCATCGGTGACGACATCGTGCTCCAGCTGTTGACCTGCAGGCTTGCGTCGCAAGCGCTTGGCGTTTAGCAAGGCCGCGGTTCAAAATCTTTCTGGGACGGTTTCTCCATGGCAACGAAGCATCTTTTCCTGCTCGCCGGCGACGGCATCGGCCCCGAGGCCATGGCCGAGGTGAAGAAGCTGATATCGGCCATGAACGAAAAGCTCGGCAGCGGCTTCGTCACCGAGGACGGTCTGGTCGGCGGCTGCGCCTACGACGCGCATGGCGCGGCGATTTCCGATGCCGACATGGCAAAGGCAATGGCGGCCGACGCGGTGCTGTTCGGCGCCGTCGGCGGGCCGAAATGGGATGCGGTGCCTTACGAAGTGCGCCCCGAAGCCGGCCTGCTGCGGCTGCGCAAGGACATGGAGCTGTTCGCCAATCTGCGACCCGCCATCTGCTATCCGGCGCTGGCGGCGTCCTCCTCGCTCAAGCAGGAAGTGGTCGAAGGCCTCGATATCCTCATCGTGCGCGAGCTGACCGGCGGCGTCTATTTCGGCGAGCCCAAGCAGATCATCGATCTCGGCAACGGCCAGAAGCGCGGCATCGACACCCAGGTCTACGACACGTTCGAGATCGAGCGCATTTCGAGCGTCGCCTTCGAGTTGGCGCGTACCCGCAAGAACCACGTCACCTCGATGGAAAAGCGCAATGTCATGAAGTCGGGCGTGCTGTGGAACGAGGTCGTCACCCAGACCCACAAGGCGCGCTATTCAGACGTCAAACTCGACCACATGCTGGCTGATGCCGGCGGCATGCAGCTGGTGCGCTGGCCCAAGCAGTTCGACGTGATCGTCACCGACAATCTGTTCGGCGACATGCTCTCCGACATCGCCGCCATGCTGACCGGTTCGATCGGCATGCTGCCGTCGGCCTCGCTCGGCGCCCCGGATGCCAAGACCAAGAAGCGCAAGGCGCTCTACGAGCCGGTGCACGGCTCGGCGCCGGACATTGCCGGCAAGGGCATCGCCAACCCGATCGCCATGATCGCCTCCTTCGCCATGTGCCTGCGTTATTCCTTCGGCATGGTTGATGAAGCCGACCGTCTCGAGGGCGCCATCGCCGCCGTGCTCGACGATGGCCTGCGCACCAAGGACATCATGTCCGAAGGCATGACCGAGGTCGGCACGGTGCAGATGGGCGATGCGATCATCGCCAAATTCCTGGGCTGAGCCGATGGCGGTCGACGTCCGCTGGGCGACGACCGGGGATGCGGCCGCGCTCGCGGCCATGCTGTGCGAGATGGCGGTGCATTACCGACAGCCGCCTCTTGCCGCCGACCGGGCCCTTGCCGCGGCGCAGAAATGGCTAGCCGAGGAAAGTCCGGCCTATCCGCATTTCGCGCTCGCCCTCGTGGAGGGAGAGGTCAGCGGCCTGGCATCGGTGGCGATCGCGCATCCCGGCATCGATCTCGAGCGGCTCTTGTTCCTCAAGGACCTGTTCGTGCGCGGCAAGGCTCGCAACGCCGGCATCGGCCGCGCGCTGATCGGCTTTCTCGCCGACCATTGCGGTCGCCACGGCATCGGCCGCATTGACCTGACCGCCGAGGACTGGAACGAGGGCGCGCTGCGTTTCTACGCGCGGCTCGGCGCCGAACGCCATGGCCAGAAGATTTTCCTCAGATTGTCGGGCGAGTCACTGGTGGTTGCGGCTAGACCCTGACGCCAGCCGGCACCGGTCCCCAGGGGTTTCCTGCCCCCCTGTTTCGCCTGGCAGCTATACTACTCAGGGTTGTTTCGGATTTCAATATGCACGTAATAACTAAACCCTGATCCCTGCCGGCACCGGTCCCCACTGGTTTTCCCTGGCCTGCGTCGGGATCAGGGCGAAGACCAGGATGATCAGGCCGCCGATGGAGGGGATGAGCATCACCAGGCAGAGCCAGCCCGGCAGGCCGATATCGTGCAGGCGGCGCACGATCATGCCGAGGCCGGGCAGGAACGTGCCCAGCAGGAAAACGCCGAAAAGCCCGACCGTCACCGCAGGCATCTCGGCGCTGTCGAGATTGCCCATCTCGACATCGGCAAAAATGCCGATGCCAACGATCGCCAGCAAAGCGATCGTCCAGAACAGGCAATAGCCCCAATATTCCTTGCGGCGGGCGCGGCCGGCGAAATTGAAGTAGTTGCCCGTCAGGCCGCGCCAGAAATAGCCCCACAGGTCGGTGGGTTCGGCTGGCTCGGAGGACCGGCCGAAATGCTGCGCCTGGGAGGCGCGCGCTGCCGGCGCATCGCCAGCTTGAGCCACCGCCCCGTTCGCACTGGCATCGCTGGCCAGGGCCTGGGCGGTGATCGAAAAAACGTCACGCGCCTGGCCGCCGCCCGGCTGGAATTCGACCCTCGTGCCTCGTGCCATGGCGGTTTCGCGGCGCAGGTCCTCGCGCCTGAACGTGTAACGGTTGCCATCCGCCCCGGTGATGAAGCCGAAGCCCTGATCCTCGTCATAGTGAAGCACTTCGCCGCGCATCACCCACCCCCTTGTCGCCACGTCCCGGGCCAAGGTGTGGCACAGGGGCCAACCTGTCGGCAAGGCCGCGCGACATGGCTACCGTCGCCGCGGCAAATGAAGCATAAGACAGGAAGTGCAATCGCTTTCGCCAAAAGCAGACAATGACAGCCGAGCGTTCTGATGCCAGCGTCGTGACCGAGGACGGGGAGGTCATAACGCCCCGACACTGGCCATCGACGCCACCGGGCTGATGTTGTGGCCGCCCGGCAAGGGTCTGGCGGGCATCCCGCGGGTGGAGAGCTTTCTGATCGACGCGGCGTTGGCGGATCCCGACCCTTGCGTGGACGTGGTGGCGTTCCGGTCCGGGGAAGGCCGGTTTCGACCGCTTGCTCCCTACGAACAGGAACATGTCGCGACCGGCGAGATCTCACCTCAGCGTGTCAAACGATGGCCGGGAAGAAGCATGGCGTTATCGCAGGCTTTCGAGGCGGTAAGGCAACAGCCATGGGACAAGCGCGAGGCAGACCGTCACCTCGCCAAGACGGTGACCAACGGCCGGAAGGGGGTTGCCTATCGCGCGACGAGGCTGCTGATCCGCGCCTATCGCCTGTATCGGCGGGCGCGGATCCGTCTGGGGCCGAGCCAGGATGCTCCGCACCGGACCGCCGAGGCCGAATGCAGCCTTGTGCTGATCAGCCATCACATCCTGACCCAGGAAGACCGGTCCGCTGTCTCGGGCGCCGCCGGCAAGCTTGGCTTCCTCTGCCACGATATCATCCCGGCACTACGCCCCGATTTGCTTGGCGCGGGCAACGGCGAGCGTCGTTTCGGGTCCTATCTCGAGCAGCTCGTTCGCTCCGGCGCACCAGCGTTCTGCGCTTCCGACGAGGTCGGCGCCACCCTCACCGATCATATGCGCAAGGCCGGCCTCGAACCGCCCGTGGTGTATCGGTTTCCGATGCCTTCCATCCTGCACGAGACGGCATCGCGCATCGGCGCGACCTCTCGCATCGAGTCAGGCGAGCCGTTCGTGCTCTATTGCTCAACCATCGAAGTGCGCAAGAACCACATCCTGCTGGCCCGCATCTGGCAACAGGCGCTCGAGGAAGGGGTCAAGCTGCCGAGGCTTGTCTGCGCCGGGCGCTGGGGCTGGATGATCGAGCCGCTGCGCGCCTATCTCAAGGCTCACCCCGGCCTGCTGCAGTCGGTCACCCTCACCGGGCTGGTCAGCGACGAGGAACTGATCCGCTACTATCGCAGCGCGTCCTTCGGCGTCTTTCCCTCGCATATCGAAGGCTGGGGCTACGGCGCCTCGGAATGCCTCGATTTCGGCATTCCGGTCATCGTCTCGACGACGCCTTCGCTGATCGAGGCAACCGGCGGGCTGATGCCGGCGATCGATTCCAACGACCAGGCCGGCTGGTACGCTGCCATCCGCAGGATGGCGGAGGATCATGCCCGGCGTTCCTCGCTGGCGGAGCGCATCGCGCAACAGCATCGGCCGACGCCGGCATCGGCAAGCTGGGCTGCCATCAAGGCAGGACTGCAGGCAAGCGTGGCTGGCAATGTCGCGGCCGCCGCGCCGCAAACCGCGCGGCTCCGCTAAGCCGGCCGCTTCTTCGCTTTCTTGTGCTTCGGCGCGCCGGTGTTTTCGAATTTCGGCTTGCCCGGCTTCTTCGCCCACGGCTTGGCTTCGAATGCGCCGGCGGGGCGTTGATCGGCCGATGCCGGGTGCTTGTCGAATTTGCGCTTCGGCGCGTTCGGGTCGAACGGCGCCTTGCCGCGATGCGGTTTCTTGTCCGGGCTTGGCGGCTGGTAGCCGGCCCGCGACAGATCGGGCGTGCCCTCGAGCCGCTTGACCGCGATGTTGCCCTGCAATTTGCGGTCGGGACCGATGGCCGCCAGGAAGCGGTCGGCCCAATCGGCCGATATCTGCACGTAGGTCTCTTCGGGCTGCATCTTGATGGCGCCGATCTCGCGCTTGGTGATGCTGCCGGTGCGGCACAGCATCGGGATCAGCCAGCGCGGCTCGGCATTCTGCCGACGGCCGATCGACAGCGAGAACCAGACGCTGGCGCCGAAGTCGTCGCGGCGGCTGGGCGCCTCGTCGCGGCGCGCGAAGTTTTCGCCCGCCGGTCTTTCACGCGATGGCGTGAACGGCGCGATTTCCATGAGGTCCTCTGGCGCCGAGCGGCTGGCGCGGCACTGGCGCACGAAGGCGGCCGCCACCTGTTCGGCGCCATGCCCGGCGAGAAGCGCGTCGATGAAACCGCGCTCGTCATCCTTCACCGGCTCCTCGAAAGCCGGGTCGGCAAGAATGCGCTCGTCGTCGCGCCGGATGACATCGTCGGCCGAGGGCGGGTTTGCCCAGGTCGCCTTGAGCCCGGCATTCTGCAACAGCCGTTCGGTGCGCTTGCGGGCGCTGTTGGGCACGATCAGCGCGCTGACGCCCTTGCGCCCGGCGCGGCCGGTTCGCCCGCTGCGATGCAGCAGCGTTTCCGGGTTGGTCGGCAGGTCGGCGTGGATCACCAGTTCAAGGTTGGGCAGGTCGATGCCGCGCGCCGCCACATCGGTGGCAATGCAGACCTTGGCGCGGCCATCGCGCATCGCCTGCAGCGCATGACTGCGCTCGTTCTGGCTGAGCTCGCCCGACAGCGCGACGACGGAAAAGTTGCGGTTGTTGAAGCGCGCGGTCAGATGGTTGACGGCGGCACGGGTGTTGCAGAACACCAGCGCGTTCTTGGCCTCGTAGTAGCGCAACACGTTGATGATGGCGTTCTCGCGGTCGGGCTGGGCAACGCTCAACGCCCGGTATTCGATGTCGAGATGCTGCTTTTCCTCGCCGGCCGCCGAGATGCGCACGGCGTTGCGCTGGTATCCTTGCGCCAGCGTGGCGATGGAGCGCGGCACAGTGGCCGAGAACATCAGCGTGCGGCGCTCGGCCGGTGCGGCGTCGAGGATGAATTCGAGGTCCTCGCGAAAGCCGAGATCGAGCATCTCGTCGGCCTCGTCGAGCACCACGGCCTTGAGCGCCGACATGTCGAGCGAGCGCCGGGTGATGTGGTCGCGCAGGCGGCCGGGCGTGCCGACGACGATATGGGCCCCGCGCTCCAGCACACGCCGCTCCGAGCGCATGTCCATGCCGCCGACGCAGGACGCCACCGTGGCGCCGGTCAGCTCGTACAGCCATTCCAGTTCGCGCGTCACCTGCAGTGCCAGCTCGCGCGTCGGTGCCACGGCCAGAGCCAGCGGTGCCGCGGCGTGGCCAAAGCGCTCCGCGTCGCCCAGAAGGGTCGGCGCCAAAGCAAGGCCGAAGGCGACGGTCTTGCCGGAGCCGGTCTGGGCGGAAACCAGCGCGTCGGCCTCACCGAGTTCGGGGGCCAGAACCGCCTTCTGCACCGGGGTCAGCTCGGAATAGCCGCGTTTTTCCAACGCCTTTGCCAGCGCTGGAACAATAGCTTCGAAGTTGGACATCTCGCTCTTTCGGAATTCAGGGTCTGCGCTCGTCATGGAGCACATGCCGGGGCCGGCGTAACGCCAGCCAAACAATCTTGGCCGTTCGTACTTCCTGCTGCCTCTCTTGTACAGGGAAAGCCGCGCCGCTCGGCAATTGACTCTTTACGCAAACCGCGTAAAAGCCCGCTTCGAACGGGATAATTTTCGATGCGCGGCCTCTTGATGGCTTTTACTGCATTCGACCTCCCTGGCCACAATCATCTGGCCGGGCGTGTCGGCGCGTCCCCTCGTTCCAGCAAAACCACGGCCAAAAAAACCACCACCAAAAAGGTGTGATTCCCTTGGCCTAACCACCCTCTCCCGGGTCCGGCCCGGGGGACGGAACCCGCATCGGCCGGCGGGTTCTCTCCAAAAACCGAGCGGAGAGGGACAGGAGATTTCGATGAGTTTCAAGGTTGCAATCGTCGGCGCCACGGGCAATGTGGGCCGGGAAATGCTCAACATACTGGAAGAGCGCGGCTTTCCGGTGAGCGAAGTCGTGGCGCTCGCCTCGCGGCGCAGCCAGGGCACGGAAGTGTCGTTCGGCGACCGCACGCTGAAGGTCAAGGCACTGGACACTTACGACTTTTCCGACACCGATCTCTGCATCATGTCGGCCGGCGGCAACGTCTCCAAGGAATGGTCGCCGAAGATCGGCAAGCAGGGCTGCGTCGTCATCGATAATTCGTCGGCCTTCCGCTACGACCAGGACGTGCCGCTGATCGTGCCGGAAGTGAACCCGGACGCGATCTCGCTGTTCACGCGCAAGAACATCATCGCCAACCCGAACTGCTCGACGGCGCAGCTCGTCGTGGCGCTGAAGCCGCTGCATGACTTCGCCACCATCAAGCGCGTCGTCGTCGCCACCTACCAGTCGGTGTCGGGCGCCGGCAAGGAAGGCATGGACGAACTCTTTACCCAGACCCGCGCGGTCTTCGTCGCTGACGGCGTCGAGGTCAAGAAGTTCACCAAGCGCATCGCCTTCAACGTCATCCCGCATATCGACGTCTTCCTCGACGACGGCTCGACCAAGGAAGAGTGGAAGATGGTGGCCGAGACCAAGAAGATGCTCGACCCCAAGATCAAGCTGACGGCGACCTGCGTGCGCGTGCCGGTGTTCATCGGCCATTCGGAAGCGGTCAACATCGAGTTCGAAAAGCCGATCACCGCCGACGAGGCGCGCGATATCCTGCGCGAGGCGCCGGGCTGCCGGGTCTTGGACAAGCGCGAGGACGGCGGCTACATCACGCCGCTGGAATCGGCCGGCGAGGACGCCACCTTCATCTCGCGCATCCGAGAGGATTCGACCATCGACAACGGCCTGTCGATGTGGATCGTCTCCGACAACCTGCGCAAGGGCGCGGCCCTCAACGCCGTGCAGATCGCCGAGCTTCTGGTCGAGCGCGGCCTGATCCAGCCGAAGAAGAAGGCGGCTTAATCTCGCTCACGGGGCTCGGCCTTCGGCCGATTTAGTTTTCGCTCACGGGCTGTATCGCCGCTGCCGCGGCGGGCCCTCCGCGGGGGCGCCGGACCACCGGCGGCCCGCGGTCGCGGGCTCGGCCTTCGGCCGTTAGCTCTTTTCTCCCCGTTCACGGGAAGAAGGTTCCGGCAGGGGGATGAGGGGCAGCGCCTTCGCTTCAGGCCGGCTGTCCTCCGCCAAACCTTCCAGTATCACGATAGCCTCTTGCGCCCGCTCGGCGGGGACGAAAAGATGGTCGTGATAAAAGGCCGAGACCGGATTGACGCCCATGCCGGCGGCGGCCAGCCGCGTGGTGATGGCGGCGAGGAAGCCGACGGCTTCCAGCGACGAATGGATGTTCAGCGTGATCATGCGGTAGCGGAATGACGCGGTCAGCCCCGCCGTACTGGCCGCATCTTCCGTCACGATCAGTGTCACACCTTCGCGTTCGCGAAAGATCATCACCGGCTCAACGCCTTCCGGCTGAGGGATGCCGGGCGGCAGCGTGACGAAGACATAGGTGCCGGCGAGCAATTCCGGCGTCATCGATGCCAACAGCGTCTTCAGATCCGTTTCGCCGGTCATTCGTTGTCTCTCGCCTGATACGGGCTTGCTGTCCGCGTGTTCCTCAATATCCGCGACCGACGAATGCCGATAGTCCGCGCCAGCGCGCACCGCACCGACGACATGGCGATGTCGCTGGCGGCTGAGCTTGCTGAGCGGTCGCATCGCACAATAAGGAAGCTGAGGACCAGCGCCGGTCCGCGAAAGGCCTTTGATGATCGTCCGCCCGCGCCCACGCCTTCTGCACCTGTTCTTCATCATGCGCGGCTCGGTGGTGCCACGCATCCTGCCGCAGATTTTTGGTTTCGCTGCCTATGGCGCCCTGGTGGTGGTGGTTGTGCGGGCACTGAAGCTCGACTTCGGCAATGCCGGCACCGCGCCCTTCGCGCTGCTCGGCGTGGCGCTGTCGATCTATCTCGGCTTCCGCAACAACGCCGCGTACGACCGCTGGTGGGAGGCGCGCAAATTGTGGGGCCAGCTTGTCTTCGACATCCGCAACCTGGCGCGCGCCTCCGCCGGGCTGGTCGATGACCGGACCGAACTGCGCGGCCTGCTGATGGAAGCCATCGCCTTCTGCCACTTCCTGCGTGGTCTGCTGAGGCGGGTCGACGCGACGCCGCAAGCCCGGGCCTTCATCGGCGACGAAACCGAGATCGTCGCCAGGGCGGCCAACGCGCCCGACGCCATGGTGCGCGGCATGGGCCGCCGCATCGCGGCGCTGCGCAAGGCCGGCGCGATCGATACGATCGGCTACCGCATCCTCGACGAGCGCCTGTCGGAAATCGCCGCGGCGCAGGCCGGATGCGAGCGCATCATGGGAACACCCCTGCCGTTCGCCTACACCTTGCTTCTGCAGCGCACCGCCTATGTCTTCTGCCTGCTCTTGCCCTTCGGACTGGTGTCCGGCGCCGGGTGGGCAACGCCGCTGTTCACGGCGCTGATCGCCTACACCTTCTTCGGCCTCGACGCGCTTTCGGAAGAGCTCGAGGATCCGTTCGGCACCGAGGCCAACGACCTCGCCCTCGACGGCCTGTGCCGCGTCTGCGAAATCTCGGTGTTCGAGGCGCTGGGCGAGACGCCGCCGAAAATGCTGCCGGCGGAGAAGTTTTACTTTTCGTAGGCGCTCAGCACCAAGGCATGGCGGCCCGCGACCAGGGTCGGCTTTCGCCTGGCCGCAGCGGGCCGGCGCCAAAAAGAATCCGGACCATGTCGGATCCTCGCGTCATGCCACGTCCTTGGTTCGACCCCAGCGAAAAGGGCTGGAAGCAACCGGAGGGAACACCATGAGCATTTCAGAAGCCGTGCCCGTCTCGTCGGGCGCCCTGTGGACCGGCCGCGGGCTGAGCGGCATCATCGTGCTGTGCTGTTCATGATCTTCGACGGTGCCATCAAGTTGCCGCCGCTCGACATCGTCACCCAGACGATGGTGCCGCTTGGCTGACCGGCCGATGCGAACGTCGCGCGCATGCTCGGCATCATCGGCCTGATCTCGACCGCGCTCTATGCGTTGCCGCGCACATCGGTGCTCGGCGCCATCCTGCTCACCGCCTATATGGGCGGCGCCATCGCCACCAATGCGCGGGTAGGCAACCCGCTGTTCTCGCACACGCTGTTCGGCGTCTATCTCGGCGTCATCCTGTGGGCCGGCCTGTTCCTGCGCGATCCCAGGCTGCGCGCGCTGATCCAGTTCAGCCGATAGTCTCACTGTTTTGACGCAATTCCCCAGGGAAAGCGCTAGGCGCTTTTCCCGGGAAAACCGCTTCACACTTTTCCTGGAACTGCCTTAGGGAGAGAAAAATGTTCAGCACCATCCTTGTCATCCTGATCGTCCTCATCGCCGTCGTCCTCATCTATGCCGCGACACGGCCTGATGATTTCATCGTCAGCCGTTCCGTCAGCATCAAGGTGTCCGCCGACGCGATCTTTCCGCTGATCAATGATTTCAGACGCTGGCCGACATGGTCGCCTTACGAAAAGCTCGACCCGAACATGAAGCGCACGCTCTTGGGCGCCGAAAGCGGCAAGGGCGCCGCCTATGCCTGGGAAGGCAACGGCAAGGCCGGCAAGGGACGCATGGAGATCGTCAATTCGGTGCCGGCCTCGCTGGTGTCGCTCAAGCTCGATTTCGAAAAGCCGTTCAGGGCCAACAACACCGTCGACTTTTCTTTGACGCCGTCTGCCGACAACACCACCGTCACCTGGGCGATGCGCGGCAGCCGGCCGTTCATCGCCAAGCTGATGGGCCTATTCATGAACTTCGACACGCTGATCGGCAAGGATTTCGAGGTCGGGCTCGCCAATCTGAAGCGCGCCACCGAGGCATGATCGGCGCGGGGACGCTGCTGCCTGAGCGAGCGCCGTCACGAACTTCATTCTCCTCGGGATCAAATTAGCCGTCTGGGAGTTAAGCACTTGGCGGAGCGATAGCGATCCCCTGTGAGAGGAACGAAAATGAAGAAAATTATTACCATTTTGCTGTTGGCGACGGCGCTGGGCGCGTGCTCGCAAACGGAAAAAGGCGCGGCTGTGGGCGGACTGGGTGGCGCGGCGATCGGCGCGGCCGTGGCCGGAGATCCTGTCCAAGGCGCGGTCGTTGGCGGCGCGGTTGGTGCCGTGGCCGGCGCCCTGATCGGTCGTGCCAGCGAAAGCGGCCAGTGCCGGTACCGCGACCGCCATGGGCGGGTCTATCTCGCGCGCTGCCCGGACGGCTATTGATCGGGCTGCATCGACAAACGAAGTCGAAATAGCAAAACGGCGGGCCTGGGCCCGCCGTTTTCCTGAATGCGATGACGCAATGCTTATTCGGCGGTGGCGGCTTCCGCCTCGGCCGGTGCGGCGGCTGCGGCCGCGACGGCGGCAGCGGCGTCTTCCTGCGCCTTCTTCAACAGGGCGGCGCGTTCCTGCGCCTTCTTGCCCGGCTCTGCCTTCTTCGGGTTGGAGCGGGCGTCGCGCTTGGCGATGCCGGCCTCGTCGAGGAAGCGCAGCACGCGGTCGGTCGGCTGGGCGCCGTGCGACAGCCAATGCTTGACGCGGTCGGCGTCGACCTTGACGCGCTCGCCGTCCTTGGGCAGCAGCGGGTTCCACGAGCCGAGCGACTCGATGAAACGGCCGTCGCGGGGCGAACGGGCGTCGGCGACGACGACGTGGTAGTAGGGACGCTTCTTCGAGCCCGCGCGGGCCAGTCGGATCTTCAGTGCCATTTCTTTTCTCCTAAAAGCTCTAATTCGTTAGTCGGTTGGTGGCTGAATTTTTTGTTTGTGCATGTCGTTGTCCCAAAAGTGCTCAGCGGTTTTGGGACAACGACATGCACCGGTCAGCCGGCTTTCGTCACGCCGTTGGAAGCGGCGATCTGTTCGTGGTGGCGGATCACTTCGCGGACGACGAAGTTGAGGAATTTTTCCGCGAAATCCGGGTCGAGATGGGCATCCTTCGCCAGCTGGCGAAGACGGGCGATCTGCTGCTGCTCGCGCGCCGGATCGGCCGGCGGCAAGCCATGCGTCGCCTTCAGCACGCCAACTGCCTTGGTGCAGCGGAAGCGCTCGGCCAGCATGTGGATGAGTGCCGCGTCGATGTTGTCGATCGAGGCGCGATAGTCGGCCAGGACGGTGCGTGCGTCGGCCATGTCCTTTTCTTCGTTCATGGCGTCCTCACTTCTTCTTGCCAAGGCCGGGCAGGCCGCCGCCGAGACCAGGCAGGCCGGGAAGCTTCATGCCGCCGGGCAGGCCGGGCAGGCCGCCGCCGCCGGGAAGACCACCGGGGAGGCCCTTCATGCCGCCGAGGCCGGCCGCCTGCGCCTGCTTCTGCAAGGCTTCGAGCTGCTTGGGGTCCATCTTCGACAGATCGGGCATGCCGCCGCCCATCATGCCCCCGGGGCCGCCGCCGGCATCATGCCGCCGAGGCCCATTTTCGAGGCGAGGCCGCCCATCATGCCGCGCATGAGGCCGCCGCCTTTGCCCTTGCCGCCCATCGCCTTCATCATGTCGGCCATGCCGCGATGCATCTTGAGCAGCTTGTTGATCTCGGCCGCGTCGGTGCCGGAGCCGGCGGCGATGCGCTTCTTGCGCGAATGCTTGAGGATATCGGGATTGGCGCGCTCGGCCTTGGTCATCGACGAGATGATGGCGAGCTGGCGGCCGAACATCTTGTCGTCGAGGCCGGCGGCGGCCATCTGGTCCTTCATCTTGCCCATGCCGGGCATCATGCCCATGATGCCGCCCATGCCGCCCATCTTCGACATCTGCTGAAGCTGCTGGGCGAGGTCATTGAGGTCGAACTTGCCCGACTGCATCTTCCTGGCCATCGCCGCCGCCTGCTCGGCGTCGATGTTCTCGGCGGCCTTTTCGACCAGGCTGACGATGTCGCCCATGCCGAGGATGCGGTCGGCGATGCGTTTGGGATGGAATTCCTCCAGCCCGTCCATCTTCTCGCCGGTGCCGATCAGCTTGATCGGCTTGCCGGTGACGGCGCGCATGGAAAGCGCGGCACCACCGCGGCCGTCGCCGTCCATGCGGGTTAGCACGAGGCCGGTGATGCCGACGCGTTCGTCGAAGCTCTTCGCCAGGTTGACGGCGTCCTGGCCGGTCAGCGAGTCGGCGACCAGCAGGATTTCGTGCGGGCTCGACACCTTCTTGATGTCGGCCATCTCGACCATCAGCGGCTCGTCGATATGGGTGCGGCCGGCGGTGTCGAGGATGACCACATCGTGGCCACCGAGCTTGGCCGCCTGCACGGCGCGCCGCGCGATGTCGACCGGCGACTGTCCGTCGATGATCGGCAGCGTGGCGACCTTGACCTGCTCGCCGAGCTGGCGCAGCTGCTCCTGTGCCGCCGGCCGCCGCGTGTCGAGCGAGGCCATCAGGACCTTCTTGTTCTGACGCTCGGAAAGGCGCTTGGCGATCTTGGCCGAAGTGGTCGTCTTGCCGGAGCCCTGCAGGCCGACCATCATGATGACGACGGGGGCCGGCGCATTGAGGTCGATGGCGACGCCCTCGGCGCCCAGCATCTCGACCAGCTCGTCATGGACGATCTTGACGACCATCTGGCCGGGCTTGATCGACTTGACCACGGCGGCGCCGACGGCCTTCTCGCGCACCTTGTCGGTGAACGAGCGCACCACTTCCAGCGCCACGTCGGCTTCGAGCAGGGCACGGCGCACCTCGCGCAGCGCCGCCGAGACATCAGCCTCCGACAGCGCTCCGCGGCCGGTCAGGCCGTTCAGAATGGAGCCAAGGCGCTCCTGAAGCGATTCAAACATCGATCGTCCTTCAATCTCGGTTCGGGTTCGATCCGAGAGGTAATGCGTTCGCGCCGATCATCCAAGCAAAGCCCAAAACCAAAAAGCACCCGGGGGCGCTCAGCGCTGCCGGGTGTTGGCCTCCAGGATCGATTTACAGCACTTCACCTCGAAGAGGTTTCGGCATCCTGGTCGGCTTGCTCGGAGGGATACTCGTCGCGGAATTCGGGGCGTGTAGACAGGAAATCGGCCGCGGAGTCAAGACAAGGGCCGATCCGGTAGTGTCTCAACTTGAAATTCGGAAGCACGGCACACCGAACGTGCAGACTTTGGTCCTTCCGGCGAAGCGATCTGCGGCAAGCACCTTATCTCTCGCCGCGGGACGCTTCTGGCCTTTAGGTCCGGCGGGTATCAGGCCGCCTTCCGCCGCAGGAGACTCGCCAGCACGGTGCGCATCGCCGAATATGACGGGCTGTCAATCTTCACTTCCCAATCGGTATTGCGTTTCCGAGGGTGCTTCACACTGCGCAACGCTTCGCGGAACGTGTCCGGATCGACACCGACAGTTCGGGCCATACCTTCGGCGGTTGTGTACTTGGCAATCATGACGTTTCCTATGTTTTCCACTAGACATATAGGCGTTTGCGCAGCTCGGGCAAGAAATTAGGCGGTTACGCCAGTTTCAAAGCGAGACAATACCGCCGAGCCGCGTCGCTTTGTGAGCCGCATTCAGGCCGCACGCGTCCGGTCCGGAAGCTCGGCGGCAACCCTGAGTGGCGAGCGTGGATGCAGAAGCAACGCAATCGTCAGCAGGCTGCAGGCAATGCCGATAAAGGCGATCAGAACCGCGTCCGACGTCGTCCAGCCCGGCCCCTCGAGCGGCCTGGCGTTGAACAAAGCGAAGGAATTGTAGCTTTCCTGATGCGAGATCAGCAGAAAGCCGGTCAGATTGTTGCCGAGATGGGCGCCGAAGGCCGCGCCGAGATTGCCGGTGGCATGGACCACGAGCGTCAACAGCAGTGCGAAAGCGGCGATCGAGGCCAGCACGCAGGCATTGATGGCGACCGTCGAGCTCGGGCTCCAATGCAGCGAGGTGAACAGCAGGCCAGGCAGCAGCGCCCAGATGACCGGGCTCTTGAACCGATTGGCCAGGCCACGCAACAGGTAGCCGCGGAACAGCATCTCCTCCGACGACGTCTGTAGCAAGGTCAGCGCGACGGTCGGGACCAGGAACAGCAGCCAGGACGACAGGCTGATCGGGCCGCGCGCGATCTCTGGCTGCAGCAGGTAGAGCAGGATTTCGGACACTAGCGAGGTGATCAGCACCGCCACCAGCCCCTTGAGGAAGCCTGATCGCGAAACGCGATGGCCGACGCCGAAAAGGGCCGACAGCGGCTCGCCGTGGACCCAGCGCATGGCAATCCACAGGCCGATCCAGATGCCCGCAAAAGAGGCGAGCGCGGTGAGGATGCCCATGGGCGAGGCAAGGAACCCCTGCATGCCGGAGGGTGGCGCCGCCGATGCCCGCCAGGTGAAGAAGGCATAGGCGGCGGCGAACAGCACGGCCACCGTCGCTGCGGCCCAGAACAGGATGACGATCGCTGTTCCCAGCAAAAGGCGCGGCAAGGTCGTCTTGTGGTTCGGCGAACGCCGGTAGCGTTCGAAGGCGGCAGGGTCTGGTGTCACGCGGGCTCCTTTGCCGAATCCATCACCTGTTGATCTAGCTGATGGCCCCGAAAATCGGAATCGTTTTCGCAAAGGAATCATGCGCCGCGGCCGCGCCGTCAGGCGAAGCGCGGCACCATTGAATCGACACCCGTGTCGCGAGCGGCCGCTGTGGTGGCGGCGGCCGCTCGAGCTGTCAGCGCACCACGTACATGATGCGCCGTGTCTGCGGATCGATCAGCGCCGGCTGACCGTTCACATAGACATAGCGGTACTTGTAGTCTGGAATTTCGCGCAGCTCGACCGTGTCGGGCAAGGTTGCACCCGTGACGACCTCACCGTCGAGATAGACGGGGTCGGGGCGGTGCGTGTCGACATAGGTTCTGATTTCGGCCGGCGGTGGCGGGAAAACGCCCTCGACCGGCTCGCCGGCAACGATGGCTCCGGTATAGTCGTTCGAGTTTTCGCCTATGTCTTCCGGCGGTGAAACGACTGTAACGCTGGAACCGTGCGGCCGTTGCGTCAGCACGACCCGGCTGCCGCCAAAATCAGCCGTCACATAGTCGGAATAGACCCAGCCCTGGCCGCCGGCTTCGGCGATGGTGCACCATTTGCTGTTTTCAATGCAGCCATTGAGCGTCGCTGACTGGCCGGCGGCGAGCACGCCGATGACAGGATATTGCGGGCCGGGGCCGGCGCGCACGTTGAGATCGGTGACGGCGGATACGGCGGTGTCGGCAAGCGCGGCACCCGACATCACGGTGAGCATGCCGGCGACTGCGGGAAACAGTATGGATTTCATGGTTTCTCTCCGATTTTCGTGGTCCCTCGCCAGCGAAACGGGGCTGTGGCGTATGCGTTCCGGCTAAAATTCCTGAACCAACTCACGATTTGTTCCGGTTTCTTTCGGCAGACGGGTCAGAAGTTCGTGAACGAAGGCCAGTTTCCGCGCCGTGACGTCGGAGATAATGAAGGGATAGAGGTCGGGCAGGCCCATGCAACGGTTTATGGAGTTGGAGGCTTCCGACAGCACCAGCCAGCGGGCGAGGATCCTTTCGAACGGCTCGGCCACAGCCGAAGGCTCCGACGGCGCCGCCCGCGGTTCGCCACCAGTGTCGCCCTGTGGCAAGTCGTTTGGCTCCATCGTCGCCAGCCGGCCAAGCGGGAAGTTCAGCGCGCGGACCATTTCCAGCGTGTCGGTGATGTGCAGATAATGGGCCCAGGTCTCCGCCCAGTCTTCCCACGGATGGGAGGTGGCATAGGGCGAGATGTGGCTCTGTTGCCAGTCGGGCGGCGCGCCATTGGCGTAATAAGTCTGCAGCGCCTGTTCGTAGTCGGCGCGATCGTCGCCGAACAAAGCCCGGAAAGCGACAAGCCTTTCCGGGACGTCGCGGATCAGGCGATCCCAGTAATAATGGCCGAGCTCGTGGCGAAAGTGGCCGAGCAAGGTGCGATAATTCTCGCCCATCTCGACGCGCCGCTTCTCACGCTCGGCCGAATCGGCCTCGGCGACGTTGAGCGTGATCAGGCCGTTGTCGTGGCCGGTCAGGATGCGCTCGCCGCCCGGACCGCCGCCAATCGGATCGGCCAGGAAGTCGAAGGCAAGGCCTGCCTCGTCGGCAGGGTTCTGCTTGGGCGCAACCGGCAGCCCGAAGGCCAGCAGCGAATAGATGGCGCGCTTCTTCGCCGCCTCGACGCGGATCCAGCGGCGGCGATTGCCGTCGACGGAGAGATCCGGGATCAGCTTGTTCAGCACGCACGCCCGGCAAAAAGCCTGTCCCGGCTCGGCCCTCCAGTTGCAGGCGCATTCATCGGCATTGGTGCACTGGAAGATGCCGTCGGCGCCCGACAGCGCGAAGCGTGCGTGCTCCGGATAGTAGAGCACGAGGCTGCCGCAGTTCAGGCACTGGGCGTTCTCGAAGTATAGACGATGGCCGCAATGTGGGCAGTCGAAGAGTTTCATGCAGGTCTCGATTTCATCAGGCACCCGGTCGACAAAGGTCTCAAACGTTCGCCACCTGCCGGTGTTCCTCGGCGCGCTCAGGTTATTTTGCCGCTGGTTGCTGGAACGACATATCTTGCCACATTAAACACCTGATCGTAGTCAAGTTCTCACCCTTCGCTGGCGGCGGCGCCCGACGAAACCACGTGACGACTTCTTGGCAGTGACAAGGGCGTGTTTCGCTGGCAAATTCGCAGCTGGGACGTGAATCAGACAACCAGGAGAACAACATGGCATTTCTTGCCAAGGGTAGGATTTTAGTGGCCGCGGTGGTGGCGGTGCTTGCGCTGGCGACGGGCGCACAGGCGGCGGGCAGTTGTGGCAAGACCGGCGCCGGCTTCGATGCCTGGAAGCAGGATTTTGCCGCGCAGGCCAAGGCCGAAGGTGTGGGCTCGAGGGGGCTGGCCGCACTGGCTGGCGCCACCTACGCAACAAGGACGATCTCCGCCGACCGCGCCATCCACAAGGCTTTCAGCGGCTCGGTCGAAGATTTCATGAAGCGTCGTGGCGGGGCCGTGATCATTTCCAAGGGCCGTTCGCTGAAGAAGTCGAACGCGGCGCTGTTCAGCCAGATCGAACGGAACTACGGCGTGTCGCCGGGTGTGTTGCTCGCCATCTGGGGGATGGAGACGGGCTTCGGCGCGTCCATGGGCAACCAGAACACGGTTTCCGCCATTTTGACGCTGGCCTATGATTGCCGTCGCCCGGACTACTTCTATCCGCATGCCATCGCGGCCCTGAAGCTGGTCGATCGCGGAGCATTGACCGCCTCGTCTGTCGGCGCCATGCATGGCGAGATCGGCCACACGCAGTTCCTGCCCGGAAATGTCTTGAAGTATGCGGTCGGCAACGGAAACCTGCGCGACAGGAACACGGCGTTGGCCTCCACCGCCAACTTCCTCAAGGGTCATGGTTGGCGGGCTGGCGCGAGCGCGCAGGCGAATATGGGCGCAATTGCCGGCTGGAACTCCGCGAGCGTCTATCAGCAGGCCATCGCCCGCATCGCCACGGCGATCGATGCCGACTGATAGAACTTTCTATTCGACCAAGAGCCCGGCCATGCGCCGGGCTTTTTGTTTTTGGAGCAGGTAAAAACCCAATCACTTGGAGCGACCAGGTTTGATCTCCTCACATCACTCTCAATAATGTGCGTAGCCGCTCAACGGGCATTTCTGTGAAGCGGGAACCTGGAAGCTGCCGTCAATACCGCTGCAGGAACGGAACTTGGACGTCCGCGGCGCCGGTGCGGCCCTAGCAGCCGCCTTTGACTTGCCCTTGATAACCATCCAGATTTCGGTCGGCTGGTCGAGCTGCAGGTTGTTTATGTCGGAGTAGGTGATCCGCCCGCTGCGCAGCCCCTCGCCAAGGCGCTGGCAGAACAGGGCCGGCATGCGCTCCTGCGAGACGCCCATGAAGGAGGCGATGTCGTGTTTGAGCGTGAGCCCCCATGCGTGGACAGCGGCGACGCAGCCGTCCGGATTCACCTTCGGTTCGCGCTTCGCGCTTGCCTGCGAGGGCGGGCACACCGTCAAAACGACGACCACGCCAAGCAGAAGAGAAATACTATTTTTCACTGTCAAAACCCCTCGATCCCGTAGGACAACTAAAATAATGCTGTCAAAAGGTCAAACGGGAACCTCTTTGAGGGGTTTTGATTTTCATTACATTAGAAGTGCCAAATAAAAACCCGGCGTCTCCGCCGGGTTTCTTGGCTGCATCAGCTCTCATGCGATCGGCGGAGCACACCCCAGGCCCGCTCCAGCCCTCGGGTGTCAACCCTTGCGGTTGCGTGCTGCAAGTGTCCTCAGCCGCAGCGCGTTGAGGCGGATGAAGCCGGCGGCGTCCTTCTGGTCGTAGGCGCCCCGGTCGTCCTCGAAGGTGACCAGCGCATCGGAATAGAGCGTCTTCCTCGACTTGCGGCCGGTGACCATGACGTTGCCCTTGTAGAGCTTCAGCCGCACCGTGCCTTCGACGTCTTCCTGGCTCTTATCGATCATCGCCTGCAGCATCAGGCGCTCGGGCGCGAACCAGAAGCCGTTGTAGATCAGCTCGGCATAGCGCGGCATGAACTCGTCCTTGAGGTGGGCGGCTCCGCGGTCGAGCGTGATCGATTCGATGGCGCGGTGGGCGGCGATCAGGATGGTGCCGCCGGGCGTCTCATACACGCCCCGCGATTTCATGCCGACGAAGCGGTTCTCGACCAGATCGAGCCGGCCGATGCCATTGTCGCGGCCGAGATCGTTGAGCGCCGCCAGCATGGTTGCCGGCGACAGCTTCTTGCCGTTGAGCGCGATCGGATCGCCCTTGAGGAACTCGATCTCGATCTCGGTGACCTTGTCGGGTGCGTCCATCGGCGAAACGGTGCGCTGGTGGACGAATTCCGGCGGCTCGCTCCACGGATCTTCCAGCACTTTGCCCTCGGAGGACGAATGCAGCAGATTGGCGTCGACCGAGAATGGCGCGTCGCCCTTCTTGTCCTTCGGCACCGGGATCTGGTGCTGCTCGGCGAAGTTGATCAGGTCGGTGCGCGACTTGAACGACCAGTCGCGCCACGGCGCGATGACCTTGATGTCGGGATTCAGCGCATAGGCGGAAAGCTCGAAACGAACCTGGTCGTTGCCCTTGCCGGTGGCGCCATGGGCGATCGCGTCGGCGCCGGTTTCCCGGCGATCTCGACTAGGTGCTTGGAGATGAGAGGCCGCGCGATCGAGGTGCCCAGGAGGTAGGTGCCTTCATAGACGGCATTGGCGCGGAACATCGGGAAGACGAAGTCGGACACGAATTCCTCGCGCACGTCGACGACGCGGATGTCCTTGATGCCCATCATCTCGGCCTTGCGGCGCGCCGGCTCGAGTTCGCCGCCCTGGCCGAGATCGGCGGTGAAGGTCACCACTTCGGCACCGAGTTCGGTCTGCAGCCATTTCAGGATGATGGATGTGTCGAGGCCGCCGGAATAGGCGAGCACAACTTTCTTGACGTCTTTGGCCTTGGACATTTTTACCCCGTCGATGGCGGACGCCCCAGCCGAGGCATCACGGATTGTCGGAGGGCCTTTTAGCAGGAACGGCAAAGCGAGCAAGCACGCGCGCATGCATGGCTTTTGATCCAGCGCATGGCAAGGAAGCGATGCGAGGCAGGGAACAACCTGCTACAATCAGGGGCTGCATTCTCCAGCAACATTTAATCAAGTTTTCACGCCTCGCCGCCAATATGGCGACAAAGCCGCGTCAGCGACGTGCCAACCCGGCTTACTCGCTTGTCGCGAGCACCCTCGGGCTTGGGCCGTTCTTGATGCGCGTTATCTCCTGTATCGTTACGGAACATAACCTGTGGCTCGTCCTGCTGGCGGCGCTGATGTGCGTCACCGGCTGCTGGGTGACGATCGATCTCTTCGATCGTGCCAGAAAGACCGCCGGCGTGCAGATGCGAGGCTGGCTGTTCCTGACCGCGGTCGCCGCCGGCTCCTCGATCTGGTGCACGCACTTCATCGCCATGCTGGCCTACCAGCCCGGCGCGCCGATCACCTTCGATCCGGTGCTGACCATGGTATCCCTCGTCATCGCCATCGCCGGAACCGGGGTGGGCTTCACCCTTGCATCCGACAAAAGCCGGCGTCTCGCCCCGGAATGGGGCGGATGCGTCGTCGGGCTGGCGATCTCGACCATGCACTACACCGGCATGATGGCTTATCACGTCGCCGGCATCGTCGAGTGGGATGGTCTCTATGTCGCCGCCTCGCTTGCCATTTCGGCGGGGTTCTCCGCCGTGGCTGTCGGCCATGCCGTGCGCCGGCCCTACAGCTGGTCGCAATATCTCAGCATCGGGCTGCTTGTGCTGGCGATCGTCGGCCTCCACTTCACGGCAATGGCGGCGGTGGCGGTGACGCCGCTCTCCTTCATCACCACCGGCACCAATCCCGAGATACTGGAGGCAATGGCCGTCGCCGTCGCCGTTGTCGGCCTGATCGTCGCGGCCACCGGCTTCGCCAGCTACCTGATCGATGAACGCGGCCGCCTGGAGAGTTTCGAGCGGCTTCAGCATCTCGCCCTCAACGATGCCCTTACCGGCCTTGCCAACCGGGTCTCCTTCAACGACCGCCTCGACCATGAGATCGAGCGGGCACGGGAGGACAAGGAAACGATGACGGCCGTCATCGTCATCGATCTCGACCGCTTCAAGGAGATCAATGATCTCAGGGGACATGCCGCTGGCGACCAGGCGCTCAGGATCGTCGCCCGCAGGCTGGCGAAACTCACCGGCGACGGCGAATTCGTGGCACGGCTCGGCGGTGACGAGTTCGCCGCGATCAAGCGCTTCAGGGATCAGAACGACCTTCTGGGCCTGGTCTCGAGGCTGGAGAAATCATTGTTCCAGCCCTTGCTGCTCGACGACTTCGAAATCGCCGCCGGCGCCAGCATCGGCGTCGCCGTCTATCCGCGCGACGGGGCCGACCGCGAGAGACTGGTCAGCAATGCCGACCTCGCAATGTATCGGGCAAAGAACGACGTGACGCGGGCGGTCTGCTTCTACGAATCCGCCATGGACGAGGCGGCGCGTGCTCGCCGCGCGCTGGCCACCGATCTTCGCCAGGCGATCGAGCGGGGCGAGCTATCACTCCATTATCAGGTGCAGACTTCGGTTTCGACCGGCGCCACCTGCGGCTACGAGGCATTGCTGCGCTGGACCCATCCCGTGCATGGCATGATCCCGCCGGCCGAATTCATCCCGATTGCCGAGGAGAACGGCTCCATCATGGCGATCGGCGAATGGGTGCTGCGGACCGCGTGCAAGCAGGCGGCCTCCTGGGACAATAGCCACAAGATCGCGGTCAACCTGTCGCCGGTGCAGTTCGCCCATGCCGATCTTGCCAAGCTGGTTCACCAGATCCTGATCGAGACCGGGCTGTCTCCGAAGCGGCTCGAGCTCGAGCTGACCGAATCGACGATCGTCGCCGACAAGGTCCGGACGCTGCATGTCCTGCGCCAGATCAAGGCGCTGGGGGTAACGATCGCGATCGACGATTTCGGCACGGGCTATTCGTCGCTCGACACGCTGCGCTCGTTTCCCTTCGACAAGATCAAGCTCGACCGCTCGTTCATGGCCGATGTCGAGCGAAGCCCGCAGGCCAAGGCGATCATCCGGGCGGTGCTCACACTGGGGCGCAGCCTCGACATTCCGGTGCTCGCCGAAGGCGTCGAGACGCATGTTCAGCTCACCATCCTGCAAGTCGAAGGCTGCAACGAGGCACAAGGCTATTTCCTCGGCCGGCCCAAGCCGATCGATCAGATCCTGCTCACCGGAGCCGCGGGCCTCGCGCTGGCAGAGATCGATCAGTCCGCGGCCTAGGCATCGCGCCGCGTCTGGCGCCCGCACGGAGCATCCTGTATAGGCACTCGCGTTCCTCGGGGCCGCCATGTCCTTCATTCCTGATACCACCACGCTGATCCAGTTTGCCATCGCCACTGTGATCCTGGCGATCACGCCGGGGCCGGACATGACCTTGTTTGTCTCGCGCACGCTGAGCCAGGGCCGCGCCACCGGCTTCGCCTCGATGGCCGGCGCCCTGTGCGGCACGCTGATCCACACCACGCTGGTGGTGGTCGGCGTCTCGGCGCTGATCGTTGCCTCGCCGACGGCCTTCTTCGTGCTGAAGATCTTTGGCGCCGGCTATCTGGTCTTCCTGGCCTGGCAGGCTATCACCAAAGGCTCGGCCTTTTCGCCGGAGAAGAAGACAGGCCCTCGCATCTCGCTGTTGCGCAGCTGGGCGGCGGGGCTCGGCGTCAATCTGCTCAATCCGAAGATCATCCTGTTCTTCATGACCTTCCTGCCGCAGTTCGTCTCCGCGCATGACCCGAACGCGCCGGGAAAGCTGTTTTTCCTCGGCTCGATGTTCATCGTGCTGTCGATCCCGGTAACCGTGCCGATGGTGCTGGCGGCGGAAAGATTCTCAGCGGCGATGAAGGCCAGCCCGCGCGTCACCCGGGTGGTCGACTATCTCTTCGCCGGCGTGTTCTCCGCCTTCGCGCTCAAGATCCTGACGGCTCAGGCGAAGTAGGCTTTATCTTCCCGTTTGACCGGGATCCTTCCCGAAAGCCGTTTTCCGCCTTTCGGGATCATGGTCGGTTCCGCCCTGCCACCAGCTTCCAGCCCAGCGCCCGGCGCTGAGCCAGTAGAAGATGCCACCGACCATGCCGCCGCCAATCACCGCCATGATGGCGCTGGTGTCCCTGACCGCGAAAGTGGCGTCATCGGCATGGTCGACCAGGCCAAGGAAAACCGCCGCAACAACCGCGCCCGCCAGCGCATAGAACAGCCAGTCGCGCCGGCCGAGGATCTCGGCAAGCAGGATGACGATCGCCGCCGGCATGAAGGCGAAATAGGCGACGAACAGGGCGATGAAGGGAATTGAAAAATAAAGGGAAGCCGTTGCCGCCGGTTGCGCGTGCTCCGGCGTGTAGCCGAGCGAGGCCAGGAACAGGATGTTGAGGAAGGCGCTCGCCGCCAGCGAGGCGACGGCATAGCCGAACAGGATGACGGCGAAACGGACGAGGTAAGCGGCGAAACGGCTCATCCTAAATCCCAGCGTGTGAGATGACCGGACTTACGCCCGGCCAGAAGCCAGTAGACCGAACCGGCAGCAATGCCGGCCGTGGCCAGAAAACCGAGATAGCCCGGATTGAAGACAAAGCTTCCGGCCGAGCGCGGGATGGAAACACCAAAGGCGATCGAGGTGATCGCACCCGTGACCGCAAAGTAGAACCATCCTCGAAGCGACAGCCGTTCGGCGACCAGGATTGCCGGGCCGACGATCAACAGCGCGCCTACCATCACGGTCAACACGGCAAGCGGGAACGAGCCCAGCCAGTCGAATGCGAAAATGATGGACCAGTTCCCGTCTTCGATTCCTTCCAGAAGAGCGATCAGCAGCACAGGCACCAGGATCGAGGTCAGCACGGCGGCAACATAACCGACTGCTATGATGGCGAAGCGCTTCGACCGGGCGACGAGGCGGCTCACGCCTCGCCGTGCCCCGCGATCATCATGGCTTCCAGCGCCAGCCGGTCGACCTTGCGCATACGCTCCGAGTCCGACTTGAGCTGGCCGCAGGCTGCCAGGATGTCGCGGCCGCGCGGGGTGCGGATCGGCGAGGCATAGCCGGCATTGTTGATGTAGTCGGCAAACTTCTCGATCGTCTCCCAGTCCGAGCACTGGTAGTTGGTGCCTGGCCACGGGTTGAACGGAATCAGGTTGATCTTGGCCGGAATGCCCTTGAGCAGCTTGATCAGCCCCTTGGCATCCTCGATGGAATCGTTGACGTCCTTCAGCATCACATATTCGAAGGTGATGCGCCTGGCGTTCGACAGGCCGGGATAGGCGCGGCAGGCGGCGATCAGTTCCTTGAGCGGATACTTCTTGTTGATCGGCACAAGCAAGTCGCGCAGATCGTCGTTGGTGGCATGCAGCGAGATCGCCAGCATGACGCCGATCTCCTCGCCGGTACGGAAAATCTCGGGCACGACGCCGGAGGTCGACAAGGTGATGCGGCGCTTCGACAGCGACAGGCCGTCGCCGTCGGAGGCGATCAGCAGCGCCTTCTTCACCGCCTCGAAATTGTAGAGCGGCTCGCCCATGCCCATCATGACGATGTTGGAGACTTTTCTGCCCTCGGCCGGCACGATGGCGCCGTCCGGCGTGTCGCGGTCGGGGAAGTCGCCGAGCCGGTCGCGGGCGGTGAGCAACTGGGCGAGGATTTCCTCGGCGGTCAGATTGCGCACCAGCTTCTGCGTGCCGGTGTGGCAGAACGAGCAGGTCAGCGTGCAGCCGACCTGCGAGGAGATGCAGAGCGTGCCGCGGCCTTCCTCGGGAATATAGACGGTCTCGATCTCGACCGGCCGGCCGGCGCCGCGCGGCGGAAAGCGGAACAGCCATTTTCGGGTGCCGTCGGAGGAAATCTGTTCCTCGACGATTTCGGGCCTGGCGACGGTGAAATGCTTGTCGAGTTCGGCGCGCAGATCCTTGGAGATGTTGAACATGCCGGAGAAGTCGGAAACGCCGCGCACATACATCCAGTGCCAGAGCTGCTGGGCGCGCATCTTGGCCTGGCGCTCCGGCACGATCCCCGAAGCGACGAGAGCCTCGCCAAGTTCGGCGCGCGTCAGGCCGATCAGCGACGGCTTCTCGGGCTGCGTTGCGCGGGCGCGCAATGCGTCACGGGCGCCTTCGGCGGTAAGATCGAATGAAAGGGTCATGGTTGCACTGATATAAGCGGTTTGCGGCCGATTTCATCCATCGTGCCTGATATGAAGCGCGGCGCATAGCACAGGTTGAGGGCGGAGTCATGCCGGTGCGGCAAAGCAGACCTCGCTGCCTTCTGCCGACAGCCCCCAAACAAAAGCAAAAGGCCGGGCTATGCCGCCCGGCCTCTCACTCAAAACGATGATTTGCCTATTTGCACTTGGCGATCGATGACAGCGCCGCCGAAATGCCTTTCAGCGAAAAGACATAGGAGGTGGGGTTGCCGCGGCCCGACTTCGCCGTCACCTTCATGTCGGTGCCGGTCTTCATCGCGGCGATCAGCACCGGCTCCTCGGCGGCGTTCTCGACCCAGGCCGACTTGCCGCGCGTGAACATCGAGAAGGACTTCTTGTCGATGGTGACGGTGGCCTTGGAACCTTCCTGGAAGTTGTAGCCGGCAATGAATTGCGGCTCGTAGGACACCTGCTGGCCGGGCCGCTGGCTGACGAAGAAGAACATGTCGCCATGGTCGAGCGTCGGCGGCTGCTTGTCGGTCGGCACGGTCAGGACATAGCAGACCTTGCCGCCCGATGCCTGGTAGCTGTAGGTGCCCCAGGCATTGTGCTGGCCGATCTTGGTCGCCGACTGCGCCAGTGCCGGCGCTGCCGCGGCCACCAGGACCAGGCTCGAAACTATAGCAATCAATCCGCGCATCGTTTTTCCCGTATTCCAAATGGTGCGGCGGCAGGCCGGCTTGGCGTCCTGCCCGTCGCTTCATTTTGATTTAATCTGGGTTACCAAACGGTGAATTTCCTTTGAGAAAAGGACCCTCACCCGAGGAAACCGCCGCCATTCCCGCGCCGCCGCCCTGTCAGCGGGTGGCGCGACGTCCCTTCGGCGACTTGGAGGCCACGAAAGCGGCAAGAGTTTGACTTTTTTCCCCGGCCGCTGAACGCTGATGTCCAGCCGGCGCGGGCCGGCGTGGAGGCGCTTAGCCCTTGTCGGCGATGGCCTCCTTGGCGGCCTGCCGGTGCGCCGGCGTGATGTGGGCGCTGACGGCGGTGATGGCGGCGGTCAGCACGGCGATGTCGTCGGTGAAGCCGAGCCCGAGGACGAAATCGGGGATGACGTCGACCGGCAGGACGAAATAGCCGAGCGCGGCCAGCAATATGCCCTTGGCGCGCAGCGGCGTGTTCTTGTCCATGGCGCAGTAATAGGCGGCGACGACCTCTTCCATGAACGGAATCTGCCGCGCGGCCTTCTTCGCCGTGCGCCAGAATTTCTCGCGCACCTCGCTCTCGTTGCCAAGCTTGTCGGCAAAGCCGAAGAAATCAAAACCGGAGTCTCGCGCCATCAACCTCTCCTCGCGGGGCCATGCGCATCTGGCGCATGCCCGCGGGGGAAGATGTGGTGAAACCCGGACCCTGCTGCAAGTGCCGGCGTCGATTTGGGTCCGCCATTCAATCGCAGGTATGCACGGAAGGCACTCAGCCGCCGAAATAGCGGTTCATCTTCTTCGCCATCTCGATGTCGAGCACGCTCAGGCCGCCGACATCATGGGTGTTGAGCGTGACGTCGACCGTCTTGTAGACGTTCGACCACTCCGGATGATGGTCCATCTTTTCCGCGGCAAGCGCGACACGCGTCATGAAGGCAAAGGCCTCGGAGAAGTTCTTGAAGGTGAAGGTGCGGCTGATGGAGCCGGCGTCCTTTGCCAGTGCCCAGCCGTCGAGCCCGGTCAGCGCTGCTTCAGCGGCTTCCCTACCCAGTTTCTCTCTCGCCATGTCAGGTTCCCGTGCTATTTCGACAGTCTCTGAAGTCGACACCATAACGCCGGATCGATGCGCGCGAAGCCCATAAAATCCATTCTGTTTGTCTGCCTCGGCAACATCTGCCGGTCGCCGCTGGCCGAAGGCGTGTTTCGCGCCGTCTGGGCGGAGCGCGGATGGAGCCGGGACATGCTGCTCGATTCAGCCGCCACCAGCGGCTGGGAGGTCGGCTCTGCCCCCGATCCACGCTCGATC
Organism: Mesorhizobium sp. RCAM 05099; assembly: GCF_059683685.1. NCBI lineage: Bacteria > Pseudomonadati > Pseudomonadota > Alphaproteobacteria > Hyphomicrobiales > Phyllobacteriaceae > Mesorhizobium > Mesorhizobium sp. RCAM 05099. Next base: position 724,391 of record NZ_CM185035.1, read on the forward strand.
GCGGTCGCGGCGCGGCACGGCATCGACATTTCCGGGCAGCGGGCGCGCAGGGTCACATCAGAGGATTTTCATCGCTTCGACCTGATTTTCGGCATGGACAGGTCGAATGTCCGCGACCTGAAGGCGCTGGCGCCGGCAGCCATGCACGACCGCATCCATCTGTTCCTGGAATTCGCCGAGGGAACGGCGCGCGACGTGCCGGATCCCTACTATGACGACGCGGAAGCGTTCGCGTCCGTCTACCGCATGATCCGCGACGCGTCGGAGGCGCTGGCTATACGGCTGGAGGCGCGGGCGTCACTGCCCGACAGCGGCCAGGCTTCCTCGACGATATAGGGCCCGCCGCCGACCGAATCGCGCGACGACATCAAGACGAAGCGACCGACGCGGAACGGCAGCGTCGAGAAATTGCCGCGCGCCGACAGGTACTGGGCGACGTCCAGCGGGGTCGAATTGCGCAGCCGGGCGAGGGTCACATGCGGCATGAACTTACGCGGGTCGGCGGGGATGCCGAGCCGCTGGCAGATGCGCTCGATTTCGCCCTGAAGTGACGCAAGATCGGGCGAAGCCGAAATTCCGGCCCACACCGCGTGCGGTTTCTTCTGGCCGAAAGCGCCGACACCGGACAGCGTCAGCGGGAAGGAGGGGCGATGAACGCGGTCGAGCGCGTTGGCGATCTCGTCGGCGACATGGCCTGGGACATCGCCGATGAAGCGCAGCGTCAGATGGTAGTTTTCGACGTCGATCCAGCGGGCGCCTGGCAGGCCGCCCCGCAGCAGGGACAGCGAAAGAGCGGCGTCACGCGGTATTTCGAGGGCGGTGAAAAGACGCGGCATGAAGAGCCTCCCTTCCTCGAATCGAACTGTCACCCGTAGCGAATCATCGATAGTCAAACGGAGCAAGAGGTTTGTTGGTCACAGTCCTTGTCAAAAAGTTTCCCCAACGGAAACAGGCTCGGTCGGCCTCACCAACCTCCCGGCACTGCCGCGATGGCCTTCTCGACGGTCGGCAGGATGCGTTCGACCATTCGGTCGACACCCCGGGCGTTGGGATGCATGCCGTCCTCGAGCTGCAGGCCAGGCTGGTCGGCGACGCCGTCGAGAAAGAACGGGTAGAGCGAAACATCGTATTTCCCGGCAAGGTGCGGAAAGATGGCGTCGAAGGCGTTCTGATAGTCGGCACCGAGATTGGGCGCGGCGCGCATGCCGGCCAGAAGCACGGCAATCTTGCGCTCCTTCAGCTTGCCCAGCATCTCGTCCAGGTTCTTCTTGGTGATGTCGGGCGGAACACCGCGCAGCATGTCGTTGGCGCCGAGTTCGAGGATGACCAGCTGGGTGCCGTCCGGCACCGACCAGTCGAGCCGCGCCAGGCCACCGCTCGACGTGTCGCCGGAGACGCCGGCATTGGCGACGGTCACGTCATGGCCCTTGGCGCGAAGTGCTGCCTGCAGTTTGTCGGTAAAGCCCTCGTCCGGTCCGAGGCCAAAGCCCGCCATCAGGCTGTCACCGAAACCGACGATCTTGAACGGCTCGGCACGCGCCGACGAAATGGCGCCGCAAATGGCGAGGAAAACGATCAAGCCTGCGGCAATACTGCGTTTGAAAGACATGCGGCAGGCCCCATATGACCAAGGAATTCTTGCGGCGACGGTCTGCGACAAGCAGAGCCTTCATTCTCCCATATAGGACGCTTTCATTTTGACAGAAGCCGTCATCGAGCTGAAAGACGTATCCCTGACGCTTGGCGAAGGGGCATCGTCTGTCCACGTGCTGAAAGGCGTCAGCCTTGAGGTGGCGCGCGGCGAGGCGACCGGCATTGTCGGCCCATCCGGCTCCGGCAAGTCGACCTTGCTGATGGTCCTTGCGGGGCTGGAACGGGTCGATTCGGGTACAGTACGAATCGCCGGCGAGCTGCTCAACGGCAAAAGCGAGGACCGGATTGCTTCGTTTCGTGGCCGAAACATTGGCATCGTGTTCCAGTCGTTCCACCTCATTCCCAACATGACGGCGCTCGAAAATGTCGCGGTGCCGCTGGAACTGGCCGGCCATGCCGATCCGTTCTCGGTGGCGGCGCGCGAACTGGCAGCCGTCGGCCTGAGCGACCGCGTCACGCATTATCCCGGCGAATTGTCGGGCGGCGAACAGCAGCGCGTGGCGATCGCCCGGGCGCTGGCGCCGTCGCCACGTATCCTGATCGCCGATGAGCCGACCGGCAATCTCGACCAGGCAACGGGGCGGCAGGTCGCCGACCTCCTGTTCGCCAAAGCGGCCGAGCGTGGCATGACGCTGGTGCTGGTGACGCATCACCCCGCGCTCGCGGCGCGCTGCTCGCGCCAGGTTTCGATGCGCTCCGGCCGGATCGAGGCGCCGGCGCCCGTCAAGGTCACCGCCTGATGCCGCTGGCGCAGACGTTGAAGCTTGCGATCCGCTTCTCGTTGCGCGAGATGCGCGGCGGCCTGTCCGGCTTCCTGATCTTCCTCGCCTGCATCGCGCTTGGCGTCGCGGCGATCGGCGGCGTCAATTCGGTGGCGCGCGCCATCACCGCCGGCGTCGCCAATCAGGGCCAGACGCTGCTTGGCGGCGACCTTCGCTTCCAGATCAACCAGCGTGACGCCAGTGATGCCGAACGCGGCTTCCTCAACGGCCTGGGCGCGATCTCGCGTACCACCAGCATGCGCTCTATGGCGCGCCTCGCCGACGGATCCGACCAGGCGCTGGTCGAGGCCAAGGCGGTTGACGACGCCTATCCGCTCTATGGCGCGCTGGAAACCGATCCGGCGCTGTCGAAGCAGGAACTGTTCGGCGAAGAGTTCGGCGTTTTCGGCGCCGCGGCACCGGATCTGCTGTTCGAACGGCTGCATCTCAAGCTCGGTGACCGGCTGAAGCTCGGCACCGCCACCTTCGAGCTGCGCGCCGGGCTGGTCACCGAACCGGACGCCGTGTCCGACGGGTTCGGCTTCGCGCCGCGGCTGTTGATCTCGAGCCAGGGGCTGGCGGCCACCGGGCTGATCCAGCCGGGCAGCCTGGTCGAAAATGCCTACAAGATCCGGCTGCCGGCCGACGCCGACGAGGCGCGGCTCAAGACCATCCAGGATCAGGCGGCCAAGGACTTTCCCGAGGCCGGCTGGTCGATCCGCACGCGCAGCAATGCCGCCCCGGCATTGTCGTCCAACATCGAACGCTTTTCGCAATTCCTGACGCTGGTCGGGCTGACGGCGCTGGTGGTCGGCGGCGTCGGCGTCGCCAACGCGGTGCGCGCCTATCTCGACGGCAAGCGCGGCGTCATTGCCACCTTCAAGAGCCTGGGCGCTTCGGGCGGCTTCGTCTTTGCCGTCTATCTGGTGCAGATCCTGATCATCGCCGCACTCGGCATTCTGCTCGGCCTGGTGCTGGGCGCGCTGATGCCATTCGCCGCCAGTGCCGCGCTCAAATCCGTCATTCCGGTGCCGGCGGAAGGCGGCTTCTATCCCGGCGCGCTGGGCATGGCGGCGCTGTTCGGCCTGCTGGTGACGCTGGCCTTCGCGCTTCTGCCGCTCGGCCGCGCCCGCGACGTGCCGGCCACCGCGCTGTTTCGCGAGATGGGGCTGGAAGGACGGGGCTTTCCGCGCCCTGTCTATATTGCCTCAGCCGTCGGCATAGCGCTGTTGCTGGCGGCGCTGGCCATCCTGTTTTCCGGCGACCGCCGCATCGCCTCGATCTTCGTCGGCGCCACCATCTTCGCCTTCCTGGTGCTTCGCCTCGTCGGCGCGCTGGTGCAATGGGCGGCACGGAAGAGCCCGCGTGTACGCTTCGTGGCGCTGCGGCTCGCCGTAGGCAACATCCACCGGCCCGGCGCGCTGACCCCATCGGTCGTGCTGTCGCTGGGGCTCGGGCTGACGCTGCTGGTGACGCTGGCGCTCATCGACGGCAATCTGCGGCGGCAGATTTCCGGCAGCCTGCCGGAGCGGGCGCCGAATTTCTTCTTCGTCGACATCCAGAGCAGCGATGTCGCGTCCTTCTCCACGCTGATCGGCAAGGAGGCGCCACGGGGAACACTGGCCACGGTGCCGATGCTGCGCGGCCGGGTGATGGCGCTGAACGGCGTCGGCGTCGACAAGGTCAAGGTTCCGGCCGAAGGCGCTTGGGTGCTGAAAGGCGATCGCGGCCTGACCTATGACGCGAAACCGCCGGAAAACGCGACGCTGACCGAGGGCAGCTGGTGGCCGGACAATTATGCCGGCGAGCCGCTGGTCTCGTTTTCGGCCGTGGAAGGCAAGGAGATCGGGCTGAAGCTCGGCGACACCATCACCGTCAATGTGCTCGGCCGCAACGTGACGGCCAGGATCGCCAATTTTCGCCAGGTCGAATGGGAGACGATGGGCATCAATTTCGTCATGGTGTTCTCGCCCAACACATTCGCCGGCGCCCCGCATGGCTGGATGGCGACGCTGACCGAAAAGAGTGCCTCGACGGCCGACGACGCCCGCATCCTCAATGCCGTCACCCGCGCCTTCCCGGCGGTGACGACGGTCCGGGTCAAGGATGCGCTCGATGTCGTCAACCGGCTAGTCGGGCAGCTGGGCACGGCGATCCGGGCCGCTGCCGGCGTGGCGCTGATCGCTTCGGTGCTGGTGCTGGCCGGCGCGCTTGCCGCCGGCAACCGGGCGCGCATCCACGATGCGGTGGTGCTGAAGACGCTGGGCGCGACGCGCACGACGCTGATTGCCGCCTTCTCGCTCGAATACATGCTGATCGGGCTCGCCACCGCGATCTTCGCCCTGGCCGCCGGCAGTGCCGCTGCCTGGTTCGTCGTCGCGCGCATCATGACATTGCCGTCGCATTTCATGCCCGAGGTGGCGGTGGCGACGATCGTCTTTGCGCTGGTGATCACCGTCGGCATCGGTCTCGCCGGCACCTGGCGGGTGCTTGGCCACAAGGCCGCGCCGGTGCTGCGCAACCTCTGAGTCGCCCTGAGTTCCATGTGCCGGCGGCCGGCGTTTGGTTAAATCGGAGTAATGTTTCGCCTTCGAAGGCCGAAAAACCGGGCCGTGCGCGCCTCACGAAGCATTACACCCCGTTACGGTCTTGTTCTTGACGCGAATAACCATCATATTTCGCCACAGGCATGCTGGAGCCCTGCCAGCGGCGCCTGGGTCCGGGTGGACCTGACACCGGACGGGGCAGAAGCAATAGAGGACTACAATGGCTGATCCCATTCGCAACTACCAGACGCGCGCCGTGCCCGGCGTCGGCGTCGGTGCTGATATCGATCAAGGCCTGCGCGCCTACATGATCAAGGTCTACAATCTGATGGGGCTCGGCCTCCTCATCACCGGCCTTGCCGCAATCGGCACGATCATGCTGGCCACCACCACCGATCCGGCCTCGGCCGTCGCGACGCTGCCGAGCGGCGAGATGCTGACCTCCTTCGGCTACGCGATCTTCGGCTCGCCGCTGCGTTGGGTGGTGATCTTCGCCCCGCTGGCTGCGGTGATGTTCCTGTCGTTCCGTGTCCAGTCGATGAGTGTTGCGGCCGCGCAGACGACGTTCTGGGTCTATGCCGGCCTCGTCGGCCTGTCGCTGTCGTCGATCTTCCTAGTCTACACGACGGCCAGCATTTCGCAGACCTTCTTCGCCACCGCGGCGGCCTTCGGCGCGCTGTCGCTCTACGGCTACACGACCAAGCGCGACCTGACCGCGATGGGCTCGTTCCTGATCATGGGCGTGTTCGGCTTGATCATCGCAATGGTGATCAACATCTTCCTGCAGTCGTCGGCCCTGTCCTTCGCCGTTTCGGCGATCGGCGTGCTGATCTTCTCGGGCCTCACCGCCTATGACACGCAGAAGATCAAGGAGATGTATTTCGATGGCGACGCTTCGGATGTCGCCGGCCGCAAGGCGATTATGGGTGCCCTGAGGCTCTATCTCGACTTCATCAACCTGTTCATGTTCCTGCTGCAGTTCATGGGCGATCGCCGCTAAGGCTTCGGGATCATGGTCTGACTGGACCAGCGAGTTTGAAAGGGCGGCCCAACGGCCGCCCTTTTCTTTGTGCCGGCCTTTGCTTAATAGGAAGCACATGAACGACTTGCATAAATTATGAGCAGCATCATCATTCGGGCCGCCGGACCGGCCGACCTCGACCGAATCACGGAAATCTACGCCGATGCGGTGACGCACGGCACCGCCAGCTACGAGTTGGAGCCGCCCAGCCGCGCCGAGATGGGCGCCCGCTTCGACGGTCTGATGGCCGGCGGCTTTCCCTACCTGGTGGCGGAAAAGGACGGCGCCGTGCTTGGCTATGCCTATGCCGGGGCGTTTCGGCCGCGCCCGGCCTACCGCTTCATCGTCGAGGATTCCGTCTATGTTGCGCCCGAGGCCAAGGGCCAGGGGGTTGGCTTGTTGCTGATGCGGCAGCTGATCGAGGCGTGCCGCGCGGCGGGCTTTCGCCAGATCGTCGCGGTGATCGGCGATGGACGGCCGGACAGCGCTTCCGTGCGGCTGCACGAAAAGCTCGGCTTTCGCCATTCGGGCCGCCTTGAAGGCTCCGGCTACAAGCACGGCCGCTGGCTGGACACGGTCTTCATGCAGCTGTCGTTGAACGGTGGGGTCTCGACATCGCCTGATCCGGATTCGCTGCCGGAGCGGAAATTCCACCGGCAAAAACTAACTACTTGATTTTTATGCAATTCCGGACGGAAAAGCGCTGTGCACTTTTCCTGGAATTGCTTTAAGCCTCGACCAGCTTCAGCTTGCCGTCGAACACCCCCAGCACGCGGCCAAGCTCCTGGCCGCGCTTGAGGATGCGGCCGCCGGCGGCGATGACGGCAAAAGCGCCCTGCTTGCGGGCCAGTTTCGGATCCTTGACGATCTGGAATAGCGGCACTTCGCTGGTGCGGCGGAAGACGGAAAACACGGCGCGGTCGGTAAGGTGGTCGATGGCGTAGTCCCGCCATTCATTGGCGGCAACCATGCGCCCGTAAATCCTGAGGATCTGGTCCAGTTCACGCCGGTCGAACCGCACCGGCTGATCGAGGCGCTCGCGTCTTGCCTCGTGCAGCGGGATCAATATTGCGGATGCGTCGCCATCCCCCGTCCCGCCGCCGTCATCGGTCATGCCTCGATCCTTCAAAATGAATCTTTGCCAACCAAAGTTGGCGCGTTCGCGAAGGAATTGCAAGACCCGGCGAAGCGAGCCCCGCGCTGCGCCGTTTTCGCAACGTCCAGTCACTTTTATGAAACGCCGTGTTGGAATTGGTGATGCTTCGCCACATTTCTGCCTTTTTTTATCCGCGCTCATGCCCCAATGTCCGACGAATTTACCGGCGTTGCCTGAGACGGTTCGGTCCGGCACCGGCTCGTAAACCCCAAGCCCCCCGCCCACGGGTCTGCGTCGGATCGAACCAACCTCGGTTTTTCCTCGGAAAAACCGGGTGCGACGATCCCAAAACCTAAATAACCGACGTCAGAAGCAAGCTGGCGTCGGTTTTTTCATGCCTGGTCGATGGAGGCTGAAGTGCCTAGACAGGGGCGCGGCTTCGTTGCTCCATCCGCCAACGCAGGCGATCCTTCGCGCCGCTTTCCTACCGGACTTCACCCGCACAAGGAGGGAGATTGGCCTTCATCCCCCGCTTTTGCCAATCTGTGTTGAGAGCCCCGGCATGAGTCTCCGCGTCGTCGCGTCGTCCCTGTTCTGCCTCAAGATGACGAAATGACGATCGTCCCGCCATCGGCGAGATAGCGGCGCTCAATCAGGATCTGAAGGGTGCCTAAGGCTTGTGGATGAAGGCCGCGCCGAGAATGGGGCCGGGCAGGCCGTCCTTGCCGACCGACTGCAGCAGCACGGCGCAACCGCCCTTCTTGGAAATCTCGCTCATCGGCAATTCGTAGCGCTGCGCCTTGCCGTGCCACATGCCTGCGGTCTGGATACCCGTAACGGCGTTCCAGTAGGTCATCTTGCGGCCGGTGTTCTCACCCTGGCCGATCTTGATCGTCTGCGGCGGATCGAAATAGACGATGACGACATGGGCATCGCTGGGCCCCGCGCCGGCGTCGCCGGCGTCGATCATCACGCGGTCGCTGGTTCGGCTGACCTTGATGGCGACCCGCATGCCTTCGCCGGTCTTCGCCAGACGGGCGAGCGCGCCGTCGACCTCGCCGCGGCTGGCGCCGTTGACATGGACGCGGCCGTTGATGACGGCCTGCGGCGTATAGACGGAGCGGCTGCCGAAGGCGCGCATGTAGTCATATTGCCGCTCGGTGTTTTCCTTGCGGCTCAGCGTGTCCTGCCAGCCAAGATAATCCCAGTAGTCGACGTGATAGGCGAGCGCGACGATATCTTCCTTGGCGGCAAGTTCGGCAAACAACGCATCGGCCGGCGGGCAGGAATTGCAGCCCTGGCTGGTGAACAGCTCGACCACGCCCAGGGGTTTGTCGGTCGAACCCCTGTCGGACTGGGGCTTGTCGAGCTCGCCAGCCTGTCCGGTGCCGGCAAACGCCGAAAAGGCCAGCGCAAGGGCTGCCAGCCACAATGATTTTCGCGAGGCCATGGTCATTCCGATTCCCGCCGGTGGTGCCGGCTTTATTGTGATTGCTGAAATATGTGGCAGAACCGGAAGTCAACAGGAAGTCACGTTGCGGTGAAATTTTTGCCATTGCAACCGACCGCAACGGCGCAATAGGACCAAGGCCTGCACTTCAGGGTCGAAACCGATTCGGGCGGCAATCACGATGTGGCAAACACTTTTGGCGCCGGTCGATCTCTACTGCGAGAGAACGGGACCGGGACTCTGGGCCGAGCCGGTCAATGCGCTGACAAATCTCGCTTTCATCGCCGCCGGCCTGTGGGGCGTACGCGAGGTGCGAAGGCTGGGCACCGGCACCTTTGCCGAGGTGCTGGCCTGGTGGGTGGTGGCGATCGGCATCGGCTCGACGATATTCCATACGTTTGCCACCAAGGGCACCATCTGGGCCGACGTGCTGCCGATCGCCAGCTTCACGCTGGCCTACACGCTGTTCAACCTGCGCCGCTTCCTCGGTATGCGATGGGGCAAGGCCATTGTCATCTTCGTTGCCTTCTACGCGGTTGCCGGGCTGGTGACGCTGGCCGTGCCGGACTGGCTGCGCCAGGCGTCGAACGGCACGACCGGCTATCTGCCGCCGTTCCTCGCGCTCGCCTTCTTCGGCACCCTGGTGGCGGCGGGCGGCAATCGCGCCGGCTGGTACAATCTGGCGGGGTCGGCGATCTTCGTCGTCTCGGTCATCTGCCGGATGATCGATCCGCTGGTCTGCGCCAGCTTCCCGCTCGGCACGCATTTCCTCTGGCACATCCTCAACGGGCTGATGCTCGGCGTGCTTCTGGCGGCGGCGGCGCGGTTTGGGGCGCCGAAGGTAGGCAGTAGGCAGTAGGCAGTAGGCAGTAGGCAGTAGGCAGTAGGCAGTAGGCAGTAGGCAGTAGGCAGTAGGCAGTAGGGTGTGTCTTCCTTGCTTCCCTATTGCCTACTGCCCAATCCCTACTGCCTAATCCCTGCCGTTAGGCCGCCAGGTCGCGCAAGACGTATTGCAGGATGCCGCCGTTCTTGAAGTAGTCGAGCTCGTCCAGCGTATCGATGCGGCAGATGATCGGCACATTCTTCACCGTGCCGTCGCCATAGGTGATCCTGGCGGTCATCGTCTGGCGCGGCTTGATAGTGCTCAGTCCGTCGATCTCGACCAGCTCGTCGCCCTTGAGGTTGAGCGAGGCCCACGAGGTGCCGTCCTCGAAGACGAAGGGAATGACGCCCATGCCGACCAGGTTCGAGCGATGGATGCGCTCGAAGGACTGGGCGATGACCGCGCGGACACCGAGAAGGTTCGTTCCCTTGGCCGCCCAGTCGCGCGACGAGCCATTGCCGTATTCGACGCCGGCGAAGATGACCAGCGGCACGCCTTCCTTCTTGTACTCCATCGCCGCGTCGTAGATCGATTCCTCTTCCTTCGACGGGTAGTGGATGGTGTAGCCGCCTTCCCTGCCGTTCTCGCCCAGCATGTGGTTGCGGATGCGGATGTTGGCGAAAGTGCCGCGCATCATCACCTCGTGATTGCCGCGCCGCGTGCCGTACTGGTTGAAGTCGGCGACGCCGACGCCATGATCGGTGAGGTACTTGCCGGCCGGTGAGGCGGCCTTGATCGAGCCCGCCGGCGAGATATGGTCGGTGGTGATCTTGTCGCCGAACAGGCCGAGGATGCGGGCGCCCTTGATGTCGCCGATCTTGCCGAACCCGGCAGTCATGCCGGCGAAATAGGGCGGGTTCTGCACATAGGTCGAATTGTCGTCCCAGGCATAGGTCTGGCCTTCCGGGGCCTGGACCTTCTGCCAGTGCTCGTCACCCTTGAAGACGTCGGCGTATTTACGGGCGAACAGCTCGCGGGTGACGTTCTTCTCGATGAATTCCTGGATCTCGGCCGAGCTCGGCCAGATATCCTTGAGGTAGACCGGATTGCCGTTCTTGTCCTCGCCGAGCGGCTCGGTGGTGAGGTCCTTGGTGACGGTTCCAGCCAGCGCGTGGGCGACGACCAGCGGCGGCGAGGCGAGGTAGTTGGCCTGCACGTCGGGCGAGACGCGGCCTTCGAAATTGCGGTTGCCGGACAAGACCGCGGCAGCAATCAAGCCCTTGTCGTTGATGGTTTTCGAGATCGGCGCCGGCAGCGGGCCGGAATTGCCGATGCAGGTGGTGCAGCCGAAGCCGACCAGGTTGAAGCCGATCTGGTCGAGCTCCTTCTGCAGGCCGGATTTCTCCAGATATTCGGCGACCACCTGGCTGCCGGGGGCCAGTGAGGTCTTCACCCACGGCTTCTGTTTGAGGCCGAGCCGGTTGGCGTTGCGCGCCAGGAGGCCGGCGCCGATCAGCACGCTCGGGTTCGAGGTGTTGGTGCAGGAGGTGATGGCGGCGATGACGACATCGCCATGACCGAGATCGTACGACGTGCCTTCGACGGAATAGCGCTTGGAGATTTCCGCCGCCTTCTTGTACTCGGTCTCCATCGCCTTGGCGAAGCCTTCCGGAATGCCTTCGAGCGCGACGCGGCCCTCGGGGCGCTTGGGGCCGGCCATCGACGGCACGACGCTGCCGAGCTCGAGCTCGAGCAGGTCGGTGAACACCGGATCGGCCGAGCCAGTGTCGCGCCACAGGCCTTGCGCCTTGGCATAGGCCTCGACCAACGCGATGCGGTCCTCGCTGCGGCCGGACATTGTGAGGTAGCGGATGGTTTCTGAGTCGACCGGGAAAAAGCCGCAGGTGGCGCCATATTCCGGCGCCATGTTGCCGATGGTGGCGCGGTCGGCCAGCGTCATGTTGGAGAGGCCTGGGCCAAAGAACTCGACGAACTTGCCGACGACGCCCTTCTTGCGCAGCATCTGGGTGACGGTGAGCACGAGATCGGTGGCGGTGACGCCTTCCTTGAGCTTGCCAGTGAGGCGGAAGCCGATGACCTCGGGCAAGAGCATGGAGACGGGCTGGCCGAGCATGGCCGCCTCTGCCTCGATGCCGCCGACACCCCAGCCGAGCACGCCAAGGCCGTTGATCATCGTGGTGTGCGAATCGGTGCCGACGCAGGTGTCGGGATAGGCGGTGGTTTCGCCATCCTCGGTGTTGGTCCAGACGACCTGGCCGAGATATTCGAGGTTGACCTGGTGGCAGATGCCGGTGCCGGGCGGCACGACGCGGAAGTTCCGGAAGGCCTGCTGGCCCCATTTCAGGAACTTGTAGCGCTCCTCGTTGCGCTCGTATTCGAGCTCGACATTACGGGCAAAGGCCATCGGCGTGCCGAATTCATCGACGATGACGGAGTGGTCGATGACGAGGTCGACCGGCACCAGCGGGTTGATCTTCTGCGGGTCGCCGCCGAGCGAGGCCATGGCGTCGCGCATGGCGGCGAGATCGACCACGGCCGGGACGCCGGTGAAATCCTGCATCAGCACGCGGGCCGGGCGATAGGCGATCTCGACGCCGGCGGTGCCCTTGTCGGTCAGCCAGCCGGCGACCGCCTGGATGCTCTCCTTGGTGACGGAGCGGCCGTCCTCGTTGCGCAGCAGGTTCTCCAGCAGCACCTTCATCGAATAGGGCAGCTGGGCGATGCCGGTAAGGCCGTTCTTCTCGGCCTCGATGAGGTCGAAATAGACATACTCAGTGCCGCTTGCGGTCAGCGTGCGGCGGCAATTGAAACTATCGAGGGATTTTGACACGTGCGATCCGTCCTTGTCTGTTCAGCCTGAAAGGGAACGGACGCCGATGGCATGCAATCACGCGCAAAGGTGCGGGTACGGCCATTTCCGCTGTCCGCTCCCAAGCAACCCGAGCCGTTCAAGGCGGCGCGTGCGCTGGTTCGGCGCTAATTCGCTTCCCGTGCCGACCGCTGGCACGGATGCACCGCATATAGAGAATTTTCTGGAATAGTTCTAGACAGTCCAAAGGCTATTTTGTGCGATGCGATACCAGCCGCGACACATTGTTTTGGGGACGGGTGAGGGATGCGGCTTATCGCCGAAAATCTAGGCGGCGAACGCGGCGGCGACACGGTGTTTTCCGGCATCGGCTTTGCCCTGCAGGACGGTCAGTCGCTGGTCGTCACCGGGCCGAACGGGTCAGGAAAATCGACCTTGCTGCGGGTCATAGCCGGGCTGCTTCCGGTGGCGGAAGGCAGCGTGCGGATCGAAGGTGGTGGCGAGGCGTTTCCGTCGATCGCTTCGGCCAGTCATTATCTTGGCCACCACAACGCGATGAAGACGGCACTCAGCGTGGCGGAAAACCTGCGCTTCTGGCGCGACTTCAACGGCAGCGGCCATGTTGGCGTCGAAGCGGCGCTGGACATGGTCGGGCTGGGCAGCATCGGCCATCTGCCATTCGGCTATCTCTCGACCGGGCAGAGGCGGCGCGCGGCGATCGCGAAATTGCTGGTCAGCCATCGGCCGCTGTGGCTGCTCGACGAGCCGACGGCAGGGCTGGACAAGGCTTCGGAGGGGCGCTTCGCCGCGCTGATGACGAGGCATTGCGGGGATGGCGGGATGATTGTCGCGGCGACGCATCTGCCGCTCGGGTTGGATGGGGCGAAAGAATTGAGGATGGGAGGATGACATGCTAGCGCTCTTCCTCCGCGACATCCGCCTCAATATCCGTGCCGGCGGCGGCGCGTTGACCGGCGTGATCTTCTTCCTTGCCGTCATTGCCACCATCCCGTTCGGGGTTGGGCCGGACCTGAGGCTGCTCGCCCGCATCGGCCCGGCGATCCTGTGGATCGGCGCGCTATTGTCTTGCCTTCTCGGGCTCGACCGGCTGTTCCAGGCCGACCGCGAGGATGGCTCGCTCGATCTGCTGGTGCTCGGCAACGACCGGCACATGCTGGCTTTGACCGTGCTGACGAAATGCCTGGCGCATTGGGCGGGCAGCGTGCTGCCGCTGGTCATTGCCGCTCCCTTGCTCGGCCTGTTCATGAACATGGAGCCACTCGCCATCGGCGCCACGGCGCTGACACTGCTGGTCGGCACGCCGGCGATCACCTTTATCGGCGCGGCCGGTGCGGCGGTAGCGGTGGCGCTGCCGCGTGGCGGGTTGCTGATCTCGGTGCTGGTGCTGCCGCTGACCATCCCGGTGCTGATCTTCGGCGTTTCGGCGAGCTACGGCGCGACGGCCAATCCCGATCCGTTTTTGCAGCCTTTCCTCATTCTTGCCGCGCTGACCCTGTTTCTTGCCGTACTGGGCCCGGTTTCGGCGGCGCTGGCGCTGCGCCACGGAACGGATTGAGTGACGTCGGCCAGGGTTTGCGTGACATCAAAGGCCGCGGCGCGGCGACCGTATATGTTCGCAGACTGCGGCGCGGCGGCCGATTGCGAAGCCGCCGGCATGCCGTTAAGGAAAGGCATGATCGAGCGAGACGGAAGGATCCGGTTGGAGAGAAGGATGTCGTCGAGGGGGCGGCAGGCATGAGCGCGCATGCACTCTACGTCACCGCGGCCTACGCGATCACCGCCGTGGCGCTGGCCGGACTGATCGGCTGGATCCTGATCGACCAGCGGGCCCGCAAACGCGAACTCGCCGAACTGGAAGCGTCGGGCGTCCGGCGTCGCTCCGACAAGGCCGTCAAGTCATGAGCATGGAAACCGAAACGCCCGCGCCGCCCCGCCGCCGCCTGTTCGTGCTTTTGCCGCTTCTGATTTTCCTCGGCCTGGCGGGATTGTTCCTGTCGCAGCTTTTGTCGGGGCGCGATGTTTCGGAGGTGCCATCGGCGCTGATCGGCCAGCCGGCGCCACAGACAAACCTGCCGGCGCTCGAGGGCAGCAACCTGCCGGGCCTGGATTCGAAATTGTTCGCCGGCAAGGTCACGCTGGTCAACGTGTTCGCGTCATGGTGCGCGCCGTGCCGGGAGGAACATCCGGTGCTGCTGGCGCTGGCGCAGGACAAGCGCTTCGTCATGGCGGCGCTGAACTACAAGGACCAGCCGGAAAACGCCCGCCGTTTCCTCGGCGATCTCGGCAACCCGTTCCAGGCGATCGGTGTCGACGAGGCCGGACGCACGGCGATCGACTGGGGTGTCTACGGCGTGCCGGAAACCTTCGTCATCGGCAAGGACGGCAAGATCGCCTACAAGCATGTCGGTCCGCTGACGCCGGAGACGGCGCGGACGCTGCTGTTGCCGCAGATCGACAAGGCGCTGGCGGCGCATTGATATTCAGCTGGTCTGCGGACGGCGGCTTCCTGCGCTTCCGGTGCTCACGTACCCGAAAGTACGCTCCGCTCCGGTTCTCGGAACCCACCCTTCTCGACTCGGCCTGACCTGAATCTCAACACGCCTGGGCGGCGCGGACTTAAGGTCAGCCGTAGATCTGCTTGTGGACCTGGTAGAGCATTTCCGAGCGGTCGGCGCGCATGTCGGCCAGATCGCGGCTGGAAAAACTGTCGATTTCGGCGACGAGGCGGTTGTAGTGCTTGCGCTTGGCAATGCTGTTGCGAGCGCGGTTCATGAGATCGTTGAAGATCATAGCAAGGTTCCTTCTGTGCCGCCTTCCTGGCGGCCGGTTCTTCCTCCCTTGATCAGTACGAAGCATGACATAGGATTGGTGCGTTGCAAAAAGAAGATGTTGCAATGCACCATTGCACTCAGCGCATAGCCGGTTAAGCGCGCTTAACCCGGGTTAAGGGCCCTTAACCGGGGTTAACGCGGCACTCATGCCTCATCACGTCTGCAGGAGGTTGCGGACGATTTGATGATCGATCTTGCCTTATTGATCGCCGGCTGGCTTGATCGGTGACGGTGCCGCGTTGAATGACCTGGGAGGGAAGCCATGGCCGCCGAAGATTACGAAATTCTCGATCCGCGTTTCGCGCGCCTGGTCGGCACGAATGCGCATGTGCACAAGCTCTTCACCGGCTGCCAATGGGCGGAAGGGCCAGCCTGGTTCGCCGCCGGCCGCTATGTGGTCTGGTCTGATATCCCGAACAACCGCATGCTGCGCTTCGACGAGACCGACGGCCATGTCAGCGTGTTCCGTCAGCCATCCGGCAATTCCAATGGCAACACCGTCGACCGGCAGGGCCGGCTGGTCACCTGCGAGCATTCGGGCCGGCGCGTCAGCCGCACCGAGCATGACGGCTCGATCACCACCATTGCGGCGAAATGGCGTGGCAAGCGGCTGAATTCGCCCAACGACGCGGTGGTCAAGTCGGATGGATCGATCTGGTTCACCGATCCGAGCTACGGCATCGACAATGACTATGAGGGCAACAAGGCGGAGAGCGAGATCGGCGCCTGCCATGTCTACCGGGTCGATCCCGGCACGGGTGAGGTCGAAGCCGTCATCACCGACATGGTCAGGCCCAACGGCCTCGCCTTCTCGCTCGACGAGAGCAAGCTCTATGTCGCCGATACCGGCCGCACGCATGGCGCGCAGGATCCTGCTCATATCCGCGTGTTCAATGTCGGCAAGGGCGGCAGGAAGATTTCCGGCGGAAAAGTCTTCGCCGACTGCACGGCCGGCCTGTTCGATGGCTTCAGGCTCGATGAGGGCGGCCGCATCTGGACCAGCGCGGCCGACGGCATCCACTGCTACGATCCGGACGGGACGCTGATCGGCAAGGTCAAGGTACCGGAGGTCACCGCCAATTGCGTGTTCGGTGGCAACAAGCTGAACTGTCTCTACATCGCCGGCACCACTTCGCTCTACATGGTCCGGCTCATGGTCAACGGCGCCAAAACGTACTGAGCTGCCGTCAACAGGATCGAAGGGGAGAAAATCATGCCATTCGTCAACATCCGCCTCGTCAAGGAAGTGATCGCGGCCGACCCCGCCGGCAAGAAGGCGGACATCGCCAAAAAGGTCACGGCGGCCATCATGGAGGCCACCGGCCTGGGGAACGACGATGTGTGGGTGGTCTTCGAGGAGGTCAACGCGCGCGACTGGTATGTCGGCAAGACCGATGTCGAGACGCTGCGGAGCAAGAAGTAGCTCGAAGGCTTGGTGGCGAAGGATGTGCTCAGCGGCTGGCGATGAAATCGGCGAAGGCTGAAAGCGCATTGCGCATCGCCAGCACATTTGCCGGTTCTGCCAAGATGCTCTCCACCTCCAGCGGCTTCTTGCCCAGCAGCGCAATCTCGAGCGATCCGCCGTCATAAAGCGCAAACGACATGGTGCGCATGATCTCCGCCAAGGCGGCGCGGGCAAACAGCGAGCGCGGCGAGGCGTGCACCAGCATGGCCGGCTTGTCGACGGCGGCGTCGCGCGACACCAGCCAGTCGAGCCCGTTCTTCAGGCCGCCCGGAACGCCATGGGCATATTCCGGACAGGAGACGATGACGCCATCGGCATGGGTGACGGCATCGATCAGCGCGGCGGCTTCTTGCGGCGTCCGCTCGCCTTCCTCGTCGGGATTGAAGATCGGCAGACGGCCAAGCCCGTCATAGAGGGTGACGCGACAGCCGGGCGGTGCATTCCGCGCCAGTGCGGCGAGCAGGGCCGAATTGGTGGAGGCCGCCCGCAGGCTGCCGGAGATGGCAAGGAGGTTCAGCAAGGGTAAAACTCGGACGAATCGTGTCCGCGAAGATTACCACATCGTCTGTCTGTAACTTTCGTCCAGCCAGCGGTCGGTCGCCTCGACCGATTCGGCCAACGCCAGCTGGTCGCGCAGGATCTGGCCGAGTGTCGGCAGCGTCGAGCGGTCATGCCAGGTCTCCGGCTTCCACAGGTCGGAGCGCATGAAGGCCTTGGCGCAATGCATGTAGGCGGCCTTGACGGTGACCACGACGACGCTTTGCGGTTCCTTGCCGTCGACGGCCAGGCGCTCGCGCAAACCCGCATCGATGGTGATGCGGGCGTCGCCGTTGACGCGCAGCGTCTCGTTCATGCCGGGGATGAGGAAGAGCAGCCCGACCGACGGGTTGAGGAGGATGTTCTCCAGCGTGTCGAGCCGGTTGTTGCCGGGCCGGTCGGGGATGGCGATGGTCTGGTCGTCGAGCACGGCGGCGAAGCCCGGCCTGTCGCCCTTCGGCGTCACATCGGCATTGCCGGCGCCGTCGGACGAGCCGATCAGCACGAACGGGCTCTTGCCGATGAAGGAACGGCAATGGCCGTCGAGCGCCTTCAATTCCTTGCGGATCGAGCCGTCGGTCGGGCGTGGCGTCTTGTAGATCGTCCTCAGCTCGTCGCGCGTGGTGACGAATTCCATGGCCCCCTCCCTATTTGCCGGCCTTCTCTTCTTTTGCCGCCTTTTCCTCGAGCGAATGGCGCAGGATCAGCGGCATCTGGCTGAAAGTGAAGACAAGAGTGATGGGAATCGTGCCCCAGACCTTGAAATAAAGCCAGGTTTCCTCCGAAAAATTCCGCCACATCACTTCGTTCAGCGCAGCCAGGAAAAGAAAGAACAGTCCCCAGCGGAAGGTGAGCTTGCGCCAGCCTTCGGCGTCGAGGCTGAAAGCCGAATCAAAGACATAACCGAGCAGCGATCTGCCGAATGCGAGTCCGCCGAGCAGCGTCAGGCCGAACAGGGAATTGATGATCGTCGGCTTCATGTAGGCAAAGGTCTTGTCCTGCAGCCACAGCGCCAAGGCGCCAAACCCGAAAACGATGATGCCCGATACCAGCGGCATGATCGGCAAGCTGCGCATCACCAGCCACGAAACAGCAAGCGACAGCGCGGTGGCCACCATGAAGAAGGCGGTGGCGATCAGCAGCGGTTCGCCCAGATGCGTCAGGATGGGAAATTTCTGGGCGAGCCACTCACCGCGAATGGTCGTGAAAAAGAACACCAGGCCCGGCCCGAGTTCGAGAGCGAATTTCAGGGCGGGGTTCAGCGTTTTGCGACGAGGATCGGAAAGATCGCTTTCGAGGATAGGTGGGTTCATGGGTTAAGCCACTCCAGCGATCGCCCTGGCGAATTCGCTTGCCGAAAAAGGTTCGAGGTCGTCGACCTGTTCGCCGACGCCGATGAAATAGACCGGCAGTTTGTGCTTTGCCGCGATCGCCACCAGAATACCGCCGCGCGCCGTCCCGTCCAGCTTGGTCATCACCAGACCGTTGACGCCGGCGATATTGCGGAAGATCTCGACCTGGTTGAGCGCGTTCTGACCAGTGGTGGCATCGACCGTCTGCAGCACCGTGTGCGGCGCTTCCGGATCGAGCTTGCCGAGCACACGGACGATCTTTTCGAGCTCGGCCATCAGTTCGGTCTTGTTCTGCAGGCGCCCGGCGGTGTCGATGATCAGCACGTCGGAGCCGGCCTCCTTCGCCTTCTCGAAGGCGTCGTAGGCAAGCCCGGCGGCATCGGCGCCGATCTTGGAGGCGATCACCGGCGATTTCGTCCGCTCGCCCCAGATCTTCAACTGCTCGATCGCGGCGGCGCGGAAGGTATCGCCGGCGGCGAGCATCACCGACAGGCCGCCATCGGTCAGCTTGGCGGCGAGCTTGCCAATGGTGGTGGTCTTGCCGGTGCCGTTGACGCCGACCACGAGAATGACATGCGGCTTGTGGGAGAGGTCGAGCTCCAGCGGCATGGCGACGTGGGTCAGCACCTTTTCCACCTCGGCCGCCATGATGGCGCGCACTTCCGCGTCGGACACGTCCTTGCCATAGCGGCTGGAGGCCAGAGCATCGGTGACGCGCAGCGCGGTTTCCATGCCGAGGTCGGCGCGGATCAGCACGTCCTCCAGATCCTGCAGCGTCTCTTCGTCGAGCTTGCGCTTGGTGAAGACGCTGGCGATGTTGCCGGTCAGTTCTTTCGAGGAGCGGGCGAGCCCGTCCTTCATGCGCTGGAACCACGAGCGCCTCGGCGCCGGCTCCGGCGCCTTCCGCGGTTCGGCCTTCTGTTCGACCTTCTTGGTGACGGTCACCTTGCCGGGAGCGGGCCTTGGTTCCGGCAGGGGTTGTGGGGCCGGTTGCAGGACAGGCTGCGGTTCGGGTGCGACCTCAGCGATGACGGGCTGCGTCTCGACTGGCGCGGGCTGGCGAATGGCAGGCTGGATTTCTGCTGGTGGGGCCGAAGGCACGGCAGTTGCTGGCGTAGCCTCGGCAGGGGGTGCCAAATCCTTCGCAGGCTCGCGCTGCCCCTCACCCTTACCCAATCCCCGCAAGAGGCGGGGAGAGGGGGGCGTCAGCGTTGCGACTTCTTCTTCTACGTCTGCAGGGGCAGGCACGGCGTCGCGTTCAGCTTCCTTTTCCCCGTCTCTATGCGGGGAGAAGGTGGCGGCAGCCGGATGAGGGGTAGCGCCAAGCTGTGAAGGGATTTCTGATCGTGTCTCGACCGGCGGCGCCGGCACTTCGACAGGCCCAGGCTCCGGTTCTTCCGGCACGATCTCCGGCAGTTCCGGTACCGGGGCTGGAATCTCTTGCGGCGCCGGTTCGGGGACGCGCTCCGGCACGGCTGGCACATCGGGCTTTTCCGGTGGCGCCGGCTCTTCGGCCGGTATTTCCGGGGCCGGCGGCTCAGGTGCCTGCGGTTCCTCGATCGGTGTGGGCTCTGGCTGAATTTCCGGCTCGGACGGGACGCTCGGCGCCGGCGCGGGCTCCTCGACAGGGGCCGGCTCTGGCGGTACCTCCGGCTCGGCCGGCGGTGTCGGCACGACCTCCGCCTCGGGCCGCGGCTCGTCGCGCTTCAGGAATTCCGGAACGACCTGCTCGGCCGCCGGCTTCAGCGCATCCAGCGCTTCCCATTTGATCGGCGGCAGCGGGGCGGTCTCGTCGATGCGCTCCTCGACCACCTCTTTCTTGCCGAACGAAAATATCTTCTTGAAAAAACCAGCCATGCTTTGCGTTTCTCAGGCGGCGCGGGCGGCAAGCGGCGCCGCGATCAGCCGGGCGCCGTCATGGCCGGTGATGTCAGCCTGGACGATTTCGCCCGGCGAGCCGGTGGCAAGTGCCGCCAGCGTGAAGCCTTCGGTGCGGCCGAGGCCGTCGCGTTCGATCAGGATCGACTGGCGCGTTCCGGCCAGCGACGACAGATGGCTGCGATACGCGGCTTCACCGGCGGTGCGCAACCGGGCGGCGCGCTGCTTGACCACCTCGCGGTGAACCTGCGGCATGCGCGCGGCGGGCGTACCCTCGCGGGGGCTGAACGGGAAGACGTGAAGGTGGGTCAGCCCGCATTCCTCGACGATCTTTTCCGAGTTCTCGAACATGTCGTCGGTCTCGGTCGGAAAGCCGGCGATGATGTCGGCGCCGAAGACGATGCCCGGGCGCAGCTTGCGCACATCCTCGCAGAAGCGGATCGACTGATCGCGCAGATGCCGGCGCTTCATGCGCTTCAGGATCATGTCGTCGCCCGACTGCAGCGACAGATGCAGATGCGGCATCAGCCGCGGCTCGGTGGCGATGGCGTCGAGCAAATCGTCATCGGCCTCGATCGAATCGATCGACGACAGTCGCAGGCGCTTCACGTCCGGCACCTGCTTGAGGATCGTCTTCACCAGCTTGCCGAGTTTTGGCGCACCCGGCAGGTCGGCGCCGAAGCTGGTCATGTCGACGCCGGTCAGCACGATCTCGGCATAGCCGTTGGTGCTGAGCCGCTTGACCTGCTCGACCACGGCGCCCATCGGCACCGAGCGCGAATTGCCGCGACCATAGGGAATGATGCAGAAGGTGCAGCGGTGGTCGCAGCCGTTCTGCACCTGGACGAAGGCGCGGGCCCGGCCCTCGATGGCGTCGACCATGTGGCTGGCGGTCTCACGCACCGAAAAGATGTCGTTGACGCGCGCCTTCTCGGTGTCGTTGACGCCGAAATCCGGCAGCGCGCGATAGGAATGCGCTTTCAGCTTCTCCTCATTGCCGAGGACGAGATCGACCTCGTCCATGGCGGCGAAACTCTGCGGCTCGGTCTGCGCGGCGCAGCCGGTGACGATGATGCGCGCCCGCGGGTTGTCGCGGCGCGCCTTGCGGATCGCCTGCCCGGCCTGGCGCACCGCCTCGCCGGTGACGGCGCAGGTGTTGAAGATCACCGCGCCGCCTTCCAGCGCGCCGAGACCGGCGGTTTCAGCCTCGCGCCGCATCACCTCGGATTCATAGGTGTTCAGCCGGCAGCCGAAGGTCACCACGTCAATCGCCTTGGAGATGGGGCCCTCGGAGACCGGGCCCTTGGATAGACCGGACATCAGGCCGCGCTCTCGGTGTCGCGGGCCCAGATGCCGGTCGACGGATCGAAGCTGCCCGAAAATTCCCATTCGGCGGCACCTGTAAGGATGACGTGGTCGTCGTCGCGCCATTCGACATGCAGCGTGCCACCGCCGGGGGTCAACAGGCTGACGCTCCGGCCGGTCCGCTTGGTACGGGCCGCGGCAACCACCGATGCGCAGGCGGCCGACCCGCAGGCCTTGGTCAGGCCGGCTCCGCGCTCCCAGGTGCGGACGACCATGGTTTGCGGTGAGGTAACCTGTGCGATGGTGATGTTGGCGCGCTCGGGAAACATCGGGTGGTTCTCGAGCAGCGGGCCGAAGCGGTCGAGTTCATAGGACCAGACATCGCGGTCGACCCAGAAGATGGCGTGCGGATTGCCCATCGAGACGACCGAGGGCGAATGCAGCACCGGCGCGTCGATCGGGCCGATCTGCAGCTCGATCATGCGGGTGTCGCGGAATTCCTCGGCCAGCGGGATGTCCTGCCAGCCGAAACGTGGCGTGCCCATGTCGACCGAGATCGAGCCGTTGGCATGTTCGCGTGCATTGAGGATGCCGGCCACGGTCTCAAAGGTGAAGGTCTTCTGGCCGGTCTCGGCGGCCAGCGCCTGGACCACGCAGCGCATGCCGTTGCCGCAGGCCTGCGCCCCGGAGCCGTCGGAATTCAGGATGTCGATGAAAAAGGCGGTGCCCGGCGTCCTGGCGTCGTGGATCGCCATGATCTGGTCGAACCTGGTCGCGGCGTCGGCGTTGAGCGCGATGGCCGCAGCCGGCGTCACCCGATCGGCACGGCCACGCATATCGGCAACGATGATCTCGTTGCCGATGCCGTTCATCTTGGCGAAGGGGGCCGTGCTTGCCATTGCTCCGAAAATTCCGTGTCCGTTTGGCGCTATATGGCGGAAACGGGCAGGAATTACCAGTGCGGAGCAGCTTTACGTCACCGCGAAGATGCCAAGCACCACGAGCAGGAAGATGATGAGAACGATGCCGATGAGGATGCGCGCGCCGGTGGCGGCGGCGCCAGCCAGTGCCGGCATGCCGAGCAGGCTCGCCGCCGCGGCGACGATCAGGAGAATGATGATCCATTTGATCATGGGAATGCCTCGTAACCCGACAGATTTTGAAACCGCATGGAAACGCGGCTGTCGCGCTTGGGTTCCCGCTGGCTGCGAGGCGTATGTCGGGAGCAAAACTAGCCGGCGATCTCGATATCGGTGGTGAAGGGCGCCGTCTTGTTGGAATTCTGGTCATGCATGAGGAAGTCGCACCGGTATTTGCCGGGCGGCAGGCCATCGAGGGAAAGATCGAGTTTGAAGAACAGTTCGCGGTTATGCGAGCGAGAAGCGACCTGAACGCTGCCAATCTTCTCGAAGGTGCCCAGAGGCTCGCCCGATTCTGAAAGCACGGTGAGGTCGACGGCAAGCGCGATCTGGCTGTTGCCAAGGCCATCCGAGCCATAGCCATATCCAACCGGTTCCATATAGAGCACGACCTTCTCGCCAGGCTTGTAGATGTGATTGGCACGCTCGCTATAGATGCCAAAGCCGCCGGCTGTGTCGACCTGTTTGACGTTCTGCACGCCAAGCGGCATGGCTTGCCATAGCGCTTCCTCGGCGCTGCGGAATTTTTCCAGCGCGCCGGCGCCGTCACCCGCCTGCAGCGCCTTTTCCGCTTCCACGGCGCGGTCGCTGATTTCACCCGCGAAAGCGGTCGGCGTCGAGATCGCCAGCGCCATCAGAACTGCCATGATCGATTTCATGCGAACTCCCTTTGCCTGCCCGGGCGGACCATCGGCGAAAAAGGTCGTGCCGTAAATGGCCAATGCAGACTTCAGCCATGCTTTATCTCGGGTACGTCCCAGACTTCTCCCGGCTGCAAGGCGCGAAAGCGCTCCTGCGGGATGCCTTGGTCGTCAAGCGCCTGAGCCAGCTTTCGGACCGGCTCGTCGATCGGTTCGTCCGTGAGCTGGAAGGTGCCCCAGTGGCAGCCGGCGGCATAGGCGGCGTTGCACAGCTTCATGCCTTGCACGGCTTCCTCCGGGTTCTGGTGCTGCGGCGCCATGAACCAGCGTGGCTCGTAGGCGCCGATCGGCAGGATGGCGAAGCGGAAGCCGTCATGTTTCTCAGCCATCAGCCGGTAGTTGGCGCCATCGTGGAAGCCGGTGTCGCCAGCGAAGTAGATATTGCCGCCCGGTGTCTCGATGCCGAAACCGGCCCACAGCGCCATGCACCGGTCGCGGGTGCCGCGCGCCGACCAGTGATGCACCGGCTCGACATGGATGGCGACGCCATCATGGGTGTCGACCCTGTCGCCCCAGTCATGCGCCGACAGCCGCATGCCGGGCACGGCGCCGTCGATGAGGACGTCGTTGCCGAGGGGCGTGAGTACCAGCGGGTCGTGCTTTGCCTTGAGCCGCTTCAGCGTCGCGAGGTCGAGATGATCGTAATGATTATGGCTGACCAGCACGAGGTCGATCGGCGGCAGGCGGACGAAGGCGATGCCCGGCGGACTGACGCGTCTTGGTCCAAGAAAGGAAAACGGCGACGTACGTTGCGACCAGACCGGATCGGTGAGGATGTTCAGGCCGGCGGTCTGGATGAGCAGCGAGGAATGGCCGACCATCGTCACCCTCAGAGCGGAGCCTTCGACCCTTTCCACGGGATCTGCCTGCTGAAACGTACTCGGATCGGCCGCCGGCCATTTCGAGCGCCCGCCGCTCAACTGCCATTTCAGCAGGTCGGCGAAGCGCCCGGCGGCCGGCCGTCGGGGTTGAAGAACAAGGTGCCGTCGAAATGATCGCTTGGCGGGCCGCTGTAGTAGCGATTGGCGGCTGTCTTTTTCGCGGCCAATGTTGCGGCTCCGGCGGGTTTGCGTCTGCTAGACATAGGCCCTGCGTCGGCTGGCGCAAGCATTTGGCTCCCGAATGCCAAGGGCCGGGAGGCCGGCTCGATTAGGATCGCCAGGGATCGCGGAGCGGGAGGACGACGCCATGGCGATGAAACGGACGAAGACCCCATGGATGAAGGCCGAGGACTTCGGCCGCTCGTTGCCACGCGGCATCGGCGTCAACCTATTGGTGCGCGACATGGTGGCCATGGAAGCCTTCTGCCGCGACGTACTTGGTGCGCGCGTGATCTACGCCGATGAGGATTTCGCGGCGATCGAGTTGCTGGGATCGGTTTTCATGCTGCATGCCGACCATTCCTATCTCGACAACCCGATGACCGGGGTGATTGTCGGCAGCGAAACACGCGGGGCCGGGATAGAGTTGCGCCTCTACGGCGCCGATCCCGATGCGATCGAGACGGCGGCACGGGATCACGGCCACATCGTGCTGGCTGGCGCGCTCGACAAGCCGCATGGCTTGCGGGAAAGCTATATCGTCGGACCTGATGGATATGTGTTCGTGCCGAGCGCCCCACTGGCCGGGTGATTGCGATAAATTTGCAACAAATTTTGCCACAAACCGTATTTTAACCATATCGGGTTGAAATTTCGCCACCTTCTCCATCTTGGTGGAGGTGAGATTGCGCGGACGGCATCCCCCAAGCCGGATCCGACGGAGGTTGGAATGACTTTTTCGAAAATCGGCCTGGTGGCCGTATCGCTGGCGGCGCTCGTTGCGAGCGGCTGCTCGACCTCACGGTTCTCGTCGATGGATGACCAGCAGCCCGCGCCGCTGCAGCCGGCCCCGTCCGGCCAGGTGACGGCGAATCAGCTGCCGCCGCCGGCCTCGCCCGGGACCACCGATCCGTCGCAGTTCCCGACGGCGCCGGCGAATACGCAGGTTGCGTCGTTGCCGCCGGACGGCACGGCGCCCGCTGGAGCCTCGGATCTGACCGCGGCCAGCGTCGCTGGCGTCTGGACCGCCAGCGTTTCGGGCCAGACCTGCAAGGTGGCGACGCCGCAGACCAAATTCGGCGCCGGCTTCCGCGCCGGACCGCTGCATTGCCCGGCGCCGATCGACGGCATCAAGTCGTGGAACGTCGCCGGCAAGCAGCTGACGCTCTATGACGAGAATGGCGGCACGCTGGCACGGCTCTATTCCTCTGGCGGTTCGAAATTCGACGGCCAGACTTCCAACGGCCAGCCGATTTCGCTTACAAGATAAGTCTGACCTTCCTCTTATGTTCTTACGCAATTCCGGACGGAAAGCCGCTACACACTTTTCCTGGAATTGCTCGACAACGACGTGACCTATGCATCTGCGCGACGGCCTCCAGACCCATGCGACCGTCAGGCAGCGCTATGACCATCTGGTCGAGACGGGCGCGATCGAGCGCGATCCGGCGCAGGAACGGATCGCCGCCGCGCTCGACCGGCTGATCAACGAAATCTCGGCAAAGCGGCTGGCGCACAAATCCAGCGCGCTGGGCTGGCTGTTTGCCCGCAAGCGCGAGACGCATGAGGCGGTCAAGGGCCTCTACATCCACGGGGGCGTCGGCCGCGGCAAGACCATGCTGATGGACATGTTCTTCGAACTGCTGCCGGTGCGCCGCAAGCGCCGTGTCCACTTCAACGACTTCATGGCCGATGTGCAGGACCGTATCCAGAAGCACCGGCAGGCGCGCAAGAATGGCGACGTCAAGGAGGACGATCCGATCCCGCCCGTGGCCAAGGCCCTCGCCGAGCAGGCCTGGGTGCTGTGCTTCGACGAGTTCTCGGTTACCGACATTGCCGATGCGATGATCCTGTCGCGGCTGTTTTCGGCGCTGTTCGCCAGCGGCGTTGTGCTGGTCGCGACCTCGAACGTGGCGCCGGAAAATCTCTATGGCGACGGGCTGAACCGCCAGCTTTTCCTGCCGTTCATCGGCATCCTGGAGCGGCACACGCATGTGCTGTCGCTCGACACCGACAAGGACTACCGGCTGGAAAAGCTTGCCCGCACGCCGGTCTATGTCACGCCGGCCGATGCCGCTGCCGACCAGGCGCTCGACGAGGCGTGGCGGGCCATGACGCACGGTGCGCCGACGGCCGAGGCGTCGCTGACCGTCAAGGGCCGGCATGTGGTGATCCCGCGCGCTGCGGGTGTCGCGGCTCGCTTCTCTTTCGCCGATCTTTGCGAAAAGCCGCTCGGGGCACGCGACTACCTGGCCATTGCCGGCCGGTTCTCGACCCTCTTCATCGACCACGTGCCGGTGCTGGGCGAAGGCAAGCGCAACGAGGCCAAGCGCTTCATCCTTTTGATCGACACGCTCTACGATCACCATGTGCGGCTGGTGGTGAGTGCCGAGGCGCCGCCACAGCAGCTCTATGTCGCCAAACGCGGCGTCGAGGTCTTCGAGTTCGAGCGCACCGCATCACGCTTGATCGAGATGCAGAGCCGCGACTGGCTGGAAGACTGGGCCGAGCGGCAGAAGGCGAAGGATCCGGTGAACAGGCTCGAAGACCGGCACGGCGAGTCTCCCGTCGCCACGATCTGAGCCTTTCAGGCGGGTGGCAAGGTTCCGGCAACAACCGTGTAGTGATCGACGAATTTGGATTTCTCCAGGAGATAGCGATCATCTTCCGGATAGTAGCGGGCCAGTTTCGGTGCGTCGCCGGCAAAGCTTCGCACGGCATCCATTGATGACCACCAGCTCAATGTGACGATCTCCGTCGTTCCGTCGCCACGATCACGCATAAGCATTTGGAAGCCGCGGTTGCCTTTCGTGGCCGCGTAGTCAAGGCCTCCTGTCCTCTCGACATAGTCGGCATAGGCAGCGCGATCCTGTGTGCGGATGACGGACGACCAGCGACGCAGGATGAGCGGTTCCGTTTTGGTCATGGCCAATCTTCCCTGTTGTTCAACCTGGAACGATCCTAGAGCCTGTAAACGTACATCACGAACGGCTCGGCCACCGAATCGCGCGATTCATAAAGTGCGCGGGCGGCGAGATTGTCCGGCTCGGTGCCGACCCAGGCCTCCTCGCAGCCATGCTCCCTGCCGATCGCGAACATAGCGTCGAGCATCTTTCGCGCGACGCCCCGGCGCCGGAAGGCCGGCGAAACGCCGACCTCGTCGACATAGAGTTCACTGACCTTGTCAGGATGGCGATGGATGACCGCGGCGCATTGACCGACGACCATGCCGTCGGCCAGCGCCACGATCATGAAATGGCCGGGTTCGGCGAGGTAGGCAGCCAGCCGATCCGGCCTGACCGGCGCGTCGAACACATCCTCGGCGACTTTCATCACAAGGGCGTCATCGCCCGCCTCAAGCCTTATGATTTCCATCTTCATCGTGTAAATACTCCCAAGTCGGCTTATCAATTTTGACGTTTACGTAAATCCCAAACAGTCTAACCGATTGAAAATGCTCACTCCAAAATAATCGTTTGAATTTCTCGCGCACCGGAGCTATTGGGTGCGGCGAAATCTCGCGGGTCCCCGCAACATTCCGGCCTCTTCCTCGACGCCGTATGGCGCCGTCACAGACAAAGGGAAAACATCCTCACATGGCACGCAACAAGATAGCGCTCATCGGCTCTGGCATGATCGGCGGCACGCTCGCTCACATGATCGGCCTCAAGGATCTCGGCGACGTGGTGCTGTTCGATATTGCCGAGGGTATTCCGCAAGGCAAGGGACTCGATATCGCGCAGTCGTCGCCTGTCGACGGGTTCGATTCCAGGCTGACCGGCGTCAACGACTATGCCGGCATCGAGGGCGCCGACGTCTGCATCGTCACCGCCGGCGTGCCACGCAAGCCGGGCATGAGCCGCGACGACCTCCTGGGCATCAACCTGAAGGTCATGGAACAGGTCGGCGCCGGCCTCAAGAAATACGCGCCGAAGGCGTTCGTCATCTGCATCACCAATCCGCTCGATGCCATGGTGTGGGCGCTGCAGAAGTTTTCCGGCCTGCCAAAGAGCCATGTCGTCGGCATGGCCGGCGTGCTCGACAGCGCGCGCTTCCGCTATTTCCTGGCCGAGGAGTTCAAGGTCTCGGTCGAGGACGTCACCGCCTTCGTGCTTGGCGGCCATGGCGATTCCATGGTGCCGATGATCCGCTATTCGACGGTATCGGGCATTCCGCTGCCCGACCTCGTCAAGATGGGCTGGACCTCGAAGGAAAAGCTCGACCAGATCGTGCAGCGCACCCGCGATGGCGGCGCCGAGATCGTCGGCCTGCTCAAGACCGGCTCGGCCTATTACGCGCCGGCCGCCTCGGCGATCTCGATGGCCGAAGCCTATCTCAAGGACAAGAAGCGCGTGCTGCCCTGCGCGGCATTCCTCTCCGGCCAGTACGGCGTCAAGAACACCTATGTCGGCGTGCCCGTGGTGATCGGCGCCGGCGGCGTCGAGCGCATCATCGAGATCGACCTGAACAAGAGCGAGCAGAAGATGTTCGACAGTTCGGTGGCGACGGTGCAGGGCCTGACCGAGGCCTGCGTCAAGATCGCCCCGCATCTCGCTTCGAAGTGAACCTCCAGTAAGTGACCCGGAGACAATCCAGATGAACATCCATGAATATCAAGGCAAGGCGCTGCTGAAGGCTTTCGGCGCGCCGGTGGCCGAAGGCGTGCCGGTATTCAAGGCGAGCGAGGCGGAAGCCGCCGCCAAGGCGTTGCCCGGTCCGCTCTATGTGGTGAAGAGCCAGATCCATGCCGGCGGCCGCGGCAAGGGCAAGTTCAAGGAGCTCGGCCCCGACGCCAAGGGTGGCGTGCGGCTGGCGAAGTCGGTGGCCGAAGTGGTCGCCAACGCCAACGAGATGCTCGGCCACACGCTGGTGACCAAGCAGACCGGTCCGGCCGGCAAGCAGGTCAACCGCCTCTACATCGAGGACGGCGCCGATATCGACCGCGAGCTCTATCTGTCGATCCTGGTCGACCGCTCGGTCGGCCGCGTTGCCTTCGTCGTTTCGACCGAAGGCGGCATGGACATCGAGGCGGTCGCGCACGACACGCCGGAAAAGATCATCACCGTCGCCATCGATCCGGAAAAGGGCGTGACGGCAGCCGATCTGAAGGCGCTCAACGGCGCCCTGAAGCTCGACGGCGAGGCTGCCAAGGACGGCAACACGCTGTTCCCGATCCTCTACAAGGCCTTCGTCGAGAAGGACATGAGCCTGCTCGAGGTCAATCCGCTGATCGTCATGAAGAACGGCCGGCTGCGCGTGCTCGACGCAAAAGTGTCGTTCGACAACAACGCGCTGTTCCGCCACCCGGACGTGCTCGAACTGCGCGACACTACCGAAGAGGACGAGAAGGAGATCGAGGCGTCGAAATACGACCTCGCCTATGTCGCGCTCGACGGCAATATCGGCTGCATGGTCAATGGCGCGGGCCTGGCCATGGCGACGATGGACATCATCAAGCTCTATGGCGCCGAGCCTGCCAACTTCCTCGATGTCGGCGGCGGTGCGTCCAAGGAAAAAGTGACGGCGGCGTTCAAGATCATCACCAAGGATCCGGCGGTCAAGGGCATCCTGATCAACATCTTCGGCGGCATCATGAAGTGCGACATCATCGCCGAGGGCGTCATTGCCGCGGTCAAGGAAGTCGGGCTGAAAGTGCCGCTGGTGGTGCGCCTGGAAGGCACCAACGCCGAGCTAGGCAAGAAGATCATCAACGACAGCGGCCTGAACGTGGTTTCTGCCGACGACCTCGACGACGCCGCCAAGAAGATCGTGGCGGCGGTGAAGGGCTGATCTGGTGCCTCCGCGCAAGATAAACCTGGTCGAGGCGGCGGATGCGAGGATCACCAAGGTCTTCGATCCGCATATCGCCGGCGACGTGAATGACAGCCAGGCGAAGGTGGCAAAGTTTGGCAAGGTCTTCGACTGGCACGCGCATGAGAAAGAGGACGAAGCCTTCCTCGTGCTGCGTGGGCGTATCGCCATCGATTTCCGCGACGGTCCGGTCGAACTCGGCGAGGGCGATTTCATCGTCGTGCCGCGTGGCGTCGAGCACCGGCCGCGTTCGCTGAGCGAAGAGCCTGTCGTGCTGATGTTCGAGCCGGCGACGACGCTCAACACCGGAAACGCCAAGAGCGACCTCACCGTCGCCGACCTGAAGCGGCTCTGACCATGAACGCGGCGCCCTTCTCCTCGCTTTCGGCCGATCACCAGCGCCTGCAGGCGCTGGTCGGCGCGTGGCGTGGCGAAGAAGAGGTGGCGGCCACACAATGGACCGATGCCGGCCCCGCGACCGCCGAAGTGCTGGCGGCGGCCGAATTCGGCGGCCTGTTCGTGGTGCAGCGTTATCGTCAGCGCCGCGATGGCACGATTTCGTTCGGCTCGCACAACGTCTTCGGTTTCGACCAGCCGAACAGTCTCGTCACCATGCACCAGTTCGATTCGACGGGGTTTGTGCCCGCCGCACCCGCCACCGGCGCGTGGAACGGCAGCGAATTGGTGTTGATGAGGTCGTCGCCACGCGGATCGGCTCGTGTCACCTACACTTTCGATACAGACAGCACCTATCGCATGCGGCTGGAGTTCCAGCCGGCCAGCAACGACATTTGGCAAGACATGGTGAGCGGCGTCTACCAGCGCGTTTCACCTTCCTCGATCAACGGTTTTTAAAAAGGGCTCCCATGTCCATTCTCGTCGACAAGAACACCAAGGTGCTGGTGCAGGGCCTGACCGGCAAGACCGGCACGTTCCATACCGAACAGGCGCTGGCCTATCACGGAACCAAGATGGTCGGCGGCATCCATCCGAAGAAGGGTGGCGAGACCTGGACCGGCTCGAAGGGCGAGAGCCTGCCGATCTTCGCCACCGTCGCCGAGGGCAAGGCAAAGACCGGCGCCAACGCCTCCGTCGTCTATGTGCCGCCGGCGGGTGCCGCCGAAGCGATCCTGGAAGCGATCGAGGCCGAGATCCCGCTGATCATCTGCATCACCGAGGGCATACCGGTTATGGACATGATCAGGGTCAAGGCGAGGCTCGACCGCTCGACCTCGCGGCTGATCGGCCCGAACTGCCCGGGCGTGCTCACCCCCAACGAATGCAAGATCGGCATCATGCCCGGCAACATCTTCCGCAAGGGCTCGGTCGGCGTTGTTTCGCGCTCGGGAACACTTACCTATGAGGCTGTGTTCCAGACCACCAATGTCGGCCTCGGCCAGACCACCGCCGTCGGCATTGGCGGCGACCCTGTCAAGGGCACCGAGTTCATCGACGTGCTCGAGATGTTCCTCGCCGACGACGAGACCAAGTCGATCATCATGATCGGCGAGATCGGCGGTTCGGCCGAGGAGGACGCCGCGCAGTTCCTCAAGGACGAAGCCAAGCGTGGCCGCAAGAAGCCGATGGCCGGCTTCATCGCCGGGCGCACGGCGCCGGCCGGCCGCACCATGGGCCACGCGGGCGCGGTCATCTCCGGCGGCAAGGGCGGCGCCGAGGACAAGATCGCGGCGATGGAATCGGCCGGAATAAAAGTTTCGCCCTCGCCGGCCCGTCTCGGCACGACGCTGGTCGAGGCGATCAAAGGGTGAGAAACGATCGGCCGCTGGCCGACGAAAGGCCAATTGCCTGGCTTTTCG
This sequence comes from Mesorhizobium sp. RCAM 05099, assembly GCF_059683685.1. Lineage (NCBI taxonomy): Bacteria > Pseudomonadati > Pseudomonadota > Alphaproteobacteria > Hyphomicrobiales > Phyllobacteriaceae > Mesorhizobium > Mesorhizobium sp. RCAM 05099. The sequence goes on from NZ_CM185035.1 coordinate 756,468, forward strand.
AATTTCGAACGCCCGGCGCGAAAGCGAAGGGCCGGAAATGGAATGAGGGCTGGCGGCGGTTCGTTGGCCTTGAGGGGAACAAGGACGGGTGAACCGTTCGACATCGCGGCAATGCCGCAAACGTAAGGAGACGGAGCACGGGCTCCGCTAAGTGACATGGCAAGACAAGATCAGGCCAACGACCAATTTTCGCTCACCTCTTTCCTCTATGGCGGCAACGCCGACTACATAGATGCGCTCTATGCCGCCTATGAGGACGATCCCGCCTCGGTCAATCCCGAATGGCAGGAGTTCTTCGCCGGGCTGAAGGACGACGCCGGCGACGTGCGCAAGAACGCCAAGGGTGCCTCCTGGGCCAAGCCCTCATGGCCGCTGCAGGCCGATGGCGAGCTGGTGTCGGCGCTCGACGGCAACTGGGGCATCGTCGAGAAGCATCTGGAAAAGAAGGTCAAGGACAAGGCCGTCGTCAACGGCATCGCCCTTTCCGACGCCGACGTGCACCAGGCGACGCGCGATTCCGTGCGCGCCATCATGATGATCCGCGCCTACCGCATGCGCGGCCATCTGCACGCCAATCTCGACCCGCTCGGCATCGCCAAGCCGCTCGAGGACTACAATGAATTGTCGCCGGAGAATTACGGCTTCACCGAAGCTGACTATGACCGGCCGATCTTCCTCGACAATGTGCTGGGGCTCGAATTCGGCACCGTCCGGCAGATGCTGGAGATCCTGACCCGCACCTATTGCTCGACGCTCGGCGTCGAATTCATGCACATCTCCGATCCCGAGGAAAAGGCCTGGATCCAGGCGCGCATCGAGGGCGCCGACAAGGAGATCACCTTCACCGCGACCGGCAAGAAGGCGATCCTGCAGAAGCTGATCGAATCCGAAGGCTTCGAACAGTTCGCCGACATCAAGTACAAGGGCACCAAGCGTTTCGGCCTCGATGGCAGTGAAGCGCTGATCCCGGCGCTGGAGCAGATCATCAAGCGCGGCGGCCAGCTCGGCATGAAGGAGATCGTGCTCGGAATGGCTCATCGCGGCCGGCTGAATGTGCTCTCCCAGGTAATGGCCAAGCCGCACCGCGCCATCTTCCATGAGTTCAAGGGCGGCTCGGCCGCCCCCGACGAGGTCGAAGGTTCTGGCGACGTCAAGTACCATCTCGGCGCCTCGTCGGACCGCGAGTTCGACGGCAACAAGGTGCATCTGTCGCTGACCGCCAATCCCTCGCATCTGGAAATCGTCGATCCTGTCGTGATGGGCAAGGCGCGCGCCAAGCAGGACTACCTGTTCGGCCGCAGCCGCGAGGAGATCGTGCCGCTGGAGGAGCGCGCCAAGGTGCTGCCGCTCTTGCTGCACGGCGACGCCGCCTTCGCCGGCCAGGGCGTGATCGCCGAAATCCTCGGCCTGTCCGGGCTGCGCGGCCACCGCGTCGCCGGCACGCTGCACTTCATCATCAACAACCAGATCGGCTTCACCACCAATCCGCGCTTCTCGCGCTCGTCGCCCTATCCGTCCGACGTCGCCAAGATGATCGAGGCGCCGATCTTCCACGTCAACGGCGACGATCCGGAAGCGGTGGTCCATGCCACCAAGGTGGCGATCGAATTCCGCATGAAGTTCCACAAGCCGGTGGTGGTGGACATGTTCTGCTACCGCCGCTTCGGCCACAATGAGGGCGACGAACCGGCCTTCACCCAGCCGATCATGTATCGCAACATCCGCAACCACAGGACGACGGTGCAGATCTATGCCGACCGCCTGATTGCCGAAGGCCATATCACCCAGGCCGAGTTCGACAAGATGAAGGCGGACTGGCGGGCGCATCTGGAGTCGGAGTGGGAGGTCGGCCAGCACTACAAGCCCAACAAGGCCGACTGGCTCGACGGCGCCTGGTCGGGCCTGCGCACGGCCGACAACCAGGACGAAACGCGGCGCGGCAAGACCGCCGTGCCGGTCAAGACGCTGAAGGAAATCGGCAAGAAGCTGACCGAGGTGCCGAAGGATTTCGAGGCGCACAAGACGATCATCCGGTTCCTGGAGAATCGTCGCCAGGCGATCGAGTCCGGCGAAGGCATCGACTGGTCTACGGCCGAGGCGCTGGCCTTCGGCGCCATCCTGCTCGACGGCAACCCGATCCGGCTGTCGGGCCAGGATTCCGAACGCGGCACCTTCTCGCAGCGCCATTCCGTGCTCTACGACCAGCGCGACGAAACCCGCTACATCCCGCTCAACAACCTGTCCGCCGCGCAGGCCGGCTACGAAGTCATCAACTCGATGCTGTCGGAAGAGGCGGTGCTCGGTTTCGAATATGGCTACAGCCTTGCCGAGCCGAAGGCGCTGACGCTGTGGGAAGCGCAGTTCGGCGACTTCGCCAACGGCGCCCAGGTGGTGTTCGACCAGTTCATCTCGTCGGGTGAGCGCAAGTGGCTCAGAATGTCGGGCCTCGTCTGCCTGCTGCCGCATGGCTATGAGGGCCAGGGTCCGGAACATTCCTCGGCGCGGCTCGAGCGTTTCCTGCAGCTTTGCGCCGAAGACAACATGCAAGTGGCCAACTGCACGACGCCGGCCAACTACTTCCACATCCTGCGCCGGCAGTTGAAGCGGGACTTCCGCAAGCCGCTGATCCTGATGACGCCGAAGTCGCTGCTGCGCCACAAGCGGGCGGTGTCGACGCTGCCGGAAATTTCCGGCGAGAGCTCGTTCCACCGGCTTTTGTGGGACGATGCCCAGCTGCTTCCCGGCCAGGCGATCAAGCTGGTCAAGGATTCGAAGATCCGTCGCGTCGTGCTGTGCTCGGGCAAGGTCTACTACGACCTCTACGAAGAGCGCGAGAAGCGCGGCATCAACGACATCTACCTGCTGCGCGTCGAACAGCTCTATCCATTCCCGGCCAAGGCGCTGATCACGGAACTGTCGCGCTTCCGCAACGCCGAGATGGTGTGGTGCCAGGAGGAGCCCAAGAACATGGGTGCCTGGTCGTTCATCGACCCGTATCTGGAGTGGGTGCTGGCGCATATCGACGCCAAGCATCAGCGGGTGCGCTACACCGGCCGTCCGGCTGCCGCGTCGCCGGCGACCGGACTGATGTCCAAGCACCTTGCCCAGCTCGCCGCCCTGCTCGAAGACGCGCTCGGCGAATAAACAGAACCCGACAAGAAACGGACAGGCACAATGGCTACCGAAATCCGCGTTCCCACTCTCGGAGAATCCGTCACCGAAGCGACCATCGGCAAATGGTTCAAGAAGGTGGGCGACGCCATTGCCGCCGACGAGCCCTTGGTCGAGCTCGAGACCGACAAGGTGACGGTGGAGGTGCCGGCCGCCGCCGCCGGGACGCTGAGCGAAATCACCGCCAAGGAAGGCGAGACGGTCGGCGTCGGCGCTTTGCTGGGTTCGATTTCGGCCGGCGGGGACGCCGCCGCACCAGCGACCAAGCCGCAAGCGGTGTCGCAGGCCTCGAGCCCCGACGCGGCGTCCACCGTCAAGCAGGCGGCGGTCGAAACCGCCAAGATCGCCGGCGACGCCGGCGCGGTCGAGCCACGCGGCATGCCGCCGGCGCCGGCGGCGGCGAAGCTGATCGCCGAGAACAATCTGGCGGTCGATCAGCTCTCCGGCTCGGGCAAGCGTGGCAGGTACTGAAGGGCGACGTGCTCGACGCGATCTCCAAGGGCGCGCCGTCGCAGCCGGCCGAAACGCCCAAGGCGGCACCGGCGCCCGCACCGGTCACTGTCCGTGCACCGTCCTCGGGCGACGATGCGTCGCGCGAGGAGCGCGTGCGCATGACCAAGCTGCGCCAGACGATCGCGCGCCGCCTCAAGGAAGCACAGTCGACCGCCGCCATGCTGACCACCTTCAACGAGGTCGACATGTCAGCGGTGATGGCGCTCAGGACCAAATACAAGGATGTGTTCGAGAAGAAGCATGGCGTCAAGCTCGGCTTCATGGGCTTCTTCACCAAGGCGGTGACGCATGCGCTGAAGGAAATCCCTTCGGTCAACGCCGAGATCGACGGCACCGACATCATCTTCAAGAACTACGCGCATATCGGCGTCGCCGTCGGCACCGAAAAGGGCCTCGTCGTGCCTGTCGTGCGCAATGCCGACCAGATGTCGATCGCCGAGATCGAGAAGGATATCGGCCGGCTGGGCATCGCCGCGCGCGACGGCAAGCTGTCAGTCGCCGACATGCAGGGCGGCACGTTTACCATTTCCAACGGTGGCGTTTACGGGTCGCTGATGTCGACGCCGATTCTCAACGCGCCGCAGTCCGGCATTCTGGGCATGCACAAGATCCAGGACCGGCCGGTGGTGGTCGGCGGCCAGATCGTGATCCGGCCGATGATGTATCTGGCGCTCAGCTACGATCACCGCATCGTCGATGGCAAGGAAGCCGTGACCTTCCTGGTGCGCGTCAAGGAAAGCCTGGAGGATCCGGAACGGCTGGTGCTCGATCTCTAGGGTTGGTTCGGTGGCTGAGCCTGTCGAGACAATCGACCTGTTCGAGCTTGTAGCGACAGGCCGGGCGGGGCCGATCGAACTTGGCAAAAGCAGCCGCGAAACGGTTCGAGACTTGATAAATCCGGAGGATCTGCGCGCCGATAATCATTTTCGCCACGGAGACACCGAGTCGGCGTGGTGCATCTATGGCGCGAATTGCGAGTTCTTTTTCAGTCCCGATTTTCGCTTACGGTCGATTAGCGTCGAACCTATCTTCGGAAGAATGCAATCGGGGGGAACGATGCCGACTTGGTACGGCTATCTGGACGTCGATGTGGGGCGGCATCCCGTATCTTTTGCAGGCACAAAGCCGATAGCCATACATACTTTGCCCAAGGCACTGCAGTTCCTGAACAAGAGTGAATTCAAGTGGGCAATCGGCGGTGGTCGTGAGCGCGACGTTTATATCGAGCTGGCGGAGAGTTCCCGCATCTTGACCCTCAAATATGAGGTGAACACCATTCCGGTCGACAGGAATGAAAACATCGCGTTCGAGATAGACTATTTTCTTTCGACGGTCTTCATCCTCGATCAAGCTGTTCAAGGCGGATAGCAGTGACGATCCCCTCTTTCTTGTCCGAAAGCCTGTCGACTGCATCGATAGCGGTCGGCGCGGCCATGATCCCAGCGACCGCTTATGCCGCTTGCCCGATCGAACTCGCCGTCTATGGCGATGCGCAGAGCGGCAGCGAGATCGATTTCACGCCGACCGGAACCTCCGCGACCGTCACCAACACGTTCCGGATGATCCTCGACAACAATGTCGTGCTGAACGGCATCGTCATGTGGAATGAAGGCGTGTCGCGGCCGAACAGCGCGGTGATGTACAAATGCCCGGAGGGCGACGTCACCGGCGAGGAGCTCGCCGCCTGCACGGCCTGGCATGGCGTCATCTACACGTCGGACGACAAGGGCAGCATCGGGCTGCTGCCGGCTGAAGGTGTCGATGCGCCGAAGACGCTGATCCTGCCGGATCTCGGTCCGGCGCTGCGTCAATCCTCGGCCTATGGCGGCAGCGGATTTTCGAAAGTGCCGTGGGATGTGTTTGCCTTGAAGGGATGCCAGGAATGAGCGAGGCGCAAAAGGTGCTGCTGGTCACCGGCGGCAGCCGCGGCATCGGCGCCGCGATCTGCAGGCTCGGGTCGAAGGCCGGCTATCGCGTGGCGGTCAACTACGCCTCGAACCAGAATGCCGCCGACGCGCTGGTCAGCGAAATCAAGGCGGCCGGCGGCGAAGCTTTTGCCGTCAAGGGCGATGTCGGTAGCGAGGCCGATGTCGTGGCGATGTTCGGCGCCGTCGACCGCGCCTATGGCCGGCTCGATGCTTTCGTCAACAATGCCGGCATCGTCGACGTCAAGGCGCGCGTCGACGAGATGGATGTCGCACGGCTCGAGCGCATGATGCGCATCAATGTCGTCGGCTCGTTCCTCTGCGCCCGCGAGGCGGTCAAGCGCATGTCGACGCGCCACGGCGGGCCGGGCGGATCCATCGTCAACATTTCGTCGGCCGCGGCTGTGCTGGGCTCGCCGGGCGAATTTGTCGACTATGCCGCCTCCAAGGGCGCCATCGACACTTTCACCATCGGGCTCGCCCGCGAGGTGGCGCTGGAAGGCATCCGCGTCAATGCAGTGCGACCTGGCCTCATCGACACCGAAATTCATGCCTCCGGCGGGCAGCCGGACAGGATAGAACGGTTCCGCGATATACTGCCGATGAAGAGAGCCGGCACCGCGGATGAAGTCGCGGGCGCGGTTCTCTATCTTCTATCCGACGCCGCGTCCTATACGACGGGCGCGATCCTGAATGTAAGCGGCGGCCGCTGAGCCCCAATCGAGAAGGACAGTATCATGGCTTATGACGTCGTTATCATCGGATCGGGACCGGGCGGCTATGTTTGCGCCATCAAGGCGGCGCAGCTCGGGCTGAAGGTCGCGGTGGTCGAGAAGAACGCGACCTTTGGCGGCACCTGCCTCAACATCGGCTGCATTCCGTCGAAAGCGCTGCTCCATGCCTCCGAGATGTTCGCCGAGGCCGGCCACTCCTTCGACACGCTCGGCGTCGAGATATCAGCGCCGAAATTGAACCTGAAGAAGATGATGGCGCACAAGGATGCGACAGTGTCGTCGAACGTCAACGGCGTCGCCTTCCTGTTCAAGAAGAACAAGATCGACTCGTTCCGCGGCACCGGCAAGGTGGTCGCGGCCGGCAAGGTCTCGGTGACCGGCGAGGACGGCAAGGTCGAGGAGATCGAGACCAAGAACATCGTCATCGCCACCGGTTCGGACGTCGCCGGCATTCCCGGCGTCAAGGTCGATATCGACGAGAAGGTGATCGTGTCGTCGACCGGCGCGCTGTCGCTGGACAAGGTGCCGGGCCACCTGGTGGTGGTCGGTGGCGGCGTCATCGGGCTCGAGCTCGGCTCGGTGTGGGCACGGCTCGGTGCCAAGGTAACCGTGGTCGAGTTCCTCGACACCATCCTGGGCGGCATGGACGGCGAGGTCTCCAAGCAATCCCAGCGGCTGCTGTCGAAACAGGGTTTCGAGTTCAAGCTCGGCGCCAAGGTGACAGGTGTGGCCAAGGCCAAGAAGGGTGCGACCGTCACCTTCGAGCCGGTCAAGGGCGGTGCCGCCGAGACCATCGAAGCCGATGCGGTGCTGATCGCCACCGGGCGCCGCGCCTATTCCGACAGCCTTGGCCTGAAAGAAGCCGGCGTCGAGGTGGACGAGCGTGGCCGGGTCAAGACCGACGGCCATCTCAGGACCAATGTATCAGGCATCTACGCCATCGGCGATGTCATCGCCGGGCCGATGCTGGCGCACAAGGCCGAGGACGAGGGTGTGGCGGTGGCGGAAACCATCGCCGGCCGGGCAGGCCACGTGAACTATGACGTCATCCCGAGCGTCGTCTACACCAGCCCGGAAATCGCCTCGGTCGGCAAGACGGAGGAAGAGCTGAAGAAGGCCGGCATCGACTACAAGGCGGGAAAATTCCCGTTCAGCGCCAATGGCCGGGCGCGTGCCATGCTGCACACCGATGGTTTTGTGAAGATCCTCGCCGACAAGGCGACCGACCGCGTGCTGGGTGTCCATATTGTCGGCTTCGGCGCCGGCGAGATGATCCACGAAGCGGCGGTTCTGATGGAGTTCGGCGGCTCTTCGGAGGATCTCGCCCGCACCTGCCACGCGCATCCGACGATGTCGGAAGCGGTGAAGGAGGCGGCGCTGGCCACCTTCTTCAAGCCCATCCATATTTAAGGCCTTTCATAAACTCTACTCCGGCGGCCATCTGGCGCGGTTTTCTCCGCTTCCGGTGCTCACGGACCTAAATGTCCGCTGTGCTCCGGTTCTCGAAAACCACACCAGCTGACTCCCCGGAGCGAGTTTCTGGAAAGGCCTTTCAAGCGCCTCAGCCCAAAACAAAACGGCCCGCTTTTCAGCGGGCCGCTCGTATTCGATGTCCAGCCGATCAGTTGGCCGGTGCGGCAGGAGCCGGTGCAGGCGCTGGTGCGGGCTCTGCCGGAGCTGGGGCCGCCGGTGCAGGAGCTGCGGGAGCCGGTTCGGCAGGCTTTGCCGGTTCGGCGGGCTTCATCGGTTCCGCAGGCGCGGGTGCCGGGGCCGGTGTGCTGGCTGCCGGCGGCTCGGCGGGTGCAGGATGCTCGCCGCTTCTTCCGAAAACATAATACGCGACAATCGCCAGAATAACGACGACCAGCGCAATCAACCAGGGGCTGCCGCCGCTGCTCGACTGGACGACCGTGGTGCGGTCGACGCGAGGGTCGGTCCCTGTCGGCGGGACAGGATTGAACGGGTCGTTTGGATTTGGTGCGTTCGCCATAAAAGTGTCCTCCGCGAATGAAAATGATCAATCAACATCCATCAACGCGCAACCATCGAATGGGTTTCACGCCAGCGGAGGAAAACACCGAAACGCGGCGCCGGAGCCTCCGCTGCCACCCGACTCAATTGACGGCGGTGAAGTATAGCCTGCTTTGCGGAAATCCTCGACCACCCCGCCGGACTGGCGGCATTTCGCCACGCAGCGAGCCGAGCCGACCGATGCTATCGTCGGTTGCGAGGGATTTGCCGGTATGATGCCCACTGCACAGACTTTTCCCGATCCCGAAGGCGCTCTGGCCGGCGCCCAGTTCGCCGACCGATACGTGCTGACAACCGATGGTCTCGCACTGACCGCGATTGGCGCGGCGGAACGCGTCCTGGGGCGCACACCGCGATGGGTTGGCCGGCTTATGCTGCTACGCAACCTCGCCGTCAGGCCATTTGGGCTGAAAACGGGAGCAGAACCCGACGTCCCTCCGGAACGCAGGATCGGCATATTTCCGCTCATGAGCCAGGCACCCGGCAGGGTCGTCCTTGGTCTGGACGACCTGCATCTCGACTTCCGTATCCTGGTGGAGGTGAACGACCTCGGCTCGGGCCGGCAGGAGGTGGCCGCGTCGACGATCGTGAAGACGCACAATCTGCTTGGGCGGACGTATCTCGCCATCATCAAGCCGTTTCACCGGATCATCGTTCCGGCAATGCTGGCTCAGGTTTTGATCAAGTAGGGTTAAAGCCCCACTGCCGTGACGGTATAGCCCGCTTTGCGGAAATCCTCGACCAGTCCATCGGGACCAGGAAGGTGCAGGGCGCCGACCGCCATGAAGGCATTGCCTTTGGCAAGGATCGGTTCGGCGTGGTCGACCATCACCTTGTTGCGGCTGGTGATCATGGTCTCCTCGAACGCCGCGTAGCTGCCGGCCCGGTCGCCTTCCGCGTCCGGGAGCACGGCGCGAAACAACGGCCAGAACATGCCGGTCTCGCCGCTTTGGTAGAGCACGATCATGGTCTCGTTGACGTCGTTGACCTTGTCGCCAAGCTTCACGGTATCGACCAGCCCTTTCATGTGAAAGGCGAGCGGCAGCGAGGCCATGGCGCGGAGCTGGCTGGCAGCCGTTTCCAATCCTTCCACCGGCTTGCCCGCGGCCTTGGCACTTTCCGCCAGCTTGACGTCGAGCACCGGTGCGCCGCCCGACTGGCGAGCAAGCTCGCAGGCCGGCAGTGCCAGCATCGCCGACAGCAGCCAGGGCTTCATCTTGGCGACCGTCAATGGCGGAATACCGCGTGCGTCGAGTGCAGTGTTCATGGCCGCGGCATCGTCCGGCGACAGCAACGACGACAGCGTCGTGTTGTCGGTGAACATCATCAGGTCCGGCTCCTTGAGCATCGCAGCCATCATCTTCTGCTTGTCGAGCACGTCGGTGGTCTCGATGACGATGGTGCCAGCGGCATCAAAGGCCGTTTGCGCGGCGGGCGGCAGCGCTGTCACGCGCGGGTCGGTCATGTGCATGGTGCCGAACAGGAAGGACGGCTTTTCGCCCGGCCTTTCCAGCTTCCACAGCAGGCCCTTGCCGTTCGGCGTGGCGGCGGCTTCCGCTTCGATCTTGCGGTAGGTGGCCGGATCGTCCTTTTGCAGGGCCGACAGCATGTCGGCGCCGGTGCAGGTCGGAATCTCGGCATGGGCCCTGCCGGCCGCGAACAGCAGGGCGGCGAGGAAAGACAGGAAAAACAGCACGTTGAGCGCAACGAGCAGCTTCAGCGAGATGAGAGCCGCGCGGTCGGCGACGGCGATGACGCGTTTCATGGCTCTATCTTCGTGTTTGACCATGATCTCTTCCCGAAAACCGGGGCCCACTCTTCCGGATCATGGTCTGGTGTAGGATCAAAAAGCGGCGAAACGGTTAACCGGCGCGGCGAAATTGTCTTGGACGAAGCCGCCGGTCATGCGCGGGGATGGGCGGACTCGTAGATTTCGAGCAGCCTCGCTGTGTCGACGCCGGTGTAGATCTGCGTCGTCGACAGGCTGGCGTGGCCCAGGAGTTCCTGGATGGTGCGCAGGTCGCCGCCGCGGCCGAGCAGATGCGTGGCGAAGGAATGGCGTAGCGCATGCGGCGTCGCCGTGTCGGGCAGATTGAGCGCCGAGCGCAGTTTGGCCATGTCGCGCTGGACGATGGCCGGGTTGAGCGGGCCGCCACGGGCGCCGCGAAACAGCAGCCCCTTCGGGTCGAGATGATACGGACACAGCCGTCGGTATTCGGCGATGGCGCGTAGCGCCACCGGCAGTACCGGCACCAGCCGCGTCTTGCCACCCTTGCCGGTGACGCGCAGCACGGTGTCGCTTGGCAACGCCAGATCGGCGCCGGCCAGTCCGAGCGCCTCGGAAATGCGCAGGCCCGAGCCGTAGAGCAGGGTCAGCACGGCTGCGTTGCGGGCAGCGATCCAAGGCTCCTCGGCCAGTTGGCCTTCGACGGACACGACATGCTTTGCATCGCTCGCCGTCAACGGTTTCGGCAGCGACTTGGGCTGGCGCGGGGCACGCAAGGCTGTGGCGCCAGCGGCATTGACGAGGCCGCGCCGTTCGAGGAAACGCAGCAGCGAACGGATGCCGGCGAGACCTCGGCCAAGCGTGCGGGCGCCGGCGCCGGCGTTGCGCCGGGCGGCGAGGAAGCCGCGCAGGTCGGCCGGGCGCAGATTGGCGATATCCGAAATGCCGGGCGAGCCGCCGCAATGGCCGGTGAGAAAATGCAGGAACTGGCGGGTGTCGCGCTCATAGGCCTCGACGGTTTCGGGCGACAGCCGGCGTTCGCGCGCCAGCATCTTCAGCCAGCTTTCACGCGCCGCCTGCAGATCGGGTTTTGCCGGGATGAGGAATTCCTGCATGACATGCTTTCATTCTTTGTCTCATGCATGTCGTTGTCGCCAAAACCGGAGCCACTTTTTTGGGCGACATGCATTCCCGGCCATTTTCCGGCAGCCGGGTTAGGAAGCGGTGAAGAGCGCGTCATTGAAATGACAATCGGGGAGCGTTAGAGCAAAGCCAAAGGATTTCATGCGATGAACAAGCCCCAGAACCCTGTCCAGATGGCCGTGATCGGCGCCGCCCACGGCATCAAGGGCGAGTTGCGGGTGAAAACCTTCACTGGCGAGCCGCTGGCGCTGGCCGACTATGGACCGCTCTACGCCAAGGACGGCCGCGCCTTCCAGATCGTCGACATCCGACCCGCCAACACCGTCGTCGTGGTCCGCTTCAAAGGCATCAGCGACCGCAACGCCGCCGAGGCGCTGGCCGGCACGGAATTGTTCGTCGATCGCTCAGTGCTGCCGGACGACGGCGAGGAGGACGAATTCTACCATGCCGACCTGATCGGGCTGGCAGTCCGGGACGACACCGGTGCTGACATCGGCAAGGTCGTCGCGGTGCACAATTTCGGCGGCGGCGATATCCTCGATGTGACGCTGGGCGGGCGCAAGGGCGTGCTGATCCCGTTCACGCAGGCCGCCGTGCCGCAAGTGTCGCTCGCCGATGGTTTTGTCCGCGTTGATCCGGCGGCGGCCGGGCTCATTGAAGACGAGGATGGCGATGCGCCTGGCGAAGAAGGCTTCGACCCGAAAGGCAGGCCGCGCGGACCAAGGGACGCCGGGGGCAACCGGTGACGTTCAAGGCCTCGGTGCTGACGCTTTATCCCGAGATGTTTCCCGGCGCGCTCGGCCTGTCGCTGGCCGGGCGGGCGCTGGAGGCGGGCACGTGGTCGCTTGAGGCAATCCAGATCCGCGACTTCGCCGCCGATCGTCACCGCACCGTCGACGACACGCCGGCCGGCGGCGGCGCCGGCATGGTGATGCGCGCCGACGTGCTGGCGAAAGCCATCGACCACGCCTCGCCGCCGGGCGATGCGCGGCCACGGTTGTTGATGAGCCCGCGCGGCAAGCCGCTGACACAGGCGCGCGTGCGCGACCTGGCCGCCGGGCCGGGTGCGGTCATTCTGTGCGGCCGCTTCGAGGGTGTCGACCAGCGGCTGATCGAAGCGCGGAACCTGGAAGAGGTCTCGATCGGCGATTTCATCCTCTCGGGTGGCGAGCCGGCAGCCCTTGTGCTGCTCGACGCGGTGGTGCGGCTGCTGCCTGGCGTGATGGGCAACTCGGTGTCTGGCGAGGAAGAAAGCTTCGAGAACGGCCTGCTCGAACATCCGCACTACACGCGGCCGCAGGAATTTGAAGGAAGGCCAATTCCCGAGGTGCTGATTTCCGGCAACCACAAGAAGATCGCCGCATGGCGGCGGGCGGAGTCGGAGGCGCTGACGAAAGAGCGGCGGCCTGATCTGTTGGTCGCTCAGCCTTTGGCAAAATAGTAAAAGGCGAGAAACAGGCCGACGGCGACGACGAAGCCGCGCACCACACTCTGCGGCACGCGCCTGGCGATCCAGACGCCGGCATAGCCGCCGAGCGCGCCGCCCGGGATCATGATGATCGCCTGCGGCCAGGCGACGACGCCGCCCGAGACGAAGACGATGATCGCCACCGCGGCGATGACGATGGCCAGCATGTTCTTCAGCGCGTTCAGCCGGTGATAGTCGCCAGCCTGGGTCAGGCCGAGCGTGGCCAGCATCATCACTCCCATGCCGGCGCCAAAGAAGCCGCCATAGATGGCGGTGACGAACTGCGCCAGGGAACCGGCCAGCGAGCCGACGGCGGCTTCGTGCCCCGGCTTCGGCGCAGGCTTGAGCCATGGCCCGGCGGCAAACAGCGCCGTTGCACCCAACAGCAGCCACGGCACCAGGACGCGGAAGGACGGGTTGTCGAGCGCCAGCAGGATCAGCGCGCCAGCCAGCGCGCCGGCCGCCGAGATCAGGCAGAGCAGCAGCGCGCCGCGCCAGAAATGCCTGATGTCGTCCGAGTAGGCGAGCGTCGAGGTGATGTAGCCTGGAAACTGCGTGACCGAGGAGGTGGCGTTGGCGACGATCGGCGGCAGGCCGACCAATGTCATGGCGCCGAAGGTGATGAAGGTGCCGCCGCCGGCGACCGCGTTGGCGGCGCCTGACAGAAAGCCCGCGAGGAAAAGCAGGATGGCGTCGAAGAAAGACATGAGGAAGCCGCCGTGGAAAACTATGCCAGGCCCGGCTTAGGAAGCTTGGCACGCGGGCGCAACCCCGCACCGGAGGATTGCGATGATGGCACGCGCGCAAAAAAAGACTCGGGCCAAGGCGTGACAAAGCGCCGAAATAGCTGTATGTGCCCGCCGAACCGGAAGAAGAATCTGCCGGACCCGTCAACAATGACGGTGTAGTCGCCCCTGCCCGATGTTTCCAACAAAGGGCATAGCCGAGCGGTCAATGGAACTGCAAGGCGAGTGTCGGACGCTCTGACTGTCGGAAGAACAAGAAGTGGACTTTTGAGATGGATATTCTCCGTCAGCTCGAGGCCGAACAGGCCGCCAAGATCGAAGCCAAGCGCAAGCTTCCCGAATTCCAGCCCGGCGACACCGTGCGCGTCCAGGTCCGCGTGACCGAGGGCACCCGCACCCGCGTCCAGGCCTATGAGGGCGTCGTCATCGCCCGCGCCGGTTCCGGCTTCCAGGAAAATTTCACCGTCCGCAAGATCTCCTACGGCGAAGGCGTCGAGCGCGTGTTCCCGGTCTACTCGCCGATGGTCGAAGGCGTCGAGATCGTGCGTCGCGGCAAGGTGCGTCGCGCCAAGCTCTACTACCTGCGTGATCGTCGCGGCAAGTCGGCCCGTATTTCGGAAAACACCGGCGTGCGCGCTCGCAAGCTGAACGACGAGGAGCGCGATGCGCTGAACGCCGAGAAGGCCCGCATCGAAGCCGAGAAGGTGGCCGCTGCCGAGGCGCTGGCCGTCGAGAAGGCCGCCCAGGACGCCGCCGAGAAGAAGGCTGCCGCCGAGGCAGCCGCCGCTGCTGAAGCGACCCCGGCGGAATAAGGTTTTCGTCAGCATGTTCAAAAAGGCGGCTTCGGCCGCCTTTTTTCGTTTGAGGCTAAGCCTGGGGTGGGAATCGCTGGTTGACTCCATTTATCTTGTAAACTAATAAATCGCGTGCAAGATAAATGGAGAAGCGAGATGCCTGCACTGTATTCCACCCAAGCCCGCGCCGTCGGCGGCCGCGCCGGTCATGTCCAGAGCGACGACGGCCTGCTCAGCCTCGACCTTGCCATGCCCAAGGAGCTTGGCGGCAAGGGCGGCGCCACCAATCCCGAGCAGCTTTTCGCCGCCGGCTATGCCGCCTGCTTCGAAAGCGCCATGCGCTTCATCGCCGGCAAGCAGAAGCTGCCGCTGCAGGATGCCTCGGTGACGGCAACCGTCAGCCTGCATACCAATGCGCAGGGTGGATTTGTGCTTGGCGTTTCGCTCACGGCCGAAACGAAAGGTCTTGATCAGGCGGCGGCGGAGGCGCTTGTATCGGCGGCGCACCAGGTTTGCCCCTATTCCAACGCCATCAAGGGCAACATCGAGGTAGCGCTTTCGGCAAAGGCGTTTCCAGCAAAGGCAGCATGACCACCAGAACGACACCCTCGCCCCTGGACGTCCCGGCGGATGCCGCCGGGATACCAAAGCTCGCGCAGCATCTCTGCTTCGCGCTCTATTCGGCGAGCGGACTGATGACGCGGCTCTACCGGCCGCTGCTCGAGCCGCTCGGCCTGACCTATCCGCAATATCTGACCATGCTGGCGCTGTGGGAGTATGCGCCACGCACCGTCGGCGAGGTTGGCGAAACGCTGGGGCTGGATTCGGCAACGCTGACGCCGCTGCTCAAGCGCCTGGAGGCGAACGGCATGGTGACGCGCCGGCGCGATCTCGCCGACGAGCGTCGGGTGCTGGTCGAACCGACGCCCCAGGGCCAGGCGCTGCGCGAGAGCGCCAAGGCGGTGTCGGCGGCGATGCGGTGCCATTCGCCGCTCGATGGCGACGAGCTCAAATCCCTGCATCACACCTTGACCCGGTTGATCGACGGATTGCGTGAAGCCACTGCCCCCGCGCCGGACCGCGATTGACGGGACCGCAAGGATCGTTGCGAAATCCGGGGAATGAAGGCACCGGAATCCGCTTTCGCATAAGCTGACGCAGCGGACCGTCTTGCATGGCGCTTGCGGAAAGCTAAAGTCGGCGCCGGATTTCCTGCAAGCCCGGCCCCTGTCCGGGCCATTCAATTTCCGGGAGTGTGTCATGACCAAATCGAAACTGCTGCTGGCCGGCCTGCTTGCCCTCATCCTGGCGCCCGTCGCCGCCTTCGCGCAGGCACTGCCAGATCTCGGCGGCAAGAAGGTGGTGGTGGTGACCGAAAACGCCTATCCGCCGCTGCAGTTCATCGACGCCAAGACGGGAAAACAGATCGGCTGGGAATATGACGCGATGAACGAGATCGCCAAGCGGCTGAATTTCAAGGTCGAGTACCAGAACACTTCCTGGGACGCGATGATCCAGGCGGTTTCGGACAACCAGTACAACATCGGCATGACCGGCATCACCATCAAGGACGACCGCAAGGAGAAGGTCGATTTCTCCGATCCCTATATGCGCTCGGAACAGTTCATGCTGGTGCGTGGCGACGAAAGCCGCTTCACCGACGCCAAGACATTCGGCGCCTTCAAGGACGGGCTGATCGGCGCGCAGGCCGGCACGACGCCCTTCTACACCGCCGTCTACAGCGTCCTCGACGGCAATGAGCAGAACCCGCGCATCAAGCTTTTCGAGACCTTTGGTGCCACCGTGCAGGCGCTGAAGTCCGGTGACGTCGATGTCGTGCTGACCGACGGCACCGCCGGCAAAGGCTATGTCGACGCCTCCGAAGGCAAGCTGAAGCTGATCGGCGGACCGCTCGGCACCGAGGATTTCGGCTTCATCTTCCCCAAGGGCTCGGATCTGGTGAAACCGGTCAACGCGGCGATCGCGGCGCTGAAGGCCGACGGCACGCTCGACGCGCTCAACAAGAAATGGTTCCTCGACTACAAGATGGGGCAGTAGTTCGTCTTGTTGCGGGTGTGGATTGATGCAGGCTTCGCACGGACATTGTTTCTTCCCACCCCCCTCTGTCCTGCCGGACGTCTCTCCCGCAAGGGGGGAGATCGCCAGCTTCGCGGGCAGTGTTTCATTATCGGTGATTGGCGAAAGCCGACGCGACATCTGATCTCCCCCCTTGCGGGGGAGATGTCCGGCAGGACAGAGGGGGGTGCCTTGGTGCAGTCCTTCTGATGCAGCCCCCCTCCTCCAAAGCCGACTTCCCTTGGTGGCTTGCCGTTGCCGCTGCCCTGGCGTTGGTCGCGGCACTGTCGATCGCGACGAGCAACCTCTACGCCCAGGTCTTCGCCACCGTCGCCAAGGGCATCGGCATCACCATTTTCGTCACGGTGGTCGCCTTCGCGCTGGCGTCGGCCATCGGTCTTGGCGTCGCGCTGATGGGGCTGTCGGGTTCGCGCTTAATGCGCCAGATCGCCCGCTTCTATGTCGAGATCATCCGCGGCGTGCCGATCCTGGTGCTGCTGTTCTGGATCGCCTTCGCCGGCGCGCCGGCCTTCGTCGCGGCTTGGAACGCACTGACCGCGCCGCTGCAGAGTGCCGGTTTCTTCGGCGAACTTCTGGTGCGCGACGTATCGCTGTTGTGGCGCGCCATCATGGCGCTGACCATCGGCTACTCGGCCTTCATCTCGGAGGTTTTCCGCGCCGGCATCCAGGCGGTCGAGAAAGGCCAGATCGAGGCGGCAAAGGCGCTCGGGCTGAGCCGTTCGCAACGCTTCCGGCTGATCGTCTTTCCGCAGGCGATCCGCACCATCCTGCCGCCGCTTGGCAATGATTTCGTCGCCATGGTCAAGGACTCGTCGCTGGTCTCGGTGCTCGGTGTCGCCGACATCACCCAGATGGGCAAGATCTACGCCGCCGGCTCGTTCCGCTTCTTCGAGACCTATTCGATCGTTGCCTACATCTATCTCATCCTGACCGTCGGCCTGTCGCTTGCCTTGCGGGCGCTGGAGAAACGGCTGCGCCGTCAGCACGAGGAATAGCGCGCGGCCAGGGACAGCGTTATGTTGGGGTTTGTGCATGTCGTTGCCCCAAGACCGTTGCGCACTTCTGGGCGAGATGCATCAGCTGGGAGAAGCACGACCGATGATCGTCGACAAAGCCAATGCGGCGCTGGATTCCGTCTACACAGCCGATACGCCGGAAACGCTGGCCGAGGCCTACGCCGCCTGGGCGGCGACCTATGACAGCGAAACCGCCTCACTCGGCTATCTCCTGCCGTTCCTGATCACCGCCTGGGTGGCGCGTCATGTGCCGGCGGGCGAGGGGCCGCTGCTCGATGCCGGCTGCGGCACCGGCCTATCGGGGCCTTCACTGAAGGCGCTCGGCTACGGCGACATCGCCGGGCTCGACCTCTCGGGCGACATGCTGAAGATCGCCGGCAGCCGCAACGCTTACAGCGAGCTGAAACAGGCGATGCTGGGCGGGCCGCTGCCATGGCCGGACGGCCATTTCCGCGCCTTCTTCTCGACCGGCGTGTTCACCATCAGCCACGCGCCGGCATCGGGCCTGCATGAACTGGTGCGCATCACCAGAAAGGGCGGCCACGCCGTCTTCACCGTGCGCGACCAGGTGTTCGAGAGCGGCGGCTTCCAAGCCGTGTTCGACGAACTGGAGCAGGCGAGGAAATGGCGGCTGGTCGAGCAAAGCCCGTGGTTCCGCTGCTATGCCATCGCCGAGCCCGACGCGCTGGTGAAAACGTTTGTGTTTGAGGTTCTGTGAGCGGCGCGGTCCCCGACCTTGGTGCCCTCCTCTCCCCCCGAAGGAAGTGAGGGCGAGGAACCCGAGCTCTGCCGCACCACGTTGCAATTGCCGAAAACCCAAAACATTGGTATGAGCCACGCCATGGAAGAGCTTTTTGGCGATCCGGCCTACAAGGGTTTCGTGCTGCAGGACAGAAAACGCCTGCCGTCACGCTTCTCCGCGCGCGTCTGCGGCGCGCTGACCAGCCGACTTAGCTAGGCCGACCTGTCCAGGTCTCCGCGCCGGACCGAAGCTTGCCGGCGTCTGCTCTTTCCCATTCTCATATCGACGGATTTACGCACATGAGCGCACCGCGCACCCTCTACGACAAGATTTTCGACGACCACGTCGTCGACCGCCAGGACGACGGCACCTGCCTGCTCTACATCGACCGCCACCTCGTCCATGAAGTGACCAGCCCGCAGGCCTTCGAAGGCCTGCGCCTGAGCGGCCGCAAGGTCCGGCATCCGGAAAAGACGTTGGCCGTGGTCGATCACAACGTGTCGACCTCGCCCGAGCGAAAGTTCGGCATCAAGAACGAGGAAAGCCGCATCCAGGTCGAGGCGCTGGCCAGGAACGCCAAGGATTTCGGCGTCGAATACTATTCCGAGAACGATATCCGCCAGGGCATCGTCCACATCATCGGACCGGAGCAGGGCTTCACGCTGCCCGGCATGACCATCGTCTGCGGCGACAGCCACACCTCGACGCATGGCGCCTTCGGCGCGCTGGCGCATGGCATCGGCACGTCGGAAGTCGAGCATGTGCTGGCGACGCAGACGCTGATCCAGCGCAAGGCCAAGAACATGCTGGTGCGCGTCGATGGCCAGTTGCCGGAAGGCGTCACCGCCAAGGACATCATCCTGGCCATCATCGGCGAGATCGGCACCGCCGGCGGCACCGGCTACGTCATCGAATATGCCGGCGAGGCGATCCGCGCGCTGTCGATGGAAGGCCGCATGACGATCTGCAACATGTCGATCGAAGGTGGCGCGCGCGCCGGCCTGATCGCCGCCGACGAGACGACCTTCGCCTATGTCAAGGACAAGCCGCGCGCGCCCAAGGGCGCGGCCCGGGATGCGGCCCTCGAATACTGGAAGACGCTGCAGTCGGACGAGGGCGCGCATTTCGACAAGGTGGTCGTGCTCGACGCGGCCAAGCTGCCGCCGATCGTCTCCTGGGGCTCCTCGCCCGAGGATGTCGTGTCCGTGCAAGGCATCGTGCCGAACCCGGACGATATCACCGATGAAAACAAGCGCACGTCCAAGCAGCGCGCGCTCGACTATATGGGCCTGACGCCCGGCACCAAGATCACCGATATCTCGCTCGACCGCGTCTTCATCGGCTCCTGCACCAACGGCCGCATCGAAGACTTGCGCGCCGTCGCCAAGGTGGTCGAAGGCAAGACGGTCAGCCCGCATGTCGATGCGATGATCGTGCCAGGTTCCGGGCTGGTCAAGGAACAGGCGGAAGCCGAAGGCCTCGACAAGATCTTCCGCGCCGCGGGGTTCGACTGGCGCGAGCCGGGCTGCTCGATGTGCCTGGCCATGAACGACGACCGGCTGAAGCCGCATGAGCGCTGCGCCTCGACCTCGAACCGCAATTTCGAGGGCCGGCAAGGCTTCAAGGGCCGCACCCATCTGGTGTCGCCGGCGATGGCGGCGGCGGCGGCGATCGCCGGTCACTTCGTCGACATTCGCGACTGGAAATAAGAGCGGGTCCTACATCGATGCGCAAGCCAAACCCCGGACCGCCTGGCGGTTCGGGGTTTTCTTTCGCCTGACACGGCGTCGCCGAGTTTTTTGTGGCGATTTCGGCTTGGTCTACCCCATCCATTGGCCCGCACTTAACCGCTTGTTGGGGCTTCCGCGGTAACATCTTCCCTACGTAAGCGGGGAAATCACAGTCGTTTGGACACGGGTCTGCTCATAGCGCTGCTCAACCCGACGATAGCGTTGGCGCTCGGCGCCGCGTTCCTGGTGCTATGGTTCTATCAACGCCATCGCCCTTATCTGGCGGTGCTGGCGGCGAGCTACGCGCTCGCGGCGGCCGGTTTCCTGTTCCAGCATTTCACGCTGCCCATTGGTTTGGCGCCGTCCAAGCTGCTCTCCAATCTATGCTTCTGCCTTGCCGGATCCTGTCTCTGCGGCGCCGTCGTGGCGCGTTATGGCCGGCGCGTGCCCTATGTCGGCATCGGCGTGCTGGCGGGCGGCGGCATTGCCGTTTTCTGCTGGTTCCTGTTCGTCCAGCCGGACCTGACATGGCGGATCCTTGCCGTCAATTTCGCACTCGGCGGCATCAGCCTGCTGGCCGCCGCCGAACTGCGCACGGTGCGCGGCAATGGGCCGACGGAAAATATCCTGTTCGTGCTGGCGTTGCTTGCCGGACTGAACTTCATCGGGCGCACGCTGGCCATCATCATCGCGCACGGACCTTTCGCGAACTATGATGATCTCTATGCCTCGTCCTACTGGACGACGGCGCTGCTGTCGCACGCGCTGTTGTCGCTTCTGATCGCGCTTTCCCTGTTCACGGCCGCCGCGCTCGACGTCATGAAGGCACTGAAGGTCGAGACCAACACCGACCCGCTGTCCGGCCTGCTAAACCGGCGCGGTTTCGAGGAGCGGGCGGGGCTCCTCCTGCAGCGTTGCGCCGCGGCCAAGGTTCCTGCCGCCCTGGTGCTGGCCGACCTCGACCATTTCAAGGCGCTCAACGACCTGCACGGTCATCCGGCGGGTGACCGGGTGATCGCCGACTTCGCCGCCAAGCTTCGATCGGCCACCGGCGCGCGCGGCGCAGCCGGTCGCATCGGTGGCGAGGAGTTCGCCGTGCTCCTGCCGTTGAGCGATCTCGCCGCCGCGCGGCTGTTCGCCGAGGCCGTGCGCACGCTCTATTCGTCCGGCAGCGTCGACGGGCTTCCGCCCGGCACGCGGGTGACCGCCAGCTTCGGCGTAGCCGCCCGCAGCGGCGACGAGGCACTGGGGCCGCTGATGCGCCGTGCCGACGAAGCGCTCTACAAGGCCAAGAAGAACGGCCGCGACAGCGTGCGCCTGTCCTACCAGCGGCCGGAAACTGCCTACGTGTCGGAGCCGCTCAAGACCGGCTGAGCCTGCACGGCAGGGCCGGCGTTAACGTCTTTTTCGCCCGTCGATGCTTAGGTGACGCGCGGTGTGCGAAAAGATATGAGTGGCGCTAACTTCATCCTGTTGATCAATCTGTCGGTCGCCGGCCTGCTGGCGGCGTCGTTCATGGCGGTCGCGTTCCACGATGTCGGCCGCGCGCCGGCGCGCTGGCTGGCCTTCGGCTATCTCCTGGGCATGGCCTATTTCGCCGTCGAGTTCAGCATCCCCGCCTTCGCCAATGCGCGCCCGGTGGTCGTTGCCGCCTTCGCGGTCTTCCTTGGTGCCACCATCGCCTTCAATGGCGGGCTTGCCCGCAAATACGACGTGGCGCCACCGTGGGCGCCGATGCTGTTCTTCCTGTTCGCCACGACCGTCGCGGTGTACTTCGTGCAGGACTTGCCGCGCCAGTCGCTGGCCCGCATGATGGCCTACCAGCTTCCCTATGCCGTCATGCAGTTCGTCGGCCTCGCCATCGTCTGGTCGTCCAGGCAAAGGCTCGCCCGCCTCGACCGCATACTGATGGCCGTGCTGGCGGCCAGCGGTCTGCAGTTTGCCTCAAAGCCGTTCATCGCGCATGCTCTCGGCGGCTGGGGCGCCAACCCGCAGGCCTATGTGCAAAGCAGCTACGCGCTGGTGTCGCAGTCGCTGGGCACCGTCTTTGGCGTGGCGCTGGCGCTGCTGATGCTGGCCGTCCTGGTTCGCGACGTGCTCGCCGAAGCGACATCGAGGTCCGAGACGGACACGCTTTCGCATCTGCTCAACCGCGGCGGCTTCACGCGCCACGCCGAGCAGGCGGTGCTTGGCGCGGTGCGGCAAGGCGTGCCGGTCGCCCTGGTCATCGCCGATCTCGATCATTTCAAGAGTGTCAACGACAGTTTCGGCCATGCGTCCGGCGATCGGGTGATCGAGACCTTCGCCAGCTTCCTGCGCGAGGCCGCCGCCAGCCACCATGTCGCCGGCCGCATCGGCGGCGAGGAGTTCGCCATCATCCTGCCGGGAACCAACCTTGCCGCCGCGCGGCTGTTCGCCGAGGGCGCACGCAGTGCTTTCGGCGCGCTTCCCATCGACGGACTGCCGGTTGACAACCGCTGCACCGCGAGCTTTGGCGTTGCCGAACTTCATCCCAGCGAAGACTTTTCCGACCTGATGCGGCGTGCGGACCAGGCACTCTACCAAGCGAAGAACGCCGGCCGCGATTGCGTGCGTGTCTCCGCCGGACCGGTCAACGGCCAGCCGTTGGCCGCAATCAGCACCAGGGCCGATTCCGGCCGGAGCTGATCCTGGCTCGCCCCGTCTTCTCGTTCGAGCATGATCTTTTGACGCAATTCCCAAGGGAAAGCGCTGTGCGCTTTTCCTGGGAAAACCGTTTCACACTTTTCCTGGAATTTGCCCTAGCGGCAGGGGCTGAGTTCCGGCATCTCGCCTTCAGAGAGGCCGTACATGTAGCTGCGGCCCTTCACGAACACTGGCGGCCGGTAGCAATCCCTGTAGCCGCTGATCTCGTAGGATTCGTTCTCGTAGATCACCTTGGGCTGGCCGGCGCTGGTGTAGTCCGACAGCTGCTTGGCCAGCCTACCCTCGCCGACCAGGATGCGCTTGTAGCCGGCGGCGCTGTCGATGACGAGATTGCCGAAGGAATCGGCGTAGACGCGATCCTGATGACGTGCCCCGGCGAGCGCGGGCGCCGCCTGGCCGACGACCGAAGCCGCCACAATGAGCGCCGCAAGGCGCGATCTGCCCGAGTTCGAACGCATGGCATCCTCCATGTTAGAGGCCAAAGCGCGTCGCGACGCGCTTTCAGTCCTTGGTTGGGTGCATGCCGTTGCCCCAAAACCGCTGGGCGCCTTTCGGCGACATGCACGCCTCCTCGAATCAGAAATTAACCTTTTCTTAACCTTTGTTAAGAGCTTGGTGCGTTTCCAAGGCAGGTCTCGTGAAACATGGTTAATTTCGAACTTGGGGGGAAACGGGCGGCCATCATTCGGCCATGCTTGACCGCACCATCGCGGCCGGCGCCGGGCTCGGCATCGGGCGCCCCTTGATCTTGGCAAGGCATCGTGGCTAGCTTGCCGTGGGGGAGGACAATACATGGCGTTACGCCGGACGTTTCGGGTGGCGCTTGCCCTTTCACCGCTTCTGATCGCCGTCGCCTGCGTGCCGCAGAGCAATGAGCCGAAGGCCGGCAACAAGGTCGCCGCGTCGCTGGCGCCTGTCGCCTCGGCGGGCGGCGCCGTCACCGACGTGACCACGCCACAGCCGCGCACCGCGACCTACAACTGTGCCGATGGCGGCAGGATGACCATCGAGAATCTCGGCACCTCCTTGCATGTTCTCGGTGCTGACGGCGCCAGCGAGGATCTGCAGGCCTCGCCGGCCAATCAGAACAGCCGTTACGAGCAGGCGCATGACGCGATTGTGATCGACGGCCGCGAAGCGCTGGTCATGAAGGCCGGCTCGACGCCAGTGACCTGCAAGCGCTGAGCCGAAACCGCTTCGACATTCATATGGTGCACTGCAGCGACAATGTGCCGGCTTGGCGCCGCCAACCCTTAATCGATTGAAGCTCCAGGCTCGTCTTTAGTCATACTAAATTACGTTTTCGAAACGGTTTTCTGGCTTTGACGCGGTGCAAAAAGAGCATTAGAAACCGGCTGTCCGAAGTCGCAACCGGAAGCGGCAATGCCGCATTCCAACCTGAGGCTCCAGAGACGCCGAACTGGGGGAGCCATGAGCAAATCACCAGCCACCCGCGAATTTGCCAGACGTGAACGGCCGCTTTCGCCGCATCTGTCGGTGTACCGGCCGCCGATCACCATGACGATGTCGATCATCCATCGCATCACCGGTGGGGCGCTCTATTTCGGCACGCTCCTGGTCGCCGTCTGGTTGATGGCGGCGGCAAGCTCGCAGGCGACGTTTGACTGGGTCAACTGGGCTTTCGGCACCTGGCTCGGCCGGCTCATTCTGTTCGGTTACACCTGGGCGCTGATGCATCACATGCTGGGCGGCATTCGCCATCTGGTGTGGGATACCGGCGCCGGCCTCGAGAAGCACACGGCCTCCAAGATCGCCTGGGCGACGCTGGCCGGCTCGATCCTGCTCACGCTGCTGATCTGGATCGTCGGATACATGGCGCGGGGAGCCTGATCATGGCCGGCAAAAATACCGACATGCGCACGCCGCTGGCGAAAGTCCGCGGCCTCGGTTCGGCCCGCGAGGGCACGCAGCATTTCTGGCGCCAGCGCCTCACGGCAATCGCCAACATTCCGCTGACGCTGTTCTTCGTAGGGTTCCTGATCGCGCTGAATGGCGCTGGCTACACCGAGGTGCGGGCGGCGCTTGCCAATCCGTTCGTGGCGCTGGTGGTGACACTGGTGCTGGTCTCCGGGCTCTACCATATGCGGCTCGGCATGCAGGTGATCATCGAGGACTACCTTCATGGCGAGGGCATGAAGCTGGCGCTGATCGCGCTCAATACATTTTTCACCATAGCGGTCGGCGTCGCCTCGATCTTCGCCCTGCTCAAGCTGGCATTCGGAGGCTGAGTTGGCCAAGGACGCGAAAACCGCCAACACGGCATCGGCCTACACCTATGTCGACCACAAATTCGACGTGGTGGTCGTCGGCGCCGGCGGCGCCGGCCTGCGCGCCGCCCTCGGCATGGCCGAACAGGGCCTGCGCACCGCCTGCATCACCAAGGTGTTCCCGACCCGGTCGCACACGGTGGCGGCGCAGGGCGGCATTGCCGCTTCGCTTGCCAATATGGGGCCCGACAACTGGCAATGGCATCTCTTCGACACCGTCAAGGGTTCGGACTGGCTGGGCGACATCGACGCGCAGGAATACATGGTCCAGCAGGCGCCGGCCGCCGTCTACGAGCTCGAACATTACGGTGTGCCGTTCTCGCGCACCGAAGAGGGCAAGATCTATCAGCGGCCGTTCGGCGGCATGATGATGAATTTCGGCGAAGGCCCGCCGGTGCAGCGCACATGCGCCGCCGCCGACCGTACCGGCCATGCCATGCTGCACACGCTCTATGGCCAGTCGCTGAAGCACAACGCGCAGTTCTTCATCGAGTATTTCGCGCTCGACCTGATCATGGAGCCGGACGGCACCTGCACCGGCGTCGTCGCATGGAACCTCGATGACGGCACCATCCACCGCTTCTCGGCCAAGATGGTGGTTCTGGCGACCGGCGGCTATGGCCGCGCCTATTTCTCGGCCACCTCGGCGCACACCTGCACCGGCGATGGCGGCGGCATGGCCTCCCGCGCCGGCCTGCCGCTGCAGGACATGGAGTTCGTACAGTTCCATCCGACGGGCATCTACGGCGCCGGCTGCCTGATCACCGAGGGCGCGCGCGGCGAGGGCGGCTATCTCGTCAATTCCGAGGGCGAGCGCTTCATGGAGCGCTATGCGCCGTCGGCCAAGGACCTTGCCTCACGCGATGTGGTCTCGCGCTGCATGACGCTGGAAATCCGCGAAGGCCGCGGCGTCGGCCCGAAGAAGGATCATATCTTCCTGCATCTCGACCATCTCGACCCGGCCGTTCTGCATGAGCGGCTGCCCGGCATTTCGGAATCGGCCAAGATCTTCGCCGGCGTCGATCTGACCAAGGAACCGATCCCGGTGCTGCCGACGGTGCACTATAATATGGGCGGCGTGCCGACCAACTACTGGGGCGAAGTGCTCAATCCCACGGCCGAAAATCCGGACCAGGTGTCACCCGGGCTGATGGCCGTCGGCGAGGCCGGCTGCGCCTCCGTGCACGGCGCCAACCGGCTTGGCTCGAACTCGCTGATCGATCTGGTCGTGTTCGGCCGCGCGGCGGCGATCAGGGCCGGCCAGGTGATTGACCGCAACTCGGCGATCCCTTCGCCCAACGAAGCCTCGGTCGAGAGGATCATGGATCGTTTCGACCGGCTGCGCCACGCCAACGGCTCGACGCCAACCGCCGTTCTGCGCGAGAAGATGCAGAAGGCGATGCAGGAAGACGCGGCGGTGTTCCGCACCCAGGAATCGCTGGACAGCGGCTGCAAGCGCATTTCGCAGATCTGGACCGAGCTCAAGGACATCAAGGTGTTCGACCGCTCGATGATCTGGAACTCCGACCTGGTCGAGACGCTGGAGCTGGAAAACCTGATGGCCAACGCCATCACCACGGTCCATGGCGCCGCGGCGCGCAAGGAGAGCCGTGGCGCGCATGCGCGGGAAGATTTTTCGGCGCGCGACGATGCGACCTGGCGCAAGCACACGCTCGCGCGGCTCAACGAGGCCGGCGAGGTGGAACTGAGCTATCGGCCGGTGCACACCGAGCTGCTGCTCAAGGAAGCCGACGGCGGTATCAACCCGGCCAAGATCGCGCCGAAGGCCAGGGTGTACTGACGATGGCGCTGGCGGCCTCTGGATATTCGGGCACGCCCCTTCCGGCCAAGCTCGGCCTGAAGGACGGCATGACCGCCGCCTTCATAGCGCTGCCCCACGACCTCGACGATCTCGCCGACGCCGTTGACTTCGCTCAAGTCGACAGGCTGCCGGACTGGTCGGAGATTTCGGGTGTTCGCCAGAAATATGATGCCGTTCATGCCTTTGCCCGGCAGCGTGCAGAGATCGAGGACCGCCTGGTCGATATTGAGGCGGCCATCAAGCGCGACGGCATGGTCTGGGTCTCCTGGCCGAAGAAGGCATCGAAAGTGCCGACCGACGTCACCGAGGGCGTCGTTCGCGCCGAGGCGCTGAAGCTCGACCTTGTCGACGTCAAGGTCGCCGCCGTGAATGAAATCTGGTCCGGGCTGAAGCTCGTCATCCGAAAGGACCGCAGGTAATGGTCGAACTGACGCTCCCCAAGAATTCGCAGATCAAGCAGGGCAAGACCTGGCCGAAGCCGGAGGGCGCCACCAATTTGCGCGAGTACCGCATCTATCGCTGGTCGCCGGACGATGACGAGAACCCGCGCATCGACACCTATTTCGTCGATATGGACGATTGCGGGCCGATGGTGCTCGACGCGCTGCTCTGGATCAAGAACAAGATCGACCCGACACTGACCTTGCGCCGGTCCTGCCGCGAAGGCATTTGCGGTTCCTGCGCCATGAACATCGACGGCTCCAACACGCTCGCCTGCACAAAGGGCTGCGACGACATTTCCGGCGCCGTGAAAGTCTACCCGCTGCCGCATATGCAGGTGGTCAAGGATCTGGTGCCGGACCTCACCAATTTCTACGCCCAGCACGCCTCGATCGAGCCTTGGCTGAAGACGGTGTCGCCGGAGCCGGCCAAGGAATGGCTGCAGAGCCATGAGGACCGCGAGAAGCTCGACGGGCTCTACGAGTGTATCCTGTGCGCCTGCTGCTCGACCTCGTGCCCGAGCTACTGGTGGAACGGCGACCGCTATCTCGGCCCGGCAACATTGCTGCAGGCCTATCGCTGGCTGATCGATTCCCGCGACGAGGCCAAGGGCGAACGGCTCGACAATCTGGAAGACCCGTTCCGGCTCTATCGCTGCCACACCATCATGAACTGCGCGCAGACCTGCCCCAAGGGCCTCAACCCGGCCAAGGCGATCGCCGAGATCAAGAAGATGATGGTCGAGCGGCGGGTATAGCGAGCCGATCATTATGACAGATACCGAATTGCCCGTTCTTTCTCCTGCCGAAGCGCGTGTGCTCGGCTGCCTGATCGAGAAGAAGGAACTGACGCCTGACGTCTACCCGCTGACGCTGAATGCAGCACTTGCCGCCGCCAACCAGAAGACGGCACGCGAGCCGGTGATGGCGCTGGAACAGACAGAGGTGCACCGGGCCCTGAAGCTGCTCGAGCAGAAGGGGTTGGTGCGGCAGATGTTCGGCTCGCGTGTGGAGCGCTATGAGCATCAGATGGCGCAGCGCTTCTCGCTGACCACGCCGCAGACCGCCTTGCTCGGCCTGCTCCTGTTGCGCGGACCGCAGACGGCGCATGAGCTCCTGGCGCGAGCTGAGCGCATGGCGCGGTTTTCGTCGATCGAAGACCTGCGCGCTGAACTCGACATGCTGATCGGCCGCCGGCCGCCGCTGATCCAGGAGATCCCGCGCGGGCCAGGCCAGCGTGAGGACCGCTACGTGCATCTCCTCGCTGGACCGGTGGACGTCGCAGCCCTTTCGGCGCAGCGGAGCACGCCGGCCACGCCTCACTCCGACCTGGAAGCGAGATTGGAGGCGCTGGAGCAGGAAGTCGCCGCACTTCGCGCCCGGCTCGACTCGCTGGGTGCCTAGAGCAGTTCACCGTTTCACGGAAACGGCAAACCGCTCTAACTCTTTGTTTTACGCAATTCCGGACGGAAAACCGTTTCACACTTTTCCTGGAATTGCTCTAGCTCCTCCCTCTCTTCAGGATACCCGGCGCGCCGTTATGCGCGCCGGATTTCACAAGGGATGTCCTCAGCCGAGCCTGGCGTCGAGCGAAACCTTGATGGCGCCGAGCGCCTTCGAGACCGGGCATTCGGCCTTGGCCTTCTCGGCCAGTTCCTTGAATTTCGCCGCATCGATGCCCGGAACCTTGCCGACCACCGTGAGAGCGCTGCCGGTGATGCCGGTGCCCGGAACGAGCGTCACCACGGCCTTGGCGTCGAGCTCGGCGGCGGGCGTGCCGTTCTCGGCCAGGAAATGAGAGAACTGCATGGCAAAGCAGCCGGCATGCGCCGCCGCGATCAGTTCTTCCGGATTGGTGCCGGATTTGCCGCTCTCGTCCTCGAAGCGCGCCTTGAACGAATAGGGCGTGCCCTTCAGCGTCCCGCTCTGGCTGTCGAGCGTGCCTTTGCCCTCTTTGAGATTGCCTTTCCAGACGGCGTTTGCGGTGCGGTCCATGAATTCCTCCTTGGCCTCGATTGCGCCGGCCCGGCGCCAGCGTTCCTCCCAACTATAGCGCGGGCGCGCGGGAAGGCCACCGCGCCGTTCCTGCGGAAACCGCGACATCGGCGTCGGCGGCGAAATCTTTTTGTGAAAATGCGTGTGCAGGAATGTCGACTTGCATCCGCCCCGACCGTCCTGCGGGCGGCCACAGTCTGGTGGCCGGATGGAGGTTCACATGGACAGTCTGTTTTTCGCGCTGTGGAAGAGCCCAGGCCGCAAGGCCGGGCGACCGGAAGATTTCTGGCTGCATCCGCCCCCGTCCGGCCTTGGCCGGTTGCTCGCGGCCGTCGCCATCATCGGGATCGCGGCATGCCTTCTCGATCATGCGGCGGGCAGCGCCCCGGCTGACACCTTGATCGCCTCAACCTATGGTTCGTCACAACAAGGGAGATAGAGATGCAGTATGTTTGCCTGGTCTATGGCGAGGAAAAAGACCTCTATGCGCTGACAGCCGAGGGATCGGCCAAGCTCGATGCCGACTCGCTGGCCTATGACAGGTCCCTGGAGCAGCGAGGCGTGCTGATCATCGCGCAGGCGCTGCAATCGGTGAGGACCTCGAAGACCGTGCGCCGGCGCAAGGGCAAGCGGCTGGTCACCGATGGCCCCTTCGCCGAAACCAAGGAGCAGCTGCTCGGCTTTGTCATGATCGAGGCAAAAAATCTCGACGAGGCGCTGGAGATTGCCGCTGGCATACCGTTGGCCGAAATCGGCACCATCGAGGTCAGGGCGGTCTACGACATACCGGGATCATAGGCGAAGCGATCAGATCGCCTCGCCCTTCAAGAGGCGAGGCGTACCGCCGGACAGGCCCGACGCCTGGCGGATGAAGAACTCCTTCAGTCGCGGCATCCGTTCGACCAGACCGAGGCCGATGTCGCGGACGGTGCGCAGCGGACCGATGTCGTTGGAAAACAGCCGGTTCAGCACGTCCGTGGTGATGCCCATCTGCACGGTGTCGAAGCGGCGCCATTGCTGGTAGCGCTCGAGCACGTCGAGCGCGCCGATGTCCTGGCCGAGCCGGTCGGCCTCGACAATCACCTCGGCAAGCGCGGCGACATCCTTGAAGCCGAGATTGAGACCCTGGCCGGCGATCGGGTGGATGCCATGGGCGGCGTCGCCGGCGAGCGCGATGCGCGGCGCGACGAAGGCGCGCGCAAGCGTCAGGCCAAGCGGCCATGCGCGTGGCTTGTCGGCGACGCGGATCTCGCCAAGCTTGAGGCCGAAGCGCTGCTCGAGTTCGTGCTCGAAGACGAGATCGTCGCCGGCAACCAGCTTGTCGGCATCCTGTGAGCGCTCGACCCAGACGATCGATGAGCGGTTGGTGCCGTCGTCGTCCGGCTTGAGCGGCAAGGTGGCGAACGGGCCGGCCGGCAGGAAGTGCTCTTCGGCGCGGCCGTTGTGGGGGCGTTCATGCGCCACGGTGCAGACGATGCCGGACTGGCCGTATTCCCATTTCACCGTCTTGATGCCGGCCATGTCGCGCAGCTTCGAGTTGACGCCATCGGCGGCAACCAGCAGCCGAGCCTTCAGCGTCGCGCCGTCGGCAAGATGGACGGTGATGCCGGCACCGTTGGTTTCGAAACCCCGCACGGCGACACCTTCGATGATGTCGATGCCGAGTTCCTCGGCACTGCGGCGCAAGGCACCGTTCAGCACCTTGTTGGCCACCATATGCGCAAAGGGCTCGCCCGGCGCCACCTCGCCGTCGAAGGTCAGGAAGACCGGACGGACCGGATCGGAGCTGCGCGAATCGGTGATGATCATCTCGGTGATCGCCTGTGCCCTCGGCGCGATCTCGGTCCACACGCCGAGCTGGTCGAGCATGCGGCAGGCGGCAGCGGCAATGGCCGAAGCGCGGCCATCCTTTTGCCAAGTCCCGGCGGGCGCGGCATCGACCAGCGCAACGGCAAGGCTCGGGCGCGCCTGTTTCAGCGACACGGCGGCGGCAAGCCCGACATAGCCGGCGCCGGCGACCAGGACATCGAGCCCGGACCTGGTGTTCGCATCCGTCCTGGGTTGCATCATCTTCGCTCCTTGCGCGCCGGCCGGGCATCCGCCCTTGACGGCTCGTCCTTCCTGTCGGAAACCCGCCATAGCATTCGGTGTGAGGTCACGAAACATGACGGCGGCCATGGACGAGCTTCTCGACATTCTCGACCTCGAGCGGCTGGAACACAATCTGTATCGTGGTCGCAGCCCCCAGGTGGAATGGCAGCGCGTATTCGGCGGCCAGACGATCGCCCAGGCCCTGGTGGCGGCGCAGCGGACCGTCGAGCCCGATCGCTACGTGCATTCGCTGCACGGCTATTTCATGCGGCCGGGCGATATCAAGGTGCCGATCGTCTACGAGGTCGACCGCATCCGCGATGGGGGCTCCTTCACCACCCGCCGCGTGCTGGCGATCCAGCACGGGCAAGCGATCTTTTCGCTGGAAGCCTCGTTCCAGGTCGACGAGAAGGGGCTCGAGCACCAGTTCGCCCTGCCCGACGACGTGCCGCCGCCGGAAGGGCTGCAGACGCAGCGGCAGCTGCTTGAGAAGGCCGAACGTGTACCGGAGGCGGTGCGCCGCTTCTGGGCACGGGAACGGCCGCTGGAGCTGCGTCCGGTCAATCTCCAGCACTATGAAAGCCGCGACAAGCTGCCGCCCCGGCAGAATGTCTGGATCCGCCTTGCCGGGCCGGTTCCCGACGACCGCGCGCTGCAGTCGGTGCTGCTCGCCTACCTGTCCGACATGACGCTGCTCGACACGTCGACCTTCGCGCATGGGCGCGGTCTTTTCGATCCCGATATCCAGGCGGCGAGCCTCGACCACTCGATGTGGTTCCACCGGCCGCATGCGCTCGACGGCTGGCTGCTCTACGCCCAGGACAGCCCGTCAAGCTCCGGATCGCGCGGTTTCAGCCGCGGCACCCTCTATGCCCGCGACGGCACGCTGATCGCCTCGATGGCCCAGGAAGGGTTGATCCGGCTCAGGCGTTGAGCACCGTGATGGCAGCTTCTTGTTGGGCATGATCTTTTCCGAAAACCGGGACCCACTTTCGGGATCACGCCGCTAAAGCCGGCAAATTAGGCAATTTCGAAAAATTGCATAATTTTTAAGCACATGCCGTGCCGCAGATACCGGCACCTTCTGCCTACGATCGCCTCAATCCCTTTGTTTACAATAGGTTAATGCACTGCTTCGGCAACTGGCACGGAGCTTGAATCCTCGAGGGCACTCTCCGGCTCTCCTTGGGATCGGTGCAGTCGTGCAAACGCGGGGGACCGCAACAGCAAAGGGTGAAACCTTATGAAAATCGTGATGGCAATCATCAAGCCGTTCAAGCTCGACGAGGTACGCGAAGCGCTTACCGCCGTCGGCATCCAAGGCCTGACCGTCACCGAAGTCAAAGGCTACGGGCGTCAGAAGGGACATACGGAAATCTATCGTGGGGCGGAATACGCGGTCAGCTTCCTGCCGAAGATCAAGATCGAGGTCGCGGTCAGCTCCGACATGGTCGACAAGGCCGTCGAAGCCATCACCGCTGCGGCCAAGACCGGCCAGATCGGCGATGGCAAGATCTTCGTTTTCGGCATCGACCAGGCGGTGCGCATCCGTACCGGCGAAACAGACACCGACGCGCTCTGAGCGGCGAAAACGTATTCCAATGGAGAGTTCAATGAATATTCCTTCCACCTTGAAGACGACGGGACGCGCCGCCCTTTTGGGTTCGCTCGCTCTCGCAGCATTGGGCACGGTTGCCGCCTTCGCACAGGAAGCGGCCCCCGCGGCCGCGCCGGCTGCCGCTCCCACCCCGGTGCTCGATACCGGCAACACCGCCTGGATGCTGACCTCGACGGCGCTGGTGCTGATGATGACCATCCCGGGCCTGGCGCTGTTCTACGGCGGCATGGTGCGCAAGAAGAATGTGCTGGCCACCATCATGCAGAGCTTTGCCATCACCTGCCTGGTGACGGTGCTGTGGTTCATGTTCGGCTACTCGCTGGCCTTCTCCGACGGCGGCGGCATGAACAGCTATCTCGGCGGCACCTCGAAATTCTTCCATCACGGCATCACCACTGCCTCGCTGTGGCTGCCGGGCGTCGCGAACATTCCTGAATTCGTCTTCTCGATGTTCCAGATGACCTTCGCCATCATCACCCCGGCACTGATTGCCGGCGCCTTCGCCGAACGTTTCAAATTCTCGGCGCTGCTGATCTTCATGGCGCTGTGGCTGCTTGTCGTCTACGTGCCGATCGCGCATTGGGTCTGGGGTGGCGGCTTCCTCGGCACGGCTGGCGTGCTCGACTTCGCCGGCGGCACGGTCGTCCACATCAACGCCGGTGTCGCCGGTCTCGTCTGCGCGCTCGTGCTTGGTAAGCGCGAAGGCTACGGCACCACCAACATGGCGCCGCACAACCTGGTCTATTCGGTGATCGGCGCTTCGCTGCTATGGGTCGGCTGGTTCGGCTTCAACGCTGGTTCGGAGCTCGCGGCCGACGGCCTCGCCGGCGCTGCCATGCTCAACACCCAGGTTGCCACCGCGGCCGCGGCGCTGGCCTGGATGTTCGCCGAATGGATCGTCGCCAAGAAGCCCTCCGTGCTCGGCATCATCTCGGGCGCCGTTGCCGGCCTGGTCGCGGTGACCCCGGCTTCCGGCTTCGTCAACCCGACCGGCGCCTTCATCGTCGGCATCGTCGCCGGCGTCGTCTGCTACCTCTCGGCGGTCAAGGTGAAGCACATGTTCGGCTATGACGACTCGCTCGATGCCTTCGGCGTGCACGGCGTAGGCGGCGTCATCGGCGCTCTGCTCACCGGCGTGCTGGCCGATCCGGCGATCAACAGCCTGTCGTCGGGTGCTTCCCTCGGCAAGCAGATCTACGGCGTCGCGGTCACCATCATCTGGACCGCGATTGCCACCTTCGTGATCCTCTACATCGTCAAGGCGCTGGTCGGCCTGCGTCCGACGACGCAGGAAGAGGTCGAAGGCCTCGACATCTCCCAGCATGGCGAAGTGGTGCCGTGAGGCCAGCTTAGCCAACGGGGCCGGCGGAACCCTCCTCCCGCCGGCCCTGTCTGACTTTAGACAATTCCGAACGGAAAGCCGCTGCGCACTTTTCCCGGAATTGCTTCAAGAGATCCCGTCGTGACGCTCCCGAAAGGAGTTCACGCATTGAGGCCCGGATCGCATCCGGGCCTCTTTTTTGGCAAAACGTTCCGGCTATGCCCTGGTTCGTGCAATCACGTTCGCGTGAAGAAGATTTCTGAAGAAACATCGACCGCCCTTGCCCCGTACTTTGAGGACGATCGTCGTTCTGACGCTCGTACAAAACGACAGGGAAGGAAATCATCTCATGAAACTCAAGAACATCTTCCTCGGGGCACTCGCTCTTTCCATGGTCAGTGGCGTTGCGTTGGCAGGCGCCCTTGACGAACCTGACAATATGGCGCCGTTCTTCACCGATACCGGCATGAAGACCATGAAGTCCGAGGCGGATTTCAAGGCGGCCTGGGCTTCGACGGCCAAGGACAAGCAGGACTTGATGATGAAGGAATGCCAGGACGCGGCGATGAGCAAGCCTCACGCCGAATTCTGCGCCAACCTGATGGCATATGCCGGTCACAAGTGATTGCGCAGATCGGGTCCGGACGGGCCTGGTCGTTTCGCTGTTGCCATGAAAAGGTGGCGGGCTTCGCGGCCCGCCATCTTCGCTCTGGAAGGAGGCGCCGGTAAAAAGCCATGGTTAATGCGCCCTTAACCTTCCCACCGATAGTCTGACATCCGAATCTGCCGGAGTGCGCCATGCACCCGCGTGAGGCAATGACAGACGGGGAAGAGCATGCGTTCAGGGGCTTCAGCACCGCTCGCGCTAACCGATACGGGGCACGGCATGCAGGCGTTCGCGCGGCGTCAGGTCGGCCGGCTGGTCGGGGCGGGACTGTTCGCGCTGGTCGCCTTCGGCGTCGCCAGCCTTGCCACATGGAACGTCGCCGATCCGAGTTTCTCGCACGCGACAAACAACACCGTCACCAACGCCATGGGCTATGCCGGCGCGGTGTTCTCCGACCTTGCCATGCAGTTCTTCGGCCTCGCCGCCGTCGCGGCGCTGGTGCCGGCCGTCATCTGGGGATTCCTGCTTTTTCGGCGCGCGGCGTCGACAGGCTGCCCAAGCGCGGCTTGTCCTGGTTCGGCTTTGCCCTGCTGGCCGCTGCCATGGCCGGCTGCGTGGTGCCGCCGAAGACCTGGCCGCTGCCGACCGGCCTCGGCGGCGTGTTCGGCGACATGGTGCTGAAGATCCCCGCCGTTGTCATCGGCGGCTATCCGACCGGGCTGGTCGCCAGCATCATCTCCATCTTGCTGGCGGCACCGGCGCTGTGGCTCTTCGCCCATGGTTCGGCGCTGATCGGACGCAAGAACGGCTTCGCCGTCATGGAGGACGAGCCGGCCGCGGATCCGCGCGAGGACGATCTTTTGTTCGACGATAACGAGGACGAGGGCGACGAAGGCATTCTGGCGCTTGGCGCCATCACCCACTGGTGGCTTTCACTGCGCGCCTGGATGCACCGCCGCGCCGTGCGCCGCAGGCAGGAGCGGGACGAGTACGAGCCGGAGATGGAGCAGCGCTCCACGGCCGGCGGCGCGCCGCCGAACGGGTCGAATCGGCCGAGTTCGCCGAATCGCGGATGAGCCAGGACGGCCGCGCCCGCGTCGAGCCGGAATTCTTCGCCGCCATGGTCAATGACCGCAGCGCCTCGCTAGACCCCGACGATGCCGATGTGTTCGAAGCCGATGACGACCTGGATTTCGAACCCGCCAGCCAGCGGCGGGCGGCGCCGACCGCCAGGGTCCAGCAATTCCGCTCCGATGCCGCCACCCGCGTCGAGGCGCCGGCTCCGCGCCCGGCTCCCGGCGCCCGCGTCCAGCGCGAGGCGCAGACATCGCTCATCGGTTCGGAAAAGTTCGAAATGCCGTCGCTGCATTTCCTGTCCGAGCCGAAGAACGTGGTGCGCGATGCCAGCCTGTCCAAGGATGCGCTGGAGCAGAACGCGCGCCTGCTCGAGGGCGTGCTGGAGGATTTCGGCGTCAAGGGCGAGATCATCGCCGTCCGCCCCGGTCCGGTGGTCACCCTCTACGAGCTCGAACCGGCGCCCGGCATCAAATCGTCGCGCGTCATCGGCCTGTCCGACGACATCGCGCGCTCGATGAGCGCGATCGCCTGCCGCGTCGCCGTGGTGCCCGGCCGCAACGCCATCGGCATCGAACTGCCGAACGCCAAGCGCGAAACCGTCTATCTCCGGGAAATCCTGGCCAGCCGTGACTTCGAGACGACCAAGGCCAAGCTGGCGCTGGCGCTGGGCAAGACCATCAATGGCGAGGCGGTCATCGTCGACATCGCCAAGATGCCGCACGTGCTGGTCGCCGGCACCACCGGTTCGGGCAAATCGGTCGCCATCAACACCATGATCCTGTCGTTGCTCTACCGGCTGAAGCCGGAAGAGTGCCGGCTGATCATGATCGATCCGAAAATGCTGGAACTCTCGGTCTATGACGGCATCCCGCACCTGTTGACGCCGGTGGTCACCGATCCGAAGAAGGCGGTGGTGGCGCTGAAATGGACCGTGCGCGAGATGGAGGACCGCTACCGCAAGATGTCGAAGGTCGGCGTGCGCAACATCGACGGCTTCAATGCCCGTGTCAGTCAGGCGGACAAGAAGGGCGAAAAGATCTCGCGCACCGTGCAGACCGGCTTCGACCGCCAGACCGGCGAGGCGATCTACGAGACCGAGAATCTCGATCTCGAGCCGATGCCCTATATCGTCGTTATCATCGACGAGATGGCCGACCTGATGATGGTCGCCGGCAAGGACATCGAAGGTGCCGTGCAGCGCCTGGCGCAGATGGCGCGTGCCGCTGGCATCCATGTCATCATGGCCACGCAGCGCCCGTCGGTCGACGTCATCACCGGCACGATCAAGGCCAATTTCCCGACCCGCATCTCCTTCCAGGTAACGTCGAAGATCGACAGCCGCACCATCCTGGGCGAGCAGGGCGCCGAGCAGCTGCTCGGCATGGGCGACATGCTCTACATGGCTGGCGGCGGACGCATCCAGCGCGTGCACGGCCCGTTTGTCGCCGATGAAGAGGTCGAAAGGATCGTCGCGCATCTGAAACTGCAGGGCGTGCCTGAATATCTCGACGCCATCACCGAGGACGACGGCGAGGACGACGACGAGCCGTCCGGCAAGGGGGGCTCGGGAAATGGCGGTGGCAACAGCAATTTCGAGGATTCCGACGATCCATACGATCAGGCGGTTTCCGTGGTGCTGCGCGACGGCAAGGCTTCCACCAGCTATATCCAGCGCCGGCTGGGTATCGGCTACAACCGCGCCGCCTCGATCATCGAGAAAATGGAGAAGGAAGGTATCGTCGGCCCGGCCAACCACGCCGGCAAGCGCGAGATCCTGGTGCCGACCGAGGACGACAAGTTCTGAACAGGAGGCCTGGCCTTCGCGACATCGTCCTGTCCGGCAACCTTGAACCTTTCAGGGCGTTGAAGTGACTGAGGGAGCGCACGACCCGCCAAACTTCAGCCCAACTGGGGGTCCAAGGACCAGAACAACTCAGGAATCAGATGAGAGTGACCGACATGAAAAATGCTCCTTCAGTGCTCAGCGATCTCGCTCCCAGCCGGCGCCAGCTGCTTGGCCTTGGCCTGGCGTTTGCAGGGGCCGCGGCTTTCAATGTGATGCCCGGGTTCCAGTTGCTGGCCTCGGCGCAGGCGGCCGTGCCATCGGCGGCGCAGAAGATCGCCGACCATTTTTCCTCGGTCAAATCGATGAGCGGCGAATTCGTGCAGTTCGGCCCCAAGGGCGAGCAGACCGGCGGCAAGTTTTTCCTGGAGCGGCCGGGCAAGATCCGCTTCAACTATGACGGTGCCTCGAATTTCAAGGTGATTTCAGACGGCAAGTCAGTGGTCATTCTGAACAAGAAGCTCAACACATCCGATCTCTATCCGCTGTCGAAGACGCCGCTGAAGCTGCTGCTCGACAACAGGATCGACCTCTCCGGCGACCGCGTCAAAAGCGTCAAGGAAGAAGACGACCTCACCACCATCCAGCTCGCCGACAAGTCGGTGTTCGGCAATGCCAGGATCACGATGATGTTCGATCCGAAAACCTATGATTTGCGCCAATGGACGATCACCGACGCGCAGGGCAAGGACACCACGGTGATGATCTTCAACACCAAGGAAGGCGTCAGCTTCGCGCCTGACACCTTTGCCATCGACTACACCGCCAACCGCGAGCTCAACACCAACACCAAGTCGCGCTGAAGGCGCGTCGCGGTTGAGAGGATCCAGGCGACGCGCTCCAGGTCTTTGTTTTTACGGATGTCGTTCTTCACAGACCGGGACCACCTTTGGTCGACATGCATTGGGGCCAATCGCTCCAATAGCTGTGGAA
This sequence comes from Mesorhizobium sp. RCAM 05099, assembly GCF_059683685.1. Taxonomy (NCBI): domain Bacteria; kingdom Pseudomonadati; phylum Pseudomonadota; class Alphaproteobacteria; order Hyphomicrobiales; family Phyllobacteriaceae; genus Mesorhizobium; species Mesorhizobium sp. RCAM 05099. The sequence goes on from NZ_CM185035.1 coordinate 795,024, forward strand.
AGCACCGGGCCGCGCCTCGCAGGGCGTGGCCCGGCTTGTCTTTGCGGCTTGCGGCTGGCAGTTTCCCGGACTGACCCCGTCAAAAGGCGTCTTCTCCGTCAGGGCCCGTCGGTTCCGGCTGGTCGTACGCTGTCCTGGATTGCCAATGCCCTTTTCCATCGCCACCTGGAACATCAATTCCGTCCGCTTGCGCATGCCGATCGTCGAACGCCTGCTCGCCGAGCATGCGCCCGACGTGCTTTGCCTGCAGGAAACCAAGGTTCCCGACGAGCTGTTTCCCGAGAAGGCGTTCCGCAAGCTCGGCTACGAGCACATCGCCTTCCATGGCCAGAAGGGCTATCACGGCGTCGCGACGGTGGCTCGGCGACCCATCGAGGTGGTCGAGAAGCGACGCTTCTGCGAGATCGAGGACAGCCGCCACCTGTCGGTGACAGTGCGGGCCGGCGGCAAGGCGATCCTGCTGCACAATTTCTATGTTCCGGCTGGTGGCGACGAACCGGATCCCGTCATCAACAGGAAGTTCAAGCACAAGCTCGATTTCGTTGCCGAGATGAACGCCATCCGGGCCGAGCATGACGAGGTGTCGGGCTCGGTGCTGGTCGGCGACCTCAACATCGCGCCACTCGAGCACGACGTCTGGTCACACAAGCAGCTGCTCAACGTGGTCAGCCACACGCCGGTCGAGACGGAGAGTTTCGAGGCAATGCGGCTGGCCGGCAACTGGGTCGACCTGATGCGGCTCAACGTGCCGCACGAGCAGAAGCTCTACACTTGGTGGAGTTATCGCGCACAGGACTGGGAAGCGTCGAACCGCGGCCGGCGGCTCGACCATGTCTGGTCGTCGCCGAATCTGGTGCCCGTTTTTGCCGGCTACGAGATCCTGCGCCCGGCGCGCGGCTGGGAGCGGCCGTCGGACCATGTGCCGGTGATCGCGCGGTTCAACCTGGACTAGCTTCAGACGCCTGGGATCGGCGCTGTTCCCAGTCAGGCCGCAGCAGCGCCATGACCAGCTCATCGCGATGCACGCCGTGGAAAAACGCGCTGCCGCGCGCAATGCCTTCGGCCATGAAGCCGACAGCCTCGTAGGCGCGCCGGGCGCGATGGTTGTCGGGGAACAGGCCGATGCAAAGTCGATGGGCATCGGTCTCGGCGAAAACCCGGTCGACCACGGCGGCCAGCAGCACCCTGCCATGGCCCTGTCCCGGAGCGACGACAGCGATGCGCTTGACCAGTGTCACGCGCTCAACCGAGGCCCATTGGCGAAGGATGGCAAAGCCTACCGGCGCCGAGCCGTCGACACCGACAAAATAGGCATGGCTGCCGTCGACGATGGCTTCGCGGTGACGCGCTTCGTCCCAACGCCCGACAAAGGCGTCATAGCCTTGGCGCCGTTCGGTGGCCATGATGAAGGGCAGGTCTGTCTCGGTGGCGCGAAGCAGCTGGAAGTCCATGAGCGCCTACCCGGAAAAGCGCGGGGCCAGCTTCTCGATGCGGCGGATCAATGCCTGGAAATCCTCCAGGATGCGCTGATGCAACTGCACCGCGACTTCCGGGTATTCCTCGAGAATGCGGCGGAACATCTTGCGGCTGAGCCGTATCACTTCCGAATCGATCTCGGCCGACGCGCTGGTCAGCCGGTTGGTGTCGGCGATCAATGCCATTTCGCTCAGCATGGTGCCGGGGCCGGCCGTGCCTATCGGGATGCGTTTGCCACTCTGCTCGCGATAGAGCACGATGCGCCCGCTGACCACGATATAGGCCGAATCGGCCTCGTCGTCCTCGCGGTAAAGCTTGTGGTCGGCCTGCAGCAGGGTTGTCTCGGCGCCGAAGGCGAGCAGGCGCAACTGTTCCTGCGTGAAGCCCTCGAAGAGCCTCACGGCGGACAGGATGCGGATGTCGTCATCCAGCGCCATCTAGCTGTGTCCCCGAACGGTCAGTCCAATCCCTCCTCTGCGAGTCGATCCAGAACCCCCTCCACCAGGATCGTACCCGAAAGCAGCCCCGCCCCGGCCGCTCATTGGATAATGAAATGTTTAAGGAACCAGCTTGTAGCCGCCGCTTTCTGTCACAAGAATTTCCGCATTGGAAGGATCACGCTCGATCTTCTGGCGCAGCCGGTAGACATGGGTTTCCAGCGTGTGCGTGGTGACGCCGGAATTGTAGCCCCAGACTTCCTCGAGCAGCACATCGCGCGTCACCACCTTCTGGTCGGCGCGATAGAGATATTTGATGATCGAGGCTTCCTTCTCCGTCAGCCGCACCTTGGCGCCGCGCGGGTCGATCAGCAGTTTCTGGCTGGGCTTGAAGGTGTAGGGGCCGACCGAGAAGGTGGCATCCTCGCTCTGTTCATGCTGGCGCAATTGCGCCCGGATGCGCGCAAGCAGCACGGCGAAGCGGAACGGCTTCGTCACATAGTCGTTGGCCCCGGCCTCGAGACCAAGGATCGTGTCGGAATCGGTATCATGGCCGGTCAGCATGATGATGGGCGCCTTGTAGCCGCCCTTGCGCAGGATCTTCACCGCCTCGCGGCCATCCATGTCGGGCAGCCCGACATCCATGATGAGCAGATCGATGAGGCCGCCGCGCGCCGCGGTGACGCCTTTTGCCGCAGTCGATTCCTGCAGCACGTCGAATTCCTCGTAAAGGGACAATTGCTCGACCAGCGTGCCGCGCAGGTCGTCATCGTCGTCGACGATCAGGATGGTGCGTGAAGTCATGGATCAATCCGTTGTTTTGAAAAGAAAATTCAGTTGACCACTGCCTCTTTATGCGGAAGCTGACCGGCACAACAGCCGATCACAGTGATTTGTTCCGTGGCACGATCATACAAGAAAAAACGCGAGCGCAATGCAGCCGGCGCATTTTTGCCAAAAGGGCTGCGCGTGCTGACCGTGCGGCCCAGGCCCGGCCATCCAAGCCAGGGCCTGCTGCAGGCTGGGGCAACGGTGTTTGCCTGTGCACTGGGACGTGGCGGCATCTCGGCCGACAAGCGCGAAGGCGACGGCGCCACGCCGCTCGCCTCGATGCGGATCCTGTCGGGCTATTTCCGGGGAGATCAGTTCTCTGGCGGCCGCAAGACCCGCCTGGCGATGACGCCCATCGGGCCCGATCTCGGCTGGTGCGAAGTGCCTGACGATCGCAACTACAACCGGCCCGTCAAGATCCCCTACGGCGCCAGCCATGAACGCATGCGGCGCGACGACCGGCTCTATGACGCTTGCCTGGTGCTCGACTGGAACCTATCGCCGCGCCGGCGTGGGCGCGGCAGCGCCATCTTCTTCCACCTGGCGCGCCCCGGTTTCACGCCGACGCAAGGCTGCGTCGCGGTGACGGCACGTACGATGGCGCGACTCTTGCCGCTGCTGTCGGATCGTACGGTGTTGAGGGTAGTGAGATAGGAAATAGGCGGTAGGCGCCGGTGCCGGCTTGATTTGCCCTGCTGCCCTACTTTCTACTGCCTATTCCTTGGGACGCTGCCAGCCGATGTCGAGAAGACCCAGCCGGCCCATCTCGCGGTCCATTGCCCGCGCAATGTCCTTGCGCCGGGCGCCAACATCGCGCAGCTGGCGATCGGACAGGTCCTCGACGTTCTGACGCGGAAGGTTGATCGCGACCCTGGCTTGACGCAGCCAGTCGAGGGTAGCAGTCAGCCAGGCCGGCCGGGCAGGAGCAGGGTTGAGAGCGATGTGCGACATGACATGATCCGTTCACCGGACATCAAATCCGGTTTGATGGTGTTTCGGTACACGCATCTTGCCCGATTGAAATCCAAGCAGGAAACGAGTAGTTTTTTCCCCATCATCAAGTTTTATTTGAGGATGGAAACGCCATGGACCGCTTCGACCAGGTCACGCTTTGATGGCAACCCTGCTGCCGGGAACCCGGGCGCTCAGGACACTGGAGGCGGCGGCCCGGCATCTCAATTTCACTCGCGCCGCCGACGAGATCGGCCTGACGCCGGCCGCCGTCAGCCACCAGATCAAGGAAATCGAGGATCAGCTCGGCATCGTGCTTTTCACTCGCACCAGCCGCACCATCCGGCTGACGGAGGCGGGCACGGTGCTGTTCGAGGCCGCGACCGACGCGCTCGACCTGCTTGGCCGTGCCGCCATGCGGGCGCGCAAGATGGCGCGCGGGACGGAATTCCTGAAGGTGACACTGGACGCGCAGTTCGCGGCCAAATGGCTGATGCGGCGCGTCGAGGATTTCCGCAAGCAAAGGCCGGGCATCGAGCTCAGATTCGACATCGCCTACGGATTGCGCGATTTCGACCTCGACGATGTCGATGTCGGCATCCGCTTCGGCGCCGGCAAATATCCGGGGCTTTGCGCGCACCGCCTGTTCGACAACATCATCATTCCGGTATGCAGCCCGAGCCTGTTGAAATCCGGACCGCCCTTGCGGGAGCCGCGCGATCTCTTCAACCATACGCTGGCCCATATCGAATGGGCGCGCCAAGGCGTTACATGGCCGAACTGGCGGATGTGGATGGCGGCGGCCGGTGTCGATGATTTCGACGACAGTCGCACCGTCGTCTTCGGGACGTCCACGGATGCGGTCCAGGCGGCGCTCGACGGCAACGCCGTCGCGCTCGCCGATTTCGCCATGGTGGCAAACGACCTTTCCGAGGGCCGGCTGGTGCGGCCCTTCGAACTCAGCATCAGGGTCGCGCCGGAGTTCGCCTACTTCCTGGTCTATCCCCAGGCCACGGCTGACGATCCCCGCATCGTCGCCTTTCGCGAATGGATTCTTGAGGAAGTGGCCAAGACGCGAACCACGGACAAGGCATAGGCACGGCCGTCGCCTGTCCTTTCGCTCAAGAGCGGGCGTTGTGGCCGAAGATCATGCGGTTGTACTTCTTCCAGTTCCATTGCAGTTTCTTGTACAGCAGCGGATGCGATTTGCCGGCGACCGAGGTCGGGAAAGCGCCGTTTTCGCTGCCCTGCTCGGCAATCGGCCGTTCGAACCACAGCATTTCAATCCCCAGTTCGTCGTCCATTTGTTCGATCTGATGATCGATCGGCCTGGATATCTTGTTCTGGGCGATCCAGCCGCAACGGGCTTCGGCGACAGGGCGGGTGATGAGGTAGGAATCGGCGCATCTGGCATGGAGCGCCGGATAAAGCTTCTGGCCCCTGCGCAATTTCCAGATCGGCGTGTAGTAGTTGCTGCCATTGCCAAGATAGATGACGGCCTTGCGCGTGGGGTCGCCGAGTTCGGTCAGCCCTTGCCGGAACTTGGCGACAAAGTCGCGGGCCAGGAACACGTCGTCCTCGAAAACCAGGCAATAGGGCAGGTCGGTCTCGAGGAAATCGCGCCAGATGCCGACATGCTTCAGCGCCAGCGAGACACGCGCCGGGTGGACAAAGTCGGGGGCAATCAGTTCGGCGCGGATGTCCGGGGTGACCTCCGGCTGGTCCCAGTCGGTGTAGAAGTAAACGGGAACCCCGCGCCGCCCGAACTCCTTGACGATGTGCCGGCGCCGGTCCTCGTAGCCCTGCTTGACGTGACAGACCCGGGTGAACACCAGGTCGCGAGGAAATCCGGACTCATCCGCCAGCATCAAAGCACCGCCGTTCATTCAGCTTGCCGCGGCGCCGAACCAGCCGATCACAGCGCCGATGATCAGCAGCACGCCCAGCCAGTGGCCGCCGTCGATGAGGGTCAGGTCCCAGCCGAAATTCTCGTAGCGATGGTTGACCGAGAGCGTTGTCGCGACGAAACCCAGCCACAGCACGAAGCCGAAGACCAGTCCGGCGAGCCATGTCGGCTCGCCGCCGGTCATCGCCCCGACGACCAGGGCCATTATGTACGCCATGACCAGTTCGGCGATGAAGCTGATGACGAAGGGCAGCGGCGATCTGTTCATTGTCGCCGGATCGAGTTTTGCGGCCTTCAGCCACGGCTTGCTCAAGGCCATGTACCAGGCGGCGCCGAAGAGCCACGCCAGCACGGCCGCGGCGATCACCGCCAGCCAGTTCACCGCTGAAAAATCCATGAGCTTCCCCTCCAGATGCAGATTGATGGAAACGCCTGTTCGGCGACGGCGTCAAGCAAACCGCCAGACGGTCGTGCGTTTGACCAGGGAATCTTCCAAGGCCCGTGTGACGGCGACTTGATAGACCGCGAGCGGTTCCAGCCCCGTCTTCGGCATATACGACCGGCCGGGATCGCCGACGAGGATCTCGGCGCCGCGCGCTTTGAGTGTCGCGAACCACGGCATCAACCGGTCGGCGAAGGATTTGTCATAGAAGACGTCGCCGGCCAGGATCACGTCCCAGCCCGCGTCGGTCCCGATGCAATCCGTGCCGAGGAAGTCGATCAGGACACCGTTGGCCTCGCCATTGAGACGGATCGCGGTCGCGCAGAACGGGTCGATGTCGGTGGCGACCACCTCGGCGGCACCCGCTTTGGCGGCGGCGATGGCGACAAGGCCGGAGCCGGAAGCGAAATCGAGCACGCGCTTGCCCCGCACTGTATCGGGATTGTCGATGACATAGCGCGCAAGACCCTGGCCACCGGCCCAGGCAAATGCCCAGAAGGGCGGTGGCAGCCCGATCTCGACCAGCTCGTCCTCGGTCCGCTGCCACAGATCATGGGCTTCGTCGGCAAGGTGCAGAAGAAGCTCCGGCACATGCGGCGGCGCCATCAGCGCCGTGTTGTCGAGGATGAACTGCTTGGCGCTGTTTGGCGTGAGCGCCGTCACGGGGCGGGTGTCAGGCCGCCCATGCGGCAGACTTCCTTCCACTCGGCCGGCGTCACCGGCTGCACCGAAAGCCGCCCGAGCCGCACCAGCGCCATTTCGGCAAGCTTCGGGTTGGCCTTGACCTGTTCCAACGTCGGCGGGTTCGGCACATCCTTGAAGGCGCGGATGTCGACGCATTCCCAGCGCGGATCGTCCGACGTGGTGTCGGGATGGGCAAGCGCGCAGACTTCGGCGATGCCGACCACGTTGAGCCCCTCGTTGGAATGGTAGAAGAAGCCGAGATCGCCGATCTGCATCGCCTTCATGTTGTTGCGCGCGGCGTAGTTGCGCACCCCATCCCATTGCGTGCCGGCCTTGCCCTTGGCCTTCAACGCCTCGAAGGAGAAGACCGAGGGTTCGGATTTGAACAGCCAGTAGTTCATTTGCTCCTCCTAGACTCTTTGTCTTGACGCAATTGCGGACGGAAAACCGTTTCACACTTTTCCTGGAATTGCTCTGGCGTTCGCTCGCCAGCGACCGGAATTAACTAGCCGCCGGCTTGTTGAACGTCCAGTTCCACTGGCGGATTTCGACGCTTTCGAACAGCCCGGCCTTGGCGTAGGGGTCGGCGGCCGACAAGGCTTGGGCCGCGGCCAAGTCCGGCGCCTCGACGACCACGAGGCTGCCGTCGGGCTTGCCTTCGGCATCAAGGAACGGACCAGCAAAAGCCAGCTTCTTGTCGCCGTTCAATCCTTCCAGAAAGGCAACATGCGCGGGCCGCGTGTCGAGGCGCACCTGCAGGCTTCCGGGCTTGTCCTTGCAAATCAAAGCAAACAGCATGGTCTTCTCCTGGTCGTTGGATCAAAGTCGTGGGGATCAATCGTTGGTTTCGGTCTTCAGCGGCCGGGTCATCAAGGCGGTCACGGCCTGCTGGATGGTGATGGTGCCGTCCAGAATGGCCGCAACGGCGGTGATGATCGGCGCATCAATGTTGCGCTCGCTGGCGATGCGGGCAGCGATTGCCGCCGTCGGCACGCCCTCGGCGAGCGGCAGTCCGGCCAGCGGCTTGCCTTGCCCGAGCGCCAGCCCATAGGCGAAGTTGCGTGATTGGGCGGAGGAGCAGGTGAGCAGCAGGTCGCCGAGGCCGGAAAGCCCCATCAGGGTTTCGGGCCCGGCGCCGAAAGCAGCACCGATGCGGCGCAGCTCGACAAAACCGCGCGTCACCATGGCGGCCTGGGCGCTGGCGCCAAGCCCGGCGCCGGTGACCGCGCCGGCGGCGATGGCGAAGACGTTCTTCAAGGCGCCGCCAATCTCGACACCGATGAGGTCGTTGCTCGAATAGCAGCGCAGGTTCTCGGCGGAAAAGCGGGCGGCAAGGTCGGCGGCCAGAGCTTCGTCGCGGGCAGCCACCACCACCGCCGTCGGCAGGCCTCGGGCGACATCGGTGGCGAAGCTCGGGCCCGACAGGGCGGCGACAGGATTTTGCGGCAAGACTTCCTCGACGATCGCCGACAGCAGGGCGCCAGTGTCGCGCTCGATGCCCTTGGCGCAGAGAACGAGCGGAATACCGCGCGGCAAACGGTCTTTCGCGAGCGCCAGCGTTGCCCGCAGTGATTGCGCCGGCGTCACCGCCAGCACGCAATCAGCGCCGGCGAGCGCTGCCTTGATGTCGCTCGTCGCCTCGATGCCGGGCGCGATGGCGATGCCGGGCAGATAGCGCGGGTTCTCGCCACGGCCGATCGAGGCGACGGTTTCCGGGTCGCGCGCGAACAGCCGCACCGAATGGCCGGCGCGCAACATGGCCAGCGCCAGCCCCGTGCCCCAGGCGCCGCCGCCAAGGACGGTGACGCGCCAGCCGGTTTTGCCCGGACTGCTCATGTCTCGACTGCTCAGGGCTCGATCATTCATGCCTTGGCTCCACGCCGGCCGGAACCGACCATCGGCGTCGAGATGCCGTCCAGCGGCCAGCGCGAGCGCGGCACGAAGTCGAACCCGTTCTCCTGCGCCATGCCTTCGCGCAACCGTTCGATACCGGCCCAGGCGATCATCGCCGCATTGTCGGTGCAAAGCTTCAGCGGTGGCGCGACGAAGGTGAAGCCAGCCTCGGCGCACTGGCGTTCCAGCGTCGCCTTGATGGTGCGGTTGGCGGCGACACCGCCGGCGACGACCAGCGCCGGGTTTTTTTGCCCGGAAATGTCTCGCGAAAGCGCGAAAGCGCACGCGCGACACGGTCGGCCAGCGCATCCGCGACCGCCGCCTGGAACGAAGCGCAGATGTCGGCGACATCCTGGTTGCTCAAGGGGGCAATGGCGGTCGCCGCCTGGCGCACGGCGGTCTTCAAACCGGAGAAGGAGAAGTCGGGCTGCGCCGAACCCTTCATCGGACGGGGAAAGGCAAAGCGCGAGGCATTGCCGGCCTGTGCCGCCTGTTCGACATTTGGTCCGCCGGGATAGGGCAGGCCGAGCATCTTGGCCGTCTTGTCGAAGGCTTCGCCGAGCGCGTCGTCGATGGTGGTTGCCCAGCGCTGATAGTCGCCGACGCCGCGCACGGCGAGGATCTGAGTGTGGCCGCCGGAGACCAGCAGCAGCAGATAGGGAAAATCGAGCCCGTCGGTCAGCCGTGCGGTCAAGGCATGGCCTTCGAGGTGGTTGATGGCGATCAGCGGCTTGCCCGCGGCGGCGGCGATCGCCTTGGCCGTCATCAGCCCGACAATCAGGCCGCCGACAAGGCCGGGACCGGCGGTCGCGGCGATGGCATCGATGTCGGCGAGGTCGACGCCCGAATCGGCAAGGGCAGCCTCGACGATGCCGTCCAGCGCCTCGACATGGGCGCGCGCGGCGATCTCCGGCACGACGCCGCCGAAGGCGGCATGCTCCTCGATCTGGCTGAGCACGATGTTGGACAGGATTTTTGGCGCGGCATCGCCGTCCAGCGCCACGACGCTGGCGGCGGTCTCGTCACAACTCGTCTCAATGCCCAGAACGCGGATCAATTGGTCGCTGTCCCCAGAGATTGTATCGTCGGGCTTTCCCCGTTAGGAGGTCTGTCGATATTCAGGTGATGCCGGCCTGCAAATGGCGGTTTCCGCGCTGCTCACGTACCCGAAGGTACGCCCGCTCCGGTTCCCGGAACCACCATTTTCGGCTCGGCCTGACCTGAATCTCGACAGACCTCCATTTGCCCGGGGGGTTATCACGGACCGCGCGCCATGCAAACAATCTTGAGAATCGGAACACGCGGCAGCCCGCTGGCGCTGGCGCAGGCGCATGAAACGCAGGCGCGGCTGATGGCCGCGCATGGCCTGCCGGCGGCGGCGTTCGAGGTCGTCGTCATCTCGACCAGCGGCGACCGCATCCAGGACCGGCCGCTGTCGGAAGCCGGCGGCAAGGGGCTGTTCACCAAGGAGATCGAGGAGGCGCTGCTCGCGCGCCGGATCGACATCGCCGTGCATTCGTCGAAGGACATGCCGACACAACTGCCCGACGGTCTGGAACTCAGTGCCTTCCTGCCGCGCGAGGACGCGCGCGATGCCTTTGTCGGCAAGGCGGCGAAGACCATCGCCGACCTGCCGCAAGGGGCAAAAATCGGCTCGTCGTCGCTGCGGCGGCAGGCGCTGATCCGCAGGATGCGGCCGGATCTCGACGTGGTGATGTTTCGCGGCAATGTGCAGACGCGGCTGCGCAAGCTGGACGAAGGCGTCGCCGCCGGCACGATCCTCGCCCATGCCGGGCTGAAGCGGCTCGGGCTCGACCATGTCATCACCGACCTGATGCCGCTCGACATCTTCCCGCCGGCGCCGGGCCAGGGCGCGATCTGCATTGAGAGCCGCATCGGCGATGGTAACGCGGACAAGATGCTGGCGGCCATCCATGATGTGCCGACCGGACAGGCGCTGGCCTGCGAACGTGCCTTTCTGGCGGCACTCGATGGCTCCTGCCGCACGCCGATCGCCGGTCATGCCGTCATCGAGGCCGAACTGCTGTCTTTCGCCGGGCTGATCATCTCGCCCGACGGCACGCAGTCGCACACAGTCGAGCTGCGGGGCCCGGCCCAGGATGCCGCCCGCATCGGCGCGGAAGCCGCCGGAACGGTGCGGGCGAAGGCCGGCGAAAAGTTCTTCGACGGCTGGGCCTGACGATGCTTCGCGTTCTGGTGACGCGGCCGGAACCGGGCGCATCGCGCACGATGTCGCTGCTGCGGGACAGGGGCTTCGAGCCGATCCTGTTGCCGCTCACCGCGACTGTCGCAATGCCTGTCGCTGCCGATCCGCCCGAGGCCGGCGCCGCGGCGGTTGCCATCACCAGCGCCAATGCCGTGCGCCATGCGCCGAAAGAAATCATGGCGGCGCTTGCCGCCTTGCCCTGTCATGCCGTCGGCAAGAGGACCGCGGAAGCCGCCCGCAAAGCAGGGTTCTTGTCCGTCAGCGAAGGCCCAGGCGATGCCGAAGCCCTGGCCGACAGCCTGGCCGGCGATGTCCCGGGCAAGACCATCGTCTATCTCTGTGGACGGGTGCGGTTTCCAGCATTCGAAGAGAGGCTGGAAGCGGCTGGTGTTCACGTCCAGGCCGTCGAGACCTATGACACGCTCGCGGTTGATTATCCGGACGAAGCCGTGCTTGCGCGTCTCTCGGGCCAGCCCGCCGACGCGGTGCTGCTCTATTCGGCCAAGGCGGCTCAGGCGCTACAGGCCCTGACCTTGCGGCCCACCCTGCAAAGGCTCTTTGAAAAAACATGGTTTTTCGCCCTTTCCGCGCGCATCGCCGCCGCCCTTGACGGTACGGCCAGCGCGAGACTCCGCATTGCCGAACAGCCCGATGAGGAAACGCTGCTGGCCCTTTTGCAGGCGCGGCGCTGAGCCGCGTCATCACACCGCCCCTTTTCACCGCTTGGTGATGTGCTAGACCCTTTCTGAACCATCAAGCGCCGCCCGGCGTTGAGACGTAGCGAATTTTGCGGAGCCCAGGCATGGTCAAGACGCCGAAGATGCGACACTCGAAAAGCCGGCGGGAGCCGGTGACCATCGAACTCGAGCCCGGTGCAGTCTCGCGCATCGCCGACGAGGAAGCCGCCAGGCCGCAAGCGGGCGCCGAAGAAACGCCGGCCGAGGTTCCCGAAGAGCCGGTGCATGCCGACCAGACCGATCTCGAGCCCTGGGAGCATGCCGATGCCACCAACGCAGGGTCAGCTGTAGCGGACGCGCCGGCGGATACCGGGGCCAAAGCCGCCGAACCGGAGCTGCCTTATCCCGGTTCGGATGCGCCGCCCAACCGCGCCAAGGCCTTCGACTACGGCTTTGATGACGCAACCACCAGGACCGCCGAGACCACCAGGACCGCCGAGACCAAAGCGGCGCCGGGGAAAGCCGAGGCGAGGAGCGAATCGATGGCAGTTCAGCCGAAGCGTGGCGGCCTCAACGGCATCGCTGCCGGCATCATCGGCGGTGTCATCGCGCTGGTCGGCGCCGGTGGCCTACAATTCGCCGGGGTGCTCGGCGCGCCTGGCTCCGGCTCCGGCGTTTCGCTCGATGGCGTCAATGGCGAGATCGCTTCACTGAAGACCGAGATTGCCGGGCTGAAGGAGACAAGTGGCAACACCGACGCGTCGGCCAAGGTAGACGGGCTGTCGGCGGCGCTCGATCAGGTCAAGACGGACATCGCGGCGCTGAAATCGACGGTCGAATCCGGCGGAGCGGGCGACACCGCCGGGCTTGCCGCACTGGGTGACAAGGTCAAGCAGATCGAAACCGCGGTCGCCGCGCTTGGCAAGGCCGGCAACGCGGCTCCTGTCGATCTCGGCCCGCTCAACGAGAAACTGGCTGGCCTCGAGGCGCTGGTGAAATCAGCGGGTGAGGCGGCGACAGCACAGGATGGCCGGCTCACCGCGCTCGAACAGTCGGTGTCGCAGCTTTCCGGCAAGGTGGAGGCGCAGGCTGGACAGCCCAAGATCGCGCTCGCCATTGCCGCGTCGGCTTTGAAGTCGGCGCTCGAACGCGGCGCGCCGTTCGCGGCTGAACTCGATACGTTTGCCGCGATCTCGCCCAACGCGCCTGAGATCGCAACCTTGCGCCCCTATGCCGAAAAGGGTGTTCCGACCCGCACCGAGATCGCATCGCAGATGGATGCCGCCGCCAACGCGATGGTCGCCGCCGCAACGCCTGTCGATGAGAATGCCGGCTTGCTGCAGAACCTGCTGTCGAGCGCCGAATCGCTGGTCAAGGTCAGGCCGATCGGCGCCGTCGAGGGTGCCGGCGCGCCGGAGACCGTCGCGCGCATCGAGGTTGCGGTCAATCAGGGCGACTATGCCAAGGCGCTCAGCGAGTATGATACGCTGCCGCAAGCCGCCAAGGCAGCGGGCGCCGACTTTGCCGGCAAACTGAAGGCACGCATCGAGGTCGAAACCCAAGTGGACGCACTGATCTCCAGCGCGATGAAGGCATGAGGGCAACACAATGATCCGCCTGCTCGCCTTCCTCATCGTCGTTTTCGCGCTTGGACTGGGTTTTGCCTGGCTGGCCGACCGGCCGGGCGACATGGTCGTCACCTTCAATGGCTATCAATACCAGGTCAGCCTGATGGTGGCGGCGGTGGCCGTCGTGGCCGTCGTGGCCGCGGTGATGATCTTCTGGTGGCTGGTCAAGTCGCTGTGGAACAGCCCCTACACAATCTCGCGCTATTTCCGCGTGCGCCGCCGCGACCGCGGCTACCAGGCGCTGTCGACTGGCATGATCGCCGCCGGCGCCGGCGATGGCGCGCTGGCCCGCAAGAAGACCAAGGAAGCGGCCAAGCTGATCCGTTCCGACCAGGAGCCGCTGATCCATCTGCTCGAGGCGCAAGCCTCGCTGCTCGAAGGCGATCATGAAGGCGCGCGCCAAAAATTCGAGAGCATGCTCGACGATCCCGAAATGCGGCTGCTCGGCCTGCGCGGGCTCTATCTCGAAGCCGAACGCCTCGGCGACCGCAACGCCGCCGGGCATTATGCCGGCCGCGCCGCCGCCGTGGCACCGCAACTGGCCTGGGCGGCCGAATCGACGCTGGAAGAGCTGACCGCGCGCGGCGATTGGGACGGGGCGCTGAAACTGGTCGACGCGCAGAAATCGACGCGGCAGATCGAACGCGACGCCGCCAACCGCCGTCGCGCCGTGCTGTTGACCGCCAAGGCTCAGGCGCTCGCCGGCAGCGATCCAGCCGCTGCCAGGACCGCGGCGATCGAGGCCAACCGGCTGCGGCCGGACTTCGCCCCCGCCGCCGTTGCCGCCGCCGCGGCGCTGTTCAAGCAGAACGACGTTCGCAAGGGCTCGAAAATCCTCGAGACGGCATGGAAGGCCGAGCCGCACCCGGAGATCGCCGAACTCTATACCCATGCAAGGCCCGGCGATGCCGTGCTCGACCGCCTCAACCGGGCGAAGAAGCTTCAGGAGATGAAGAAGAACCACGCGGAGTCGTCGATGACGGTGGCGCGCGCCGCTCTCGACGCGCAGGATTTTTCGACCGCCCGCCGCGAGGCCGAGGCCGCGATCAGGATGGACCGCCGCGAGGGCGCCTATCTGCTCCTGGCCGACATCGAGGAGGCCGAGACCGGCGACCAGGGCAAGGTGCGGCAGCTCTTGTCCAAGGCGGTGCGGGCGCCACGCGATCCGGCCTGGGTCGCCGACGGCGTCGTTTCCGAGCGCTGGGCGCCGGTATCGCCGGTCACCGGCAGGCTCGATGCCTTCGAGTGGCGCGCGCCGATGGAGCGGCTCGGTCAGCTGATCGACAGCCACGATGATGCACCAGCCAGTCCGGTACCGGTCATTGAAGCGCTGGCAAAGCCGGCCAGTGAAAGGCCAGTCGAGGTGATCGACGACACCGGTCCGCGCGAGGCAGCGGGCAAGGAAGCCGAGAGCCACGAGGACCAAGTCAGGCCGATCACGGCGGCAGCCTTCGCCGCGGTGCCGGCCGATGCCGAGGCCGTCGAGCCGGCCGAGGAACTTGCGCGGTTGCCGGACGATCCCGGCGTCGATCCGGATGAGGAAGTGGAAAAATCGCCGCGCCGCTTCCGCCTGTTTTGAACCGGGTCGATTGTCCGGCTATTTGGGAATGAATTGATGTTTGAACGCGTTCTATCATTTCTGAAGGATTTGCCGACCGGCTCCGGCACGCGCGCCAGCACGGACGACCCGCGCATCGCCGCGTCGGCGCTTCTCTACCATGTGATGAATGCCGATGGTGTGCGCCAGGATGTCGAGTGGGAACGGTTCAAGGCGGTGCTGGGCGAGAGCTACTCGATCAGCGGCGCTGAACTCGAAGCGCTGGTCGCCGCCGGCGAGCGGGCCGACAATGAAGCGATCGATCTCTATGCCTTCACCAGCGTGCTCAAGCGTCACCTCGATGCCGATGCGCGCAAGGCCTTCATCGGCCTGATGTGGGAAGTGGTCTATGCCGATGGCGAACTGCATGAGTTGGAAGACAACACCGTCTGGCGCGTCGCCGAGTTGATCGGCGTCGAACGCCGTGACCGCATCGAAGCGCGCCGCAAGGCGGCGGCGCATGCACCGGGCGCCACCGGAACATCCGCAGACGAATAGGGTTTTCGCCTTCCCATGCCGCCCAGAACGAGTTCGAAGCCCAGGATCCTGATCGTGTTGCATCAGGAGAATTCGAGCCCCGGACGCGTCGGCCACATGCTCATGGAAGAGGGTTTCGATCTCGACATCCGCCGTCCGCCGCTTGGTGATGTCCTGCCGGAAACGCTGGATGGCCATGCCGGCACGGTGGTGTTCGGCGGGCCGATGAGCGCCAATGACGAGGACGAATTCGTCCGCCGCGAGACCAACTGGCTGGAGATACCGCTCAAGGAGAACCGGCCGTTCCTCGGCATCTGCTTGGGCGCGCAGATGCTGGTCAACCATCTCGGCGGCAAGGTCGAGGGTCACGGCGAAGGGCTGGTCGAGATCGGCTGGTATCCGCTGAAGGCGACCGAAGCCGGCAGGAAACTGATGCACTGGCCTGACATGGTCTATCAGTTCCATCGCGAGGGCTTCTCGCTGCCCAGCGACGCGACGCTGCTGGCGACGGCGGAGACCTATCCCAACCAGGCCTTCCGTTATGGCGACAATGCCTGGGGCATCCAGTTCCATGGCGAACTGACCCGGATGATGATGCAGCGCTGGGTGGTGCGCGGCGCCCACCGTTTCGAGCTGCCAGGCGCGCAGCCCGGCCGCGATCATCTCGGCGGCCGGCTGATCTGGGACATGCATCTCAAGCGCTGGCTGGACGAATTCCTGCGCATGATCTTCGGCAAGCCGGTGATGCGCTAGAGTTGAACCCAACTACTCTGAACGGCCGAGCTTGACCCAAAGGCAACGAGGCGTGGACGACCGCTCTCATACCGGTCGTTCGAAGTGGTGGTCACCGAGCCCACAGTCGCTTCGGCGCCCCCTTTCCTCAAAGCCGTCGCGCCATGGTTGCCATGCATCGCGAGAGGTCATGCGTTTTAGGGTCGGACTCTCACTTCCATCCGTCTGAAGCGTCATCACGAGAGTTTAGTTTGCGCATTCGCGTAACAAGGTTGTGATTTTCGCATCAAGATTGCGGGCGACAGCAAGAGCCTCCAAACTACCATAAGAGAGCAGATAACTCTCCATTTTGTCATAGGAGACATGCACACCATCGGGACGTTGATCAAGAAGGACTGTGACTGGGGCGTAAGATCCAGCATCGGGAACGTGCTTGACCATTTCTTTCATAATGAGTGGATTGCCCACCAAAAACCGCATGCTCTTAGGAGTGTCGCGTCCAGTTTCGCGGCGCAGAATGGCACCCAAGTCGAATTCCGCGAAAAGCATGAGACCTGTGCGGCCTAGGCCGTTTTGCACAACGCGCTCCAAATCCGAGAAGGAATTTGCAGCCCTCGTCGCTTTGAAAAATTCGACCATGTCAGGTTGCCCGACCGCCGACTTGAGCGCAGCCACAACGGCGTCGAATGGTTTGGAACACGTCAGGCTGAAACGCTCAACCTCGACCTTTGCGATTGTCATTTCTTTCTCCGCAACAGCTCTCAAGAACAAGGGTGCGACCGATCGCGCCGGGATTATGCAGCCGCCGAACTACGCTTCCAGGAAGGTCCGGACGTGGCTGACGAACAATTCGTGGTACTGAAACAGGGCGCCGTGGCCGGAATCGGGATAGAGGACCAGCTGGGCGTTGCTTAGA
This sequence comes from Mesorhizobium sp. RCAM 05099, assembly GCF_059683685.1. Lineage (NCBI taxonomy): Bacteria > Pseudomonadati > Pseudomonadota > Alphaproteobacteria > Hyphomicrobiales > Phyllobacteriaceae > Mesorhizobium > Mesorhizobium sp. RCAM 05099. The sequence goes on from NZ_CM185035.1 coordinate 811,898, forward strand.
GCCTTGAACATTGCGTAGGCGTTGTTCGCCGGCAACATGGCGTCGTGGCTGCCGCTGACCACGAGGGCGGGCTGGCGGATGGCGCGCAGAATGGCGTGCTCGGGATCAGGTGTGGCGCACCAGGTAGTAAGCGCCTTGGCCTGCGGGTCCGTCACCGCGCCGCCGTTATCGGTATCCCGATCTTCCTTACGCGCCTTCGCCCGCTTCAGAAACGCTCGGCCGGCCGACTGGCTGGCGGACGACTTCGTGAAGAATAGCGGCAGGCGGGGGTCCGGCGCGTCGGTTTGGGAAAACGCGTCCTGCAGAACCGCGAATAGGTGTTCCTCTCCGCCCCTCGGAGCGGTGCCGACGAGGATGAGCTTGCGGACCAGCGTTCCGTGCTCGGCGGCGATCTGCTGCGCGACGCAGCCGCCGAGGGAAAAGCCCAGCAGGTCGACTTGGGAGAGGCCGAGCAGGTTGATAAAGGCGACCGCGTCTCGGGCCATCGCCTCGATACTGTCCGGCGTTTGTCCTGTCGAGCGGCCGACCCCGGCGTTGTCAAAAGCGATCACCGGTCGATCGGCGGCCAGGACATTGACGACGGCGGGATCCCATGCATCGATGTTGCCCGAGAAATGCTGCAGGAGAACCAACGGCGTTCCGGTCGATGGGCCGAGGCGGCGATAGGCAAAGCGGATACCGCTGCCTTCGATGTAACGGGTGGCCGCCGTTTCTAGCGTGGCGTCGTCCTGGCTCGCGGTGTCGAACTCAGTCATGTCATCCTCCGGATGCTTGGCATAAAATAACAATTGAGCGAGAGTAGCTGGTGCGGTTTTGGCCAGGTCTGAGCCGCTCGCGGTCCAAGGCATTCCGTAGTCCGCCGAGCACACGCGGTGCTCCCGGCACGAAAGTGCCGGGAGCGGTATCGTCACTTCACGAGTGCGGCCTTTTCAATCACCGCGGCGACTTCCCTAGCGTGGACGACCAGGGAGGCATGGCTGCCGGCGACCTCCGTCGTCTGTGCCTTCATCCTGTTGGCGAAGATCTTCTGGACCTCGGGTGCGATGACCTTGTCCTTCGTGCTGATCACATAGAACGTCGGCTTGTCGTGCCAAGCTGCCTTGTCGACGGGAGCCTCGAACGCCGTGTGGTTCAACGGGAGCTGATGATTTGCCAAGGATTCGGCGATCTCCGGAGGAAGGTCAGCCGCAACTGCTGAAGGAAACACTTTGGGATCGATGTAGAGGTTGCCCTTTTCGTCGGGATGAATCGCCGCTGCGCCTTCGGTTGCCGGACCGCTCTTGGCCAGGCTCGCCAGAGATTCTCCTACGTCGGGCGCGAATGCGGAGACGTAGACGAGCGCCGAGACGTTGGGATCGTCACCTGCCTGCGTGATGACCACACCGCCCCAGGAGTGGCCAACGAGGACGGTCTTGCCGTTCTGTCTCGCGAGCGCCTGTTTGGTGGCATCAACGTCTGCTTCAAGGGAGGTGAGCGGATTTTCGACGAGCGTTACTTTGTAGCCCTTCTTCGTGAGGATATCGGCAACAGGCTTCCAGCTCGTCTGGTCGACGAAAGCGCCATGGACGAGCACGATATTGTGCGCCGCCCCTTTAGGCAGTTGAGCTGATAGGGCGGGGGCGGCAATTGTTGCGCCGGCCATGAGGAGGGTGGCGACTGAGAGTAGAAGATTTCGCATTGATTGCTCCTGTTGGGATGACGGACGACGCGCGTCCGGGGAAAGGCAGGCGTGTCGGCAACAGTCGCGGTTCTCCCATCTGCCGTTCGGGTGATGGTTGCCGCGCGACCGGTTGGCTGACTTGCGATCAACTAGTACGTTGGAGCATTTGGACGTTAGGCCTCAATCGTCCGAATATTGTGTCTGACCGTCCGTCGTATTAACATCGGAAAGATGGACATCCTCGCTGAAGTGCTCGATCGCGTTCGTTTTGGCGGAACCTTGCTGTTCCACTTCGAACTCGGCCATCCCTGGAATCTCGCCTTGCCAAAGCGCCCCTATGCCCTGTTCCACTATCTCAGCCGTGGTTCGGCTACCCTCGCGCTTGAACAAGGACGAGAGCTCCACATGACCGAGGGCGACTTTGTTGTCGTCACGCGTGGCGAGCCCCATGTGATTTACTCGGATAGCCGGACGGAGCCGGTACAGATTGTCGACATCGATCGACTAGCCGGGCGTCTTGGCCTGGTTCGTCATGGAGGCGGCGGGCAGCCGCTCGCGACGATGATCTGTGGTAATTTCACTGTGGCACGGCCGTCGCGCGGTAGCGTTTTGGAATTGCTTCCGCCCCTGCTTCTCCTGAAGCCGACGGAAGACGGAGGATGGCTCGAGGCGATCCTGCAACGCATGGTGAGCGAGGCGGCGTTCGAGCGTCCCGGACAAGGCGCCGCGCTCTCACGTCTGACTGAAGTGCTCTTCGTCGAGGTGTTGCGAAGCTGGATCAAGTCGCTCGGCCCCGGAGAAGGCGGGTGGCTGGGGGCGATGGCGGACCCGCACATAGGACCGGCGCTTCAGTTGATCCACGAACGACCGGATCAACCTTGGACCCTTGGCGACCTAGGGCTCCGCGTGGGGCTCGGTCGCTCGGCGTTTTCAGCTCGCTTCACCAACCTCGTCGGCCAGTCCATGTACCGTTATCTGATCGCACGCCGGATGTCGGAGGCCGCGTTTCTGCTCGAAACAAGCGACGAGGGGATTGCACGGATTGCGACCCGTGTCGGCTACGAGACCGCGGCCGCGTTTTCGAAGCTGTTCCATCGACATCACGGCCTATCGCCTGGCCGTTACCGAGCAATTCGTCGCTCTGACGGTGGCCGAAGGCAAGGGGACGATCTGGAAGCAGAAGTCGTCGATTGACCTCGACCAAGGTGTCTTCTGGAAGGTCTGGCGACGGGCGGGCGGGGCGGCTCCACAGGCGCGACGACCACTTTCTCGAGGTTGCCATCTACAGCAGCTCACCGTTTCACGGAAACGGCGAACCGCTCTAACTCTTTGTTTTTACGCAATTTCGGACGGAAAACCGTTTCACACTTTTCCTGTAATTGCTCTAGTAGTGGACAGTCTGCTTGCGGCCCAAATCAGCCGTAAGTCGGCGCAGCCTGATTGGCCTGAGCGCCGGATCCAGCGGCCTGGATCCGGCGCTGAATCAGTTGCGCCCGTCGAGATGGCGGACCTTGCGCAGTTGCGGGAACAGCACCATCCACAGCCCGGCGACGACGATCGCGCCGACGCCGCCGATCACGACGGCCGGCACCGTGCCGATCAACGCCGCCATCGTGCCGGCGCGGAATTCGCCCAGCTCGTTGGAGGCGCCGACAAAGACCTGGTTGACGGCGTTGACGCGGCCACGCACATGATCGGGCGTCCACAACTGGATCAAGGTCTCCCGGATGTAGACGCTGAACATGTCGGTGGCGCCAAGGCAGGCGAGTGCGACGATCGACAGCCAGGTGATCGTCGACAGGCCGAACAGCACGGTGAAGGCGCCGAACGCGGCGACGAAGCCGAGCATGATCAGCCCCGCGTGGTTGCGGATCGGATGGCCGGCCAGCCAGATGGCGACGCAGATGGCGCCGACGCCGGGGCCGAGCGCAGCAGGCCGAGACCCCAGGGGCCGAGCTGCAGGATGTCGCGCGCGTAGACCGGCAGCAGTGCCGCAGCACCGGACAGAAGCACCGCGAACAGATCGAGCGAGATGGCGCCAAGCACGATCTTTTCGCTCCAGATGTAGCCGAAACCGGCAAACAGGGTCTGCATCGTCGGCTTGTCGGTCTCGCTGCGCTGGGCGGGCCTCGGGATGGTGAAGATCAGCAGCCCGGCCGCAAGCATGAGCGCGGCGGCGGTGCCATAGGCGACTTCCGCCGACACGCCGTAGAGCAGGCCGCCGGCGACCGGGCCGACGATGATCGCGGTCTGCCAGGCCGACGAGTTCCAGGCGATGGCATTGGCGAAATCCTCAGATGGCACCAGATTGGCGAACAGCGATGCGGAGGCCGGGCCGAAAAAGGCGCGGGCGACGCCGAACATGGCGAGCACGGCGAAGATCGGCAGCGGTCCGCTGATGCCGCGCAGCGTCAGGAGCAGCAGCGCCAGGGCACAGATGGCTTCGAGCACCACCGCCAGCGCCATGATCAGCCGGCGGCCGAAGCGGTCGGCGACGGCGCCGGTGACCAGCACCAGCACCAGCGACGGCAGGAACTGGACGATGCCGACCAGACCGAGATCGAGCGGGTCGCGGGTCAGGTCATACATCTGCCAGCCGACCGCGACGGAAACGATCATGGTGGCGAATGTGGTGAGGAAACGCGCCGCCCAATAGCTCAGGAAAGAACGGTGGCGGAACGCGGCGTAGCGCTGGTCCGGCGAGGTTTGTGCGGCAGTCATGGACGGAGGCCCCGTTGCGATGGCATCGGCTGGCGGGGCACTTCCACGATGGGCGCTGGTCCGACCAATGGAACTTCTAACAAAGTTCGCGGCGGGATGTGCGTCAAAATCAGCGCGCGATCAAGAAATTTTCGGCCTGTCCGGGGGATCGCACGCGAAGTTTACCCGCGCAGCACGGCGGAAATGGCGTCGAGCCCGCCCCGCAATTGCGCCTCCGTCGGCCAGCCGAAACCGACGCGGAAGAAGCGTTTTTCCATTTCGAACCAGTGGCCGGGCCCGACATAGGTGCCGTGGTTTTCCAGCAGGTTGACATAGAACCGGTCGAGGTCGAAGCCGGCATCGACATCCAGGCGCGGGAAGCCGACGACGCCGCCTTCGGGCCGCACCCAGTCGACCAGCGGCTCGTTGTCGATCCACGCCTGGACGATGTCGCGGCGCTTGGCCATTTCGGGCAGCAGCGTCGCCAGGAAGGCGTCCCGGCGCTGCAGCATGCCGCGCGCGATGCCTTCGTCGATGACGCTGCCGCAGATGCCGATCTGCTCCTTGGCGGCGAGGAATTTTTCCTGGAGCGCCGCATCCCTCGTGATCAGCCAGCCGATGCGGATGCCGGGAATGCCGAAGGCCTTGGACAGTGACGAGACGCTGATCGCCCGCGGGCTCAGCGAGGCTGCCGAGGGCAGGCGCTTGCCATAGGAGAGATCGCGGTAGGTCTCGTCGACCAGCAGATGGCAGCCGCTAGCCTCGGCGAGCGCCACCAGCGCGTCGAGTTCGGTTCGGCTCATCATCGTGCCGGTGGGATTGTGCGGGCAGGTGACGCTGATCAGCCGGGTGTTCGGCTGGATCGCCGCCTTGACGCGTTCGACATCGATGGCGAAGCCTTCCTCGAAGGCGAGGTCGACAAAGCCGATGGCGCAGCCGATCGCCCTCGGGGTTTCGATGTTGGTGGCGTAGTTGGGCCTGATGACGACCAGATGATCGCTGGCCGACAAAAGCGAAGTCGAGATGATGAACAGCGCGCCGGCGGCACCAGCGGTGACCAGGACATCATCCGGCGAGACGCCGGCGTCCTGCGCCGCGATCAGTGCGCGAAGGTCCTTGTCGCCGCGATGTTCGCCATAGAACAGCGTGAGATCAGGCAGCGACAGACCGATGTCGGAGAGCTTCTGGTCGGCGATCGAGCTTTCGGAAAGATTGAAGCGGATACGGTCGTAGCCGTACTCTTCCGGCGCCTCTTTCTCGATCACCATCCTGGTGTAGTTCATCGCTTCACCCCCAAAGAAACCGTCCGGTCCATCCAAGCCACAAAAACGTGAAGCCTGCCAAGGCGGATTCGCCGGCAGGCTTCAATCAATCCATTGGCTCAGCGCCTAACTGCCTGAAGCGCGTCGCGTTGAATCGGGGTTCAGGCGACGCGCTTCAAGTCTTTTGTTTTATGCATGTCGCCGTCCCAAAACCGCCGCGCACTTTTTGGGCGACAAGCCTAGGCCGAGGCCTTGGCCTTCCTGCCCTTGGCGGGTGCCTTCACCGGGGCGGCCTTGCGGCCGAGCCCGATCGACTTCGCCAGCAGCGAGCGCGAGGCCGCGTAGTTGGGGGCAACCATCGGGTAGTCCGCGGGCAAGCCCCATTTGGCGCGATAGGCGTCCGGCGTCAGGCCGAAATGCACGCCGAGATGACGCTTCAGGGATTTGAACTTCTTGCCGTCCTCGAGGCAGATGATGAAATCCGGCGTGACCGACTTCTTGGGGTTGACCGCGGGGACCAGCGGCGCCGCCACCGGGACCACCGGCTTGCCGAGCCCGCTTATCGACGTGCTGACGCTGGCGATGAGATCGGGCAGGCCGGAAGCTGGCAAGCGGTTCTTCTCGACGTAAGCGGACACGATGTGTGCGGTCAGTTCGAGAAGGTCGATGTCTTTAGGGGCGATGTCGTGGTCGTCGGTCAATCTATCTCTCCGTCCAAGGCGAATGACCTGAAAATCGGATTCGATTTCCGGAAAGGATCATGCGCAAATCAAAATGCTACCGCGTCGTTTGGGGATCCGCGGGGCGAGCTGCGTTATTGGGGCGCGGAATTCCTAGTCGGCAAATCTGCACAACGCAATGACTTGGTGTGGCGACACACGTTATTTTGAACAACTATACTAAACAGTAACAATATCAGACGATCAACGCCTTGTCGCGCCACAAACGAAACCCGCCTTCGAAGGCGCGTGTGTTGTCGCCGCGTCTGCTGTCGGCGGGCAATTCATCGAGCTTGTCGACATTGCCGCCGCCAATGACGACATAGTCCGGCTGCATGGCGGCGCGGAGCCGGTCGACGACGTCGAAGACATGTTTGCGCCACTTCTTCTTGCCGCGCTTTTCTAGGCCGCGTTCGCCGACATAGTCCTCGAAACTCTTGCCATTCTTGTAGGGAAGGTGGGCGACTTCCATCGGCTGGGCGACATTGTCGACGATCATCGCCGCGCCAAGACCAGTTCCCAGCCCGAGGAACAGCATGCGCCCGCCCTCGTAACTGCCGATGGCCTGCATCAGCGCGTCATTGACCACCTTCACCGGTTTGCCGAATTGCGCGGCGAAATCGTAGCCGGCCCAGCCCTTGCCGAGATTGGCGGGGTCGGCCAACGGCCGGTTGTGGGTGACCGGGCCAGGATAGCCCATCGAGATGACGTCGTATGACAGGCCTTCGGCGAGCTTCCTTACCGTCTCGGCCATCTGCTGCGGCGTCAGGCCGGGACCGGAGTCGGCGCGGCACTCCGCGCCGCCGGCGCTGGTCAGGATCTTGACGTGCGAACCGCCGATATCGATCGAAAGCACGATCTTCTCGACATCCGGTACTGGTTGCTTCACCGCCTTGGCCATCGCGTCATCCTCTCACTTCACCGGATCGATCCAGCCGTTGGGCGGCCCGAACCCGCTCATGACATCGGCAGGGCCCCATGTTCCTGGCTCGTAGATATGCGGCGGCGTGGTGTCGCCAAGCACCGGGCCGACGATGCGCCAGGCAAGTTCGCTGGCGTCCTGGCGGGTGAACAGCTGACCATTGCCGTTCATGGCATCGCCGATCAGCCGCTCATAGGGCGGCATGTCGGCCTTGCTGTCGTCGAGCGCCGTCAGCTCGACCTGCTCGCCGATCATGTCGTCGCCGGACGCCTTGCGCTGGGCGCCGATGGCGATCACCACCTGCGGATCGATGCGGAAGCGCACAAAGTTCTGGTCGGCGGGCTTGATCGGATCGAAGACGTCGAGCGGCGGCCGCTTCAGCCGCACCACCACCTCGGTGACATGAACCGGCATGTTCTTGCCGGCGCGGATGAAGAACGGCACATCCCGCCAGCGCCATGTGTCGACGAAGAAGCGCACCGCCGCGAAGGTTTCGACCGGCGAGTTCGGCGCCACGCCGGGTTCGGTGAGATAGCCCTTGAACTGACCGCGCACGACATCGTCTTTTGTCAGTGTCCGGATCGCGCGCAGCACCTGCACCTTCTCGTCGATCAGGTCGTCGGCGGAGCGGCCGACCGGCGGCTCCATGGCCAGCAGCAACAGGATGTTGAGCAGGTGGTTCTCGATGACGTCGCGGATGCAGCCGACATCGTCGTAGAAGCGGCCGCGCCCCTCGACGCCGAAATCCTCGGCCATGGTGATCTGCACGCTTTCGACGAAGTTGCGATTCCAGATCGGTTCGAGCAAGGAATTGGCGAAGCGGAAATAGAGCAGGTTCTGGATCGCTTCCTTGCCGAGATAGTGGTCGATGCGGAAGATCGACTGTTCGTCGAACACCAGGTGCAAGACCCGGTTCAACCAGCGCGCCGACTGCAGGTCGTGGCCGAACGGCTTTTCCACCATCAGCCGCGCGCCGTGCGCCGTGCCCGATTGCTCCAGCCCCTGGACGACCGTCTCGAACATGGTCGGTGGCACCGCCATGTAGTGCAGCGGCCGCTGGGCGCTGCCGAGCGCACTCTTCAGCCTTTCGAAAGTGGCCGGATCACGATAGTCACCGCTGACATAGCGAAGCAGCGACGCGAGCTTGGCGAACACCTTGTCGTCGATCTTGCCGAGCGCATGGACGATGCCGTCGCGGGCGCGCGCCTGCAGCTGCTTCAAATCCCAGGCGTCGAACGCGACGCCGATCACCGGTTCGGTGAGCGTACCCTTGGCGACCATCTGGTAAAGCGCCGGAAATATCTTCTTGTGGGCGAGGTCGCCGGTGGCTCCGAAAAGCACCAGCGTGTCGGACCGTTCCTGGCTCATGCGCGTGTCTCCCCTGCCGCCGTCACGATCCGGCCTTCGGCTTCTCGACATGGCCGCCGAACGCATAGCGCATGGCGGACAACAGCTTGTCGGCGAATTCGGATTCGCCTTGCGAGGAGAAGCGGTCGAACAGCGCCGAGGACAGCACCGGCGCCGGCACGCCGGTGTCGATCGCCGCCTTCAGCGTCCAGCGGCCTTCGCCGGAATCCGAGACGCGGCCACCAAAGTTCGCCAGCGATGCGTCTGACTTCAGCGTGCTGGCGGTGAGGTCGAGCAGCCACGAGCCGATGACGCTGCCGTGCCGCCAGACCTCAGCGACGTTGGCGAGGTCAATATCGAACTGGTAATATTCGGGGTTCTGCAGCGGGCTGGTCTCGGCGTCGGCATCGCGCTTGACCTTGCCGGCATTGCCGGCCTTGAGGATGTTCATGCCCTCGGCATAGGCGGCCATGACGCCGTATTCGATGCCGTTGTGAACCATCTTGACGAAATGGCCAGCACCACTCGGACCACAATGGAGATAGCCGAACGGTGCGGTGCCGGCGGTCTTGTCCGGGGCAGGCGCGCCGACATCGGCGCCGGGCGCCAGCGTGGCGAATACCGAATCGAGATGCTGGACCGCTTCGTCAGGGCCGCCGATCATCAGGCAGTAGCCGCGATCGAGACCCCAGACGCCGCCGCTGGTGCCGACATCGACATAGTTCAGGCCCTTGTCCTTGAGCCTGGCCGCGCGATCGACATCGTCATGATAGTAGGAATTGCCGCCATCGATGATGATGTCGCCGGGTTCCATCAGGGCCGCCACCTGATCGACGATCTTGCCGGTGATCGCGGCCGGCAGCATCAGCCAGACGCAGCGCGGCTTGGCGAGCTTGCCGACGAATTCCGCCATCGAGGCCGCTCCGGACGCGCCATCGGTCACCAGGGCCGCCACGCTGGCGGGGTTGATGTCGTAGACGACGCATTCGTGGCCGTCGCGCATCAGGCGCCGGACCATGTTGGCGCCCATCCGGCCCAGTCCCATCATTCCGATCTGCATGGTTTCGTCCCTGTTTCCTAGAGATTTGCTGGATTTCCTGGGGAAGGATCTACCGGCTATCCTGCCCGGTTGATATGACGGAGAAGTCGACATTCTCCCAATCGCCGGTGCCGGGCCAGAAAAAAGTGAAGGTGAGCGCGGTTCCGCCGGGGAGGCCGGACACAGGCAGATCGACAAGATGGATACCGAAAGCGTTCTCTCTTGTCTGGCTGTCGCGGGCCGTCGCCCAGTTGTCGGTGCTCCAGCGAACCGTCGCGGCGGCCAGCAGCTCGACGCGCAACGCCTTGCCGACCGCCAGCGTGCGGATCTTGTGGTTGAACCGCCAGGTCCTGAACGGCGATACGGTCCTGTCCCCGATGTAGCGCTTGACGCCTTGCGGCGGCATGTCGAAGACCGTGCCGTCGCGCAGCGAGCGCAGCAGCTTGATATGCTCCGAATGTGCCCAGACCAACGGCATCGCGCTGCCGGAAGGGCGACCATGCAGCAGTTCGCGCTCGACCAGGTCGGCGCCGTCCCAGACCTGCTCCGGCAACAGACCGCCAAGCCCGGCCGAGCCTTCCAGCGCCGCCAGCAGGCTGGCCGCCTTGTCCATGCGCCCCGCCGCCAGCTCGTAATGGGCGCGTTCGCCGGCAAGCAACGGCCAGGGCCGGCCCTGGCCGGTGCCGTCGAAAGGCGCGCCGTCTTCGTGCTCGCCATAGCCGTCGCCACTGTAGCGGTACCAGAGCGGTCCTTGCGGCAGATCGCAGCGCAATTGCGCATCGATGACCTTGACGGTGTCGATCATGCGCGGATCGTCGGCCGCCCGCAGGCCGAAGCGGACGAGTGCCAGCGCGTCGGGGCTGACAATTTCCTCGGCGGGCCGATCCGTATCGCCGGGCGGCCGGTTCTTGATCGGGACATAGCCGTCCTTCGGCGAGCCGGCCTCGGCGCTGTCGGGTGGCGCGATGCGGACGTAGTAGCCATCGACGCCGGTTTCCTCGCAGATGGCCGTGCCGGTGACGTAGGTCCAGTGCTCCACCTGGTCGTTCCAGCCATCGGCGGTCTCGCGCAGATAGGTTGCCGCGTCTTCCTTGCCGCAGGCGTCGAGCAGGTCCGCCGCGGCAAGCAGTGCGGCGATCTCGACGGCAAGCGTGAACGGACTGTACCCGGCATCTTCTTCCCAGCGGTCCTCGCCGGTGACGGGTCCGTTGCGCACGACATAGGTGGCGGCGCGCTCGATCATCGGCAGGAAGGCGGAGAGCCTGGCGCGCGGCAGGTGCCCGGCGCGGTGCAATGCGTCAGCCAGCAGCAGCGGAAAGGCGCATTCGTCCATCTGAATGCCGGGCCAATAGGCCGACCCATCGAGCCAGGCGTTCTGCGGCCAGTGGCCGTCCGGCTGCTGGATGGAGCGCAGATAGCCAAGAATCCGCAGGGCCGACGCGGCATCGCCGGCGGCGAGAAAGCCGCCCGCCGTTTCGACCAGATCGCGCGGCCAGACCAGATGGTAGCCGCCGAGATCGTCGTCGCCCTTGTTGAAGCCCCACGGGATCGAGAGGCTGGCGACCGCGGCGCCCGGCATGGCGGTCGAGCGGTGCGTCGCCAGAACCGCGGTCGAGACGCGATAGAAGTTGACCCCGGATTCGCCATGCCGGTCCAGTGGCAGCAGGTCGGCCTGCCAGGTGCGCCAATTCCGGACGTAGGACCTGGCCGTCGCCGCAAAGCCTCGCTTCAGGCTGGCGAAGGCATTTTCAGCAGCCTCATCAGGGGTCGCGCCAAAGCCAAGAGCCAGCAATGCCGTTGTCTTCGCGCCGGAAAAGCCGATCTCTCCGGTCAACGCGACATTACCGTCCTCGGCCCGTTGGCAAGCCGGGTCAAGCTTGCCGGCATGATGGAGTTGCTGCCAGCCATCGGAGAAGCCGACATAGCCGGCCGAGCAACTCACCCATGGCAGCGACGAGGCCAGCGCCAGGCAGATGCCGCGCCCCGAGGCAAACAGCACCGGCTTTCCCTTGTGGTCGCCGACCCAGGCGGTGTTGCCCATGCCGGCGTTGACCAGATGCGGCGCCAGCAAGGCGTAGACGCGGTAGTCGCCGGACGCACCCTTGAGCGGCGTGAAGGTGATCTCCTGCAGCAGGGCGGGGCGGGCCGGGTCGGCGAGGACGCGCTTTTCGATCCGGTAGGCGCCATCGGTCGCGGTGTTGACCAGCCGGTAGGCGGGCACACCGTCCTCGAACGGTTCGATGGCGTGCGCGGCATCGCGTTTTTCTTCCGAGAAATAGCCGTCGGGGCCGGTGACGATCAGGCCAAGGTCGCGCGTGCAGGCGCTGTCGACGCGCGGATAGTAGACCTCGTTGAGAATGCCGTGGCTGATCGTGAACCAGATCCGGCCGGCCGGTGAAAGGGAGGTTCCGACGCCGCTCTTGGCGCTTGACGTCCAGCGTGCCGGAATTCCCGGGGCGCCCGGAGCAACGGTTGGCGTCACTGGCATTCTGTTTCGGTCTCCTGGCCCCTTCCCTAGACCAGGACGCGAACCCTTTTCAATCATTGCACCGCAAGTTGATCGACCGCCGCAATGGGGGCGTCGTTGACAGCATCGTTCGTAGATGTCCACTATTCCCGCGGCAGGGAGGCCCGGCGAAAATCGCGGATCGGCAGCACGCTCGGGCACGGGAGCGTCGCGGCCGGCCCGGCGTGGTCCGTTCAGTTGTCATGGGAGGTCTCAAAACCATGTCGGATGTATCTCCCATACTGATCGACCGGCTGCTTGCTATTTCGCGGGCGCTGGCCGGCCACATCGATACCGGTACGGCGTTCCGCGCAACGGCCATCGAAATCGGTACGCTCATTCCGCACAATCATATCGATCTGGCGGTGCTGTCGCACGATCGGCGCATGCATGCCTGCTATGAAGCCGGCTTCCACACCAGCTGGAGCGATCTGTCGCAGCATCCGGTGGAGGGCAGCCCGATCCGGTCGGTGCTGTGGGGCGAGGTGCCCTATCTGCTGGCGGACGATGCTCTTTTCGACCAGCGCTTCCACTTCACGGGGGCATTCGACGAACCGATCTTCGCCGCAAGGCTGCGCAGCCGCATCATCGTGCCGCTCAGGGCGCGCGGCGGCATCATCGGCGCCCTCAACATCAGCCGGCATGAGGTCGGCTGCTACACGCTTGCCGATGTCGAGGTCGCCCAGCAATGCGCCGACCTGATCGCACCCTATATCTTCGCGCTGATCCAGACCGAGGAGGCGCGCCGGGCCATGCTTGCCGAGAGCGAAGCGCGCAATCGCGTCGAACTGCTGCGGGTCGGCGCCTCGCAACTGACCGAAGGCATGGAGCGCGAACGCCGGCGCATGGCCATGGACCTGCACGACCAGACGCTTGCCGACCTCGCCCGCATCGCGCGCCAGCTTTCGGCCTTGCGCGGCCAGGGCGTGGCGCGGGCGGCGCAGCTTGCCGACCTCGAGCAGGAGGTCGCCGGCTGCCTGACGGAACTGCGCCACATCGTCGACGACATGCGGCCGAGCGTGCTCGAACTGTTCGGCCTGCGCGATGCGGTCGAGGCGCATCTCAACCGCAGCGTCGCCAGGGCCAAGCCGCCGATTGCCGTGCGCATCGCCGATACCAGCGACGGCAGCGCTGATAGCCTGCCCGAGCCGGTCCGCACCGCGCTCTACAGGATCGTGCAGGAAGCGATCAACAATGCGGTCCGCCACGCCGCGCCGCGCCGCATCGACGTGCTGCTGGCGTCGACGGCGAGCATGCTGCGGGTGATCGTGACCGATGACGGCCAGGGATGCGGCACTGTTGATCCGGCCGCCCATGGCGGCATTGGCCACATGCACACGCGCGCGGCTCTTATCGGGGCGCGGCTGCGCATCGGTCAAGCCAGCCGCAAGGGCGGCGGCACGCGTGTCGTCATCGAGATAGACCGCCAGACGTCCCGGCAATTGCCCGGTGCGGCGGTTGCAACAGCGCCCGGCCAGCAGGCCGTGCCGGAGGGTGTGTGATGCTTGTGATGATCGCCGAGAATGACGGGCTGCACCGCACATTCGCGCGCCGGACCGTCGAGCAATTGTGGCCCGGCGACGTCGAGGTGATCGAGGCGAGCGACGGCGAGGACGCCATCAACCTCGCCGCCGAGCGCGAGCCGCCGCATGTCGTGCTCGACCTGCAGATGCCGAAGGCGACGGGAATCGAGGTTGCCAGGGCGATCTGGAACCGCCGCGCCGGCACGCACATCCTGTTCTGGTCGAATTTCGCCGACGAGGCGTATGTCCGCGGGGTGGCACGCATCGTGCCGCCAGGTTCGGTCTATGGCTATGTGCTCAAGTCGGCGACGGAGGAGGGCATGCGGTCAGCCCTGCGCGGCGTTTTCCGCGAAGGCCACTGCATCATCGACCGCGAGATACGCGGCATCCAGCACCGCGTCCAGGATCGATTCGAGGGCATCACCGACGGCGAATATGAAAGCCTGATCGACATCGCGCTTGGCCTGACCGACCGCGCCATCGCGGCGCGTCGCGGCCTGTCGATCCGTGGTGCCCAGAGCCGCATCAAGCATGTCTACGACAAGCTCGGCATCGTGCCGGCGGAGGACGGCGCAAGCGACGCTTCCGTGTTCAACTCGCGGACACGGGCGATCTACCTTGCCATGGCGCGCGGCCTGATCAACGTCGATGCGCTGCGCCGCGAGCAGGACCGGCTCGATGCCTGGCTGGCGCAGGCTCCGCCGGAACACTGATTCCAACCGCCTGGACTGTGCAAACGCACAGTCGGCCGTGCGCTTTGACCCGTATCGCCATGCCGGCGCCGCAACTACGCTCGACCCCATAAAAAGACTTTATCGGGGAAGCGCTCATGCCATTCGTCACCATGCGGATTCGCAAGGCTGTTTGCGCCGCCAGGGGCCAGTGATGTCGGCGTTGGCGCGGCCCCGCCACTCCGGCTTCGACGACATCGTCGGCGATGCGACGATCGAAACGCTGGCGAGCGGCTTCGGTTTCTTAGAAGGGCCGGTATGGCACCCTTACGAGAAATGGTTGGTGTTCAGCGACATTCCGGAAAGCCGCATCTACCGGCGCCATGCGGAGGGCGAGATCGAGCTGTTGCGCGAGCCGAGCCACAAGGCCAATGGCAACACGCTGGACCGCCAGGGACGGCTGGTCACTTGCGAGCACGCGACGAGCCGCGTGACCCGCGCCGAGCCCAACGGCAGCACGACGGTGCTCGCCACGCACCATCAGGACAGGCAGCTCAACAGCCCGAACGACATCGTCGTTGCCACCGGCGGATCGATCTACTTCACCGATCCGGGCTACGGCAGGATGGAATTCTATGGCGTGCCGCGTCGCCAGGAGCTGCCGTTCCAGGGCGTCTACCGCATCGATGGCGACGGCGCCCGGCTGACATTGCTGGCCGACGATTTCATCCAGCCGAACGGCCTTTGCTTCTCATTGGACGAGTCGCGGCTGTTCATCAACGACACCGAGCGCGGCCATATCAGGGTGTTCGGCGTCGAGCCGAACGGCGACCTCAATGGCGGCGCGGTGTGGGCCGTGACCGAGGGCGATGGACCGGGAGCGCCCGACGGCATGAAGATCGACAGCCGCGGCAATCTCTACTGCACCGGTCCCGGTGGCATCCATGTCTTCGACGCGTCGGGTGCCATCCTGGGTGTCATCCGGACGCCGGAGAACTGCGCGAATTTCACGTTCGGCGACGACGATCTGAGGAGCCTCTACATCACCGCGTCGACATCGCTTTACCGGCTCAGGGTGCGCGTGCCGGGATTAAGACTGTTTTGAGCTCGCGATCATCCGTGCTCAAATCAGGTTGGGAGTGAGGCCGGGATGAAAGCCGGCAGGAACTGTAGCAGTCAACATCTGGGAGGATACGACATGAAGAAACTACTCGTCTTGAGCGCCCTGGCGGCAATGCTCGCCTCGGGCACGGCACTTGCCGACACCAGTGGCAAGAAGATCGCCTTTTCCAACAATTATGCCGGCAATTCGTGGCGGCAGGCGATGCTCGACAGCTATGGCATCGTCACCAAGAAAGCAGTTGCCGATAAGGTGGTTGGCGCCGCCGACATCTTCACCACCGCCGACAAGGAGGTGCCGACGCAGGCCGCGCAGGTGCAGAACCTGATCCTGCAGGGCTATGACGCGATCGTCATCAACGCCGCGTCGCCCGACGCACTCAACGGCGCCATCAAGCAGGCCTGCGACGCCGGCATCGTGGTCGTCTCCTTCGACGGAACCGTGACCGAACCTTGCGCCTACCGCGTCGTCGTCGACTTCAAGGACATGGGCAAGCAGGAAGTCGAACAGATGGCCAAGTTCCAGCCCAAGGGCGGCAATCTGCTGGAAATCCGAGGCCTTGCCGGCACCTCGATCGACGATGCCATCCATGCCGGCATCCTCGAAGGCGTAGCAGCCCATCCCGAGTTCAAGATCGTCGGCTCGGTGACCGGCGACTGGGACCAGACCACCGCGCAGAAGGCGGTCGCGACCATCCTGCCATCGCTGCCGGATGTCGTCGGCATCGTCGACCAGGGTGGTGACGGCTACGGTGCTGCGCAGGCCTTCGCCGCCGCCGGCAAGCCGCGCCCGACCATCATCATGGGCAACCGCCAGGACGAGCTGCAGTGGTGGAAGGAGCAGAAGGACAAGGACGGCTACCAGACCTGGTCGGCTTCGATCGCGCCCGGCGTGTCGTCGCTCGCCTTCTGGGTGGCGCAGCAGGTGCTCGACGGCCGCAAGGACATCCCGCACGATCTGCTGGTGCCGTATCTGGCCTTCACCCAGGACGATTTCGAGGCCGAGCTGCCGAAGATCGTCAAGGGCGGCGTCGCCAGCCACGAATACACGCAGGAAGACGCCATCGCGGCCATCAAAGCCAACATCAAGTGAGTGTCGCGGCAGCGTTGCCGTCCGTATCGCCGAGCGGATATCGTTGAGCATGCCTGAAGGGAACGCTGACATCATCAGACTGAACGGCGCCGAAAAACATTTCGGCGCCGTTCGCGCCCTGGGCGGCGTGGATTTTCACGTCGGTCCTGGCGAGTGCGTCGGTCTCGTCGGTCACAATGGCGCCGGCAAGTCGACACTCATGCACATGGTGGCGGGCACCTTGACGCCCGACAGCGGCAGGATCGGCGTGCATGGCGACAGCGAGGACAATTACTCGGTGTCACGGGCGCAGCAGCTCGGCATACGCTGCGTGTTCCAGGAGCTTTCGCTGTGTCCCAATCTCAGCGTCGCCGAGAACACGCGCATCAACCATGCTTCGCTGCGCGGCTTCGGCTGGCGGCGCAAGGCGGCCGAGCTGATCGCCGCCAAGCTCGACGAGATCTTTCCGGGGCACAGCATCTCGGCGTCGGACATTGTTGGCGACCTGTCGATCGGCCGGCGGCAGATGGTCGAGGTGGCGCGCGCCTTCACGGTCACCCAGGATCGGCTCGACCTCGTCATCCTCGACGAGCCGACATCGTCGCTGGACGCGCATACGGCCGGCCAGTTGCTGGCTTTCGTGCGCCGCTTCGTCGCCGGCGGCAAAAGCTGCATCCTGATATCGCATGTGCTGGGCGAAGTGCTGCGGAATGCCGACCGCATCGTGGTGATGCGCGACGGCAAGGTGGTTGTCGCCGATGCCGCCAGTGCCTTCGACCGCGACCGGCTGGTGACGGCGATGGGCGGGGCGGAAGCGCGCCAGAAGGCTGCGGCGCAAGTCGCCGCCGCCAAGCCCGAGGCCAGTCCGCTGCGGGTGCGGGCCCGTCCCGCCACGCAGAAGGACGGCACCGAGCTTGTCGCCCGCGCAGGCGAAATCATCGGCCTTGCCGGGCTGGCGGGACATGGGCAGACCGACCTGCTGCTGGCGATCTTCGCGGCTGCGTCGCGCGCCCGGGCCGGCATCGAGGTGACCGCGCCGGTGGCGCTGGTGGCCGGCGACCGCCAGTCGGACGGTATCTTCCCGCAATGGTCGATCGCGCAGAATATCGGCATCCGCTCGCTGGCACGCTTGCGCAAAGGGCTGCTGATCTCGCCGCAGCGTGAGGCCGAACTCGCCGAGTTCTGGCAAAAAAAGATCGGCATCCGCACGCCGGACATGAACAACAACATCTTCTCGCTGTCGGGCGGCAACCAGCAGAAGGCGCTGTTTGCCCGTGCGCTGGGCTCCGACGCACAGATCGTGCTGATGGACGACCCGATGCGCGGCGTCGATATCGGCACCAAACTGGAGGTCTACGACCTCGTGCGCGAAGAAGCCCGCAATGGCCGTACCTTCCTCTGGTACACCACGGAAACCGAAGAGCTCGACAATTGCGACCACATCCATGTCTTCAAGAACGGCCGGATCGTCGCCAATCTGCGGCGCGACGAATTGACCGAAGAGAAGATCATCCAGTCCTCGTTCGGCGATGCGGCCTGAGATGACGGCCGCCAGCGTCGACACCGGCCTCAAGACGTCCTCCGAGCGCGGGGCGCTGGCGCGTGCCCGCCTGCTGCGCGGGCTGCTGCCAGCGCTGTCGCTGGCGCTGGTGCTGATTGCCATCGCATGGCTCAACCCGCGCGCCATCAGCTATTTCGGCTTCAGCCTGATGCTCAACCTGGCGATCCCGATCGCGCTGGCGACGATCGCGCAGATGTTCGTCATCGCCGGCAACGAGCTCGACCTGTCGATCGGCACCTTTGTCGGCTTCGTCGGCTGCGTCACGGCGACCTGGCTGAAGGACGCGCCGCTCATCGGCGTCGCCATCCTGCTCGGCTCGATCGGCGTCTATGCGCTGCTCGGCGCGCTGATCCATCTGCGTAACCTGCCCTCGATCGTGGTGACGCTCGGCATGAGCTTCGTCTGGCAGGGCCTGGCCATTCTCGTCCTGCCCAAACCTGGCGGCAAGGCGCCGGACTGGCTGCTGGCGTTCATGTCCTTCAAGCCGCCTTTCGTGCCGTTCCCGATCATTGCGGCGCTGCTGATCGGCCTCATCGTCCATTTCGGCTTGATGCGCACTTCCTATGGTGTGATCCTGCGCGGCTCCGGCGGCAATCCGGCGGCGCTCGCGCGCGCCGGCTGGTCGCTGCTCAAGACCAAGATCGTGCTGTTTTCGCTGGCCGGCCTGTTCGGCGTGCTGTCCGGCATGGCGCTGATCGGCATTACCACCTCCGCCGATGCCAATATCGGCAATGGCTACACGCTGCTGGCGATCGCCGGCGTCATCCTTGGCGGCGGCGAATTCGTCGGTGGCCGGGTGTCGCCGATCGGCGCGGTGCTTGGCGCACTCACACTGGCGCTCGCCGCATCGCCGCTGCTCACCTTCATGCACATTCCACCCGACTGGCAGGTGGCCGCCAATGGCGCCATCCTGATCATCGTGCTGGCGGCGCGGGTGCTGATCAGCCGCAGGGAGAGGTGAGGCAATGGTATCGGTGAAGGCGCTGCTCGGCAGACCCTGGATCTGGTCGTTCCTGGGCGCGGTGCTGGTGTGGCTGGCGACGATCGCCTTCACCGGCGGCTATGGCGCCGGTGGCATGGTCACCGCGGCCCTGTCGCTGGCGGTGTTCACCGTCATCGTCGGCGTCGGCCAGATGTTCGTCATCACGCTTGGCCCAGGCAATGTCGACCTGTCGCTGCCGGCCAATATCGGGCTTGCCAGCGCCGTCGCCATGAAGGTCATGGACGGCAGCGATTCCATGATCGCGGTCGGGCTGCTGGCGGCGCTCGCCACGGGTGCCGCGATCGGTGTCGTCAACTACCTGCTGATCTGGGCGCTGCGCATTCCGCCGATCATCGCCACGCTGTCGGCCAGCTTCATCATCCAGTCGATCGACATCAGCTATGGGCGCGGGCTGCAGATCAAGCCACCGCCCGGCTTCGCCGATTTCGCCAACTGGCAGGTGCTGGGCATTCCGGTGCTGGCGATCCTCACCGTGCTGTTCACCATCGGTGCGGCAATAGCGCTGCAGCGCATGATCTATGGCCGCTCGGTGCTGGCGATCGGGCAGAACATCCGTGCCGCCTGGCTCGCCGGCGTCAATGTCGGGCGCATCCGCTTCCTCACCTACACGTTGTCGGGGGCGCTCGGCGGCATCGACGGTGCGCTGCTCGCCGGCTATTTCCGCGGCGCCAATGTCGATATCGGCAACGAGTATCTGCTGGCGTCCATCGCCGTCGTCGTCATCGGCGGCACGTCGGTGGCCGGCGGCAAGGCCAACGTGCCCGGCGTCTGGGGCGCGGCGCTGTTCCTGGTGCTGCTTTTGACCATGCTCAACACGTTCGGCGTCAGCGCCGGCGTGCGTCTGCTGCTGACCGGGCTGATCATCGTTGGCGTGATCACCGCGGCGGGTGGGCAGAAGGCCTTGCGTTGAGGCTACGCGTTATTCCGCGCTCGCTCGCAGATGCCGGGCGAGCATCAGGCGCAACTCCTCCAGCACGCCGTCACGCAATCTCTTCTCGCCGACCAGCGCCAGCGGTATGCGCATCAGCTGCGGCACGATGACGGCCAGCCGCTCGGCCTGGCCCGCGGGCAGCGGCGGTTCGGCCTGCGCGAACAGCGCGGCGATCTGGCCGCGCCGCCGGACTCGCATCGCGCGCCGCCAGCCGTCGTCGCCGGGCAGGTCGAGCAGCGCTGAATAGGCCGGGTGCGTGGCCAGGAAGTCGCCGAGCACGTCGAACAACGCATCGGCGATCGCAGCCGGCGCCAGGCCCTTGGCGCGCTCCCGCAAGGCGTCGAGCTGGGTGGAGAGACTTTCGGCATGTTCGGCCAGAATGGCTGTCGCCAGCGCCTCCTTGGTCGGGAAGAACAGGTAGAGCGTGCCGATGGCCGCACCGGCGCGGGCGGCGATCTCGGTCATCGTCGTGGCATCGAAACCCTTCTCGACGAACAGTGTAGCCGCACTCGCCATCAGTGCCGCGACCCGCTCGCGCCCTCTTTTTTGCTGCGGCGCACGCGGATTTGACACCGGGGCTCTTGCTTTTTCCGAGGCCATCCTCATATTTCCAAACCTGAGACTATCCTCATATATAGCGCTGGTGCCAACCATGCCAGCACCCTTGGACGTTACCACCATGAATAGCGCCGCGGACAGCCGCCCACAGAGCCACAAATGGATGGTTCTGAGCAACACAACGCTCGGCATGCTGGCCGCCGCCATCAACGGTTCGATCCTGCTGATCAGCCTGCCGGCGGTGTTTCGCGGTATCGGCCTCAAGGCGCTCGACCCCGGCAACATCAACTACCTGCTCTGGGCGATCATCGGCTACATGATCGCAACGGCGGTGCTGGTCGTCGCCTTCGGCCGGCTCGGCGACCAGTTCGGCCGCGCCAAAATGTACAATCTCGGTTTTGCCGTCTTCACCGCCGCCTCGATCGCGCTCAGCCTGCTGCCTGGCCAGGGCGACTTCGCGGCGATCTACCTGATCAGCGTGCGCATCATCCAGGGCATCGGCGGCGCGCTGATCATGGCCAATTCCACGGCCCTTCTCACGGATGCCTTTCCGGAAAACGAACGCGGCTTCGCGCTCGGCATCAATGTCGTGGCGGCCATCGGCGGCCAGTTCGTCGGCCTGTTGATCGGTGGCCTGCTTGCCGACACGGACTGGCGGCTGGTGTTCTGGATCAACGTGCCGTTCGGCCTCGTCGGCACGGTCTGGGCGTACCTCAAGCTGCACGATGCGCCGAACCGCTCCACGCACACGATCGACTGGCTCGGCAACATCAGCTTCGGGCTCGGCCTCGTCCTCATCCTCATCCTCACCGCCATCACCTACGGCCTGCAGCCCTATGGCGATCAGGTCATGGCATGGACCAGCCCGAAAGTGCTTGTCCTGTTTGCCATCGGCTTCATCTCGCTGATCGCCTTCGTGTTCATCGAGCAGCGCGTCGCCAAGCCGATGCTCGACCTCAAGCTGTTCCGCATTCCCGGCTTTGCCTATGGCAACATTGCCAATCTGGCCTCGGGCATTGCGCGCGGCGGGCTGCAGTTCATGCTGATCGTCTGGCTGCAAGGCATCTGGCTGCCATTGCATGGCTATTCGTTCGAGGAGACGCCGCTGTGGTCGGCCATCTTCATGCTGCCGCTGACGGTCGGTTTCCTGATCGCTGGTCCGGTGTCCGGCTATTTCTCCGACCGGGTCGGCGGCGTGCCGTTCGCGGTCGGCGGCATGGTGGTCGGCGCGGCAAGTTTCGTGGCGCTGATGGCGTTGCCGGCCGACTTCTCCTACGCGGTATTCGCCGCGCTGTTGTTCCTCAATGGCCTTGGCTCCGGCCTGTTCGTGGCGCCGAACTCGACGCAGATCATGAACTCGGTGCCGGCGCGCGAGCGCGGCCAGGCCTCGGGCATGCGCGCCACCACCACCAATGCCGGACAGGTGCTGTCGATCGGCCTGTTCTTCAGCCTGATGATCCTCGGCCTCGCCGCCAGCCTGCCGCAGACGATGGAGGCCGGGCTGCTGGCGCAGCATGTGCCGGAGGCGGTTGCGCACCAGATCGCCAACATGCCGCCGGTGACCAGCCTGTTCGCCGCCTTCCTCGGCTACAATCCGATGGGCGAGCTGATCCCGGCCGATGTGCTGCACGCGCTGCCGCAGCAGAGCATCGATACGCTGACCGGCCACGCCTTCTTCCCCGAGCTGATGTCGGGACCGTTCAAGCATGGTCTTGTCTTCGCCTTCACCTTCTCGGCGATCCTCTATCTCATCGCGGCCTTCGCTTCATGGCGTGGCGGACGCACTGTCAAAGCCGCGATACCGGAGAGGATGGTGGCGGAGGCTGCCGGCCGGCATTGATCCAAATGGTAAGCGTTGTGCCAGGCCGGCATCCGGTTCCCATCCGCGTCATGGCGCTGTAAATCCCGTTCGCGCGGTCTTGGCCGCTCACCATTGCTGGGAGGTTTTGTTGTCCGATTTCCTGAAGGTCAGTCGCGACGGTGATGTCGCCATCGTCACCATCGACAATCCGCCGGTCAACGCGCTGAGTTTTCATGTCCGCGAGCCGCTGATGCGGGCGCTGGTCGAGCTGCGCGATGACACTTCGGTTGCCGCCATCGTCATCGCCTGCGCCGGCCGGACGTTCGTCGCCGGGGCCGACATCACCGAGTTCGGCAAACCAATGCAGCAGCCGGAACTGCGCGCCATCGTGGCCATGCTGGAAACCATTGCCAAGCCGACGGTGGCCGCCATCCACGGCACGGCACTGGGCGGCGGGCTGGAACTGGCGCTCGGCTGCCATTTCCGCGTTGCCGACGCCGGTGCCAAGCTCGGCCTTCCCGAGGTGAAGCTCGGCCTGCTGCCGGGCGGCGGCGGCACGGTGCGGCTGCCGCGTCTTGTCGGCGCGGTGAAGGCGCTCAAGATGATCGTTTCCGGTACGCCGATCGGTGCGGCCGAGGCGCATGCCGCCGGTCTCGTCGATGCCGTCTTCGAAGGCGATCTGACCACGCATGCGGTGAACTTCGCCGGGAAATAGCCCGCAAGGGTGGTCCCTTCACGCCGGTGCGCGATCGCGATGAGGGGCTTAGGGAAACCGACCTGGCGACCTTCGACACCGAGGCAACGGATCTTGCCAGGAAGGCGCGCGGCCTCGAAGCGCCGATCGCCTGCGCGCAAGCGGTGCGCAATGCCGTCACGCTGCCCTTCGACGATGCGCTGGCGGCGGAGCGTGCGCTGTTCGTCAAGCTCGTCGCCAGCGACCAGTCGCGCGCCCAGCGCCACCTGTTCTTCGCCGAACGTGAGGCGGCAAAGCTTCCCGGCAAGGACACGCCCAAGCGCAGGATCGCCCGCGTCGGCGTCATCGGCGCCGGCACGATGGGCGGTGGCATCGCCATGGCCTTCGCCAATGGCGGCTATCCCGTCACCCTGCTGGAAACCAGCCATCAGGCACTGCAGCGCGGGTTGGCGACGATCGACAGGAACTATGCCGTTTCGGTCAGTCGCGGCTCCTTGACCGAAGACGCCAGGCAGCAGCGGCTTGCGCAGTTCAAGGGCTCCACCGACTACGCCGATCTCGCCGATTGCGACCTGATCGTCGAGGCGGTGTTCGAGGACATGGCGGTCAAGAAGGAGGTGTTCGGCAAGCTTGACGCCGTAGCCAGGCCGGGCGCGATCCTCGCCACCAACACCTCCTATCTCGACATCAACGAAATCGCCGCCTCGACCTCGCGGCCGCAGGATGTGCTTGGACTGCATTTCTTCTCGCCGGCCAATGTCATGAAGCTGCTGGAGATCGTGCGGGCCGACAAGACCGCGCCCGATGCGCTGGCGACGGTGGTCGACCTGGCACGACGGATCGGCAAGGTGGCTGTCGTCGTCGGCGTCTGCCACGGCTTCGTCGGCAACCGCATGCTGGCCGCACGGGGTTCGGAATCCGAAGCGCTTCTTTTGGAAGGTGCCACGCCGCGCCAGATCGACCAGGCGTTCACCGATTTCGGCTGGCCGATGGGCCCGTTCCAGATGGGCGATCTCGCCGGCCTCGACATCGGCTGGCGCAACCGCAAGGCGCGCGGCCAGACGGCCGTCATCGCCGATACGCTGTGCGAACAAGGGCGGTTCGGCCAGAAGACCGGCCGTGGCTTCTATCTCTACGAGAGCGGCGCCCGCACACCGGTGCCGGATCCCGAGGTCGAGGCGCTGATCCGCGACAAGGCCGCCGAGAAGGGCATCGCGCCGCGCGCGCTCGACGCCGCGGAGATCATCGAGCGCACGCTCTATCCCCTGGTCAACGAGGGGGCGAAGATTCTCGAGGAAGGGATCGCGGCCCGCGCGTCAGACATCGATGTCGTCTGGGTCAACGGCTACGGCTTTCCCATCGGCAAGGGTGGCCCGATGTTCTGGGCCGGTCTCGAAGGGGCGGGCAAGATCATCGAGCGCCTCGAATACTGGCATCAGCGGACCGGCAAGGATGTGTTCAAGCCGGCACCGTTGCTGAAGCGGATGGCCGAAACCGGCTCCTGGGACGGCGTGCCAGCCTGATCAAACTCTGATTCGAGGCTGGAGGAGTACCGCGAACGCCACGTCGACGTGGTGGCAATGACGCGGCAGATGTCGCTCGACCATGCCCGGCACAATGTCCGTGCCAACGCCCCTGCCCAGGCTGGGGCGACAGCCCATTCAACGAACCGTTCATCGCAAAGATGGGCGGACGCGAGCGATCGAGCGCTACTTCGCACCAAGATTCCGGTGGAACGCTGGGCCGCCTTCGACACGGATCCCCGACGGCTTCTCGCTCACACGTGCTTGCGGCCGCCGGTCGCGCGGAACCAGCTGTCGGGATAGGGGTACCACCAGTCCTGGATTGCCGGCCTGTGGTCGATGATGACCATTTTCGAGCGGCGGAAGGCATCCAGCCCCTGGCGTCCAAGCTCGCGGCCGAGGCCCGAGGCCTTCCAGCCGCCGAAGGGCAGGGCGTCATTGTCGATCAACGGATTGTTGACCCAGACCATGCCGGCCTCGAGCCGTTCGGCCGCCTCGTGCGCCTCGGCCAGATCAGTGGTGAAGACGGAGGCGCCGAGCCCGAACGGGCTGTCATTGGCAAGCCTGATCGCTTCGTCGAAATCCTTGACGCGGCAGATCGCGGCGACCGGCCCGAAGCACTCTTCGCGCACGATCGCCATATCCGGGGTGACGCCGGTGAGAATGGTCGGTTCGTAGAACCAGCCGGTGTCATGCGCCGGTGGGATGCGCCCGCCGGTGACTGCCTTGGCGCCGTGTGCGATGGCGTCGTCAACCAGGCGCATCACCTTGGTCCGCGCGCTTTCGCTGACCAGCGGGCCGATCTCGGTCTTGCCCATGCCGTTGCCGATGCGCAGCGCGCGCGTCCTTTCGGCGAACAGCGCGACGAAGCGGTCGTGCACGGCGTCGACGACGAAGAAGCGTTCGGCCGAGGTGCAGACCTGGCCGGTGAGGTGGAAGGCGGCGGTGACGCTGCCGGCCGCCGCTATGTCGAGCGGGGCGTGCTCGCTGATGATCAGCGGATCGCTGCCACCGGCCTCGATGACGCAAGGCTTCATGCGCTCGGCGCAGGCCACGGCCACCGCCTTGCCGGCGGCGACCGAGCCGGTGAAGGCAACCGCATGGGTGCGATCCGAAGCGATCAGTGCCTGCGCGGTGGCCGCGCCGCCCGGCAGGCAGGAGACCAGCCCCTCGGGCAGCGAGCGGAACACGGTCATGTAGTCTGATGTCGACAGCGTCGTCGCCTCGGCCGGCTTGATCACGCAGGCATTGCCGGCGGCAAGCGAGGCGGCGACCGTCCAGCACATTAAGAGGATGGGGAAGTTGTAGGGCATGATGTGGACGGAGACGCCATAAGGCTCGTAGCGGGCGTACTGGAACGAACCGGCCTGCGTGGTGCCGGCGATCTTGCCGGCGTCGTCACGCGCCATCTCGGCATAGTAGCGGAAGATCGGCGCGCAATTGGCGATCTCGCCAATGGCTTCCGGATAGGGCTTGCCCATCTCGCGCACCATCAGTTCGGCGCAGCGGGTGAAGTCGGCCGCTTCGATGGCGTTGGCGACGGCATGCAGGTGCTTTGCCCGGCTCTTGGCGTCTAGCCTTTTCCAGGCGGCTTGCGCCTTGGTGGCTGCGGTCAGCACGGCGTCGATCTCGTCATCGGTAGCGGCCGAGATCGCGCCGACGGTTTCGAGCGTCGCCGGGTCGATCACCGCTGTCGTCGCGCCGGCCATCGGCGGGTAGTCCGGATTGACGAAGAACGCCGGCCGGTCAGGGGAGAAATGCATGGACATCCTCTCGGATCCGCTCAGCGGATCATGTAGACCTTCTTGATCGTCTCATGGACGGTGCAGACGCCTTTCCAGTCCTGCGGAAAGAACGCTACCGTGTCCGGCTCGATCTCGATCACCTCGCCGGATTCATGCACGTAGGTGCAGCGGCCTTCGAGGAAATGGCAGAACTCGTCGCGGGTGACGTGGCAGTGCCATTTGCCGGGCGTGCAGACCCACAGCCCGCACTCGGAACGGCCTTCCGGACCCTTGTACAGCAGCTTGCCCGAGGTGCGGGATTCGCCCTCGATCATGGTCGGGATGACGCCCCAATCGACGAGGTCGGTGATGGCGAGCGGCGATTGCATGATGGGGGTGGTCATATCGGTTCCTTGAAAGAGTGCTCACCGGCACATGAAGGCCTTGGTCAGCGTTTCGGTGATGATGGAGGTGCCGGTCCAGCCGGCGGGAAAGAACACCAGCGTGCCGGCCTCGACCGGGATCTCTTCGCCGTTGTCGTGGACATAGCTGCCGCGCCCTGACAGGAAATGGCAGAACTCATCGGCCGCGAAGATGATGTGGCGCGTGCCCGGCGTGCATGACCAGAGGCCGCATTCGCTCGACCCGTCCGGGTTCTGGAACAGGATCTTGCCGGAGGCGCGCGGCGAACCGGCGAGCGGCGACGCGCTTGCGCCCCAGTCGTCCAGCGCCACCGAGGCGGCGTTCGGCCAATAAGGTGTCGGCATGTTGTGGAACTCCAGTAGTCAGGCCAGCATGTAGATGTTGCGAATGGTCTCGTGGATGGTGCATTCGCCGGCCCAGCCGGCCGGGAACATGACCACGGTCCCCGGGGAGACTTCTATCACTTCGCTGGCATCCGACCTGTAGGTCGCGCGGCCGGCGACGAAAAGGCACAATTCGTCGCGCGGGATGCTCAGGCGCCAGCGTCCTGGCGTGCAGACCCAGATGCCGGATTCCGGCTGGTTGTTCGGCCCCTTGTGCACCAGCCTGCCGGTCGAATGCGAAGCGCCGTCCAGCGCATCGGGCTGCGCGCCCCAGTCGACGAGATCGGTGCGGGTGGAGGCCTGGTGGAGGTGCGGGGCGGAGGAGGTCACAGCAGCGCCTCCAGCAACCCGGCCGCTTTCTCGGGGCCGTTCTGCGCGTGCATCTGCGCCGAGGTCTTCGCCAGCTTCGCCTTCATGGCCGGGTCGGTCAGGCAGGTCTCTATCCTGGCGATCAGCTCGGCATCGCTCCAGTCGTAGCGCGGCATGCCGAAGCCGTGGCCGGTTTCCTGGACCCGGGTGGCGTTGTCGTGGCCGTCCCAAACATAGGGCATGATGATGGCCGGCTTGCCGAAATAGAGGCATTCGGTGAACGAGTTGTTGCCGCCATGGTGGATGACGGCATCGACCTGCGGGATGACAGAAGGCTGCGGGAACCAGCTGTCGACGATGACGTTGCCGGGCACGTCCGTGTATTGATCCTTGTAGCCGCCGACATTGACCAGCGCGCGGTAGCGCGTCTTGCCCAGAGTCGCGATGATGCGCTTCAGCAGATCGACATCGCCGGCGCCCAGGCTGCCGAAGGAGACATAGAGCAGAGGGCCGTCATTGTTCTTCGCGAAGGTCGGCACCGTGTAGGGTTTTTCCTGCCGCACGCAGCCTTCCAGATACTGGAATTTTGCCGGGTCGAGCGGATGGCGGCGCTTGAATTTCGCCGCTTCTGGATAGAGCAGCAGGTTGAGATAGGGCGAGGCCTCGAAGAACTGGCCGATCGGATAGGGCGCTTCGTTGTTGGCGGTGAGGAAGGCGTTGAAGTCGTCGTGGATCGGCTTGATCACGGCGTTGAAATGGTCGCGGTAGCGCTGGTGCCCGGCATGGTCGTTCTCGCCGCAGCCCGACAGATGCGGCGGGATGTCCTCGTCCTCGATCTCGTTTTCCGAGCAGGAGATGACGCGCACCCACGGCTTGCCGAACTGCTTGATCGCCGGGAACAGGATGACGTTGTCAACGCAGATCACGTCAGGCTTGATGCTGGCCAGGACGCGCGGCAGGTCCTTCTGCGCCCATTTGGCGCTGTCGACGATCGCCGTCCAGCAATCCTTGACGTAGTTGTCGACCTGGTCGTAGGGCGATTTGCGGAAGTTCGGGATATGCCCGTTGATGAAATCCTCCCAGAACTTGGCCATCTGCTCAGGCGGCATCGGCTCGGACAGGTTGACCGGATGCGCCTCGAAGCCGTAGCCCTTGTAGACGTCGACAAAGCCGGGGTCGGACAGGAACACAGCCTTGTGGCCGCGTGCCTCGACAGCCTGGGCGATGCCGACGGAATTGAGCGCCGGGCCGTAGGCCGCTTCGGGAAAAAACGCGATCGTCTTCTGCGCCATCAAGCTTCTCCTCTATTCTGCGAAAATTCTGACATCGGCCGCGTCCCAGCCGAGTTCGACCTGATCGCCCGACGAGACCGGCCGGCGATCGGCCGCATCGGCGGTGACGCGCACCAGGAACGGTTTGGGCGACAGGGGCGTGCGGACATGCAGTTGCAGGTCGAGCCCGTGATAGGCGAGCGCCTCGACCGTGCCGGTGGTGCGGTTCACGGTTTCTGCTGATGGAAACAGCCGAATGCGTTCCGGCCGCACTGACGCGACGGCGGAAGCACCGGGCGAAAGCGCGGCGGGAACCTTGCCGGCGATGCGCGTGCCTTTGCTCGCCGCAACGCCATCGGTGGTGACCTTGCCCGGGACGAAATTCATGACGCCAATGAAGTCTGCGACGAAACGGTCGGCGGGGTGTTCGTAGATCGCATGCGGTGTGTCGCATTGCAGCAGTTTGCCATCCCTGAGCACCGCCATGCGGTCCGCCATGACAAGCGACTCTTCCTGATCATGGGTGACGATGACGAAGGTGATGCCGACCTCGTGTTGCAGGCGCTTCAGTTCCAGCTGCATGGCGCCGCGCAGTTTCTTGTCGAGCGCGCCGAGCGGTTCATCGAGCAACAGCAGGCGGGGCCGCTTGACCAGCGCCCGGGCCAACGCGACGCGCTGCTTCTGGCCGCCCGACAATTGCTCGGGCTTGCGGTCGGCGAAGGGGACGAGTTCGGTCGTCGCCAGGATGGCGTCGACACGCGAGCGGATTTCGCTGGCCGGCAACCGCTCCATTTCGAGGCCGTAGGACACGTTGGCGCGGACGCTCATATGCGGAAACAGCGCATAGGACTGGAACATCAGATTGACCGGCCGCTTGTTGGGCGGCGTCCTGGCGATGTCGCGGCCGTCAAGCAGGATGCGTCCGTCGCTCGGCGTCTCGAAGCCGGCGAGCATGCGCAGCAACGTGGTCTTGCCGCAGCCCGACGGGCCGAGCAGCGCGAAGAACTCGTTCTCGCGGATGTCGAGCGAGATGCCGTCGACGGCGGTGACGCGGCCGAATTTCTTCGACACATGGTCGATGGCCAGCAGCGTGCGCGGTTCGCTCATTGGCCGATAATCCCTCGATTGAGCCGCTGCGACAGGGTCAACGCGGTGATGGAGACAGCCATGACGATGGTTGCCAGCGCATTGATCTCCGGCGTGATGCCGAAGCGGATCATGGCGTAGATCTGCATCGGCAGCGTGGTCGAGGCGCGGCCGGCGCCGGCGGTGAAGAAGGCGATGATGAACTCGTCGACCGACAGAGTGAAGGCGAGCAGCGCGCCGGCGATCACCGCCGGCAGGATGACCGGCAAGGTTACCCGGCGAAACGTGGTGAGCGCGGAGGCGCCGAGATCAGCGGAGGCCTCGACGATCGACCAGTCGAAACTCTTCAGCCGGGCGCGCACCACCGAACAGACGAAGGCGAGGTTGAAGACGACATGGGCAAGGATGATGGTGTGCAGCCCCATGGTGAGGTTGAGCATGGAGAAGAACGACAGCAGGGCGATCGCCAGTACGATGTCGGGAATGATCATCGGCGCGAAGATCAGCGCCTCGAGGCCCTTGCCATATTGCCGGCGCATCTCGACGCCGATCGCCAGCAGCGTGCCGAGCAATGTGGCGATCGCGGTCGAAACCAGCGCCACGATCAGCGTGTTGAGCGCGGCTGAGAGGATGGCGGAATTGCCGGCCAGCGAGACATACCATTTCAGCGAAAAGCCGGACCATGCTGTCGGCAGCCCGCCTTCATTGAAGGACAGCGCCACGAGCACGGCGATCGGGATGTAGAGGAAGGCGAAGACGAGAACGAGCACGATCCAGAGCGTGCGCCGCGTGGCAGGGGAGCGCTCAGCCATCGGCACTACCCGCTGCTTGTGCAGTGCGGCCCGAAGCCCGATCGGCGGCGAGTGCCTGCGCCATCAGCACCAGCAGCATGATGGCGATCAGCGCCATGGCGAGTGCCGCGCCGAAGGGCCAGTCATTGGCGGTCAGGAACTGGTCGTAGACGAGATTGCCGATCATCTGGAAACGGCCGCCGCCGAGCAGTGCCGGGGTGACAAAATTGCCGATCGACAGCACGAAGACGAAGACGGCGCCGGCGGCGATGCCGGGCACGGTCAGCGGCAGGATGACACGGCGAAAGGTGGTGATGGCGGAAGCGCCGAGGTCACGCGAGGCCTCGGCGAGTTCCGGGTTGAGGCGCGACAGTGGCGCATAGCAGGCGAGGATGACGAAGGGCAGGTAATTGTAAACTAGGCCGGCGATGACCGCGCCTTCGGTGTAGAGCATCGACGGCGGCTCGCCGGTATAGCCGAACCAGCGCAGCAATTGGGTGATCAGCCCTTCCCGGTTGAGCAGCACGATCCAGGCATAGGTGCGGATCAGATAGTTGGACCAGAACGGCAGCACGGCGAAGAACAGGAACACCGGCTGCAGCCGGCGCGGTGCAGCTGATATCGCATAGGCTGCGGCATAACCGATCACCACCGCGATCAGCGTGGCGGTGCCGGCGATGCGCGACGATTTGAGGAAGATGCCGGCATAGAGCGGGTCGAAGACCAGCCCGAAATTCTCCAGCGTGAAGGTGTATTCGATGCCGCCATAGATGCCGCGCCGGAAGAAGGCGAGCGCCAGCACCAGCGCGCACGGCACCACCATCAGCGCGGTCAGCCAGACCAGCGCCGGGGCCATCAGCAGGGAGGAGCGAAGTCGGGTCTGGGACAATTTTCGGGTACCGCTCAAGGCCGGCGGCAGAAGCGCCACCGGCCGTGATGTCTGGCCGTTTACTGCGCGGCCTTGATCTCGCTGACGATCTTCGAATAGTCGCGCTGGGCGTCGCCGACGTCACGCAGCTGTTCGAACTTGACGAGATCGGCCACCGGCATCGCCATGTTGGGGAATTTCGCCAGGAAATCGGCGGGCAGGCTTTCCATGGCCGGTTTGTTCGGCACCTTGTAGTCGATGTTCTGCGCTGCCCAGGCGTGGTTCTTGGCGTCGAGCATGAAATTGATGAACTGGAAGGCGGCGTCCTTGTTGGCGGACGCCTTCATCACCACCATCGTGTCGACCCACAGGTCCGAGCCCTCCTTGGGGATGACGTACTTGATCTCGGGCTTCTCGGCGATGCCGTAATTGCACCAGCCGTCCCATGCCTGCACCATCAGCGCCTCGCCCGATACCAGCTTAGAATAGAACGTGGTGTCGTCATAGGCGAGCAGGGTTTTCTTGGCCGAGATCAGCAGGTCCTTGACCTCGGCCATCTTGGCCGGGTCGGTCTCGTTGACCGAATAGCCCTTGTCGAGCTGGCCGGCGGCCAACAGCCAGCGGTCGGTCGCCAGCATGGTGGTCTTGCCCTTCAACTCATCGGAGGGAGCGAGCAGGTCGCTCCAGCTCGTCGGCGCCACCTTCACCAGATCCGAGCGGTAACAGAGGCCGGTCGTGCCCCAGGTGTAGGGCACGGAGAATGTGTTGCCGACATCGTGCGGCAGCTTGGTTGCCTGGGGATAGAGGTTGGCGAGGTTGGGCACCTTCGCGTGGTCGATCGGCTCGGTCAGACCGAGCTTGTTCAGCACTTCGGCGAAGGGCGAGGAGACGAAGACCACGTCATAGCCCTTGCCGCCGGCGGCGATGAGCTTGCCCATGATCTCCTCATTGGTGGCGTGCACCACCACTTCGCCGGAAACGCCGGTCGCGGTCTTGAAGGCGGCCATGGCATCCGGCGCCATGTAGCCATCCCAGTTGGAAATGACGAGGTCGGCGGCCATCGCCGGCGCGGACAGCGCCAAGGCCAGGCCGAGCGCGATTGAAGACGTTCTCAGCGCACGGCGCCGCAGGCTGGTAGCGGTCATGACAGACTCCCATTCCGGTTGATCGTCGAATTTCGTTCGTCGGACCAACGCTTGCGACCCGTGCCGCTGCCTCGATCCTGTTCCCCGGTCTTTTTATCGCCGATTGCACTGACAGTACTATTGCAGAAAAAAGTACGTCAATCCATAATTTGCCAAGCGACCGAGGAATCTGGCCGATTGCGTCCGCGCGGGCGATCGGTCAAACCAATGCGGTCCCATTCGTTCCACCGAGACCAGTCATGCAAGCCGCAGCCCGACGACCTCGCACCAACCACCTCGATCTGGCGCAGCGCATCCTCGATGTGGCGCGCCAGCGCGGGTTTGAGCCCGGTGCACGCCTGCCCGAGCAGCAGATCGCCTCGCTGTGCAATGTCTCGCGCACGCCGGTGCGCGCAGCGCTCAGCCTGCTCGCGGACCAGGGCGTCGTGCGCTGGGAGGCGGATTCGGGTTATCATCTGGCGATCGACCTCACGGCGCAGCCGACCATTGCCGCCGAGCTGCCTGTTACCGAGGAGGACGAACTGGCCGAAGCGATCCTGCGCGACCGCTCGGCACGGCGGCTGGACCAGACGGTGACCGCCGCGGGGCTGATGCGGCGGTATAGTGCCGAGCGCAAGACGGTACTAAAAGCGCTGAATAAACTGACCGAAGAGAATCTGCTGGACCGGGCGCCCGGCCAGTCCTGGCTTTTCCGCCGTGCGCCTGACGATCCGGAAGCGCAGGGCGAAAGCTATGAGTTCCGCTTGCTGCTGGAGCCGGCAGCCATCCTGACGCCCGGCTTTCGCCTGGACGGTGCACGCGCTGCGGCGTTGCGTCAGGGCATGGAAGCGTTGGCGGCACTGCCGGACCCAGCATTCGACACACGCGAGTTCCAGCGGCTGGACATCGATTTCCACGGCATGATCGCCGAGGGCTCTGCCAACCGCTTCGTTGCCGACGCATTGTCCGATCACCTGAGGCTGCGCCGGCTGCCGGGCATCTATGGCGGCGTCAATGTCTTTCGCTTGCGGCAATCGCTGCGCGAACATCTGACCATACTCGACCATCTCGAGAGCCGGCAGTATGAGGTGGCTGCCGACCTGCTTCGCGTTCACCTGCGGCTTTCCCGCACCCAGCGACCACAAGCGGCCAGCCGCGGGGCCCCCGCGCTGTTCGGCATGATCAGCCGGCCGGAATGACGAGGATTAATTGACGCGCAAAGCCAGCCCGACCATCGCGCTGTTTCCCGAGGCGAGCTTCGGCGCGGCGCTGAATTGCGTCGGCATCGCGCAGGCGTTGCGCGCGAGGGGCGCCCGGCCGGTGTTCATCTGCCATGCCGGCTTCTCCGGCGTCTTTGCCGACTACGGTTTTCAGGAATACCAGCTGCCGACCGACGAGCCGCTGACCGACAGCGAGCGCCAGAGCTACTGGCAGGCCTTCGTGCGCCGGCACCTGCCGCATTTCAGGCTGAGCCCGATCGACCAGCTGGAAACCTATGTCGCGCCGACCTGGCAGGCGATCGTCGATACCGCGGTCAATGCCGAGGCGCCGCTGCGCCAATTGCTGGCGCGGCTGAAGCCGGACGCGGTGGTGCTCGACAATGTCATCATGTTCCCGGCGATAGAAGCCGCCGGCTGTCCCTGGGTGCGCGTCGTCTCCTGCGCCGAGACGGAACTTCCGGACGCGCAAGTGCCGCCCTATCTTTCGGGACTTGGCGCTGACGACCCGCAAAGGCCGGCGTTCGAGGCCCGCTATCTCTCGGCTTCGGCGCCGGCGCACGACCGATTCAACCGTTTTCGCGTCGACGCCGGTCTGGCGCCGCTGCCCAAGGGTCTGTTCCTGGAAACCTCGCCCGACCTCAATTTGCTGCTGACGCCGTCGATCGTGCGCCGCCAGCGCGCCGAGCCGCTCGACCCGGCGCGCTTCGTCTATCTCGAAGGCTGCGTGCGTTCGGAAGGACCGTTCGAGGTGCCGGTGTTTCCACGCAACAAAGGGCCGTTGGTGTATATGAGCTTCGGCAGTCTCGGCGCCATGGATGTCGGACTGATCGAGCGCATGCTGGCCGTCTTCGACAGGCTGCCGGCGCGGTTCATCGTCAATGCCGGCGGTCTGCGCGACGCCTACCGCGCGGTGCCGGACAATGTCTATCTCGACGCCTGGTTTCCGCAGCCCTCGGTGGTGGCGAAGTCGGACCTGTTCATCCATCACGGCGGCAACAACAGCTTTTGCGAAGCGCTGCGCTTCGGCGTGCCGTCGCTGATCATGCCCTATTGCTGGGATGGGCACGACAATGCCCGGCGCGCCGAGGAGACTGGCGTCGGCAACCACATCAGCCGTGACGGCTGGACCGAAGACGTACTGGAGAGAGCCATTCTCGGCCTGCTGGCCGACGATGCGATGCGCGCCCGCCTCAGGGACAATGCAGCCCAGATGGCCCTGAAACCCGGAACGGACGTGGCCGCGCAAGCCATACTCTCCCTGATACGGACATGAACGAAATGCCTGACAAACACACGACGAATACCGCGACCTTCAACGGCCACGATCCCAAGGCCTGGCTGACCCAGCATGGTATCACCGAGGTCGAGTGCCTGGTGCCTGACATGAATGGCGTTCTGCGCGGCAAGGCCTTGCCGACGGCCAAATTCCTCAAGGCGCTGGAAGACCGCGCGCTCTATCTGCCGAGCAGCGCCTTCCTGGTCAGCATCGATGGCCGCTATTCCGGCTCCATCGACGAGGGTTTTGCCTATTCGGACCCGGACATGCGCATGGTGCCTGACGTTTCGACGCTCTGCCTGGCGCCGGGTGCCGCTGCGGGCAAGGCCTATGTCTTCGCCGATGCTTTTCACATGGACGACCGGCCATGGATGGCGTCGCCACGTCATGTGCTGCGGGCCGTGCTCGATCTCTATCGCCAGCGCGGCTGGCGGGCGGTGGTCGCGCCGGAGCTCGAATTCTATCTCACCGCGCCCAATCCCGATCCCGACCGGCCGCTGACCGCACCGGTCGGCGCCAATGGCCGCGCGGAGGGCGTGCAGCATCCCTACGACATGGCGGCGCTCGAGGAGTTCGAGCCGGTGATCCGCCGCGTCTATGACTATGCCGCCGCGGCCGGGCTGCCGCTCGACACGCTGATCCATGAGTCGGGCACGGCACAGCTGGAAATCAACTTCCTGCATGGCGACGCGCTGCCGCTGGCCGACAAGGTCCTGCTGTTCAAGCGGCTGACACGGCAGGCCGCGCAGCAGTGCGGCATGCACGCCACCTTCATGGCCAAGCCCATCGCCGCACAGGCCGGCAGTTCGATGCATCTGCACATGTCGGTCATCGACGACGCCGGCAAGACGCTGTTTGCCGGCGGCGACGATGCCGACACCGAGATGTTCGGCCATTTCATCGGCGGCCTGCAGAAATATGTGCCCGAGATCATGCCGTTGTTCGCGCCCAACGTGAACTCGTTCCGCCGCATCCGGCCGAACCACAGCGCGCCGGCCAACATCGAGTGGTCGCACGACAATCGCTCCTGCGGCCTGCGCGTGCCGGCCGGTGGCCGCGCGGCGAGACGGGTGGAGAATCGTTTGCCGGGTGCCGATTCCAATCCCTATCTGGCGATCGCCGGCTCGCTTCTGGCGGGCTATCTCGGCGTCGAGCAGAAGCTGGCGCGCTCGGCCGAGGCGTCGGGCAATGCCTACAAGATCAAGAGCACGCTGCCGAAAACCATGGAGGAGGCGCTGGACCGGTTCACGGCCTGTGACCCGGTGCGGAAACTGCTCGGCGAGGATTTCTTCCAGACCTACCTGCGCGTCAAGAGCGTCGAGCTCGACCTGTTCCAGAGCGTGGTGACGAGCTGGGAACGCGACCATTTGCTGCTGAAGGTGTGATCATGGCATCTTCAACAGGTTTCAATTCCGGTCTCGATATCGGCAAATCCTACTATGTCGCCACCGCCAATCCGGCGCCGGACCATCCTGCGCTTGTTGGCGATGTCGACGCCGACCTGGTGGTCGTCGGCGGCGGATGCACCGGCCTGTCCGCCGCCCTTCACGCCGCCGAACGCGGGCTGAAGGTGGTGCTGCTCGAAGGCGGCAAGATCGGCTGGGGCGCTTCGGGGCGCAATGGCGGCCAGATGATCCCCGGCCTGCGCAAGGGCGCCAAGGGACTGGTCAAACTTTACGGGCCGGAGCGGGCAAAGGTGCTGTTCGACCTCGCCTTCGAGGCGCGCGGCCTGGTGCTCGACATCATCGAGCGTCACGCCATCGACTGCGATCTCAGGCTGAGCGGCCATCTGGTCGGCGCGGTCAACGGCTCCGATCTCAAGGATCTCGAGGACGAAGCAAAGTGCCTCGAGAGCGTGATGAAATTCCGCGATGTCGAGATACTGTCGGCGGCGGACGCCCGGACCAAAGTCGACACGCCCTATCATGGCGCGATGTACGAGCCGCTGGGCGGCCACATGCATCCGCTCAACTACACGCTCGGCCTTGCCCGGGCAGCGGTCGCGGCCGGCGTCACCATCCATGAGAATTCGGTGGCGGTGAAGCTGGAGCGCGAGTCTTCGATCCGGGTGTCGACATCAAAGGGCTCGGTCCGGGCCAGGCATGTCGTGCTGGCGGGCGATGCCCTGCTCAATGGGTTGGAGCCGCGCGTCAACAGCCGCATCATGCCGGTCGGCAACTACATCGTCGCCACCGAGCCGCTGGAAGGCAAACGCAATGTCATCCCGGCCAATGTCGCGGTGTCCGACACGCGCTTCGTCGTCAACTATTACCGCATGTCGGCGGATGGCCGGCTGTTGTTCGGTGGCGGCGAGCGCTACACGCCGTCGCCGCCGGCCGACATCGCCGGTTTCGTGCGGCCGCATATGGAAGGCACCTTCCCGCAGCTCAAGGGCTGCCGCATCGATCATGCCTGGGGCGGGCTGGTGTCGGTGACGACGTCGCGGCTGCCGCATGTCGGGCATTATGGTGAGGTCTATTTCGCGCATGGCTATTCCGGCAAGGGCGTCATCCTGTCGACGCTGTCGGGCAAGCTCTTGGCTGAAGCGATCACCGGCGATGCTTCACGGCTCGACCTGTTCTCGACGCTCACGCCCATGCCGTTCCCCGGCGGCACGGCGCTGCGCGGCCCGCTCTATGTGCTCGGCATGCTGTGGTACGCGATGAGGGATCGGGTCAAGCATTGAGGCGGACTTGCTGCAACGGCGCAAAATAATACCTGTAGCGATCCTTCACACCCCCCTCTGTCCTGCCGGACATCTCCCCCGCAAGGGGGAAGATCGGCAGGTTCAGCGGGTGCGCTCACCTACATGGAGATTGGCGAAAGCCGAGATGACAGTTGATCTCCCTCCTTGCGGGGGAGATGGCCGGCAGGCCAGAGGGGGGTGCTGTCCCGCCGACGTCGGGGAAGTTTTAACACAGCCTCCTAGACCACAAAGAAGTCCTCGATGCACTGTTTTGCTGCAAGCAGCGCGGGCAGGATTTCCCGTTCCATCTCCGCGACGGAAAAACGGGCGGACTGGGTCGAAACGTTGATTGCCGCGACCGTGCTTCCTGAGCGGTCGCGGATCGGCACGGCGATCGAGCGCAGGCCGAGTTCCAGTTCCTCGTCGACGATGGCAAAGCCGTCCGCCTTCGCCTTGCCGATGGCGTCGGCCAGCAAATGCCTGTCGGTGATCGTCTTCGGTGTCCGCCTCTCGATGGTCGCCTGCCTGAGGAACATGTCGAGTTCGCCGGGCGTCAGGCCGGCCAGCAGGATCCGCCCCATCGAGGTGCAATAGGCGGGCAGCCGGGTACCGACATCGAGCGACACGCTGAGGATGCGGCGGCCGGGGATGCGGGCGACATAGACGACATCCTGGCCCGACAGGATGGCCGCCGAACAGGCCTCGTTCAGCTGCGCCGCGACCGTCCGCATGATGGGCGCGGCGAAGCTCCACAGCGAGCCGCCGCCGAGCCATGTGCGGGCAACGGTCAGCAGGCGTGGCGATAGCGAGAACACGCGGCCGTCTTGGGTTGCGTAGCCGGTCGCAACCAGCGTCAGCAGGAAGCGGCGCGCGCCGGCTCGGGTCAGGCCGGCTTCCTCGGCCATTTCGGTCAGCGTCATGCCCGTGGGATGGCGTGCGAGGATCTCCATGACGGCAAGGCCGCGCTCGAGCGAGCCGACATGGTCACGGGAAGCGGTCTCTTCGTCCATCGAACCTCCGCGAAAGGGTGTTGTCGTCCGGATTGACTCCGCGCCCTCAATCGGCGTAAAAAGTATCGCATATAGAACATATGTTCGCAATACGAACTTTTTGAATCCCGGAGCATGTTGGATGGTCAAGTTCCTGCCGCTCAAACAGGCCGTCGCGGAGAACCTGAATGATGGCGATACGGTCGCCTTCGAGGGCTTCACCCATCTGATCCCGACGGCGGCGGCGCATGAGGCGATCCGCCAGGGTTTTCGCGACCTGACCCTGATCCGCATGACGCCAGACTTGATCTACGACCAGATGATCGGCATGGGCATGGCGAAGAAGATCGTCTTCTCCTATGTCGGCAATCCCGGCGTCGGCCTGCTGCGGCGCGCCCGCGACGCCATCGAGAACGGTTTTCCCAGGTCGATCGAGATCGAGGAGCACAGCCACGCCGGCATGGCCAATGCCTATGAGGCGGGCGCGGCCGGCCTGCCCTGCGCGGTGTTTCGCGGCTATCGCGGCGCAGGCCTTGCGGCGGTCAATCCGAATATCAAGTCGGTCACCTGTCCGTTCACCGGTGAGGTGCTGGCCGCCGTTCCCTCGATCCGGCCCGACGTCACCTTCATCCATGCGCAGAAGGCCGACAAGAAAGGCAATGTGCTGGTCGAGGGCATCATCGGCATCCAGAAAGAGGCGGTGCTGGCGGCCAGGCGCGCGGTGGTGACGGTGGAGGAAGTGGTCGACAATTTCGATGATCTGCACCCGAACCTGACCGTGCTGCCGCGCTGGACGATCGCGGCGATATCGGTCGTACCCGGCGGATCGCACCCATCCTACGCGCACGGCTATTATGCGCGTGACAATGCCGCCTATCTGGAATGGGACGAGATCGCCGCCGACCGGGAGAAATTCCAGGCGTGGATGCAGGCGAACGTGATCGAGAAGAGCGCCGACGATTTCGCGGCCCGGGTCGAGCATCTGAGGAAAGCGGCATGAGCGACAATTCATTGGGCTTCACCCCCAACGAGATGATGACCATCGCCGCCAGCCGGGCGCTCAGGAGTGACGATGTCTGCTTCGTCGGCATCGGCGCGCCGTCAGCGGCCTGCAATGTGGCGCGGCTGACGCATGCGCCTGACATCACGCTGATCTACGAGAGCGGCACGATCGGCACCGCGCCCGACGTGCTGCCGCTGTCGATCGGCGACGGCGAATTGTGCGAAACCGCCGTCACCACGGTCGCGGTGCCAGAAATGTTCCGCTACTGGCTGCAGGGCGGGCGCATCTCGATCGGCTTCCTCGGTGCGGCGCAGCTCGACAAGTTCGGCAACATCAACACCACCGTGATTGGCGATTATTTCCATCCCAAGACCCGGCTGCCCGGCGGCGGCGGCGCGCCGGAGATCGCGACGTCGTCGAAGCAGGTCTACATTACCATGGCGCAGACCAAGCGCGGCATGGTCGAGAAGATCGACTTCTTCACCTCCTTCGGCCATGGCGAGGGTGGCGACCATCGCAAGCGCCTCGGCATCGACACTGCCGGTCCGACACTGCTGATCACCGATCTCGCTATCTGGAAGCCGGACCCGGTGACCAAGGAATTCACGGTCGTGTCACTGCATCCCGGTGTCACGCGCCAGCAGGTGCAGGAGACCTGTGGCTGGGTGGTTAAGTTCGCCGAGGCGCTTGACGAAACGCCGGCGCCAAGCGAACTCGAACTCCAGACATTGCGCGACCTGCAGGCCCGCACCAAGGCGGCGCATGAGGGAACCGGAAAAGAGAAAGCTGCCTAGCATGGCCGAGGCCTTTATCTGCGACTACATCCGCACGCCGATCGGCCGCTTCGGCGGTTCTTTGTCTTCCGTGCGGACCGACGATCTCGGCGCCATCCCGCTGCGGGCGCTGGTCGAGCGCAATCCCGGCGTCGACTGGCAAGCGGTCGACGACGTCGTCTATGGCTGCGCCAACCAGGCCGGCGAGGACAACCGCAACGTGGCGCGCATGGCGCTGCTGCTGGCCGGCCTGCCGAAGGAGGTCTCCGGCTCGACCGTCAATCGCCTGTGTGGCTCTGGCATGGATGCGCTGACCATCGCGGCTAGAGCCATCAAGACCGGCGAGGCGGAGCTGATCATTGCTGGCGGCGTCGAATCGATGAGCCGCGCGCCCTTCGTCATGCCCAAGGCCGAGACAGCGTTCTCGCG
Source organism: Mesorhizobium sp. RCAM 05099 (assembly GCF_059683685.1). Classification (NCBI taxonomy): domain Bacteria; kingdom Pseudomonadati; phylum Pseudomonadota; class Alphaproteobacteria; order Hyphomicrobiales; family Phyllobacteriaceae; genus Mesorhizobium; species Mesorhizobium sp. RCAM 05099. Next base: position 852,864 of record NZ_CM185035.1, read on the forward strand.
CAATGCCGAGATCTACGACACCACCATCGGTTGGCGCTTCGTCAACCCGCTGATGAAGAAGCAGTATGGCGTCGATTCGATGCCGGAGACCGGCGAGAATGTCGCCGAGGATTTTTCCGTGTCACGCGCCGACCAGGATGCCTTTGCCGTGCGCAGCCAGGACAAGGCTGTCGCGGCGCAGGCCAATGGCCGGCTGGCGAAGGAAATCACCCCGGTGGCCATCCCGCAACGCAAGGGCGATCCTGTGATCGTGTCGAAGGACGAGCATCCCCGCGCGGGCACCACGGTCGAGGCGCTGGCCAAGCTGCCGACGCCGTTCCGCCAGGGCGGGACGGTGACGGCCGGCAATGCTTCCGGCGTCAATGATGGGGCGGCGGCGCTGATCGTTGCCTCGGAAGCGGCGGTGAAGAAATACGGCCTGACGCCGATTGCGCGCATTCTTGGCGGAGCGGCTGCCGGTGTCGCGCCGCGCATCATGGGTATCGGCCCGGCGCCGGCGACGCAAAAACTGTGCGCGCGGCTTGGCCTGACGCCAAAGCAGTTCGATGTCATCGAGCTCAACGAGGCCTTTGCCTCGCAAGGCATCGCGGTGCTGCGCCAGCTCGGCATTGCCGAGGATGCCGGGCACGTAAACCCGAATGGCGGCGCCATCGCCCTCGGCCACCCCTTGGGCATGTCGGGCGCCCGCATATCGGGCACGGCGGCGCTTGAGCTTCGCGAACGCGGTGTCCGATATGCGCTGGCAACCATGTGCATCGGCGTCGGGCAGGGCATCGCGATCGCGCTCGAACGGGTTTGATCAGGGCAATCGCCATAGGAAAACAATCGTGCGGCTCAGCTCGTGGCGGAGGCTATCAATTGTCGAAGTCGGCACCGCCCCTCATCGCCCTGCCGGGCACTCCTCCCCGCATAGTGACGGGGAGAAGGGGCTCGCCGCAACGGCGGCGCCCCTCTTGCAACGCTGGTGATTGGCGAAACCATCGATGAGAGCGCCCCTCTCCCCGTCGCTATACGGGGAGAGGATGCCGGCAGGCAGGTGAGGGGCAGCGCTAACCTGAAGCGATTGGCCTGCGGTTTGATCCCCGGCCTTTGACAATCGTGCGGCCAAATTTGACCATGTGGACAAAAGTTCGGCGTCGTTCCATAGTTCCTCGTCTGACATTTTCACGAACAGCCGGCTCGACACGGCTGTCGAACAGAGGGGAATGCAATGGAAAACCGGAAGAACAAATTCCAGATAAAACGCGAAGGGCTTTCGCGACGCAACGTGCTGGAGCTTGGCGCGCTTGGCTTGGCTGCCGCCATGCTGCCGGGCGCCGCCTTCGCCAAGGACAAGAAGCTGAAGGTGGCGGCGATCTTCGCCACGCCGATCGAAGAGCCGTGGGACAACCAGATCCATGTCGCCCTGCAGAAGGCCGAGAAGGAACTCGGCATCCAATACAAATGGTCGGAGAAGGTGCAGACCGCCGATTTCAGCCGCGTCATGCGCGAATATGCGCAAGGCGGCTATCAGCTGGTGCTGGGCGACGCCTTCGCCGCCGAGCGTGAATCGCGCCGCACCGCCAAGCAGTTCCCGAAAACCGCCTTCCTGTTCGGCTCGGGTGCTGGCCCGGCGGAACCGAATTTCGGCGTCTTCGACAACTGGATCCACGAGCCGGCCTATCTCTCCGGCATGATCGCCGGCAAGATGTCGAAGTCGGGCACGATCGGCGCCGTCGCGGCGATGGGCATTCCGGAAGTGAACCGGCTGGTCAACGCCTTCTTCGCCGGCGCCAAGGAGGTCAATCCGAACATCAAGAAGAAGGTCGCCTTCATCGGCTCGTTCTTCGATCCGCCGAAGGCCAAGGAAGCGGCGGTGGCCCAGATCTACGCCGGCGCCGACGTGATCTATGCCGAGCGTTTCGGCGTCATCGAAGCGGCGGCCGAGAAGAAGATCCTCGCCATCTCCAACATGTCCGACCAGTCGAGCCTCGGCCCCGACACGGTCATCACCGGCCCGGTCTGGGATATGTATCCGACGGTGGAACAGGCGATCAAGCTGGTCAAGGCCGGCGTGTTCACGGCGCAGGACTACGGCGATTTCTCGCGCATGGCCAAGGGCGGCTCCTATCTCGCACCCTACCACAAGTTCGACAAGACGCTGCCGGCAGACGTCAAGGATCTGGTCGAGAAGAAGAAGGCCGAAATCCTCGAAGGCAATTTCCGCGTCGACGTCGACGAGAACACGCCGGTTTCGGATTGAGTTCTTTACCCTCGCCCTTATGGGGGTGAGTGGCCGGTTCGCGGAGCGAATTCATCGTGCCAGTGGCACGATGAAAGGCCAGCGAACGCCGGGACGCCGCGAAGCAGCGGGGACCCGGCAGGGCTCGTCTGTTGTCAGCCTGGCCCTTCGCAGGCTCAGGGCGTTCGAAGCTCGAAAAGCCAGGCAATTGGCTTTTCGTCCGCTGCGCGGACCGCTTCTCACCCCCACAAGGGAGAGGGTGAACCCGCGCAAACGTGACCTCTCAACGGGAAAAACCCTTGCCCGCTCCACTCATCGAAATGCGCGGCATCACCAAGAGCTTCGGCGCCGTCAAGGCGAACGAGGCCGTTGATCTCAGCGTTGCACCGGGCGAGATCCTCGGGCTGCTGGGCGAGAACGGCGCTGGCAAGACGACGCTGATGAACGTGCTGTTCGGTGCCTATGCGCCGGACGCCGGCGAGATCCTCATCCAGGGCCAGCCGGTGCGGATCACCAGTTCGGCCGACGCGCTGGCCGCCGGCATCGGCATGGTGCATCAGCATTTTCACCTGGCACCTAGGTTGACGGTGCTGGAAAATCTGCTCATCGGCATTCCCGGCAAATCGGGACGAATCGATCGTGTGGGCGGTCTGGCCCGTCTCGCCGAAATCGGCCGCCAGCATGGGCTGACGCTCGATCCAGATCTTCCGGTCTCGGCACTGTCGGTCGGCGAGCAGCAGCGGCTCGAAATCGTCAAGGCGCTGTTTCGCGGCGCCAGACTGCTGATCCTCGACGAGCCGACGGCGGTGCTGGCACCAAGCGAGGTCGACGGGCTGTTTTCGGCATTGCGCTCGATGGCGGCGCAGGGGCTCGGCATCATCTTCATCTCGCACAAGCTCAACGAGGTGCGGGCGCTGACGCATCGCTGCACGGTGTTGCGGCTTGGCCGCGTCGCCGGCCGCGTCGACGACCCGGCCAACACGACATCGGCCGCAATGGCGCAACTGATGTGCGGCCACGAGATCGTGCCGCCGGCGAGGGGGCCATCATCGCCCGGCGCTGCGGTGCTGACGCTCGACGGCATTTCCACATCGCGGCATTCGGGCACGGCGCTGCGCGACGTATCGCTTGCCGTCCGCGCCGGCGAGATCCTCGGCATTGCCGGCGTGTCGGGCAATGGCCAGCGCGCGCTGGCGGAGGTCATCTCCGGCGTGCGTGCGCCTGATGCCGGCCAGATGACGATCGCCGGCCAAAACGTGTCGCGTTTCTCGCCGCGCGAGGTGCAGGCGCTTGGTCTCGGCCGCATTCCGGAAGACCGCATGACCACCGGTCTGGTCACCAACCTGCCGCTCGCCGATTCGATGGTGCTGCCGCGCATCGGCACCGCGGCGTTCAGCAGCAGAGGCCTGCTCAACCCGGATGCGATCCGCGCCTTCGCCGAGGTGCAGATCAAGGCCTATGATATCAGGTGTCCTGGGCCGATGACCCGTGCCGGCGCGCTGTCCGGCGGCAATCTGCAGAAGGCGCTGCTGGCGCGCGAGCTGGCCTTCGATCCGAAGGTGCTGATCGTCTCGCAGCCGACACGCGGCCTCGACATCGGTGCCGCCCGTTTCATCCACGAAAAATTCCTCGACATGCGGGCCAAGGGCTGCGGCATCATCGTCATTGGCGAGGATCTCGAAGAACTGCTGGTGCTCTGCGACCGCATCGCGGTGATGTATGAGGGCCGCATCGTCGGCACGCTCGACAGCGCCGATGCGACGATCGCGCGGCTTGGCCTGATGATGACCGGGGCGGAGGGCCATAGCTGATGTTCCGCCTGGAAGTCCGCACCTCGACGCCCGCCTGGTTCAACCTCGCGCTGCCGCTGCTGGCGATCGGCGCCACACTCGTGCTGTGCAGCGGCCTGATCGCGCTGGCCGGCGCCGGCGTCCTCGATGCCTATGGCGTGATGTTCACGGCCTCGCTCGGCGACACCTATGCGATCACCGAAACGATGGTGCGCGCCGCGCCGATGATCTTCACCGGGCTGGCGGTGGCCGTCGCCTTCCGGGCCAAATTCTGGAACATCGGCGCCGAGGGGCAGTTGCTGGCGGGCGCGGTGGCCAGTTGCTTTGTCGGCGCCATCCCGATGCCGGGGCCGCTGGCCATGGTCTTGATGGCGGTGGCGGGTGCCGCGGCCGGTGCGGCCGTTGCCCTCGTTCCCGCGACGCTGCGGGTGAAGTTCAAGGTCGACGATGTGGTGAGCTCGCTGTTGCTTAACTCGGTCATCTACTATGCGCTGATGGCGCTGATCGAGGGGCCGTGGAAGGATACGTTCAGCGGCTATCCGATCTCGCCGCCGATCGAGGATTCGGCCAATTTCCCGGTGCTGCTCGAAGGCACGCGGCTGCATCTCGGCGTGGTCGTGGCGCTGATCGCGGCACCTTTGATCTGGTTCCTGATCGTGCGCACCACGCTCGGCTTCAGGATCAGGGTCACTGGCGAAAACCCCGAAGCGGCGCGCTATGGCGGCATCAACGTCGAGCGGGTGTTGATCTCGACCGCGTTGCTGTCCGGCGCCCTGGCCGGACTGGCAGGGGTCGGCGAGGTTGGCGGCGTGCATTTCCAGGTGATGAGCGACATCTCGCCGGGCTACGGCTATTCGGGCATCGTCGTCGCCATGCTGGCGCGGCTCAATCCGCTCGGCGTGGTGCCGGCGGCGATCTTCCTTGCCGCCGTGATGACCGGCGCCGAGGCGATGTCGCGCGCGACCGGCGTGCCGGCCTTCCTCAGCGACGTCATCCAGGGCACCGCCTTGCTTGCCATGCTGGTGGCGCTGCTGTTCACCGCCTACCGCATCCGCCGCGTCGGAGCCGCCCAATGAGCGCGGTGTTCGAACAAATCTTCCAGGTTGGCTTCCTCGCCGCCATCATCCGTATCGCCACGCCGCTGGCGTTTGCGACGCTCGGCGAAATGTTCTCCGAGCGCGCCGGCGTGCTCAATCTCGGCATCGAGGGCATCATGCTGCTCTCGGCGATGACCGGCTTCACCGCCACCAGCCTGAGCGGCAGCCTGTGGTTCGGCGTGCTGGTGGCGGTGCTCACCGGCATGCTGATGGGCGCGCTGCATGCTCTGTTCACGGTGGCGCTCGGCCTCAGCCAGCATGTCTGCGGCATCGGCGTGACGCTGTTCTCATCGGGCCTCGCCTATTTCCTCTACCGGCTGATCTTCGGCCAGCAGTCGGTGCCGCCCAACATCAAGGGGTTCGAGACGCTGCCGGTTCCGGTTCTGTCCGATATTCCGGTGCTCGGGCAGGCGGTGTTCAACCAGTTCTCGCTGGTCTACATGGCGATCCTGGCCATTCCGCTCGCCGCTTTCGTGCTCTACCGCACGCCATGGGGCCTGTCGGTGCGTATGGTCGGCGAAAACCCGCGCGCCGCCGATTCCGCCGGCGTCAGCGTCATAGCCACGCGTTTCCAGGCGGTGATCCTGGGTGGCGCGCTGATGGGGCTGGCCGGCGCCTTCCTGTCGATGGCGCAGTTCAACGCCTTCACCTTCGGCGTCGTCTCCGGGCGCGGCTGGGTGGCGATCGCGCTGGTCGTGTTCGGCCGCTGGGATCCGTGGCGTTCGGCGGGCGCCGCCCTTCTGTTCGCCTTTGTCGATGCCCTGCAGCTGCGCATGCAGGCAAGCGGGCTCGGGCACATCCCCTACGAAGCGTTCCTGATGCTGCCCTTCATCTTCACCATCGTCGCCATGGCAGTGATGTCGCGCAACGCGGTGGCGCCATCGGCGCTGCTCAAGCCGTTTCGACGCGAGGAAAGGTAGACGAGTAGGACTTGGTGTCCTTTCCTCTCCCCCGATCGACGGGGGAGGAAGGGCGCGCCAAGCTGTCCTTGGGATGAAGAACCGGGACCGTGGGACGCCTCACATGGCCGTAAAACCATTATCCACGAACAGATGCGCGCCGTTGACAAAGCTGGCCTCGTCGCTGGCCAGGTAAAGCGCTGCCCTGGCCACCTCTTCCGGCTCGCCGATGCGGCCCTGCTGCGCGGCAAGCGCGGCGTCGGAGACATCGACGCCGAGCCTGCCAAGATCGGCGACCTCGCGCAGGCCGTGCGGCGTGCGGATGAAGCCGGGGCAGACGGCATTGCAGCGGATGTTGCGGTCGCGGAACTCGACGGCGATGGCGCGGGCGAACATGTGGCAGGCGCCCTTGGTGGTGTCGTAGAGCACTTCCATCGGCGTCGCCGCCACTGCCGAGATCGACGAGGTGCAGACGATCGAGCCGCCGCCCGCCGCAATCATGCCGGGCAGCACCGCGCGCGTCATCAGGAACATCGAGCGGACATTGACGGCATGCAGCCAGTCCCATTCCTGAACGGTGGTCTCCAGAAACGGTTTGATGACGATGGTGCCGGCATGGTTGAACAGCACGGTGACCGGGCCGAGTTTTTCCGTCGCGCCCTTTACGGCAGCCTCGACCTGCGCTTCGTCGGACACGTCGGCGACAAAATGCTCGGCAACATGGCCGCGCGCGCGGATCGCCGCCGCGGTGGCGGCGGCCGCCTCGCCGTTGCGGTCGATGATCGCCACCTTGGCGCCTTCCGCGGCAAACAGCTCCGAGGCCGCCCCGCCCATACCCGTCGCGCCACCCGAAATGATGGCGACCTTGCCGGCCAGTCTTGTGCCCATTTTCCCACTCCCCTGTCTGACGATTTTCGTTTGCTGGTTTGGCGATTCTATCGCGCGCGCACCGGGCGGCCAATGCACCAAGTGGGGGCAATGAGAACAAGGGTTCAGACCCATTCAGCCGCGCAGGGAGACCATGGAGATGCCATGTCGATCTGCGGCCAAGGTGAGCCTCTCAGCAAGCGGGAACTAATTTTAGGCGCTATGAGAGAAAAATATTCTGCCTTTGGCTCGAAAATAGCACTCGACAAAGTCTACAAGTTTTATAGATTAAGCGGCGAGACGGAGGTCGATATGTCCTATATCCAGAACGCTCAGACTGACAGCAACGGCCAGCGGCTGGCCAATGCCCAGACTTTTCGCCCGGCCTATGCCGGAGCTTTCGCCTATCTCGTCTTTGCCCTTGCGTTCGTGTTCACCGGGGCAGTTGTCCTGGGCCTTATTCCCTGAGTCGTCGGATCGACCAGGGCTAGCTGCCCACCGCTTCCAGTCAATCGGAGTTGAATGAACCGAATCCTCGGCGCGCTTTTGCGCGCCTAACGCGACGGAGGAGATGGCAATGCCGATCGAGTTCACGCATGTTCCCGGTAAAACACACCCTGCCGACACCACGGCTCCGTTCTTCTATGATTTCGCCGAGACCGCGACCAAGCTTGGCCTGATCGAGGACGGCGGCTTCCGCAAGATCGTCGTCGACGATTCGGCCGGGCTGCTGACCAACATGGATCTTGCCGCCCAGGTGCTCGATCGCACCTCGTCGCTCGAAGTCGTGCTCACCCACTGGGCGGGCGTGGTCGAACCGACGGTGGCGGCGCGCCAGCTGGCATCGATCGACAGGAAAAGCGGCGGACGTCTGGCGCTCAGGATGATCAGCGAGCCGTTGAGCGACGACGATGCCGAGACCCGGCCGGTCGGGCATACGGTCGTCTGGCAGCGCATCGACGAATATCTGGTGCTGCTGAAGCGGCTGTGGTCGAACGACCGCCCCTTCGACCACGAAGGCGCGTTCTACAGCATCAAGGGTGGCTATGTGCCCCGCAAGGGTCCTCACGGCGCCGACCTGACCATCCGCATGGGCGGGCAATCCGGAACGGCGGTCAAGGTGGCCGGCCGGCATGCCGATGTCTTTGAACTGGCGCCGGGCTCGATCGACGAGGTTCGGCAGTTGATGGAGCGGGTGCGTGGCGCCGCCGCCGAACACGGCCGGGCGAGCAGGCTGCGCTTTGCGCTTCCGGTCAGGATCCACCAGGGTGTTTCCACCACCGGCCACAAGGCGGTCGACGTTTCCGGCCCGCCGGCCCAGGTCGCCCTGTCGCTGCTTGCCTATGCCGGGCTCGGGATCGATGAATTCATGATTGCCGGTGTCGACACGCCGCGCGAGATCGCGACGGTCGGCCGGGAAACGATCGCGTTGTTGCGCAACTCCCTGGCGCGTCGCGAAACCGACGAATTCCAGCCCGGAGCGTTTGCTTCGCGCACGAGGCCGGAGACGCGTGCAGCGGGTTGACAGTGCCTTGGCGGCCCTTGAACTAGCCTGTCGCGTCGCTCAGCCGCGACAGGGCGTCGATGACGGCGGTGGAATCAGCCAGCGCGCCGAAGATGCCATCCTCGATCGTCACCATGTGAAGCGCGGCTTCGTGCGCCTGCCTGTCGCCACTGGCGCAGGCATCCGAGATCGTCAGGCACTGAAAATTGCGGTCGCAGGCCTCGCGCAGCGTGGTGTGGACGCAGACATCCGTCGTGCATCCTGAAAACAACAGATGCGTGATGCCTTGCGCGCGCAGGACAAGCTCGAGATCCGTATAAGTGAAGGCGCTGTTGCAGGTCTTGTCGACGATGATGTCCTGCGGCGCGACGTCGATCTCTGGAACGATCTGAAAACCCGGGCCGGAGCGCAGCAGGATTTCGGTGCCTTCGAGACCGGCGCGCTTGCGGCGCCATTTCTCGTAAGGCGTCATGTCGGCCATATCGGCCCTGTAGCCTTGCCTTGTGTGGATGATCGTCAGGCCGGCCCCGCGGGCGGCGGCGATCAGCCGGCTCACCGTCGGCAGGATCGCCCTTAGCGGCGACGGATCATAGCCTTGCCGGCGAAGTAGCCTGTCGTCGACAGGAAATCCTGCTGCAGGTCGATGACGATCAGCGCGGTGTTTTCCGCAACCAGCCTGCCGTCATAGGGGAAGTCGAAGGGCCTCGCCTTGATCATCCGTGGTTCTCTCCTCATCGATTGTGAGGTCCATCCTGACCGGCGAAGTTGCAGCCGTCCAGCCGGACGGCATCCTTGACACGAAGAAGCGAGATGCCGGGCGTCGGCCAGCTGGCGGGCAGACGCAACTGGCACGTCACGACGATTTGTTGACTGTTGAAGTCTTCTTAAATGTTGACTAGCAATGTCATGTTTTATAGTCAACCGGGCACTGGCTCGCCGAAGCCCCGGATCTGGAAATGCGGGCGGCAGGACTGGAGAGAAGCTGTTGTCGAGAAATGGTCTGCTGGCGGCGTTTGCCGCATCCGTGATCCTGTCGGCCGGCAGTGCGGCCGCCCAGGAGCAATCGGGCGCTGCCGCCCCGGCGATCGGGGCACCCACCGCACCGGCAGCTGCCCCGCCAGCAGCGGCGCCCGTGCAACAGCAGCCAGGCATCCAGCCGGTCGCCAGGTCGCCAGTCGAGGCCGGACCGTCGACGGCGATGGAATTGACCCTGCCGCATGATCTGTCGCCGTGGGGCATGTTCATGGCGGCCGATATCATCGTCAAGGCGGTGATGATCGGCCTGGCCTTCGCCTCCCTCGTCACCTGGACGATCTGGCTGGCCAAATCGTTGGAGATTTTCGGCGGCAAGCTGCGCATCCGTCGCGCCGTCCGGGCGATCGGCGATGCAGCGACGCTGAAGCAGGCCAGCCGAGCGCTCGACCGCAGCGGCGGCGCCGGCGCGCTTCTGGTGCGGGCGGCCGAGGAGGAAACCGCGCTTTCGGCCGGCGCGCTCGACCATGTCAGCGGTGACGGGCTGAAGGAACGGGTCACCTCGCGCCTGTCGCGCATCGAGGCGGCGGCGTCGCGGCGTATGTCGCGTGGCACGGGCGTGCTGGCGACTATTGGCTCGACCGCGCCCTTTGTCGGCCTGTTCGGTACCGTCTGGGGCATCATGAACGCGTTCATCGGCATATCGCAGGCGCAGACCACCAATCTCGCCGTGGTCGCTCCCGGTATCGCCGAAGCCTTGCTGGCTACGGCGATGGGCCTCGTCGCGGCGATACCGGCCGTCGTCATCTACAACGTCTTCGCGCGCTCCATAGCCGGCTACCGGCAGATCCTCGCCGACGCGTCGGCGGGCGTCGAACGGCTGGTCAGCCGCGATCTGGATTTCCGCGCCGTCGCGCCGGCGACGGCGGCGGCGGGATAATGGCAGCGCCGAAGCGGAGCAACGCCATGGCAGGCAGAATCCGACAGACCATGGACGACGATCTCGAGGAGAGCCACGAGATCAACGTCACTCCGTTCATCGACGTCATCCTGGTGCTGCTGATCATCTTCATGGTCGCCGCGCCGCTGGCGACGGTGGATGTCAATGTCGATCTGCCGGGCTCGACCGCAACGCCCGCGCCACGACCGGAGACGCCGCTGTTCCTGACGTTGAAGGAAGATCTGACGCTGGCGATCGGCAACGATGCCGTGCCACGCCCGGCTTTCGCCGCCACGCTGGACAGCAGGACCAAGGGCGACAAGCAGACGCGCATCTTCCTGCGCGCCGACAAGGCGGTCGGCTATGGCGACCTGATGCAAGTGATGAACCTGCTGCGCGGCGCCGGCTATCTGAAGATCGCGCTGGTCGGCCTGGAGACATCGCCCGCGGCCGATGCCCCGGCCGCCACGGGAGCGGCGTCGCCATGACGCCATCGGCTGCCTTGCCCACGGTGGAGCTTTCGCGTTTCGGTTGGCGCGATATTGGCTTGTGGGCGGGTGCGGCCTTGCTGGTCCTTGGAGCCCATGTCGCGGTTGCCTATGCGGTGCAGAGCTTCAGCCTGGTCGACGAAGCGGATGGCGGCCCACCACCAGCCCAGCTGATCGAGATGGCGCCGATGGCGGCAATGCCGGCCGTGGAAGAACAGATGGCCGCGCTGGACGCGGTGACGCCCGACCAGACCGAGCCGGAGCCGGCACAGCAAAAGCCGGTGGAACAGATGCAGCCGGTTGTCGAACAGTCGGAAGCGGTTCCGCCCGACGAGACCGAACCCGCCCAAACCGAAATGGCTGAACAGGCCGACCAGACGCCGCTGGAGGAGGTCGTCCCCGATATTGTCGAGACCGTCGCCCCCGAGGTGGTCATCCCGCTGCCGCAGGCGAAACCGGTCGAAGCGCCAAAGGAAAAGAAACCGGTTGAAGCCAAGGCGAAAAAGCCTGTCGAGAAGCCCAGGCCGCGGCCAAAAAAGGAGAAGGCGGCGCCGCCGAAGACGGCAACCGTCGCCAGTGCCGACGCAAGGCCGGCGGCCAAGACAGCCGCGCCGAAGTCGGCCGAAGCGGCTTCGCGATCGGGCGTGAACCCCGCCAGATGGAACTCCAGCCTGGCAGCCTGGATCAGACGGCACACGCGCTATCCGAGCGCGGCGAGGGCCCGACGCGTGGAGGGTGACGTGAGGGTCACATTCACGATCGATTCCTCCGGGCGCGTATTGTCCGCCCGGATGGTTGGTTCTTCCGGCGACCCCGATCTAGACCGTGCGGCGCTCGCCGTGCTCCAGGGCGCCACGGTGCCGGCCCCACCGGCGGAACTCGGTTCCCGCGTCAGCCGTACGGCGCCCTTCGTGTTCAGCCTGCGCAATTAGGGGCCAGAGCAGGATCCCGAGGGTCGGGTCGTCGGCACCGTTGATGTCCATGGTCCGCATCATGAAGTCAAAATGGGCATCAAAGGCGTCCTCCGCGCCCAGAAACTGTCGGCCTGGCAGGTATCGGTCATTGCCATCGAGATAAGTTGGCGGGCCGCGACCCGCGGGCATCCGGCGACTTCGGCCGCCCGGCGATGCGTGCGTTCCCCTGTCGCGGAGGGCCGAAAAACGATTGTTCCGCTGACGGTGGACGCCTTCGCGCCGAACCAGTCCCGACGGGTTCTTGATCCAAATCAAGCAGCTAACCGATCGGGACGATATCAGTCATGGCAAGTGACTTGCGATGTTCCGCCGATCCCCGGGATAATGTTGAATGCGCATCGCGATCCTGTCCGACATCCATGCCAATCGCGAGGCCTTCGACGCGGTGCTGGAGGCTGTCCACAAGCGTCACCCGGACCAACTGGTCTTGCTGGGTGATCTGGTGGGCTATGGGCCTGATCCCGTCCATGTGGTCGAGAAGGCCGCCGATCTGGTGGCCCAGGGGGCGCTTTGCGTTCTCGGTAATCACGATGAGGCGGTGGTTCTGAACCGGAGTGATATGACCGAAAATGCGCGGTTCGCCGTCCAGTGGACCCGCGAACGCCTCGCTCCGGCGCATTTCGATTTCCTGGCGCGATTGCCGCTTTCGCTGCAATCCGAAGACCGGCTGTATGTGCACGCCAGCGCGGAGCGGCCGGCAAAATGGCTTTACATACGCGACGTCGACGCAGCGGAACGCTGCCTGTCGTCAAGCGATGCCCGTTTCATTTTCTGCGGCCACACCCACGTTCCGGCCATCTACTACGCGCTGCCCGGCCGCCGGCCGATCCATTTCCGGCCGCTGGATAATGTGGCGGTGCCTTTGTCCGCGCTGGCACGGCATCTGGTGGTTGTCGGCGCGGTAGGCCAACCCCGCGATGGCAATCCGGCGGCGTGTTATGCTCTCGTCGACACGGAGCGGCACGAGGTCACGATGGTTCGTGTTCCCTATGATCACGAAGAGACGGCCCGCAAGATCCAGGCCGCCGGTCTGCCCGGGTGGCTTGGCATGCGTTTGAAGATCGGCCGCTGAGGAGGCGTATCCCATGCAACGGTTTGAGGCAGGGACAGTCATCGATGGTTTCGAGCTGGTCGAAAGGCTGCCCACCGGCGGCATGGCCTCGCTGTGGCGGGCGACCAACCCACGGTACGATTTCCCGCTGGTGCTGAAGATACCGTTTCTCGATCCGGGTGGGGATGTTTCCGTCATCCTCGGTTTCGAGGCGGAGGAGCTGATCCTGAAACGCCTCTCGGGACCGCATGTGCCGCGTTTCGCGGCATCCGGCAGTTTGGCGCAGGTCCCCTATATTGCCATGGAGTTCGTGGCCGGCACTGGCCTCGCCGACGTCGTGGGCAACGCGCCGCTGCATGGGGACGAGGTGGCAAGAATCGGAACCGAGATCGCGACAGCACTTGCCGCCCTGCACCGGCAGAAGGTCGTCCATCTCGATCTCAAGCCCGAGAACATCATCCTTGCCAAGCGCGGCGCGGTGCTGCTCGACTTCGGACTCGCCCGGCATTCAGAGCTTCCCGACCTTCTCGGCGCGGAAAGCTCGGTGCCGATGGGCACCGCCGCCTATATCTCGCCCGAACAGGTGCTCGGCGAGAGATCCGATCCCGCAAGTGACCTGTTCGCGCTGGGTGGTATTCTCTATCAGCTGGCTACGGGCGAAGAGCCGTTCGGGCGCCCGGCGACTTTCGCGGGGATGAAGCGCAGGCTCTACCATGCCCCCAGGCCGCCGCGAGACATCAACGAGGCCATTCCGCGGTGGCTGGAAGCCATCATCCTGAGATGCATGGAAGTGGACAGGTCTCGACGATACGTCGAGGCGGCACAGGTTCTGTCCGACCTGAGGAACCCCGACCAGGTGGTGGTTGTCAGACGCAAGCCCAAGGACGTGGGTGTATGGGCCGCGATCACGAAGCTGTTTCACAAGACGGACGACAGATCGCTTGTCGGCAAGCCGACCATGTCGAGGACACAGGCCGGACCGTCAATTGTCCTTGCCGCGGTCGATCTAACCAATGGCAGTGATGCGCTGGCAGGCGAAGTTCTCAACGAGACCGCTCGTGTGCTTGCATCGCGCGAGGATTCCTGGCTGGCCTGTGTAACGGTCCTGAAGACCGAGATCATCGGCGAGGCGCCGGCGGCCGACGAAACGGGTCGCTCGGAGTATCTGAGGCGGCTCGTCGCACTGAAGGACTGGGCCCGTCCGCTGCACCTGCCGGAAGACCGCATCAGCTACCATGTGCTCGAAGCGGTCAGCCCCGCCGATGCGATCCTCAACTACGCCGAGCACAATGACGTCGGACACATCGTCGTTGGAGCAAGGGCGTCCTCGGCAATTCGCCGTCACCTCGGCAGCGTCTCGACCAAAGTCGTGGCACAAGCCCTTTGCTCGGTCTCAGTGGTCCGCCTGAAGGCGGTCGAGGAACAGGGGCTGTACCGCAAAGGCCCCGAGCCTATAGCGACAGGGGAGCGGGAGAGCGCCGAACCAGATCAATGAACGCGGCGCCAAGGCAGCTAGGACGCCAAGAAATCAGGGCGAAATCGACAGACGCGCTCCTCGGGCTTGGTCTCACGTCAACCCGTTCGTCTCATGCGGAAGCGCGTCGGGACAAAACTTCCTCATCCAGCAGCTCTTGAAGTCTCACTTTCGGCACAGGCCTTGAGAGCAGAAAGCCTTGAAGCTGGTCGCAGCCGAGCTCGCGCAGATAATCGCATTGGCTCTCGGTCTCAACCCCTTCGGCGGTGGTGCTAAGGCCAGTAGCGCGCGCCAGGTCGATAATCGCCTGAACGATTGCCTCGTCGCCATTCGAGCGGCCGAAGCCATGCACGAAGCTCCGGTCGATCTTGATCCTGTCGACTTCCAGGGTCTGCAGGCGCCCCAATGACGAAAACCCGGTGCCAAAATCATCGAGAGCGAAGCGCACCCCGATGTGGCGCAGCGCCTCGATGTTGTGCTTGCATTCGGTCCGGCGCTCCAAAAGTGCGCTTTCTGTCACTTCCAATTCGAGGCGCCGCGGATCCATTTGCGCCTCCAACAAGATGCCGGTCACTTTCATTGCGAAAGCCGGATTGTTCAGTTGCAAGGCCGATACGTTCACGGCCAGGGTGTCGATCTTCCAATTGGCCGCATCGCGGCACGCCTGCCGCAGGACCAGTTCGCCCAACTGATCGATCAACCCCGTTTCCTCGGCCAATGGTATGAACAGGTCCGGGGGGACCCAGCCCCGATCCGCGTGGGACCAGCGGGCCAGGGCTTCGACGCCTATTATCTCCTTCGTGTCGGCCGTATAGAGCGGCTGGTAGTGGACCTGGATTGCGCCAGGCACTTCCAGCGCCTTGCGCAGCTCCTGCTCGAGGCCCTTGCGCATCGCCAGCGTCTGGTCCATCTCCGGCACGAAGAAGGCGTAGCTGCTGCGACCCGCAGCCTTGGCGTGGTAGAGCGCCGTGTCGGCTTTCCTCACCAGTTCGACCTGATCCAACCCATCCTTGGGCGCAAATGCGCATCCGACACTCAAGCCAATAAAGACTTGCATCCCTGAGACTTCGAACGGCCGGCGGGCGGACTCGATTAGCCGGTCGCACAAAGCCTTGACATCATCTTCCCCTCCGACCGAGCGTCGGATGATGATGAACTCGTCGCCGCCCAGGCGGGCGACGGTGTCCGCTTCCGTGGTTAGCCGCCTCAGCCGATCGGCGAACTCTCTGAGCAACTCATCGCCTGCCGGATGGCCAAAACTGTCATTCACCTGCTTGAATCGGTCGAGGTCGAGGTAAAGAATGGCGAGCTGTTCGCCCGTCGAGGGTAGACGCATCAGGGCATCGGCCAGTCGTTCGTTGAACTGGCCGCGATTGGGCAAGGCCGTGAGCAGATCATTGTGTGCGAGATGAAAAATCCGGTCCTCGGATTCTCTCAACTTCAAACTCCGCCTGCGAAAGGCGATCAGGCCCAGAATGACGCCACCCAAGACCAGCCCAAACAAAGTGATAAGAATAGGGGCCAGCTGGAAGAGCACAAAAGCTCCAGGGCGATATGGTTGCCACACAAAAAAACCGATAGTCGAACCAGACCTGCTATGGAGGGGATAAGACGTCTCGGCCGAGGATTGTAAATTTACCCAGGAGAATCGCGCACCATCCAGAAAATAGTCTTTTCTGAAGGAGGTGACGAGATTGCCATCGAGAAATCGGATCGCAACGTGCAGAAATTCCTCACCCTGTACCTGGGCGATGTTGCCGCTGTCGGACACGACCGGCTTTATGCTGACAATGGCAGGGTGGCCCGAGACGATGGCCAAGTCGGCAACCCCTATCGTGAGAACTTGCTCCGAGACGCCTTCGGTATCCCCCCGTTTGAGCCTTGCCCTGAGGTCCTCAACAAGGCGTCCGGTGGTTCCCTTTATGGAAGTGTAGCTGCCAGGGTCGGCCTTCGAACCGTCTATCGATGCGTAGACAGGCGCATCAGTTGGATCGAGAATGTAGATCTCGTCTTGACCGAAGTAGGTGTGCATCCAACTGCCTAGATTGATGTCGACCCACTTGTCGTCCCGTTTGCGCAGCGCCGTTACCGCGTCGTCCCAGACTGTAACGCTCTCCTGGTCGTGTGCGACTCCGCTTTCCAGCTTGGATACAATCAGGGCAACCAGGCTTTGCTGCCGCGATACGGCAACGCTGTCGGTCTGAATCGTGGACCATAGCAGAAGCCCCGTGGTTGCGATTGCGATGAGTAGCGTTAACCCAATGATGGGCATCGCCATTCGCAGCAGAAAGAGCCGAAGGGTGGGTTCGTTCGAATGTCGAGGCAGTTTCATGCGACATATCTAACCCTCAACGGCTTCCATACTCTTAACGTGACGGCGCGGAGAGCGCGATCTGAAGCACACGCCTCCGACGCCATTGACGTGGAGGTTCATTGGATAAGCGGTCGGATTTTTGGACGGGCCAAGCCGGCGCGCGCTGAGAATCGCGAAAGCGGCCAATGATGCCTAGCCTAACCCCGCCTCCGGTTCCCATATCGCAAAACGCGAGCGGCCCGTCTTTGGGAGGGCGGTTATGCGCGACCAAAAGCGACGCTCAGTAAATGGCGAGCCTTTTCAGGTGTTGGGATATTTCCGCTGGTGGAGCTGAGGAGGATCGAACTCCTGACCTCGTCATTGCGAACGACGCGCTCTCCCAGCTGAGCTACAGCCCCGTCCAGCGGATGGCGCATTTATCGGGCGCGGTGGTTTTCTGTCAAGGCGGCGTTTCGTGGAAATCTCCGGCGGCCCAACGCCAGGCTGGCGGGTGGCGGAAGGCGGCCCTTGCCGGTTTGGCGCGCAATGGCTACATGGTCGGCAACAATTGGAGACCGGCATGATCGCCCTCATTCAAACAATCGTCATGGCGCTTGACCTGTACTGGTGGGTCATCATCGCCTCGGCGATCTTTTCCTGGCTTTACGCCTTCAACGTCGTCAACTCGCGCAATCAGTTCGTCGGCAGCATCGGCAACATGCTCTACCGGCTGACCGAGCCGGCGTTGCGGCCGATCCGCCGTTTCATGCCGGACCTTGGCGGCATCGACATTTCGCCTATCATCCTGCTGTTGATCCTGTTCTTCCTCCGGCAGTTCCTGCTCACCACCGTGCTGTCGCTGGTCGTCTGAGGCCGGCGGGTTCATGAGCCAACCGTTTCGCTTGCGCGATGGCGGTGTCGACCTGTTCGTGCGGCTGACGCCGAAGGCCGCGCTGGACAGGCTCGAAGGCGTTGAAACCTCGTCGGACGGGCGGAGCCATCTGAAGGCCCGCGTCCGCGCCGTGCCGGAAAACGGCGCCGCCAATGCAGCGCTTCAAAAGTTGCTCGCCAAGGCACTTGGCGTGCCGGCGTCCGCGGTGTCGGTGGTCGCCGGCGGCACGAGCCGCCTGAAGACGCTTCGCATTTCAGGCGAGCCGCGAGCCCTGGCGGAGAGCATCGACGCACTCGTCGCGCGGTCCGGCAGCTAGTCCAACCGTCCTGACAGGCCCAGCCGGTGCTCAGTCGCCGAGCGGCAAGCGCGGATCGTCCACCTTCAACGTGTTCACGCTCTGCTTGATGCGGCGCAGATTCTCGAGGACCTTTGGTCCGCGCGTCTCGGCGACCGAGGTGACGAGCATGTCGACGATCGCCAAAAGGGCATAGCGCGACGATGTCGGCTTGTAGATGTTGCCGTCTTCCAAGGGCTGGAAATGGATCACCGTGTCGGCCGCCTTGGCAAGTGCGGAGTCCGGCGCCGTGATGGCGACGGTGGTGGCGCCATATTGCTGGGCGACCTGCACGGCATCGATGACCGAACGCGCATAGCCGGAAACCGAGAAGGCGACCAGCGTGGTGTCGGGCGTGGCGACGGCGGCGTACATGCGCTGCAATTGTCCGTCGATCTGCGCCACCACCGACATACCCAGCCTGAACAGCCGGTTCTGCATTTCGGTCGCCATCATCGACGAAATGCCGCCGGAGCCGATGCAAAGCACATTGCCGGAGACAGCGATCCGCGCGGCGACGCCGACCAGCGTCGTCATGTCGAGATTCTCGCTGGAGCGCTGGATGGCGGCGATCGCCGCTTCCGTGATGGCCGACGCGATGCGCTGCTCGCGCGCGTCGCGGCTCAATGGCTCCGGCGACAGATACTGGCCGCCGATGGCGATGGCCTGCGCCAGATAGAACTTGAAGTCGCGCAGGCCCTCGCAGCCGAGGTTGCGACAGAACCGCGTCACTGTCGGCTCGCTGACACCGACGCGCGCGGCAATTTCCGAGATCGCCGCCTTGGAGACGAAGTCGAGGTCGGCAAGCACGAAGCCGGCGAGCTTGCGGTCCGACTTCGTTCCGTCCTGCGACATCAGTTGCAGGCGGGTGATGATGTCGGCCGGCGTCTTCATGCTTGTGTTTTCATAGCGGCAGGCCTGTCGCCTTGTCGAACAGATGGACGTTGCCGGGATCGACGGTCACCGGCAGCAGGTCACCCGGCCTGACCGGTACCCTGTCGCGGAACACGGCGCGCACCGTATCGGCGCCAATGGCGCCATAGACATGGGTTTCGGAGCCGGTCGGCTCGACGACATCCACCTTGATCGCCATCGCATCGACAGCCTCGCCGATGATAAAGTGTTCGGGCCGGATGCCGGCTTCCACCGCACTGTCCGCCGGCACCGTCTTGCCGACAAGCGCAAGCCGCCCGCCGCCGGCCGATTCGAACCAGGTTTTCTCAGGCGTCGTCTTGAGGGCCCCGGAAACAAAACTCATCGACGGGGAGCCGAGGAAGCTGGCGACGAATTTGTTGGCCGGCCGGTCATAGAGTTCCAGCGGCGCCCCGACCTGCTGGATCCTGCCACGGTCCATCACCACGATGCGGTCGGCCATGGTCATGGCCTCGATCTGGTCGTGGGTGACATAGACGATCGTCGATTTCAGCCGCTGGTGCAGCGCCTTGATCTCGACGCGCATCTGCACGCGCAGTTGCGCGTCGAGGTTGGACAAAGGCTCGTCGAACAGGAACACCGACGGCTCGCGCACGATGGCGCGGCCCATGGCGACGCGCTGGCGCTGGCCACCGGACAGCTGGCGGGGGTAGCGGTCGAGATAGGAGAAGAGATTGAGGACGCCCGACGCCTTCTTGACCTTCTGGTCGATCGCGGCGCGGGCTTCGCCACGGATCTTCGGGCCAAAGCCGATATTGTCCGACGCTTTCAGGTGCGGGAACAGCGCATAGGACTGGAACACCATGGCGATGTTGCGCTGCTGCGGCGGCAGGTCGTTGGCGCGCACGCCGCCTATCAGCAGGTCGCCGGAGGTGATTGTCTCCAGGCCGGCCAGCATGCGCAGCAAGGTCGACTTGCCGCAGCCGGACGGCCCGACCAGAACGACGAACTCGCCACTCTTGATGTCGAGGCTGATGTTCTCGAGGATCTTGTGCTGCCCGAACGATTTCGACAGGTCGCGGAACTCGACGTCCGTCATGATCACGCTCCCAGAATGTCGTCGATGAATGGCAGGCAGCCGGCCGTCAGTCCAGCATCCACGGGCATCACCACGCCTGTTACGCCCGATGCGCGATCGGATGCGAGAAAGGCGACGGCTTCCGCCACTTCCGAAGCGTTGACGATGCGGCCGAGCGGATAGAGCCGCTGCAGCTTGCCGAGGATTTCGGGATCCTTGGCAAGGCGATGGTCCCAGGCGGCGGTGCGGATGGAACCCGGACACACGACATTGGCGCGCAGGCCGCTGCGGCCAAGCTCGACGGCGATCGCCTTCGCATAGGCATTGATGCCGGCCTTGGCTGCGGCGTAGGCAGGGTTGCCGAAATGCGCGATGGCATTGACCGACGAGATGAAAACGACACTGCCTGAGCCGCGCCCGGCCATTGCCTTGACCAGCGGGTCGGCGAAAGTCATCACGCCGGTCAGATTGAGATCGAGTTCCTGCTCTATCTTGTCGGGGGTGAGCGCGGAGATCGTCTCGGCGCGAGTCCAGCCGGCGTTGTTGATGAGAATGTCAGGCACGCCGTCCCTCTCGAGAATGGCGCCGATCGCCGCCGCTATCGAATCCCGGGCGAGAAGATCGAAGACGTGGCGGGAGGCAAGGTGCGGGCTCTTCAACGCTTCGCTCGACTGGTCGCAGCCGACGACCCTGGCGCCCCTTTGCGCCATCAAAGCCACGATGGCCGTGCCGAGGCCGCCGCCCGCGCCGGTCACCACGACAGTCTTGCCTTCGAACTCGGCTTTCGAAACCACTAAGCGTCATCCTCCGGGATTGTGACGGATCACGTAAGGCCTAGTCCTGTAAATGTAATTAAGCAACAGAATAATCCGCTTGCAAGCCTTGAAATCATCGATAATGTAGGAAAGTCACATAAATCTTCTGCTCCGGTAGCGAAGAGGCGCACAGGCGCGAAATCAAAATGGGAGACATCAAATGAGCCTTGCAAAATGGACTGTCGGCCTGATGGCCGGAATGAGCATGCTGGCATTCGCGGCGCAGGCCAATGCGGGCGAGGTGCGCGTCACCGTCGCCGAATACAGCGCCAAGACTGGCCCTTATTTCGACAGCGTCAAGAAGGATTTCGAGGCGGCGAACCCTGGCATCACCGTCAAGTTCGAAGTGGTGCCGTGGGACGTGCTGCTGCAGAAACTGACCACCGACATCACCGCCGGCACCAATGCCGACCTGTCGATCATCGGCACACGCTGGCTGATCGACTTTGTCCAGCAGGGCGTTGCCGAGCCGCTCGACAGCTACATCACGCCCGACTTCAAGGGCCGCTTCATCGACACGTTCCTGTCGCCCTCGATCATGGAGGGCAAGACCTACGGCCTGCCGATCGCGGCCTCGGCGCGCGCCATGTATTACAACAAGGAGCTGTTCGAGAAAGCCGGCATCGCCAATCCGCCGGCCAACTGGACCGAGCTGCAGGAAGACGCGCGCAAGATCAAGGCGCTCGGGTCCGGCACCTTCGGCTTCGGCCTGCAGGGCAAGGAGATCGAGACCGACGTCTATTACTACTATGCGATGTGGTCCTACGGCACCGAAATCCTCAACAAGGACGGCACCTCCGGCCTCGGCACGCCGGGCGCGCTTGAAGCCGCCAAGCTCTACAAGTCGATGATCGATGAAGGCCTGACCGAGCCGGGCGTCACCTCCAACAACCGCGAGGATGTGCAGAACCTGTTCAAGCAGGGCAAGGTCGGCATGATGATCACCGCGCCCTTCCTGTCCAACCAGATCAAGGACGAGGCGCCGAACCTGAAATACGGGGTGGCGGCCATTCCGGCCGGACCGACCGGCGCGCGCGGCACCTATGGCGTCACCGATTCCATCATCATGTTCAAGAATTCCAAGAACAAGGACGAGGCCTGGAAGCTGCTCGATTTCCTGTTCACCACGGAGCAGCGCGCCAAGTTCACCCAAGGCGAAGGCTTCCTGCCGGTCAACAAGGAAGAGGCCAAGATGGACTACTATGTGAACAATGCCGATCTGGCGGCGTTCACCGCCCTGCTGCCCGACGCCCGCTTCGCGCCGATCATCCCGGGCTGGGAGGAGGTCGCGCAGATCACCTCCGACGCCATGCAGAAGATCTATCTCGGCGGCGACCCCGAGGCAGGCTTGAAAGACGCCGCGGCCAAGGCCAACGCCGTGCTGAAGAAATAGGGCGTCTCTCCCGCGCCCGTGGCGCGCCACGACGACCGGGCGCGCCACGTCTCCCTGAAGCGAATTCCAAATTCGCCACACCAGGTCAGCCGATGCAAAATCGTTTCTTGCCCTATCTCCTGACCTTGCCCAGCCTGCTCCTGGCGGCAGTCGTCATCTTCTGGCCGGTCTGGGACCTGATCCAGATCTCGACGCATGACGTGAACCGCTTCGGCCAGCTTCGCGAACTCAACGACTTCGCCAATTTCTCGGCGCTCACCGCCGATCCCGATTTCATCGCCGCGCTCTGGCGCACCGGCCAGTGGACCGTTCTGGTCGTCGGCGGCGCGCTGCTGCTGTCGATCCCGGTGGCGATGATCCTCAATACCGATTTCTACGGCAGGGGCATCGCCCGCGTCATCATCATGCTGCCCTGGGCGGTGTCGCTGACCATGACCGCGGTGGTTTGGCGCTGGGCGCTGAGCGGCGAAAGCGGCATGCTGAATTCGGCGCTGATCGGCCTCGGCCTCATCGACCACAACATCCAGTGGCTGGCCAGCGCGGAGACGGCCTTTCCCATGCAGGTGCTGATCGGCATCCTGGTGACGGTGCCGTTCACCACGACGATCTTCCTCGGCGGCCTGTCGTCGATCCCGGACGATCTCTACGAGGCGGCGGCGCTCGAAGGGGCGACGCCGCTGCAGCAGTTCCGCGAGATCACCTTTCCGCTGCTGAAACCGTTCATCAACATCGCCATCGTGCTCAACACCATCTACGTCTTCAACTCCTTCCCGATCATCTGGGTGATGACACAAGGCGGGCCGGCCAACTCGACCGACATCCTGGTCACCCACCTCTACAAGCTGGCCTTCCGCATCGGCAAACTCGGCGAGGCATCGGCGGTGTCGCTGGTGATGTTTGCCATATTGCTGGTCTTCACCATGATCTATGTGCGGCTGGCAATGCGGGAGCAACGCGCATGACGAGCAAGCTCAAGCGTTCCGTCATCGCCTGGCTGCTGCTGGCGCCGCTGATCGTGGTGACGATCTTTCCCTTTGCCGTGATGTTCCTGACCGCGGTCAAGCCAAGACAGGAGGTGCTGTCGCCAACCTGGTGGCCGAGCGAATTCCGCTGGTCGAACTTCTCCGACATGTGGGTGGCGACCGGCTTCGGCCAGGCGCTGGTCAATTCGCTCTATGTGTCCGTCATCGCCACCGTCGGCGCCATCCTGATCTCGGTTCCGGCGGCCTATGCGATGTCGCGCTTTCGCTTTGCCGGCTACGGCGCCTTGCGCCAGTTCCTGCTGATCTCGCAGATGATCTCGCCGATCGTGCTGGTGCTCGGCCTGTTCCGGCTGATGGCGGCGTGGGGACTGGTCGAGAGCACCACCGCGCTTGGCTTCATCTACATGGCCTTCAACGTCGCCTTCACGGTGTGGATGCTGCAGAGCTATTTCGACACCATTCCGCGCGATCTCGAGGAAGCGGCGTGGATGGAGGGTGCCGGCCGCTGGCTGACCTTGCGCAAGGTGTTCCTGCCGCTCTGCCTGCCGGCGATCGCGGTGACAGCGATCTTCACCTTCATCAATGCCTGGAACGAATTCGTCGTGGCGCTGACCATGTTGCGCAGCCAGGAAAGCTACACCTTGCCGATCCAGGTGTTTTCACTGGTCGCCGGCCGCTACACCATCGAATGGCACCACGTCATGGCCGCGACGCTGCTGGCGACCTTACCGGTGGCCATCCTGTTCATCTGGCTGCAACGCTACCTCGTTCGCGGGCTGGCGCTCGGGGCGGTCAAGTAGCCGCGCATTCATGCGGAACGGAGTTCTTGATGTCACACAATTATGTGTCCGGGTCATATGTGTCCGGGTCATCGCACGCGCCGCTGTCGCCACGGCCGACGATCTCGTCTACATGCCCAGCCGCAACAACCACGAACTGACCAGAGCGAAGCGGAATTCCTGAAAATGCGCATCTTCACCGCCTCGCTGGCGACGGAAACCAACACCTTCTCGCCGGTGCCGACCGATCGGGCCTCGTTCGAGATGGCCTTCTATGCAGGTCCCGGCAAGCACCCGGAAACGCCGACGCTGTGCTCCTCGCCGATCGTCGTCCTGCGCCGGCGCGCGGCCGCCGAAGGCCTCACCGTTATCGAAGGCACCGCCACCTGGGCGGAGCCGGGCGGCCTGGTGCAGCGGCAGACCTATGAGGCGCTGCGCGACGAGATCCTCGGCCAGCTCAAGGCCGCGCTGCCGGTCGATGCGATCATCCTCGGCCTGCATGGCGCGATGGTGGCGCAAGGCTATGACGACTGCGAAGGCGATCTGCTCGAGCGCGTCCGCGAGATGGTGGGTCCGCGGGTGGTGATTGCCTCGGAGTTTGATCCGCACAGCCATCTGACGCCGAAGCGGGTGGCGGCATCGGACATCATGGCCTACTTCCTCGAATTCCCGCACACCGACTTCTACGAGCGTGGCGAACATGTCGTCGAGCTTGGCCTCGCGGCGGCGCGCGGCGAGATCAAGCCTGTCATCTCGACCTTCGACTGCCGCATGATCCAGGTGTTGCCGACCAGCCGCGAGCCGATGCGCTCCTTCGTCGACCGCATCAAGGCGCTGCACGGCAAGGACGGCGTGCTGTCGGTCTCCGTCATCCACGGCTTCATGGCGGCCGACGTTGCCGAGATGGGCACGCGCATCCTCGTCGTTACCGACAATGACAAGGCCATGGGCGATGCGCTGGCGGAACGGCTGGGGCGTGAGCTCTACGATCTTCGTGAAAAGACGGCGATGACCATGCTGAGCGCCGCCGCCGGCATCGACCGGGCGCTGGCCGTGCGTGCTGAAAATCCGGGCAAGCCAGTGGTCATCGCCGACATCTGGGACAATCCGGGCGGAGGCGTCCCCGGCGACGGCACCGTCGTGCTGCGTCAGATGCTGGCGCGTGGCCTGAACAATGTCGGCGTCGCGACGATATGGGATCCGATCGCGGTGACCTTCTGCCCGGCGGCAGGCGAAGGCGCGGTCATCGACCTGCGTTTCGGCGGCAAGGCCGGGCCGCAGGCCGGCGAGCCGATCGACGCGCGGGTCAAGGTGCTGAAGACGGTTGCGGAGGGCTGGCAGAGTTTCGGGCCAAGCCGGGTGACATTGGGGCCGACGGCGCTGGTTCGCATCGAAGGCACCGAGGTCGACATCATCCTCAACACCAACCGCACGCAGACCTTCGAACCGGATATCTTCGTCAATCTCGGCGTCGATCCGCTGGCCAAGGATGTCCTTTTGATCAAGTCGACCAATCATTTCTACGCCGGCTTCGTGCCGATCGCCGCCGAGATCATCTATGTCTCGGCGCCCAGTTCATACCCAAGCAATCCGGCGGCGACTAACTACACAAAGCTGACGCGACCGGTCTGGCCGCGGGTGGCTGATCCGTGGGCGGTGAAATAAGAGGCGCCGAGGTCAAAAGCTATCGATCTCCCCCACGAGGGGGAGATCGCTAATCACACCAGCCCGCGCTTGACCATCATTGCCTCTGGCGAAGGCATCTTGCCGCGAAACGCGGTGTAGAGTTCTTCGGGGTCCTTCGAGCCGCCGGCGGCGTAGATGTTCTTCCTCAGCCGCTCGGCCAGCGCCGGGTTGAAGGGATCGCCGGTCTCCTCGAAGGCGGCGAAGGCATCGGCGTCGAGCACTTCCGACCACATGTAGGAGTAATAGCCGGCCGAATAGCCGTCGCCTGAGAAGACATGGCCGAAATGCGGGGTGCGGTGACGCATGGCGATGGTGTTCGGCATGTGAAGGTTTTCAAGCGTTTCGGCTTCGAAACGAAGTGGCGCTTCAGGCGCGTCCGGCCGCGCGTGATAGGCCATGTCGATCAGCGCCGAGGCGGTGAACTCGACCGTGGCGAAGCCGGCGCCGAAGGTGCGCGCCGCCAGCATCTTGTCGAGCAACGCCTTGGGCATCGGCTTGCCGGTCTCCACATGCAGCGCGTGCTTTTCCAGCACCGCCGGCACCGTCAGCCAGTGCTCGTAGAGCTGCGAGGGCAGTTCGACGAAGTCGCGGCTGACCGAGGTGCCGGAGACCGACGGCCAGGTGACGTCGGTCAGCATGCCGTGCAGCGCGTGGCCGAATTCGTGGAACAGCGTCTTCGCCTCGTCGACCGACAGCAGCGCCGGCTCGCCCGCCGGCGGCTTGGCGAAGTTCATGACGTTGTAGATGACCGGCTTCGAACCATGGCCGAGACGATAGCCGGATTGCAGCGCGCTCATCCAGGCGCCGGAGCGCTTTGACGGCCGGGCGAAATAGTCGGCGAGGAACAGGCCGCGCTCGCTGCCGTCGGCATTCCTGACGATGAAGACGCGGGCGTCCGGGTGCCAGGCGGCGATGCCCTGCTTCTCCTCGAAGGTGATGCCGAACAGCCGTGTCGCCACGTCGAAGCAGGCGTCGATGATACGGTCGAGTTGCAGATAGGGCTTCAGTTCGGCCTCGTCGAAGGCGAACTTTTCGGCGCGCAGCCTTTCCTGATAGAAGCGCCAGTCCCAGGCGGCGAATTTTTCGTTGCTGCCGGCCTCCGTCGCCAGCCGTTGCAGCTCAGTCTGGTCGGCTGCTGCTTTCTCCAGCGCCTTTTTCCAGACCGGATCCAGCAGCGCGTGCACAGCCTTCGGCGTCTTGGCCATGGTGTCGTCGAGCTTGAGCGCGGCGAAGGAGCCGTAGCCGAGAAGCTTGGCTTTCTCGGCGCGCAGCTTCAGCATGTCGCGCACCACCGACGTGTTGTCGGTGGCGCCGCCGTTCTGGCCGCGCATGGTGAAGGCGCGGAAGGCGATCTCGCGCAGATCGCGCCGTTCCGAGAAGGTCGAGAACGGCTCGTAGATCGAGCGCGACAGGGTGATGGCATAGCGGCCCTTCTGGCCACGCATTTCGGCGGCTTCGGCCATCGAGCTCTTGAGGAAGTCGGGCAGGCCGGCAAGGTCCGCCCCGTCGAGAAACAGCGCCCAGTCGCGCTCGTCGGCGAGCACATTCTGGCCGAAACTGGTGCCGAGCGAGGACAGTTCCTCGTTGATTGTGGCCAGTCGCTTCTTGCCCTCGGCATCAAGCTTCGCGCCCGAGCGGACAAAGCCTTTCCAGGTCTTCTCCAGCACGCGCAGCGTCTCGGCGTCGAGCTTCAGGCTCTCACGGCGCTGGTAGAGGTCGTCGATGCGGGCGAACAGTTTCTCGTTCATCGAGATCGCCGAGAAATGCCTGGACATTTTTGGCGAGATGTCGCGCTCCAGGGCCTGGATCGCATCGTTGGTATGGGCACCGGCGCGGCACCAGAAGATCGACGAGACACGGTCGAGGGCGTCGCCGCCGAGTTCCAGCGCCTGCAGCGTGTTTTCGATGGTTGGCGTATCCTTGTTGCCGGCGATCGCATCGATCTCGGCCTCATGCGCCTTCAACGCCGCGTCGAAGACCGGGGAAAAGTCGTCGTCGCCGATATGGGCGAAATCGGGCAGACCGAGAGGCCCTTGCCACGTGGTCAGCGGATGGGTGGCGAGGTCGACGGTTTTCGTGGCAGGCATTGGCTGTCTTTCGATTGGCGGGCGAGGAAAGGGCGGGGGCACCACCGATGTAGGGTGCTGGTTTGTCACGCGCAACAGCGCGACGGGTTGGTCAGTAAGCCGCGCAGCTTTCGGCGAGCGCCTTTTGCGTGCTCGCCGTGATGCGGTCGTCGGCAATGGCGAAGGTCTCGTGCATCAGCATGTCATTGTTTGGGAAATCGTAGCAGGCAATCACGGTGGTGACGCCGGCTTCGCTCTTTTCGATCCTGTGCCGGATCGCGGCACCGGCGACGGCGCCCTGCCATTCGTCGATCGAGTCGATGAATTCCTGTTTGTTTTGCACGACGCCGACATCGTCGAGTTTCATACGGACATCATCGGCGAGCAGGTCCGTCAATTCGGTGCGGTCGGCCACCAGCAACGCCGAATACCAGCGGTCGATGATCGCGCCATCGTCGGCGCGGGCGCAAACCAGCGAGGACAGCAGCGCTGCGGCAACGAAAGCGGCCCGATGGCAGTTCCGGCGCATCATCGGCGTCACCCCAGCTCCGGCCGTTCGAAGTCGCCGGTTTCCTTGTTCATCACCCAGAGCTCGCCGCTCGAAATGTCGAACCATGCACCGTGCAGCGACAGCCGGCCCTTGCCTTCGAGGATCGAGACGCAGGGAAAGGTCCTGAGATTGGCGATGGAGTAGCGGATCGAGATGCGCTCCAGCGCGGTCTGGCGCTCGGTTGCCGTCATGAAGGTGCTGGAGGAGACGGTTTCGGCGGCCGGCGCGATCAGGCTCATCCACTTGCCGATGAAGTCGCCGGGCGACAGCGGTGCGGCCGTGGTGTCGAGCGCGGCGCGGATGCCGCCGCAGCGGCCATGGCCCATCACGACGATGTTCTTGACCTTGAGGCTTTGCACGGCGAATTCGAGTGCGGCGGAGGTCGAATGGAACTCGCCATCCGGCGCGTAGGGCGGCACCAGATTGCCGACATTGCGCAGCACGAAGAGTTCGCCCGGCCCGGCGTCGAAGATCGCTTCTGGCGCGGCGCGCGAATCGCAGCAGGCGACGATCATCGTCTCCGGTGCCTGGCCTTCGCGGGCGAGCTCGCGATAGCGTCCGCTCTCGGTGAGATAGCGGCCATTCATGAAATTGCGATAGCCGGCGAGAAGGTGTTCGGGGAGATGAGGCATGGGCAGCTAAGGCCTTTCCGGGTTGGAGGCGGCAGCTCGTTGCGGTCGAGAGAAGCCTCTAGCGGCAAAAGCCTGTCGCGAGCAATGCAGAATTGCAGGGGCTCGGTGCAAATGCCATGCACCAGGCGCGGTTCGCGCCGATGGCGCTACGCCCAGATGGCGACCGGAATGCCAAAGCGGTCGGTGAGCGGCGGGTCTGGAAACGGCCTTGCCTCACCGCTGGCAATGCGACCGGCAATCAGCATCATTGCCGCCGCATCGAGGAAATCATCGGCCGCCGCGCCTTTCGGTGGCGCCTGGTCGAGAAAGTCCGCCTCATAGCCATGCCGGCAGAGCAACGCCTTGCGTTCCGCTATGCCGGCCGGATTGATGCTGCCCTTGACCTTCTTCGGCAGCGGCATGGCCTTGTCGCCGTTCAGCCGGCAGAAGGCGACCTCCGGATGCGATTCGAAGACGCGGCGGCGCAAATCGGCTCGCGCGATCAGCAAGGCGTCGATCTCGCGGATCTTGGCAAAGATGCCAAAGGCCTGGATCGAAACGCCGCGCGGCGGATCGGATGTGGTCCTGGCCACATCGCTCGCCCGGCGATGCGCGGCGTACCAGGCTTCGATCGTGGTGAAGTCACCCTTGTCGGCGTAGAGCGCGGCACGGGACGGGATCGAGAAGACGCTGGATTGGCGTGCCCCGAGCAGCGGCCGCACCAGCGTTTCCGGTCCGCGCCCGCCTCTTTTCGAAAATTCGGGCAGGCCGATCGGCATGTCGACGGCGACGACCGCATCATCGGGATTTGCCGCAAGCAGCACGGCGAAGCTGTCGAAGACCTCGACCGAAGGCGCTGAGCCGTCCACGCGCCGCACGGCGATCCAGCCGGCCTTGC
The DNA here is from genome assembly GCF_059683685.1 of Mesorhizobium sp. RCAM 05099. Taxonomy (NCBI): domain Bacteria; kingdom Pseudomonadati; phylum Pseudomonadota; class Alphaproteobacteria; order Hyphomicrobiales; family Phyllobacteriaceae; genus Mesorhizobium; species Mesorhizobium sp. RCAM 05099. Next base: position 882,392 of record NZ_CM185035.1, read on the forward strand.
AGCCATCGACGCCGACAAGCACTGCGGTCGGGGCGGGGCTCACGCCCGGCGGTCCCGCCCCGGATGCGTGAGGTGGCGAAGCTGGACCATGGCCATGGGGTGCGACAGGCTCTGCGCATCGGTTTCGAGCTGCAATTCGTCGCCACCGCGCTTGGCCGTGCGCGCCAGGATCTCGTAGACCGCCGCCGTCGTCGACTGCAGCGCCTTGATCGCCGGCTGGCCAGACAGGATGCGCGCCAGATAGACGGCTGCCGTAAGGTCACCCAGGCCGTTCGGCGGCTTGTCGATCAGGCGGTGCTCGGCCAGGAGCGCCTGACGGCTGTCGAGCAGGAGGTTGCCGGTGCCGCCGGTCATCATCGCCGGCGCCGAGGTGACCAGCATCGTCGACGGTCCGGCATGAAGGGCGGCCGCGATCACCGATTTCAGGTCGGGCAATTGAGCGCCGGCCATCCATTCCAGTTCGTAGCGGTTGGGGGTGGCGATATCGGCGATCGGCATCAGCCGGTCGCGCATGGCGATGGCGGTCGGCTCCGGCACATAGAGACCGCCCGAATCGCCCATCACAGGATCGCAGATATAGACGGCGTCAGGCGTCCTTGCCTTCACCGCGGCGACCAGTGAGGCGACGGCATCGGCCTGGCCGGCCTCGCCGAGGTATCCGGACAGTACGGCGCCGACCTCGCCCAGCCATGGCGCGCGCTCGAGATCGGCCATCAGCGCCTTGAACTGGTCGAGCGGCGGCACGATGCGCGTCGCTCGTCCATGGCCGGGATGCCAGGGCAGGATGATCGTCGGCACCGCCCAGACCGGAAAGCCCAGCGTCTCCAGCGCGAACACCGCGGCGCGATTGCCGACCGAGCCGCGTGCGACATGGCTGGAAATGACGATGACCGCACGCGGCGCGTCGGGTTTTTCGGCACTCATTGTTTTTTGATTCCTAACTGCCCCGGGTGACGAAAAGCACGAGCCAGATCATCAGGCCCAGCGCCAGAAGCAGGCCGAGTATCCTGCCAATGCGCGTGCCCCAGACTTCGATCGGGTCCGTGCGGTCGGCATCGGCCGCGCTGACGTGATCGCGCACGCCTTTCGTGGTCCGCGCCACAAACGAGGTGCCGGCCGGATCGGTCTCGCGCGCGATGCGCTCGAGGATACGGCGCGATTCCCTGTCGCTGTCCTGGCGTCCCGCCATGATGATGTCCCGTTTCGGCCGGACCTTATCGCGTTCGCATCGCCAATCACAGGGCCCTTGCAACGACACCTTACGTGCCGGGCAAGTGGTTGCCGGTCGAGGCCGTTTTCTTGCGCGCCGATTGTGGTAATGCTTCGCATGCAACTTCTACCGAAGGACCCCATCATGTTCGCCCAGCGCCTTGCCTCACCATCGATGTTCCGCACGCTTCCCGCTTTCCTGATGATGGCCATCGTGCTGCCGTTGCTTGCCGGCTGTGGCTACAACACCATCCCTACGGCGGAGGAAAACGCCAAGGCGGCATGGAGCGAGGTGCTGAACCAGTATCAGCGCCGCGCCGATCTCATCCCCAACCTGGTCGAGACGGTCAAGGGCTATGCCTCGCATGAAAAGGATACGCTCGACGCGGTGGTCGAAGCGCGCGCCAAGGCAACGCAGATAACGGTCACGCCGGAAACGCTCAAGGACCCCGAGGCGTTCAAGAAGTTCCAGGACAGCCAGTCCGGCCTGACCAGCGCGCTGTCGCGGCTGCTGGCCGTGGTCGAGAACTATCCCGATCTCAAGGCCAACCAGAATTTCCTGGCGCTGCAGGCACAGCTCGAGGGCACGGAGAACCGCATCGCGGTGGCGCGGCGCGACTACATCCAGGCGGTGAAGGACTACAATCTGACGCTCAAGACCTTCCCCTCGGTGCTGTGGGCGACCTTCTGGTTCCGCAGCAACCAGCCCTTCGCCAATTTCACCATCGACGACGACAAGCTGCAGACGCCGAAGGTCGATTTCGGCACCAAGCAGGGCGGCTGATAGCCGGGGCCTAACGTGGTGATCTCGCAGGCCGATGGGGGGCGACGCGGCATTCGTCTTTTCGCTGTCGTGCTCCTCATCCTTGTGCTTCCGTTCTCGGCCTTCGCCGCCGAGCTGCCGGCGCTGACGGGGCGTGTCGTCGACAATGCCGGCATCATCGATGCAGCGACCGAAGCGGCACTGACGCAGAAGCTGGCCGATTTCGAGAAAAAAGGCTCGGATCAGATCGTCGTCGCCACGATTCCCAGCCTCGACGGCGAGGAGATCGAGCCCTACGCCAACCGGCTGTTCCGCTTCTGGAAGCTCGGCCAGGCGAAGGAGAACAATGGCGCGCTTCTGCTGGTCGCCAAGAACGATCGCAAGATGCGCATCGAGGTCGGCTATGGGCTGGAAGGCACGCTGACCGACCTGCACACCAAGCTGATCATCGAAAACGACATGGTGCCGGCGTTCCGCGCCGGCGATTTCTCCGGTGGCATAACCAAGGCCGTCGACGACATGATCATGGTGCTGGAAGGCAAACCGGAGGAACTGGTGGCGCGCGGCGAGCGCAACCAGCAGGCGCCGTTCAATTCCGACGACCTGTTCTTCGCCATCTTCATCAGCATCTGGGCGATCATCTTCTTCGGCAGCATCGCGGCTTCGATCCTGCCGCCGATCTTCGGGCAGAAACTCGGGCCAGGCCGCTATCGCTGGCTCGGCATGACCTTCGAGCCCAGCCGCCGGCGGTCCTCTCGTGGCGGCGGCTGGTCGTCCGGCGGTGGCGGGTGGTCATCGGGAGGCGGCGGTGGCGGCTTTTCCGGTGGCGGCGGCTCGTCCGGCGGCGGCGGCTCCTCGGGCAGTTGGTGACGACATGACGACGCGCAGCATCAGCCTGTCGAGACCCAGTCGCTTCGCCCCGGTGATCCGCGCTGTCTTGATGGCCTTGGCGGTGCTGCTCTGCGGGTTCACGGCTTTCGCCGCCGACCTGCCTGCCCTGACCGGACGTATCGTCGACAATGCGGGCATCATCGACGATGCCACCAAGGCGGCATTGACGCAGAAGCTCGCCGATTTCGAGAAAAAAGGCTCGGACCAGATCGTCGTCGCCACGATTCCCAGCCTCGACGGCGAGGAGATCGAGCCCTACGCCAACCGGCTGTTTCGCTTCTGGAAGCTCGGCCAGGCAGGCGAAAACAACGGCGTTCTGCTGCTGGTGGCGAAGAACGACCACAAGATGCGCATCGAGGTCGGCTACGGCCTCGAGGGGACGCTGACCGACCTGCACACCAAGCTGATCATCGAAAACGACATGGTGCCGGCGTTCCGCGCCGGCGATTTCTCCGGCGGCATCAGCAAGGCCGTCGACGACATGGTCATGGTGCTGGAAGGCAATCCGGAAGAACTGGAAGCGCGCGGTCACCGCAATCCCGCCGATAACAGCACCCCCATCGATCCCATCGTCGCGGTGTTCGTGATCCTGTGGGCGACGATGTTCTTCGGCGGCCTGGCGATGGCGTTCCTGCCGCCGATGTTCGGCACAAAGCTGTCGCCGGGCGTGTACAAATGGCTGGGCATGACCTTTCGTTACGGCCATGGATCGAGCGGGTCGTCCTCGGGCGGCGGCTGGTCCTCGGGGTCGTCAGGCAGCGGCTGGTCATCGGGGAGTTCCGGCGGTGGCTGGTCGTCGGGTTCAAGCAGCGGCGGCGGGTTTTCCGGTGGCGGCGGCTCGTCCGGCGGTGGCGGTTCTTCAGGAAGCTGGTGAGATAAAATCATGGCAACACGACCGATCACATCAGAGGATCACGAGCGTATCGCCACGGCGATCCGCGCCGCCGAAGCAAAAACCGACGGCGAGATCTACTGCGTCGTGGCTCGTGCCAGCGACGGCTATTTCTTCCCGGCCGCTTTCATGGCGACAGCAGGCATGCTGATCGTCAGTCTCGCCGTCGCCTATGGGCTGGAGGCCTGGTGGCTGTCGATCCGGTTGCCGCATTTCATCCTCGCCCAGCTGTTGGCGTTGGCCTGCGTGCTGGTGTTGCTGTGGGCGCTGCCCGGCCTGCGCATCCATCTGGTGCCAAGGCGGCTGCGCTACCGGGCGGCGCACGCCGACGCGATCAAGCAGTTCCTCGCCCGCAACGTCCACCGCACCACGGCGCGCACCGGTGTGCTGGTGTTCGTCTCGATTGCCGAGCACTACGCCGAGGTGGTCGCCGACAGCGGCATCGATGCCAAGGTCGGCCAGCATGTCTGGGATGGCGTCATACGCGACCTGACCGCGCATGCCGGCGACGACCGCCTCGCCGACGGCTTCGTCAAGGCAATCGAATTGGTGGGGGCGGTGCTGGCCGAGCATTTCCCGGTCACGTCAGGCGACACCAACGAATTGGAAGACCATCTGGTCGAGATTTGAGCCCCTGCAGGAAGGTTTCGAAGGCGCGTTGCTGACGCGATGATCGCCTGTGAGAAAGCGGTCGGGGGGTCGCCCGGACTCTTGCAATCGGGCGATGCGGGTTTATGGTTAACAAATCATGAATACGCTGACGATCGACATAAGGAAGGCCGAGCCGCGCGATGCTGGCGCCATCGCCGAAGTGCATCTTGAAGCTTGGCGCGGTGCCTATTCAGGCATCATTCCGCACCGCACCCTGACATCGATGATCAACCGCCGCGGCGCCGACTGGTGGGCGAACGCAATCCGCCGCGCCGCCACCGTTCTGGTGGTCGAGATCGGCGGCAAGATCGCCGGCTATGCGACGATCGGCAAGAACCGGGCCCGGGAACTGCGGCAACAAGGCGAAATCTACGAATTGTACATGCGCCCGGAATATCAGGGCATCGGGCTCGGCAGCCGCCTGTTCGCGGCGGCACGGGCGCGTCTGGCCGATCACGGGCTGAAGGGCATGGTGGTGTGGGCGCTGGAAGACAACCAGAACGCGCTCGCCTTCTATGCCGGGGCCGGCGGCCGGGACGTTGCCGAAGGCGTCGAGATCTTCGAGCAGAAGGCGCTGAAGAAGGTCGCCTTCGTCTGGGAGTGACGGCCCGGCATCTCTGCCAGTGCGCCTTCCGACCATGCCCAGCACCATTCGCCGCATTGCGCCATGCCGCGCCGCCCGCTATCGGTCTCCCATCGAAAGAGGGACAAAGCCATGCGCATTGAAGCCATAGCCATCGGAAAGAATCCGCCGGAGGACATCAACGTCATCATCGAAGTGCCGATCGGCGGCGAGCCGATCAAGTACGAGATGGACAAGGAGGCCGGCACACTGTTCGTCGACCGCTTCCTGCACACATCGATGCGTTATCCCGGCAATTACGGCTTCGTGCCACACACGCTGTCGGGCGATGGCGATCCGATCGACGTGCTGGTCTGCAACACGCGCGCGCTGGTGCCGGGCTGCGTCATCAATGTCAGGCCGATCGGCGTGCTGGTGATGGAAGACAATGCCGGCCAGGACGAGAAGGTCATCGCCGTGCCGTCGCCCAAGCTGACGCTGCGCTACGAGAACGTCACCGAGTACACGCAACTGCCCGACATCACGCGCCAGCAGGTGCAGCACTTCTTCGAGCACTACAAGGACCTCGAACCCGGCAAATGGGTCAAGATCGAGGGCTGGCACGATTCCAAATATGCCAAGAAGATGATCGTCGACGCGATCGCGCGGGCGAAAGCGAGCAAGTAGTTCGGCTTCGTCATCCTCGGGCTTGACCCGGGGATCCATGCCGTAACGCCAGCCGAAGCGCGCGGCGGAACAGAATTTCTGCACCGCTGCTGTGTTGTAATGTCGCGGCATGGATCCTGGGGTCTGCGCCGCGTCGCTTCGCTCCTTGCTTCGCCCCAGGATGACGAAGTGACGGGCGCTGCGGCCAATTCAGCGTGCCTAGTTATCAACGCGACCGAAGGGCGGCACGTTGCCGATGACGGTATGCTTGTCCTTGCCGCAGGCGAATGCGCGCGCCTTCTCGTCGGCAAGCTTGCGCGCCTGGTCATTGGCAGCGGGATTGCCGGTGGCCAGCACCAGGCCGACGGTGCAGCTCTGACGCGCATCCATCTGGCCGACCTTGGCGACGAGCAGCACGTCGGTCGACTTGTTCTCGTCCTCGGCGTTGCTGATCGTGCGGCGGTGGATGACCGCGAACGGCACGGCCTTGTCGCCCGTGGTTTCGATGCGCCACTCGACCTTGGCTCCGGACGAATTGAAGCCGGAAAAACTCTCCCAGGCGGATGTCATGTCGCCGCCGGGCGGAAAACCGTAGAACAGCGATTCGCGAGCGTCGTCATAGGCGACCAGCACGGGATAGCCGCGATAGCCCGAACAGGCGAGATCGGCCCAGTCGCCGTCGCCTTCCTCGGCTTGCGCATAGGTCACGCAGTCCTTCTTCCAGTCGAGGTCGGTGTAGGCGCTTGAAATGTCGCCGGCTTGCGCCGTCTGGCAGACGCTGGCGAGGACAAGCGGAATCAACAGGCTGCGCATCGCGGAGATCTCCATTGGAGGTCGCCCCAGCGTATCGCCAATCGCTATTTCTTCAAGCTGGCTTCGATCAAGAGATCGGCGTTCGTCGCCACCGACTGCGCCGGTCCGCCGGCGCCGAACAGCTGGCCGCTGATATAGGCGCCCTCGATGAGGAGCAGCAGCCCGTCGCCGAGCGTGTCGGCATCGCGGGCACCCATCGCCGCTGCCATGGCGCGCAGGCGCCGACGCAATTCCTGTTTGTTGGCCTCACTGACCACGCGCGCCGGATGGCCGTGTTCGGGATATTCGACCGCCGCGTTGGTCATGCCACAGCCGCGATATTGCGGCATCTGCGTGCGCTTGCCGACGCGGGTCAGGAATGCCTTGATCTGCGCGCGCGGATCGCCGGGATGGGCGTCCACAGCCTCGTCGAAGCGATCCCAGAACTCAAGGTCGTACTGCCGGAGGTAGGAGGCCGCCAGCTCATCCTTGGAGGGAAAGCTGCGATAGAGGCTGGGCTTGGTGACGCCGGCGCGCCTGACGATTTCGTCGACGCCGATCGCCCTGATGCCCTGGCGGTAGAACAGGTCGCGCGCCACGTCGAGGATCTTCTTGGCGGCCTTCGGCGGAGCCGATGCATGACCGGTCTTGATGGTCGGTTCAATATTTTTGTCCGTTGACATCCCGTGACTCGATTGACAGTGTTACCGATCGGTACGTATACGTATTGCCACCTTGCAACGTACCGGTCAGTAACATGATAGTTCAATCCCGTCCATTTGGCCAGCGCTACGCTTTCGTCGTGGTTGGCGTCATCTTCCTCTGCCTGCTGATCGCGGCCGGCCTTCGTTCGGCGCCTGCCGTGATGATGCTGCCGCTGGAAAACAGCTTCGGCTGGGGACGTGATGTGGTTTCGGTGGCCGCTGCCATCGGCATCTTCCTCTACGGTCTGACCGGGCCGTTCGCCGCTGCCCTGATGGAGCGGATCGGGTTGCGCCGCACGCTGCTCGCCTCGTTGGCGGTGATGTCGGGATCGACCGCGCTCAGCCTGCTGATGACCAAGCCGTGGCATCTGTTCATCACCTGGGGGGTGTTTTCCGGCATCGGTTCCGGCGCGGTCGCCACCGTGCTCGGCGCCACCATCGTCAACCGTTGGTTCAAGACCAATCGAGGCCTTGTCATGGGGCTGATGTCGGCCTCCAGCGCCACCGGCCTTCTGGTGTTCCTGCCGCTGCTCGCCTCGCTCGCTCAGTCGGGCGGCTGGAAGCCGGTCGCCATCGCCGTCGCGGTCGCCACCGCCTGTCTTCTGCCGCTGGTCTGGCTGCTGGTGCCGGAGCGGCCGGCCTCGATAGGCATGGTGCGGTTTGGCGCCGAAGCCGATGACGTGCCGCCGACATCGCCCGCCTCGCAAGGCAATTTCCTTGCTCACACGCTCAATACGCTGCGCCGCGCTGCCGGCACGCGAGTGTTCTGGTACCTGTTCGCCACCTTCTTCGTCTGCGGCTTCACCACCAACGGACTGGTCGGCACGCATCTGATCGCGTTCTGCGGCGACATGGGCATCGGCGAGGTGCAGGCGGCCGGCCTGCTGTCGATGATGGGCATCTTCGACCTGATCGGCACGACGCTGTCGGGCTGGCTGACCGACCGTTTCGACCCGCGCAAGCTGCTCGGCGTCTACTACGGCATCCGCGGCCTGTCGCTGATCTATCTGCCCTATTCCGGCTTCTCGGCAACCAGCCTGATCATCTTCGCGGTCCTCTACGGGCTCGACTGGATCGCCACCGTGCCGCCGACGCTGAGGCTCGCCAACGAGGCGTTCGGCGATCGCAGCGGGCCGATCGTGTTCGGCTGGATCGTTGCCGGCCATCAGGTCGGGGCGGCCACAGCCGCGGCCTTCGGCGGCACCATGCGCGAACTGCAGGGCAATTATGAGCTGGCGTTCCTGATCGCCGGCATGACCGCGATCGCCGCCGCCTGTATCTCGCTGCTGATCAACACCAGCCGACCGGCGTTTGATCCGGAACCGCAGGCTGTATAGCCGGCGGCTCGCCCTGCCAGTGCATTGTCAGACCAGTGCATTGTCAGAAAAACTTCATGGTTTCGAGATGCCGCTGAAACATTGACGCTGGACCTTGATGGCACCGTTCAATGCCATCCAGGAGACAGCCATGAACAAGCTCTCGATGACCCGCCGCGCTTTCGTCACTTCCGCGAGCGCGGCCGGTCTGCTAGGCGCCTCGGGCCTCGCACTGCCCTACTATTCGCGCGCCAGCCAACGCCCGGCCTTCACGCACGGCGTCCAGTCGGGCGATGTCGACGCGACCAGCGGCATGGTGTGGACGCGCACGGACCGCCCGTCGCGCGTCATGTTCGAGGTGTCGTCGACGGAGAATTTCGCCAATGCGACCCGCCTGGCGCCGCTCGATACCTCGCCGGCCAGCGACTATACGGTGAAGCGGCTGCTCACCGATCTCGCCTCCGACCAGGACATCTTCTATCGCATGACGGCGGCCGATCTCGCCGACATCAACGCTGTCTCAGAGCCGATCACCGGCCGTTTCCGGACCGCGCCCGCCTCTAGGCGCGACATCAGGTTCGCCTGGTCGGGCGACACCGCCGGCCAGGGCTGGGGCATCGACGAGACCGGCATGAAGACCTACGCCACCATTGGCAAGCACACGCCCGATTTCTTCCTGCATTCGGGCGACACCATCTATGCCGACGGCGCGATGAAGGACGAGGTCGACCTGCCAGGCGGTGGCAAGTGGAAGAACGCCGTGCTCATCGACGGCAAGCGCAAGGTCGCCGAGACGCTGGACGAATATCGCGACCAGTGGAAATACAACATGATGGACAGGAACGTGCTGGGCTTGAGCGCCATCTGTCCGACCTTCTACCAGTGGGACGACCACGAGGTGCTGAACAACTGGTCGGATTCGAAGGATCTGAGCGCCGACAACCGCTACACGGAGAAATCCATCCATGTGCTGGCGGCACGTGCGGCGCGCGCCTTCCATGAGATGACGACGATCCGCTACGAACCGTCCGAGCCCGGCCGCGTCTATCGCAAAATAGCCTATGGACCGCTGCTCGACGTGTTCTTCCTCGACATGCGTTCCTATCGCGGGCCCAACGGTCCCGACATGCAGGATGAGATGACGCCGCAATCGCGCATGCTTGGCGAACAGCAGACGAAGTGGCTGAAGCGGGAGCTGGCAAACTCGAAGGCGACCTGGAAAATCATTGCCGCCGACATGCCGCTGGGCCTCGTGGTCTGGGATGACGGGGCCAAGAAGGTGGGCGCCGAGGCGGTCAGCAATGGCGACAATGGTGCGCCAAAGGGTCGCGAGCTCGAGATCGCGGACCTGCTGCGCTACATCAAGAACGCCGGCATCAGCAACACCGTCTGGCTGACCGCCGACGTGCACTACACTGCGGCGCACTACTACAATCCCGACAAGGCGCAGTTCCAGGATTTCAATCCGTTCTGGGAATTCGTCTCCGGACCGATCCATGCCGGCACGTTCGGCCCCAACGATTTCGACATGACCTTCGGTCCGGAACTGAGGTTCATCAAGGCGCCGACCGCCGAGCAGGGCCAGAACCTGCCGCCATCGGCTGGCCTGCAGTTCTTCGGGCTGGTCGATATCAACGGCGCCAGCGAACAGATGACGGTGCGGCTGATGGATCGCGACGACAACGAACTCTACAAGGTCACGCTCGACCCGGTGCGGTCGGCGTAAGCGCGCGGCCAGTCAGAAGCGCGTCCCGGGCGCGGTGTCCTAGAGTCCGGACTTATAACCAGTAGGGGACAGCGGCTGCGATGCAGACCTCAGCCAGGAAGGTCACGGCGTTTCGGTTGTTATACACGGATGGTACATCGTAATGTAATTGCTAGGAGATAGGATCCCTATGCCAGAAAGAATCACCATCGCCGAGCCACTGCCGACAACCGCCGTCGTCCGCGTCTCGCGCGCCAGCTACGACCCGAAACGGTTCGCCGAGGTCGACGCTGCGAGCAAGAAGACCTCGGAGTACATAATCCCGGCCCTCAGACGACTGCCGGGGCTCCTTCGCTTTTATGCGGGCGTCTCGCCGAAGGGCTCGATCGTGCAAGTTAGTGTCTGGGACACCGACGAGCACGCGGCACAGTTGGACCGACTGAAGGAGATGGTCGTCGACGGCCGTAGGGATATGGAGGCGGTCGGTGTGACGTTCACTCCGATTTTCAACTACCCCATCGACTGGACCTGGACCGTCTGACCTGGAATCCGAACAGCCACGGGCTTTTCTCCGTCCAGCGGACGAAGCGGTTGTAGAGTGACTTTCTTGGTCCGTACACAGGCGGCGCATCGACCAGCGGCCGTCTGATTTCAGCACGTCACAACCCGCTGCTCATGCCAGCATTTTTATGGGTCCAGACCCTAGTCCGGATAGCAGACCATCGGGATGTTCGGCCAGACGGCGCTGTCGCAATTGGCGGCGTCCTGCCTCTGCTTGAAGGCGGCGCTGACCGGGCCGGTCACCATCGGGTCGACGCCGTCGGGCGCGTCGGCGAAGACCTGTTCGGCCGACAGCGCGTCCGCCGACAAGGCAGGGCGTGCTTCCTTCTGCGTCGCTGCCGACTGTGCGGCGTTGGCCGCCAGCAGGAGGGCAAAGGCCACCGATGCGATCAGCGGCCAAAATCGGTTGAGTTTATCGGTCATGATGTTCGAACTGCCCGGGACCCTGAGAGGTTCCGCCTTGGTTAACAAAATCATCTCACACGAGGATGCTTAAGATTTGATGAGTATTTGGTGTCGCGCTTCCCCTTTCGCAAATGCGAAAAACCCTGTATGAGCCGCGCAACCGAAAGAGGCAGCGCCTTTTGGCCTGCTGCCTGCAACGCTCCCGAGACCAGAACATGAAAATCCGTAATATCGCGATCATCGCGCACGTCGACCATGGAAAAACCACCCTCGTCGACCAATTGCTGCGGCAATCCGGCTCCTTCCGCGACAATCAGCGTGTCGCCGAGCGCGCCATGGATTCCAACGACCTCGAAAAGGAACGTGGCATCACCATCCTGGCCAAGGCGACCTCGGTCGACTGGAAGGACACCCGCATCAACATCGTCGACACCCCCGGCCACGCCGATTTCGGCGGCGAGGTCGAGCGTATCCTGTCGATGGTGGATTCGGCCATCGTACTGGTCGATGCCGCCGAAGGGCCGATGCCGCAGACCAAGTTCGTCGTCGGCAAGGCGCTCAAGGTCGGCCTGAAGCCGATCGTCGTCATCAACAAGATCGACCGCCCGGACGCCCGCCATGTCGAGGTGGTCAACGAAGTGTTCGACCTGTTTGCCGCGCTCGACGCCACCGACGAGCAGCTCGACTTCCCGATTCTCTACGGCTCGGGCCGCGACGGCTGGGTTTCCGAAAATCCGGAAGGCCCAAAGGACCAGGGTCTGGCGCCGCTGTTCGACCTCGTCATCAAGCATGTGCCGGCGCCGACCGTGCATCCCGGTCCGTTCCGCATGATCGGCACCATTCTGGAAGCCAACCCCTTCCTTGGCCGCATCATCACCGGCCGCATCGAATCCGGCACGCTGAAATCCAACCAGCCGGTCAAGGTGCTGCACCATGACGGCACGCTGGTCGAAACCGGCCGTATTTCGAAGATCCTCGCTTTCCGCGGTCTCGAGCGCCAGCCGATCGAAGAAGCGCAGGCGGGCGATATCGTCGCCATTGCCGGCCTGTCGAAAGGCACCGTCGCCGACACCTTCTGCGACCCTTCGGTGACCGAGCCGCTGCATGCGCAGCCGATCGATCCGCCGACCGTGACCATGTCCTTCCTGGTCAACGATTCGCCGCTGGCCGGCACCGAAGGCGACAAGGTGACCAGCCGTGTCATCCGCGACCGCCTGCTGCGCGAGGCCGAAGGCAATGTCGCGCTGAAGATCGAGGAATCACCGGACAAGGATTCGTTCTTCGTTTCCGGCCGCGGCGAATTGCAGCTGGCCGTGCTGATCGAGACGATGCGCCGCGAAGGGTTCGAGATCGCCGTGTCGCGGCCGCGCGTGGTCATGCAGAAGGGCGAGAACGGCGAATTGCTCGAGCCGGTCGAGGAAGTGGTCATCGACGTCGACGAGGAACACGCCGGTATCGTCGTGCAGAAGATGTCGGAGCGCAAGGCCGAGATGGTCGAGCTGCGCCCGTCCGGCGGCAATCGCCAGCGCATCGTCTTCCACGCGCCGACGCGCGGCCTGATCGGCTACCAGTCGGAACTGTTGACCGACACGCGCGGCACCGCCGTGATGAACCGGCTGTTCCATGCCTATGAACCCTACAAGGGCGAGTTGGCGGGCCGCACCAATGGCGTGCTGATCTCGAACGAGCAGGGCGAGGCGGTGGCCTACGCCATGTGGAACCTGGAAGACCGTGGCCCGATGGTCATCGACCCGGGCGTCAAGGTCTATCAGGGCATGATTATCGGCATTCACACCGGGGACAACGACCTCGAAGTGAACGTGCTCAAGGGCAAGAAGCTGACCAACATCCGCGCCGCCGGCAAGGATGAGGCGGTCAAGCTGACGCCGCCGATCCGCATGACGCTGGAGCGCGCGCTGGCCTGGATCCAGGACGACGAGCTGGTCGAGGTGACGCCGAAGACGATCCGCCTGCGCAAGCTCTATCTCGACCCGAACGAGCGCAAGCGCTTCGAGAAGTCGGCCAAGGCGGTCGGCGCGGCGTAAGCATTCAATTTTCCAACTGAGAGGGGCGGAGCACTCATGTGCTCCGCCCCTCTTTCATTTATCCACCGGCAGCCGAAATGATGGCCTGCCGGTCGGGTTCGGCGACGAGGTCGATGCGGATCGTCGCTCCATCCCGGGCCGGCTTGCGCAGGGCCTTGGCGCCGTCCGGGTCAATAACCAGCAATCGCCTGTCTTCCAGCACCTGAAGCCGTGATCGCGAGATGCCGAGTCCATTGGCAAGCAGCCGGTCGAGCCGGAGCGACGTCGGCATTTCGAGCCCGAGCTTGAGTTCCAGCGCGGTTGCGCTTTCTCTTGTGTCGCCGAGCCTTTGCTTGTGGACGGCGACATTGGGAAACTCTTCGACCCGCCCCACACGGCTGCGCAGCGCAACGACATCGAAAGCGTGGCGCCGCGCCAATGCTGGATCGTTGCTTTCAAGCGCCTGCAACAGCTCCGGCTTGATGTCGTGGCGATTGCAGCGTTCGAGAATGCCGAAATTCCAGGAATTGTCGCAGTCGATGCAGCGATATATCAGCCAGACGTCGATGCGCTTGCCATTGGCGTTGACGCGAAATTTTTCGCTGCAGCGATAAGCCTTCACGCCGCCGCAGCGATTGCAGTTGATGAGCGGTCGAGGTGCGATTTCAGGCGTGATCGCCCAGTGAATGCACAGATAACCAGACATGCCGATAAGCCCTTCCCGTCGGGAAGTTCATCAGGTCGGCGATGTCGAGATGCCCATGGCGGGCACGGCGTGGCGCAAGCTTGCTATGGTCGGAAATCAGGCGTCACGGGCGGTTGCGCGCGACAGCGGTTCAGCAGTGCCAAACCGGTCTCGAACCGCCGCCCAGAGGAACACGTGAAAATGAAAACAGACACCGCGAATGCGGCGCCATGCATTGTGTCGGGGGAGTTGACGAGACCGGCGGTTACGTAGGCAAAGTGAAGCTCAAAATTGTTTCGAGGCGGAATTTCTAGCCGTAGCCAATGACGACGGCAAGGCGGCCGTGCTTGTTTGGTGAGGAATTACCGCCGGCTCCAGCCACTTGCGATCACCCTTCTGATGACGCTGATGCCCAAGGGAGGGATGCTTTCTATGTCTTCAAGAGTTCGCAAGACCGAATAGTGATCGATCTTTTCGGAGTACCGTCCTGGGTTGATTCCAAATCCGTAGAATACAGTAAATATATGGTTCTCAGTATGGTAGTCGTCTTCATCGAATGTCACGACCAAGAGGCTGTGATTTTTCTTCGACCAGACGGCGTAGCCTCCAAGAAGATTTTTCAACCAGGTGTCAGCTGCCTCTATCGTGCCGTCATGCATGTCATTTTCGAGATTGGGGATCACGAAGCTCACGGATGGTAGCTTTGCGTAGTCGCGAGGGAACTGGGCCAAAGACTTCTCAAATCCCTTGGCGTCCGCAAACGATTCCCAGGGATTGTGTTTTCGCGGCGATCCGGCTTCGACGTAGCCCGTAAACGTTTTGCCATGAGCCCGAAGACGAGCGGCTAGGTTCGGCGCAGCAAAGCTGTGCATGCCATCGTCATGGACGTCCTGCGTCAAGCCGCTGAACAGCGCGAAGTAATTGGGTTGGCTGGGGTGAGCAACCCCGTAGGATCGATCGAACAGCGCACCGCCCCTTGCCAGCTTGTTTAGATAGGGGGCAGCTCGTCCCGCCTGAGAAATCTGCTCAAAGGCGTGGTTCTCCATGATGACGACAACGACGTGATCATATTTTGGCGGTGTCCTCGACGAAGCGACGGCCAGGGGCGCTCCGCTCGGCCCCATGCTGGCTGTCAGGACAGCCAGCATGGGGAACCGTCGAACGACCGCGCGCCAACCCTGCACAACCACGAAAACTCCTCCTCCCGCCTGATCGGCAAGATCAAGCTGACTGCAAGTCAGGCATGGCAGTCAAGGGCGTGGCCGAACGCTGAGCCGGTCTGGGATCTGCCGCTACCGAAGTTGCAAGCGGTGATGTCGATCGGATATCGTCCGCCGCTCAACCGCTGGAAGGCAGTGCCATGCACCTCACCTCGCTCCTGATCTTCGCCGCCGCTTTGTTCGTTGCCGCAGGTTCGCCCGGTCCGTCGATCGCGGCTCTCGTGGTGCGGGTCATCTCGAAGGGCTTTCGCGACGTGTTCCCGTTCCTGCTCGCCATGTGGATCGGCGAGGGCATCTGGCTGTCGCTGGCGGTGTTCGGGCTGGCTGTCGTGGCGCAGACCTTCCATTTCGCCTTCGTCGTGGTGAAATGGGTTGGCGTTGCTTATCTTGCCTACCTCGCCTGGAAGATGTGGACCGCGCCGGTCGAGGCGCGCGAGGGCGAGATGCCGCGCGAGGATTCGGCCGTCAAATTGTTCTTCGCCGGCATGGCGGTGACGCTCGGCAACCCCAAGATCATGATGTTCTACCTGGCGCTGTTGCCGACCATCATCGACCTCGCTTCGGTCAGCCTCGTCGGCTGGGTCGAGCTGACGGCGACCATGGCCGTGGTGCTGGTCGCCATCGACCTCGCCTGGGTGCTCGCCGCCGCGCAGGCGCGCAAGCTGCTGAAAAGCAAGCGCGCCATGAAGATCGCCAACCGCGTCAGCGCCGGCACCATGGCGGGTGCCGCGGCAGCGATCGCGGCACGCTCCTGAGGCGGGGCGTCAGCCCATCATATTGATGATCGGTGCGATCTCGACGTTGCAGTTGGGCTCCATCAGGATCGGGCAGTCCTTGGCCTTGCTGGTGGCGTCGTCGATGTCTTTTGCTTCGATGACCGAGTAGCCACCGGTCGGGTTGCTGCCGCCATTGTTCTCCACCTTGCCACCGGGCAGGACGGTCTTCGACATGCCGACCGGATTGCCGCTGTCGACGACGGCCGAGCCAAGCTTTCCGAACCAGCCTGTCCAGGCGTCCATCATCGCCTTCCGCTCGGCTTCGCTCGTCGGCATCTTGCCGGAGCCGTGATAGATGTAGAGAAACTTCGCCATGTTCTCCTCCCTTGTTCAGCGGCATCGAACCGGCATGCGGTCATGCCGCGCTCCGATCATCGGACCAAACCGGCAAACAAGCAACGAGAATGCGAAATAGCTAATATAGGCGCGGGTGGGTGCCAGCGCCGCGCCTCAACGCGCCATGGCGTGGTATTCGTCGTTCGGCCGCATGTCGATTGCCGCGGCGACCCGGTTCGACATGTTGAAGAAGGAAGCGGTCGAAGCGATGTCCCAGATGTCGCGGTCGGAAAAACCGGCATGACGCAGTGCCGCCCGGTCGGCCTCGACGATCTTCGCGGGATCCTCGGTCAGCTTGACCGCGAATTCGAGCATCGCAGTCTGCCTGGGCGAAAGATCGGCGGCGCGAAAATTCATCACCATCATCTCGCCCAGCGCCGGATCGCCGGACAGCTGGCGCACCGCCGCGCCATGCGCGGTCAGGCAATAATAGCAGTGGTTGATGGAGGAGACGACGACCGCGATCATCTCGCGCTCCAGCTTCGACAGGCCGGATTCTCCGAGCATCAGATCATTGTACATGTCGGTGAAGGCGCGAAGCTTCCTGTCGTCGAAGTAGGCCTGGAGCACGTTGGGAACGAGGCCGAGCTTCTCCTCGCATTTGGCGAAATAGGCTTTTGTCGCTTCGCTGAGGTCCGCGTTGCCGAGGTCAAGCGCGGTGATTCTGCCGGTCATCGGGGGTTTCTCCTCATCACGCGGTGGCTTGCCGCCGAATTCCGATATTTCTTTGCAAGCCGTCAAACCTTTGTCGCCAAACAGCGGTCATCTGCTACCATAGTCGCAAAAGCATGTGACGGGAGGGAATTAGCGTCATGGCCAGCCTGAAAACCGCAAGTCAGCCGAAAAAGAGCCAGGCAAAGGGGGAAGACAAGTCCGGCAAGCTCGCCGATTATCTGCTGGCCCGAGCCCCTGCCGAAGACATCGCCGCCTATGACGTGGCCGACCTCGTGCGCGCCGCCGATCTCGCCGGGCGTGCTGTCGCGCGGCACAAGAAGGGCGACTGCGTCGTCGCGATCGATGTCGATTCCGGTGTCGTCCGCCAAGGCCGGCCGATGACCGTCATCACCGTCGTCAACGACAACATGCCGTTTCTGTTCGATTCCATCCTCGGCGAAATCACCGACGCTGCCGGTGAGCCGCTGCTGGTTACCCATCCGGTTATCGTCGTCAAGCATGGCAAGGGCGGCGTCGAGGAAATCCTCGGCGACGGCGGCACCGTCAAGAGCGACACCGCCCACGACCGGCTGAGCGTGATTCATGTCCATATCGGCCGGCTTTCCGTCGAACATGCTGAGGCGTTGGCCGGACGGTTGAAGAAGCTTTTGGGCCAAGTGCGCGCCGCGGTCACCGACTGGAGGCCGATGCTGGCCCGCCTCGACCAGGCGATCTCCGAATTCCGCTACGCGCCGGTGCCGCTCGACAAGGCCAACGTCACCGAGGCGATCGCCTTCCTCGAATGGCTGCGCGATGACAATTTCACCTTTCTCGGCATGCGCGAGTTCAAATACACCGGCAGCGAGAAAAGCGGCATGCTGGAGCGTTCCGACAAGCCCGGCCTCGGCATCCTGGCCGATCCCGACGTGCTGGTGCTCAGGCGCGGCACCGAAGCGGTGACGACGACACCGGAGATCCGTGCTTTCCTGCACGGGCCGGAGCCGCTGATCGTCACCAAGGCGAATGCCAAGTCGGTGGTGCATCGCCGCATCTATCTCGATTACATCGGCGTCAAGACCTACACCGCCAAGGGGGTGCTTTCGGGCGAACTGCGCATCGTCGGCCTGTTCACGTCGACCGCCTACACGCGCTCGGTGATGAAAATCCCCTATCTCAGGTCGAAGGCCGAAACCATCATCGCCAAATCCGGCTTCAATCCGGAGGATCATTCCGGCAAGGCGCTGATCAATGTGCTGGAGAGCTATCCGCGCGACGAGCTGTTCCAGGTCCCGGTGCCGATCCTGCGCAAGCACGCCGAGGCCATTCTGGGGCTGGTGGAGCGACCTCGCGTCAGGGCGCTGGTGCGCGCCGACCAGTTCGACCGCTTCGTCTCGATCCTCGTCTTCGTCCCGCGCGACCGCTACGACAGTGTCGTGCGCGAGAAGATCGGCGCCTATCTCAAGACGGTGTTCGAAGGGCGGCTGTCGGCATACTACCCGGCTTTCCCCGAAGGCGGGCTGGCGCGCGTTCACTTCATCATCGGTCGCTCCGGCGGTAAGACGCCGAAAATCGAACAGGTGACGATCGAGGCGGCGATCCGCGACATCGTGCGGACCTGGGAGGACGCGCTGCGCGAAACAGCGGCCGAATCCGGCGCCGATCCGGCGCTGTCGGCAATCGCCTCGCGGTTTTCCGAAAGCTATCGCGACAGTTTCTCGCCAGCCGTGGCGCTGGTCGATGCCGGGCGGATCGCCAAGATCAGCGCCAGCAATCCGATCGCCATCGACTATTACCGCCACGGCGAGCAGAAACCGCACCAGGCGGCGCTGAAGATCTATCACCACGGCAGCCCGGTGGCGCTGTCGCGGCGGGTGCCGGTGCTGGAAAACATCGGCTTCCGCGTCATCAGCGAGCGCACCTTCGAGGTCGGCGACGCCGCGACCGGCACGATCAATAGTGATCAGCCCGGCATGATCAATAGTGATCAGCCAGGCATGGTCTTCATCCACGACATGGAGCTTGAGAACAGCTACGGCAAGCCGATCGAGCTTGGCGATCATGGGGCGCTGTTCGAGGACGCATTCCTCGCCGTCTGGCGCGGCGACGTCGACAATGATGGCTACAACGGCCTGGCCCAGACCGCCGGCCTTTGGTCGGGGGAGATCACCATCCTGCGCGCCTATGGCCGCTATCTCCAGCAGGTAGGCATCCCGCAGAGCCAGGATTTCATCGCCGCGGCGCTCAATCGCTATCCCGAGATCGCGCGCGGCCTGCATGCCCTGTTCCTCGCCCGGCTCGGGCCGACCGCCGAGACGGAAGGCGTCGTGGCGGCCAAGCATCTCAAAGCCAAGATCAAGGACGCGCTGGAAGACGTTCCCAACATCGACGACGACACCATCATCCGCCGCTATCTCAACCTGATCGAAGCCTCGCTGCGCACCAATCATTTCGTTGCCGATACGAAAGACAAAGGCCAGTCGCTGGCGATCAAGCTCGATTCGCGCTCGGTCGATGGTTTGCCCGAGCCGCGGCCGTGGCGGGAGATATTCGTCTACGGCTCCGAGGTCGAAGGCGTGCATCTGCGCTTCGGCCCGGTGGCGCGCGGCGGCCTGCGCTGGTCGGATCGCGCCCAGGATTACCGCACCGAGGTGCTGGGCCTGGTCAAGGCGCAGCAGGTCAAGAACGCCGTCATCGTGCCGGTCGGCGCCAAGGGCGGCTTCTTCCCCAAGCGCCTGCCGGCGGGCGGCAGCCGCGACGCCATTTTCGAAGCCGGCACGTCGGCATACAAGAACTATGTTTCGAGCCTTTTGTCGATCACCGACAATATCGGCCTCGAAGGGGTCATTCCCCCGGCCGGCGTGGTGCGCCGCGACCAGGACGATCCCTATTTCGTCGTCGCCGCCGACAAGGGCACGGCGACCTTCTCCGACACCGCCAACGCGATCAGCGAGGCCCATGGCTTCTGGCTCGACGACGCCTTCGCCAGCGGCGGTTCGGCCGGCTACGACCACAAGAAGATGGGCATCACCGCCAAGGGCGCGTGGGAAGCGGTCAAGCGGCATTTCCGCGAGATGAACCGCGACATCCAGACCTCTCCCTTCACCGTCGTCGGTGTCGGCGACATGTCGGGCGACGTGTTCGGTAACGGCATGCTGCTGTCCGAGAAGACCCGGCTGATCGCCGCCTTCGACCATCGCGACATCTTCATCGACCCGGATCCGGACATGGCGGCGTCGCTGGCCGAGCGCCAGCGCATGTTCGCGTTGCCGCGTTCGAGCTGGCAGGATTACGACAAGACGAAACTGTCGGAAGGCGGCGTCATTGTCTCGCGCAACCAGAAGTCGATCACCTTGCCGGCGGCGGCCGCCGCGGCCATCGGACTTGGCAAGACCACGGCGTCGCCGGTCGAAATCCTGAACGCCATCCTCAAGGCGCCGGTCGACCTTCTTTGGTTCGGCGGCATCGGCACCTATCTGAGGGCATCCACCGAGACCAATGCCGATGTCGGCGACCGCGCCAACGACGCTATCCGCGTCACGGCGCTCGACGTGCGCGCCAAGGTGATCGGCGAGGGCGCCAATCTCGGCGTGACGCAACGGGCGCGTATCGAGTTCGGCCTGAACGGCGGTCGCTGCAATTCCGACGCCATCGACAATTCGGGCGGCGTCAACTGCTCCGACGTCGAGGTCAACATTAAGATCGCGCTGGCGTCCGCCATGCGGAAGGGATCGCTGACACGCCCGGCGCGCAACAAGTTGCTCTCCGAGATGACTGAGGAGGTCGGCGCACTGGTGCTCTCCAACAATTACGAGCAGACGCTGGCGCTTTCCATCGCCCGCAAGCGCGGGCTCGCCGACATCGCTCACCAAAGCCGCTTCATGGCGGCGCTGGAAGCGCGCGGCCTGCTCAATCGCACCGTGGAGACGCTGCCGTCGCCGGCGGCCCTCGCCGAGCGCGAAGCACGCGGCGAACCGCTGACCAGGGCCGAGCTCGGCGTGCTGCTGGCCTACGCCAAGATCGTGCTGTTTTCCGACATCGTCGCCAGCGACGTGCCGGACGAGCCGCATTTCGACCGCGACCTGATGGACTATTTCCCGGCGCGCATGGCGAAGAAATTCGCGTCCGAGATCCATGGCCATCGCCTGCGCCGCGAAATCATCGCCCGCGTCGTCGCCAACGATCTGGTCAACCGGGGAGGGCCGTCCTTCGTCAACCGACTGCAGGAGGCGACTGGTCGCAGCGTCGCCGACGTCGTCCGCACCTTCGCGGTCGTGCGCGACGGGTTTGCCTTGCCGGCGCTCTATCGCGAGATCGATGCGCTCGACAACCACATCGACGGACAGATCCAGCTCGATCTCTACCAGGCGGTTAGCCGGCTGATCTACGTGACCAGCGGCTGGTATCTCAAAAACGATGCCGGCACGGATGGGCTGGCCCAGCGCATCGCCGAACTGCAGGAAGCACGCAAGGCGCTGGAACCGAAGCTCGCCTCGCTGCTGCCGGCCTTCTCGCGCGAACGGATCGAGGAGAAGCGGCATGGCCTTTTCAAGAGCGGCACGCCGGAAAGGCTGGCCGAACAGCTGGCGCTGACCGACGTGGCCGAATTGATCCCCGACATCGCGCTGACGGCGCGGACGGCCAATGCCGACATCGTCGCCGCGGCGAAGGCGTTCTTCGCGGTCAGCGATGCCTTCCGCATCCCGCGCGTCGAGGACGCGGCGCGGTCGATCACGCCTTCCGATTACTACGACCAGCTGGCACTATCGCGCGCCACCGACACGATCGGCTCGGCGAGGCGTGGCATCGCGGTGGCGGCGCTCACCGGCCATGCCAAGGCGGCGGATCCGGTGGCGGCATGGCTGGAAGCCGGCGGCGAGCGGGTGGCGCGCATCCGCGAGCGGCTGCAGGCGCTGACCGAGGGCGGCGACATCACCGTGTCGCGGCTGTCGGTCGCATCCGGCCTGATGAGCGATCTGTCCGCGCGATGATCGCTTGCCAGATCGGGCGAGATTGCCAGCCAGAACTACGCTATAGAGCGATACGGCGCCCTGCTTCGGGGCTCCGTCAAGCATGATCCCGAAAGGTGGATGCGGGTTTTCGGGCAGGATCATGCTCAACAAAAAGACGGAGGGGACATGACCGAGGTGGCAGTGCAGCGGGCGTCGGGGCGTGGCATCTGGGGATGGATGTTCTTCGACTGGGCGGCGCAACCGTTCTTCACCGTCGTCACCACCTTCATCTTCGGCCCTTATTTCGTTTCGCGCATGGCCAGCGATCCGACTACCGGCCAGGCGGTCTGGGGCTACGGCATCGCCGCGGCAGGACTGGTCATCGCCGTGCTGTCGCCGATCCTCGGCTCGATCGCCGACCAGACCGGGCCGCGCAAGCCATGGATCGCGTTCTTCGCCGCGATCAAGATCACCAGCCTGACCCTGCTCTGGTTCGCCGCGCCCGGCTCCAACCTGTTCCTGGTCGTGGCGCTGTTCTCGCTGGCCTCGGTGGCGGCGGAATTCTCGACCGTTTTCAACGATTCGATGATGCCGCGCCTGGTGCCGAAACGCGAGATCGGCCGGATCTCCAACATTGCCTGGGGCCTCGGCTATCTTGGCGGCATGATCGCGCTGATCTTCGTCGTCACCTGCATGGCCGGCTCGCCGGAAACCGGCAAGACGATCATCGGCATCGACCCGCTGTTCGGGCTCGACCCGAAGCTCGGCGAGGATGCCAGGGCCACCGGACCGCTGTCGGCGGGCTGGTATTTCCTGTTCATCCTGCCGATGTTCTTCTTCACGCCGGACGCCATCAAGGGCATTCCGATCGGGCCGGCGGTGCGCGAAGGACTATCGGAACTGAAATCGACGCTGGCCGAGGTGCGCCGGCGCGGTGGCATCTTCCGCTTCCTCGTCGCCCGCATGATCTACCAGGACGGCGTCAATGCGCTGCTGGCGCTGGGCGGCACCTTCGCGGCGGCGATGTTTCACTGGTCGATCACCGAGATCGGCATGTTCGGCATCATCCTCAACGTCGTGGCCATCTTCGGCTGCTGGGTCGCCGCGCGCCTCGATACCGCCCTCGGCTCCAAGGTGGTGGTGATGATTGCACTGGTGATGCTGTCGGTCGCCACCATCGGCGTCGTCTCGACCGGCCCGGGCTTCACGCTGCTCGGCCTGATACAGCTGTCGACCACCGATTCGGGCGGGCTGTTCGGCACGGCGGCCGAAAAGGCCTACATCATGTACGGGCTGTTGATCGGTCTCGCCTTCGGGCCGGTGCAGGCGTCGTCGCGTTCCTACATGGCGCGCAGCGTGACGGCGGCGGAATCCGGCCGCTATTTCGGCATCTATGCGCTGGCTGGACGGGCAACCAGCTTTTTGGCGCCATTCCTGGTGGCGACAATCACCGCGCTCAGCGGCTCGGCCCGACTCGGCATGGCGGTGATCATCCTGTTCCTGGCCATCGGCATGGCGATCCTGATTCGCACACCGTATCCGGCGGATCGGCCAGCGGAATGAGCATCTCTTCCTTCTCCCACAAGGGGAGAAGGGAAGGCGCCGCCTAGACTAATGCCGGAAATGCCTCACGCCCGTAAACACCATGGCGATGCCGTGCTCGTCGGCGGCGGCGATGACGTCGTCGTCGCGCATCGATCCGCCGGGCTGGATGACGGCGGTGGCGCCCGCTTCGATCGCCGACAGCAATCCGTCGGCGAAGGGGAAGAAGGCGTCGGAGGCGACGACAGAGCCCTTGGTCAGCGGCTCGGCAAGGCCGGCAGCCTCGGCGGCGTCGAGTGCCTTGCGCGCGGCGATGCGTGAGGAATCGACCCGGCTCATCTGGCCGGCGCCGATGCCGACAGTGGCCCCGCCCTTGACGTAGACGATGGCGTTCGACTTGACGTGTTTGGCGACGCGGAAGGCGAACTTCAGGTCGGCCATTTCGGCCGGTGTCGGCGCCCGCTTCGTCACCACCTTCAGCTCAAGGTCGTCTACGACGGCATTGTCCCTGCCCTGGACGAGCATGCCGCCGGCGACGGATTTGACCGTCGTGCCAGGGGTGCGCGGGTCCGGCAAGCCATCGGTGACCAGCAGGCGCAGGTTCTTCTTCGCCGCGACGATTGCCGCGGCCTCGTCGGTCGCACCGGGCGCGATGATGACCTCGGTGAAGGTTTTCACGATCTCTTCCGCCGCCTCGGCGTCGAGGACACGGTTCATGGCAACGATACCGCCGAAGGCCGAGACCGGATCGCAGGCGAGCGCCTTGGCGTAGGCTGCCTTCAGCGACGTGCCCTCAGCGACGCCGCATGGATTGGCGTGCTTGATGATGGCAACGGCGGCGGAGCGGTTCGGATCGAATTCGCCGACCAGTTCGAAAGCGGCGTCGGTGTCGTTGATGTTGTTGTAGGAAAGCTGCTTGCCCTGAAGCTGGCGTGCGGTGGCGACGCCCGGCCGCTTGTCGCCGTTGACGTAGAAGCCGGCGCTCTGGTGCGGGTTCTCACCATAGCGCATCACCTCGACCAGCCTGCCGCCGAAGGCGCGCCAAGTCGGATGCTCGATCTCGAGCGCCTCGGCGAACCAGCCGGAGATCGCCGCGTCATAGCTGGCGGTGCGGGCAAAGGCCTTGGCCGCCAGCTTCTTGCGGAAATCCAGCGACAGCGAGCCGAAATTCATTTCCAGCGCATTGAGCACCGCGGCGTAATCGCCGGGGTCGGTGACGATGGCGACATAGGCGTGGTTCTTGGCCGAGGCCCGGATCATCGCCGGGCCGCCAATGTCGATGTTCTCGACGATCGCGGCATAGTCGGCGCCGGAGCGGCGGACTTCCTCGAAAGGGTAGAGATTGGAGACGACCAGATCGATCGGCTCGATCTTGTGGTCGCGCATCGCCTTGGCATGCTCGGGGTCGTCACGCACGCCAAGCAGCGCGCCGTGCACCGAAGGATGCAGCGTCTTGACGCGGCCGTCCATGATCTCGGGAAACCCGGTGAGCTCGGAAACGTCGCGCACGGCCATGCCGGCTTCGGCGATCGCCCCGGCCGTGCCGCCGGTGGAGACCAGCTCGACGCCGGCGGCGGCCAGCGCCCCGGCGAAATCGATGAGGTCGGTCTTGTCGAAAACGGAGAGCAGCGCGCGACGGACGGGAACGAGGTCAGGGGCGGGAATGTTCTTGGCGGCGACGGCCATGGGCTGGCGGCCTTTCACGGCTGGAGGGGCAAGTCCGCGCCGTAGCACATGACATCAGGAAATCAAGCCGCAAGGTCAGTCCTGGCGGACACAGTCAGTTGTTTTCCGGGTAGCCGGCGACGCTGGTGCGCGTCAGCTGCCAGTGGACCTCGGCAACGTCCGATGCCTTGAAGGCGAGCACGATCTGCCGGCTGCGGCGCGGGCCGCCAAGGCCGGCGAAATAGATCGATTCCTCGACCTCCGGCGCCACTTCGCTGGAGGTGAACACCCAGGTGTCGGCCTGATCCGCGGCCAGGACCAGGCGATCGTGCTCGTCCTGCAGCAGGTCGATGTCGGGGTGGACGTGGAAGCGGATGGTGATGAAATCGCGGCCGTTGTTGCGGATCGAGGCATTGCCCGGCCGCAGGAACCGGTCCCTGCCGGCCAGCACGTTGCCATTCGTCGACAGTTTCAGCTCGCGCTCATGCAGGAAGCCGAAGCGGGCGACATAGCCATCGTGGCGGGCGATGAAACCCTGAACGCCCTTCTGGTCGGTGCGCTTGCACGGGACGTGCTGCGGGCCGCCGATCAACGGCGAGCCGAGCAGGTCGTTGACGCGCAGCGAATGGCTGAAGCGTGCCGACGAGGTGTCGTTGATGGTGGCGGTCGAGTGCGCGGCCGTGGCGCGGGCCAGCGGCCGGAACTCGGCGGCACCATAGGTGTCGATGCCGGCATTGACGATGTAGTGCTGGCGGCCGGACGACAGTTCGAAGGCGAGGCATCCGGCGTGCGCGGCGTTGGAAACGTCGACCGGCGGTGGCAGGCCGGTGTCGGCGATGACGGTGACGCCACCCATCGACAGGCGCTCATAGCCCGAATGCGGCGCATGCAGGAGCGGCGCGCCGGCGGTGTCGTCGTGGCGCAGGATGGTGGCGATGCGGTCATGGATGGTGGCGCCCATGCCGTTGAAGCGGGCGAGGCTGCCGTCCTGGTGGCGGAAGAAGCGCAGCGCCGGCAGCATGCGGTCGATGGCGCCGATCAGCGCCTGCGGCGGCGTTTCCGCCTGGTTGGCATAGGTCTGGCGCAGCGGCAAAAGGTCGGCGAGGATTTCCAGCACCGCCATAGGATTGCGCGAGATATGTCCGCCGTCGGCGAGGATCTGGCGGTCGAGTTCCTCGGCGAGGTTGCGGGTGGCGCCGCGCAGCGCCGATGCGGGCGCCGGCAAGGACAGGGCGGCGAAGGCCAGCGCGATGCGGGCGCGCAGCCGGTCCTTGCCATCGGGCATCTCGCGCGCCATCGACCTGAGATAGCGGATCTGCATGGCGAGCGATTTCAGGAAGGCTCGGTAGAAGGGGAATTCGGCGCCCTGCAGCACGACAGAGGAATGCTGCAGCCAGGCGATGATGCGCTTGGCTGTCGTGCCGGGCTCCCAGGCAACACCGGAAATATTGCTGCCATGCATGGCGATCCAGTCGGCGACCAGCGCGCGGGCGTTGGCGGCGGCAAGCTCGGTGCCGGCGGCGCGCATGTGGCGCAGCCAGCGAAAGCCATGCAGCGTCTTTTGCCAACCGTGGTTGGGTACGTTGATCTGGAAAGGCGACTTGCCGCCGGTCTCGACCAGATGCCCCGACAAGGGGTAGCGGCCGTAGTAGATCTCAAGCGCGATCTGCGGGTCGGCGAGGCGCAGGTCCGGCGGCGCGATCAGCACACGCTCCGGCGTGCGGCCGGAATAGCGCCAGCGATAGACCGGCCCGGCACGCAGGCGCCGGCGCGTTTTGCGCCAGAACTCCTTCGCGACAAGCGTCCATAGACGCGTCGTGCTGCTGGCAGCCAGTGCCAAAACCCCTCCTGATCGTCCTCTACCCCAAGCTCAAGCTTATATGATTCAAGAACTTATGCGAAGGCGGATTCCGCCAAAGTGAAGGGCTTCATTCCGAGGCGGCATCATCGACCCCAAAAAAGTCAAGCCTTTCCGGGATCATATCCGTGGTCGCGTCGCTGTTCATTTCCTCGTGTGGCGGTGTCGAAACTCGCTGGGCGAACATTTCTCACGATCCCGAAAGAGCCGGGAAAAATAGAAGGCATCGTGTATGCCAACCGCCATGGCCACCGCCTCAACGGGTGAATCGGTGGTCACCAGCAATTGCTTGGCGAGGTCGAGCCGGATACGCAATTGGAATGCCTTGGGCGATAGCCCGGTGTGCAGTGTGAACTTGCGGCGCAAGGTCGCCGGCGACATTTTGAATTTCGCGGCGAACGCCTTGAAGTCAAGCGGTTCGACCGCGCGATTGCGCAGTTCCTCGACGGCGCGCTGAAAATCGGGATGGCTTTCGCTGTTGCCCCAACCATTCGCCTGCCGGGCGGCCCGCACGACCAATCGATGCACGGTGGCGGCGGCCTCCGCCTGACTTAGCGCGGTATCCAGGGACAGCTCGGCATACAGCCGGTCAAACAGCCGCTGCATGTCGCCGAGGTCGGACAAACGAACGACCGGCGCCTGTTCGACGATCAGCCGCATGCGCGTGAAATCGCGCGTCAAGGCACCTTCGAAGAGCGCCCAGCGCTCGGTCCATCCCGACTCGTCCGGCCCATAAGAATGCGCTTTGCCGGGGAACAGCCAGAACAGGCTGGGCGCCGCGATCGCCTGCTTGCCCGCAGCCCTGGTTTCCAGCCAGCCCTTGCCTTGCTCCACCAGCACTACGGCAAAATCCGGCAGCCTTCGCCCGACAATGGCTTGCTCGACACGATGGCGACCGACACCCGTCACCGACAAGCCGCCCATCGCGACCGAGGGCGACCGGTACAATGCCAATTGGCGATCAGGCATGAGCGAAAAGTCCAGGTTGAATCTTCTGTTCATGGCACTGGCCACCACAATAGGGCATTGTCAGCCCAGGCCGGAAGCCATGGTGATTGAAATGTCGATATCGCAGGCAAAATCAACATCGCGAGACGTTCCTCCAGTCGCCCTTGCTGCCAACGGCAAAGTGCTGTCGACGGCGACGAACCGGTTGGGATATCTCACCCCGACCGATCCCTCCGCCGGCATCGAGGCCATTCGCCATCTCTATGGGATGCAAGGCTATGTCTGGCTCAAAGGTCTGTTGCCACGCCGCAGCGTGATCGATTTTCGCGGCTGGGTGTTTTCGCATCTGGCGGATACCGGGCTGGTCATGCCTGGGCTCGATCCTGCGCTCGGCTTGGCGGCGGCCGGCGCATTCGACCGGCAACTGGCCGATCGCCGCATCATGTCGCTGGTCCGTTCAGCTGCCTATGAAGGCTTTTGCGCGCAACCGCCCTTGTCGCGTTTCATGGACGAATTCCTGGGCGGGCTGTCCTACCTGCACAAGCGAAAGATCATGCGTTTCACCCAGCCGGGATCGCCTGTCGCGACGCCGGCGCATTACGATCTTGTCTATCTGCGCGGCGGCACCAACCGTGTCGTTACGGCCTGGATACCCCTGGGCGACATTTCAGTTGATATGGGCGGCCTCGTCTATCTCGAGGGGTCGCATGCGATCGGCGCTGGCATGGAAGCCCGGTTCAACGAGAACAATGCCGGCCTGGATGCTCAGGAACGGATCAGCGCCTACAACCGCAACATGACCGAGGGCGGCTGGGTGTCGAAAGATCTGCCCGAAATGGCCGAGCGGTTTGATACGCGCTGGCTGATCGCGGATTTCGAGGCGGGCGACGTCGTGCTTCACTCGCCCTACATGATCCATGCCTCGACGACCAACCAGAGCGCAGACGGGCGAATCCGGCTGTCCACGGACATCCGTTTTCAAAACGTCGATGACGAAATCGACGCGCGGTGGGCGAACCACTGGAGTCTGGACGACATGCTCTAAGGCTGTATCGATATTCAGATGAGGCCGGCCTGCGAGTGCCGGTTTCCTCCGCTTCCGGTGCTCACGTACCTGAGTACGCTCCGCTCCGGTTCTCGGAAACCGCCACTCTCGGCGCGGCCTGACCTGAATCTCGACACACCCTAGGCGGCGCGCCGCACCTCAGACCACACGTCGCATACGGGCGGCAAAGAAGCCATCGAGCCCCGAGCGTTCCGGCGCGCCGAGGTCGAGATCGGCCGGCGTCGTGCGCAGCGTGCCTTGCGGCGTCAGGAACGGGTCGATGCCGGCAATCTCACCTTGATGCAGCGGATCGTCGACGACCGCCGCCGTCGCCTTGAGGAAGGCGCGATGCAGGTCTTCGCCCTCGAGCGGGTCGAGCGAACAGTTGGAAAAGACGATCCTGCCGCCGGGCTTGACGAGGGTGACCGCGCGGGCGAGCAGCCTGCGTTGCAGGTCCGCGAGCTTTTCGACATCGGCGGCCGTCTTGGTCCATGGCACGTCGGGATGCCGGCGCACCGTGCCGGTCGATGAGCACGGCGCGTCGAGAAGCACGGCGTCGAACAGTTCTTCCGGCTGGTATTTGAGCAGGTCGGCCTGGACGATGTCGGCGGACAGGCCGAGGCGGTCGAGATTCTGCGCCAGCCGCGCCAGCCTGTTCTTGGAAGTGTCGACCGCGGTGACCTTGGCGCCCGCGAGAATCAATTGGGCGGTCTTGCCGCCGGGGGCGGCGCAGAGATCGGCGACGCGCAGGCCCCTGACATCGCCGAACAGCCTTGCCGGAAGGCTGGCCGCCGCATCCTGAACCCACCAGGCGCCTTCGGCAAAGCCCGGCAATTCGGTGACGGAACCAGCAAGCTTCTCCACCCGCACCGTACCGGTCGGCAGGACGATGCCGCCAAGCTGTTCAGCCCAGAGTTGGGGATCGGCCTTGACCGAGAAGTCGACCGGCGCCTCGTGCCGATGCGCGGCGAGAATCTGTCTGGCCTTGTCAGCGCCGTAGGCGGCCTTCAGCCGGTCGGAGAACCATTTTGGCGCTTCGTCGGTGGCGGCAAGCGCGGCCGGCAGCTCGGCTTCCTTGGCGCGGGCAAGCGTGCGCAGCACGCCGTTGACCAGGCCGGAGAAACGCACGGTGCGCGGATCGGACTTGGCGTGGGTCACCGCGAGGTCGACGGCGGCGCTGTCGGGAATGTCGAGGAACAGGATCTGCGCGGCCGCCACATGCAAGATGTGCGACAGTGCGGTGGCGTTGGGCGGCAGCGGCTTTTCCAGGCGCCGCGCCAGCAGCCCCGTGATGGTCATGCGATAGCGCAGCGCGGTGACCAGGATGGCGCGGACCAGGCCACGGTCGCGCGGATCGAGCGCCTTGTATTGCGGGTGGCCGTTTTCGTGATCGGTCAGGCCGTCAAGCGGCGTCCTGGCGTCAATGACGGCGGCAAGCAGGCGCGCCGCCGCCTTGCGGGCGGCGAGGCCGGCGACGAATTCGCCACCCCTATCCTGTTCCTGATCGCTTGAAACGGTGCGCCGAGGTGCCCTGTCCGCCACGTTCACGACCACCGGCCCTTGGGCCCGGTCGGGTTGCGACCCCACGGGTTGGGTTTCGGCTTGGCCGGCTCCGCCGGCTGCTCCGGCCGCGCGGCCTGGTCCCACGGGCCTGAAGGCCGCTGTTCGTCCGCCTGCCGTGGTGTCGGGGCCTGGCGCGGGGCGGCCTGGGCGCCGCCGGCCGTCTGCCGCGCCATCGCCTGAAGGGCGGCGATGCGGTTCTCGGTGCTCGGGTGGGTGGAAAACAGACTGTCCATGCGCTCGCCGGAGAGAGGATTGATGATGAAGAGGTGGGCCATTGCCGGATTGCGCTCGGCATCGGGGTTGGGAATGCGTTCGGCGCCACGGGCGATCTTGTCAAGCGCGGACGCCAGCCAGAGCGGGTGTCCACAGATTTCGGCGCCGCGCCGGTCGGCTTCGTATTCGCGGGTGCGGCTGACCGCCATCTGCACGACCATCGCGGCAAAGGGCGCCACGATCATCGCCGCCAGCACGCCGACAAAGCCGAACGGGTTGTTGTTGTCGCGATTGCCGCCGAAGAAGAAGGCGAAATTGCCGAGCATCGAGATGGCGCCGGCAAAGGTCGCCACGATCGTCATCGTCAGCGTGTCGCGATGCTGGACGTGGGCGAGTTCATGCGCCATCACCGCGGCAACTTCCTCATGCGTCAGTGCCTGCAAAAGGCCGGTGGAGGCGCCGACCGCCGCATTCTGTGGGTTGCGGCCGGTGGCGAAGGCGTTCGGCTGCGCATTGTCGGTCAGATAGGTCTTCGGCATCGGCAGCCCGGCACGCTCGGCGAGGCCCTGGACGATGGCGTGGTATTCGGGCGCGCTTTTTTCGTCGACCTCGACAGCGTGGTTCATCGACAGCACCATCTTGTCGGCGTTCCAGTAGCTGAACAGATTGGTGCCGGCGGCGATCACCAGGGCGATCATCATGCCGCCCGATCCGCCGATCAGGAACCCGACACCCATGAACAGCGCGGTCATCGCGGCAAGAAGCATGGCGGTGCGAAGTGTGTTCATCGTCTGCTCCTATCCAGAGGGTGGCAAAAAGGGGTCGATCGTCGCGGGTTCATCGCTATATGATGGGAAACGCCAGGTCCCGTTTCAATCCGCCGGAAATATCGCATGAACGACGAAACCAGTAAAACGCCTGCCGGCCAAGGTGGCGACGCGCCGCAAAAAAAGCTGACGCCGGCCGCTCGCCGCGCGCTGGCCGAAGCCGAGGCCCGGCGGCAAGACTATCGCCAGAAGGAAGCAGCGATGCCGAAGGAAATCGGCGGCCGTGGCGGCAAGGAACCCGGTCGCTACGGCGACTGGGAGGTCAAGGGATTGACCAGCGATTTCTAGCGCCTGGTCTAGGCGGCGCTGCGCTGCGGCTCCAGCGCAATCCAGCCACGCTCGTCGATGGTGATGCCGATCGTGTCGTAACCAGCGATCGCGGCATGTTGCGTGGACAGCGGATGCTGGTGCGTGGCGTTGATGACCATGACCGCGGCCTCCGCGGCCTCGGCCGCCGCTATTCCGGCCGGAGCATCCTCGAATACGAGGCAATCACGCGCATCGAAGCCGAGCCGGTTCGCGCCGAGCCGGAAGCAATCGGGCGCCGGCTTGCCACGGGAAACATCTTCCGCCGCGACGAGGACGGAAGGGACGGGAATGCCGGCAGCCACCATGCGCAACAGCGCCAGCTCGCGTGGCGCTGAAGTCACGATCGCCCAGCGTTCAGGCGGCAGCGAGTTGAGAAACGCAGCGGCGCCGGCGATCTGAACGATGCCATCCAGATCGGCTGCTTCGGCCTTCAGCAGCAGATCGGCTTCATATGCCGGATCGACTCCCGGGAGTGCCAGGCCGGTAATCGTCTCGATCGCCCGCACGCCATGGATCGTCGGCAGGAACGCGGCGACGTCCAAGCCCTGCCGCCGTGCCCAATCGCTCCACACCCGTTCCGCCGATGCGATGGAATTGATGAGCGTGCCGTCCATATCGAAGAGGAAGGCGGCGAATTTTCTGCCTGCGAACATGGTTTTCCTTGAATCGGGGGGAACGCGTCGAGGGAAGGCCCCAACCGTAACGTCAAGGCGCGGGCATGGGAAGGCGCGGGCTGGACTTTTCAATCGGCCCAGGGAACCACGGCACCCCTCCCGCGTTTGAGCAAAACTGTTTTCCACGACGATCGAAGGGGACCCGCGATGCTGATCCGGCTCGGCTACGAAATCGCCATCGAATGCAGCGAGGCTACCCCGGTGATTTCCCTGCTCGAGATCCACAAGGACCGGCAGGCCGACATCAAGCGCCAGACGCGCGTGCTGACATCGCCTTCGGTGCCGACCACGCTCTACCATGACCTCCACGGCAATGCCTGCCGTCGTTTCACGGCGCCCGCTGGCGGTTTTCGCATCCTCTACGATGCCGTCGTCGAGGACAGCGGCGAGACGGACGAGGTCAATACGCTGGCCGGGGAAGTGCCGGTGGCGGAATTGCCCGACGAGGTACTCGGTTATCTCCTCGGCAGCCGCTATTGCGAGACCGATCATCTCAGCAATCTCGCCTGGCAACTGTTCGGCCATCTGCCGCCCGGCTGGGCACGGGTGCAGGCGATCGTCGACTATGTCCACAACCGCCTGTCCTTCGGCTATGGCTATGCCCGATCGACCCGCACGGCCGCGCAGGCGCATGAGGAGCGGGTCGGGGTCTGCCGCGACTTCGCTCATCTGGCGATCACGCTCTGCCGCTGCATGAACATTCCGGCGCGCTATGTGAACGGCTATCTTGGCGACATCGGCGTGCCGGTCGATCCGGCGCCGATGGATTTCTCGGCCTGGCTGGAAGTGTTCCTCGATGGCAAGTGGTACACGTTCGATGCCCGCCACAACACGCCGAGGATCGGCCGCGTCGTCATCGCGCGCGGCCGCGATGCCACCGACGTGCCGCTGCTGCACAGCTTTGGCCAGCATCGGCTCAACCTGTTCAAGGTGTGGACCTACGAACAGGACGGTAATCTGTTCAATCCGCCCTATCATGGCGTCGACAGGACCGTCAGCGCCCGGATGCTGGCCTAGCCTCCGGCGGTTGGCACCTGCTCCGAGTTCGTTCGCACGCCATTTTCTGGGTCCTGCGGCTTCGGGACAGCTGGTCCGCTTCGGCACACAGGCCCCGTGCCGCAACGGGACGTCATCGGGCCTTCCGCGATGCTTGGGTGTGGTCATGGTAAGCGTCTCGTAAACGCCGCCGCTGTCATGGCTTTTTCTTTACCAGTTGTTCACCTTCTTGCAGTCCGAAACCAAGCAAAAACAATGCGTTGCTTGTGAGCCTCTCGCTTGGTGGGGCGTAACGGCGTCATCCGGCTGGAATCCTGCATTGCCCTGCCTGCGGCGATAAGGCCGAGGCATGCGGAGGCGTTGGATGCGGAATTACGGGGGTCTTGTTCACGCGGTTGGCGGTTTCGCTAGACATCGCGGTGGAAATTTCGCGGTCCTGTTCGGCCTTGCCGCGTCGGTCTTGTCGCTGGGTGTTGGCTTTTCCGTCAACGTATCGCAGCTCTACAATGCCAAATCGAGCCTGCAGGGCGTGGTCGACGCGGCCGTGACGTCGACGGCGCGCGATCTGACGACCGGCGTCATCAAGGAAGCCGATGCCAACAAATCAGTGCAGACCTTTCTCGACGCCAACAGCCAGGCAGGCATCCTGCAGGCTGACCAGATCGTGCTGGACAAGCTGACGCTCGACAAGAACGCCAAGACGGTCCAGGCGGACGTCCATGTCGATGTCGCCTTGTTTTTCCCGATTCTTGGCATGGGCGACATGAAGCGCGTAGCCGCCTCCACGACGGCGCTCTATTCGGACAAGACCATCGAAGTGGCAATGATGCTCGATGTGACCGGTTCGATGGCCGGTCAAAAGATCAAGGATCTGAAGGCGGCGGCGAGCAATGCGGTGGACAGTTTCCTGGGCAACCAGGATCCGACCAGGCCCCGGGTGCGGGTTTCCATCGTGCCTTACGCCAATTCGGTCAATGCGGGTGCGCTCGCCGACAGCACAGTCTATGTCGAAACCAAAGCGAGCCAACGCAAGCAGGCGCCCGGCAACACGAGTGCACAACCTGCTTCGGCCTCGCCGCGCCCAGACAATTGCGCCACAGAACGCAAGGGTGCCGATCAGTATTCGGACGCGGGTCCTGGCTCGAGCATGGTCAACCGCGACTACCTGCTGTCGACCTTTGCCGCGAACACCCGGACCGCCGCTTGCCCGGCCGCGGCACTCGTCCCGTTGACGGCCGACGCCAGCGCCCTCAAGAACGTCATCAAGGATTTTGTCGCATCGGGCGGGACAGCCGGCCATATCGGCGTGCAGTGGACCTGGTACATGCTGTCGGAAAGCTGGGGCAGCGTGATGAAAGCCTCGGAGCGGCCAGCCAGGATGGATCCGAAGAAGGTCGCCAAATATGCGATCCTGATGACGGATGGTGAATTCAACCTGTCCTATTTCGACGCCAACACCGTCGGCGAGGTCTACAATGCCGCCGGCAAGGAACCGACCCGCACGGCGGCAAGGAAACTCTGCGCCGCCATGCGTGACAAAGGCATCGAAATCTTCACCATCGGCTTCAACCTCGAAGAGGCAAATGCCGAGGCGACCCTGCAGGATTGCGCCAGCACGGACAGCGGCTCGATCAAGCACTTCTATCAGGCCGCCAATGGTGCCGAACTGGACAACGCGTTTCAGACGATTGCCCGCAACATCGAGACCCTGGCGCTTACCAAGTAAGGGTTCGGCAAAGGAAAAGGCCGCCGCTTCTTTCGAAGCCGGCGGCCTTCCGTGTTTCCGTCCATGGCGCGGCCTGTGCCGGCGACCCGTGAGGTCACCCGCCGCGCATCTCGCGCCTTAACGGGAAGACTGCTTCCCGAAAGTGCAATCCGCTGAGGCCACGTTCTGGAAAACGAAATCACTCGACATCGGATCACCTCCTTTCGATTTGTTGAACACGCACAGATGATGGGGTGTCATTTGGAAAATGGCAAGGCGTCACCCTCAAAAAGCCGGGTGGCGTGTCTTTCCAGACGGGCCGGCTTGCAGTTCAGGGGCAAAGAGACAACAGTGTTGCCCTCGCTTCGGGAGGAAGCATGGACGCCACCGACAAGGCCGCGCGGATCGTTCGAACGGTCGTTGAAACGCTGAAGCCGGGCTTTGCGGTCAAGCTGTGGACCGGCGAGAGGATTGGCCCCGCCACCGGCCCGGTGCTCACCATCAACGACCAGGATATTGCCTGGCAGATCATTCGCCGCCCCTCCTTCTCGACGCTGATCGAGATGTGGATTTCCAAGGCGGTCGATGTCGAAGACGGATCGCTGTTTGATTTCTACGCCCTGCCTTCGCAAGGCAAGCTCAGGTCGAAACTCAAGGCACTGCCGAAACTGGCGATCCTGCGCGACTTGCCCGCAGTTCTGTTTTCGAGAAAGCAGATGACAACGCGGGTCGATCTTGCCGGACGAAACCCTTTCGTCAGCGGATCGAGCAAGGAGGCGATCCAGCACCACTATGACATCTCGAACGCCTTCTATCGGCTCTTCCTCGACGAACGCATGGTCTACAGCTGCGGTTACTTCAAGGATTTCGCCAACGGCATCGATGAGGCGCAGGCCGACAAGCTCGACCACATCTGCCGCAAGCTGCGGCTGAAGCCCGGTGAAAGATTGCTCGACATAGGCTGCGGCTGGGGAGCGATGCTGATCCATGCCGCGAAGAATTATGGCGTCACCGGCCACGGCGTCTCGCTGTCTGAAGCCCAGACGAAACTTGCCCGTGAGCGCATTCGCGCCGAGGGGCTGGAGGACAAGATCACCATCGAGATAAAATCCTACGCCGAGCTCACTGGCACCTTCGACAAGATATCGTCGGTCGGCATGTTCGAGCATCTGGGGCTCGCCAACCATGCCGCCTACTTCTCCACCATCCACCGGCTGCTGAAGCCGGGTGGCATCTATCTGCACCACGCCATCACCAGGCGCAGCAAGGGCGACATGAAGAAGACCCTGCGCAAGGGGCCGGAATACAAGGCGCTGATCAAATACATCTTCCCCGGCGGTGAACTCGACACGATCGGCATGACGCTCGGCAATCTCGAGGCGCACGGCTTCCTCGTCCACGACGTCGAGAATCTGCGCGAGCACTATGCGCGCACCTGCAGGCTGTGGGCCGAGCGCCTTCATGCACGATTCGACGAGGCGATCGCCGAGGTCGGCGAGGCCAAGGCGCGTCTCTGGCTGCTCTACCTGACAGGCTGTTCGATCACGTTCGAACGCGCTTCGGCGCAGATTTTCCAGACTGTCGCCACCAGGCGCGCGCGCGGCCCGAGCGGCCTGCCGCCGACGCGGGCGGATCTGTACCGGTAGCCTACAAGAAGCGCATCGCGTCGCCGACCTCGACGTTGGCCGGCCGATCGACCATGCAGTAGACGCCGAGATTGTGCGCGTTGTGGCGAACCAGATTGCGCAGGACCGCCGGGTCGTGATCGAAGCCATCCTGGGCGATGATGGTGAAACCGCAGCGGCGGCAGGGTTCTGAGATGGTCAACAGCAATTCGCCGATCGCGAGCTTGCGGCCGATCCATTCCGTCTCCGGAAACGAGCCTTCCACCGCAGCCATGTCGACGACGATGTTCGGCCGAAAGCGACGCGGGTCGGCGGCCCCCTCCGGATGCAGCGTCTCTAGCCGCGCCAGCGACGCCGTGGTCAGAAGGTGGATCGGAGCCTTGCGATAGCGTTCCGTCGTCAGCGGGCCGGAGTAGCCGGCGGCAGCGTACTCCCTGCGAAACGGCCGGATCGAGGCTTCGATGCCGAGATAGTCCGATACTGACCGATCGCTTTCGGCGCCGGGGGCCGGCAGCCAATCGCCGCCCGGCACGGCCACTTCGAGTTCGCGGTTGCCTGTCAGCCGGGTGCGGATGCGTGGCACTTTATGCCATTTCGCATCTCGATCCGGCCGTGCGATCTCATTGTCGGTGGCATCGACCAGGCCGAACATGCGGTCGCCGACGATGCCTTCGACCTCGATCGAGATCGCCTCCAGGCGCTCGCCGGCAAGCGAACTCGCCGGATAGCGCCAGAGCTCGCTTACAGTGCCCAGCAAAGCCTCGTCCCGCATCAGTCCTTCTTGTTCTGCCGGTTGGCGATCAGATCGTCGACGACGGCCGGATCGGCCAGCGTCGAGGTGTCGCCAAGCGCGGCAAAATCGTCCTCGGCGATCTTGCGCAGGATGCGGCGCATGATCTTGCCGGAACGTGTCTTCGGCAGGCCGGGCGCGAACTGGATCTTGTCGGGTGAAGCGATGGCGCCGATCTCCTTGCGGACATGGGCGACAAGCTCCTTGCGCAGTTCCTCGCTGGGCGGCGCTCCGGCCATCAGCGTGACGTAGCAATAGATGCCCTGGCCCTTGATGTCGTGGGGGTAACCGACGACGGCGGCTTCGGAAACCTTGTCGTGGCTGACGAGCGCGGATTCGACTTCCGCCGTACCCATGCGATGGCCGGAGACGTTGATGACGTCGTCAACGCGGCCGGTGATCCAGTAATAGCCGTCGGCGTCACGGCGGCAGCCGTCACCGGTGAAGTACTTGCCCTTGTAGGTGGAAAAATAGGTCTGCTCGAAGCGCTCGTGATCGCCATAGACGGTGCGCATCTGGCCAGGCCAGGAATCGGTGATGCACAGATTGCCGTCGGCCGCCCCTTCCAGCACCTTGCCTTCGCCGTCGACCAGCTGCGGCTGGACGCCGAAGAAGGGCCGTGTCGCCGAGCCTGCCTTGAGGTCGGTCGCGCCCGGCAGCGGCGTGATCAGGATGCCGCCGGTCTCGGTCTGCCACCAGGTGTCGACGATCGGCACCTTGCCGTTGCCGATGACGTTGAAATACCACTCCCAGGCTTCCGGATTGATCGGCTCGCCGACTGAACCCAGCACGCGCAGCGATTTGCGCGAGGTCTTGGTGACATGGCTGTCCCCTGCGCCCATCAGCGCGCGCAGCGCCGTCGGCGCGGTGTAGAAGATGTTGACCTTGTGCTTGTCGATGACTTCCCAGAAGCGGGCCTGCGACGGATAGTTCGGCACGCCTTCGAACATCAGCGTGGTGGCGCCATTGGCGAGCGGACCGTAGACGATGTAGCTGTGGCCGGTAACCCAGCCGACATCGGCGGTGCACCAGTAGATGTCGCCGTCATGATAGTCGAAGACATATTGGTGCGTCATCGACGCGTAGACGAGGTAGCCGGCGGTGGTGTGCAGCACGCCTTTCGGCTTGCCGGTCGAACCGGAGGTGTAAAGGATGAACAGCGGGTCTTCCGCCTTCATCTTCTCCGGCTTGCACTCTGCCTTCACCGTCGCGACCTCGTCGTGGTACCAGACGTCGCGCCCTGGCGCCCAGCCGACCTTGCCGCCGGTGCGGCGCACGACAAGGACGTTCTTCACCATGACGAAGTTCTTCGCGGCGATGTCGATCGCCTTGTCGGTGTTCTCCTTCAGCGGAATGGCCTTGCCGCCGCGCAGGCCTTCATCGGCGGTGATGACGAAGGTCGATTCGCAGTCGACGATGCGGCCGGCCAAAGCGTCCGGCGAAAAGCCGCCGAAGACGATCGAATGGATCGCGCCGATGCGCGTGCAGGCGAGCATCGCATAGGCGGCTTCCGGGATCATCGGCATGTAGATGGTGACGCGGTCGCCCTTCTTGACGCCGTGCTTCTTCATCACATTGGCGAGGCGGCAGACATGCTCGTGGAGCTCGTTGTAGGTGATCTTCTTGTCGTCGTAGGGGTTGTCGCCTTCCCAGATGATGGCGGTCTGGTTGCCGCGCTTCTTCAGGTGCCGGTCGATGCAGTTATAGGAAACATTGGTCAGCCCGTCCTCGAACCATTTGATCGAGATCTTGCCGTCGAAGGAGGTGTTCTTGACCTTGCTGTAGGGCTTGAACCAGTCGATGCGCTTGCCGTGCTTGCCCCAGAACTTGTCCGGGTTCTTGACGCTGTCGGCGTACCATTTCAGGTAGGTGTCATTATCGATCAGCGCGTTCTTCTTCCACGCCGGCTGGACGCGATGGACATGCACATCGGACATTTTTCACTTTCCTCCCGAACCAAACCGCCGGCTTGAAACGCCGGCGGGGATCACGGCGACGCGGCCGCGAATTCGGCGGCATTATTACCAGTTCCGCGGTGACGGCAACATTAGACGTTGGATTCGCGTGGCGGGATGCCGCAGGCGCGCTCTAAGACGCTGTCAGCACTCGACGAAGGCCGCTGCTAACTGCATGTTTTTGCGCGGAAAATCCGCTGACGATCAGGAAAAATCAATAGACAGTTAAGCAACGGCGCGCACAATCGCGCGTTGGGAGGAAAGGAGAATCAACCTGGGGACCGCCATGCGCGACCATTCCGAAATGGACCTGATGCTCAAAGGCTACGGCTTGACCACGGCCAAGATTCTTTATCATTTCCCCGACCATCCGCATCTGCTGCAGAGCTTCATCTGGCAGGACTACGACCTGGCGCCGAAGTTTCCGGTGCTGATCCGGTTCATCGAATTCTGGAAGGCCAGGCTCGACGGACCACTGCATTCAGTCAGCTACACGCACCAGAAGCTGATCGCGCCGAACGAATGGCGCAAGGTGGATGGCGAGTTCGTGCTGCATTAGGGGCTGTAGCGCAGGCATTTTTGTCGACCGGAAGTGATTGGCGGAAACGCCCATCACTTCGTCATCCACGGGCGGAGCAAGGAGCGTAGCGACGCGGCGCAGACCCGAGGATCCATGCCGCGACTTCCGAGCGCCGTGGCGGTCCAGAATTCTGCTCCGCCGCGATCTTCGACCAAGTTCACGGCATGGATCCTCGGGTCTTCGCGACGCCGCTTTGCGGCTGCTCCGCCCGTGGATGACGAAGTTGAGGGCGCTTCGGCTACTCCCCAATGTCTATGATGATCCCGAAACGTAGGATCGCGACCTAATCAGACCGCCGGCGGGTTGAGCCTCGCGAAACCTTCCTGGCGGCGGTAGGGGAAATACGGGTAGGGCGCGGTGACTTCGCTCGCCGCGTCGAGTTTCTTGATCTGTTGCGGCGTCAACGTCCAGCCGACGGCGCCGAGGTTCTGGCGTAGCTGCTCCTCGTTGCGGGCACCAATGATGACCGAGGAGACGGTCGGGCGCCGCAGGAGCCAGTTGATGGCGATCTGCGGCACGCTCTTGCTGGTTTCCTCGGCCACCGCGTCAAGGGCATCCATGACGCGGTAGAGATGCTCGTCCTCGACCGGCGGCCCGAAGCTTGCCGTGTCGTGCAGCCGGCTCTTGTCCGGCAAAGCCTGGCCGCGGCGGACCTTGCCGGTCAGGCGGCCCCAGCCGAGCGGGCTCCAGACCAGGGCGCCGACGCCCTGGTCGAGGCCAAGCGGCATCAGCTCCCACTCATAGTCGCGACCGACCAGCGAATAGTAGACCTGATGCGCGACATAGCGCGGGTAGCCGTGCCTGTCGGCCAGCCCAAGCGACTTCATCACTTGCCAGCCGGAAAAGTTGGAGACGCCGACATAGCGCAGCTTGCCGGCGCGCACGAGCTCGTCCAGCGTCGACAGCACCTCCTCGATCGGCGTGCCGGCGTCGAAGGCATGCAGCTGCAGCAAGTCGATGTAGTCGGTGCCAAGACGCTTCAGGGCGTCTTCGATCGATCTGATCAGCCGCGAACGCGACGAGCCGTAGTCGGCCGGCCCGTCGCCCATCGGCAGAGAGGTCTTGGTCGAGATCAGCACGGCATCGCGGCGGCCCTTGATGGCTTCGCCGAGCACTTGTTCCGAAGCGCCGTTCGAATAAACGTCGGCGGTGTCGAACAGGTTGACGCCGGCTTCGAGGCAGATGTCGATCAGCCGCCGCGCCTCCGTGGCGTCGCTGTTGCCCCAGGCGCCGAACAGCGGCCCGGAGCCGCCAAAAGTTCCCGCGCCGAATGACAGCGCCGGCACTTTCAGGCCCGATGCGCCGAGACGTCGATAGTCCATTTTTCTGCTCCTGCTGGTGTGGAAGGAAGGGATGTTGAAAAGCGGTCTGGCTTTGCCGGCTGAATGTCACGACCGGACGGAAGCAGGCGTGCCGAGCGTGGCAGGGCGATCGAGATGCAGCGCCAGCAACGCCACGGCGAGCGCCGTGAGCGGCAGCAGGGCGGCGACCCAGGGGAGCGCGCCAAGGCCGAGGCCATGGGCGATGACCGCGCCACCAAGCCAGGCGCCGGCGGCATTGCCGAGATTGAAGGCAGCGATATTGAAGGATGAGGCGAGGCTCTGGCCGGCACCTTGCGCCTTTTCCAGCACCCACATCTGCAGTGGCGCCACGGTGGCGAAGGCGGCGGCGCCCAGCAGACCGACATAGATGACGGCCATGACCCGACTGTGGATGGCGAAGCTCATGGTTGCCAGCACCAACGCCAGCACCACGAGACTGCCGAGCACGGCCGGCACCAGCCAGCGATCGGCGACCTTGCCGCCGGCGAGATTGCCAGCGATGAGACCGCCGCCGAAGACGAGCAGGATCGGCGACACGGCCGCTTCCTGGAAGCCGCTGATCTCGGTCAGCAACGGGGCGATGTAGGTGAAGACGGCGAAGACGCCGGCGTAGCCGAGCACGGTGGTGGCGAGGCCGAGCAGGACGGGCGTGCGGCGCAGCACGGCGAGATCGGCGCGCAGGTCGCTCTTTTCAGGAGCCGTCCGGCTGCGTGGCACCAGAGCCAGGATAACGGCGAAGGCCGCCAGGCCGACCACGGTGACCGCCCAGAAGGTCGCCCGCCAGCCGAAAGCCTGGCCGAGCCAGGTGCCGAAGGGAACGCCGAGGATGTTGGCAATGGTCAGGCCGGTGAACATCAGGGCGATCGCCGAGGCCTTCTTGTTGGGCGCCACCAGTCCGGTGGCGACGACGGAGCCGACGCCGAAGAAGGTGCCGTGGGCAAAGGCGGTGATGACGCGCGCGCCCATCAGCGTCCAGTAGTCGGGGGCCAGTGCACAGGCGAGATTGCCAAGCGTGAAGATCGCCATCAGCGCCAGAAGCACGGTCTTGCGTGGCCAGTTGCCGGTGGCGATGGTCAACAAGGGCGCGCCGATGACGACGCCGAGCGCATATCCCGAAATGAGCTGGCCGGCGGCCGAGATCGAGACGCCGAGATCCTTGCTGACATCAAGCAGCAGACCCATGATGACGAATTCGGTGACACCGATGCCGAAGGCACCGGCGGCGAGGGCGTAGAGAGCTAGAGGCATGGCGGTTTCCACTTCGACGACGAAGAGCGCCTTGTCCCAACCCGCGCCCCGACCCGAAAGATCGTGTCCCCATGCACTGTGAACCAGACTTGCGTTGGGCACATTTTCTGTGAAATAGATTCACAGATGGCGAGATCCGACATCAACCGCTCCGGCGAGATCGAAGTCTTCGTGCGCGTCGTCGAGGCGGGCAGCTTTTCCGCCGCGGCGCGCGAGTTGCGCATGACGCCGTCGGCGGTCAGCAAGCTGATTGCGCGGCTGGAGGCCAGGCTTGGCGCACGGCTGGTCAGCCGCTCGACACGTCGCCTGCAGATGACGCCGGAAGGCACCGCGTTCTATGAAAGTGGCCTGCGCATCCTGGCCGACATGGCGGCAGCCGAGCGCGAGGCGGCGGCGGGTGCGGCGCCGCGCGGGCGGCTGCGCGTCAACACCTACGTGCCATTCGGCGTGCACCGGTTGATCCCGCTGCTGCCGCGCTTCCTCGAACGCTACAGGGAAATCTCGGTCGATCTGGTGCTGACCGACAGTGTCATCGACCTGATGGCCGAACGCGCCGATGTCGCCATTCGTGCCGGGCCGCTTGGCGAATCACGGCTGGTGGCGCGCAAGCTTGGGCAAAGCCCGGTGGTGGTCGTTGCCGCGCCCTCATACCTCGAGGCGCATGGCACGCCGCGGACACTTGCCGAACTGGAGCGCCATAACCGCATGGGCTTCGGCTTTGTCCGCCATATTGACGGTTGGCCGTTTGTCGATGCGGCTGGCGCCGCGGTCATCATCCCCATCACGGGCAATGCGCTTGTCGGCGATGGCGAAGCTATGCGGCTGATGACGTTGGCCGGGGCCGGCATCTCCAGGCTGGCGCGCTGGCATGTGGCGGCCGACATCGCCACCGGACGGCTGGTGCCGCTGCTGGAGGCGTTCAACCCGGGCGACGAAGAGGTTACCCACGCCGTCTATGTCGGCCAGGGCCGTCACCTGCCGGCGCGGGTACGCGCCTTTCTCGATTTTCTTGGCGAGAACGTGCGGCTGACCTGACCATCCCGGGAGCCGACGGGCTCCCGGGATGTCATCATTGGCGGGGCGCTATGCCTTCGGCGTGAACGGCGCCGGGCGCCGGCCCGCTGCCTGGCGCTCCAACATCCAGCCGGGATATTCGGCTGGCAAGGCGCTGACCGCATCGAGCTTGGCGAGATCGTCCGTGCCGAGTTTCAATTCAGTCGCGGCAAGGTTCTGTTCGAGCTGCTCCATGCGGCTGGCGCCGATGATGACGCTCATCACGAAAGGCTTGGCCAGGACATAGCCGAGCGCCACCGTGGCGACACTGACGCCATGCTTGGCGGCGATCTCGCGCATGACGGCGACGGCCGCCCGGGCACGGTCCTCGTTGACCGGCGGGAAGTTGAAGCTGGCGCGACGGCCCTCGCCATTACCGGGCGCGCCGGGACC
This sequence comes from Mesorhizobium sp. RCAM 05099, assembly GCF_059683685.1. Taxonomy (NCBI): domain Bacteria; kingdom Pseudomonadati; phylum Pseudomonadota; class Alphaproteobacteria; order Hyphomicrobiales; family Phyllobacteriaceae; genus Mesorhizobium; species Mesorhizobium sp. RCAM 05099. The sequence continues at coordinate 926,464 of NZ_CM185035.1, forward strand.
GTATTTGCCCGACAGCAAACCGCCGGCCATCGGCGACCACACCATCAGGCCGAGCTTTTCCTCGTTGAGCAGCGGCACGATCTCGCGTTCGAGGTCACGGCCGGCGATCGAATAATAGGACTGGACGGTCTCGAAGCGGGCGAACCCCTTGCGGTCGGCGATGCCGAGCGCCTTGGCGATGCGCCATGCCGCCCAGTTGGAGACGCCAACATAGCGGACCTTGCCACTGGCAACCAGGTCGTCCAGCGCCCGCAGCGTCTCGTCGATCGGCGTCACCGTGTCAGTGCCATGCAGCTGATAGAGATCGATATGGTCGAGCTGCAGCCGTTCAAGGCTGGCGTCGACCGAATCCATGATGTGGCCGCGCGAGGAGCCGCGCTGATTAGGGCCTTCGCCCATGGCGCCATGGACCTTGGTGGCGATGACCACATTCCGTCTGTCGACACCGAGATCCCTGAGCGACTGGCCGAGCAGCCGTTCGGACTCGCCGAAGGAGTAGACATCTGCGGTATCGAAGAAATTGACACCTGCGGCGAGCGAGCGGGCGACGATTTCGTTGACGCCCTTCTGGTCGAGGCTGGCGATCAGGCCCCATTGGGCATTTTCGCCGGCGGCGCCGAAGGTCATGGTGCCGAGGCAGAGTTCGGAGACGAACATCCCCGTGTTTCCAAGCTGGTTGTAACGCATGGCAGAGCTCCAGGAGAATTTTAGATGGCACAAAACAAATAGGAACGGTACGTTTCGTTTCAACCGTTGGCGCAATGATGCCTCGGGATTGGCCCAAAGATGCTGGCATGGGTCAAGGTGAGACGCAGGCGGGATAGGTTAGTCGTCCCAGGGGTTGAGCACAGTCACGCCTGTATCATCGAAATCGGTGACGTTGCGCGTCACAAGAATGAGATCATGGACAAGCGCGGTGGCCGCGATGAGCGTGTCCGCACTGCCACGGGTTCGCCCAGCCGAGATACGTCCCCACGCCAACGCCACCTCTTCCGTCACAGCGAGAATGCGGTCGGCATTGTCGCGACGAAGTTCCCGCAGCCAAAGATCGAGACGCGTGGCCCGTTCGGCATCGACCTTGCGCTGCTTGACGATCCCACGTTCGATCTCGCCAATGGTGATGACGCTGAGATTGAGGGAGTCCGGATCAATAGAAGCCAGCCATGCCGTCGGCTTGGGCAGCCGCCTCTGCACATCCGAAACGATGTTCGTGTGGAGCAAATACATCAGAGATCGACATCCCGGATCATCGTCTCCGGGCGACGGCTGACCTCCTCGGCGAAATCATCGTCCCAGACAGGACCGGTCAGAAGATATGCGGCCAGCGACTTCTTCTTTCCCGACAGACGGTCATAGTCTTCAACAGAGAGCACCACCGCGGCGCGTTCGCCACGCAGGGTCACCGTCTGCGGTCCCTCGCTGCGCGCGCGCTGAACCACCTTCGAAAAATTTGTTTTTTGCGTCCTGAAGATGCCAGTTCATAAGAATGCTTCCTAGCTAGCTTGGCTAGATATAGCATCGAAGCGGTGAGGCAGCAAGGAATGTGGCTCTGGAACTGCTGCCTAAACAGACTTGCCGGGACTACCGGCTGCCAAAAATCGCCGAACCGACCCTGACACTGGTGGCGCCAAAGGCGATCGCCGTCTCGTAGTCGCCAGACATGCCCATCGACAGTTTCGCGACGCCGGCTTCCTTGCCGAGCTTCTCGAGCAAGGCGAAGTGGGGGCCGGGGTTTTCATCGGCCGGCGGGATGCACATCAGGCCCTCGATGGCGAGGCCATGGATATCGCGGCAGCGGGCGACGAAGGCGACGGCGTCGCGTGGCTCGATGCCGGCCTTCTGCGGCTCGGAGCCTGTGTTGACCTGGACGTAGAGTTCTGGCGCCCGGCCTTGCCGGGCGATCTCCTTGGCGAGTTCGGCGGCGATCTTCTCGCGATCGACCGTCTCGATGACGTCGAACAGCGCCACTGCTTCCTTGGCTTTGTTGGACTGCAGCGGGCCGATCAGGTGCAATTCGATATCCGGGAATGCCTCCTTCAGCGCCGGCCATTTGCCTTGTGCTTCCTGCACGCGGTTTTCGCCGAAGACGCGTTGGCCGGCCTCGATGACGGGCTGGATGTCGGCTGCATCGAAGGTCTTGGAGACCGCGACCAGCGTCACCGCGCCGGCTTCGCGACCAGCCTCGTGCTCGGCGGCGGCGATCTTCGTCTTGACCGCGAAAAACTGCTGAACGGCGTCGCCCATATGCAAATCCCGCTGTTTTGACCCGCGTTTTTACCCGACGCGATGCCCATATGGTTGACGGGTTTGCCAAACCATGGTGAACACCCGGACCACATTCCCTGAACCGCCGAGCTGTCGCCCGCGGTCCGCGCCTGCTTTTAAGTGAAAAACATCCAATGGCAACCGAACGATACAATCCGCGCGCGTCAGAGCCCAAATGGCAGAAGGCCTGGGACGCCAAAAAGCTGTTCGAGGCGAACAACGACGACCCGCGTCCGAAATACTATGTGCTGGAGATGTTCCCCTATCCGTCCGGGCGCATCCATATCGGCCACACCCGCAACTACACGATGGGCGACGTGGTGGCGCGCTACAAGCGGGCCAAGGGTTTCAACGTGCTGCACCCGATGGGATGGGACGCTTTCGGCATGCCGGCCGAGAACGCGGCGATGCAGAACAAGGTCCATCCCAAGGAATGGACCTACCAGAACATCGCCACCATGCGCGAGCAGCTCAAGGTCATGGGCCTGTCGCTGGATTGGGCGCGCGAATTCGCCACCTGCGACGTCGACTACTACCACCGCCAGCAGATGCTGTTCCTCGATTTCGTCGAAAAGGGGCTGGTGACGCGCAAATCCTCCAAGGTCAACTGGGACCCGGAGGACATGACCGTGCTCGCCAACGAGCAGGTCATCGACGGTCGTGGCTGGCGCTCGGGCGCGCTGGTCGAACAGCGCGAACTGACGCAGTGGTTCTTCAAGATCACCGACTTTGCGCAGGACCTGCTGGACTCGCTCGACGGTCTCGACGAGTGGCCGGAAAAAGTGAAGCTGATGCAGCAGAACTGGATCGGCCGTTCGGAAGGCCTGCTGATCCGCTGGCCGCTGGCCGCCCCGATCGCCGGCGAGCATGAGCTGGAAGTCTACACGACGCGGCCCGACACCATTTTCGGTGCCTCCTTCATGGCTGTCGCCGCCGATCATCCGCTGGCCAAGAAGGCGGCCGAGGACAATCCGGCGCTGGCCAAGTTCATCGACGAAGTCCGCCACATGGGCACTTCGGTGGCGGCGCTGGAGACGGCCGAGAAGAAGGGTTTCGATACCGGCATCCGCGTCGTCCATCCGTTCGACGACCGCTGGACGCTGCCGGTCTATGTCGCCAATTTCGTGCTGATGGAATACGGCACCGGCGCCATCTTCGGCTGCCCGTCGGGCGACCAGCGCGACCTCGACTTCGCCAACAAATACGGCCTGCCGGTGATCCCGGTGGTGATGCCGGAGGGTGCCGATGCGAAGACCTTCCAGATTACCGAGGAAGCCTATGTCGACGACGGCGTGATGATCAATTCACGCTTCCTCGACGGCATGAAGCCGGAGAAGGCGTTCAACGAGGTCGCGAAGCTCTTGGAGCAGAAGACCATCGGCAACCGGCCGATGGCCGAGCGCAAGGTGAATTTCCGCCTGCGCGACTGGGGCATTTCGCGCCAGCGCTACTGGGGCTGCCCGATCCCGATGATCCATTGCGAGGGTTGCGGCGTGGTGCCGGTGCCGAAGGCCGATCTGCCGGTCAGGCTGCCCGACGATGTCGAGTTCGACCGGCCCGGCAATCCGCTCGACCGCCATCCGACCTGGCGGCACGTCAAATGCCCGCAATGCGGCAAGGATGCGCGGCGCGAAACCGACACGATGGACACGTTCGTCGATTCGTCATGGTACTTTGCCCGCTTCACGGCACCCTGGGCGCATGAGCCGACCGATCCCAAGGCGGCGAATGAGTGGCTGCCGGTCGACCAGTATATTGGCGGCATCGAGCATGCGATCCTTCACCTGCTCTATTCGCGCTTCTTCACCCGCGCCATGCGCGAAACAGGCCATGTCGATCTGGCCGAGCCGTTCAAGGGCCTGTTCACGCAAGGCATGGTGGTGCACGAAACCTATCGCGTCGGCTCGGCATCGAATGGCCGCTGGCTGGCGCCCACCGAGGTGCGGCTGGAGGGCGTCGACGGCGAACGCCGCGCCTTCGACATCGCCACCGGCGAGGCCGTCACCATCGGCCCGCTCGAGAAGATGTCGAAGTCGAAGAAGAACACGGTGAGCCCGGAAGACATCACCGACGGCTACGGCGCCGATACCGCCCGCTGGTTCATGCTGTCGGATTCGCCACCCGAGCGCGATGTCGAGTGGACCGACGATGGCGCCGCCGGCGCGCATCGCTTCATCCAGCGCATCTGGCGCCTGGTGTCGATGGCGGCCGAAACGCTGGCAGGCATCAAGCCCGGGGCGGCTGGTGCCGGCGAGGCCGGAGTGGTCTCGAAGGCCGCGCACAAGATCCTGAAGGCGGTTGGCGAGGATATCGAAAAACTCGCCTTCAACCGCGCCATCGCCCGCATCTACGAACTGGCCAATGCGCTGACCACACCGCTCAACGAAGTGGCGGAAGGCAAGGCCGATCCGGCGCTGCGGGGCGCCTGCCGCGAGGCCGTCGAGATCCTCGTGCATCTCATCGCGCCGGTCATGCCGCACCTGGCCGAGGAGTGCTGGGAAACGCTTGGTGGCACCGATCTGGTCGCCGAACGGCCATGGCCGGTCTTCGATCCGGCGCTGGTCGTCGACAACGAAGTCACCTATCCGATCCAGGTCAACGGCAAGAAGCGGGGGGATTTGACAATTGCCCGCGACGCGGACCAAGGTGCGGTCGAAAAAGCGGTATTGGCTCTCGACTTCGTGCAGAAAGCGCTCGAAGGTAAGGCACCGCGCAAGGTGATCATCGTGCCGCAGAGGATCGTCAATGTCGTTGCCTGATCCGGAGAAGACAGACGTGAGCCGCGTGCTGCGCCAGATCGCGCTTGCCGGCCTGATCGGCTCGCTTGCGCTGGTCTCGGCCTGCACGGTGCACCCGCTCTATTCGAACGCGCCGCTGTCTGCCGGCTCGAACACCAGCGCCAATGCCGAGTTGGCGTCGATCGGCATCAAGCCAGTCAGGACGCGGTACGCCCAGCAGGTGCGCAACAATTTGATCTTCGGATTTGGACGCGGCGCCGGCGAACCAGCCTCGCCCGCGTATTCGCTTGATCTCAGTGTGACCGAAGCCGTCGAATCCTCGGCACTTGTGCAAGTTGGAACCGATCAGGACGAGCCGACCGCCGGTTCCGTGACGCTGACCGCCAGCTACTTGCTGCACGATGCGAGTACCGGGGCGGCGATCGCATCCGGCAAGCGCTCGATCACTTCGTCCTTCGACAGGCCGCGTCAGGAATTCGCCTCGTACCGGGCGCAGATCGACGCCGAGAATCGCGCCGCGCGCGAACTGGCCGAAGCGCTGCAGCTATCCATCGCCCAGGACCTGGTCAGGCACGGCAAGACAGCCGGCTAGCGCCCTCTTCGTTTCACGGAAACGCAATCTCGATCTTGGTGCTCGGGTCGCTTTGCGATGGCCAAGAGCCAGATCTTCGGCTCTTCTTCTGGCCCTACGCTTGTGGATGAGTGGTTGATCGTGGGTGACGATCAGCGGCCCGAATCCGATCGTCCGCCATCGCTGCGAAAGATGCGGCTCGGTCGCTCCGGCGGAGCCGACGGGAAGCAACTGTTAACCACTCGCTCCCTATTGCTCGGAGGATGTTTCGGAGTGAGTCTTGAGAATGGAATCCAAGCGTTTTCCTCGGGTCAATTCATCGAATACAGCTTCGCCCGATGATCCCGAGGGTGAGCGGTTCAACGGCATGAGCGACAAGGTGGATGGCCGGCAGGCTGGCGCAGCCAGGGCCGGCCATTCCCCGCGGTTTGTTGATCTCTGCGGCAACGAAAGCCCTGCCTGGCAAGACTATTTCTTCCTGGCGCCGAATGTGCGGTTCACGCGCACGCCAGACTACGAAGCCAACACGCGCCGTCCGCAGATCGACCAGATTGCCGTCGAGCAAAGCGAAGCACAGGCGCCGCCGGCGCGGCAGGGAAGCGCACAATCCACCGAGGCTGCGGCATCCCACGCAGCCTCGCCATTGTCGGTGCCGATGAAAAGCCCCGCTTTGGACGCGGCCCGGCCGCCTGCCGGCAACAGGGCCATGATGCGTGAAAGACCGCCGGCGCCGGCCACGGGATCCGTTCCGCCAGAGCCTGCCGGCGAAAAGGCGCGGGCTGCGCCGGTGGGTCCGAGGATGGCCACGACGGCACGCGCACCAGCACCCGCGGCGTCTGCCCAGAGAACGGCGGCGGCGGTCAAGACAGCCGGTCGCGAAAATGTGCGTTGGCCCTATCTGTCGGATCACGTCTTTTTCGAGGTCATGGCGCCTTACATGATCGAAGGTCCGTCACCAGCGCCGCGCGCCGTCCCGGTTCGGCGCACAGCCGCGCCGGTTGCCGAACAGGTCGACGTTCGTGCCACGCCAAAGGCCGATCTCACCTCGTCGTTCCGCGTCATTGAATGCCTGCCAGGCTCGCAAGCGCCGTCAGCCTTGCCGGACGTCCGCCCGGCCAATTCGAACGAAGCCTCGGTGCAGCCGGCGGTCGCAATTCCTGCCGTTGCGAGCAACGCCATTTCGGTACGAGTCATGCCGGCTCCGGAAGAGACCGTGCCGGTTCCGGTCGTGCGCGTATCTTCGCCACTGCCCATGGCCGGCAGAATTGTGTCAACGACGACTGGCGGCCCCTATGAGCTTCCCTCGGAAGAGCTGTTGCAGCAGCCGCCGGAGGGACAAGGCTTCTACATGTCGCAGGAGCGGCTGGAGCAGAACGCCGATCTGCTGGAAAGCGTGCTCGAGGATTTCGGCGTGCGCGGCGAGATCATTCATGTTCGCCCGGGCCCGGTCGTCACGCTCTACGAGTTCGAACCGGCGCCAGGTGTCAAATCCTCCCGTGTCATCGGGCTCGCCGATGATATCGCCCGCTCCATGTCGGCGATTTCGGCGCGCGTTGCCGTCGTGCCTGGCCGCAACGTCATCGGCATCGAACTTCCGAACGAAACGCGCGAAACCGTCTATTTCCGCGAGCTGATCGAATCGGAGGGTTTTCGCAAGACCAGCTGCAAGCTGGCGCTTTGTCTCGGCAAGACGATCGGTGGTGAGCCGGTCATCGCCGAGCTGGCGAAGATGCCCCATCTGCTCGTCGCCGGCACCACCGGTTCCGGCAAGTCGGTTGCCATCAACACCATGATCCTGTCCTTGCTTTACCGGCTGAAGCCGGAAGAGTGCCGGCTGATCATGGTCGATCCAAAGATGCTCGAACTCTCGGTCTATGACGGCATCCCGCATCTTCTGACCCCCGTCGTCACGGATCCCAAAAAAGCCGTCACCGCGCTCAAATGGGCGGTGCGCGAGATGGAGGATCGCTATCGCAAGATGGCGCGGCTCGGCGTGCGCAACATCGACGGCTACAATGAGCGCGCCGCCGCCGCCCGCGACAAGGGCGAGACGGTTGTCATGACCGTGCAGGCCGGCTTCGAAAAGGGCACTGGCGAACCGCTTTTCGAGCAGCAGGAAATCGACCTTGCGCCGATGCCGTACATCGTCGTCATCGTCGATGAGATGGCCGATCTGATGATGGTTGCCGGCAAGGAGATCGAAGGCGCCATCCAGCGCCTGGCGCAGATGGCGCGCGCCGCCGGCATCCACCTGATCATGGCAACGCAACGCCCCTCGGTCGATGTCATCACGGGCACGATCAAGGCGAACTTCCCGACCCGGATTTCCTTCCAGGTGACATCCAAGATCGACAGCCGCACCATCCTGGGCGAGCAGGGCGCCGAACAGCTGCTCGGCCAGGGCGACATGTTGCACATGATGGGCGGGGGGCGCATTTCCCGCGTGCATGGACCCTTTGTTTCCGACGCGGAGGTCGAGCATGTCGTGGCGCATCTGAAGGCGCAGGGCCGGCCTGAATATCTGGAAACCGTGACAGCCGACGAGGATGAGGAAGAAACCGAGGACGACCAGGGCGCCGTCTTCGACAAGGGATCCGTTGCAGCCGAAGACAGCGATGCCATCTACGATGAGGCGGTCAAGGTGGTGGTGCGCGACAAGAAGTGTTCGACGTCCTACATCCAGCGCCGCCTGGGCATCGGTTACAACCGCGCCGCGTCCCTGGTCGAGCGCATGGAAAAGGAAGGGTTGGTCGGCGCACCCAACCATGTCGGCAAACGCGAGATCATCATGGGCCGGCGCCAGCAGGTGAGCGCTCCTGACGATGACGGCACCGATTGAGCGGCAGCGCCTCTGGCGATGCGGGACCTGGAAGCGCATATGAAAAAAGGCCGGTTTCCCGGCCTTTTTGTCAAAGCGGCGACTGGCTTCAGCCGATCTTCTGGCCGGTCTTCGCCCAATCGGCCAGGAACTGCTCCAGGCCCTTGTCGGTCAGCGGATGCTTGACCAGCGCCTTCAGCGTTGCCGGCGGGGCCGTGACAACATCGGCGCCGATCAGTGCGGCCTGCTTGACATGGTTCACGGTGCGAACCGAAGCAACGAGGATCTCGGTCTGGAAGTCGTAATTGTCGTAGATCTGCCGGATCTCCTGGATCAGCTCCATGCCATCCGAGCCGGTGTCGTCAACGCGGCCGACGAAGGGCGAGATGAAGGAGGCGCCGGCCTTGGCGGCGAGCAGCGCCTGGTTGGCCGAGAAGCAGAGCGTGACGTTGACCATGCGGTTCATCTGGGTGCGGATCGTCTTGCAGGCCTTCAGTCCGTCGAGCGTCAGCGGCACCTTGATGCAGACATTGGGCGCGATCTTGGCCAGCACCTCGGCCTCCGCCATCATGTCCTTGTACTCGGTCGCCACGACTTCCGCCGAGACCGGACCTTCGACGATATCGCAGATCTGCTTGGTGACGTCGGCGATCTTGCCGCCCGATTTGAGGATCAGCGACGGGTTGGTGGTGACACCGTCGAGCAGTCCCAGATCGTTCAGCTCACGGATATCCTTGATGTCGGCGGTGTCGACAAAAAATTTCATGGCGGTCTCCTGACGATTTCGTCGTGCCGACAAGGGCACGTTCAGCGTTGCGCTTTGATCTAGACCAAAGTCGGGGCAAGGTCACGCCTCATGATCGAAGATTCGCCCTTTGTCGCGGCCGCACCGGTGCTGGTGCCGATGCCCGCCGAACGCCCCTACACCTACGCCGTGCCTGCAGGCATGCGTGTGGTGCCGGGTTCGATCGTGCGCGTGCCGCTCGGCCCGCGCCAGGTCGCCGGCATCGTCTGGGATGGCGCCGTCGAGAATATCGACGCAAGAAAGCTGCGCCCCATCGAGCAGGTCTTCGATTGCCCGCCGATCGACCGCGCGATGCGCCGTTTCGTCGACTGGGTGGCGCAATACACGCTGTCGCCGCCGGGCATGGTGGCGCGCATGCTGCTCAGGGCGCCGGAGGCCTTCGATCCCGAACCGTGGATCGAGGGGCTGCAACGCACCCCCATCGCACCCGATCGGATGACGGGGGCGAGAGAGCGCGTGCTGGAGACAGCCGAAGGCGGTCTTGCCTGGACGCGGTCGGGTCTCGCCCATGCGGCTGGCGTATCGTCGACGGTGATCGACGGCCTGAAGGCGCAAGGCGTGTTCGAGACGGTGATGATCCCGCCGCGACCGGTGGTGGCGGCACCCGATTCCGGCTATGCCGTGCCGGAATTGATGCCGGACCAGAGCGACGCGGCGCTGATGCTGCGCGCCAATGTCGCAGCCGGCGTGTTCAATGTCGCGCTGCTCGACGGCGTCACCGGCTCGGGCAAGACCGAGGTCTATTTCGAGGCGGTGGCGGCCGCGCTCGACCAGGGCAAGCAGGTGCTGATCCTGCTGCCGGAGATCGCGCTGACGCATGCCTTTCTCGAACGCTTCCAGCAACGCTTTGGCGCCAAGCCGGGCGAATGGCATTCCGACCTGCCGCCGAGGATGCGGGAACGGGTGTGGCGGCAAGTGGCGGAGGGCGGCGTGCGTGTCGTCGCCGGCGCGCGTTCGGCGCTGTTCCTGCCGTTCAAGGAGCTTGGCCTGATCGTCGTCGACGAGGAACACGACCCTGCCTACAAGCAGGAAGACCGCGTCTTCTACAATGCGCGCGACATGGCGGTGGTGCGTGGCCATATCGGCAGCTTTCCGGTCGTGCTGGCGTCGGCGACGCCATCGGTCGAAAGCCGCGTCAATGCCCAGCAGGGTCGATACAGCAGGGCCGTGCTCGCCGCCCGCTTCGCCGAGGCGGCGCTGCCGCACCTCAAGGCGATCGACATGCGGCGCGCGCCGCCCGCGCGCGGCGGCTTCCTGTCTCCAGTGCTGCTCGACCATATGCGCCAGACGCTGGCGAGGAAGGAGCAGTCGCTGCTGTTCCTCAACCGGCGCGGCTATGCGCCGCTGACGCTGTGCCGGGTCTGCGGCCATCGCTTCGGCTGTCCGGTCTGCTCGGCCTGGCTGGTCGAGCATCGCTTCCGCGGCCAGCTGGTCTGCCATCATTGCGGGCACAATGAACGCCGCCCCGAGGCCTGCCCGGAATGCGGCACGCTCGATCATCTGGTGGCTTGTGGGCCGGGCGTCGAGCGCATCGCCGAAGAGGTCGTCGCGCATTTCCCCGACGCGCGCACCATCGTCTTGTCGTCCGACCTGATGGGCGGCGTGCGGCGGCTGCGGCTGGAGCTGGAGGCGATCGCCAATGGCGAGGCCGACATCGTCATCGGTACACAACTCGTCGCCAAGGGCCACAACTTCCCCAACATGACCCTGGTCGGCGTCGTCGATGCCGATCTCGGCCTGGCCAATGGCGATCCGCGTGCCGCCGAGCGCACCTTCCAGCTGCTCAGCCAGGTGACCGGCCGCGCCGGCCGCACCGGCAAGAAGAGCCTTGGCCTGCTGCAGACCTTCCAGCCCGATCATCCGGTGATGCGGGCGATCGTCTCCGGCGATGCCGAGGCGTTTTACGAACGCGAGATCGCCGAGCGCGAGCGGGCGGCACTGCCGCCCTTCGGCCGGCTCGCCGGCGTCATCGTCAGCGCGGTGACGCGAGCGGAAGCCGAGGGCCACGCACGCGGCCTGCGCCGCGCCGCGCCCGAGGCAACGGATCTGTTCGTGCTTGGGCCGGCGGAGGCGCCGCTGTCCTTGCTCGGCGGCCGTCACCGCTTCCGGCTGCTGATCCAGGGCGAAAAGCGCGCCGACATGCAAGGCTTCATCCGCGCCATGCTGGCCAACGGGCCGAAGCAGCGCGGCTCGGTCCGGGTGCAGGTCGACATCGACCCGCAGAGCTTCTTGTAGGGTCGCGATATCAGCGATAGGCCGCAAGCCGGCGAGAGATGGAAGATCACATGAAAACCCTTGGCCTTCTGGGCGGCATGAGCTGGGAATCGACCGCCATCTACTACCGCCTGCTCAACGAGATGGTGCGCGAGCGCCTGGGCGGCTTGCATTCGGCGAAGCTGCTGTTGTGGTCGTTCGACTTCGCCGAGATCGCCGAGCGGCAGCATCATGGCGACTGGGACGGCGCCGTCGTGCTTCTCGTCGAAGCGGCGCGCAAGCTCGAGGCGGGCGGCGCGGAAGGCCTGCTTTTGTGCACCAACACCATGCACAGGCTGGCCGATCAGGTGCAGGCGTCCGTATCCATCCCGCTGATCCACATCGCCGACGCCACCGCGGTGGCGGTCAAGCGCGCCGGCATGCAGCGCCCGGCGCTGCTGGCGACGCGCTTCACCATGGAGCAGGATTTCTACAAGGGCCGCCTCGCCGACAAGCACGGCCTGCGGCCCGTCGTGCCCGATGCGGCCGGGCGCGACATGGTGCATCGCGTCATCTACGAGGAACTGTGCCAGGGCGTCGTCGCCGAAGCCTCGAAGGCGGCCTATATTGCCGAGACCGAACGCTTGCGGCGCGACGAGGCGGCCGACAGCGTCATCATGGGCTGCACCGAGATCACCATGCTCATCGGCCAGCAGGACTTCGACATCCCGGTCTTCGACACGACGCGCATCCATGTCGAAGCGGCGGTCGAGTTCGCGCTGGGCTGACCGGCCTCCGCTCGAAAATCGCCCATGCCTATCTGGCGCATGTCTGCGCCTTGGCTAGAATGCACGGAATTTCAAAGCAGGCATTTCGAGGGGACAAGATGGATTTTGCGTTTCCATGGCCGATGAGCCAGGGCGAATGGCTGGCCTGGTCGAGCGCCGTCGTCACCGCATTGCTCGGCCTGCTGTTTTTTCTGGCACCGGCCCTGGCCTTCCGTGTCCTGCGCTTGCAGGTCAAGCCCGAGAAGGCGGCGGCGATCGCCGAAGGGCGCGGCAGAATGTCGGGCTTCTATCTCGGCGTCGGCCTGTGCTGCATCCTGCTTGCGCAGCCGCTGATCTACATGACGCTTGGCTTCTCCTGGCTGTTCACCGCCTTCGGCCGGCTGCTGTCGATGATGTCGGACGGCGCCAACACGCCTTTCAACTGGCTCTCCATCGTGGTGGAATTGGCGCTGGCGGCGTTGCCGCTCGCCTTCGCCTTCGGCTTTGTGCCTTGAATCCTTAGCTATTCCGGGGCGCAAGACGGGTGACTTTCGCCGGATGCGACAATAGTGCCTGAAAACCATGCGGAACGACGCATTGCGGTCTTAAAATGCCTGTGCTAGACGGCAATCGACTTTCGGCCGGGGATAGCGGAAGCCGCGCCTCCGTGCTCGAAAAAATGCAGTAAGGTCAAAGATTTAGCCAGAGTTTTCGCTCGCGCCAACAATCTGCGGCCTGTCAGACAAGAGAAAAGACGGTCCGTGGCCCAATCGTCATCGCCAATCTCAGGTGTCGCAGAACGCTATGCGGGTTCGCTGTTCGAACTCGCGCTGCAGGCAAATTCCATCGCCAAGGTCGAGGCCGACCTCAACAGTTTCGAAGCGATGCTCGCGGGCAGCGCCGATCTTACCCGGCTGATCAACAGCCCGGTGTTTTCCAGCGAGGACCAGGCCAAGGCTATCGCGGCGATCGCCGACAAGGCCAAGATCACCGGCCTCACCGGCAATTTCCTGCGCGTCGTCGCCAGGAACCGCCGGCTGTTCGCCATCCCCGGCATGATCAGGGCATTCCGCCAGATCGCCGCCGAACATCGTGGCGAGACTGCTGCCGAAGTGACGTCGGCTCATGAGCTGACCGCCGGCCAGCAGACCGAACTCAAGGCGGCGCTGAAGAGCGTTGCCGGCAAGGATGTGGCCATTTCCGTCACCGTCGATCCGTCGTTGCTCGGCGGGCTGGTGGTCAAGATGGGCTCGCGCCAGATCGATACGTCGCTCAAAACCAAACTCAATTCGCTCAAGCTTGCACTGAAAGAGGTCGGCTGATGGACATCCGCGCCGCGGAAATTTCCGCAATTCTGAGAGACCAGATCAAGAATTTTGGCAAGGAGGCCGAGGTCTCCGAAGTAGGACAGGTGCTGTCCGTCGGTGACGGTATCGCCCGCGTCTACGGCCTCGACAACGTCCAGGCCGGCGAGATGGTCGAATTCCCCGGCGGCATCCGCGGCATGGCGCTCAACCTCGAAGCCGACAATGTCGGCGTCGTCATCTTCGGTGCCGACCGCGACATCAAGGAAGGCGACATCGTCAAGCGCACCGGCGCCATCGTCGACGTTCCCGTCGGCCCCGGCCTGCTCGGCCGCGTCGTCGACGCGCTCGGCAACCCGATCGACGGCAAGGGCCCGATCAAGGCAGTCGAGCGCAAGCGCGTCGACGTCAAGGCGCCCGGCATCATCCCGCGCAAGTCGGTGCACGAGCCGATGTCGACCGGCCTCAAGGCCATCGACGCGCTGATCCCGGTCGGTCGCGGCCAGCGCGAGTTGGTCATCGGCGACCGTCAGACCGGCAAGACCGCCATCATCCTCGACACGATGCTCAACCAGAAGTCGGTGCACGACAACGGCCCCGAGAAGGAAAAGCTCTACTGCGTCTACGTCGCCGTCGGCCAGAAGCGCTCGACCGTCGCGCAGTTCGTCAAGGTGCTGGAAGAGCGCGGCGCGCTCGAATACTCGATCATCGTCGCCGCCACCGCTTCCGATCCGGCGCCGATGCAGTTCCTGGCGCCGTTCGCCGGCTGCACCATGGGTGAATATTTCCGCGACAATGGCATGCATGCGCTGATCAGCTACGACGATCTGTCGAAGCAGGCCGTCGCCTATCGCCAGATGTCGCTGCTGCTGCGCCGTCCGCCGGGCCGCGAAGCCTATCCGGGCGACGTCTTCTATCTGCACTCGCGCCTGCTCGAGCGCGCCGCCAAACTCAACGACGACATGGGCGCCGGTTCGCTGACCGCCCTGCCGATCATCGAGACGCAGGCCAATGACGTTTCGGCCTATATCCCGACCAACGTGATCTCGATCACCGACGGCCAGATCTTCCTGGAAACCAATCTGTTCTTCCAGGGTATCCGTCCCGCCGTCAACGTCGGCCTCTCGGTCAGCCGCGTCGGCTCTGCCGCGCAGGTCAAGGCGATGAAGCAGGTCGCCGGCTCGATCAAGGGCGAGCTCGCGCAGTACCGCGAAATGGCGGCCTTCGCGCAGTTCGGCTCGGATCTCGACGCCGCCACGCAGCGCCTGCTCAACCGCGGATCGCGCCTGACCGAGCTCCTGAAGCAGCCGCAGTTCTCGCCGCTGAAGACGGAAGAGCAGGTCGCGGTGATCTTCGCCGGCGTCAATGGCTATCTCGACAAGCTGCCGGTCAACCAGGTCGGCAAGTTCGAGCATGGCCTGCTCAGCCACATGCGCGCGGCCGGCAAGGATGTGCTCGAGGCCATTCGCAAGGAAAAGGCGCTGTCGGACGATCTGCGCGCCAAGCTGAAGGCGGAAATCGACGCCTTCGCCAAGACCTTTGCTTGAACGAAGCCGGACGACGGGATCAGGTTTGAAGCATGCCTTCACTAAAAGACCTTCGTAACCGTATCGCCTCGGTCAAGGCGACGCAGAAGATCACCAAGGCGATGCAGATGGTCGCCGCGGCGAAGCTGCGCCGTGCGCAAGAGGCCGCGGAAGCGGCGCGCCCCTATTCGGAGCGCATGGGTTCCGTGCTGGCCAACATCACCCAGGCTATCGGCGGCGGCGGCGATGCCCCGGCGCTGATGACCGGCACCGGCAAGGACGACGTGCACCTGCTCGTCGTCTGCACCGCCGAGCGCGGCCTGTGCGGCGGCTTCAATTCGCAGATCGCGCGCCTTGCCCGCGACCATATCCGCAAGCTGCTGGCCGACGGCAAGCAGGTCAAGATCATCTGCGTCGGCAAGAAGGGCTTCGATATCCTGCGCCGCGACTATGCATCGATGATCCTCGACCGCGTCGACCTGCGTGAAGTCAAGACGCTCGGCTTCGTCAATGCCGATGCCATCGCCAAGAAGGTCATCCACCTCTTCAACGAGGGCGGCTTCGACATCTGCACGCTGTTCTATTCGCAGTTCAAGTCGGTGATCAGCCAGATCCCGACCACGCAGCAGATCATTCCGGCCGGTCTCGCCTCCGCTCCCGCAGAGGCGGTGGATGGCGGCAACGCGGTCTACGAATACGAACCGGAGCCGGGCGAAATCCTCTCCGACCTCATTCCGCGCAACATCTCGGTGCAGGTTTTCCGGGCACTGCTCGAAAACGCGGCCGGCGAAATGGGCGCCAAGATGAGCGCCATGGACAATGCGACGCGCAACGCCGGCGAGATGATCAACAAGCTGTCGATCACCTACAACCGTCAGCGGCAGGCGCAGATCACCAAGGAACTGATCGAAATCATTTCGGGCGCCGAGGCGCTCTAGTCGCGGTTCGCGGGTCATCGACCCGCGACCGGACCGCGTGAGAAACAAAGGACGAAAAAGGGTAAAGACGATGGCGAAAGCAGCGACCCCCAAGACGGCGGCCCCCAAGGCCGCAGCCGCGAAGACCGCAGCCCCCGTGAAGGCGGCAAAGGCTCCGGCAGCGGCAGCCAAGGCGGCTCCGGCCAAGGTATCTCCGGCAAAGACGGCGGCAGCACCCGCAAAGGCCGCCGCGGCCAGGACATCGGCGGTGGCCCCCAAGGCGACAGGCGTCGTCGGCAAGGTTCGCCAGGTCATCGGCGCCGTCGTCGACGTGCAGTTCGGCGATCACCTGCCGGCGATCCTGAACGCGCTTGAGACCACCAATGTCGGCAACCGCCTGGTGCTCGAAGTTGCCCAGCATCTGGGTGAAAACACCGTGCGCTGCATCGCCATGGACTCGACCGAAGGTCTGGTGCGCGGCCAGGAAGTGCGCGACACCGGCGCGCCGATCACCGTTCCGGTCGGCCCGGGCATGCTCGGCCGCATCATCAACGTCATCGGCGAGCCGGTCGACGAAGAAGGCCCGGTCGACGCGATCGAAATGCGCTCCATCCATCAGCCGGCTCCGAGCTATGTCGAGCAGTCGACGGAAGCCCAGATCCTGATCACCGGCATCAAGGTGCTCGACCTGCTGGCGCCCTACGCCAAGGGCGGCAAGATCGGCCTGTTCGGCGGCGCCGGCGTCGGCAAGACCGTGCTGATCCAGGAACTGATCAACAACATCGCCAAGGCGCATGGCGGCTACTCGGTGTTCGCCGGCGTCGGCGAGCGCACCCGCGAAGGCAACGATCTTTATCACGAGTTCATCGAATCCGGCGTCAACAAGAAGGGCGGCGGCGAAGGCTCCAAGGCAGCACTCGTCTATGGTCAGATGAACGAGCCGCCGGGCGCGCGCGCCCGCGTCGGCCTGACCGGCCTGACGGTTGCGGAATATTTCCGCGACCAGGGCCAGGACGTGCTGTTCTTCGTCGACAACATCTTCCGCTTCACGCAGGCGGGTTCGGAAGTGTCGGCTCTGCTCGGCCGTATCCCGTCGGCCGTGGGCTATCAGCCGACGCTCGCCACCGACATGGGCGCGCTGCAGGAACGCATCACCACCACCACCAAGGGTTCGATCACCTCGGTGCAGGCCATCTACGTGCCGGCCGACGACTTGACCGATCCGGCGCCGGCGACCTCGTTCGCCCACCTTGACGCGACGACGACGCTGAACCGCGCCATCGCCGAAAAGGGCATCTACCCGGCTGTCGATCCGCTGGATTCGACCTCGCGCATGCTCGACCCGCTGGTCGTCGGCGACGAGCACTATGGCGTCGCGCGCCAGGTGCAGTCGATCCTCCAGCGCTACAAGTCGCTGCAGGACATCATCGCCATCCTGGGCATGGACGAGCTGTCGGAAGAGGACAAGCAGACGGTGGCCCGCGCCCGCAAGATCGAGCGCTTCCTGTCGCAGCCCTTCTTCGTCGCCGAAGTGTTCACCGGCGCGCCGGGCAAGCTGGTCGACCTCGCCGACACCATCAAGGGCTTCAAGGGCCTCTGCAACGGTGATTACGACCACCTTCCCGAAGCTGCCTTCTACATGGTCGGCGGCATCGAGGAAGCGGTCGAGAAGGCACAGCGCCTGGCGGCTGAAGCGGCTTAATTCAGGGAATAGGGAGTAGTCAGTAGCGGGTAGGGAATAGCAGCTGCGTGATGTGGGCCGGTCAGGACCACTTACTACTGCCTAGTTCCTATTCCCTACTCACTAAATTTGATCATGGCTGAAGCTTTCAAATTCGAACTGGTTTCGCCGGAGCGCCTGCTGGTTTCCGAGCAGGTCGAGTCCGTCGTCATTCCAGGCGCCGAAGGTGAGATGACCGTGATGGCACATCACGCGCCGGTCATGACCACCATCAAGCCGGGTGTCGTCACGGTGAAGACCGCGTCGGGTGGCGAAGAGCGCTATGTCGTGTTCGGCGGTTTCGCCGACATCGTCCCGGCCGGATGCACGCTGCTGGCGGAATCGGCTGTCGCGGTGAAGGATGTCGATCGTGCCGATCTCGCGCGCCGCATCCAGGAAGCCAAGGAAGACGCCGCCGACGCCAAGGACGACCAGACCCGCAGCAAGGCGGAGCAGTTCCTCAGCCAGCTCACGACGCTGGAAGGCGCCATCATGCCGGCCTGAGCTGGGTCACGATCGTGGATTGAAAAAAGCGGGGCTTGCCCCGCTTTTTTTGTTTAGCTGCCCAATGCAGCGAAAGCAGCCGCCGGTCCGCCACGGCGCAACTGTTCGAGATGGTTGGCTGTGAGCTCCATCAATCTTTCGCGCCCTGGCTCCCCCTTGGCAAAGCCGGCCAGATCGAACACCGCGGCGACAGTCTCAGCGGCCGACAGGCGGCTGCCACAGATTGCTGTCATCGGCACGTCGAGCGGATCGGTGAAGTGCGCCTCGGGCAAGGCTTTGCCACGCGCTTCGCAGGCCGCGATCCAGGCGGCCACCACCAGCATAAGATGGCTTGGCGCGGCACCTGCATGGAGGCGCTCGATGGCCGATGCGACGATGCGCTGCGGCAGTTTCTGGCTGCCGTCATTGGCGATCTGCGCGGTGCGGTGGGCGAGCGCGGTGTTGGAAAAACGCTCGGCAAGCTCGGCCGTATAGGCTGATGTATCGAGCCCGGCGCCCTCCGGCAGCGTCGGGATCGCCTCGGCCCATAGTGCATCGACAAAGGCCCGTATCGCCGGGCCGGCGAAGGCGCGGTCGACGGTGGCGTGGCCGCTGAGCAGGCCGAGATAGGCGATCCCGGAATGCGCGCCGTTGAGCAGCCTGAGCTTCATGTCCTCGAACGGCCTGACGTCTTCGACCATGGTGACGCCGAATCGTTCCCAGGCCGGTCGTCCCGCCGGGAACCGGTCCTCGACCACCCACTGGCAGAACGGTTCGGTCATCACCGGCCAGGCGTCCTCGACACCGAGTTCGACGGCGATCCTTGCCCGGTCGGCGTCGGTGGTCGCCGGCACGATGCGGTCGACCATGCTCGACGGAAACGCGACCTGGTTGGCTATGTGATTGGCGAGCCTGGCATCTCCCATTTGGTCGAGCCTGGCATCACGCAATTCGGCGAATTCGGTCAGCAGCCGGTGCAGGGTGGCGCCGTTGGCCGGCAGGTTGTCGCAGCAAAGCACGGTGAAGGGCGGCGTGCCGGCGTCGCGCCGCCGGGCAAGCGCCTCGGCGAGAAAACCATGCGCGGTCTTCGGCATTTGCGGATTCGCCAGATCATGGACGATATCGGGATGAGCGGTGTCCAGTCCGCCGCCCGCTGCCCTCAGATAGGCCTTTTCCGTGATCGTCAGCGTCACGATGCGGGTGCGTGGATCGGTCAGCGCGGCGAGCACAGCGCCCGGGTCTTCCGGCGCCACCAGCATTGAGCCGATGGAACCGATGACGCGGAGTTTCTCCTCGCCGCTGCTCCTGATCGCCAGCGTGTAGAGCCCATCCTGCGGCGACAGCGCGTCGCGCGTATCGGCGCTGCGCAGCGAAACGCCGACGATGCCCCAATCCATGTCCCCCGCCGCCAAGCAGTCGTCGACATAGGCCGCCTGATGGGCGCGGTGGAAGGCGCCGACGCCGAGATGCACGATACCGGGGATGACCTTGCTACGGTCGTATCCCGGAATTGCGACCCCCCTGGGCAACTGTTGCAGCGTGGTGTCGGACAGATGGCTTCTGGTCATCGCATTGCGGGAGCTAGGGGGTTTGGGCAGCGTGGCATGGAGATATCCCGGCGCGGCGGATGACAAGCGGCGTAACACCTGTTTCGGCCTGCCGCAAGGATGCCTGTTTCGGAGACTACGTTGACATCGCCTCTGGCCGAACGTACCGATAACCAATCTGGAAGGAGCCGCTTTTCCCATGGTCGCGCTGACCGATCCGGACCTGCTGTTTCCATCCGAGGCGCGTTCGCGCTCGCTTGCCCGCGACCTCTACGCCGGCGTCAAGGATCTGCCGATCGTCAGCCCGCACGGCCACACCGATCCGCGCTGGTATGCGCTCAACGAGCCGTTTCCCGATCCGGCGCAACTGCTCATCGTGCCGGATCACTACATCTTCCGCATGCTGTTCAGCCAGGGCGTGCGCCTCGAGGATCTCGGCGTGGCGACGCTGGACGGCGCACCGGTGGAGACCGACGGCCGGGCGATCTGGCGGCGCTTTGCCGAAAGCTATTTCCTCTTCCGCGGCACGCCGACCAGGCTTTGGTTCGACCATGTGCTGGCGCATCTGTTCAACATCGAGGAGCCGTTGAACGCCGCGACGGCCGACCGCCACTACGACGCCATCGCGACGCTGCTGCAGTGGGAGAATTTCCGCCCGCGCGCTTTGTTCGAGCGCTTCAACATCGAGGTGATCGCGACGACGGAAGGCGCGCTCGACGATCTCAAATGGCACCAGATGATCCGCGACAGCGGCTGGCAGGGCCGGGTCGTCACCGCCTACCGGCCGGATGCCGTCGTCGATCCCGACTTCGAAGGGTTTTCAGCCAATCTCGACCGGCTCGGCGAGATCACCGGCTGCGACACGGGCCGCTGGGCCGGCTATCTCGACGCGCATCGCCAGCGGCGCACCTTCTTCAAAAGCTTTGGCGCGACATCGTCCGATCACGGTCATCCGACGGCCGAGACCGCCAATCTTTCGGATGCGGCGGCCGAAGAGCTGTTCAATCGGGTTCGCCATGGTTCGGACGACGAGCGCGAGAAGCGGCTGTTTCGCGCCCAGATGCTGACCGAGATGGCCAAGATGAGCCGGGATGACGGGCTGGTCCTGCAGATCCATCCCGGTTCCCAGCGCAACCACTCGCGCGCCATCTTCGAGAGATTCGGCCGGGACAAGGGTTTCGATATTCCGACCAGGACGGACTATGTCTCGGCGCTCAAGCCGCTGCTCGACTGCGTCGGGCTGGAGCGCGAGCTGACGATCATCCTGTTCACGCTCGACGAGAGCAGCCATGCACGCGAACTGGCGCCGCTGGCCGGCGTCTACCCGGCGCTGAGGCTCGGCCCGGCGTGGTGGTTCCACGACAGCCCGGAAGGCATGCGCCGGTTTCGCGAGATGACCACCGAAACGGCCGGCTTCTACAATACCGTCGGCTTTAACGACGACACCCGTGCCTTTCCGTCGATTCCGGCCCGCCACGACGTGGCGCGCCGGGTCGACTGCGCTTTCCTGGCCAAACTCGTCGCCGAGCACAGGCTGCGCGAAGACGAGGCGCATGAGCTGGCACGGGAACTGGCCTATACGCTCGCCAAGAAAGCCTATCGGCTCTGAAATGTGATGTCGCGGGCTCGGCTGCCTGGCGCCATGAGGAGGGGACGATGACGCTAGCAAGGATTTTCGCGCATGCCGGCGAGGGTGCCTGGACGGCGACGCCGGACGGCAATCGCCGACGTGTTCTCTTGCACACCGATGAACTGATGATGGTCGAGTTCGGCTTCGACAAGGGTGGCGTCGGCGCCCTGCATTCGCACCCGCATGTCCAGGCAAGCTATGTCGCCGAAGGCCGCTTCGAGGTGACCGTCGACGGCCGGACCGAGATTTTGGAAGCCGGCGGCAGCTTCATCGTCCCGTCCGGTCTGGTGCACGGCGTCAAGGCACTGGAGGCAGGGCGGCTGGTCGACAGTTTCACGCCGCACCGGGCCGATTTCCTCGCCTGATCGCACGGAATCCATGCACGCCGGGAGGTGCCCACGCCGCTTTGGTCCAGCACATCCCGCAAACGAAAAAACCCGCACCTCCGTAGAGGCGCGGGCTGCTGCCTGCGCAGCTTTTGCGCCGCGAGACTCCAAACAGCACCACAGGGATACGAACCTGCCCCATCATGGTGAAAACAGGCGGTGCGGTGGCCGGCTCGGCATTGGTGGGAAGGATGCGGATCAGAACTTGTAGCTGAGGCCGGCCCGGATATCGTGCGTCTGGAGATCAACGTCCGCCTTGACCAATCCAGTCGCTGCCGAGAGGTCCTTGCTGCCGAAGTCGGAATAACGATATTCGACCCGAGCGATCCATTTGTCGGTGAAGGCATGCTCGACGCCAGCTCCAGCCGTCCAGCCAATATGGGTTTCGTCGTGGAGCGGTATTTCAACGGCGCCGACGTTGGATGCAGTCAACTCATATTTGGCCGCGGCCACGCCGGCAGTGATGTAGGGCAAAGTCCGATCGAAAGCGTAGCCGGCCCGCAGCCGCGCCGAACCCGACCATTTGAGTTCGTTCTTGAGCAACACATTGTCGAGGGTCGTCAGCCCGTCCACATTATTGTCCGTGACGTCAGCCTCGACACCAAGCACGAAGCGGTTCGCCATTTCCTGATTGACGCCGATATGGATGCCGCCAATAAAACCGTCCGGATCAATGGAGGTGCCAACGCCACCGATGAAAAGATCGGATTTTCCGGCGGCGTAACCGAAGTGAATGCCGGCATAGAGGCCAGACCAGGTAAAGCCCGCTTCAACCGGCGCTGACTCGCCATCGATGACGGCGTCGGCCGCGAAGGCGGAGCTCGTCATGAAAATCATTGCAGCTGTGATCAAAATCGTTTTCTTCATCGTAACTCCCTGAAAATTGGAAACGTTGAGTGGCGCAGAAATAGCCAGTGGGCACACGATGCTGCCCAGCAACGAGCTACTATTGCCGCGCTTCGGCAATGCATTGAACTTCGCTATTCACGCCAGCTTGGCGCACGTCGATGCGCGACTGGTATCGACGTCCGATGGGGCGTCTTACGACCAGTGAATTGTCACTTCTTGCTCGGATCGTCCGCCGGGTTGACGTAGGTGATCGCGAAGGGACCTTCGCCGTGGACCTGGACAATCGTATCGCTTGTCGTCCACGCGAAGTGATTCATTCCCGTCGGGGCAACGCCGAAGCCCCCGGCCGTCAGTTCGATACCCTTCGCCTCGTTGAGCTTGTCGCCCATTCCGATGTGAAAGTTGCCGGAAATCACCGTCACATATTCCGAGGTGGGGTGGTTGTGGGCGGGAATTTTGTAGCCTGCGGGCATCTTCAGCCGCAGCACATAGATGCCGTCCTTTGACGGATCGCCCGCAACAACCGCGAACTGTGCGCCAGCTGGAAGGACAGCAGGAGCGGGTCCCCATTTGATGCTGTCGGCATTCATTGGCATGTCATCAGCAAGCAAGGGCGCTGTTCCAACGAGCAGAAGTGCAAGTGTGCAGGCAAGTTTCAACATCCCGGTATCTCCATTGGGTTCGCAGAAAGGTCGCGTTTCGCTGGGCTCGACGGATGACAAGGTCAGGCCATCGGAAGGGGACTAATCGGTTGAGCCGCAGCGTTTGGAGATGTAGACGCCTGACTCGAGGTTCAACAATGATTGCAACATCGGATTTACATGCAGGAACACCGGATCACGGGCCTCCTGCCGGGCCGGACCTGTTGTCGGAAATGCTGAAAGCCGTAAGACTGACGGGCTCCGTCTTTCTGAATGCCTGTTTCAGCGCGCCGTTCGGCGTCGTGGCCCCGAAATACTATGACCCGTCCGCCCCCATGGCGCACCTGCGCCATATCAGCATTTTCCATTTTGTCGTGACGGGCAACTGCACTTTCGAGGCCGCAAACAGCGAGCGGCGAGAAGTCACTGCTGGCGATCTGCTGTTCCTGCCATTCGCCGGTCATCACAAGATCTGGAAGGGCGAACCGCTGGTGATGGCCGAAGCCGGACAAATCGTTCAGCCTGGTCGGATCGAAGGGATGTGGACTGTCAACTATGGCGGCGGCGGTGACGAACTGCGCATGGTCTGCGGCTTCCTCGAGTCTTCGGAATTTCTGTTCGCGCCGGTGTTCCGCACGCTTCCGGCGCTCATCGTCGAGAAGATGTCGGACGACAAGGTTGGCGCCCTGATCGCCTCAACCGTGCGCGAAATCGATCTGCATGTCGAGGCGGCGGCGCCGGGTTCGCAGGCGATGCTTGGACGGCTCATGGAGCTTTTGTTCGTCGAACTGCTGAGGCGCCATGTTGCCCGGCTTCCACCCGGCTCAAAGGGTTGGTTCGCGGCGCTCAACGATCCGATTGTCGGAAGGACGCTGCAGCTTCTCCACGCCGACCCAGCGCGCCACTGGACCGTCGGTCAGATTGCCGACAAGGTTGGCTCATCGCGCACGATCGTCGCGGAGCGGTTCAATGCGCTGCTCGGCCGCCCGCCGATCGAATACGTAACGAGCTGGAGGATCCAGCTGGCTGGCGAGCGTCTGCGTTTCGGTCACGAAAGTCTCGCCAGTATCGCTGCCGGTGTGGGGTATCAATCCGAGGCTGCGTTCAGTCGCGCCTTCAAACGCGTCACCGGGATCACGCCGGGAAAATGGCGAGAACGGACCGGCTCCTCCGCGGATCTTGCCATAGGAACTGCTTCACCCTGGGCCGCTTCGAGGTGACATAGACGGCCGGATAGAAATCCTCGAGTCCGGCGGCGGCTTCATCGTTCCGTCCGGTATGCGCACGGTGTCAGGCACTGGAAGCGGGCGGCCGCCGCTTCGCGGCCATTCGGAAATGACAAAACCCGCGCCTCCCGAGAGGCGCGGGCAGTTGCCTGGGCGCCCGTGGCGCCGCGGTACTCAAGACATAACCGCAGGATTGGAAACCTGCCGGATCATGGTGAATATAAGCTTAACGCGCCGGGTGGTCGCGACGGCTGGTGGCCAGCAAGCGATGGGTGGCTTCGAGAATGGCCTCGACCGGCGTGTTGGCGATATCAGCCGATCCGCCACGCCTCGGCGCCGTCACCACTTCGACCATATTCGACAGCGGCCGCCAACGTTCCATGTTGGCGCTGTTGTTGACGATCACCGTCGGGGTCATGACCGCGGCGAACAGGTGCCCAAGACCGCCTTCCATGCCGACATAGGCGGCCGCCATCTCGCCGAGCGCGAGCAGCAGATCGCCGAACGCCTCGGTATCGAGCCCAAGATCCGGACCGACCACGGCTAAACGAGGTTCCTTGGCGGCAAGGGTCTGCCACGTCGGTCCGTTGCCGGGAGTCACCAGATAGATCACCCGATAGCCAGCATCAATGAGATTGCCTGATATGGCTGATATCTGGGCCTCGCTCATGAACTTGTTGCTCTTGGCGTTGCCGCCAAGAAGGATGAGCGGACGGTCGTCCACGCCGCGAAGCTGATGCGCCAGGGCGCGGGCGGCTTGTGGGACATCGAGCCTGTGGTCGAATGGCAGGTGCCGGCCGGCCAGGCGTTCGATCAGCCGATGGTAGCGCCAGGCATTGTGTTCGGGACGCAAAGTCCATTTGGTACGCCAACGCGGCGATAGAAGATAACCGGCAAAATTGGGCTCGTAGCGCACGCCGCGGCCGACAAGCCGCAGTCTGGTCGCCATCAGGCTGGGCACGCCGGTGCGGAAGTCGACGACCGTCGTTGGCCTGCCCGGCGTCGCGAACTCGGCCAGAATGGCGGAAAGCGGCACAATCGTCCTGAAGTCATCGACGAGGGCAGCGGCATGCCTGCGCAATACGCCCGTGAGCGAGGATCTGCGTATGCTGCCATAAACGATCTGGCTTTGCGGGAAGGCTGTTCTCGCCGCGCGCAATGCCGGTATCCGCAGCAATCCGTCGCCAAGCGCGTCGTTGCGGGCGTAGAAGATCAGCAGAGGGGCGGTCGAATCCATGTCCGGGTGCACAATCCGTAGGTCGCTCGACGAAGGCGTGAAAATGGATGGCCCGATCGGAAGCATCCTGTTCCGATCGTCAAGCCTGATATTGAAGCCCTCCTGGCAAGTCAAAGACGATCTGCGCGCCTGCGCCCGGCCAGGTTCCGACGGATAGGCTTCGGTCAGGTGATTTGCCGGAGCAGGCGGAAAATCCGCTCGAACGTCTTGCCATAAGGCGGACGTAGAAGCCCTCCGGCGCTCAGCCGGGACTGCAGGAAAACCGGCTTCTCCTTGCTGAAGGTGCGAAAACCCCATTCACCGTGATAGGCGCCCATGCCGCTGGCGCCAACACCGCCGAAGGGCTGGTTCTCCTGCACCAGATGCAGCATGCAGTCGTTGATGGTGACGCCGCCGGCGACCGTCTCGCGCAGGATGCGCTGGCGGTTGCCGCTGTCGCGCCCGAACCAGTAGAGCGCCAGCGGCCGGTCCGCCCGGTTCACGTGGTCGATCGCGTCGTCGAGGGTGGCGTATTCGACGATCGGCAGCACCGGGCCGAAAATCTCCTCGCGCATCAGCCGCAGGTTTGAGCCGGGGTTTTTGATCAGGGTCGGCGGCAACTTCCGGCTCGTGGGGCCGAACTCTTCACGGGCCGGGTTGACCTCGATGACATCGGCGCCGGCATCACGCGCCTCGGCAATCATGCCGCGCAGACGCTGGTAGTGCCGGTCGCTGACGATGGCGGTATAGTCCGGGTTTTCGCGCAAGGTCGGGTAGAGCCGCGCTATTGCGGTTGCGAGCTTCGCGGCGATGGTGCCTGCCTGTCCCTGCGGTACCAGCAGATAGTCCGGCGCGATGCAGGTCTGCCCGGCATTCAACAGCTTGCCATAGGCAATGCTGGAGGTCGCCGCATCGAGATCGCAGGAGGGATCGAGGATTGCTGGCGACTTGCCGCCGAGTTCGAGCGTGACTGGGGTCAGATTGGCAGCGGCCGCGATCGCGACCTGGCGCCCGACCGCGGTCGAACCGGTGAACAGCAAATGATCGAACGGCATTGACACGAAAGCCTTTCCCACCTCGGCGTCGCCGGCGATGACGCTAAGCTCATCCGGCGCGAAATGCTCGCCGGCCAGTCGCGCCAGCAGCGCGGAAAAAGCCGGCGTCAGTTCGGACGGCTTGACGAGCACCCGGTTGCCGGCGGCGAGTGCCGCGGTGACCGGCGCGACAGCGAGCTGGAAGGGATAGTTCCAGGGCGATACGACCCCGACGACACCGAGCGGCTGCGGCACGAGACGATTTCTGCCCGGCAGGAACGGCATGGTGGTGGCAACACGACGCTCCCGCATCCAGCCCTTCAGATGGGAAAGCGCGTGGCGGATGCCGGCACGCACGACAAACAGTTCCGCCAGGCGCGTCTCGTGTGCCGAGCGGCCACCAAAATCGGCGTCGATCGCCGCGCAGATGTCAGCCTCATGCCGCTCGGTGAGCGCCAACAGGCGTTGCAGACGGTCCTTGCGGACGCCAAAATCCGGAAAGGGCTGCGCCTCGAAGGCCGCGCGCTGCAACTGGAACCGCTCGCCGAGAGCATCCTGTCTGGTCTGCAGCATTGCCTTCTCCCTGCATTGTCGGGTCAAGCTTACATCGCGACGCGTGAAGGAATCCAGCGGGATGCAGGTGTCGCTGGGGAAGGCGCGGCTCGCCGAGCAGGCCAATCCTCAGCGCTTCTCGCAGTCTGGTGATCCCTGCCTAGGCTTGTTCTTGTTGTGGTTCGATGACGGCTGCGCTACTGCAAGGCGCCACGCGGAGAGTATCTTGATCGGTTTTCACATCCTCTCCAACCTCCGAAAAATCGCTTCTAGCCCGGTATCCGCCTGATGCAGGCATCCGCGATGAGCGTTCCGGCCGAGGACCCCAAGCGGCGCGTCCTGAAGGATGTGTTCGGCTTCGATGATTTTCGTCCCGGCCAGGCCGACGTGATGGACGCATTGCTGGCCGGGCGTCATGTGCTGGCCGTGATGCCGACGGGTGCGGGCAAATCGCTCTGCTACCAGGTTCCGGCGCTGGTTCTGGGCGGGCTCACCATTGTCGTCTCGCCGCTGGTGGCGCTGATGCAGGATCAGGTTGCCGCGCTGCGCCTAGCCGGGGTGGCGGCCGATACGATCAATTCCTCGATTGAGCGCGATGCCAATATCGCCGCCTGGCGCCGCGTGGCTTCGGGCCAGACGCGCCTGCTCTATCTCGCGCCGGAGCGGCTGATGACCGAGCGGATGCTGGAGGCGCTCGCCAGGCTCGACGTCCGCCTGATCGCCGTCGACGAGGCGCATTGCATCTCGCAATGGGGCCCGGCGTTCCGGCGCGAATATGAAGACCTGTCGCGGCTGCGCGACATTTTTCCTGAGGTGCCGATCATCGCGCTGACGGCGACAGCGGACGAAAGCACGCGCACCGACATCGAGGCACGGCTGTTCGCCGAGCGCGTCGAAACCCTGGTGCTTGGCTTCGACCGGCCGAACATCAAGCTTGCCATCGAAGCCAAGCAGGACGGCAAGCGGCAGTTGCTGAACTTCGTCGGGCGCCATCAAGGCCGCAGCGGCATCGTCTATTGCCTGTCGCGCAAGAAGACGGAGGAGACGGCGGCGTTCCTCGAGAAGAACGGCGTCACCGCGCTCGCCTATCATGCCGGCATGAGCAAGGACGCACGTGACGCGAATCAAAACGCTTTCATGACCTTGTCCGGCGTTGTCATGGTGGCGACCATCGCCTTCGGCATGGGCATCGACAAGCCTGATGTCGCCTTTGTTTTCCACACCGATATGCCGGGCAGCCTCGAAGCCTACTATCAGGAAATCGGCCGTGCCGGTCGCGACGGGCGGGAGGCCGAGGCGCATATGCTGTTCGGTCTTGGCGATATCCGCATGCGGCGGCTGTTCATCGACGACGAGGAGGCGTCGGTAGAGCACAAAAGGCGCTCGCATCGACGGCTCGACACGCTGATCGGCTATTGCGAGACGGCGCAATGCCGCCGCCAGGTGCTGCTTGGCTATTTCGGCGAGGAAGCGCAGCCTTGCGGCAATTGCGACAACTGCCTCGACCAGGCGCCGCGCGCCGATGGCGGACCGGAGGCGCGGATCATCCTGGCGGCGATCGCGCAGAGCGGTGAACGTTTCGGTGCGGGCCATGTCATCGACATCCTGCTCGGCCATGAAACCGAGAAGGTGCTGGCGAGGAGCCACCAGAGGCTGGCCGGCTTCGGAAGCGGTGTGGCGCACAAGAAGGATTTCTGGCTGTCGTTGATCCGGCAACTGGTCGCGGGCGGGTTCCTGGCACCGGACCCGGCCGGCCATGGCGGCCTCGCCATCTCCGACGGCGGCCATGCGCTCGACCGTGGCGAGGTCCCATTCCACTATCGCGTCGAGGTGCGCAGCCGAGCCTTGCGCGGCAAGATGCGTTCCGCCCAGGGTTCCGCCGTGGATACCGAAGGCCTGGATGCTTCGCTGCTGACCACGCTCAAGGCGTTGCGCCTGCGTCTCGCCAAGGAACGCCAGGTGCCGGCCTATGTGGTGTTCTCCGATCGAACCTTGATCGACATGGCCGAGCGCTGTCCGCGCGATCTCGACGCCTTCGCCGAAGTGAATGGTGTCGGCGCCGCCAAGCTCAAGGAGTTCGGCCAGGTTTTCCTGAGTGCAATCGCCGCGCACCAGTCCGACGGATCGGTCTGAAAGGCGACCGCGCAGCGGGGGCGA
This sequence comes from Mesorhizobium sp. RCAM 05099, assembly GCF_059683685.1. Classification (NCBI taxonomy): domain Bacteria; kingdom Pseudomonadati; phylum Pseudomonadota; class Alphaproteobacteria; order Hyphomicrobiales; family Phyllobacteriaceae; genus Mesorhizobium; species Mesorhizobium sp. RCAM 05099. The sequence continues at coordinate 955,809 of NZ_CM185035.1, forward strand.
AAACGCGGTCTCGTCAGCGGCGCCTGTCGGTCAGGAGGCGCCTACACTTATTTTTGCCATGCGTTCATGTAAATTGAGATTCAAAATTAAAAGACTGTTTTGTGCGCCCGGTATGTCATAGTTAATAGACGGCACTTTGTTTAAGTGCAGAAATAGATTTGCCATCAGAAATTTAGCACTCGCTGATGGTTGAGGGCGATTATCATTCTCATGCCCAAAGAGAGCTGTGCAATGACAAATAGCTTGACCTCTATATTTTCTGTGAATCCCACCAAGAGCCATGACGGCATGATTTCGGTCCTGGGGACGCTTCCCCAATTGGCTGGAGCCCTGGCGAACGACGGGCCGTCCGGCGGCCCGACGTTTTTGGCTGCGCTGGCTGCCTCGGTCGAGGGAAGCGTTGGCTGTTACGGCACAGGGGACGCCCGCCGAGCCTTCCTTGTGCCGGCGGTCGACGCGGATTTTCTTCCCGACAGCAACATGAAGAGTTGAGGGCAAAATGCCCCTCACACTGCGCACGACACTCTGTGAGACGAGAGATGCGCTGCACGTGCTGCGCAGGGCCTTGTTCATCAGCGGCCATACCAAATCAATGGAGGGTATAGACTCACTCATTGGCGTCGCCGAAGACAAAGCCGTCCAGGCGATAAGCGCCATTGACCGGGCGGAGATTCGAAGGCCTGTCCTTGTGGCGGTCGCAAATTCGGCGGCGCCGGCAGCTATTGTTCTGCCGATCGCCCAGCCCAAAAAGCTTGGCGAGCTTCGCGACCAGGGGATGGGCCTCAGCGTATATTGCGGCAATCTCCGTTGCGGTCATCTCCGTGCGCTCGAGCTCGATGGTCTGATCGAGATCTACGGCACGCACTACGATTTCATCACCGAAAGGCGACTGGCATCGAAGTTGGTCTGCAAACGGTGCCAAAATGCCGGAGGAAGGCTCGTCGTCGTCTCCGACAAAAGGCCACGCTAATGATCGCCAGGTCGACCCGGCGCTCGAATTGGATCGCCCGGAAACCAACCTTGTCGTCAACCAGCTCGATTTCCACCAGCATTCCGGATTGACCATCGATGGCTGTCAGCCGAGCCATGGTTGCACCGCAGATTCTCCATAATCATTCCCACGCCATGGCAGGCCTCGACTTTCCCCCTCGATCGCCTGACCGCCAGAGCCGGGCTAAAGTCCTGTGCAAGGCAAGACTGAAGCCCAATGTCGCACGCGTTGCATAATCTCTATGATCGCCGCCGTCAGGATGGATCGTGCGATTGGTTGAGGACTTCATACGTCGCTGGAACAGGCTTTCGCTGGCCTTGCAGTTCCTTGTCGCCGGCGGCGTCGGGCTGCTGGCGGTGATGCTGGTGGTCGGACTGTGGGTGACCTCGCAGATACGGCAAGGCGTCATCCGCAACTCCGCCGCCACCACGGCGCTCTATGTCGACAGCGTGATCGCGCCGCTGCTGCCGGACATGCGCAAGAGCCGCGAGCTCAGCGACAGCGTCAAACAGGCGCTTGACGAAACGCTCGACCAGGGCGCGCTCGGCAAGCGGCTGGCCTCGTTCAAGCTGTGGCGGCGCGACGGCACGGTTCTCTACGCCAAGGACAAGACGTTGATCGGCAAGGTTTTCGAGCCGAACGCCAACCTCGATCACGCTTTCAACGGTAATGTCGTGGCTGAGTTCAACAAACTCGACGACGCCGAAAGCAGAAGGGAAAAGGGCATCGGCGTGCCGCTGCTGGAAATCTACAATCCGGTGCGCGAACCCTGGTCTGGCGATGTCGTCGCCGTCTCCGAATTCTACGAAGTGGCCGAGGATTTCCAGTTGACGCTGAACGCCGCCTTGTGGTCGAGCTGGCTGGTGGTGGCTGGCGCCACGGCGGCGGCGCTCGCACTTCTTTCGGGCATCGTCTTTCGCGGCAGCCGCACCATCGAGACGCAGCGAACCGCGCTTGAAGCAAAGGTTGCAGAATTGCAGGCGCTGCTGTCGCAGAACTCGACGCTGCGCCAGCGCGTCCAGCGTGCCTCGCGCCGCGCCACCGCCATCAACGAGCGATATCTCAGGCGCATTGGCGCCGACCTGCATGACGGGCCGGCCCAGTTGGTTGCGCTGGCCGCGCTCCGGATGGACAGCCCGCTGCTACTGGATCCCGACGCCTCGGCCGAACAGCGCCAAGCCGAGGTGGCCGGCATCCACAAGACGCTCGGTGAGGCGATGCGCGAGATCCGCGGCATCTGCAACGGGCTGGTGTTGCCACAGATCGAAACGGCCGCGGTGGCCGACATCCTGCGGCTGGCGGTGGCCGAGCACGAAAGGCGCACGGCGAGTTCTGTCTCGCTGGCGCTGCCCGCACAATTGCCGGAACCTGGCGCTTCCGAGAAGATCAGCATCTATCGTTTCGTCCAGGAAGGTTTGAACAACGCCTGGCGCCATGGGCAAGGCAAGGACCAGGCGGTCAAGGCGGGGACGAAAGCCGGCAAGCTTTTCGTTACAGTGTCGGACGGTGGCCCCGGGTTCGATCCGGCAAGAAGCGAGGGCCTGGGCCTGGCCGGCCTGAGGGAGCGGATAGAGAGCATCGGCGGCCGTTTCGAAACCGCGTCCGGCCCGAAAGGCACGCGCCTGTTGATCACATTGTCCGTCGAGGAGCAGCCGTGACCGGTATCATCCACATTGCCATTGTCGACGATCACCCCCTGTTTCGCGAGGGTGTTGCGCGCAGCCTTGCCGAGATCGGCGGCTTCGAAGTGGTTGGCGAAGGCGCGAACGCCGAGGACGCCGAGCGATTGGTCGAGGCCAAGCACCCCGACATACTGCTGCTGGACATCAGCATGCCGGGCGGCGGACTTGCCGCCGCTGCAAGCATCCTGGCCCGGCATTCCGGCCAGAAAATCGTCATGCTGACGGTATCGGAGACCAATGCTGACGTTGCCCAGGCGCTCAATGCCGGGGTGCGCGGCTATGTGCTGAAAGGCGTCGGTTCCAAGATGCTGGCCGAAATCCTGCGTGACGTGTCTGCCGGCGAAAGCTATGTCTCGCCAACGCTGTCGGCGAGACTGCTGTCGGACCTGCTGCAGCCAGCCACCCGCAGGGTTGATCCGCTGTGCCTGCTCACCGACCGTGAGGCCGAGATTCTACGGCTGGTGGCGGAGGGCTTGAGTAACAAGGAGGTTGCCGGGCGGCTTGCGCTGCAGGAAAAGACCGTCAAGCATCACATGACGCGGGTCCTGTCGAAGCTCAATGTGCGCAACCGCACCGAGGCCGCGCTGCTGATGCACGAGGCGAAGGACCGCACCGGCTGAGGGCGAGGCTGATCCCTGGCCGGTATCCGTATCGACGCAAAAACTCACCCCCGCCCGAAGGCGAGGGTGAGGTGAGAAGCGAGTGTTGCCTTACTAAACTCCCCCGCTCTCTCACAACCGTTGGGCCTCACAACCGTTTCAGGCGGGCCAAATCGGCGGCAGTCGCCGCGCGCTCGACGATTGTGCGGCCAAGCGCATCCTTCATCACGAAGCGGCCGTTTTCGATCTTTTCCCGGAGGCCATCGGGGTGGACAACCTGGATGATGCTGCCGTGAATACTGACCTTGTCGCCTGTCTCGGGATTGACGTGGCTGTTGCTGGGACCTGTACCACCGCCGCTGCCGCTGCTACCACTGTTGCTACCGCTACCCCCGCTGCCGCTGTTGCCGCCGCCGCCGCTACCGCTGTTGCCGCCGCTACCACCACTGCCGCTACCGCTGCCACCTTCACTCTCGCCGCCATCATCCTCGGCGCGGACATCGGCAGGAACGATCCCGGCGGTGCCGTCAAACGTCAAGTGATAGGGTGCGACTGTAAGAACGAGCGCCGTCGAGGCCCGCAGAACGAACCAGCAAATTCGGGTCAACGACGGCACTCTCATGTCTACAGTCCAGCCATGCTAGGGCGTGGTCACCGGCGGTGGGATGTCGTCGTCGCTGGCATCGGTACCATTGTCGTCGCCAGCGTCGTGGCCTGCCCCGTCATCGGCGCCATCATGGCCTTCGCCGTCGTCGCCGCCATCATGGCCTTCGCCGGAGTGGCCACCATCGCCGCCGCCACCACCTCCACCTTCGCCACCACCACCTTCACTCTCGGCGTAGGCGCTGGCGGAGACTACCTTCGCGACACCGGCGCCGTCAAAGGTGAGATGGTAGGGCGCGATGGTCAGCGCGAGCGCCGCGGAAGCCCGCAGGGCGAGCCAGCACAGTCGGGTTAGGGGTAGTTTGCGCATCTTGATCCTCCTTATGCCGGTCTGTAGGAGGTCCTGCTTGAAAAAAACGGACCCGAACCGGCGTTGTTGACAGGCGGAGCATCCGCCGGAACTGAGCCCGACGAAAGCGGCCCAAGACCCATGCATTGCCTGATAGGACTTTTTCGCCACCGGCATCCGACTTAAGTCCGCCGTCCTAGCCGGCTCCGCGGGTGGGCAGGTCAGTTCGGCGTCAGGCAGCCCGCAGTCAATCCGAGTCCAGCCACCAGGCTCGACGCCTTTCATGCAAGCCGCATCGGCCGGCTGGCATCAGTCGGGCTTCTTGGTTGGAGGTCCAGTGAAGATGCCGCGGAGCTTGGGAAAATACAGGACTACAACCGAGGCCGCCAAGATCAGCAGGAGGAAAACCACGAACTGCATGATCGTGTAGCCGATCTGATCGCGCGGCATGAACCAACCGGCCACGACACCAGCGCCAGCCAGGAGAATGCGAATGAGCCAACTCATAGTGATGGAATCCAATGGTTGAACGCTGCCAGCATATCGGGTTCTGCCCGCCGGACCTTGCCTTGGATCAAGCGCCTATGATGGCAGCGGCCCGGTGTAAGGAAAAACGAGCAGTCGCGTGACGAATGACTGGCGGTAATGCTCACGGGCGAAGATCCTACTGTGTCGTCGCAATGGAGCGCCTGAAAAGGAGCAGGCTCGCTCCGAGAAACGTTATCCCCATTATCAGCACGGTCGCGAACTCCTTCCATACAATTGTGAAATCCGCCCCCCGGGAGACGATCGCCTGCATGAAGCTGACGTAGTGTCGGGAAGGCAGAAACCAGGTTACGTACTGAAGCCATTGAGGTTGGCTCGCGACCGGTGACATGCCCCCCGACAACATCATCATCGGCATGACGACCATCATCATCAGCAGCGCGAACTGAGCCATGGTGCGCGCCAGCGTACCGAGAAAGATGCCGATGGCAGCGGCGGCAAATACGTAGATGGTCGTGCCAAGCATCAGCAACCCGCGCGAGCCAGCTATTGGAACGTCGAGCGCTCCCTCCACGACCAGCAGCAATGAGCAGGCGAATGCGACGATGATCACGAGGCCGTTCGCCCAGACCTTGGCCAGCGCGATCTCAAATGCCGTGAGGGGCATCACCAGGAGATGCTCGATGGTGCCGTGCTCCCGCTCGCGCAACAGCGCCGCTCCGGTGAGGATGATGACCAGCATCGATAGCTCATCTCCCAGGCTTACAATCGACTTGAACCAAGATTGGGTTCCGTCAGGATTGAAGGCGCGACGGATAGCGAGATCGGAGGAGCGCCCCGTTGTCGCTTCGAAATCCTTCCGGTAGCGGTCGACCTCATTCGTCACCATGTTCTGGATATAGCCGGCACCGAGCGAAGCCTGTTGCGAGGCTGTGGCGTCCACATTCACCTGGATTTCAGTGTCACGTCCCTTTCTCGTGTCTTTCTCGAATCCCGGGGGGATGACGACGATGAAGGTGTAGAGCCCCTCGTCCATCGCCCTGTCGATGTCGGCGGCACTGATGGTTTTGACGGTCTGGAAGTACGGCGGATAGAACAACCCGGCGATCGAGCGAGAGAGCCGCGATTGGTCCTCGTCGACAATGCCGATGGCGGCGTTGTTGACAGTCTCTCCGGCGCCGGTCGACTGCAAGTAGATGCTGAAGCCAAACGACCAGATGATGAAGAGGATCATCGTCAGGTCCTTTGCAAGCGCCCGGAGCTCCTTGGTGCCGAGCCAGAAGATGTTGGAGAAGCTCGATATCATCACTTCTCCTGTTTTTTCAGCAGCATCACCGACAGCATAAGAAAGGCCGGGGGGAACAGCGCGAGTGCCACGAGGTCCGTCATCATGTCGCCAAGCCCGAGCCCCTTGGTGAAGGCGCCGACGCTCATGTGCGTGTAGTAGGTCGTCGGCCACAGCCGGCCCATCAGGCGCGCGCCGCCTTCGAGCGTCGAGACGGGCTGCATCATCCCCGAGAATTGCATGGTTGGCAGCATCGACAAGACCGCGCCAGCGAAGACCGCTGTCACTTGGCTCCTGGTGAGGGTCGAGATGAAGAGCCCATAGCCAGTGGCGGCCGCGGTGTAGAGCAGAGCGCCAAGGGCCAGAACCATGCCGTTGCCCTTGAGTGGAACCCCAAACAAGAACAGCACGGTCGCCGTCAGGATGACGAAATTGATCATTCCGACGCCGAGATAAGGCACCTGCTTGCCGATCAGGAATTCCAGCCGGGTGGTTGGCGTCGCATAGAAATTGGTGATCGTGCCGATCTCCTTTTCCCGGGCGACGCTCACCGCCATCAGAATCGCCAGGAACATCATCATCAGCATGGCCGGAAGCGATGGCCCGATGGAATAGATGCTCTCGGCTGTCGGATTGTAGCGGTAGCGGACCTGGAGGGTCGTGGTGGGATCGGATGTGGATGGGGTGCTCGCCTCACGGCTTCTCTGCTCGGAAAAGAGATCGTGCGCCTGCTGCACATATCCCTCGATGGTCGCCGCCCTCGTGGTGTTCGCGCCATCGATCCAAGCCGAGACCTGCCAGTCGGAGCCGCGTTTCACCATGCGGCCGAAGTTCGGCGGGATCTCGATAGCGAGCTCGATCTCGTTGGACTTCAGGCGGTCTTCCATCGCCTGCACGTTCTGGATCGGCGACCGCTCCGTAAAGTAGTTGGAGCTTGAGAAACCGCCGAGATAGGCCCGGCTTTCGGGTGTGTTGTCATGGTCGAAAGCCGCGTAGGTCAGATTGGTCACGTCGTTCGACAAGCCGAAGCCGAAGATCAGCATGATGATGAAGGAGCCGAGGAAGGCGAAGGCGAGCCGGACGGGATCGCGCATGAGCGACAGCATCTCGCACTGCGTGTAGGCGAACAGGCGCCGCAGCGGCAGGAAGCGCGGGCGAGCAGGCGAAGTGGCCCGCGCTTCCTGCCGGACCAGCGACGGAGCTTCCTGCGCGGCCGGCGCGGATCGAGACCCCTCGGCCTCCTCGATATAGGCGATGAAGGCCTCTTCGAGATCGGCGCCGTTCTTGGAGGCGATCACGTTCTCCGGCGCGTCGCACACGAGCACGCGACCCGCATGCATCAACGAGATGCGGTCGCAACGCATCGCTTCATTCATGAAATGCGTGGAGACGAAGATGGTCACGTTTCGGCTTCGCGACAGGTCGACCAGCAGCCGCCAGAATTCGTCTCGCGCCTGCGGATCGACGCCGGAGGTCGGCTCACCAAGTATGAGGAGCTCGGGATCGTGCACGATCGCGACCGCGAGCGAGAGGCGCTGGCGCACACCAAGCGGAAGGGAATTGGCGTCGGCATCCGCGTAGTCGGTCAGCCCAATCCCCTTAATGAGCTTTTCGCTGCGGTCGGCAGCATCGGCTTTGCTCAGATGGAACAGGCGGGCGTGCAGAAGAAGATTCTGGCGGACCGTCAGCTCGCCGTAGAGAGAAAAGGACTGCGTCATGAAGCCCACGCGCCGACGTATCGACAGATCCTTCGCGTCGACCGGGCTGCCGCACACCTCCGCCTGGCCCTCACTCGGTGCAAGCAGCCCGGTCAGCATCTTCATCGTCGTGGTCTTGCCGCAACCGTTGGAGCCAAGGAAGCCGAAGATCTCGCCTTTCTCGATGGTGAAGGAGACACGATCGACCGCGGTGAACTTGCCGAAGCGGCAAGTCAGGCCCTTCGCCACGATCACCGGTTCTTCGGCGCTCGGCTTGCGCGGCGGAATGACAAAGCGCTCCTGTTTGCTCTTTTGCCCTGGCTGCAAGGCGACAAAGACCGATTCAAGATCTTGTTCGCCGGTGGCTTCCCGGAGCTCGTCGGCGGTGCCGAAGGCGAGTATTTTCCCGTGATCCATTGCGACCAGCCAATCGCAATGGCTGGCTTCGTCCATGTAGGCGGTCGAGACAACGACACTCATCGCCGGCCGCTCGCGGCGCAGGTCGGCGATGAGCGTCCAGAATTGTCGCCGCGAGAGTGGATCAACCCCCGTCGTCGGCTCATCGAGAATAAGGAGGTCGGGATCATGGATGAGCGCGCAGCACAGTCCCAGCTTCTGCTTCATGCCGCCCGAGAGCTTCCCCACGGGGCGGTCGAGAAAGGGCAGCAGTCCCGTTGCGCCCGCGAGCTGGCGAATGCGCATCTCCCGCTCAGCCGCGGCAAGACCAAACAGCGTGCCAAAGAAAGCAAGGTTCTCCGCAACGCTTATCTCCTGGTAGAGGTTCTTGCCGAGCCCCTGCGGCATGTAGGCGATGCGCGTGCAAACCGCCCGGCGATGTCTGGCATTGGCCATGCTGCCGTCCAGAACCTGGACCGTCCCGATCTGCAGCTTCCGCGCGCCGGCAATCAAACCAAGCAGGGTCGACTTGCCAGCGCCATCGGGGCCAATGAGGCCCGTCATCCGGCCACTCGGCAGGTCGAACGACACGTTGTCCAGCGCCAGGACCTTGCCGTAGGCATGGGTCACGCCGGAGATCCGGGCAATCTGGCCAGCCGGTGCCGCCATCGTCATTCTCCGGCGTCGACGGGATCGCCGGGGAAACGTTTCTGCAGGGACTCCGGCCAGTCGGGCGGGTTCGGGTCGAGTCGTACATAGCCGGTGCCCCTCGCCCCGGTCTTTACCTGCTCGATGTGATCGTCAACGAGGCTCGGCGGAATGCGCAGCTTGACCCGGAACATCAACTTGTCCCGCTCGCTGCGCGTCTCGATCTGCTTCGGGGTGAACTGGGCTTCGGGCGAGACGAAGCTCACCTTGGCGGGCACGGCGAAGTCGGCGCCGTCGAACTGGATGCGAGCTTGCGAGCCAACGGGAACCCGCATGGCCTGCTCGGAGGTCAGATAGATCTCCATGTATATCTCCGAGAGATTGACGATCGTCAGAACCTTGCCGCCGGCGCTGACGACTTCGCCGGGATTTGCAAGGCGATAGAGGACGCGGCCCTTGACTGGTGTTGCGAGGGTCGCGTCGGCGATCTGGGCATCGGTCTGGTCCACCAAAGCTTTCGCCGCATCGATCGAGCGCTCCCTGGCGGTCACATTCTTTTCCGCGGCCTCAACGATGGCGCGCGCGGAATCGCGTTCGCTCTGGTACTGATCGCGTGTTTGCTGGCTGAGAGCGCCTGTATCGACGAGTGTGAGGGCCCGGCGGAGGTTGGCCTCCTTGAGCATTAATTCGGCCTGCCGCTGAGCCACCGTCGCCTTCGCCTCGAGCATCGAAGCTTCCTCGGAGGTCTGATCGGCGACATACTTGGCACGCTCGGCCAGAAGTTCCGTGGTATCGATCCGGGCGAGGATCTGCCCGGCGGAAACGAGGTCGCCCTCTTCGACGAGCACGTCCCGTACGCGACCGGCGGATTTCGCCGAGATGTCGACCTCATCGGACTCGATCCGACCGTTGCCCGATACCAGCCCATCCGGCAGCTTTCCTTGCTGGCTCTGCCACCAGTACCAGGCGCCACCAGCGCCGGCCGCCAAGATCAGGACAAAGATCAGAACACTCGTCGTCGATGGGCGGCGGATCTTCACTCGTGCTGCTCCTACAAGGCGGAAATCGGAGTGAGCTCTTGATCCAGCTCAAATCCTGATTTTTCCGGAACCGAATCGAAAACGACTTTCTGAGAAAGACCGCCGCCATGGCGGTTCTCCAAGGTCACGGTCCCGCCGTACCGTTCGATAATTTCCTTCGCGATGGCCAGACCAAGGCCGGCACCTGGAATTGATTGCCAGCGGCCTGGGTCGACGCGAAAGAACGGCTCGAACGCCTTGTTCAGCAGCTCGTGCGGGATGCCCGGTCCGCGATCGGCAATGCTGAGGACGACGCGACCGTCCGCGGCGGCAAGCGAAACGCAGCAACCCTTGCCATGGGTGGCCGCGTTGACGATGAGATTGCGCAGGGCTCGGCGCAGGCCAAGCGCGCCTGCCCTCACCGAGACCTTGTCCAAATTGCCGGTCGTCACCGCGTGACCAAGCGAAACCATCTCGGTCTCGATGTCACGCACCAGCCTTTCAAGATCGACAGATTCGACGGCATCCCCCGCAACCTCCTCGCGCACCAGCCGGATGGCGCTGTCGGCGATACGGTCAAGTTCCTCGAGATCGTGCAGCCATTTCTCGCGTTCCTCCTCCGCCAGGAATTCGACACGCAACCGCATGCGCGTCATCGGCGTTCGCAGATCGTGGCCCGCGGCTGCGACCAGCCGCATGCGGCTTTCCATAGCCGCCTTGAGCCTGGTCGAAAGCTGGTTCAGTGCGCGTGCGGTGGCTCGCACCTCGCCGGAGCCTTCCTCCGGCAGCGGCGCAAGAACTCCATCCAGTCCGATGCGCGCGGTGGCGGCTTCCAGCATGACCAGTGGCTTCGTCAAAACCGTCGCGAAGTATAGCGACACCGCTGTGGCACCAAGCACAATCAAGGTGATCCAGCCAGCCAGCACCAACCAGCGGTCGGCCGGCGGCGAGAAATCCGGGATATCGACGGCCATCCAGCGGCCGTCCGGCAGTTGCACCGAGGCGACCATGCCTTGCTTACCTGCGACGCGGACCACGACGGCTGGAAAATCCGCACCGCTGTGTTGAAGTGCTCGGGCAAGAAAATATGTTGCGCGTTCGTCTTCCTGCCCGCTTGCCGGCCGAGTCCCAAGCTCGATCCGCAGATCGTCGGCGCTGGCGACATGGCTCGGGAGCGACTGCGCCAGAAGCCTGATCTGTCGTGCAACCGGCTCGATGGTCGATTCCGGCGTTGGAGGCCCAACCACACTGACGACCGCAAACGTCGCCAACGCGACCACCCCGACGATCGCCGCCACCAGAAGCAGCGCAATCCGCGCTCTGAGAGAACTCATGCCCGCTCGTCCAAGGTCTCGACGCGCACGGTCATCTGGTAGCCGCCATTGCGCACAGTCTTGAAAAGGGGCGCCGCCGCATCTTCGCCAAGCTTGCGCCTAAGCCGGCTCATCAGCACATCGACGGAGCGATCAAGAGGTTCCCGCTCGCGGCCTTGCGTGAGATCCAGAAGCTGGTCGCGCGACAGAACCCGACCCGGCCGGTCGACAAAAACCTGAAGCAGATCAAACTCCGCACCGGTCAGGTCGATTGTCTCGTCTCTCACATTGGCGACACGGCGGATGCCTGGCTCCATCGTATAACTGGCGAAGCGGTAGACCCGGGTAATGGCAGGAGCCTGGTCGTGCGACGAGCGCCGCAGCACCGCGCGGATGCGTGCCGTCAACTCGCGCGGGTTGAATGGCTTGCCGAGATAATCATCGGCGCCGAGCTCAAGTCCGACGATGCGGTCCACATCCTCCTTCAGTGCCGTCAGCAGTATGACAGGGACATGCGGTTTGCTGTCACGCAGGGCGCGGCATATATCGAGGCCCGAGCCATCGGGCAGCATGACATCGAGCACGATCAGATCGAACTGCCCTGTGATCAGCTGTTGCTCGCATTCGCGCCGGTCCGCCGCGACTGAGACACGGAAACCCTGGCCGTCGAGATAGCGACCGAGAAGCGTCCTGATCTCGCGATCGTCGTCGACGACGAGAATCTGTGGTTGTGGCTGCATTGCCTAGTCTGCCCGATGCCGTTTTGCCTGTTCTTTGCCGGGTTATAGGGCGAGCTGTGGGAGTGCGGGACGGAAAATTGCAACGGAATGTTTCCAGACAGGGCACAGAAACATTCTGTAACAAATCTCCCTTTTTCAGCAACCTTCGGAAATAGACCGAAGCAAATGGGAAAAAAACGCTCCCTATCCTGCTGCTACGTTGCATGTTGGAAAGGAATACATCATGCGGAGCAGGTTTTTCGCGCTTGATCTCTTTTCCGTGGCGGGGATTCATCCCGCGCTGGCGCGGCAGTTTGAACTCGCGGCCGCATCCGGCGACGGTCCGCCGGCCGTCGGGGCCGAACAGATTGACGCGTGGCGCGACCATACCGGCGCGCTGAAGGCGGTGCTGGCGCTGCCGCGGCCTGACCATGGTCCTGGGGGCTCCGGGGAGCGCGAGCCCGACGCTGGCGCGGCCGGCGCTGAAAGCAACGCCGATGCCCGCGATCCTTTCGCCTTTCAGGAAAGGCTGGTCGACGATCTCACCAGACGTGCTGCTTCCGCGGGCAGGCTGAAGGACGCAATCGCCGCGCTGCGCACCAAGCTGACGCCCGAACAGCTCGAAATCCTTGCTTCGGCGGAACGACCCCAGGGACCACCTCCCGGCGGCCCCTTGGACAATCCGCCGGGCGATGCAGCCGGCCCCAGAGGCCTGCCCAGTCCTGGCAGGCAGCTCCCACCCCCCCAACCCCGGATAGGTGAGCAACTCTGAGCGGCTGCGCCGGCCGGATCTGCTGCGTATCGCTAAATGATCCGGCCGGTTCCTTTCCCGAAACGGCGGCCCATCCGAACGGATGGGCCGTTCGAAACCAGGAAAATCGAAAGCACAAGAATGTGGGAAGCCCTGATGATGGTGCGGTTGATCGCATCCATCGCTCCGACTTTTTCGAACGGCAGCGGAGCCAGCGTAGCGCCGGTGACCCTGCCGGCGGAGACGCTCAAAGGCATGATCCGGCTGAGCTTTGCCGCGTACCGCCTGTCACTGCCGCTTTCCGACCACCGAAACGAAACCAGAAATCATGATCAGAAAATTGCGTAAGGGATACCTTGTCCTGGCGGGCGTGTTGATTGCAGTCGCGGCGCTCAAGGCCTATGGCCGCGGTGCGGCCGACCCCGCGGCACAAACGGTTGCGCCCGCGCAGGCCGCCGCGTTGACAGTCTCGGTCGAGAACGTGCGTCCCGAGCTCATCGCTTCCTCGATCAATGCCACGGGCACGGTTGCGGCCTGGCAGGAAGGGGCGATCGGCGCGCAAGCCAGTGGTTTGCAATTGACCGCGGTGCTGGTTTCCGAAGGCGATCAGGTGAAATCAGGCGAAGTCGTCGCGCGGCTGGACGCCTCGCTGTTGAAAGCGGAACTGGCCGAGCAGAAGGCTGCGGTCACGCAGGCCCAGGCGACATTGGACGCGGCCATATCGGCGGCCGCCCGTGCCGACAAGCTGCTGGCGAGCAAAGCGGTCAGCGCCGAGACGGCAGAGGATAAGGCGACGGCGGTCAAGACCGACCGGGCGCAACTGGAGCAGGCTGAAGCCGTCGCACAGAAATTGCAGGCGGAACTCGATCAAACGACGATTCGCGCGCCCTTCGACGGCATCGTCTCCAGCAAGCCGGCGGTCGCCGGCTCGATCGTTCAAACCGGCACCGAGCTCATGAAGATCATGCGTGACGGCAGGCTGGAGGTCGGTGTTCTCATTCCGGAAAAGGACCTGCCGGCAATTGCGGTTGGCCAGTCGGCCACCATCGTCGACGCGGCGGGGCGCACGACAAAAGGGGCGGTTTCTTCCATCGCCGAGACGGTCGACTCGACGACGCGGCTTGCCACCGTCCGTGTCTCCCTGGGCGAAGGCTCGGGCCTGAAACCGGGCATGTTCGCGCGTGTATCGATCGCAACCGCGGCTTCGCCGCAACTGAGCGTCGCCGAGGCCGCCCTGGTCTGGCATGACGGCAAACCTGCCGTCTTCGTCGTGGGCGACGGTGGGAAGGTCAGTGCGCGCGCTGTCTCGACCGGCATGCGCCAGAGCGGCCGGGTGGTGGTCGAAGCCGGCCTGTCGGAAGGCGACAGCATCGTGGTTGCCGGCGCCGGTTTCCTCAACGACGGCAATCTGGTGCGCATCGCCACCAGGAGGCGGATGCCGGCGATGCCGCGACCGCCAGGAATGTTCCCCGATGAACGCCATTTCCTCCTGGTCGATCCGCAACCCGGTTCCGACCATCGTGCTGTTCCTGTCGCTGACGATCGCCGGCCTGTACGGCTTCATGCAGCTGCGCACCAACAACATGCCCGACATCGACCAGCCCACGGTCACCGTCACGGTGACGCAGTCGGGCGCCGCTCCAAGCGAGATGGAGGTTCAAGTCGCGCAGGTGATCGAGAATGCCGTGGCGAGCCTCGAAGGCGTCGACGACGTCTCGACTTCGATCAGCGAAGGCTCTTCGGTCACCACCGTCGAGTTCACACTCGACACAAACTCCGAGACGGCCGCCAACGACGTCCGCAATGCCGTTTCGGGCGTACAATCCAGCCTGCCGGCCGCCGCCCAGACACCGGTCGTGGCCAAGGTCAACGCGACAGGCAATTCGGTGCTGACCTATGTGGTCGAGGCGCCGACCATGTCTCCCGACCGACTGAGCTGGTACATCGACAACGACGTAGCCAAGGCCATGCTCGGCGTCGACGGCGTCTCCAAGATCACCCGTTCGGGCGGCGTCGACCGGGTCATCCGGGTCGAGCTCGATCCCGATCGGCTTGCCGCGCTCGGCATCAGCGCCGGCGATGTCAGCCAGACGCTCGCATCCAACAATGTCAACCGGCCGGGCGGCCGCACTGCCATAGGCGGCCAGGAGCAGTCGGTGCGTACGCTCTCCAGCGCCGCGACCGTCGAGGCGCTGGCCAATACACGCATCGCGCTGACCGGAGCAGGCGACGTCAAACTCTCCGATCTCGGCACGGTGGTCGACAGCTGGGAAAAGCCGCGCCAGGCGGCCTATCTCGACGGCAGAGAGGTCGTCGCTTTCAACATCTACAGGTCCGTCGGGTCGAGCGAGATCGACGTGGTCAAGGCCGCGCGCGCCGCGATCACCGGAATCGGCTCCAGGACCACCGATGCAAAATTCACCGAGGTCACGTCCTCGTCAGGTTTCGTCCAGGAAAGCTACGATGCCGCGTTTGAAGCGCTCTGGCTCGGCGCGCTGCTCGCCATCGGCGTGGTCTGGCTGTTCCTGCGCGACATCAGGGCGACGCTGGTATCGGCGGTCGCCATGCCATTGTCGCTGATCCCGACCTTCGCGGTGATGGCGGCCTTCAACATCTCGCTCAACAACATCACTCTGCTCGCTCTGTCGCTGGTGGTCGGCATTCTGGTCGACGACGCCATCGTCGAGATCGAGAACATCGTGCGCCATATGCGCCAGACCGGCAGCAGCGCCTATCAGGCGGCGATCGAGGCTGCCGACGAAATCGGCCTTGCGGTGGTTGCGACCACCGCGACCATCGTCGCCGTGTTCCTTCCGGTGGCTTTCATGCCCGGCATTCCCGGAAAATTCTTCTTCTCCTTTGCCGTCGCCGTCTGCGTGTCGGTGCTGTTCTCGCTGCTGGTCGCGCGCATGCTGACGCCGCTGATGGGCGCCTATCTGGTGCGCGCCGGCGCTCACAGCGAGGACGACATGCCGGCCTGGGTGCCGACTTATCTCTGGCTGCTGCGCGGCGCGCTCAAACACCGCTGGATCACACTTGTCGCCGGCATCGCCTTCTTCGCTGGCTCAATGATGCTGGCGACGAAACTGCCGACCGAATTCATGGCCGCCGCCGATCGCGGCCGTTCGGTGATCTCGGTCGAGCTGCAGCCGGGATCGACCATCGAGCAGACGGCGGCTGTCGTGCAAGGCATCACCAGCCGTCTCGAGAAAGAGCCGGCGGTCGACAGCGTCTTCGCGACCATCGGCACAGCGGCCACATCGGGCGGCGGACCGAACCGGGGATCGACATCGGCCGAGGTGCGCACCGCCACCGTAACCGTCAATCTGAAGCCGCGCGCCGAACGCACCGCCAGCCAGCAGGCGTTCGAGGCCGAAGCCTCGCCGAAGCTCAACGACATCCCCGGGGCCCGCATCCAGTTCGGCGCCGATGGCTTTTCGGGAGCCAAGGTGTCGGTCACGCTGGTCGGCGATGATGGCGAGGCGCTGCAGAAGACGAGTGACGCGTTGATGGACGAGATGAAATCGATCCCGGGTCTCAGCAATCCAACCTCGACGGCGGCGACCACCAAGCCGGAGCTGATCGTGCGCCCGGACAGCGCAAAGGCTGCTCAGCTCGGCATCACGCCGACCGAGATCGCCGATACGGTGAAGATCGCCACCCTTGGCGATACCGACACCAGCCTGCCGAAATTCAATCTCGGCGATCGCCAGGTGTCGATTGTCGTGACACTGCCTGATGGAGCTATCGACGATCCGTCGAAACTGGCTGTCCTGCCGCTGACCGGTACGAAGGGCGTAGCGCCGCTCGGCGCGGTCGCCGACATCAGCTTCAGCGCCGGGCCCAACAGCATCGCACGGGTGGATCGCAGCCGCAGCGCCACCATCGAAGCGAATCTTTCCGGCATCACGCTCGGCGAAGCGACCACGGCAATCCGCGCTCTGCCGGTCATGCAGAACTTGCCGGACGGCGTGCACGAACTGGCGCGTGGCGACGCCGCTCGCATGCAGGAATTGTTTGCCGGCTTTGCCACCGCGATCGCCGCCGGCATCCTCCTGATGTACCTGACGCTGGTCCTGCTGTTTCGCAGTTTCGTGCAGCCGGTGACCATTCTGGTCGCGCTGCCGCTGTCGGTGGGCGGCGCGCTCGGCCTGCTTTTGATCACCGGCAAGGCGCTTGGCCTGACACCCCTGATCGGCCTGCTGATGCTGATGGGTATCGCGGCGAAGAACTCGATCCTGCTCGTCGAATATGCGCTGGTGGCACAGAAGGAACGTGGCCTGGGCCGCTTCGAGGCGCTGATCGACGCTGCCCGGAAGCGTGCCAGGCCCATCGTCATGACATCCATCGCCATGGGCGCCGGGATGCTGCCGATCGCGCTTGGCATCGGCGCCGATGCCGAGACGCGGGCGCCAATGGCGATCGCCGTGATCGGCGGGCTGCTGTCCTCGACCATGCTCAGCCTGGTCTACGTGCCGGTGGTCTACACTTTCATGGACGACATCCAGCGCTTCCTCGCCCGCCACCTGGGCAAGCTGCTGGTGGAACCACCCGATGCCGGCAGCCAGGCGGCGAGCGCAACTCAAGGAAAAGATCGACCAGACAATGCCTATCCAGCCTGACCGGTCCCCGCAGTCGGGCCCGGGGCGTCGCTGTGCGCCCCGGGCCGCAATGCTCGCCTCGCCCTTCTGGCGGCTTGCATCGGCGTCATGGGCGGCATGATCGCGGCGACGGTGATCGGCGTGTTCCTGGTGCCGCTGCTGTTCGTGACGGTGCGCCGCATCTTCAGGGGCGGGGCGGCCAGGCAGGATGCCGCGACCGACACCGGGCCCGAGGCGACGATCCATGACAATTGAGGGTAAGGGTATGACGGGTGATGATATCGCCAGCAGGGGGGCCTCGGCGCAGATCAGCAGCGCACCGGCAAGACGCGCTGTCGGGGCGCGGCTGATCGTCGTGACGCTGACGGCAACGGCGCTCGCCGGCTGCGTCGTCGGCCCGGACTACCAGAAGCCCTTGCTGGCGATGCCGGCAAGCTGGAGCGGTCACAGCAAGGCAACGCCGGCCAAGCCGGCGCAATTGTCGAAATGGTGGCAGCGGCTGCGCGATCCCGAGCTGAACACGCTCGTCGACGAGGCGGTTGCCGGGAATCTCGACGTCGCCACGGCGAAGGCCAAGATCCGCGAGGCGCGCGCCAGCTATCGCCAGAGCAGCGCGGCGCTGTTCCCGTCACTCGACGGCTCCGGCTCGGCCACCCGCAACAAGTCGGCCGCGACCACGTCGGGCTCGAGCGCCGTCTACAGCGAATATCAGGCCGGCTTCGACGCCAGCTGGGAACTCGACCTGTTCGGCGCCAACCACAGGAGCGTCGAGGCCGCCCGCTATGGGCTGGACGCGTCCGAGGAGGAGCTCCGCTCGACCCTTTTGACCCTGGTGGGCGATGTCGCCTCGTATTATGCCCAGGCGCGCGGCTATCAGGCCCGCGTCGCGCTTGCCCGGCGCTCGGCCGCATCGCAAAGGCAGACCGCCGAACTCACCCGCACCATGGCGCAGGCCGGCACCGCGACGGCGGCCGATGTGGCGAAAGCCATGGGCCAGGCAAGCAGCACCGAAGCCGATATCCCGACGCTGGAGGCAAGCTATGCCGAGGCCGTGCATCGTCTTTCCGTGCTCACCGGCCGTCCGCCGGCGGCGCTGAGCGAGCGGCTGAAGCGCGGCGCCCCGATCCCGGCGCCGCGGCTGCCGATGCCGACCGGCATTCCCGCCGACATCCTGTTGTCGCGCCCCGACGTGCGCATGGCGGAACGGCAATACGCGCAATACACCGCCAAGATCGGCCAGGCGGAGGCGGCGCGCTATCCCTCGGTCAGCCTGACGGGGGACATCAGCACTTCCGCCTACAAGCTTGGCGACCTCGGCAAGAATTCGTCGATCGGCTGGTCGTTCGGGCCGACGCTCAGCGTGCCGGTGTTCAATGCCGGGCAGTTGAAGGCCGCCGTCGAGGTCGCCGAGGCCCAGCGCGATCAGTATTTCATCGCCTACCGGTCATCGGTGCTGAGCGCGCTCGAGGATGTCGAGAATGCGCTCGTGCTTCTGTCGCAGGAGCGTATCCGGATCGGCAAGCTTGCCTCGTCGGCGAAATCCTACGGCGAGGCGGCACGCATCGAAGGCACGCTGTTCAAGGCCGGCGAGACGAGCCTTCTCGACGTGCTCGACGCCCAGCGCTCGCTCTACTCGGCCGAGGACACGCTGCTGCAAAGCCGCGTCCTGCTGGCGACCAACTACATCGCCCTCAACAAGGCGCTCGGCGGCGGCTGGGACGGCGTCGTCGACACCACGACGCCCGAGATCATCGACGTCAAGACCGGGCCACGGCTGGCGTCGAAAGCCGTGGCGCAGTGAACAAAATGAACCGTCAATCAGAGGAGAGAGAAATGGCCGACAACGGCTCGAAAGACGCAATTATGAAACTCACGGCTGACGTGGTTTCCGCATATGTTTCGAACAACCTTGTTCCTGCAAGCGAACTTCCATCCTTGATCAACCAGATCTACCAGTCCTTCGATCTGCTGCGATCCGATCATTCAACCCAGGCTGAAATCGAGCCGTTGAAGCCAGCGGTTCCAATCCGGAAATCCATCACGCCGGATTTCATCATCTCGCTGGAGAGCGGCAAGAAGTTCAAATCCCTGAAGCGCCACCTGCGCGTGAGCTACGGCCTGTCGCCGGACGAGTATCGCGCAAGATGGGGCCTGCCCTCCGACTATCCGATGGTCGCTCCAAACTACGCTGCATCGCGCTCACTCCTGGCAAAGAAATTCGGCTTGGGACTAAAGCCGCAGGAAGCGAAAAGACCCGCGGCCAGGAAAACGAGAGAGCGCAAAACGAGCGTGGCGGAGAGGTTGTGACGATCAGGAAGGGAAATTCCGTCCTCTGTCAGTCGCCGCTTTGAACCGACGATCCGAGGGGGGCATGATGTTCCGGTGGGCGCGGTCTCGACAGATCCCAGATAACGGTGCGCGCAAACGCGTGGATCGATCGGGACGACGGTCTGGTCACAACAACGAACCAACTGCTGGCGAACGCGACGCAAGTCCGCACGACATGGCCAGTGAGACGATTGTACCCAAACCCGTTGGGCGTTCGTCGCACAACCGGCGTCGGATCATCGGCATTCAGATCGTTCTACAGGTTTTGTTATCCGTTGTGTTGATTGGCTGCGTGTCGAGTCAACGCATCCCCTACCAGGCCGAAGACGCAGGAACTGCCGAAATCAACGGCTTTCACCAGATACGCACGAACCTGGACGCGCAATCCGACACGCTGGCCGAGCCGCCCCCGCGAAAATCTTCTTCGTTGAAGATCGAGATGAACTATCTCGTCATTTCCGGTGGTGGATCAGGCGGAGCGTTCAGCGCTGGCGTGCTGAAAGCCTGGTCCAATACCGGCAGGCGACCGCAATTCGACATCGTAAGCGGCGTCAGCACCGGGGCTCTCATCGCACCCTATGCCTTTCTTGGATCTTCCTACGATGATGTTCTTGTCGATCTCTACACCAGCGGTGTCGCCAAGGACCTTGTCGATGCGAAGTGGCTGCCAAGGGGGCTCCTGGGAACGAGTCTTCTGAAACAGCAGCCGCTTCGCCGGCTGATTGAAACCCATGTAACCGGGGATATCCTGAAGGCTGTCGCCGCCGAGCACCGAAAGGGCCGCCGGCTGCTCGTGTTGACCTCCAATCTGGATTCCCAACGTGCGGTCGTCTGGGATATGGGCGCGATCGCGGACAGCGGCGAGCCCAATTCGCTGAGGCTGTTCCAGGATGTCCTGATGGCTTCGGCCAGCATTCCGGGGGTCTACCCCGCCGTTCTGATAAAAGCCCATTCCGGCAAGCGCAGCTTTGAGGAAATGCACTCCGACGGTGGCTCAGGATCCCAGATCCTGACTGTCCCGGAAAGCCTCATGACGTCGGCAAAGCTGACGAAAGCGCGACCAGGAATTCGGCTCAACATGTATGTGCTCGTCAACAATGCCTTGATGCCGGAGTTTTCCACCGTGACAAACAGCACGCTCTCGGTCATGGCGCGCGCCTATGCGATTCAAATCAAATCGCAAACGCGAAGCGCGCTGCTGGCAAGCTACATGTATGCACAGCGCACCGGCATCCATTTCCATGTGGCCTCGATCGACAGACAACTCAGCTACTCAGTGCTTGACCCTTTCAACACCGAGTACATGCGCGCGGTCTTCAACATCGGGTATTCGGAAATGATTGCGGGCACCTTGTGGAAGGACAAACCGGTGTTCTCGCCCGCCGATTAGAAAATGCCACGGCCGTCGCGGCATCCAACGCGCGCCCTCCATTGCTGGGGCATTGCCGCGTCCCGGTTGCCGCGCGGTTCCTGATCGTGGGCGGATCTGTGGCTGGCCTCCGCACAAGCATCCTTGGACAGAACCGGAAACACATCGTCACAAAAAACGGGTCGGCAGCAACATTCGGATACGTATGGAAATAGCCGGGAAAATTTCATAAGCGAATCTAGGCATGGAATCACTTCGTCGCCTGTTCAGAAAGTTCTGAATATCACGAAGCGGGGGCTCATGCGCTATCCGGACAGCAAAGCCAGAACTGCGAAAGACATTTTTCCTTTTCGGTCGGCACGCATGGCGCTTTCGTTAATGGCTCCACTTGGCCTCGGATATCTGTTTTCGGTGCTTGGCCTGCCAAATGCTGAAGCAGCGGACCGTAAACCTCTGGAAAAGCAGGCACCGAGCGGCGCTGAACGCATAAAGCTTGGTCTCAACAAGGCTCTGGTCCTAGACATTCCGACGGACGCCAGCGACATTCTGGTCGGCAATCCTTCCGTTGCGGATGCTGTCATGCGTACACCGCGGCGTGTGTACCTCTTTGGCAAGCAGGTTGGTGACACGAACATCTTCGTGTTCGACGCCAATCAGCAACAAGTCGCCAATATCAATCTGGTCGTCGAACGGGATGTGACAGGGCTGGAGGCCTATTTAAAGCGCTTCATTCCCAGCTCGAAGATCACCGTCGAACTTCTGAACGACAATGTTGTTCTGAGCGGAACTGTCGAGACACCCTTGGACGCCTCCCGTGCGGTCAGTCTCGCAACGATATTTGTCAGCGGCGGCGAAGCGACGACCGGGCAATACTCACAGACCGCGGTCGGCGGGTCCGCGGACGGTGGAGCGACCATCAACAATCCGGACAGCGAACGGCGGGAAAGCAAGATCGTGAACCTGCTCTCTATATCCGGCGAGGATCAAGTTACCCTGAAGGTGACGGTGGCGGAAGTCAGCCGCGCGGTGGTGAAGCAACTCGGCGTAAATCTGAGCGCTTCAGGCACAAGCAACGGTATCAGCTGGGGTGCAATTAGCGATAACCCCTATGGTCTTGGAAAGTCACTGTCCAGCTCGGGCCTCAGCATCAGCACCTCGGCATTGGACGCCTCGGTCAACGCGATGGAACAGGCTGGCGTCATGAAGACGCTCGCTGAACCCACATTGACCGCGGTTTCAGGTGAGAAGGCGACCTTTCGGGTCGGCGGGGAGTACAACATTGTCAGCAATGCATCAACCAGCGATGGGAAGACTGACTACACTGTTGAAAAGGTCGAGTATGGCATTGGACTCGAATTTCAGCCTGTCGTGCTTTCCGCCGGCCGCATCAGCCTCAAGATCCGAACGCAGGTGTCCGAGCCGACGCTCGAGGGATCTGTTTCGACCTCCGGCAGCAGTACCGTGGATGATAGCGGCAACAAAACCTACACCCCAGGCTCAAACATTCTGTCCATTCGCAAACGCCTGGCCGACACGACGGTCGAACTGCCGTCCGGTGGGGCCATGATGATTGCAGGCCTGGTGCGCGATGACGTTCGCCAGGCGGTGAGCGGATACCCCGGACTTTCAAAGATTCCGGTGCTTGGAACGCTGTTTCGCAGCCGGGACTTTGTGCGCAATGAAACAGAACTCGTGATTATCGTGACGCCGTACCTGGTGCGTCCAGTGCCTGCCAAAGACCTGTCCAAGCCAGACGACAATTTCAGCGCCGCAGGTGACACCGCTGCGATGTTCATGGGCGAGGTGAACAGGCTATATGGTGGGGGCGATGCCAAGGTTCCTGATCAAAAATACCATGGAACGATCGGGTTCATCTACAAATGAAGGCCGGAACGGCGTTAGTTGCCAAGACACCGCGCGCGTGGCCTTGGACGCGTTTGTGGACTGGCATCGTCCCTGGGCGTCACATGCTGCGCTCATGGTCGGGCCGAACCAAGGGTCAGAAACACCGGGGGCACCAGCAGATAAGGCTCCACAATAGTGTCAGACCAGCAGTGTCAGCTTGTCCAGGCCCGGCCCCGGCCAATCGTGGCCTCCCAGCAGGATTGCCAAAGTGATGTCGTGCCTTTGGCTGCCAAGATGCTTCTTGGCCTGTTGCGTGCTGCTTGCTGCTTCATGCCTGACCGTCTCCGCGCGGCAAAGCCGCACTGATGACGGCGAGATACGCGACGGGGGTTGGTTTCTCGCTCAGGCGCCCAACAACCAACGCGAGCCAGCAGTCCGTCAGGACGTACCGGCACCGCCGCAGGGCACGCCGGTACTCCCAAATGGAGCCACTTCCATTTCCGAGGTCTATGGCGCCTGGACTGTTCAGTGCAGGATTATCAGGAACGAAAAGATTTGCACATTCAACCAGGTCCTGACGAACCAGGCTACTGAACAGGTTGGATTTGCAATAGACCTGCTCCCGTCGGAGGGCGGGGTGTTGGGCCATGTTCTGTTGCCCCTGGGGATACGGCTCGCGGATGGGCTCGTGTTGCAGGTGGACACGCATGATCCTGCCTCGAAGCTTCAGTTCACCCATTGCGTCGCCACAGGATGCATTGCCGCCGTGCAATTCAACGACGCCAACATCAAGGCGCTGGAAGCAGGAACAAGGCTCGCCGCGCGGGTTACGGTCGAAACCAGCGGCCAGCCGCTCACCTTTCAAATTTCACTTGCCGGCTTTGGGGCGGCATTGGCGCGTACGTCGCAATTGCAGCAATAGGTATCCCTTCGACATTTCCTCGGCATGGCAGCCCCGCTGCTGCTTCATGCATCATGAAGCTCGCCGGAGGCTGCCCCGCTCCGCACAGTCGGCAATCGCGGGAAAGTCACGGGAGGTTCCTCGCTTCCCGGCAGATCGGCAAGGTTATCCGCAGTCGATCAGAACCAGGAAAGCGAAGCTTACTCTTACAATGTTGGAACGGAGTGTGGATTTTACAGCGAAAAGCACTATTTGTGATCGGCGGCATGGGGAAATCAAACTCGTTAGAACCGTCCGATACAATAAGAGGAAAACTGTATGAGCACTGCTCCCGAACAACTCAGCCAATCGGATACCGTGTCGATAGCTGCCGATATCGTCGCCGCCTACGTGTCGAACAATCCCCTGCCGGTCGGCGAATTGCCGAAACTGATCGGCGATATCCATGCCGCCCTGCAAGGGCTCGGCACGCCGGTGACGGAACCTGCGGCCAAGCAGGAACCGGCGGTACCGGTCAGGAAGTCGGTGACGCCAGACTTCATCATCTGCCTGGAGGATGGAAAGAAGTTCAAATCCCTGAAGCGCCATCTCGGAGTTCACTACAATCTGAGCCCCGAGGAATACCGCCAGAAATGGAACCTGCCCGCAGATTATCCGATGGTCGCGCCGAACTACGCGGCTACTCGCTCCGCCTTGGCGAAATCAATAGGGCTCGGTCGCAAGGCGGCGCCGCCCGCAGCAGCAGAAAAGCCAAAACGGGTTGCTCGCGCGGCAGCAGCGACGACAAGCGCGGCGTCGATCAAGTCGCCGGCGAACAAAGCGCGCAAGGCACCCGCCAAAGCGTAGCGCGCCGCATCCGGCAGAGATGCCAGGCAGTGCCGAATCTGAACATGGCGAAGCCCCGGCTTTTGCGGCGGGGCTTCGTGTCAGACCGGATTGTTCGGGGGCGTGATGGGATCGCGCAAGGCGAAGACGGTCACGGTCCTGTGGGCATGGCTTGAACGAACCGACGGGAACGGCCACGGGGTGACCATGCCCGCCACGTCAGCCGCCCAAAAGACGCTTCGCTGCTCGACCGAAGACTGTCGGTCCGCACCTCGACCATGAGGGCGCTGGCAAACCGAGCGCTTGCCAAGGACGGCGGCCACCAGGCTGGCAAACACCCTGGCGATTTCCTGTCAAAAATGGATTGATAGATGTGTTGAGACCGAAGGAGAGGGCGCCCCGTCCCCCCTCGTCCTCCTCCGTATTTTGCCTGGTGATCCCGCGGCGGTAACGCTTCACGTATGGTGAGCCACTGCCACGACTGGCCGTCCCCATAGGCTACTGGTGCCCGGGCCAAGACGGCAAGGAAACCCTTCGTTACAAAATTGGTTTCCGCAGAAACATTCAGAAAAACGCCGAAATACGCTGGAAACTTATCGCCGATATCCTGCGTTATTAATAGTTCAGCTTTTCTATGGTATACGAAAATGACAATAATATATAAGCGTATTGTTTCGAAAATAAAACATATCGCCTATTGGGTATGCCACCCGTTGCTATGGATGGCGTTGCAGATTCCGAGTAATTCAATTCGTTCTGACCTGGTCATTTCGCGCGGCGCGCCATGACTACCGCAACAGACGGCTCGATGCTCATGGCCTTTCCGGACAGCTTCGGACGCGTCGGCAAATCAAATCAATAGCGGTGCGGTTTCGTGCAGGACTGCAAACTGATCGTGCTCAATAATGTTGAGACCGGACGCGAAGACGAATGCAACGACTGGTGCTCCGACGAGCGTCTCGACGACGCGCTGCAGGTTCCGGGAATTGTCAGCGCTCAACGTCTGCGTTGCACCGAGCTCCAAGGAGATTTGGGTTCGCATCGCCGGGCCTACATGGTGGTCTATGAGTGCGAGGCCGAAGACATCAGGCAGGTTATCGACAGGTTGAAGGCGCGATCGGGCGCCGAGGGCAACAGCGCCGCGCGCGAAGCCCTCCACATCAGTTACTTCGAGCCCTCGACAGACTTGAAGCGGAAGACTGCGCTTCATCAAGGTTCTGCAGTCAGGGGAGCCCAGCTTTCCGCGGAGAAGAATCCGCCTTTGACGCCGGCGAATGCAGCCCGGAACTCCGAAGCTGATCCGACGCAACAGCGAAGGGTCGACCTTGGGTCGATGCGGGTAGAAGACTGGGCGGGTCCGGTTGCCGGGCCAACCTACCTCGAGGCAAACCTGCAGATTCCAAGATCGACGTTGCATCGCTGGCAGCGACGCAACCAGGTCATTGCATTGCGCAAGGGTCTTGGCAGGCATGTATTCCCGCTGGCCCAGTTCGTTGATGGCAGGCCGGTCTCAGGAATATCTGACGTGCTTGCGCTGGCAAAGCATCCAAGGCTCGCGTGGTCGTGGCTCATACGCCCGTCGCCTCATCTCGACGGTCGCATCCCCGTCGAATTGCTCAGAGAAGACATGGTCGCGGAAGTCCTGCAAGCCGCCCGCCTTTCTTGCTAGGCGAGGCCGTGCGCGTAGCCGAGCACGCGGCCTTCACGGGCGCGAAATCCCTCTCAAGAGATGGCTCGATGATCCGCGCCGGCGGGGACAGGACCAGCAACTCCTCCTGACGGTCCAACGGACGCGCGATTCCAAGACGAGGTCGAGACAGGCGGCCTTGCCCGTGCGCTTCAGCGCCGTCGGCGAACCGACGTTCCATCCAGGGCCGGTGCATACTGATGCCATCCCCTTATTGGCGGCGAGGCGGCGCGAAGCCGACAACGACGAGCAGTCTGGCCATCGGCGGGGTGATCCGCGCCACTCCTCGCGCATGAGGTCACGTCGGATGGCGGTTATTTCTTCCCAGTGGTGGGGCCATTCGCCCACAGTTCTGCTTTCTCGGCGCCCGCACCTTGAAGCATGCCAGCCTCTCATAAGATCCCGGCCCAGCCAGGTCTCAACATCACCCCCGCCAGCCCTCGGAAAATTGTCTGAGAAGGAAGCTGGATTTCCTGGCGACATCCATGAAAACCCGACGGCAATTCATTTGAAAGATCGTATCTTCTGTGCCGTGTGTCTCGCATGTGCCATTCGTACAAGTAGTTTCATACGTATTGAATGTATCACGTGTCGCAAATTGTTGTATAATCGGTGACATTTAGGCAACATGTACGCGTTAGATTTGTAAGTCACGCTCCATTGTCGAAAAGTATACATTGAAGAATCGTCCCCCATGCGCAATTCCTTGTGAAGAGGCGGTGCGTCGCGCCGCTTCTAGGAGTGGGGATTGAGGCGGAAGATTTTTGCCGGCCCCTTAAACTTTTGACTGGAGATCAAAAATGAACATCAAGAGCCTTCTTCTCGGCTCCGCTGCGGCCCTGATCGCAGTTTCCGGTGCGCGCGCCGCCGACGCTGTCGTCGTCGCCGAGCCGGAACCCGCTCAATACGTCAAGATCTGTGACGTCTACGGCGCTGGCTACTTCTACATCCCCGGCACCGAAACCTGCCTGCGCATCGGCGGCTATATCCGCTACGACATCGGCGTGGGCGATCGCGAAGGCGTGCAGAACGTCACCGATCACCAGGACGGCAGCAGCAACGACACCTACTGGAAGCAGGCTCGGTTCACGCTGAAGACCTGGACCGGCCAGGAAACCGAACTCGGCACCTTGAAGACCTACACCGAGACCCGCTTCAATTTCGGCAACAGCAGCGGCGACTATTCCGACCAGACCTCGGACAACGCCGATCACTGGCAGGCTCGGAATTCAAGCGTTACCCTGAACTTCGCCTGGATTCAGCTCGGTGGTCTGCGCGTCGGCAAGGACGAATCGGCCTTTGATACCTTCATCGGCTACGCTGGCAACGTCATCGACGACACGATCGTCGGCTATGGCTCGTTCGACACCAATGCCATCCAGTACTATTTCGACGCGGGAAATGGCCTGTCATTCGTGGCCTCGCTGGAAGAAGGCTCGGGTGATTATACGATCGACAGCTATGTCCCTCATGTCGTCGGCGGTGTGAAGTATACGCAGGGCTGGGGCGCCATCACCGGCGTGCTTGCCTATGACAGCAACTACGAGGAAGTGGCCGGCAAGGTTCGCTTGGATGTGAACGCCACCAATGAACTGGCGCTGTTCGTTATGGGCGGTTATGGCACCGACAAGAACAACGACACCAACTTCTACAAGCTGTGGGACGGCAACTGGGCGATCTGGGGTGGCGGCACCTACAAGATCAACGAGAAAACCTCGTTCAACGTTCAGGCTTCGTATGATGAAGGCAAGACCTTGGGTCTGGTTGCCAACGTCGCCTACGACATCGTTCCGGGCCTCACAGTTACGGCCGAAGTCGACTACTACAACAAGGCAGACAGCATCTACCACGCCAGCGACGATGGCCTCGGCGGTATCCTTCGCTTCCAGCGTTCCTTCTAGGTTCAATCACTTTGTTCGGCACGGTCCGCAGCGCAAGCTGCGGACCATTTTCCTGTGACTTACTCAGCGGTGACATTGAGCGGCCTCGCCCTCCACGGCCACAACGCTGCCGCCGGCGAGCGCATGGTTCGCCATGGCCGATTCAAGGGGACGTTGGTTCGTCAACGTCCGCCGATCCGGCATCGGCGCCTTCCCGCGCGGCGAAGGCGACCGTCGTCGGACCCGCCGCGTCCGCCAGATGTTATGGCCGACATCGCGGCGAAGCTATCCTGCGGAACTTCGTGAAGCCAGAATCTGATGCGCTCAGATGTCGGCCGGGTTCTATTTCATCGCGATTGGCGAAGGCCACAGGCTGGTGCAGGGTCCCCAGGGACACGGGGAATGGCGGAGAGGGAGGGATTCGAACCCCCGATGGGCTTGCACCCATGCCGCATTTCGAGTGCGGTGCATTCGACCACTCTGCCACCTCTCCGCGGTCATGGTCGGCCGTTGCCGGCGCGGCGCACTAGATAACGGCTGAACGGGCAGGTTACAAGGCCAAATCGGCCAGTTATTTGGCTTGCCTGACAGGCAGCGGATTCACGCCGGTGTTTGCCGGTCACGGGCACCGCACAGGCGGCCCTGGCGGTCATCGCCGCACGCTTTTCTCCAGGGCGCCACGGGCCTTGCCGTTGTTCTCGCCGGAAAGATCGCCCCCGAGGGCAACACTTTGTGGGGGGCGTGCTGACACGGCCGGCCCGTGCCGCCAATGACAGTCTCGGCAACGGCGCGGCCGTTTGCCTTGACTCGCACTCAACCTTCGGTTAGGGACAGCGCGCAATCGGCGTGGAGGGTTCTTCCGCGCCGCTTGTTTTTTGAACCCGCAGACTGACAAAAAGACGGCCGAACCGCCAGAGGCGGTTCATTGAGGCCGACCGAACAGCGAAAGGCAAAAAATGTTCGCAGTCATTAAAACGGGTGGCAAGCAGTATCGCGTTGCCGCCAACGATCTCCTGAAGATCGAAAAAGTCGAAGCCAAGGTCGGCGATATCGTCGAGATCGGCCACGTGCTCGCGCATGGCGAGGGTGAAAATGTCACGTTCGGCGCGCCGTTCGTCGATGGCGCTCTCGTCACCGCCGAAGTCGTCGAGCAGGGCAAGAACCGCACGGTCATCGCTTTCAAGAAGCGCCGCCGTCAGAATTCGCGCCGCAAGATCGGCCATCGCCAGCTTCTGACCACCGTGCGGATCGCCGAGATCCTGCTGGGTGGCGCGAAGCCCGCGAAGAAGGCCGCCGTGAAGGCGGAAGCCAAGGCTGAGGTTGCTCCCGAGGCGAAGGCCGAAGCCGCGCCGAAGGAAGCCAAGTCCAAGAAGGACGCTTCTCCGAAGGACGAAGCGAAGGCCGAGACCACCGCGACGCCGCTGTTCAAGGCGCCGAAGGGCGAGCCGGACGACCTGACCGTGATCAAGGGCATCGGCCCGGTCGCCGCCAAGGATCTCGCCGAGCAGGGCATCATCACCTTCGCCCAGCTTGCCAAGCTGACTGAGAAGGATGTCGCCAAGATCGACGAGCACATGCCGTTCAGCGCCGACCAGATCAAGGACTGGCGCGAACAGGCCAAGGAACTGGCGAAGAAGTAGTTTTTCCGGCGAAACATCAGCCGGATCGGACTTGAAACGGAACGCGAACGCGTTCATAAGGCCTTTTAGGCGCCTTGCGGCGCAACGGAGTTAGTTAGATGGCACACAAGAAAGCTGGCGGCTCGTCGCGCAACGGTCGCGACTCGCATTCCAAGCGTCTGGGCGTGAAGAAGTTCGGCGGCGAAGCCGTCATCCCGGGCAACATCATCATTCGTCAACGCGGCACCACGTGGCATCCCGGCGTCAATGTCGGCATCGGCACGGACCATACCCTTTTTGCGCTCGAAGCTGGCGCCGTGATGTTCAACAAGAAAGCCAACGGCCGAACCTACGTATCGGTCAACCCGATTACCAAAGCCGCGGAGTAGCCGGTTCCGCACCAGAACACCGGCGCCCATCTCGGGAACCGGTGTCTGGCAAAGCCAGGAAAAGGATCAGGGGAGATGGGTTTCCATCTCCCCTTTTTCTTGTGCCTGGAGGACTTTCAAATGGTTGCCGAAGCGGAAGACTCAGAAGACGAAAGTTACGCGATAGACTGCCCGGTCCTGGTTACCGAGCGGCTGGTAATGCGGGCGCCGCACGAAGGCGATATCGCGCAACTGGTCGAACTTGCCGACAATCGTCATGTCGCCGAAATGCTGGCCCGGATGCCGCACCCCTATGGCGAGGCCGAGGCGCGCGCCTTCCTCGCCATGACCAAGTCGCGCCGGGCCGGCATTGCCTATGCGTTGACGCTGGCCGGCACCGACACCTTCGTCGGCTGCGCCGGTCTCAACACCACCGATCGCGGGCTGGAACTCGGTTACTGGATCGGCGAGCCCCACTGGAAGCGCGGCTATGCGACGGAAGCGGCGCACGCGCTGGTCGACCTCGCCTTCCAGAGAACCTCGATCCAGGTGCTGCACGCCTCGACGCGGGTCATCAATCCGGCCTCGCGCCGGGTGATCCACAAATGCGGCTTCCAGTATGCCGGCCAGGGCATGTTGAACTCGATCGTCGCCGGCCAGGTGCCGGTCGAGCGCTACCGGCTCGACAGGAAGACCTGGACCAGCCTGCGCAACTGGGTCCACTTTTGATGTGTGCCGATATTCAGGTGAGGCCGACCTGACCTGAAACACATCGGGGTGCGGCTCGAACAAGTGATAAGTCAGTTGCGGGCCAAACTGGGTTCAATCCATTTCGACCCACACCGGCAGGTGGTCCGAACCGACCGCCTCGCGGTCGACCCACAGGCGCTTCAGCGATTTGGCAAGCGAAGCGCTGGTGAAGACGTAGTCGATGCGCTTGTGGCGGCTGGCATTGGCGGGTTGTTTGGGATCGACCCAGGAGACGAGATCGTCGCCAGCGACGTTGAGGCGCAAGGCGGCATCGACGGCAAAGTCGGCGGTCAGCGGCATGCCGAATTCGTGATCCGGCCGGCCGGCGAGTTCGACATATTCGGGCGATCCGGCCAGCATGTTGAAATCGCCCATGCCGACAAAGGCTTCGGGATGGGGCAATTCCGGCAGGCCGATCTCGGCGACGCCGGACAAGGCGCCGCCTTCAAGCGCATAGTTCAGCAGGCGCTGGCGCAGGAACTGGATCTGGCTGGCGCGTTCGACCGGGCTGCGGTGATCGAGATGGATGGAATAGAAGCGGATGAAACCAAGCGGTGTCTCGATCAGTGCCTCCAGCGCGCCACGCTGGAAATTCATGACCTCGAAGCTGCGGCTGCGCGGCAAAAGCAGATTGCGCGACAGATGAATGGGCGTCTTCGACAGCACCATGTTGCCGAGCTGGAAAGTGCTGGTGACGGCGCGGCCGTTCTCGATACGCGAGCCGATATTGGCCTCGAAATTGCTGCCATAGACGGCGAAATAGTCGGGCAGCGCTTCGCCGATCTCGGCGACCATATCGCGCCCGCCATTCCTGGGATTGTTGCGGGTCACCTCCTGCAGCGCGATCACGTCGGCGCCGCGCACGGCGTCGGTGACGCGCCCGACATCATAGCGGCCGTCGAGGCCGATGCCGTACTGGATGTTGTAGGTTACAAGCTTCATTCCGACATCACTCCGGCCGATCTCGCGCGGCCCCTGTCGCAAAACGTCCTCGCCCTTGGCCGCGCCTTGGTTTAGAGCAAGGCCCAAGGTTTAGAGCAATGCCGCAAGGCCAATAAAGAAACTGCAATCCGATGAAATTTCTCGATCAAGCCAAGGTCTATGTCCGCTCCGGTGACGGGGGCGCCGGTTCGGTGTCGTTCCGGCGCGAGAAGTTCATCGAATTCGGCGGGCCCGATGGTGGCGACGGCGGCCGCGGCGGCGATGTCTGGCTGGAGGCGGTCGACGGGCTGAACACGCTGATCGACTATCGCTACCAGCAGCATTTCAAGGCCAAGACCGGCGTCCATGGCATGGGCCGCAACATGACTGGCGCCAAGGGCGCCGACGTCACGCTGAAAGTGCCGGCTGGAACCCAGGTCTTCGAGGAAGACAACGAGACGCTGATCTGCGATCTGACCGTGGTCGGCCAGCGCTTTCTGCTCGCCAAGGGCGGCAATGGCGGCTTCGGCAACCAGCATTTCAAGACCTCGACCAACCAGGCGCCGCGCCGCGCCAATCCCGGCCTGCCGGGGGTAGAGCTCAACATCTGGCTGCGGCTGAAGCTGATCGCCGATGCCGGGCTAGTCGGGCTGCCCAATGCCGGCAAGTCGACTTTCCTGGCCGCCGTCACCGCGGCCAAGCCGAAGATCGCCGACTATCCGTTCACGACGCTGCATCCCGGTCTTGGCGTCGCCCGCATCGACGGGCGCGAATTCGTCATCGCCGACATTCCGGGCCTCATCGAAGGCGCGCATCAGGGCGTCGGCATCGGCGACCGCTTCCTCGGCCATGTCGAGCGCACGCGCGTGCTGCTGCATCTGGTTTCGGCGCAGGAGGAAAACCTGGGCAAGGCCTACAAGACCGTGCGCGCCGAGCTCGATGCCTATGGCAATGGCCTGACCGACAAGGTCGAGATCGTGGCGCTCAGCCAGGTCGACACGCTCGACGCCGATGCGCGCAAGAAGAAGGTCGCCTCGCTGAAGCGCGCCGCGGGCCGGGCGCCGATGCTGTTGTCCGCCGTCACCGGCGAAGGTGTCGAAGCCGTGTTGCGGGCGCTGATGGCGGTGATTGCCGAGGCGCGCGCGGAAGCTGCTCCCGTGGTCGAGACGCGCTGGGAAAAGTAGGCCATGCAGTCACTGAAGAAATACCGGCGCATCACCGTCAAGATCGGCTCGGCGCTGCTCGTCGATCGCATGACGGGCCTGAAGCGTGACTGGCTGGCCTCGCTCGCCGACGATATTGCGGTGCTCGCCCAGGGCGGCGCCGAGATCCTCGTCGTGTCGTCCGGCGCCATCGCGCTCGGCCGCACCATTCTCGGCCTTGGCAAGCGCGCCCTGAAACTCGAGGAGAGCCAGGCAGCAGCCGCCGTCGGGCAGATCGCGCTGGCCGGCGCCTGGTCGGAGGCGCTCGGCAAGGGCAGCCTGAAATCGGGCCAGATCCTGCTGACCCTTGGCGACACCGAGGAACGCCGCCGCTACCTCAACGCGCGGGCGACGATCTCGACGCTGCTCAAGATGAAGGCGGTGCCGGTCATCAACGAGAACGACACCGTGGCGACCTCTGAAATCCGCTATGGCGACAATGACCGACTGGCCGCGCGCGTGGCGACGATGATGGGCGCCGACCTGTTGGTGCTGCTTTCCGACATTGACGGGCTCTACACCGCGCCGCCGGCGCGCGACCCGCAGGCCAAATTCATTCCCGTCGTCGATCGCATCACGCCGGACATCGAGGCGATGGCGGGAGCTGCCGCTTCCGAGCTGTCGCGCGGCGGCATGCGGACCAAACTCGATGCGGGCAAGATCGCCACCGCCGCCGGCACGGCGATGATCATCACGTCGGGCACAAGGCTGTCGCCGCTGATGGCGATCGAGCGCGGCGAACGCGCCACCTTCTTCCGGCCGAGCGCCAATCCGGTCAAGGGCTACAAGACCTGGATCGCCGGCCAGCTCGAACCGGCCGGCCGGCTCACGGTCGATGCCGGCGCCATCGGCGCGCTGCTGTCGGGCAAGTCGCTGCTGCCGGCCGGCGTCAAACTGGTCAGTGGCAATTTCTCGCGTGGCGACACGGTAGCGATCCTGTCGCCCGAAGGCCGTGAGATCGCGCGCGGGCTGGTTGCCTATGATGCCGCCGATGCCGTAAGGATCGCTGGTCTGAAAACGGCCGAGATCGAAACCGTGCTCGGTTACGAAGCGCGTTCGGCGATGATCCACCGCGACGACCTCGTGGTGAGCCATGCCGCTGACCAAGCACGGGCTGCCGACCAGGTACGGATCGGTGACCAAGTATCGAGCGGAGGGTGAGCCATGCTGAAGCTGCATGAAAAATCCCGGGACGACACCGTGGCGCTGATGGCCGATATCGGCCGCCGGGCCCGCGCCGCCGCCCGACCGCTGGCCATCGCCACGACCTCCGCAAAGAACGCCGCGCTCGCCGCCATGGCCGAGACGATCCTGCGTCGTGAACGAGACATCCTCGACGCCAACGCCATCGATGTCTCGAATGGCGAGGAATCAGGGCTTTCCGCTTCGTTCATGGACCGGCTGAAGCTCAACCCGGCGCGCATCCGCGCCATGGCTGAAGGTATCCGTGAGATTGCGGCATTGCGCGACCCGGTCGGCGACATCATCGCTGAATGGGACCGGCCGAATGGCCTCCATATCGAGCGCGTGCGCACGCCGCTCGGCGTCGTCGGTGTCATCTATGAGAGCCGGCCGAACGTGACGGCGGATGCCGGCGCGCTCTGCCTCAAAGCCGGCAATCCGGTGATCCTGCGCGGTGGTTCGGATTCGCTCAACTCGTCAGCCGCCATCCATGCCTGCCTGGTCGAGGGGCTGAGGGCCGCCGGACTGCCGGAAGACGCCATCCAGCTGGTGCCGACCACCGACCGCGCCGCTGTCGGCGAGATGCTGAAGGGCCTCGGCGGCGCGCTCGACGTCATTATTCCGCGCGGCGGAAAAAGCCTTGTAGGGCGGGTGCAGAACGAGGCGCGCGTGCCGGTCTTCGCCCATCTCGAAGGCATCTGCCATCTCTACATCGACCGTTCCGCCAGGCTCGACATGGCAGTTGAGATCGCCGTCAACGCCAAGATGCGGCGCACCGGCGTGTGCGGTGCCGCCGAGACGCTGCTGGTCGACCGTGCTGTCGCGTCCACCCATCTGGTGCCGATCCTCGACGCTTTGCGCGCGGCCGGCTGCGAAATCCATGCCGATGCCGAAGTGCTGAAGCTGTTCTTCGATGCCAAGCCGGCGACCGACGCCGACTGGGTGACCGAATATCTCGACGCCGTCATCGCGGTGAAGCTGGTCGACGGTATCGGTGGTGCGATCGAGCACATCGAGAATTTCTCCTCGCATCACACCGAGGCTATCGTCGCCGAGGACGCGCAGGCGGTGGAGCGGTTTTTCAACGAGATCGATTCGGCGATCCTGCTGCACAATGCCTCGACGCAGTTCGCCGATGGCGGCGAGTTCGGCATGGGCGCCGAGATCGGCATCGCCACCGGCAAGATGCATGCGCGCGGGCCGGTCGGCGTCGAGCAGTTGACCTCCTTCAAATATCGCGTGCGCGGGTCGGGACAGGTGAGGCCTTGACGTCTTTCGCCCAAGGGGCCTGAAGTTTGCGCCCAGGCATCCCCCTCTGTCCTGCCGTGGGCGGCCCTTCGCTGTTGCTCCGGGCGTTCGTCGTTCGGAAAGCCAAGCCATTGGCTTTCCGTCCGCTGTGCGGACCACGCCTCACCCCCGTCAAGGGGGCAGATTGGCTGGCATTTCTGGTTTCGCCAATCCTCAACGCGGCAGGATTTACGCCTTCGCGGAAACTGCTGATCTCCCCCCTTGCGGGGGAGATGTCCGGCAGGACAAAGGGGGGTGCCTAGCGCCATGCTATCCCCTTCTCCATCGGCCACCTCCTCTGCCTATCTGAAAATGCCGCACGCCGAAAAAGGCCTGGCCGTCGGCCTGTTCGGCGGTTCGTTCAATCCGCCGCATGCCGGCCATGCGCTGGTCGCCGAAATCGCGCTGCGGCGGCTGGCGCTCGACCAGTTGTGGTGGATGGTGACGCCCGGCAATCCGCTGAAGAGCACGCGGGAACTGGCGCCACTGGCCGAGCGGCTGCAATTGTCCGAGCGGATCGCCAAGAACCCCAAGGTCAAGGTCACCGCCTTCGAGGCGGCCCATCATGTCCGCTACACCGCCGATGCGCTGGCGCTGGTCAAGGCGCGTAATCCCGGCGTCGATTTCGTCTGGATCATGGGCGCCGACAGCTTGCGCGACTTCCATCGCTGGCAGCGCTGGCGCGAGATCGTCATGACCTTCCCGATCGCGGTCATCGACCGCCCGGGCGCGACGCTGTCGTTCCTGTCCTCGGTGGTCGCCAAGACCTTCGACTATGCCCGCATCGACGAGGGGGACGCGCCTCGCCTCGCCCGCATGAAGGCGCCGGCCTGGACCTTCATCCATGGGCCGCGCTCGTCGCTGTCGTCGAGCGCGATCCGCAAGCTGGCGAAAGGCTGAGTATCCTGGCCCGTCGGAAACGGCGAAAGGGAGATTTCCACCCGTCCGGCCATGTCGCTTTTATCGCTCCCTTTGCCTGTTGCATGGGCAATCCTGAGCAGACATGCCGATTCTCGAAAAAAACCGCACCGACGCCGCGCAGGGCGAAGAGCCGCCGCTGATCGCGATCGCCAGCGTCATCGTGTCGATGGCGCTGATCGCTGTCGGCAATGGGCTGATGTTTGCCTATATCCCGGTCCGCCTCGGCGTCGAAGGCTTCGATCCGACATGGGCCGGGCTGATCATCACCGGCCTTTCAGCCGGTGGTCTCGCCGGCTGTATCCTGACCGGACCGCTGGTGCGAAGGGTTGGCCATGCGCGCGCGTTCATGGTGCTGTCGGCGCTGATCGCACTGGCCAATGCCGCCGTCGGCGCCGGTCCACACCCGATCGTGTGGATTGCCGCCCGCGCGCTTTACGGCTTTGCCATCTGCGGCCTGTTCATCGTTGCCCAAAGCTGGCTGAACGATGCCGTTGCCAACGCCATACGCGGCAGGGTGATGGCTTTCTTCTACGTTGCCTATGTCGCCGGGCTTGGCGTCGGGTACGCGACGCTGGCGCTGGTCGATATCAGGACGGCGGATGCGCCCTTGATCGGCATCGTGTTCACCGCTTTGTCGATCCTCCCCGTCGGGATGACGCGGCTGGCCCAGCCGCCGGCGCCGCAAGCGGCCTCGGTGGCGCTCGGCCGGGCCTGGCGGATTTCGCCGGTCGGCGTTGCCGGCATGCTGGCGGTCGGTGGCCTGTCGATGTCGATTGCCGGCTTTGCGCCGATCCACGCCACGGCCAAGGGCTACAGCCAGGCCGATGTGGCGCTGCTGCTTTCGGCAATGCCGGTCGGCACGCTGATCCTGCAGATACCGCTTGGCTGGATTTCCGACCGTACCGACCGCCGCTATGTGCTGGTCGCGGCATCCGCGCTTGCCGCCGCGGCGGGCATGTTCGCGCTCGGTTTCGACGGTGGCGCGCTGGCGGCGCTGGTGGTGATCTACATCATCTGGGACGGCGCGTCGGAATCGATCTATTCGCTGGCCAGCGCGCATGCCGCCGACCGCGCCGGCAAGGACGACATGGTGGCGCTGTCCAGCTCGCTGTTGTTTGCATGGTCGCTTTCAGGCTTCATCGTGCCGGGCATCGTGACGGCGCTGTCGGCGGTCTTCGGCACGCAGGCTTTCATCTATGTGGCGATCGTCATCGCCTGCGCCTTCTGCCTGTTCGTGCTGTTGCGCGTGTTCACGACGCTGCCGGTTCCCGCCACGGAGACCGGCAGCTTCGCGCCGATGACGGCGCAGGCGCCGCTGCCGGTGGAACTCGCCTTTGCGCCGGACGAACAGGACCGCCACAGAAGTAGCTGATTATTGCCGGCGGGCTTCCGGCGCCGGTGCCTCCGGTGGCGGCAGGGGGATCGAAATGCCTTCGCTGTCGAATTCCTGCTTGGCGCGCTTGGTGAGATCGGTCTGGGTGGCGAAGAAATCCGCCGACGGCGTCCAGTAGCGCAGCGTAATCGACACCGTGCTTTCGCCAAGGGTCGCCACGAAGGCGATCGGCGCCGGATCGCGCTTGACCCGGCGCTCGGCAGCGGCAATGGCGAGCAGTGTCTTCTGGGCGCGGTCGATGTCGTTCCAGGAGCCGATGCTGAGCGTGATGTCGCTGCGGCGCACGCCGTTGCGGGTGAAATTGCGTACCGGCTGGTTCCACAGGGTCGAATTGGGCGCGAGAACATAGATGCCGTCGGCGGTCCGCAGCTTCGTCGCGAACAGCCCGATCTCCTCGATCGTGCCGGCAATCGACCCGACCTCGACCGATTCGCCGATGCGGAATGGCCGCAGCGCCAGAAGCATGATGCCGGCGGCGATGTTCTGCAGCGTGCCCTGCAACGCCAGGCCGATGGCGAGGCCAATGGCGCCGATCGCGGCGATGATCGACGCGGTCTGCACCCCGAACTGGCCGAGCACCATGATCGTGACGAGGATCAGGATGGCATAGCGGACGATCTTGGAGAAGAAATGCCGCAGCGTCGCGTCGAAGCCGTGGATATGGCCGAGGCCAGCGAATATGGAACGCTCGGCAAGGCCAGCGATGATGTAGCCGACAATCAGCAGGATGACGGCGCCGATGGCCGAGAAGGAATAGGAAACGATCAGCGTGCTTAGCTGGGCGAGGCCGGCCTGGACGGTGAGGAAGGCATTTTGCGGGTCGATTGGCATGGCGGGATTCCGGTTTGTCGGTCAGCCGATAACCCTTGCAGGACGCCTGGGTTCCGATCTTTTGCGTGTCGCGTGGAACAATCGGGCCCGCAATGAGTTCGCCCGCAATTAGGGCTCCGTCTTGAAACTGCAACGGAACTCTGCCTATCTAAGCGGTGTCACCTGCTTTAGGGGTGATTTGGTTGTTCTTGCTGCGAAAGGAAATACACTGAGAACAGCACTGCGGAAGAAGGCCTATATCGTGCCTTCGCCGGCCGGGATCAGCGTAAACGACGCCGTGTCCCGCGCCATCAAGACAGTCCTTGCCAGTCTGGAAGACTCCAAGGCCGAAAACATCGTCTCAATCGACATCCAGGGGAAATCGAGCCTCGGCGACTACATGGTCGTCGCCTCGGGCCGATCGCACCGTCATGTCTCGGCTGTCGCCGATCACCTGCTCAAGGCGCTCAAGGATGCCGGTCTCGGCACGGCGCGCGTCGAGGGGTTGGCCGGCGCCGACTGGGTCCTGATCGATTCGGGCGACATCATCGTCCATGTCTTCCGCCCCGAAGTCCGCGAATTCTACAATCTCGAAAAGATGTGGCAGGCGCCGGATCTCGAGGAAGAAACCCTCCACTAAGCCGCCTTTGTTTTGATGCATGCCATTGCCCCAAAACCGGTTTCCACCCTTGGGTGACATGCATTAGCGGCTTGTAGGGGCGAGGATGAAGATATCAGTTCATGCCGTGGGCCGAATGAAAGCCGGCCCCGAGAAGCAGCTCGCCGACCGCTATTTCGAGCGCTTCGCCAAAAGCGGCCCGGCGGTGGGGCTCGAATTTGCCGGCGTGGCCGAGATCGCCGAGGGGCGCGCGCAAACCGCCAATGAGCGGCGGCGCGAGGAAGGCCAGAGGCTGCAGACGCAGTTGCAGCCTGGCATGGCGCTGATCCTGCTCGACGAACGCGGCAAGAGCTTTTCCTCCGAAGAATTCGCCGGACGCATCGGACTGCTGCGCGATGGCGGCCGCAAGGCGCTGGTCATCGCCATTGGCGGCGCCGATGGCCACGATCAGTCACTGCGCGACCAGGCCGATCTGGTGGTCTCGTTCGGCGCACTGACCTGGCCACACCAGCTGGTGCGCGTGATGCTCGGCGAGCAGCTCTACAGGGTCGCCACGATCCTGTCCGGCCATCCCTATCACCGTTCATAAATCGGGGAATTGGCGCGACCTGCCCGGATTTCCGCCCCATTGCCGCGCAAGATTGCGCCAACAAGCGAGCCCTCCAAACATGGTTGATGGTTCGTTAACGAAGCCGCAGATAGAGTCGACACCGAATGTCTGAAGGCTGGAAATCGAGAACGGGCTCATGGCGCGCGCGCTGCGGCATCGCGGCGGCGGCGCTTGTCCTGTCGTTCCATGCTGCGCGGGCCGAGAACACGCTCGACATGGCTCCCGATCCGGACCAGAGCCGGGCCGAATACGAACGGGTTTCGAAAGAGATCACGCTGTCGTCGGAGCGGCTGGCCAAGCTCTCCGCCGACATCGCGACGATCAAGAAGGACCACGCCTCGATCACCGCCGCGCTGATCCAGTCGGCAATGACCGAGCAGAAGCTTGGCCAGGACATCGAGGATATCGGCGCCAGGCTGGAAGGACTGAAGAGCCAGGAACAGAAGATCCGCGCCTCGCTGGTGGCGCGACGCGACGTCCTGGCCGAGGTGCTGGGCGCGCTGCAGCGCATGGGGCTCAACCCGCCGCCGGCGATCCTGGTCAAGCCGGAGGACGCGCTGTCGTCGGTGCGCAGCGCCATCCTGCTCGGCGCCGTGGTGCCGGAGCTGCGCCAGCAGACGGATATCCTGCTGGCCGATCTCAAGGAGCAGTCGCGGGTAACGGCCTCGATCGAGGCCGAACGAGCGCGGCTGACGGCGGCGGTCGGCGACCAGGCGGCGGAAAAGAAGCGGCTGGGCATGCTGCTGGAAGCCAAGCAGAAGCTCGAAGCCGACACGCAAACGGAAATGGCGGCTGAAAAGCAGCGATCCGAGGCGCTCGCCGCCGGGGCCGGCAGCCTGAAGGAGCTGATCGCCTCGCTCGAAGCGCAGGCCGACAAGACCCGCAAGGCGGCGGATGCGGCCAAGGCGGCCGAGCAGAAGACCGCGGACGCCGACAAGACATCGGCGCCGGCGGAGCTGGCATCTCTGCCTGTTCCGGAAAGCAATCAACTTGCCGCGGCGGCACCCTTTTCAGCACTTCAGGGACAGATCGCGCTGCCAGTGACCGGCCGCATCAAACGGCGATTCGGCAGCGATGACGGTAACGGCGCAGTGATGCTTGGCGACATGGTTGCGACACAATCGGGAGCCATCGTCACCGCACCGGCGGATGGAAATGTGCTTTATGCGGGGCCGTTTCGCTCTTATGGTCAACTCTTGATCCTGAACGCCGGCGACGGCTATCATGTCGTTTTGGCGGGGATGAGCAGAATCAGCGTCGCGACTGGCCAATCAGTGCTCGCAGGAGAGCCGGTCGGTGCGATGGGAGAAGCCCGGGTGGCGAGCACCTCGGTTTCGAAGAATGGAAATGCCACGCCGGAACTCTATGTCGAGTTCCGCAAGGATGGAAAACCCGTCGATCCGGCCCCATGGTGGGCGGACCGTTTTTCTGGAAGGACGTGAATAATGCGGAAATTGTCGCTTCTGTTTGCCGGTGCGCTGATGGGCGCGTCCGCCATGAGCCTTGTTTATGGCACGCCCGGCTCGGCGGCGAACGCTGCAGGGTCGGAGACCTACAAGCAACTGGCGATCTTCGGCGACATCTTCGAGCGCGTGCGGGCACAGTATGTGACACCGCCCGACGACAAGTCGCTGGTAGAGAACGCCATCAACGGCATGCTTGCCTCGCTTGACCCGCACTCCTCCTACATGAACGCCGAACAGGCGCAGGACATGCGCGTCCAGACCAAGGGCGAGTTTGGCGGCCTCGGCATCGAAGTCACCATGGAGAACGACCTGGTCAAGGTGATCACGCCGATCGACGATACGCCGGCCGCCAAGGCAGGCGTGCTCGCCGGCGACTATATCGCCAAGATCGATGGCGAAGAGGTTCGCGGCCTGACCCTCAATGACGCGGTCGAGAAGATGCGGGGCCTGGTCAACACGCCGATCAAGCTCACCATCCTGCGCCAGGGCGCCGACAAGCCGATCGAACTGACGGTCGTGCGCGACATCATCAAGGTCAAGGCGGTCAAGTTCCGGGTCGAGAACGATATCGGCTACATGAAGATCACCTCGTTCACCGAAAAGACCTATGACGACCTCGAGAACGCCATCGACACCATCAAGAAGCAGGTGCCGAACGACAAGCTCAAGGGCTATGTGCTCGACCTGCGCCTCAATCCGGGTGGTCTGCTCGACCAGGCGGTGAGCGTGTCCGATGCCTTCCTCAATCGTGGCGAGATCGTCTCGACGCGCGGCCGCGATCCGAAGGACGTCACCCGCTTCGACGCCAAGCCAAAGCAGGTTGACGACATCAACGGCAAGCCGATGATCGTTCTCGTCAATGGCGGCTCGGCCAGTGCGTCGGAAATCGTCGCCGGCGCGTTGCAGGATCTGCGCCGCGTCACGGTGGTCGGCACGCAGTCCTTTGGCAAGGGTTCGGTGCAGACCATCATCCCGCTCGGCGAGAATGGTGCGCTGCGGCTGACGACGGCGCTCTATTACACGCCGTCCGGCAAATCGATCCAGGGCAAGGGCATCACGCCCGACATCAAGGTCGACCAGCCGCTGCCGCCGGAACTGCAGGGCAGGGACCTGACGCGCGGCGAATCCGACCTCAAGGGCCATATCAAGGGCGCCGACGAGAGCTCGACCGGCTCGGGCTCGGCGGCCTATGTGCCGCCGGATCCGAAGGACGACCTGCAGCTCATCTATGCCGAGCAGCTGCTGCGCGGCCAGAAGACCGACCCGGCCTTCCCGCCCAATCCGGAAAAGGCCGTGCTCAACCAGTAACGGTCCAGAGCGGCGCACGCGCCGCTCTATCTTTTTGTTTGAGCATCGGATTTTCCCAAAACCTTTTGGATCCGAGGCTCCCGGGCCGGGGCAATCAGCTCTGGCCGCATGAACGAAGCGATGCGATGCTGCCGGGACCGGAAGGTCCCGGCAGTTTGATTCGGGGAACAGGGCGCCTGGTGGTACGGCGCCAGGGCGTGCCGACATTGATGAATGCGCACATGTCTTTTTCGAAAGGTTCCCTTTTCGGGATCATGCGCCCGGGGATATGGCTTGGCTGACATAGGCAAGGACATCGAACGCCCGCTCGGACAGACCGTCCGGTCGCCGCGCGCCGCCGGCAAGGTGAGCTCAGGCGCGGTCATGGCGTCCGTCGTCGTGCTCGCGGTGGTCGGCGTGTCCGGTGCGATCGCGCTCCGGGAAAAGCCGTTTCGAAAGCCGCAAGAGGTTGCCGTTTCGACACCGAAAGTGACCGCGGCCGCCGAACCCGCCGCAGCGCCGGCCGCGTTGGCCCCGGTCGCCGCGCCAAAGGCGGAGACGCCGACAAAGACGGGCGGGCCGCAGATCATTCATGTGCAGACGGAAGAGGGCGATGGCCCGCCCAAGGCGTCCATCGTCATCCACGATCCGTCGACCATCGGCCAGAATCTGAAGATCGCACATATTCCAGACAAGGCGCTGATCGAAGCCAGCGACAGCGGGCCGTTGCCCGTGCGCGCCGCCGATGGCCGGCGGCCGTTCGACGTCTATGCGCGGCCCTGGTCCGGCGCGCGCGGCGCACGCGTGGCGATCGTCATCGGCGGGCTCGCGGTTTCGCAGACCGGCACCCAGGCGGCCATCGCCAGGCTGCCGGCGGAGGTGACGCTGGCCTTCGCGCCGCAAGGCAACAGCATCGGCCGCTGGATGCAGGCGGCGCGGCAGAGCGGCCACGAGATCGTCATGCAGGTGCCGCTCGAACCGTTCGATTATCCGAACGTCAACCCGGGCCGCAACACGCTGACGGTGGCGGCAAGCGCGGACGAGAATCTGAAGAACCTGCACTGGGCGCTGTCGCGAACGACAAACTATACCGGCGTCATGAACTACATGGGCGCGCGCTTTTCCGCCGACCCGGCGGCGATGGAGCCGTTCATGGCCGAGCTCGGCAAACGCGGGCTCGCCTATATCGATGATGGTTCGTCGGCGCGCAGCCTCGCACCGGACCTGGCGCTGAAGGACGGCGTGCCCTTCGTCTCCGGCGACACGGCGATCGATGCCGTCCAGGATCGTGGCGCCATCCTGAAGAAACTCGACGGGCTGGAAGCCACCGCGCGTGCCAAAGGCTTTGCCGTCGGCATCGGCTCGGCCTTCGACCTGACGG
Organism: Mesorhizobium sp. RCAM 05099; assembly: GCF_059683685.1. NCBI lineage: Bacteria > Pseudomonadati > Pseudomonadota > Alphaproteobacteria > Hyphomicrobiales > Phyllobacteriaceae > Mesorhizobium > Mesorhizobium sp. RCAM 05099. The sequence continues at coordinate 999,599 of NZ_CM185035.1, forward strand.
TCGACACGGTGTCGTCCTGGGTGGTCGAAGCCAAGAAACGCGGCATCGAGATCGTGCCGATTTCGGCGGTGGCGATCGATCCGCAAAAAGGCTAGCCACGGCCCGGTCGCAAGACGGTTGGAAAGACTGACTGATGCCAAAGAAGAAAAAGATTGATCGCGAAACGTTGCCCTACCGTCCCTGTGTCGGGCTGATGATCCTCAATGCCGATGGCTTGGTCTGGGTCGGGCATCGCATTGCCGAACCGGACAGCGAGTTTGCCGGCACGACGCAGCTCTGGCAGATGCCGCAGGGCGGCATCGACAAGGGCGAGGAGCCGTTGCAGGCGGCGGAGCGCGAGCTCTATGAAGAGACCGGCATGCGCAGCGTCTCCCTGCTGGCCGAGGCGCCGGGCTGGATCAACTACGATTTGCCGGATGAGCTCGTCGGCGTTGCCTACAAGGGGCGGTATCGCGGCCAGACGCAGAAATGGTTCGCCTTCCGCTTCCACGGCGATGTCCGCGAGATCCAGATCAATCCACCGCCGGGCAACCACACCGCCGAATTCGACAAATGGTCATGGCGGCCGATGCGCGATCTTCCCGACCTGATCGTGCCGTTCAAGCGTCATGTCTATGAAGAGGTGGTGGCGGCGTTCCGGCATCTGGTGCGATAGCCGGACGATCGGCGGTTGAAACGGCCGCAGTTGCCGCGCTGACCCGACGGTCCTATTGATGTCTATCCGCCGCTAAAGCGCGCCACGCCGATACGGATTCACACGTCGCGCTTTAATCTCTGTTTGCATGCATGTCGTTGTCCCAAAACCAAAGCCACTTTTGGGCGACATGCATTAGAAGGGTCGCCATGAACGACGCCCCCAACAAGTCGCCGTCCGAGGACGTCACCGCCACAAGCAAAGCGGCGGCTGGGGCCGTCCTCACCATCGACCTTGGCGCGATCCGTGAAAACTACCGGCGGCTGAAAGCGCTGCTGGGCGGCGTGCGCTGCGCCGGCGTGGTCAAGGCCGACGGGTACGGGCTTGGGGCGAGCCAGGTGGCGGCGGCGCTGCTGCGCGAAGGTTGCGAGATCTTCTTCGTCGCGCTTCTGGGCGAGGGTATCGCCTTGCGCCGTTCGCTAGGGCCGGGTCCTGCCATTTTCGTGTTGAACGGCGTTCCGCCCGGTGCCGAGCCGGATGCCGCGGCGGCCGACCTTTCCGCCGTCGTCAACAGTCTCGCGCAACTGGCCGCCTGGCGCGAGACCGCCAGCCGTGCCGGCCGGAAGCTGCCGGCGGCAATCCAGGTCGACAGCGGCATGTCGCGGCTTGGCATGCCGCCACGGGATGTCGAGCGCATCGCTCTCGATCCGCGCGCCTTTGACGGCATCGACATCCGCTTCGTGATGAGCCATCTGGCCTGCGCCGACGAGCCGGAGCATCCGGCCAATGAGCGGCAGCGACTGGCGTTCGAGCGGCTGCGCACGATGCTGCCGTCGGCGCCGGCCTCGCTCACCAATTCGTCCGGCATCTTTCTTGGGCAGCGCTTTCACTACGATCTCGCCCGGCCTGGCGCGGCGCTCTACGGCATCAATCCGACGCCGGCCAGGCCGAACCCGATGCTGCCGGTGGTGCGGCTGGAGGCCAAGGTCGTCCAGACACGGATGCTGGAGGCCGGCGTTGGTGTCGGCTATGGCCACACGTACAAGACAACGGCGCCTCTCGCCGCTGCGACAATCTCGCTTGGCTATGCCGATGGCTGGCATCGACGCGCGGCGTCCGCGGCCTGGTTCGAAGGCGTGCGGTTGCCCTTCCTCGGGCGGGTGTCGATGGATTCGATCATTCTCGACATATCCGCCTTGCCGTCCGGCAAGCTGCGCGATGGCGACCTCGTCGAGCTGCTCGGCTCCTCGCAAAGCGTCGATGACGCGGCCGGCCATGCCGGTACCATCGGCTATGAAATCCTGACCAGCCTCGGCCCGCGCTTTCATCGGGACTATGTCGGCGGTTGAGCGCTTTGGCCGCGCTTGACAAGCGGACGCCTGTCGGCAAGGTTCGGGGCATGAGCAACCTCGCCCATATCAGAACCTTGTTCAGGGTCTGCCCGATCGCGGGATCGTAGCCCCGGCACGGTCGCCTTTTGGCGTCCGTCCGAACCGGGGCATCTCTACCTGACATCACCATCCTCAAGCCAGACGGCCTCGCGGCTGTCGGCTTTTTATCAAGCCGCCATCGGAAGGGCGGCAAGCGCGCATCTGTTCGATGCGCCAATTCACGAGGTTTGCCATGCAACATGCAACAGGACTACCCGCACAGAGCCAGCTGCTGGTCAGCGATGCCGACCACGACAGGCTGACGGGCCCGGCGAGGGCGTATCTCGATCGCGCGCCCGAGACGGCCGAAGATCTGCTTTCGGAAATGGATCGGGCCGTCGTCACGGACGCCGCGGCCATGCCGGCCGACGTCGTGCGAATGGGCTCCACGGTGACAATCAGCGGCGAAGGCGGAAACACGCAGCGCATCACGCTGGTCTATCCGGGTGAGGCCGACATTGCCGAAAGCAGGATCTCGGTGCTGACGCCGATGGGGACGGCGCTCATCGGTGCGACCGTCGGACAGGTGGTGTGCTGGAGCAGCCGTGGCGGCCGGGAACTGTCGGTGACCGTCGAATCTGTCGACGTGCCCGCCTCCGGCCAGCAGCGGTCATGAGCGTGGAGGGGGCTATGACAAGCACGAATTGCCGTCTGACGAGGAAGGACTTCGCCGTCCTCGAAGTCATGCTGGAGCGCCGGCGGGCATTCGCGGATCCGATTGTGCACATGCTCGAGCAGAAACTTTCAACCGCCGATGTCGTCCCTACCGATTCAGTCGGATCCGATATCGTTACGCTGAACAGCAGAGTGGTGTTTTGTATAGATGCCGGACCTGCCGAGACGCGAACCCTGGTGCAAAATGAGGTTCGCGGACCGGTCGGCTCCAGCCTGTCGGTCGCAACGCGGCGCGGGCTCTGCATGCTCGGCATGGCTGTGGGCCAGATTATATCGATCGGACATCCCGACGGCAGGCGGGAGTCGATCCTTATCAAGGCCGTGCTTTACCAGCCGGAGGCCGCGCGGCGGGCAGTCCAGGAGAAATCCCGCGCCGAGATGAGGCGACCGCATGGGCTCAGCCTCGTCTATAGCGCCGCGGCCGACAGGCGGCCTCTTGGCGAGAGAGCCGGAATGCGGCAGACAGAGGACGACGACCCCGGTCCCTCGGCGGCGTGAATGGGCAACGGCGCATGGTCTCGAAAATCGGCATCGATTTTCGCAAGGGATCATGCGCAAATCGAAAATGCGGCCGCGTCCATTGGCGTCCTGAAGGACGTGGCGCGGCAAGGAGTGAATGATGAAAATCATGGTGCTGGGCAGTGGCGTGATCGGGGTGACCACGGCGTATTATCTCGCCGAGGCCGGCCACGAGGTGACGGTGATCGACCGCCAGAAAGGCCCGGCGCTGGAAACCAGCTTCGCCAATGCCGGCGAGATTTCGCCCGGCTATGCCTCGCCCTGGGCCGGGCCGGGCATTCCGCTGAAGGCGATCAAATGGCTGCTGATGAAGCATGGCCCGCTGGTGGTGCGGCCGGCATTCGACCCGCATATGTGGACTTGGCTGATCAAGATGCTGCGCAACTGCACGGCCGAGCGCTATGCGATCAACAAGTCGCGCATGGTGCCGCTGGCCGAGTACAGCCGCGACACTCTGAAGGCGCTGCGCGAAGCGACCGGCATCGCCTATGACGAGCGCACCCAGGGCACGCTGCAGCTGTTCCGCACGCAAAAGCAGCTCGATGGCACCGCCGGCGATGTCGAGGTGCTGAAGAAATATGGCGTGCCCTACGAGATCCTCGACCAGGACGGCTGCATCGGGGCGGAGCCGGCGCTGGCCGGGGTGCGCGAGAAAATCGTCGGCGGTCTCAGGCTGCCGGGCGACGAGACCGGCGACTGCAAGATGTTCACCGACAGGCTGACCGAGCTTTGCGTGGCGCGTGGCGTCAAGTTCGAATACGACGTGACCATCTGGCGCGTCATCCGCAGCCGTAACCGCATCGCCAATCTCTCTACCAGCAAGGGCTGGAAAGCCGCAGACGCCTATGTGATGGCGTTGGGCAGTTACTCGGCGGCGTTCATGCGCCGGGTGAAGCGGCCGATCCCGGTCTATCCGGTAAAAGGCTATTCGATCACCGTGCCGATCCAGGACGCCGCCGCGGCACCGGTGTCGACGGTGATGGACGAGACCTACAAGGTGGCGATCACCCGGCTCGGCGACCGCATCCGCGTCGGCGGCACGGCAGAGATTTCCGGCTTCGACCTCAGGCTGCACGAATCGCGGCGGCGCACGCTGGAATACTCGGTCGGCGATCTCTTTCCGGGCGCCGGCGCCATGCGGGAGGCGACGTTCTGGTGCGGGCTGCGGCCAATGACGCCCGACGGCCCGCCGCTGATCGGCCGCACCGAGCTTTCCAACCTCTATCTCAACACTGGCCATGGCACGCTCGGCTGGACCATGGCCTGCGGCTCAGGCAAGGTTTTGGCCGACATCATCTCCAGCCGGGTACCGGACATCGATGTCCGCGCCCTGGCGCAGGAGCGTTATCTGCGCTAGCGGGCGCGAGAGGTCAGAACGCCTGCTTGACCCAGTCCTCGTCGAACAGCAGGCGATAGGCCCACGGTATCGTCACCTTGGTGGCGACCGGGTTTGAGTGGGCGAGATAGTCGTCATAGATCGGCTTCATCCTGGCGTAGAAGGCCGGGTCCAGGACCATCATGCCGTTCTCCGAGTCGTGGAAGAAGCTGCGGTTGTTGAGATTGACCGACGAGATGGCGACCAGCCGTTCGTCGATCATCATGATCTTGGAATGCAGCACGACATCGGGCGCCTTGAACTCGCGGATGTTGATGCGGTCGCCATATTCCTCGACGAACAGCTTGTTGAGCGCGGTGAGGAATTTGCCGCCGATATCGCCCTTGAGATCGATGCGGCCGATAATGTCGATCCTGACGCCACGGGCCAGGGCCCGGTCGAAGGCGAGGCCAAGTTTCGGCGTCAGGTTGAGGTAGGGATTGACGATCTGGATATGATGCTGAGCGGCGTCGACCAGTTCGACGAAGTAATCCTCCAGCGCATGGCCATCCTCGTAGGGCACGGAAATGAAGTGCCGCGCCGTGCCCGGCGGGCGGCGGCCATCGGAACGGACCGGAATGGAGAAGGGGCGCGCGATGTTGGTGTCGGCGTCGCGCAACCACAATGTCGAGAGATGCGCCGCGAGCGTCTCGACCGTGGCCGGGTCGGCGAACTCGATGTCGAAGTCGCTCCAGTTCGAATAGTAGTTCAGCGAAAACCCGTCGGTCTTGCCGTAGTGCTGCAGGTCCGGATAGCGCGACAGATCGACCGGCTGGTGGAACAGGAAGCCGTCATGGATGTTGCGGCCGCCGATGATGACGCGCGAGCGGCCAGGGTCCCGCGCCAGCGTGGCCAGCATCTTGACATGGTGGGTCTTGTGCAATTGCGACAGCTGCTCGTCGATCGGCGCGCCCTGGTCCGCCCGCCAGCGATATTCCTGCAACTCGACATTGGGGAATTCGGCCGCCAGCCGGTGCAACAGGGCATCGTCCTTGTCGCGCTCCAGCACGTCGGTGACCATGATGCGCACCTTGGTGCCAAGGGCGGCATGGTGGCGGATCAGCCGTTCCATGATGCGGCCGGAAAAGTCCGCCTTGAACTCCAGCGACGACAGATAGATCAGCTTGAGCCTTGGTGCCTTCGAGAAGTCGAGAGGCAGGCCCGGATCGCCCTTGTCGATGGCGCTGTCGGACAGCGGGGCGCCCATCAGGGCCTCGACCTTGGCATTGAAGCCGTCACGCGACTTGCGCAGCAGGCGCGGCTTGCCGATCGGCAAGGCGCAGGTCTGCGACAGCCAGCGGCTGGCATAGAAGGCACGGCCAAGAGGGTCGAGACCTGCGGCGTCGGGCGTCGGGCAGCGTTGGTAGCGACTGTCGAAGCCGGCGAGCACCGGGTCGGCGACCTCTTCGCGCAGGATGGTGAGCGGGGCGCTGGTCGGGCCTAGGTTGGAGCGGACGCCGAGGCTGCAGCGGTTCAGGGTCTCGCTCGGGAACAGGCTGACCGTGTCGTCCTCGCCTGACAAGCGAAAGCGGAATGCCGTGCCCATGGCGATGGTATGTGAACCGCCGCCGGCGCGGATTGCCAACGCGCCGTCGCATGTGCCTTCGATGTCGGCCGGCTGTGTGCCAGCCTGGCGCAGCACGATCTCGACGCTGCGCGCCTGCAGCCCTGAAAACTCGAAAATCTTTGGCGCCGAAGGCCGCGCCGCTGCGTCGATGTAGAGGGTCTGCCGCGACACCCGCCAGCGCCCGTCGAAATGGCCCCCGCCGCTGTCGCTGCCGGCCGGCGGCAGATGCATTTCGGCAACCGGTCCGGCCAGTTGCCGCAGCGTCCGGTAGGTCGCCTGGAAGTTGCCGTCGCGGATGTCATGATAATCGTGACCGAAAGGACCGGTGCCATTGGCGCGATCCATGGCACCAATCTGGTTGTGGGCGAGCAGCGCCAGGAACCGCTTCTCGTAGTCGCTGGCGCCGGCGACCCCGAAGAATTGCGCGGCGGCGACCCGCGGCCCGGATGTGCCAGCCGACAGCGAAGGACGCGCGCAGGCTTGTTGGCCTTGCAGGACGTCGCAGGCATCGCGGCCAGCGCTGGTGCAGCCGGCAAGCACCGTGAGCGCCAGGCCAGACAGGACGAGGGCGATGGATGCTCGGCCGTTCACCCAGTCGCTCCGGCCTTCAGGGCGTTCAATTGCGCCGGGTCGCGCGGCGGCATGAAGCCTTGCGGGAAGACCTTGCAGACGGGAATGGCAAAGGTGGCGATCAGGAGATCCGCCTCGCCGCGCATTTTGCGCGGCGCCGTCTTGTCGTCGCGGATCGCTTTCGCCGAGGCGACAAGGGTGCCGTCGCAGTCGCAATGGTTGTGACGGGCGATGTAGCAGGCGTCATGGGTCCGGCAAGCCGCATCAAGGCGGTCGACCGGCCGGGCCGACAGATCGCCGGTGCGGGTGCCGGGGCCGCAATAATTACCGATGACGAGAGGCGAGGGCCGGGCCATCGCAGCACGGATCGGCTTGGGCAGTTCGGCTTCCGGCACCTTCGTCCACGGATTGGCGCAAGCCGAGAAGAAGAGCAGCGGCAGGATGGCAAGATCGGCTCGCATGTCTATCCGGCAGCTTTCTGAATGTCCCCACCCCATGGCGCGAAATTCCACCGGGCGACCGGCAGAATTGCGCGCCCGGTGTCACAGTCATCGATTTTGTGGCGAGGAAAAGGCGGTATGTCTAAACGAACAAGTTTCGCTCGCGCTCGACCGCCTTGGTAATGAAGCTGGCGACGATCTGGACGCGGCGCAGCGGCCTGACCGATTCGTGGTAGACCAGCCAGTAGGCACGGCGGATGGGCGCCACGACGTCGACGGACAGCAGTTCCGGCATCGAGCGGGCGATGAAGGTGTGCAGGATGCCGATGCCGGCGCCTGAGCGCACCGCTTCGGCCTGGCCGAGCGCCGAGGAGATGGCAAAGCTGGTGCGCCAGGCGGCGCTGAACTCGGCGGCATAGTCGAGCGAGGGGCTGACGATGAGGTCCGGCACATAGCCGATGAGGGTATGCTGGCCAAGCTCGGCGGCTGTCTTGGGCAAGCCGTGCACTTGCGCATAGGCGCGCGAGGCAAACAGTCCGAGCGAGTAGTCGACCAGCTTTCCCGCCACCAGCCGGCCCTCGGTCGGCCGCTCGACCGTGATGGCGATGTCGGCCTCGCGGCGCGACAAGGAGAAGGAGCGCGGCACCGGCACGAGTTGGATCGTCAGTTCGCGGTGCAGCGCGGTCAGCGCGCCGAGACGCTTGGCCAGGAAGGCGACGCCAAACCCGTCCGGGGCACCGATGCGCACCGTGCCGGAGACATCGTCGCCTTCGCCCGCGATGGTTGAGCGTGCGGCGATCATGTCGCCTTCCATGCGCTCGGCAATGTCGAGGAAGCGCTCGCCGGCGGGCGTCAGTTCACTGCCGGTGGTCAGCCGGCGAAACAGCTTGGTCCTCAGCGCATCCTCGAGCGCGGCGATGCGGCGCGAGACGGTGGCGTGGTTGAGCTCCAGCCGCCTGGCGGCGCCAAGGATCTGGCCGGCGCGCGCCACCGCGAGGAAAATGCGGACGTCATCCCAGTTCATGGGGGTAGTCCCGGGGGAGTGAAGGAACTCAATCTCTCAATCCGTGCTGCAGAATTTACACCCCATCATTTGCGAGAATTGATGCTCCTCCGTCAACTGCTATCTATTTTCCGCACAACGGTTGCGTTCTGGCTCGCGTTGCCATTGGCCCCGCAAAGGCGGACAATGCGCCATCACAAACAAGGGAGAGAAATCATGATCGAATACGGTCATTTCATCGGCGGCAAGCATGTCGCCGGCACCAGCGGCCGCAAGCAGGATGTCATGCAGCCGATGGACGGCTCGGTGCGTGGCACGGTGGCGCTGGCTTCGCAAGCGGAACTGCGCGCGGCGGTCGAGAACGCCAAGGCGGCACAGCCCAAATGGGCGGCCACCAACCCGCAGCGCCGCGTGCGCGTGCTGATGAAGTTCCTCGAACTGGTCGCCCGCGACTATGACGAACTGGCCGATATACTGGCCCGCGAGCACGGCAAGACCATCGCCGACGCCAAGGGCGACATCCAGCGCGGCCTCGAAGTGGTCGAGGTCTGCATTGGCGCCCCGCACATGATGAAGGGTGAATTCACCGACGGCGCCGGCCCCGGCATCGACGTCTATTCGATGCGCCAGCCGCTCGGCGTTGTCGCCGGCATCACGCCGTTCAACTTCCCGGCGATGATCCCGTTGTGGAAGATCGCGCCGGCCATCGCCTGCGGCAATGCCTTCATCCTGAAGCCGTCGGAGCGTGACCCGGGCGTGCCGATGCGCATCGCCGAACTGTTCCTCGAGGCCGGCCTGCCTGCCGGCATCCTCAACGTCGTCAACGGCGACAAGGACGTCGTCGACGCGATCCTCGACGATCCCGACATCAAGGCCATCGGCTTCGTCGGCTCGACGCCGATCGCGCATTACATCTATTCGCGCGGCACCGCCGCCGGCAAGCGCGTGCAGTGCTTCGGCGGCGCCAAGAACCACATGATCATCATGCCCGACGCCGACATGGACCAGACCGTCGACGCGCTGATCGGCGCTGGCTACGGCTCGGCCGGCGAGCGCTGCATGGCGATCTCGGTGGCCGTCCCGGTCGGCAACGACACCGCCAACCGGCTGATGGAAAAGCTGATCCCGCGCGTCGAGAGCCTGAAGGTCGGCCCGTCGACCGATTCGTCCGCCGATTTCGGCCCGCTGGTGACGGCGCAGGCGCTTGAACGGGTCAAGGGCTATGTCGACACCGGCGTCAAGGAAGGCGCCAAGCTAGTCGTCGACGGCCGCGGCTTCTCCATGCAGGGCTACGAGGACGGCTACTACATGGGCGGCTGCCTGTTCGACAACGTGACATCAGACATGCGCATCTACAAGGAAGAGATCTTCGGACCAGTGCTCTCGGTGGTGCGGGCGCCGACCTATGAGAGCGCGATCAAGCTCGCCAACGACCACGAGATGGGCAATGGCGTCGCCATCTTCACCCGCGACGGTGACGCCGCGCGCGACTTCGCCTCACGGGTCCAGGTCGGCATGGTCGGCGTCAACGTGCCGATCCCGGTGCCGATCGCCTACTACACCTTCGGCGGCTGGAAGGCATCGTCCTTCGGCGACCTCAACCAGCACGGCCCGGACGCGTTCCGCTTCTACACCAAGACCAAGACGGTGACGTCGCGCTGGCCGTCCGGCATCAAGGATGGTGCCGAGTTCGTCATCCCGACGATGAACTGAGGTCTGAGATCTACTTTCACCGAATCGAGGGCGCGGCTTTGTCGCGCCCTTTCCTTTGCATGGCACTACACGGTCGGAATCGTGCCACCGTCGATGACGTATTCGGCGCCGTGGATCGATGCCGCCCGGTTCGAGACAAGGAAAGCCACCAGTTCGGCGACCTCGTGCGGCCATGCCGGCCGGCCGATCGGGATGCCGCCCAGCGCATCCATGATGCCCTGGCGGGCGGTTTCCTCGTCCGAACCGGAATGGGCAGCCAGCCGCTTCACCATCGCCTCCGACGCGGTGGTGTGGATCCAGCCCGGCGCCACTGAGTTGACCCGAATGCCTCTCGGACCGAGTTCCTTGGACAGCGCCTTGCTGTAGGTTGAAAGGGCTGCCTTCGCCGCCGCGTAGGCGATGGTGGATTCATGCAGCGGCAGGCGGCGCTGGATCGACGATATGTGGACGATCGCGCCTGAGCCTTGCTCGATCATATGCGGCACAAGCATGCGGTCGAGCCGCACCGCGGCGAGCAGGTTGAGGCTGATCTCGTCCTGCCAGGTCTGTTCCGTCAGTCCGGCAAACCCTCCACCGGGGCTCTTCGAACCGCCGACGCTGTGCACGATGATGTCGATGCCGCCAAGCTGGTTCATGACACTGGCGGCCACTGTCTCGGTGCCTGCCAAGGTACTTACGTCGGCCCGCACGAACAGCGTCCTCGATGATGCTTCGGTCGCGGAGCGAGCGGTGGTGACAACCATCGCACCCGCCGCCGAAAGCCTGTGCACGATGGCTTCGCCGGCGCCCTTGGTGCCACCAGTGACCAGAACGCGCTTGCCGGCAAATTCCTGATCGTCGACCGTGAATTTCTGCAGGAGGGTCATGCGCCGATCTCCAAATGCTTGATCCGATCATCGGCCAGCGTGAAGTTGTAGTGGAGCGTCGCCGGGCTGCCGGGGAAATTGCCCGAGACGATGCCGGCGATCCGCCATGCATCGCCATTGGGGGTCGCGTCGGCGACCTCGACCGTCACACGGTATTTGCGTGTCGTTGCCTCCATCCAGTCGCGGATGGCGCCTGACCCCTGATGGGTTTCGCCTTCGTCCCGGACCGTGGCGTCCGGCGAGAAGGGGATGAGCATGGCGTCGATGTCGTGCCTGTTTTTGGCTGCGAAATAGTCCGCCAGCGGCTGCGGAAGTTTTACGGTCATGGTCCATTCTCCTGTTCGCATTCCGGCCGGTAACGCGAGGTCCGCGGCCCTTGTTCGACCCCTAAAATGCGGTATGCTGAAAAAATGACAAGAACCGACGAAAAAGTAAGGTACTTACCAGAAGGTAAGGTTGAGGCACTGACGCCCTTGTCCGCGGCGAGCGGCGTGGAGAATGTGCTGCGCATCCTCGAGGGCCGCTGGAAGCTGGTGATCCTGTTTCATCTGTTCGGCGGCAAGGTGCTACGCTTCTCCGATCTTGAACGGTCGATCCCGGCGATCTCGCAGAAGATGCTGATCCAGCAGTTGAGGCAGATGGAGGGCGACGGCATCGTGCGCCGCATCGTGCACCATCAGGTGCCACCGAAGGTCGAATATTGCCTGACCGACTGGGGGCAGGCGCTATGCCCGGCCCTCGACGCCCTGCTGAAATGGGCGGCACTTCGCGAACCTGCCGAAACCTGACGCGGATCGTCGCCTTGCGGCACGCCGCAAGGGCCGAAATGAATCCAGGGAATGCGATAGAAATTCCCAGACGACAGACCGGAAACCAGAAGGAGTGACGTGATGAAGACGTCGGATCCGGCCTGGAACGCTCCGGCATATTGAGGCTGCCCATGTGCCTCCCTTGCCGGACCGTGAAGGCGAAGGAGGTGCCCAATGGCACACACATTTTCGTTTCGATGGATCAGGATAGCCGCGGTCGGCGCCGCGCTGGCGCTGCCGACGCTGCCCGCGCAGGCGCAATTCGTCTGCGGCGGCCACGGTGATCTTGTCGCGGGACTGGCGCAGACCTTTCAACAAAGGCAGATCGGCTACGGTGTGGTCGGGCCAACTGCGATTGTCGAAGTCTATGTCTCGGCAAGTGGGACATGGTCGATGCTGGTAACCGACGTGCAGGGCCGGAGCTGCATCTTCGCGACCGGTGACGGATGGGAAAATACCGTCACCGCAACCACACAAGGAATCTGAACCGCCCGATCAGCGTGTTGCAGCCACCTCGGCATGGCCGCGCAGCAGCGCCATCAGGCGCTTGGCATCCTTGGCGGCCGCCTCTTCGTCGCCGTCGAGGATCGAGCGGATCAACGCGACGTGGTGTTCGGCGGATTCGGCAAGGCCGGTGTCGGCTTTGTAGCGGAACCAGAAGCGGCGGCTGTGGGTCTGCAGAGGGGCGGCCAGCCGGGCGGCGAACGGGTTGTCGGCGGCGAGCGCCAGCGCCTCGTCGAGCGCCTTGTCGGCCTGGATGAAGGCAAGGACGTTGCCCGAGATCACCGCCTTCTGCATGGCAAGGGCGGCTTCATGAAACAGATCGGCGGCTTCGCGGGTGACGAAGCGGGCGGCCGAACGGGCCAGGACCACCTCGACGCCGCGGCGCGCGTCGAGCACGCGCAGCCAGTCGCCGGGATGGAGCGGCGCAATCGCGATGCCGGCGCGCGGCCGCACGTCAAGCAGACCTTCCCAGGCTAGCCGCTGGATCGCCTCGCGCACCGGCGTGCGGCCAAGCGCCAGCCTCTCGATCAGGGTGCCCTCGGTGACAAAGCTCGCCGGGGCCAGCTCCAGCGTGACGATCATGTGCTCCAGCACACGGTAGGCTTTGGCCGCTGCCGGCTCGGATGCGATGCTTGCTTCCATGGATATCAAACGCGCTCTATTGATATATTTTAGATATATCACAGGAGAATCCGCATTGACAGGCGGTTTCTTAACAGATATACGGCTGATATATCAGATGGAGCAATGACCATGTGGGCCGGAGTTTTCCCCGCCGTTACGACGAAATTCACCGCGGACGACCGCCTCGACCATGCCGAGATGGAGCGCTGCTTTGGCCTGCAGATGGAGGCCGGCTGCGACGGCATCATCGTCTGCGGATCGCTTGGCGAGGGGCCAATGCTTTCCCATGACGAGAAGATCGAGGTTCTGAAGACCGCGCAGAAGGTCGCCGGCAAGAAGCCGGTGCTGCTGACGGTCAACGAGGCCGGCACGCGTGAAGCCGCCAGCATCGCCCGGCGCGCCGCCAAAGAGGGCGCCAACGGCCTGATGGTGGTGCCGAGCCCGATCTACCACACCAATGCGGAAGAGACGGTGGCAGCGCTGCGCGCCGTCGCCGAGGCCGGCGACCTGCCGGTCATGATCTACTCCAACCGGCTCGCCTACCGCGTCGACGTCACCGTCGACCAGATGGAGGAGTTGGCATCGGACAAGCGCTTCGTCGCCATCAAGGAATCGTCCGACGACATCCGCCGCTCGACCGAGATCATCAATCGCCTCGGCACTCGCTACGATCTGTTCACCGGCGTCGACAATCTCGCCTTCGAGGCTTTGTCAGTCGGCGCCATCGGCTGGGTGGCCGGGCTGGTCACCGCCTTCCCGCGCGAGCCCGTCGCCATCTACCAGCTGATGCAGCAGGGCCGCCGCGAGGAGGCTCTCGCCATCTACCGCTGGTTCCGGCCCCTGCTCGATCTCGACGTCTCGACCTATCTGGTGCAGAACATCAAGCTTGCCGAAGTGTTCGCCATTCAAACCAACGATCGCGTGCGCATGCCGCGCCTGCCGCTGTCGGGCGAGCGCCGCAAGGCAGTCGAAAAGATCATCAAGGACGCGCTCGCGGTGCGGCCGACGCTGCCGAAGTTTTGAGAGTCCTGGCGTTCGCATAGGGTTCATTCATATGCTCCCTCACCACAAGATGGGTGGCCGCACGTGAGCGGCGAAAGCGGCACCCAACTCGACGTCGCCATCATCGGTGGCGGCATCATCGGCATCTGCGCCGCGGCCTTCCTCGCCGAGGCGGGGCGCAAGGTCACCATCTTCGATCGGACGGGCATCTGCGAGGAGACGAGTTCCGGCAACGCCGCTGCCTTTGCCTTCTCCGACGTGCTGCCGCTGGCGCACAAGGGCATGATCCGGCAGCTGCCGAAATGGCTGGCCGATCCGCTCGGACCACTCAGCATCCCGCCAGCCTATCTGCCCAGGCTTCTGCCCTGGCTGATCCGCTTCTGGCGCGCCGGTGCGCCGGAAAAATACGAGGCGGGCCTCGCCGCTCAGGCTGGCATGATGAAGCTCGCCGAGGCGGAATGGATGGGCCTGCTCGATCGCTCCGGCACGCGGCCGATGCTGCGCGAGGACGGCTCGCTCGAACTCTACGAAAGCGAAGCCGAATTCCGCGCCTCGCTGCCGGGCTGGGCGGCGCGCGCGCGCTTCGGCATCGACTTTCGCCATGTCGAGGGCGACGACATTGCGACCTTGCAGCCGGGACTTTCGCCGCGCTTCGTCAAGGGCACCTTCGTGCCGGGGTGGAAGACGGTCGCCGATCCGAAACTGCTCGGCAAGGCGGTGTGGGCCTATGCGCAGGCCAAGGGCGCCCGCTTTGAAATGGCTCGCATCTACCGCGTCGCGGCGAACGAGGACGGCGCCGCGCTGATACTGGCGGATGGCACGACCCGGCAAGCCAAGCACCTTGTCGTCGCCGCCGGCGCATGGTCGCATCTGCTGGCGAGGCAGCTCGGTAATCGCATTCCGCTCGAGACCGAACGCGGCTACAACACGACGCTGCCGAAGGGCGCCTTCGACGTGAAGCGGCAGCTGATCTTCTCCGGACATGGCTTCGTCATCACACCGCTTGAAACGGGCCTGCGTGTCGGCGGCGCCGTCGAACTGGGCGGCATAGAGCGGCCGCCCAACTATGCTCGCTCGAAGGCGCTGCTGCAGAAGGCGGAGAAGTTCCTGCCGGGGCTCGATCCCTCAGGCGGGCGCGAATGGATGGGGTTCCGTCCCTCGCTGCCGGATTCGGTACCCGTCATAGGTCGTGCGCCAGGAGGCCGATCGGTGGTCTATGCCTTCGGCCACGGCCATCTCGGCCTGACCCAGGCGGCGGCAACCGGGAGGTTGATCCGCGAACTCGTCCTGGGGCAGACTCCGGCGATCGATCTGACCCCCTTCAGTCCGCTACGGTTTTGATTTTTTCGAGGAGCGTCATGGCCAAGAAATCCTTCTTCTGCATAGACGGCCACACCTGCGGCAATCCGGTGCGGCTGGTAGCCGGCGGTGGCCCGCTGCTGCAGGGGTCGACGATGATGGAGAGGCGGGCGCATTTCCTGGCTAAATATGATTGGATCCGCACCGGGCTGATGTTCGAGCCGCGTGGCCATGACGTGATGTCCGGCTCGATCCTCTATCCGCCGACGCGCGACGATTGCGACATCGCCATCCTGTTCATCGAAACCTCGGGCTGCCTGCCGATGTGCGGCCACGGCACCATCGGCACGGTGACGATGGCCATCGAGCACGGCCTGATCAAGCCGAAGACACCGGGCGTGCTCAGGCTCGACACGCCGGCCGGTCTGGTGATCGCCGAATACAAGCAGGTCGGCGACTATGTCGAGGAGGTGCGCATCACCAACGTGCCGTCCTTCCTCTACGCCGAAGGGCTGACGGTCGAATGCCCCCAACTTGGTGAGATCACGGTCGACGTCGCCTATGGCGGCAATTTCTACGCCATTGTCGAGCCGCAGAAGAATTATCGCGACATGGCCGACTATTCGGCGGGCGACTTCATCGCCTGGAGCCCGGTGGTGAGGCAGCGGCTCAACGAAAAGTATTCCTTCGTGCATCCCGAAAACCCCGGCATCAACCGGCTGTCGCATATGCTGTGGACCGGGAAGCCCACGGTGGAGGGAGCCGACGCACGCAATGCCGTCTTTTACGGCGACAAGGCGATCGACCGCTCGCCTTGCGGCACCGGCACCTCGGCGCGCATGGCGCAGCTTCACGCCAAGGGCAAACTCAAGGCCGGCGACAGCTTCGTCCATGAATCGATCATCGGTTCGCTGTTCAAGGGCAAGGTCGAAAAGGACGCCACCGTTGCCGGCAAACCGGCCATCATTCCCTCGATCGGCGGCTGGGCGCGGGTGACCGGACTGAACACCATCTTCATCGACGACCGCGATCCGTTCGCGCATGGTTTTGTGGTCAAGTAAAGGGAATCCTGACCCAACGGAAAGCAGTGCAGCGAAAAAACAGATCGTGTCAGGAACGCAACGATTCCTCTCATCACCTAATTTTGACGGCGATTTCTTCGAAACGGAGCGCATGATGCGGTCGAATCGTCAAAGACATTGCGTTGGGCCAATGCTAGGGTCCGCGATAGTCCAGGGGCCGGATGGGAAAAAAGGGCAATCGGATGGGCGTGCCGCCAAAACACGCATGACGGTTGAAAAATCACGTTGCAATCCGGGCTCGAAACTTTACGACTAGGGGAAATACGAAAAGGAATGCGTCTGCATGGGCGACATTCCAGGGGAGCCATGTACACATGCAGTACTTTGTCCAGCAGCTTATCAATGGGCTGACGCTGGGATCGATCTATGGGCTGATCGCAATCGGCTACACGATGGTCTACGGCATCATCGGCATGATCAATTTCGCCCATGGCGATATCTTCATGGTCGGCGCCTTCACCGCCCTCATCGTTTTCCTCATCCTCGGCGCGTTGTTCTATTCGGTGCCGATCGTCGTCGCGCTGCTGATCATGATGGTCGTCGCGATGCTGCTCACCAGCCTCTACAACTGGACGATCGAAAAGGTGGCCTACCGGCCGCTGCGCGGGTCGTTCCGGCTGGCGCCGCTGATCACCGCCATCGGAATGTCGATCGCGCTGTCCAACTTCGTCCAGGTGACGCAGGGCCCGCGCAACAAGCCGGTCCCGCCGATGGTGTCCAAGGTCTACGAGATCGCTGGCGTCAGCGTGTCGCTGAAGCAGATCATCATCGTCGTGGTCACCGCTATCCTCCTGGCGATCTTCTGGTACCTGGTCAACAAGACCGCGCTCGGTCGAGCGCAGCGCGCTTGTGAACAGGACCGCAAGATGGCGGCGTTGCTCGGCATCGACGTCGACCGCACCATCTCGATCACCTTCATCATGGGCGCCGCGCTGGCCGCCGTCGCCGGTACGCTGTTCCTGATGTACTACGGCGTGGTGGTATTTTCCGACGGCTTCACGCCGGGTGTCAAAGCGTTCACCGCGGCCGTGCTCGGCGGCATCGGTTCGCTGCCGGGCGCCGTGCTCGGCGGACTGCTGATCGGCTTCATCGAGAGCATGTGGTCGGCCTATTTCTCGATCGACTACAAGGACGTCGCCGCCTTCTCCATCCTGGCGATCGTGCTGATCTTCCTGCCTTCCGGCATTCTGGGCCGGCCAGAAGTCGAAAAGGTCTGAGATCATGGCGGTTACCGTTACTCCGGAGCGCGACGTCGTCGCCACGCCCATTCAACGCGCCCTTCGCGAGGCGTTCTATGCCGGCGCCATTTCGCTTGGCCTGTTCGTGCTGTTCATCGGCCTGAAGACCGATCAGAACATTTCGAACGAACTGATCCTGGTGCAGCGCTGGGGTCTGCTTGCCGCGGTGGTCATCCTCACCGCCGTCGGCCGCTTCCTCTATGTCGGCTTCGCGCAGCCCGCGATGGAGCGGGCAAAGGCGGAAAAGGCTCAGGCTCCGGCCGCCGCCGCGACGGCGCCGGGCTTCCTGCGCCGGAACTTCAACAAGATCGGTGTCGCCGTGCTTTTGGTGTATCCGATCGTGATCGTTCTGCTGGTCGGCTTTCAAGGCTCGTTGAAATGGGTCGATAATTTCGGCATCCAGATCCTGATCTATGTGATGCTGGCCTGGGGCCTGAACATCGTCATCGGCCTCGCCGGCCTGCTCGATCTCGGCTACGTCGCGTTCTACGCGGTCGGCGCCTACGCCTATGCGCTGCTCGGCACGCATTTCGGGCTGTCGTTCTGGATCCTGCTGCCGGCCGCCGGCATGATGGCAGCGTTCTGGGGCGTGATGCTCGGCTTTCCGGTGCTGCGCCTGCGCGGTGACTATCTTGCGATAGTCACGCTGGCCTTCGGCGAGATCATCCGCCTGGTGCTGATCAACTGGCGCGAAGTGACCAACGGCTCCGCCGGCATTTCCGGCATCCCCAAGGTCACCTTTTTCGGCCTGATGTCGTTCAACGTCTCCGACCCGAACTACATCGCCAAGGTGCTCGGCATCGCCCAGTCGGGCGCCTACTACAAGATCTTCCTTTATTACCTAATCCTGGGGCTCTGCTTCCTCACCGCGTTCGTCACCATCAGGCTGCGCCGCCTTCCGGTCGGGCGCGCACGGGAGGCCCTGCGCGAGGACGAGATCGCCTGCCGCTCGCTCGGCATCAACACCACCACCACCAAGCTGACCGCCTTTGCCACCGGCGCCATGTTCGGCGGCTTTGCCGGCTCGTTCTTTGCCGCACGGCAAGGTTTCGTCAGCCCGGAATCCTTCGTCTTCCTAGAATCGGCGATCATCCTTGCCATCGTCGTGCTGGGCGGCATGGGCTCGCTGGGCGGCATCGCCGTGGCGGCGCTGGTGATGATCGGCGGCACCGAAATCCTGCGCGAGCTGGACTTCCTCAAGGCGATATTCGGCCCTGATTTCACCCCGGAGCTTTATCGCATGCTGTTGTTCGGCATAGCCATGGTCGTGGTCATGCTGTGGAAGCCGCGTGGCTTCGTCGGCAGCCGCGAGCCGACAGCCTTCCTCAAGGAGCGAAGGGCCGTATCGGGCTCCTTCACCAAGGAGGGACACGGCTGATGAATACGAACCCGATTCAGAAGGCCAACCCGGGCATGAACGATGCCATCCTGCAGGTCGAGCATCTGTCGATGAAGTTCGGCGGCCTGGTCGCCATTGGCGACCTGTCCTTCCAGGCCCGACGCGGCGAGATCACCGCCTTGATCGGGCCGAACGGCGCCGGCAAGACCACTGTGTTCAACTGCATCACCGGCTTCTACAAACCGTCGGAAGGCATGATCACGCTCAACCGGGCCGATGGTTCGACCTTCATGCTCGAGCGTTTGCCAAACCATGAGATTCCGGCGCGCGCCAAGGTGGCGCGCACCTTCCAGAACATCCGCCTGTTCTCGGGCATGACGCTGCTCGAGAACCTGCTGGTCGCCCAGCACAACAAGCTGATGAAGGCGTCGGGCTATACGCTGCTCGGCCTGTTCGGCTTCCCGAGCTACCGCAAGGCATCCGCCGAATCGATCGATCTGGCCAGGCATTGGCTGGAGAAGGCCAATCTCGTCGATCGTGCCGACGATCCGGCCGGCGACCTGCCCTATGGCGCGCAGCGGCGCCTGGAGATTGCGCGTGCCATGTGCACTGGGCCAGAACTCCTCTGCCTCGACGAGCCGGCCGCCGGTCTCAACCCGAAGGAATCGGCAGCACTCAACGAGCTGCTGATGGACATCAAGAACAACACCGGCACCTCGATCTTGCTGATCGAGCACGACATGTCGGTTGTCATGCAAATCTCCGACCATGTCGTGGTGCTCGAATATGGCCGCAAGATCTCCGACGGCAGTCCGCAATCGGTGCGGACCGATCCGCGCGTCATCGCCGCCTATCTCGGCGTCGACGACGAGGAGGTCGAGACGGTGCTGACCGAGGTCGGCGACGAAGATGTCATCGAACAGCTGGATACCGGCCCCGACTCCGCGCACGGCCCCGGCACCTCGGCTTCATATCTCGCCGGACCGGTGAGCGACACGATCGGCCACAGCGAGGGCGAACGCGTCACGGTGTCGAAGGGCGCTTCCAAGGCGGCGCAGATCGACGCGCGCGCGGCGAGCGTTGCCAGCAGACCCGCTGCTGCAAAGTCCGCTTCGCCGGCAAAACCGGCTGCGGCAAAGCCGGCGGCGAAGAAAGCGGCCGCCAAGGCGCCCGCGAAGGCCGAAGGCATTTCGAACCGCCTCGCCGCCCCTCGGGCGGGCAAGGCCGACAATCTGACCCGCATCAAGGGCATCGGCACGGTCAACGAAAAGAAGCTCAACGACCACGGCATTTTCCACTTCGACCAGATCGGCGCCTGGAAGAAGGCCGATGTCGAGGCCGCTGAAGCCTATCTCGCCTTTGACGGACGCATTGCACGTGAGGAATGGGTCAAGCAGGCCAAGCTTCTCAGCCAGGGCAAGGGCACGGAATTCTCGCGCCGCGTCGATGCGGGCAAGGTGGCGACCAGCCATGCTTCCGGAAAGACCGCCATTGCAGCTTCCGAGAAGACCGCAAGCGCGGCTTCGGGAAAGACTGCCAGTGCAGCTTCCGGGAAGACCGCTGGCGCGGCTTCCGGAAAGGCCGCGGCCAAGCCGACCGGGAAATCCTCGACAGCCAAGCCGCGCGGAGGGCGTAAGTAATGGCCGGCGCAACATTGCTCGATATCAAGGGCGTCCAGACCTATTACGGCAACATACGGGCGCTGAACGGCGTCGACGTCACCGTCAACGAAGGTGAGATCGTCGCGCTGATCGGCGCCAACGGCGCCGGCAAGTCGACGCTGATGATGACCATCTTTGGTGCCCCACGCGCTCGCGCGGGCACCATCACCTTCGCCGGCACCGACATCACCCAGATGCCGACGCACGAGATCGCGCGCATGCGCATCGCCCAGTCACCCGAGGGCCGGCGCATCTTCCCGCGCATGACGGTGATGGAAAACCTGCAGATGGGCGCCAGCCTCGACAACCTCAAGCATTATGACGAGGACGTCGAGAAGGTGTTCACGTTGTTTCCACGGCTCAAGGAGCGCATCGCCCAGCGCGGCGGCACGCTGTCCGGTGGCGAGCAGCAGATGCTGTCGATCGGACGCGCGCTGATGGCGCGGCCGAAGCTGCTTTTGCTCGACGAGCCGTCGCTGGGTCTGGCGCCACTGATCGTCAAGCAGATCTTCGATGCCATCCGCGAACTGAACCGCACGCAGGGTCTGACTGTGTTCCTGGTCGAGCAGAACGCCTTCGGCGCGCTCAAGCTCGCCACGCGCGCCTATGTCATGGTCAACGGCAACGTGACGATGAGCGGCACCGGCAAGGAACTGCTCGCCAATCCGGAAGTGCGCGCCGCCTATCTCGAAGGCGGACATCACTGAGCCTAGGAGACATCAATCATGCAGGGCATTCTCTACGAGGAACCCTCGATCTGGCAGTTCTTCTTCGTCACCTGTCTGCTTGGCGGCTGGGCGGCGTGGATGACGGGCAAGGCCAGCGCCCAGACATGGCGCAGCTTCCTGCAACTGTTCGCCTATATGCTGGGCCTCGGCATCGGCATACGTTTCATCCATCACGCGCTGTTCGGCGGCACGATGTTCTCACTGCATTACTACATCGTCGACACCATCGTGCTGCTGATACTTGGGTTCATCGGCTATCAATACACGCGCACGAACCAGATGGTTACGCAGTATAATTGGCTCTATGAAAGAGCATCGCTTTTGAGCTGGAAGCCGAAAGGCTAACGTTCATGATTAACGCCGTTTCGGGGATGAATCGGCGTGACAAGTGCCTGAAAATCGGCAAACTGTGCTTTCTGCGATAAGGGTGGGCATCGCATGAAAGTATCATCCACGCCCACTCCGTAAATGGGAGCGTTTATATGAAAAAGTCACTCTTGTCCGCCGTCGCACTGACCGCGCTTGTCGCGTTCAGCGGCAGCGCGTGGGCTGACATTCTGATCGGCGTTGCCGGTCCGATCACCGGCCCGAACGCAGCCTTCGGCGCGCAGCTGCAGAAGGGCGCCGAGCAGGCTGCCGCCGACATCAACGCGGCGGGCGGCATCAACGGCCAGCAGATCAAGCTCGAAGTCGGTGACGACGTCTCGGATCCGAAGCAGGGCATATCTGTCGCCAACAAGTTCGTCGCCGACGGCGTCAAGTATGTCATCGGCCACTTCAACTCGGGCGTCACCATTCCGGCGTCGGAAGTCTATGCCGAGAACGGCATTCTCGTCATCACGCCTTCGGCGACCAACCCGCAACTGACCGAGCGCGGCCTGTGGAACACGTTCCGCACCTGCGGACGCGACGACCAGCAGGGCAAGGTCGCCGGCGACTATCTCGCCAAGAACTTCAAGGATGGCAAGATCGCCGTCGTCCACGACAAGACGCCTTACGGCCAGGGCCTCGCCGACGAAACCAAGAAGGCGCTCAACGCCGACGGCGTGACCGAAGCCATGTATGAAGGCATCAATGTCGGCGACAAGGACTTCTCGGCCCTCATCGCCAAGATGAAGGAAGCCGGCGTCACCGTCGTCTACTATGGTGGCCTGCATACGGAAGCCGGCCTGATCATGCGCCAGCTGGCTGACCAGGGCCTCAAGGCTCAGTTCATGTCGGGCGACGGCATCGTGTCGAACGAGCTGGCCTCGATCGCCGGTGACGCTGTCAACGGCACGCTGATGACGTTCGCTCCCGATCCGCGCAAGAACCCGAACGCCAAGGAACTCGTCGAGAAGTTCCGTGCCGCCGGTTTCGAGCCTGAAGCCTATACGCTCTACTCCTACGCCGCCATGCAGATCGTCGCCGCCGCCGCCGCTAAGGTCGGCTCGGCCGACGACGCGCAGAAGGTTGCAGCAGAGATCAAGGCGAGTGGCCCCTGGAAGACCGCGATCGGCGACATCGGCTATGACGCGAAGGGCGACATCACCCGCCCCGACTACGTCCTCTACACCTGGAAGAAGGGTGACGACGGCAAGTACACCTACTTCGAACAATAAGCCGACAAACGCCTGAAATCGGAAAATGCCCGGCGCAACGCGTCGGGCATTTTCTTTTTTGGCGTGTTTCTCCGGGACGCCGCCGGCAGGCCGAGGGCGGCCGTTAGCCGGAAAATGATCTTGGCTTGAACGGCAATGCCGGCGCTTTCTTGCGCGTTTGCGTGAATGCGGCCGGCTTTGCTGCAAAGATTCGATTTAAATCGGTTTAAATACGCGTGGATTTTGTTTGCACTGCAGCATTTTCGCGCTAATCATGGCGCCGATTTCTCTTCCCTTCCGCTGCCGGAGCCCAGTCCTTGGCCATTACGAAGATCCTTGTCGCCAACCGGTCCGAAATCGCCATTCGCGTCTTTCGCGCGGCCAACGAGCTTGGCCTCAAAACCGTGGCGATCTGGGCCGAGGAGGACAAGTATTCGCTGCACCGCTTCAAGGCCGACGAAAGCTACCAGGTCGGGCGTGGGCCACATCTGACCAGGGATATGGGACCGATCGAAAGCTATCTGTCGATCGAGGAAGTCATCCGCGTCGCCAGGCTTTCGGGCGCCGATGCCATCCATCCAGGCTACGGGCTTCTGTCGGAAAGCCCGGAATTCGCCGAGGCCTGTGCCGAGGCCGGTATCACCTTCATCGGACCGAAGCCGGACACGATGCGCCGGCTCGGCAACAAGGTTGCCGCACGCAATCTCGCCATCGAGGTCGGCGTGCCGGTGATCCCCGCCACCGACCCGTTGCCGGACGACATGGACACGGTCAAGAAACTGGCCAAGGAGATCGGCTATCCGGTGATGCTGAAGGCATCGTGGGGCGGCGGCGGGCGCGGCATGCGCGCCATCCGCTCCGAAGCCGATCTTGCCCGCGAGGTCATGGAGGGCAAGCGCGAGGCGAAAGCCGCCTTCGGCAAGGATGAAGTCTATCTCGAAAAGCTGATCGAGCGCGCCCGCCATGTCGAGGTGCAGGTGCTTGGCGACACGCATGGCAATGCCGTGCACCTGTTCGAGCGCGACTGCTCGATCCAGCGCCGCAACCAGAAGGTCGTCGAGCGCGCGCCGGCGCCCTATCTCGAAATGTCGCAGCGCGAGGAGCTTTGCGGCCATGCGCTGAAGATCGCCCGCGAGACCAGCTATATCGGCGCCGGAACGGTCGAGTTCCTGCAGGATGCCGACAGCGGAAAATTCTATTTCATCGAGGTCAATCCGCGTATCCAGGTCGAGCATACCGTCACCGAGCAGGTGACCGGCATCGATATCGTCAAGGCGCAGATCCACATCCTCGATGGCTTCGCCATCGGTACGCCGGAATCTGGCGTGCCGGCGCAGAGGGACATCCGGCTGAATGGCCATGCCCTGCAGTGCCGCATCACCACCGAAGACCCCGAGCACAATTTCATCCCGGACTATGGCCGCATCACCGCCTATCGCGGCGCGACGGGCTTCGGCATCCGCCTCGATGGCGGCACCGCCTATTCGGGCGCGGTCATCACCCGCTTTTACGATCCGCTGCTGGAGAAGGTGACGGCCTGGGCGCCGACGCCGGCCGAAACCATCGCCCGCATGAACCGGGCGCTGCGCGAGTTCCGCATCCGCGGCGTCGCCACCAACCTGACCTTCCTCGAAGCGATCATCAACCACCCGAGCTTCGCCGACAATTCCTATACGACCAAGTTCATCGACACCACGCCGGAGCTGTTCCAGCAGGTCAAGCGCCAGGACCGCGCCACCAAGCTCATCAACTACCTGGCCGACGTGTCGGTCAACGGTCATCCGGAGACGCGTGGCCGGCCGCAACCGAAGGCCGATGCCGCGGCTCCGATCGTGCCCTACCTCAACGGAAATGTGCCAAGCGGCAGCAAGCAGAAGCTGGATGTGCTGGGACCGGAGAAATTCGCCGGCTGGATGCGCGAGCAAAGGCAAGTGCTCGTCACCGACACGACGATGCGCGACGGTCATCAGTCGCTGCTGGCGACGCGCGTGCGCACGCATGACATCGCCGGCATCGCCGGCACCTATGCGCGCGCCCTGCCGCAGCTGCTGTCGCTCGAATGCTGGGGCGGTGCGACGTTCGACGTAGCCATGCGCTTCCTCACCGAAGACCCGTGGGAGCGGCTGTCGCTGGTGCGCGAGGCAGCACCCAACCTGTTGCTGCAGATGCTGCTGCGCGGCGCCAATGGCGTCGGCTATACCAACTATCCCGACAATGTCGTGCAGCATTTCGTCCGCCAGGCCGCTGCCGGCGGCATCGACCTGTTCCGTGTCTTCGACTGCCTGAACTGGGTCGAGAACATGCGCGTCGCCATGGACGCGGTCGGCGCCGAGGGCAAGCTGATCGAAGCGGCGATCTGCTACACCGGGGATATTCTCGATCCGGCGCGGGCCAAGTACGACCTGAAATATTATGTCGGGCTGGCCAAGGAGTTGCAGGCTGCCGGCGCGCACATCATCGCGGTCAAGGACATGGCCGGCCTGTTGAAGCCGGCCGCGGCGCGGGTGCTGTTCAAGGCGCTGCGCGAGGCGACCGACCTGCCGATCCATTTCCACACCCACGACACGTCGGGCCTGTCGGCGGCGACGGTGCTGGCGGCGGTGGAAAGCGGCGTCGACGCCATCGACGCGGCGATGGATGCCTTCTCCGGCAACACATCGCAGCCTTGCCTCGGTTCGATCGTCGAGGCGCTGAAGGGCACCGAACGGGATCCGGGCCTCGACCCGCAATGGATCCGCAAAATCTCCTTCTACTGGGAAGCGGTGCGCAACCAGTACGCCGCCTTCGAAAGCGATCTCAAGGGGCCAGCCTCGGAAGTCTATCTGCACGAAATGCCAGGCGGGCAGTTCACCAACCTCAAGGAGCAGGCGCGCTCGCTTGGGCTGGAGACGCGCTGGCATGAGGTGGCGCAGACCTATCACGACGTCAATCTGATGTTCGGCGACATCGTCAAGGTGACGCCGTCGTCCAAGGTTGTCGGCGACATGGCGCTGATGATGGTCAGCCAGGACCTGACCGTTGCCGATGTCGAGAATCCGGCCGGGGACATCGCCTTCCCGGACTCGGTCGTCTCGATGCTGCGCGGCGATCTCGGCCAGTCGCCCGGCGGTTGGCCGGAAGCGCTGCAGAAGAAGGCGCTGAAGGGCGACAAGCCGATCACGGCGCGGCCGGGTTCGCTCCTGAAGGCAGCCGATCTCGAGGCCAGCCGCAAGGAGATCGAGGACAAGCTCGAACGCAAGCTCAGCGAATTCGAATTCGCCTCGTGGCTGATGTACCCGAAGGTGTTTTCTGACTTCGCCGGCGCGCAGGAAACCTATGGCCCGGTCAGCGTGCTGCCGACGCCGACCTATTTCTACGGCATGAAGCCGGAAGACGAGATCTTCGTAGACATCGAGAAGGGCAAGACGCTGGTGGTGCGGTGCCCGGCGATCGGCGATGTCGACGACAAGGGCATGGTCACCGTGTTCTTCGAGCTCAATGGCCAGCCGCGCCGCGTCAAGGTGCCGGACCGCGCGCATGGCGCCTCCGCCGCCAAGGCCCGCCGCAAGGCCGAGCCCGGCAACGAGGCGCATGTCGGCGCGCCGATGCCGGGCGTCGTCTCTACGCTTTCGGTTGCCGCCGGCCAGGTGGTGAAGGCCGGCGACGTGCTGCTTTCCATCGAAGCGATGAAGATGGAGACGGCCCTGCATGCCGAGCGCGACGGCACGGTCGCCGAGGTGCTGGTCAAGGCCGGCGACCAGATCGATGCCAAGGATCTGCTGATCGCTTTCGGGTGAAAGAAACGGCTGTCGAGCCAGGGTTGTCCGCACCTGGCGGCAACCTTTCATGCCGCGTCGATAACGGCTTGACCCGCCGCCCCCGGTCGGGCATCGAACCGCTGAAATCAGCCGCCGCATGCTTTCCGAGTCGCGGCGCAGAAACGATGTGGAGAAAAACATGGCCGACGATATCACCGAGACCAGCCAGACTGTTGCCGCCGGCCAGCTGCGTGCCTTCATCGAGCGCATAGAGCGGCTCGAGGAAGAGAAGAAGACCATTTCCGACGACATCAAGGAAGTGTTCGCCGAGGCCAAGGGCACCGGTTTCGACACCAAGGCGATGCGCACGATTATCCGGCTGCGCAAGAAGGATCAGGCCGAGCGCCAGGAGGAGGAAACCATCCTCGATCTGTACAAGGCCGCGCTCGGCATGGTGTAAGAGACTGTCTGGAAATTCTACTCCGGCGGCCATCTGATGGCGTTTTCCGCGCTTCCGGTGCTCACGGACCCGAAAGTCCGCTGCGCTCCGGTTCTCGAAACCACCACCATATGACTCGCCAGAGCGAATTTCGAAACAGTCTCTGAGAGGCCGGCAACAGCCAGCCTGGGCGTGATGCTGGAACGGGCATCGAACCATGAGCGAATTCGACTTCGGCGCCCGCCGCGCTTCTGAATTCCGCCATCGCGGCTTCTGGGTGCTGTTCGACGAACGGCATCCCGAGGAAAGGGCTCTGATGGCGAGGCGCGGACCCTGGTTCTGGCAGCGCGGGATGCCCGACTTCGCCTTGGTCCTTTCCATGTATGTCGCGCCGGCGCAGAACCATGTCGGCGTTTTCTTCGGCCGCAACGAGAAGTTCGGTGCCACGCAAACCTGGTCGCGGTTGAAGCCGTTCCAGCCGGCGATCGAAGACAGGCTGAAGCTCAGGCCGGAACAAAGCTGCGAGGGCCTCGGCATCAATTCGATGTGGCGGGTGAACTGTTTTGCCGAGGACAACTGGCCGGCGATGACCGACTGGCTGGTGACGGAATGTTCGCGAATCGAGCGCGCCGTCACCGAAGTCCTGGGACAGGGGTAGATATCAGGTGCTGGCGGGTTTCTTCCGTTCACGCTGGCTTGGCCAGGTGCCGCTCGACCGGCTGTTCTGGCGCGACGTGGTGCTCGTCGGCACGGCGATCAACATTGCATCGTCGGTGGCGGCGCTCATCCTGCTCGCACTGAAGCAGCCGCTCGAGGCCGTTCTGGCGGTGCATTTCGCGCCGGTACCCTACACCATCTTCCTGATGTTGGCCGTCTGGCGGACAGCCGAGAAAACTGGCGGCGCCAAGGCGTCAATGATGATGCTCTGTGCCGCGCTGTGGCTGATCCTGACGATCGTAATCTGACCAGGGCTCTCAATTGTTCGGCCAATGAAAAAGGCGGCCGAAGCCGCCTTTCCAAAAACCTGCCAATCGGGCCTGCCAATCGGGCCTGCCGCTCAGGCGGCCGGCTCGAATTTCAAAGCCACGCCGTTGATGCAATAGCGCAGGCCGGTCGGCGGCGGGCCGTCCTCGAAGACATGGCCGAGATGGCTGCCGCAGCGGGCGCAGTGGCATTCGGTACGCACCATGCCGTAGCTGCGGTCGACGGTGTTTTCGACCGAGCCGGGCACCGGATCGTTGAAGCTCGGCCAGCCGGTGCCGCTTTCGAACTTCAGCTTGGATTCGAACAGCGGCTGGTCACAGCCGACGCAGGAAAAGGTGCCGGCGCGCTTCTCGTAGAGCAAGGCGCAGCTTCCCGGCCGCTCGGTGCCGTGGCCGCGCATGACCGCATATTGCTCCGGCGTCAGCCGGGCGCGCCATTCGGCGTCGGTGCGGGTTACGGGGTAGGTGTGGGTGTCCATCTGATCTCCTCAGCCTTGCCGGCTCGTTGTTGATTGCAACCTCATATTCGCACCAAGATAGGCATTTGTTACGCGTCTGCCCAGCGGCGGGCTTTTGCAAGGGTCAATGCTTTCTCGACAGCTGCTTCGTCGCGCCTTCGAGCCCTGCCAGCGTCAGCGGGAACATGCGGCCGCCGAAGATGTCGCGGATGATAGTGATAGAATGGGTAAAGCCCCAGTTCTTCTGGTTTTCCGGGTTGAGCCACACCGCGTTCGGCCATTGCTGCAGCAGGCGGCCGAGCCAGACGGCTCCGGCCTCCGGATTCCAGTGCTCGACCGAGCCGCCGGGGTGGGCAATCTCGTAAGGGCTCATCGAGGCGTCGCCGACGACGATCACCTTGTAGTCCGGGCCGTATTTGTGGAGGAGGTCGAAGGTCGGAATTACCTCGGCATGGCGGCGGCGATTGTCCTTCCACACGCTCTCGTAGAGGCAGTTGTGGAAGTAGAAATATTCGAGCTGGCGGAATTCGGCGCGGGCGGCCGAAAACAGCTCCTCGACGCTCTTGATATGGTCATCCATCGAGCCGCCGACATCGAAGAACATCAGAAGCTTCACCGCGTTGCGCCGTTCGGGCCGCGTGCGGACGTCGAGGTAGCCGTGCTCGGCGGTGGCGTGGATGGTGCCGGGCAGGTCGAATTCTTCCTCGGCGCCCTCGCGTACCCAGCGGCGCAGGCGTTTCAGCGCGATCTTGATGTTGCGGGTGCCAAGCTCGACGGCATCATCGAAATTCCTGAACTCGCGCTTGTCCCAGACCTTCACCGCGCGGCGATTGCGGCTTTCATGCTGGCCGATGCGCACGCCTTCAGGATTGTAGCCATAGGCGCCGAAGGGCGAGGTGCCGCCGGTGCCGATCCATTTCGAGCCGCCCTGATGGCGGCCTTTCTGTTCCTCGAGCCGCTGCCTCAGCGTCTCCATCAGCTTTTCGAAGCCGCCGAGCGCCTCGACCAGCTTTTTCTCCTCGTCGGTCAGGTGCTTTTCGGCGAGGCGGCGCAGCCACTCTTCCGGGAGGTTCGCGACGTCGATGGCATCGGGTCCGCCCAGCGCCTCAACGCCCTTGAAGACATGCGCGAACACCTGGTCGAAGCGATCGATATGGCGCTCGTCCTTCACCAGTGCCGTGCGGGCGAGGTAATAAAAACCCTCGACGTCGTAGTCGACCAGCCCGGCTTCCAGTCCCTCCAACAGCGACAGATATTCCCGCAGCGAAACGGGAACGCGCGCGGCCTTCAACTCGAGGAAGAACGGGATGAACATGGCCTATCTACAACAGATCATACTCGATGAAGCCGGTCCGCCGCGCGACATAATCGTAGAGCTTGCGCGCCGTCGCGTTGGTCTCGTGCGTCATCCAGTAGACGTTCTTCACGCCGGTTTTTGCCGCTTCCTGTTTCACGGCCTCGATCAGCGCCGCACCGATGCCCTTGCCGCGCACGTCGGGGTCGGCGAACAGGTCCTGCAGATAGCAGTTGTTCTGCTCCGCCCAGCAGGAGCGGTGGTAGAGATAGTGGGTGAGGCCGACCGCCTTGCCGTCGAGGATGGCGATGAAGCCCTTCGGCTCGAACTCGCCCGCCGTGAACAGCCGCTTCCAGGTGACGGCGTACACCTCGTCCGGCAGCTTGGTTTCGTAGAAGGTGAGGTAGTCGGTCCACAAGCGGCGCCAGTCGGCATGGTCGGACTGCGCAAGCGGGCGGACGATGATCTCGGTCATTTCATTTCCTCCGGGGGTTCTGGCCGAAGCTGCCCCCCTGTTCGACTGCCGGCAACGGTCCACAGCAGGGAAAAGCGCTACCCCTGCCTTCGCGCCATGAAGGCCAGCCGCTCGAACAGATGCACGTCCTGTTCGTTCTTCAGAAGCGCGCCATGCAGCTTCGGCAACGCGTTCTTCGGATCGGCGCGCAGGTCCTCCGGCGCGATGTCGTCGGCGACCAGCAGCCTTATCCAGTCGAGCGCTTCGGAGGTCGACGGCTTCTTCTTCAGGCCGGGCACGTCGCGAATCTCGTAGAACTGGGTAAGGGCCGCGCGCACTAGGCTCTGCTTGATGCCGGGATAGTGCACGTCGACGATCCTGTGCAGCGTGTCGACGTCGGGAAAGCGGATGTAGTGGAAGAAGCAGCGGCGCAGGAAGGCGTCCGGCAGCTCCTTCTCGTTGTTGGAGGTGATGATGACGATCGGCCGGACGGCCGCGCGGATGGTCTCGCCGGTCTCGTAGACGAAGAACTCCATCCGATCGAGTTCCTGCAACAGGTCGTTGGGGAACTCGATGTCGGCCTTGTCGATCTCGTCAATCAGAAGCACGACCTTCTTGCCGGCGGCGAACGCCTCCCACAATTTACCGCGCTTGATGTAGTTCCTGATGTCGTTGAACCTGATATCGCCGAGCTGGCTGTCGCGCAGCCGCGAGACGGCGTCATACTCGTAAAGACCCTGCTGCGCCCTGGTGGTCGACTTGACGTGCCATTCGATGAGGTCGAGGCCAAGGGCCGCCGCCACTTGCCTGGCAAGTTCCGTCTTGCCGGTGCCGGGCTCGCCCTTGACCAGCAAGGGCCGCTCCAGCGCGATCGCCGCGTTGACCGCAACCATCAGATCCTTGTCGGCGACATAGGCCGCCGTGCCTTCGAAACGCATTTTCGCTCCCTGGTTCACTCCTGGCGACCGTAAGGAGACGGCCCGGTCCGCGCAAGGGTGGGGTTGGCTGCGGCGACTGCGGGAACCAGCACGGAAAGAATGCCATCTCTCTGGCGCTCGGGCTGCCATCGGCCTATATTGGGGATGACGGTCTGTGCTTCCCGGCAGGAGAACATTTTCCCCGGGGCCTTAACGATCCTTAGGGAGCTGTCCCTGGGAAGACCCGTGGGTTTTCTCACACGGCGCCCACCTACTTTGTAGGCACCCGGGATCGCTCTCTCCACCGGTTGTGTGGATCGTCACTTATTCCAATGCATCCACGCATTTCGGTGGATGACGCGGTGGAAAACGTCGCTCCCGAGACTCCATCCAGATCTGACCTTTTCTATCCTGGCCGCATGACCTCTCCCAAAGAATTGAAAAAGCAGCTGCGTCGCGAGGCACTCGGGCGCCGTGACGCGCTCGATGCGTTGTGGAGGGTGGAGATCGCGCTTGAAATGGCCGAAACGGCGCGCGATCACCTCGATGTCGAGCCGGGCCAGATCGTCTCCGGCTTCTGGCCGATGCGATCGGAAGTGGACGTCCGGCCGCTGATGTTTGCCTTGCGCGAGAAGGGGGCGAGGCTTTGCCTGCCTGCCATCCTCGACAAGACTACCATCGTCTTTCGCGAACTGGTGCGCGGTGCGCCGATGGTCGAGATGGGCTTCGGCACGGTCGGCCCGCACGAAGAAGCCGAGGTGCTCGACCCCTCGGTGATGCTGGTGCCGCTCGCCGCCTTCGACGCGCGCGGCCATCGCATCGGCTATGGCGCCGGCTACTATGACCGCGCAATCGCCAAGCTGGTCGACAAGGGAAAACCACCGCGATTGATCGGCATCGCCTTCGACTGCCAGGAAGTGGCGCTGGTGCCGGATGAGAACCACGACGTCATCATCACGGAAATACTCACCGAGAGCGGGTTGCGCCGCTTCGCGCCAAAATTGTAGATAAATGGACGCATGATCTTTTCGCAGACGTCATGCAGCTTTTGCTTCGTTGACCTTCGGTGCGGGATCATATGAGACTTCTCTTCCTCGGTGACATGGTGGGAAAAACGGGACGCACGGCGGTGTGGGAACAATTGCCTGGACTGATTTCGGACTTCAGGCTCGATTTCGTCATCGTCAACGGCGAGAATGCCGCCGGCGGCTTCGGCATCACCGAAGAGATCTTTCGCGAGACGATCGCGGCCGGTGCCGATGTCGTCACCACCGGCAACCACGTCTGGGACCAGCGCGATGCGCTCGCCTTTGCGCCGCGCGAAGAGCGGTTCCTGCGGCCGTCCAACTTTCCCAAGGGCACGCCCGGGCGCGGCTCCGGCGTCTACATCGCCGGGAGCGGCGCGCGCGTGCTGGTCGCCAACATCATGGGCCGGGTATTCATGCATCCCGAGCTCGACGATCCCTTCCAGGCCGGAGAGCGCGAGCTTGCCGCCTGTCCGCTCGGCGAGCAGGCGGATGCCGTGGTCATCGACTTCCACGCCGAGGCAACGTCTGAAAAGATGTGCTTCGCGCATTTCGTCGATGGCCGCGCCAGTCTTGTCGTCGGCACCCACACGCACCAGCCGACCGGCGATCACCAGATCCTCAACGGCGGTACCGGTTACATGTCCGACGCCGGCATGTGCGGCGATTACGATTCATCGCTTGGCATGGACAAGGAGGAACCACTCAACCGGTTCCTGTCGAAGGTGCCGAAGGGGCGTTTCGAGGCAGCGACCGGACCGGCGACATTGTGCGGCGTCGGCGTCGATATTTCCGACCGCACCGGGCTGGCCGAGAAGATCGCGCCGTTTCGTCGCGGCCCGCGGCTGGAGGAAACCGCGCCGTCCTTCTGGTCGTGACATTGATATAGGCGTGTGCAGTACCTAACTGCCGGCGACACTGCTCTAGATCGTTACAAGAGGGGACGACGACCTCCATGCAGCTTATCGAATTTTTCGCGCCGCATTTTCAATTCGTTTCCGACCCGACGGCCTGGGTCGCGCTGCTGACGCTGGTGGTGCTGGAGATCGTGCTCGGCATCGACAATCTGATCTTCATCTCGATCCTGACCAACAAACTGCCGGAGGCGCAACGCGCTCGAGCCCGCCGGCTCGGCATCTCGGCGGCGCTGGTCATGCGGCTGGTGCTGCTCGCCACCATCTCGGTCATCGTCCAACTGACGATGCCGGTATTCACTGCGTTCGGCCATGGTTTCTCGTGGCGCGACCTGATCCTGATCGCCGGCGGCTTGTTCCTGGTCTGGAAGGCGACCAAGGAAATCCATCACACGGTCGATCCCGACGACCACAAGGACACGATGCTGGGCGAGACGCTGCAGATCAGCCTTGCCGGCGCGATCTTCCAGATCCTGCTGCTCGACCTCGTCTTCTCGATCGATTCGATCATCACCGCCGTCGGCATGACCGACGAGATCGCCATCATGTATATCGCGGTGATCGTCGCGGTCAGCGTGATGATGCTGGCGGCGGGGCCCCTGGCGGACTTCATTGCCAAGAACCCGAGCATCGTCATGCTGGCGTTGGGCTTCCTGCTGATGATCGGCATGACGCTGATCGCAGACGGCATGGGCTATCACGTGCCCAAGGGCTACATATACGCGGCCATGGGTTTCTCGGCGCTGGTCGAGGGGCTCAACATGTTGGCGCGACGGCGCAGGAAGGCGAAGTCCGGCGACGGACATTGAGGTTGGTCCGCAAGGGCGAACCTAATGCCCCGGCACACCCTTCGGATGGCGGTCGCCGATCAGGCCCAGCGTCAGACCCTGCTCCAGCCAGGCCTTGGCGCCGGCCAGCACGAGCGAGAAGCCGCCGGTTGAACCAATGGCCTCTTTCACCTGCTCGTCGCCATTGCCGGCGAAGCCGAAGTTGCGGACCTCGAGAAAGGTCGCTTCGCCTGGCATTTTGGTGAAGGTCCAGAGCACAGTGGTCGGCGGATCGCTCCATTGCATGACGATCCTTTCGTTCGCGACGATGTCGCTGACAACGACCGTCGTCGAGACGTCGTACATGCGCCATTCCCAGCGAACATCCTTGCCGCTGTCCAGCCGGCCGCTGCCGTGGGTGAACCAGAATTTCGTGGTGACGGCCGGATCGACGATGGCCTCGAACACGTCGGCGACGGGCCGCCGGATCAGCATGCCGGCTTCGGCGGTCGGCGTTTCGTGGATTTCCATGGCAACTTTCCTTCGATAGACAGTCCCTGGTTTGTCTGCCGGTCAGCCCTCGTGCCTACCGGCCTCCTGCTGTCCAGCTTTCTATGCCAGATTGACCTGCCAGGAGACGCCGAACCTGTCGTTCAGCCATGCGAAGCGGCGGCTGAAGCCGTAATTGTCGGGCGGCATCAGGAACCCGCCATCCTTTGCCAGCGTCTCGACAATGCGGTTCAGTTCGTCCTCGGCGGAACAATCCACATACAGCGAGACCGACGGCGTGAACGTGAAGGCGTGGTGTACGGGGCTGTTGTAGACCATGACTTCCAGGCCAGCGATGGAGACGCGCGCCAGCTTGACCGTTCCTTCGGGGCCGTCCTCGCCGGGACCGTAACGCGTGACGTCAAGGACGCCGCTGTCGGGAATGGTCTCGCAATAGAGGGTCATTGCCTCCTCGGCCTTGCCCTCGAACATCAGGAATGGCGTCACTTTCTTCATCGCTTTACCTCCGTCACTCAGATGTTGGTCTCGTTGGCGGGTTCTCCCTTCATCTCGCTGCGGTAATAGCCTTCGCGCAGGTTGATGCCGTATTCGACATAGGCCTTCATGCAGGCCAGCATCTGCGACCAGCCCTCGCAATTGAGGTAGGATTTCTTCAGCCCGACCGCGCCTTCCTGCCACCCGCTCTCGGCGATGGTGACGAAGGTGCCGCCATCGTCGAGCGGCTCGAAATTCATCTCGATGCGGGTCTTGTAGGCCGGCTTGCCGTCGGCGTCGGTGGCATCCCAGCGCAAGACGATGCGGCTGTCCTTGACCACCTCATCGACCTCGACCGGCACTTTGCCCCACCAGACGACACCGGCGCCGGCCTCCAGTGGCGCGCTGGCGCCGCCAATGGTGGTGAAATAGCCGCTGAGCTTCTTCGGATTGACGACCGCGTCGAAGACTTCGGCGACCGGCCTGCCGATGCGTCCGGAAACCCTGAATCCGAGGGACATATCCACAGCTCCTTCCTTGATCGACCGAACGATATGTTATAGAAACATAACATGTCAAGCCGATCGCAAGACGACAATATTTTCAAGGCGCTGGCCCATCCACGCCGGCGCGAAATGCTGGATCAGCTGAAGGACACGCCGAAGACCACCGGCATGTTGTGCGACGCCTTTCCCGACATCGATCGCTGCACCGTCATGCTGCATCTCAAGGTGCTGGAAGATGCCGATCTGATTGTTGCGCGCCGCGACGGGCGCGAGCGCTGGAACCATCTCAACGCGCTGCCGATCAAGCAGATTCACGACCGCTGGATCAGTCAGTATGCCGGCCATGCGCTCAGCATCATCGACCGGCTGAAGTCCGATCTGGAGGGGTGAGCGCTTGCGGCAGCCGCTGTCATGCGTCCTGTGCGCGGTGCGGCTGGACGAATTGAGCCGATTTATCTATAAGCCGGCCATTCCGACAGAGAGCGCCATACGTCCTCGGGACGCATCAAGGACGTTCTGAAATTTTGAATTCGAGCATTTTGCAAAAGGCGAGGTGATCTGCCTGGCTGCGGGATGCTCTAGCCGAACACGACAGGGGTGCCATGGCTGGCCATTCACAGTTCAAGAACATCATGCACCGCAAGGGCCGTCAGGACGCGGTGCGGTCGAAAATGTTTTCCAAGCTGGCGCGCGAAATCACCGTTGCCGCCAAGAGCGGCACGCCCGATCCATCGATGAACCCGCGCCTGCGCCTTGCCGTGCAGAACGCCAAGGCGGTGTCGATGCCGAAGGACAACATCCAGCGCGCCATCAACAAGGCCTCGATGGGCGATGCCGAGAATTACGAAGCCGTGCGCTACGAGGGCTACGGTCCAGGCGGCGTCGCCGTTATCGTCGAGGCCCTGACCGACAACCGCAACCGTTCGGCGTCGAATGTGCGCGCCGCCTTCACCAAGGCCGGCGGCGCGCTCGGCGAAACCGGTTCGGTGTCGTTCATGTGGGACCGCGCCGGCGAGATCTATTATCCGGCATCGGCCGGCAGCGCCGACAAGGTGATGGACGCGGCGATCGAAGCCGGCGCCGACGATGTGGAGTCGGATGAAGAAGGCCACACGATCTATTGCGCCTTCGAAAATCTCGGCGAGGTCTCGAAGGCGCTTGAGGGCGCGCTCGGCGAGGCCGAATCGGTGAAGCCGATCTGGAGGCCGCAGAACAATGTTCCGGTCGACGAGGAACGGGCACAATCGCTGATGAAGTTGGTCGCCACGCTCGAGGACGACGACGACGTCCAGAGCGTCTACGCCAACTTCGAAGTCGACGACGAGACAATGGCCAAGCTCAGCGCGGCATGAGCGAAGCTCAGCCAGGCATGGGCGACGTTCAGTCCGGCGCAGTCGAGAAGCGGTTGCCCGCCATCCGCATCACCTATTGCACGCAGTGCCAGTGGTTGTTGCGTGCTGGCTGGATGGCGCAGGAACTGCTCTCCACCTTCGGCACGGATCTCGGCGAAGTGACGCTGGTGCCCGGCACCGGCGGCATTTTCACCATCTCCTGCAATGACGTGCTGGTCTGGGACCGCAAGCGCGACGGCGGTTTCCCGGATGCGGCCAAGCTCAAGCAGCTGGTCCGCGATGTCATCGACCCGGATCGCGATCTCGGCCATTCGGACCGCAAGGGTCATAAGTCAAAAGACCCCGCCTAAGGTATTGATATTCAGGTGAGGCCGGTCTGCAAACGGTGCTTTCCTGCGCTTCCGGTGCTCACGTACTTTAAGTACGCTCCGCCCTGGTTCTCGGAAATCGCCGCTTTCGACTCGGCCTGGCCTGAATCTCAACACACCTTTCAAGCGTGAGAGAACGGGGTTTTGGCCTCGATGGTGATGCTCACCGCCATGCGAAGATGAAGCAGCCAAGAGCCACGATGGCGGTGACGGCTCGGACGTGGTTCCACATGACCCAATCCCTGAGATAAGTGGTCCAGACAGTGGCGCCATTGCTGCTGGCCGGATCGACGGCGGCCAGCGCGTCGTTGAGCGGCACGTTGAAGACCATGGTCACGATCAGGTTGCCGACGAGGTAGATCAGGGCGCCGGCGAGCAGCCAGAACGAACCCGGCTGGCTCCAGCCGATGATCGCGCCGGCGATGAGCACGAGGCAGATCAGCCCGGTGCCGAACAATGCGGTCATGAAGGCCGGCGTGATGACGGTGATGTTGATCGAATTCATCGCGGCGATGCCGCCCGCCGCCGGCAGGCGGGCGAGCGCCGGCATGACAAAGTTGGAAAAGGCGAAGAACACGCCGCCGACGACGCCCGCGCCGATCGCGGCGAAGAAGGTCAGGGTGGGGAGAAGTTTCGTGATCATGTCCCTTGCTCCAGGTTCAGGTTCCCGCGCTTTAAAACATGAGAAATCCTCACATTTGCAAAACGTGATAAACCCTCGTATTTTGTCCGTCAAGCCCCTTTCTGGATGATGAGCGCGTTTGTTGGAGACAATGATGGAAGGCGCACCGGCGAACGAGCAGATCGCTTCACCGCGCCGGGCGCCGAGCCAGCAGCGCAGCCGTGAACGGGTCGAGCGCATGCTGGCCGCGGCTTCGGCTTTGATCGCCGAGCAGGGCAGCGATGCCATGCGCATGGGGGAAGTGGCGGAACGGGCAGGAGTGTCGATCGGTTCGCTCTACCAGTTCTTTCCCGACAAGCGGTCAATCATCTGGGCGCTGGCTGAACGCTACACCACCGAGGGCCAGGCCTGTATCTCAGCGGCACTTGCTGATGTCCGCGACGCCGAAGGCCTGGGCCAAGCGTTTTCGGAGCTGGTCGATATCTACTACCGGCTGTTCCTGGCCGAGCCTGTGATGCGCGACATCTGGTCCGGCACACAGGCCGACAAGGCGCTGCGCCAGCTCGAGCTTGCCGACAGCCGGACCAATGCCGAGTTCCTCACCGCAGTGCTGAAGCGGCTGCGGCCGGCGGCCGATCCAGCCGCTCTGGAAACCACGGCGTTTCTCATCTGGCAAATGGGCGAGGCCGCCATGCGGCTGGCGATCTCGGTCGAACGGCAGGAGGGCGACAGGCTGGTCGCCGCCTACAAGCGCATGGCGCTGCGGGAATTGCTGGCCGAGTAGGGAAAGCCGAGCCTTCGGCGGCAACAAAAAACCCGCCTCGAGGGCGGGTTTTTGATCTGCGACAAGGTCGGAGCGGGCTTAGGTTCTTACTAAGTCGTTATGCCAAAACCGCTTCGCACTTTTGGGCGACATGCACTTAGAGGC
Source organism: Mesorhizobium sp. RCAM 05099 (assembly GCF_059683685.1). Taxonomy (NCBI): domain Bacteria; kingdom Pseudomonadati; phylum Pseudomonadota; class Alphaproteobacteria; order Hyphomicrobiales; family Phyllobacteriaceae; genus Mesorhizobium; species Mesorhizobium sp. RCAM 05099. Next base: position 1,038,005 of record NZ_CM185035.1, read on the forward strand.
CGAAACCTTCGAAGCGCTTCTTGAACTTGGAGAGGCGGCCGCCGCGGTCGAGCAGGGTCTGCTGGCCGCCGGTCCAGGCCGGATGGGTGGTCGGGTCGATATCGAGGTTCATCGTATCGCCTTCCTTGCCCCAGGTCGAACGGGTCATGTATTCGGTGCCATCGGTCATGACGACCTTGATGGTGTGGTAGTCGGGATGGATGTCGGTCTTCATGGCTCTGTTCCTGGCTGCCGGCGCTGCTGACGGGCAAAAGCCTGCGTCGATGCGCCACTTTTTAAAAATCGAAGCCGCAGCTATTGAGGAGCCACGGCTTCTAAAACGGTCGGCGAGCCTATACATCAGCCGGAATTGAATCACAAGGCCGCGGCAGGCGCATATTGGTGGCGCAATGCAAAGGGGGCCAGAGGAAACGGTCATGGCGGATATCAGTGGCGATGCAGACGAGCGCCGACGCTCGCTCAAGCCGCTCAGGCGCCTGTTCCCCTATCTCACCCGCTACCGGAAAATGGTCATCGGCGCGGTCATCTCGCTGGCCGTTGCGGCGGCGACGACGCTGGCCTTGCCGCTGGCGGTACGGCGGATGATCGACCACGGCTTTTCGGCGTCGGATTCCAGCTTCATCGCCGAATATTTCGGCATGTTGGTGGTGATGGCCGCTGTGCTGGCGGCTGCGTCGGCCTGCCGTTACTATTTTGTCATTACGCTCGGCGAGCGCGTTGTCGCCGACATCCGCAGCGACGTGTTCAGCCATGTGACGACCCTGTCGCCATCCTTCTTCGACACAGCGCAGTCGGGAGAGATCGTGTCGCGGCTCGCCGCCGACACGACGCAGATCAAGTCGGCCGTGGGGGCGACCGCCTCGGTGGCGCTGCGCAATGTCATCCTCGGTCTTGGCGCCGTGGCGATGATGGTCTTCACCAGCCCGAAGCTGTCGGGCCTGGTCATCGCGGCGATCCCGGTCATCGTGTTGCCGCTGGTCGCCTTCGGCCGCTCGGTGCGGCGCAAATCACGGCTGGCGCAGGACACTCTGGCCAATGCGACAGCCTATGCCAGCGAGCAGATCGGCGCGGTGCGCACGCTGCAGGCATTCACCAATGAAAGACTGGTCACCGGCCGCTTTTCGTCCGCCGTGGAGGCCGCATTCGAGGCGGCGCGGGCCTCGATCTTTGCCCGCTCGTTCCTCACCTTCTTCGCCATCTTCATGATCTTTTCCTCGGTCGTGGCGGTGCTGTGGTTCGGCTCGCGCGACGTGCTCGACGGCACGCTGTCGCCGGGCACGCTCGGCCAGTTCCTGCTCTATTCGGTGTTCGCCGCCGGCGCGCTCGGCGCGCTGTCGGAAGTGTGGGGCGAACTTGCCCGGGCAGCGGGTGCCGCCGAGCGGTTGACCGAGATCCTGGCCGAGAAGCCGGCGATCCAGTCGCTCGCCGTTCCGGTCCTGCTGCCAGCGAAAGCGAGAGGCGCGATCAGTTTCGACGACGTGTCGTTCTCGTATCCGGCCAGACCCGACCGTGCCGCCGTCCGCGGCCTGAGCTTTCAGGTCAAGCCCGGCGAGACGGTGGCGATCGTCGGGCCTTCGGGCGCCGGCAAGAGCACCGTGTTCTCGCTGATCCTGCGCTTCTACGATCCCGAGACCGGCAGGATCGTGATCGACGGCGTCGACGTGCGCGAGGCCGATCCCATCGCCATCAGGCAACGCATCGCCATCGTGCCGCAGGATGTCACCATCTTCGCGGCCAGCGCTCGCGACAATATCGGCTTCGGCCGGCCGGGGGCTAGCGAGGCCGAGATCGAGGCGGCGGCCAAGGATGCGCTGGCCGACGAGTTCATTCTCAAGCTTGAAAAAGGCTACGACAGCCAGGTCGGCGAGCGTGGCGTGACGCTGTCCGGCGGCCAGCGCCAGCGGGTGGCGATCGCCCGCGCCATCCTGCGCGACGCACCGATCCTGCTGCTCGACGAGGCGACTTCGGCGCTCGACGCCGAAAGCGAGACGCTGGTGCAGATGGCGCTGGAGCGGCTGATGCAGGGCCGCACCACCATCGTCATCGCGCATCGCCTGGCAACCGTGCTGAAAGCCGACAGGATCCTGGTCATGGACGGCGGCAGCATTGTCGAGGAAGGCACGCACAAGAGCCTCGTCGCCAAGGGCGGCATCTATGCACGGCTGGCAAAGCTGCAGTTCGAAACCGGTGCAAGCGCCTTCAGGGGTGCCGCGGAGTAGGCAGGCGCTGGTGGCCTGGCGATTCCACCCATAGCCTCACGCGTTTCCATACCGTTTGCGCAGATGATCGGTGAAATACGTGGCGTTGAGCTTCTCACCGGTGGCGCGCTCGAGCAGATCCGGTGTCGACCAGCGCGAGCCTTGCGACCAGATCCTGTCGCGCCGCCAGGCGTTGATCGCCTCGAAATCGCCCCCGGCGAGGTCGCCATCAGCGGACGGATGGTCCCTTGTCAGCGCCGCCCATTGCTGGGCCGCCATCATCGCGCCCAGCGTATAGGAGGGGAAGTAGCCGAAGGCGGCGCCCGGCCAGTGCACGTCCTGCATCGGTCCGTCGGCGGGATTGTCGATGGTGGAAAGCCCGAGATAGTCGCGCATCTTGGCGTCCCAGGCTTCAGGCAGGTCAGCCACCTCCAGCCTGCCCGAGACGAGCTCCTGCTCCAGCTCGTAGCGCAGGATGACATGCAGCGGATAGGTCACCTCGTCGGCGTCGACACGGATCAGGCCGCGTTCGACGCGATGCACATGCGGCAGGATGTCGTCGAGCGACCAGGCTTCGCCGAGATGCCTTTCGACCACTGGCAGCGCCCAGCGCCAGAAGGCAGGGTTGCGGCCGATCTGCTTTTCGACGAACAGGCTCTGGCTTTCATGCACGGCCATGCCGCGCGCCTTGCCGAGCGGCCAGTGCGACCATGTCTTCGGCAGGTTTTGTTCGTATAGCGCATGGCCGGTCTCGTGCAGCACGCCCATCAGCGCCGAGAGGAAGTCGGAGGTCTTGTAGCGGGTGGTGATGCGCACGTCGCTCGGCACGCCGCCGCAGAATGGGTGGTGCGATACCGACAGCGACCCGTGCGTCAGATCGAAGCCGACCGCCGCCATCATGGCAAGGCCGAGCTCGCGCTGGCGGTCGATCGCATAGGTCCCCGAAAGCGGCTTCAGCGGGTGCTTGCGCAACCGCGCTTCCTGTATCGCCAGCGCCTCGGGCACGAAACCTCTGAGGAAAGCTTTCAGGTCGGTGAAGACAGGAGTGATGTCGGCGGCGCGGTTACCGGGGTCGTATTGCTCCATCAGCGCGTCATAGGGGGCGAGACCGAGGACGTCGGCGCGCAAGGCGGCCTCCTCGCGCACCAGCGCCACCACGCCCTCGAGCGCCGGCTGGAAGCCGGCCCAATCGTTCTTGGCGCGCAGGTCGCGCCACAATTGCTCGCAACGCATGCGCGCCGTCGTCTGCCGTTCTACGAACTCGACCGGCAGGCAGGTCAGGTTGGTGTATTGCCGCCGCAATTCGGCGAGAGCCGCCCGTTGCTCTTCGCCGAGCGTCTCGCCTTCGGCGACGGCTATCCAGTCGGCGATTTCCGGCGCCGTCGCCCTGGTGTGATACATGCCGGCCAGTGCCGCCATAGCCTCGGCGCGCTTCTCGCCGCCGCCGACGGCCATATGGGTCGCTTCATCGGCGCCGAGGATGGCCAGCGCATGCTCGAGCGCTTCGAGTTTGTGGCCGAGGTCATCGAGTTTTTGAAAGGACATGGCGGCTTCCGTGATTGGGGACGGCGCGAAAAGATACCAACGCAAAGACGTTTGCAACCCTGCGGCTGTGTGCGGCGGATGCATCTTGCGCAGGTGAGGCCACGCGTGAAATGCTGCCGGCGACGCATGAAGGGGGAACAAGATGATCGGCAACATCCTGGTCGGGCTGGTGGCCTTGATCCATGTCTACATCGTCTATCTCGAGATGGTGCTGTGGGACACGCCGAGCGGACACAAGGCATTCAATCTGACGCCGGAATTCGCCAGCGCTTCGAAGGTGCTCGCCGCCAATCAGGGGCTCTACAACGGCTTCCTTGCCGCCGGCCTGATCTGGGGGCTCACCCTTGGCGCGGGTGGTTTCCAGGTCAAGGTTTTCTTCCTGTTGTGCGTGGCCATTGCCGGCCTCTATGGCGCGGTGACGGTTGGTCGCAAGATCCTGTTCATCCAGACCGTGCCGGCAGTGCTTGCCCTGATCGCGGTCTGGCTTGGCTGGTAGGGAAAAAGGACGCCCGCGGGATTGGGGTCCCGAAGGCGCCAGGTGGTCCCTTCCTGGTGCATGGACCGAAATCGGAACCGATTTCGGTCGGATCATGCGCAATATCGAAGTGCCGCAGGCCCGCGCTGCGATAGCCGGTCTCAGCCGTTCGGGTAGTTTCCGCCGTCGGAACCATCGCCGATCATGAAGCCGCTGCCTGTGTCGACCATCAGCCGTTGGTCGACATTGTCGAGCCGGCGCAGCAGGTCATGGTATTGCGCGGCCGGTATCCTGCCGTGATCCGACGCCGCGATCTTCTCGGCCGCCTGACTGATGCGGGCCGTGCGCATTTCCAGGCGTTGCGCCACTGCCGGCGTGATGGTGTTGGCCTGCCTGGCGTCGACTATGCCCTGTTGGACGCCTTGGACCTGTTCGATGAGACCTTCGACGCGCGGGCCGGTAAAGTCGGTCGGCGCAGTTTCGTCGAGAGCGCCTTTATGATGGCCCGCCGCATAGGCGCCGGCAAGCGGAACGGCGATGAGGAACGCCGTCAATGTTGCAGTTCTGAGCGAGGTCCTGGGAGTAAAAGAGCGCATCGTCGCGTCTCCTCTTGAAGAGGAAGGTGGCGGTTGTTCCGACAGCCTTCCGGCCGCGGGCCGTCCGGTTCCGTCGCGTCACGATGGGAGGATTCATCGCCGGCGGTTCTCGGCCCAGGCGGGAAGCTAGGACCGCACCGGCACGATGTGTAATTAAAAAAAGATAATCTTTTCAGGCCTTGCCGGTCCACGGCTACGCCCTAGCGTTGAGCCGGCGAACAAATTCGCGTGATGCGGGATCACCGTTCAGTGAGCTTCAGCTCAATACGGCGGTTCTTGTTGCGCGCCTCTTCAGTGTCGGCCGGGTCGAGGGGCTGAAACTCGCCGAAGCCGGCGGCGACCAACCGGTTGGCCGGTACGCCATTCTCGATCAGGAACTTCACCACCGAGGTCGAACGCGCCGTCGACAGCTCCCAGTTGTCGCGGTAGCGGCCGGTGCCCGAAAGCGGCTTGTTGTCGGTATGGCCGTCGACGCGCAGCACCCAGTTGATCTCCGGGGGAATTTCCTTCTGCAACTCGATGATGGCGTCGGCGAGTTTCTTCATCTCGACCTTGCCGGCATCGTTGATCTCTTCGGAGCCGGTCGGGAACAGCACTTCCGATTGGAAGACGAAGCGGTCGCCGACGATGCGGATGTTCTCGCGGTCGGCGAGGATTTCGCGCAAGCGCCCGAAGAAGTCGGAGCGGTAGCGGTTCAGTTCCTGCACGCGCTGCGCAAGTGCCACGTTCAAGCGGCGGCCCAGATCGGCGATCTTGGTGTTGGAATCGCGGTCGCGCGTTTCGGACACGTTGAGCGCATCCTCGAGCGCGCCGATCTGCTTGCGCAGTGCCGCGATCTGCTGGTTGAGGATCTCGACCTGGCTCAGCGCCTGCTGACTGATCCGGCGCTGGTTGTCGAGTTCGCCGCCCAGCTCTGCTGCACGCTGGTTGGCGGCGTCGCCGGCGCCCGCACCTTGCGCCAGCAATTGTTCAAGCCGGCTCTTCTCGGCTTCCGCCGCCGACAGCGACGCCTGCAGGTTGGCCAGCGAATCATCCTTGTCCTGCGCCGTCGAGCGCTCCAGCGCCAGAAGCTGGGTCAGTTCGTTGATCTGCGAGTTGAGGCGCGTGAGCGCGGTATCCTTGCCGGACAGTTCGCGGCCGAGCAGGAATTGTGCCAGCACGAAGACCGTGAGCAGGAACATGATGGCCAGAAGCAGCGTCGACAGCGCGTCGACGAAGCCCGGCCAATAGTCGATGCGGCGATCGGTGCGCCGGCCCTCGGCGAGCGCCACGTCAGTGCACCCCGGGCTTCTTCAGGGCGTCGGCGATCTTTTCCAGCGTGTTGCGCATCGCCTTCTGCTCGTCGGATTGGGCCTCGACCCAGTCGCGCATGATCTGCTGTTCCGAGCGCATGTTCTTGACCAGGCCGGAAATACCGTCAGCGAGATTGGCCATGGCGGTGGCGACGCGCGGGTTGGAGCCGCCGCCATTCTCCTGCATGCTGCGCAGCCGTTCGGACAGCACGCGGATCTCATCCGAGGATTCGGTCTTGGCCGGATCGGAAACGACGATGTCGGAGGACAGGTCGGTGACCGAGGACAGCCAGTTTTCAAGCTCGGTGTAGAAACGTGTCTGGGCGCGGCCGGCCTGCAGGTCGAGGAAACCGAGCACCAGCGAGCCGGACAGGCCGAATAGCGAGGACGAGAAGGCGGTGCCCATGCCGGCCAGCGGCGCGGAAAGCCCCTGCTTGAGCGAATCGAGCACCGCGGCCGCGTCACCCGTGCCCGGGTCGAGCGATTCGATGGTCTCGCGGATCGAGCCGATGGTGTTCAAGAGGCCCCAGAAGGTGCCGAGCAGGCCGAGGAACACCAGCAGGCCGACGAGATAGCGCGAGGTGTCGCGGCTTTCATCCAGGCGCGTGGCGATGGAATCGAGCATGGTGCGCATCGAACTGGTCGAAAAAGCCATCGACGAGGAGCGGCTGAGCATCGCCTTCATCGGCGCCAGCAGCACCGGTTCGGTGGTTTCCGAGCCAGCGCGGAAGGAGTTGACCCAGCGCACTTCGCGAAACAGCCGCCCGACCTGGGCGAAGGCCAGCAGGATGCCCACCGCCAGCACGCCGACGATCAGGCCGTTGAGGCCGGGATTGCTGCCGAAGGCCGTCGAGATCTGGCGGGTCAGGATCGCGGCAATGAACGCCACGATGGCCAGGAAGATCACCATGGTCAGCAGGAAGACCTGCGGACTCGACAGCTTATGCGGGTCGTAGATCAGGACATCAGAACGTCTGCCCACGCCGAAGGATTTGAGAAAAGCCATCCGTGCCCCGTTTCCGATGCCGCCGCCGATCAGGTTGAACGCGACTCTAAACGGAATTGTGACCAAATTGAATGGCGCTTGGCAATATTGCCGGCCGCTCGATGCGACGCGCGTTCGATCGGACGCGGAAACCGAAGTCGGTTTCCAGGGCCGTGCGCCGAGTCAGAGGCGGTTGATGACCAGACAATCGACCATGGCGGCCAGATGCAAGCCGGCGCCGGTGACGACGAAGCCGTGCCACAGCGCATTGTGGAAGCGCAGACCCTTCCAGGCGAAGAAGATGACGCCGCAGGAATAGACGATGCCGCCAGCGACGATGAGCGCGATCGATGTCGTCGGCAGCGTCTGGACAAGCGGCTTTGCCAGGATGATGCCGCTCCAGCCGATAGCGAGATAGAAGACGATGGCCAGCCGGTCGAACCGGCCGGGAAAGAACACCTTGATGGTGATGCCCAGCGCCGCGGCGCTCCAGACGAGGACAATCATCCAGCCCGCCAGCGGCGAGCCGCCGAGCTGGGCCAGGAAAGGCGTGTAGGTTCCGGCGATCAGCAGATAGATCGCGGCGTGATCGAAGCGCCGCAGGACCCATTTCTTCGGCGATGACACCGGCCACAGATTGTAGGTCAGCGACACCGACAGCACGGTGAGCAGCGAAACCACATAGAAGGCGGCGGCGATGTATTCGCCCGGGCCGACACGAAAGGCCGCCAGTGCCAGCAATGCCGAACCGGCCGCTATCGCCAGCACGATGCCGACGGCATGGACGATACCGTCGGCGATCATCTCGGCGCGCGAATAGTGCCAGCGTCCGATGAACGGGATGTCGGGGTGGGGCTTGACGTCTTTCACACTGCCGGGTTCCTGCGCCGTACCCCAATCTGAGGTCGGCAGGCAGTATTTCAAGTCTTGTTGGCGGTTTTACGACTGCGGCGCTTCAGCGCGGCGGGCCTGTCAGCGCGGCGTGAACGGCTTCTTCACGACCTTGAGCAAAGCGCGCTGGATGACCTCGTTGCCGGCGACCACCGAGCCATTGTCGAGCATGTCCTGTCCGCCATCCATGTCCGAAACGAAACCGCCCGCCTCGCGGATCAGCAGAAGGCCGGCGGCGATGTCCCAGGCCGACAGGCCGGTTTCCCAGAAGCCATCCATGCGGCCGGCGGCAACATAGGCAAGATCGAGCGAGGCGGAGCCGAGGCGGCGGACGCCGGAGACCTCGGCCATGATGTTGCGCAATTCGACAAGGAAATTGCCGTGGTGGCCGCGTCCCAGATGCGGCATGCCGCAGCCGATGACCGTGTCGACCAGCTTGATGCGGCCGGCGACCCGCAGGCGGCGATCGTTCATGAAGGCGCCGCCGCCGCGTTCGGCGGTGTAGAGTTCGTCCATCGCCGGATTGTAGATGACGCCGGCAACGATCTGCCCTTGGCGTTCCAAGGCGATCGAAACGGCAAAGAGCGGAATGCCGTGCAGGAAATTGGTGGTGCCGTCGAGCGGGTCGACGATCCAGCGGTGCTGGCCGTCATCGCCTTCCACCGTGCCGCGTTCCTCCATCAGGAAGGAATAGCCCGGCCGCGCCTTCGACAGCTCGGCAAAGACGATATCCTCGGCCTTGCGGTCGGCCTGGCTGACATAGTCGCCAGGGCCCTTCATCGAGACCTGCAGGTTCTGCACCTCGCCAAAGTCGCGCGACAGCGAGCGGCCGGCCTTCATGGCGGCCTGAACCATGACGTTGAGAAGTGCGGAGCGTGCCATCGTGCCTCTTCCTGCTGCTGCGCTTTAAACTCTGTCTCGATGCATGTCGGTGACCCAAAACCGGGGCCGCTCTTGGGCGACACGCATCAGTCGGCGCGGCGCACGTAAGTGATTTCGTTGGTGTCGACGATGATGCGCTCGCCGGCGCCGATGAATGGCGGGACGAGCACGCGGATGCCGTTCTCCAACACCGCCGGCTTGTAGGATGAAGCCGCCGTCTGGCCCTTCACTACCGGGTCCGCCTCGGTGATGGTCAGCGTCACATAGTCAGGCAAGGAGATGCCGATCGGCCGGTCCTCGTAGAGCTGGACCGTCACCATCATACCGTCCTGCAGGAAGGCGGCGCGGTCGCCGACGAAGTCCTTGTTCAGTTCGAGCTGCTCGTAGCTCTGGGTGTCCATGAACACCAGCGCGTCTTCCTGCGCGTAGAGGAAGGAAAAATCCTTCAAGTCGAGCCTGATCTGCTCGACTGTTTCGGCCGAGCGGAAGCGCTCGTTGAGCTTGGTGCCGTTGATCAGGTTCTTCAGCTCGACCTGGTTGTAGGCGCCGCCCTTTCCAGGCTTGACGGTGTTGGTCCTGACCGCCACCCAGAGGCCGCCATCGTGTTCGATGACGAAGCCGGGACGGATTTCGTTGCCGTTGATCTTGGCCATGATGCGGTGATCCGGGATGCTACCAACGGCCAAGCCGTTGGTATGGGATGTTCGCTGGGAAAGCGATTTCGGGCTCCCAAGACCACAAATTGCCAGAAGAGGCAAGGGAGCGCCGGGTTGGCGCCAAGCTGGAGGGGGCAGGCTTTAGGATCAGTCGGAGCCTTTCGACAGGGCTGTCCTGATCACACAAAGTGGCAGTGAGACGCGCCGTCAGGGCAGGCGGTTCGCCTTCTGCAATGCCTGCTTGGTCTCGTCGTCGCTCAGCCCCTGCAGGAAATCGTCCATTTGCGGATCGATGAGACCGGCGCGGCGAGCGACGATGTACCAGGCGCCGGCAAGGACAAGGTCCGGATCGGTGCCGATGCCTTGCATATAGAGTTTGGCAAGGCGATTCTGGGCTGCGATATTGCCGCCCTCCGCCGCTTGCTTCATCCAGCCGAAGGCGGATTTCAGGTCGCGCGCACCACCGCGTCCCTCGATCATCCAGGCGGAGAGATCGATCTGCGCGGTGTCGTAGTTCTGTCGCGCGGCCTGCGCCAGCAGGCGCCTGGCCTGTGTATCGTCGCGCGGCTTGCCGCCGACGCCATTGGCATAGATCTGCGACATCGCATATTGCGCGTCGGCGAGGCCGGTCGCGGCGGCGCGCTCATAGTAGGAAACCGCCTTGGCGATGCCGGCGTCGCCGGGGTCCTGCTGGACCAGCATCTGCGCGAAATTGAACTGTGCCAGCCGGTTGCCGGCTTCGGCGGCGGCCTGCATCAGCGCATAGGCGCCCTTCTCGTCCTTCTTGACGTAGCGGCCGTCGAGCAGCATCAGCGCATACTGGAACTGCGCTTCCGGCACGCCCTGTTCGGCGGCAAGCGCATACCATTTGGCCGCTTCCGCGCTATTCAGCGGCACACCCAGCCCGCGCGACAGGATCTCGGCCACCAGCGTCTGCGCAGCCGGGTCGCCGTTTTGGGCGCGGATCAGCGCGAGGTTGTAGGCCGTCTTGTAAAGCCCGCGCTGGAAGGCGCCGTAGGCGGCGTCGGCCGGCTTGGCCCCGAAGCGGTCAGGATTGATGGCGTCGGCCGACGGCAGCGGAGCCGGCTCGGTCGTGGTGGCGGGCTGCGGCAGCGGCCTGTCGATCGGTTTGTCGGTGTGCACACCGACTTCCGGCTTGGGCTGCGGCAAGGGAATCGTTTCGGCGGCGGCGGCCTGGATCATGACCGCCGCAAGCAGGGCCTGAAAGGGAAGCCTCGCCAGAGCCACGTCAATCCTCGAAACGCGGCGCGGTTTCGTCGAGCAGCGCATTGGCTTGAGCGACCGCTGTTTTCGGGTCGACGCCGTCGGCGAACACCGCGCTCGACAGCGCGACGAACTCGGCGCCGGTGGCGGCCACGGTTTCGACAGAAGCAAGATCGGATCCTGCCATGACGATGCAAGGGATCTGGATCATCTGCGCCCACCATTCACCCAGCGACAGGTTGCGCGGATGCGGGTCCGGCTTGTTGTCGTAGCCGAAGCGGCCGAAGAAGATGTAGTCAGGCCGTGTCTCGCCGAGTTCCAGTGCGTCGTCGCGCTTCTTGGCGCCGCCGGCACCGACCATCATCTTTTCCTGGAAATGCTCGATCGTCTCGGCGAGTTCGGCCTTGGAAACCTCGACATGGATGCCGTCGGCCTGGACACGCCCCGCGATGCGGGTGTCGCCGGCGATGATGACGGCCACGCCCGCGGCCTGCGCGGCCGGCACGACCTGTTCGGCAAAGGCCTGGAAGGAGGCTTCGTCCATGCCGTTCTCGGGCAGGATCAGCGAGGCGACGTCGCCACCGTCGAATGCGGCCGCGATACGGGCCGCCGGCACACCGGGCGGCGCGATCAGCACGATGCGGCAGCGATTGGGGGGCGTGGCGTCATTCATGGTTCTTTGATCCCGGGTTTCGCCTATGCCGGGCGAAGATGGTTGGATTGCGGCATAGAGCAAAGTGCCGGGATTGAACAGGCGCTAGCTGTCAGGCGACGACCGGCGATCGGATCGAAGGGCGTTGCTGGCTTTCGTTACGATGTCGAAGACTTTCGACGGATCCTCGATGCCCAGAAATTGCGGAACCGGGTCAAGAGCCGGAGCCCAGCCGCCAAAACCTTGATAGCGAGACTGGGACCAACCACCCATCCCGGGGTTTCCGAAGAGGGATGACGCTGCCCCGAAACGCAGATTGCCACGCTTTGCTCCCTCGCCGCTCAGTTGGATATCGGGGAGACGCTCCAGATCGATCGATGTGAAACTGGAGAAAGGGGCGGTGCGCATGATGAGAATGCGCTTGTCCGTGACCGCATAAGAGATACGTCGTCTCAACCATGCGTCGAGCGCAAACCTGCCAAAGACAAAGAACAGCCCGATGCAGATGAACATCCCGCCCCACGCATCGAAGAAAAGCGGCGCACCTTGCCTTGTCGCCATATAAGTCCAGAAAATTGCAAACCCGCACCAGAGCAGACTGAACGGGATGAGAAACATGTCGCGACCGGTGAACAATACGCCCTGCGCGGGAAGACCGCTCCACAAGATGCGTTCGCGAGGCAACAGCCGTTTCTGAAAGGTCCCGACGTCCACGCCACACCCATCGCATGCGCCTGGACTTTCATTGCATGAGTCCTGCTTGCCTTGCAAATCGGCAGCGCTCTATCTGCTGGCTTGAGGATTTTGCACCGGCGTTTTTGACGTCCACAGCGTCCAGCCGAGATTCATGCCGGCGGCGGCGATCAGGATGGCGGCGGCGCCGGCGATCTGGCTCAGATGCAGCCGATGGCCGAAGGCGGTGACATCGACCAGGATGGCGACGACGGGATAGATGAAGGACAGCGAGCCCTGCAGATGCGTTGGCAGCTTCTGGATGGCGCCATACATCAGGATGTACATCAGCCCGGTGTGCACAACGCCGAGCGTCGCCAGCATGGCCCAGCTCCAAGGGTCGGCGGGAAGATGCGAAAGATTGGCGAAGGGCGCCAGCATGACGACGCCGACACAGACCTGGATGAGCGCGATCAGGTGCGGCGGCGTGCCCTTGAGCTTCTTGGTGACGATGGCGGCGACGGCCCAGAAGAAGGCCGCGCCCAGCGCCATGACGATACCGGCGAAATAGTTCGAGCCGACATCGCCGGCGTCAGGAGCGGCCTGCACGATCAGCACCATGCCGGCGAAGGCGATGGCGAGCCAGGTCAGCTTCGTCAGGGTCAGCCGCTCGGCGAAGAAGAGCGCGCCGAAGCCGACCAGCATGAAGGGCTGCGTGTTGTAGACAGCGGTGGCGATCGAGATCGACGCGCGCGAAAACGCACTGAAAAGCAGGAGCCAGTTGACGACGATGGCGACGCCGCCGAGCGCGGCAAGGCCGATGGCGCGCAGCGATAGCCGGTCGCGCAGCAAGCCGAGGCCGGCGCAGATGATGAGCAGCGTCAGCGCGCCGAAAGCGCAACGCCAGAACACCACATCCATGATCGGCTGGCCGGACAGGACGACGAACCATCCGATCGTTCCCAGGATCGCCATTGCGGCCGACATTTCGACCGTGTCGCGCACCGTATCGTTCCCAACAAACCTCCGAACCCGTTGAGCCGGCATGATCTCATGCAATGCCGAGGCTTTCTATCCGATTGGAGAGGTGGTATGGCCATATGACCTTATTATATTAGGCCATGGCTCCGAAACTATGAGAAATGTGAAATGCTGGACGATCTCGACCGACATCTGCTCGAAATCCTGGTCAAGGATGCGCGAACCTCGTTAAAGGAACTGGCTGCCCAAGTCGGGCTGTCGTCGCCAAGCGTTTCGGAACGGCTTCGCCGGCTCGAGGAGCGCGGCGTCATCCGGGCATTCACCGTCGAGATCGATCCGCTGGCGCTCGGCTATACCTTGCAGGCGATCGTGCGCATCCGGCCCCTGCCGGGCAAGCTGCATATCGTCCAGAAGCTGATCGAGGAGATCCCGGAGTTCGGCGAATGCGACAAGGTGACGGGCGATGACTGCTTTGTCGCACGGCTGTTCGTGCGCTCGATTGGTGACCTCGACGGGATCCTTGACCGCATCGCCGACAAGGCCGAGACAAGCACCGCCATCATCAAGGCGCAGCCGATCCGGCGGCGGCCGCCACCGCTCGATGCAGCTTCACCGCGTGACCGGGCAGGGCTTTTGCCGGCATCCTGAGCCGGCAGAACGCTGTCCCCGGCTGCCGGGGGAGCCTTCGCACCCACGACGCCGCGGCCACGCTCATATTTGCTGTCGCTCCGCTCAAGATTCTGGGTTATTCAAGCGTCGACGCGCCTTCCCTCCAGCCCAGCCCCTCCCCATGTCAGGCCTGTTTCTCGATCCGTGGTTCTACGCGGCCGCCATACCGGCGGTGATTCTGGTCGGCCTGTCCAAGGGTGGTTTTGGCGGCGCCGTGGGTTTTGTCGGCGTGCCGCTGATGGCGCTGACCATGCCGCCGGTGCAGGCGGCGGCCATCCTGCTGCCGATCCTGTGCCTGATGGACATCGTGTCGGTATGGACATGGTGGGGCGTCTACGATCGCAAGATGCTGGTCGACATGATGCCGGGCGCCGTCATCGGCATCGGCCTCGGCTGGCTGACAGCCGCACTCGTCACCGAAGAGGCGGTGCGGCTGATCGTCGGCGCCGTCGCCATCATCTTCGTCCTGCGCTGGCTCTATCTGCAGTTTCGTCATGGCGCCGACCATGCGGTCGCTCCCAACCGCGCGGCCGCCGCCGTCTGGGGTATCGTGGCCGGCTTCACCAGCTTCGTCGCCCATGTCGGCGGCCCGCCCTTCCAGGTCTATGCCTTGCCGATCCGGCTCGACCCCAAGGTGCTGTCGGGCACCGCCGCGATCTTCTTTGCCGCCACCAATGCGCTGAAGCTGGTGCCCTATTTCGCGCTCGGCCAGTTCGACACCGCCAATCTGACGGCGTCTGCGGTGCTGATGCCGCTGGCGCCATTGTCGACCATCGCAGGGGCGTGGCTGGTGCGGCGAATGCGGCCGGAAACCTTCTATCCCTTCACCTACGCTACCGTGGCGGTCGTGGCGGTGAAGCTGTTGTGGGACGGCATCGCCGGTCTGATGTAAAAGGTGAGGCGGCTGCACAGCCGCCCCTACCATCACGGCGCCGTCAGGCGGCGCTCGGCACGAGGCGACGGTTGCCGCCGAAGGCCAGCATGGCGCCCACCACGACGACCAGGACCATGCCGGCGAGGATGCCGATGTCATGCGCGGTCGGCTTGAGCACCATGTCGGCGATAATCACCAGCATCACCGCATAGTCGAAGCGCGCCGCGCTCATCATGCGCTGGCCGATGGCAAGGACCGCGGGCGTGATGCCCTCCTTGGCGATCATCGCCCCCATGCGTTCGCCGGTCGGCTTGAAGATGAACATGCCGATCGAAAAGGTTGTCGCGTAGCCGACGAGACCGATGACGATCCACAGATCGGAGAAGCCGACCCAGAAGCCGCACATGATGAGGCCGAAGATCAGGGTCAGCATCGACATCGGCGCGAAGAACCTGCCGCCCAGCTGCCCGCTGGCGCGCATCGCCTGCAACTTGTCCTCGATGTTGCCCGCGCGCTCGGCAAGCACGCCGAGGAGGAACAGCACGAAACCGCCCCCGACCCACAGAATGGCCGAGACGACGTGGAGGAATTTGACGATGGAATACCAATCCATGGGTTGCTCCTGGGGTGTTCTGGTGGGTTGCGGCGGGGCACGATTTGCACCTGCCGTCAGAGGAGCGGGCGTTTAGCGCCGCCGCTGTTTCGGAACGATGTCGCGAAAAAGCCGGCTCTGTTTCAGCCTCCTGCCCGGCGAACGAAGCCGCCGAGATAGCGAGCACGCAACCTGGTTTTCTGCTAGCACATGAAGTGTCGGGAGGGGTTGGCGCGACATCGTCCGGAAACATTGCCGATGCTAGTGCGCCGATGCCGGGAGCCCGGTGGCGAAAACAATCGCCTGACGATCAACCCATTCCCGCTGACGGGAAAAGGCAATTCGGGGGAACATTATGCAAGGGGTAGCACGAAATTTCTTCACGCTGGCCGTCATCTATGCGCTGTGCGGAATGGCGCTCGGCCTGCACATGGCGATCAGCCATGATCATGGCCAGATGCCGACCCACGCTCACACGATGGTCGCCGGATGGCTGATGTCGGCGGTGTTCGCCTTCTTCTACCATCTGTTTCCGGCGGTCGGGCAAAAGACGGTCGCCGTCGTCCATTTCTGGCTGACCGCAATCAGCGGCATCGGCCTGCTGATCGGCCTGTATTTCCTGCTTTCCGGCAATGCCGCGATCGAACCGCTGGTGGCGGCCTCTTCGATGGGCTTCTACGCTGCCATGCTGCTGTTTGCCTTCATCGCCTTGCCGGCGGTCTGGAAGACGGCCTGAACCGAGAGCCTGTTTGAAACTCTACCCTGGCGGCCATCTGATGGCGTTTTCTGTGTTTCCGGGGGCTCACGGACTCAAATGTCTGCTGCGCTCCGGCTCTCGAAACCCCATCCTATGACTCGCCGGAGCGACTTTCGAAACAGGCTCCGGACCTGAACCGAAGTCCGTTTCTGTGCTGTTACGGCACAGAACGGCGGGGTTCGGTCAAAAAACAATCGCGCGGTTAAGGCTGCATTAAGCTTTACAGGTGTTTACTATGTTCATCCAGTGATCTGGATTCTTACCGAGTGGTTGGAGCCACTTTGTTTGACGCCTCCCTGTTAAACTCCTGAGAGCCGCCTTATCCGCGGCTCTTTTTTTGTCCGCGTTCCAGGGGCGTCCGACATCG
The DNA here is from genome assembly GCF_059683685.1 of Mesorhizobium sp. RCAM 05099. Taxonomy (NCBI): domain Bacteria; kingdom Pseudomonadati; phylum Pseudomonadota; class Alphaproteobacteria; order Hyphomicrobiales; family Phyllobacteriaceae; genus Mesorhizobium; species Mesorhizobium sp. RCAM 05099. The sequence goes on from NZ_CM185035.1 coordinate 1,054,313, forward strand.
GATCGCCGTTAACCTTCTGTTAAACATGTGCTTGCCTTCACCGGTGACGAAGCGCATTTTCAAGCTTCACTCATCAGGGTGCCGGGGGTATCGGCAATAAGCCGAATGGCCGGTTGCAAGTGCAGGGGCGTAGCAATGAACGAGCCTTCGAAGGGCAGTGCGAAAACCGTCAAGCTGGCGGAGCGCCGGGTTTTTTCGCAATCCTTCAAGCCGCTCTACCAGGAAGGCATGGGCCTGGTCGAGCAAGCGGCCGAATATCTCGACGGCAAGGGCCGGGCCGAAGCGAAGAAACTTTCCAGGCTGGGCGCCACGCTCTATGCGGCCGAATCGATGCGGCTGACCACCAGGCTGATGCAGGTTGCGTCCTGGCTGCTTTTGCAGCGTGCGGCCAATTCCGGCGAGATGACCCGCGATCAGGTTGCTTCCGAAAAGTCCAAGGTTCGTCTCGACACCGCTTCAGCCAATGACGAAGCCGCCGGATGGGCCGAACTGCCCAAGGATTTCCTCGACCTCGTCAACCGCTCGCTTCGCCTGCAGGCACTGGTGCGTCGCATGGATGAAGAGATCTATGGCGATGGCGCCGTGGTCGACATGCAACCGATGGGCCGCCGCCCCAACCCGGTTTCCGACCAGATCAGCCTGCTGAACACGGCTTTCGCCCGCGGCTGATAGCCGGCATCACGACTCTACTCTGACGGACGCTTGACGCGGGTTTCCGCGCATCCGGTGCCCGCGGACTTCAGTACGCTTCGCTCCGGTTCTCGAAACCACCCCATCTGCCTCGCCAGAGCGCGTTCTCAAACAGCCTGTGCGGCTGTTACGAGCATTGTTGTTTCTGGTTTGTTCACATTTCGCTGGCATCGCTATCCGCCGGAGGTAAAGTTGGCGGATGGGGGAAGCGATTCGCATCATCGGTATTGATCCGGGGCTCAGGCGCACCGGCTGGGGCATCGTCGAGAGCCTCGGCAATTCATTGCGCTTCGTCGCCTCGGGCACCGTGCGCTCCGACGACAAGGCGGCGCTGGCGACGCGGCTTTGCCAGCTGCATGACGGGCTCGCCGAAATCCTGCACAGCGCGATGCCGCACGAAGCGGCGGTCGAACAGACCTTCGTCAACAAGGACGCTGTGGCGACGCTGAAGCTCGGCCAGGCGCGCGGCATAGCCATGCTGGTACCTGCGCGTGCCGGCCTTGTTGTTGCCGAATATGCTCCCAACGCCGTCAAGAAGGCGGTGATTGGCGTCGGCCATGGCGACAAGAAGCAGATCCACATGATGGTGAAAGTGCTGTTGCCGAAGGCCACTTTCGATACCGAACATGCCGCAGACGCGCTGGCCATCGCCATCTGCCATGCGCATCACCGGCAGAGCGTGGCCTACCGGATGGCGATGCTGGCGTGAGGGGTCATCAGGCATGATCGGCAAGCTCAAGGGCACGCTGGACGAGATCGACGAGGACCATTGCCTCGTTGATATCCATGGCGTCGGCTACGTCGCCTATTGCTCGGCACGCACGCTGGCGGCGCTGCCGGCGCCCGGCGAAGCGGTGGTGCTGTTCATCGAGACCTATGTGCGCGAGGACATGCTGCGCCTCTACGGATTCCAGTCGCAGCTGGAGCGCGAGTGGTTCCGGTTGCTGATGAGCAATGTGCAAGGTGTCGGCGCCAAGGTGGCGCTGGCCATCCTGTCGACGCTGGCGCCGGCGGATCTCGCCAATGCCATTGCACTGCGCGATATCGCCATGGTTTCGCGTGCGCCCGGCGTCGGCAAGAAGGTGGCCGAGCGCATCGTCACCGAGTTGAAGAACAAGGCGCCTGCCTATGCTGGCTCTGCCTCGGGCACCATCGGCCTGAAGCAGGAGCTCGGCGAAGGCGTCGCATCGGCGCCGATCACCGATGCCGTGTCGGCCCTGGTCAATCTCGGCTATTCGCGCGACACCGCGGCCAATGCGGTGGCGGCGGCACTGAAGACCGCGGGCGAGGATGCCGATGCGCCGAAGCTGATCCGCTTCGGGCTGAAGGAACTGGCGCGGTGAGAGCTGGCTTGTCCGGCTCCCTGCCATGTGCAAGGAAGGCAGCATGAGCCTGTCGCCCCGCCTGATTGCGCCCGAAAAACGCGGCGAGGATGCCGAGCAGACCTTGCGGCCGCAGACGCTCGACGATTTTGTCGGCCAGGCGGCGGTGCGGGCCAATCTCAAAGTGTTCATCGAGGCCGCCAAGGGCCGAAACGAGGCGCTCGACCATGTGCTGTTCGTCGGGCCACCCGGTCTCGGCAAGACGACGCTGGCGCAGATCATGGCGCGCGAGCTCGGCGTCAATTTCCGATCGACCTCCGGCCCGGTCATTGCCAAGGCAGGCGATCTCGCCGCACTGCTCACCAATCTCGAAGAAGGCGATGTGCTGTTCATCGACGAGATCCATCGGCTGAGCCCGGCGGTGGAGGAAATCCTCTATCCGGCGATGGAGGATTTCCAGCTCGACCTGATCATCGGCGAGGGACCGGCGGCGCGTTCGGTCAAGATCGACCTGGCCCGCTTCACCCTGGTCGCCGCCACCACGCGTCTCGGCCTGCTGACCAATCCGCTGCGCGACCGTTTCGGCATTCCGGTGCGGCTCAACTTCTATTCGGTCGAGGAACTGGAGCAGATCGTGCGGCGCGGTGCCCGCATCCTGCAAATGCCGCTCGGCGACGACGGCGCGCTGGAGATCGCGCGGCGCGCGCGCGGCACGCCACGCATCGCCGGCCGGCTGCTGCGCCGCGTGCGCGATTTCGCGTCCGTCGCCGGGGATGGCCATGTCAACCGCCAGATCGCCGACGAGGCCTTGACCCGCTTGGAGGTCGATGCGCTCGGCCTCGACGCACTCGACCGTCGCTACCTTTCGATGATCGCCCGCAATTTCGGCGGCGGGCCGGTCGGCATCGAGACGATCGCCGCCGGTCTGTCCGAGCCGCGCGACGCCATCGAGGACATCATCGAGCCCTATCTGATCCAGCAGGGTTTCATCCAACGCACGCCGCGCGGTCGCATGCTGACCGCCAATGCCTGGCGGCATCTCGGCCTCGACGCGCCGAAGGATCTGGCGCAGCAGCAGATCAACCTGTTCCAGGAAGAATAGTGCCCGAGCGATCGGGCACAGGTTCACTCTTCGCTTTGTGCATGCCGTTACCTCGAAACCGAGGTCCCTTTTGAGCGGCCCGCTTCAGGGCGGCGATCAAGCATCCGTGACCGTCCTGCGCAAAATCTCCTCAGCCTCGTCGACTTGCCGGCGCAATCATGGATTTTATCGGAGGCTTGCGGCACGCCGCCGAGATCCTTAGTGCCGGAGCCATGCAATGATAACCAGGCGCGGGTTCCTGCGCTTCCTCGGCGGGTCCTTCCTGACCGCCGCCGCGTTCGGCGCCTATGCGGTCGGCATCGAGCCGATGCTGTTGACGCATGTGAAGCGCTATGCGTTGACGCCACCGCATTGGCCGGCAGGGTCGAAGCTGCGGATCGTTGCGCTTGCCGACATCCATGCCTGCCGGCCATGGATGACGCCGGAGCGGATCGCTTCGCTTGTTGACGATACGAACGCGTTGCAGCCCGACCTGATCGTGCTGCTTGGCGATTACATTGCCGGCATGCGCCTGGTGACGGGTCGGGTGACGCCGTCGCAATGGGCGGCCGCGCTGTCGGGCCTCAAGGCGCCGCTCGGCGTGCTGTCGATCCTTGGCAACCACGACTGGTGGAACGATGGCTTCGCGCAGCGGGCGGGAGCCGGCCCGACCATAGCGCGCAAGGCCTTGGAGAAGGTCGGCATCCCAGTCCTGGAAAACGATGTCGTGCGGCTGGAAAAGGACGGACATGGTTTCTGGATCGCCGGCCTTGCCGACCAGTTGGCCCTGCGGCCGACCAAGGACCGCACCGGCTTCAGGGGGCTCGATGATCTCGACGGCACGCTGGCCAAGGTCAGCGATACCTCGCCTGTCATCCTGCTCGCCCACGAGCCCGATATTTTTCCCAAAGTGCCGTGGCGGGTTTCGTTGACCCTGTCGGGTCATACCCATGGCGGGCAGGTGCGGCTGTTCGGCTATTCGCCCGTGGTGCCGTCGCGTTTCGGAAATCGCTATGCTTACGGCCATGTCGTCGAGAATGACCGCAACCTGATCGTTTCGGGCGGGCTTGGCTTCAGCATATTGCCGGTGCGTTTCGGCGCTCGCCCTGAAATCCTGTCGATCGACCTTGGTTCGGCCTGAAGGTCAATGCAGCGCGCGGATCACGTCCACCACGTCCGGCTCGGCCTTATCGCCGTTGAAGGCGTCGACGATGCCGAACGCGCCGCCATAGCTCCACACCGACCATGAGAAGCCGTGCGCTTCGGCGCGCGCGATCATATCCCTGACATAGGCGGCCCGGTACTCGGCGGGCATCACATAGGCATTGCCATATTCCTGGCGGATCATGCCGAACTCGCCCAGCGTGATATTTTCCGGCCTGATGCCGTTGAGCTTCGCCCACGCCTCAACCTTCTTGAACGGCGCGTCCATCAGGCCAAGCAGCTTGTCGGGGCTGTCCATGCTGGCGACCTGTTCGTCGAGATAGGCAAGCAGGCCGCTCTGCCGTGTCCATGGCGCCTCCGCCTTGATCCTGGCGCGGATGGTGTCGAGCGTCACGTCAAGCTGTGCCCGCGGTACCGCGGTCAGTGGATAGGGCAGGCCGGTCACATAGGGAATGAAGTCGCCGGCCCAGGTGGCGCCCTGATGGGTGAGCAGGAACGGATCGTAGGAATGGAAGGTCCAGATGACATTGTCGTCCGGGATTGCCTTCGGGTCGATCTTTTCCAGGGAACTCGCGGCGGAGTAGCAGGCGCCGGTCAGCACCAGGGTCAGTTTCGTCGCCGAGGAGCGCGCCGCCGCGAACAGTTTGCGCTGACGGTCCGGCCACAGGCTGGTGCCGTCGCTGTCGCAGTCGACGATCGGTTCGTTCATCGGTTCGAAGGCGACCTGGCTGGGATCTTCGCCGGCCAGCGTGTGTGCCATCCTGCGCACCATGTCGACATAGACGTCGAAGGCTTGCGGGTCGTCCATCACCTGCGCCATGCCGATCTTGCGGCTGCCGCCGGCCGGAATCAGATGCATGTCGACGATCACCTTCAAGCCGGCGCGGTTGATCATGCGCACCGAGTCCAGCACGCTGGCATAGAGGTCGTCACGCAAGGCCACGGTCTGGGCGGAGAGGAAAGGCGACGGGTCGACCGGCATGCGCAGGAAATCGAAGCCCGCGTCCTTCAGCGCCTTGAGGTCATCGTCCTTGAGGAATTTGCGCCACTCCGGATAGGGCAGGATGGCCTTCGCATCGCCCCATCGATCCTCGCCCGGCCAAGTCGTCCACTGGTCGAGGTTGAGGCCGCGCTTCATCGAGAAAGTTGCCGCCTGGCCCGGCAGCGCCAGAGCCACCAGCACGGACAGCGCCGCCATCAAGGTCTTGATCATCGCCGTCAACAGTGCCATCCGATGCGGTGTCTCGCGGGGAACAGGTGCCTCGTCGGGACTGAAAAAGGAAGCGCAATGGGCGATCATGGTGAATCGGCGACATTGCTGGCAGGGCTTTCCGGCGCGCTGACGGCGTTCGGCCACCGGCTGATGGCGCGGGTCTACTACGCCGACACCGATTTCTCCGGCGTCGTCTACCACGCACGCTACCTCGAATTCTTCGAACGCGGCCGCTCCGACTATCTCAGGCTGACCGGCGTGCATCATACCGAGCTTGCCGACGGCAAGCATGGCGAGAAGATCGTCTGGGTGGTGCGTCGCATGGAGATAGATTTCCGCAGCCCCGCCCGCATCGACGACATCCTGACCATCGATACCCGCACCGAGGACATTTCCGGCGCGCGCATCTTCATGGCGCAGCAGCTCAAACGCGGCGACGAGGTGCTGGTCGAGGCAAGGGTTGAAGCGGCGATCATCGGCGAGAATGGCCGGCCAAGGCGCTTTCCCAAGGAATGGATGGCAGCGTTCATGCCCAAGGTGGGCTGATATTCAGGTGGCGCCGGTCTGACCTGAATCCCAACCCCCTTTGAACGGCGGATGAGTTGACGCAGGCCGGTTCGGTGGCTGACAGGCGCGGCAATGCGCCGCGCCTTATTCACTAACCCATCCTTAACCATAACGGTTCATGAAGAGATTGGTGAAGATTGGCGGGATTCAGCGCCTTCCTTTCACCAATATTTGCCCCGAAAAGGCCGCGGACGGCGCAGTTTGGGGTTGTTCCGGTAGCTTCGTGCGAACCGACCACAAGGGATGCCCATGGGCCAGCCGCCAGCTTTGCCCGGAAAATCTTAAGGACGTTACCATGGAAAATATCGCACTCGCCGAACCGGGCGCGCAATTGTCGATTTGGGCGCTGTTCATGCAGGCCAGCTGGGTGGTCAAGCTGGTCATGATCGGCTTGCTGTGCGCCTCGGTCTGGACCTGGGCGATCATTGTCGACAAGCTCGTTTCCTATGCCCGCATGCGGCTGGCGCTCAACCGTTTCGAGCAGGTGTTCTGGTCGGGGCAGTCGCTGGAGGAGCTTTATCGGACGCTTGCCGACCGCAAGACCACCGGCATGGGCGCCATTTTCGTGGCTGCGATGCGCGAATGGAAGAAGAGCTTCGAGAAGGGCGCGAAAACGCCGCTCGGGCTGCAGACCCGCATCGACAAGGCGATGGACCTGGCGCTGACCCGCGAAATGGAGAAGCTGGAGGGGCGCCTCGGCTTCCTCGCCACCACCGGCTCGGCGGCACCCTTCATCGGCCTGTTCGGCACCGTCATCGGTATCATGACCTCGTTCCAGGCGATCGCAGGGTCCAAGAACACCAGCCTCGCGGTGGTCGCGCCCGGCATCGCCGAAGCGTTGCTGGCGACGGCCATCGGCCTGCTCGCCGCCATCCCGGCCGTCATTGCCTACAACAAGCTGTCGTCCGACGCGAGCAAGATCGCGGTGCGTATGGAAGGGTTCTCCGACGAGTTCTCCGCCATACTCTCGCGCCAAATCGATGAAAAAGTCGCGCCTAAGGCCTGAGGAGCACGAAAGATGGGTATGTCCGTAGGCATGGGAGGACGCGGCGGGCGCGGCCACAGGCGGCGTGGCCGTCACCATGCACTGATGTCGGAAATCAACGTCACGCCGATGGTCGACGTGATGCTGGTTCTGCTGATCATCTTCATGGTCGCGGCACCAATGCTGACGGTCGGCGTACCGATCGACCTGCCGGACACGCAGGCCAAGGCAATGAATGCGGACACGCAGCCGATCACCGTTTCGATCAACGCCGCTGGCCAGATCTATCTCCAGGAAACCGAAATTCCGATCGAGGAGCTGGTGGCGAAGCTGCAGGCCATCTCGAAGACTGGCTATGAGGAGCGCATCTTTATCCGTGGCGACAAGTCCACCGACTATGGCACGGCGATGAAGGTGATGGCCCGCATTTCGGCCGCTGGCTACAAGAATATCGGCTTGGTTTCACTGCAGGAACAGGATCAGTAGACGAAAAATGAGGACCGGCCTCACCACATCGGTGATCTTGCATGCGGCGGTGCTGGCCTTCGGCCTGTTAACGCTGTCGGCACCGGCTGCGCTTCCGACCGCCGACGTCGAGTCGGTCTCGGTCGACATCGTGCCGATGGAGGCCGTCGCGCAGACGTTGCAGGGCGACAAGAAGGCCGTGATGCATGAAAAGCCGGCCCCTATGCCGACCAAGCGCCCGGACGTCGTGCCGGACGCCCAGAAGATCGGTGAGAACACGGTCGACACCGACAAGCCGGTAACGCCCGAGGCCAAGCCGAAACCGGTCGACATGACGTCGGCTCCGCCGCCGGCGCCGACCCCGGTCGAGAAGCCGAAGCCCGAGGACGTGCCGAAGCCGCAGGAAAAGCCCAAGCCCATTCCGGCGACGGAAGTGGCGCCGACGCCGACGCCCAAGGAAGAGGTGAAGCCCGAGCCGGTCAAGCAGGCGGACCCCAAGCCGACGCCGGCCAAGCCGGCGCCGACCCCGCCGCCGCAGGACAAGACCGCCGCGATCGACCCGACGCCCGAGGTCAAGCCGGATGCCGTCGCCGAAGCGATAGCGAAGGATCCGCCCACCGAAGAGACACAACTGCCGAACTCGGCGCCCGCGCCGGAAGCGCGGCCGAAGCCGCAGCCGGCACAGGCCGAAAGCGCCAAGGCGCCGGAGCGCAAGGATGCCGACAAGCCGGTCAAGGATGCGTCATCCAAGCCCAAATCGGACGACAAGCAGTTCAACGCCGACGAGATTTCGGCTCTGCTGGACAAGCAGAAGCCGTCCGGCGGCGGCGCCAAGCGCTCGACCCAGCAGTCTTCGCTCGGCGGGGACAAGGATCAGGGCCAGAAGCTTTCGAAATCGGAGCAGGGCGCCTTGGAAAGTCAATTGGGTGGTTGCTGGACCTTGCCGGCCGGTTTGGAAGGCTCGGAGAATTTCATCGTCGTGGTCCGCTTCAATTTGAACACCTCCGGCAAGCTTGACGGTCGCCCCTCCGTTGAAAAATCGAGCGGCAACCGGCAGTTCGATGAAAGCGCGGTGCGCGCGGTTCAGAAATGCGACATGGCCGGCCTGCAGGTTCCCGCCGGTAAACAAGACATCTGGTCCGACATCCGGGTCACGTTCGATCCAAGGGAAATGCTCGGCCTCTAGGCCTGGCGTCCAAACAGTCAATGAAGAGAAGCGAGAAGATATGAGATCTTTCCTCAAGCCGCTCCTGACGATTGCAGCGATGGCGCTGGGCATGACGGCAGTGGTTCCCATGCCGGCATGGGCGCTCGTCGAACTCAACGTCAACAAGGGCAATGTCGAGCCGCTACCGATTGCCATCACGGATTTCCAGGGTGGCGATGCGCTTGGCGCCCAGATTTCCCAGATCGTCACCGCTGACCTCAAACGCTCGGGTCTGTTCGCGCCGATCGACAAGAGCGCCTTCATCGAAAAGATCACCAATCCGGATGCGGCGCCGCGTTTCGAAGACTGGAAGGTCATCAACGCGCAGGCGCTGGTCACCGGCAGCGTCAGCAAGGAAGCGGACGGCCGCATCCGCGCCCAGTACCGGCTGTGGGACACCTTTGCCGGCCAGCAGATGGCCGGCGAACAGTTCTTCGCCAACGACGCCAACCAGCGACGGGTCGCCCATATCATCGCCGACGCCATCTACGAACGGCTGACCGGTGAAAAGGGCTATTTCGACACCCGCGTCGTCTTTATCGACGAATCCGGCGCCAAGAACGCGCGCAAGAAGCGCCTTGCCATCATGGACCAGGACGGCGCCAATGTCCGCTATCTCTCGGACGGCAAGTCGATCGTGCTGACGCCGCGCTTCTCGCCGAACCGGCAGGAAATCACCTACATGTCCTATGAGAGCGGCCAGCCGCGGGTCTACCTGCTGCAGATCGAGACCGGCCAGCGCGAACTGGTCGGCAATTTTCCGGGCATGACCTTTGCGCCGCGCTTCTCGCCCGACGGCCAGAAGGTGATCATGAGCCTGCTGCGCGACGACGGCAATTCCAACATCTTCGCCATGGATCTCAGAAGCCGCTCGACGACGCGACTGACCAACTCGATCGCCATCGACACGTCGCCGTCCTATTCGCCCGACGGCAGCAAGGTGGTGTTCACATCCGACCGTGGCGGCCGCGCGCAGATCTACGTGATGGGCGCCGATGGTTCGGGCCAGACCCGCATCTCCTTCGGCGACGGCGTCTATTCGACGCCGGTGTGGTCGCCGCGCGGCGACCTCATCGCCTTCACCAAGCAGACTGGCGGCGAATTCCAGATCGGCGTCATGAAGACCGATGGCTCGGGCGAGCGTATCCTGTCCTCGGGCTTCCAGCAGGAAGGGCCGACCTGGGCGCCGAACGGCCGGGTGCTGATGTTCTTCCGTGATTCCGCCGGTGGCCCCAAACTGGTTTCGGTCGATCTCACCGGCCGCAACGAGCAATCGATCCCGACGGCGAATTTCGCTTCGGACCCGGCATGGTCGCCGTTGCTGGAATAGGTTCGGCTGAATTGCCACACATGCTGAAAAGGGGCCGTTTCCGGCCCCTTTTCCATGCATTGGTCGCGTTTTGGCCGCATTTCCGCCTAGGGTCCGCGCCAACTGTGGCCCCGGGACCGAGAGGTTGCGGACGGGCAGCCTAACCAGCCTAAACCAAAATTTAACCGTGTTTCTTGAATGCCGGTTAACCCAAACGTGGTTACTGGGTGATCAACGAAATCACTCGAATATGAAGGAGAGGCGGCATGGGCCGTATCGCAGCACTTACCAGAAACCCGGTCATGATCGCACTGGTGGCGATGCTCGCCATCACCGGTTGCGCCTCGAAGAAGACGCCGAACAGCGCTGCGGATCTTGGCCTCAACGGCGCTGGCGCGGCAACGCCCGGATCGGCGCAGGACTTCACCGTCAACATCGGCGACCGCATCTTCTTCGATACGGACTCGACCTCGATCCGTGCCGACGCACAGACGACGCTTTCGCGCCAGGCGCAGTGGCTGAACCAGTACAAGCAGTATGCCATCGTCATCGAAGGCCATGCCGACGAACGCGGCACGCGCGAATACAATCTGGCGCTTGGCGCCCGCCGCGCCGCCGCCACCCGCGACTTCCTCGTCGCCAAGGGAGTCTCGGCCAGCCGCCTCAAGACCATTTCCTACGGCAAGGAGCGTCCGGTCGCGGTCTGCGACGACATCTCCTGCTGGTCGCAGAACCGCCGCGCGGTCACCACGCTCAGCGGCGCCGGTTCCTAAGGCATCGCAAAGCCTGCCCCCACGGCAAGAGAACGGCGCGGTGGCGTAGCGGCAAAAATGCAACATATCCATGCGAAAGGCGGCCCAAGGGCCGCCTTTTTCGTATCTGGCCGCCCGAAACAAAATTTGGCCGAAGTCTCGGGTCCTGCTATGAGCCGAGGGCGCTTGGCCGGTCCCACTTTGATTGGAAGCGCGAACAAGCTAACGATTCACGGCGAGAGGCACATGCATTTGAGATCGGTTCTAAGCGGCACGCTTGCGCTGCTGCTCCTATCAGGCGTCACCGCACTGGCTAGCGGCACAGGGCAATCAACCGACAGCGGCTTTTCCTTTCACCTGCCAACGATCGAGTTGCCCGGTATCTTTGGCGAAAAGAAGCAGCCGGATCAGGTGCAACTGGCTCAGCAGAGCGGCACCGGCGTGACCGCGCTCGAAGAGCAACTGCGGCAGATGAACGGCAAGATCGAGGAACTCAATTTCCAGGTCCTGCAGATGCAGGAGCAGATCCGCAAGCAGCAGGAAGACAATGAGTTCCGCTTCCAGCAGCTTGAAGGCGGCGCGCAGGGCGGACAGCCTCCGGCCCAGAAGAAATCGGACGCCGCCACCGATACCAACACCGACGTGGCGGCGGCTCCGGCAACCCAGGCGCCGGCCGATGCCGGCACCGCGCCCGGCGGCAATCAGTCCACAGGGGGCAAGACGGTCGAGGACGTCATCGTCGAATCACCAGACGGTGACCCCGGCAAGGTTATTCCCGGCACGGGAGCGCCCGAAAAGACCTTCGGCAGCATCACCGTCGACAAGAATGGCAATGTGATCGATGCCGGCGGCAACGTCCAGGCGGCGGCGCCAGCGCAAGACACCGCCCCGGCCACCAGCGCCCCGGCCAAGGCCGGCAAGTCCGACGGCACGGTGGTCGCGGCACTGCCCTCCACCAACGATCCCGAAGAACTCTACCGCAACTCCTATCAGTTCATCCTGTCGGGCGACTACAGCACCGCCGAGCAGGGCTTTCGCGACCATATCGCCCGCTTCCCCCGGGATGCGAAGGCGGCCGATGCACATTACTGGCTGGGCGAATCGCTGCTTGGCCAGCAGAAGTACCGCGACGCGGCCGAGACCTTCCTCGCCGCCAGCAAGGACTACCCGAAGGCCAAGAAGGCTCCCGACATGTTGCTGAAGCTCGGCGTGTCGCTGGTCGGCCTCAAGCAGCATGATGTGGCCTGCGCCACCTTCAGCGAGATCGGCAAGCGCTACCCCGATATTTCCGGTGCGCTCAAGGAACGCGTCAAGCAGGAGAAGGCTCTGGCTGCCTGCTGATGCTCGACATCGAGCCTGATCTTTCGACCAAGCTTTTTTCGCCTATCGACTTTACCAGCGGCGCCGTTGCGGCCGTGTCCGGCGGCAGCGACTCGACTGCCCTGCTCCTTCTTCTCAAACAACATCTCGATCGTGTCGCGCCGGCAACGAAGCTGCTGGCAGTGACGATCGACCACGATCTGCGATCTGGTTCGGCGGCGGAAGCGCAAGCGGTGTCGAGGCTGTGCGCCACATGTGGAATTCCGCATCGCATCCTGACATGGTCGGGACGCAAGCCGTCGACCGGCCTGCCCGCCGCGGCGCGGGAAGCGCGCTACCGGCTGCTGGCCGAGGCCGCGCAGGCGGAAGGCATCGGCCTGATCCTGACCGGCCATACCGCCGACGACCAGGCGGAAACGGTGCTGATGCGGAAAGCACGCGAGGACGGACTGGCCCGTGACGAGGGCCGAGATCATGCCGACGCGGCAGGCCGGGGGCTTGCCGGCATGGCGCCGGCCACTCTGTATGACTGGCGCACCTGGATCGTGCGGCCGTTTCTCGGGGTCCGCCGCGCGGCACTGCGCGATGTCCTGCGGCGTCGAAGCGTCGGCTGGGCCGACGATCCGACCAACGCCAACGAGGCTTTCGAGCGGCCACGCATGCGGGCAGCGCTCGCGGATGGGAACGGCGCGCAGCGCATTGATGAAGCCCTGGCACTGGCCGCGCGTGAAGGCAGCGCGCGCACCCAGCTAGGTCTCGAGGCCGCGGACTTGATCCGCGATCTCGCGACCCAGCCGGTGGCCGGGCTCATCCGCCTCGACCCAGGCTTGCTGAAGGCCGGCAAGGACCGGGCCGCCGTCTATGTGTTGCGCATTCTGCTGGCGACGACCGGCGGGGTTGCCTTCCTGCCGGATCAGGCGCGCGGCGAGGCGCTGTTCGACCGGCTGAAGGCGGGATTTCTTTGCGCCACATTGTCGCGGACGGTTGTCGATTACCGGCGCGCCGGCCTCTTCCTGCGCCGCGAGGCGCGCGGCTTGCCGGACGCCGCCGCAGCCACCGGCAGCGTCGTCTGGGATGGCCGCCGCCGCATCACATTGAACGACGGAAACGGCGCATTGTTGATCGCGCCGTTCGGGGCGGCAGCTGCCAGGCGGCTGGCCGTTGGCGAAGGCGAAACCCCGCCAAGCCTGATGCGCGCGGCGTTCGCCGCCGAGCCGGTCTTGTGGCGAGCCGGTGAATGCCCTGGTTCGCCGGGGGGTGGCCGGGTGCTCACAATGGTCGAGGCCCAACCGGTGGTGGCGCCTTTTGCACGGTTCCTGCCGTCCTTCGATCTGGCACCGGCGCGGGCCGTTGCCGGGCTGATCGGCGCGGCGCCGTTTCCCGCCCCGCCTTTCGGCGGCCACAGTGCCGATTGATGATGGGGCGAAAGCTTAACCCAGACGTGCTGTTCTGCTTGGCAAGGGGAGGCGCTCTCCCTATGTTAGGCCCAAGTTTCCTCTCATGACGCGTGTCCGCCCTGCGGATGCCAACGGGACAATTGATGAATCCGAATTATCGCAACCTCGCGCTCTGGGCGATCATAGCGGTCCTGCTCATTGCCCTGTTCAATCTGTTCCAGACGCCGCAGACGCGTGGGGCTTCGAGCGATGTGCCTTATTCGCAGTTCCTGCAGGATGTCGCGGCGGGCCGGGTCAAGACGGTGACCATTGCGGGCGCCCGCATCACCGGCTCCTACACGGACAATGCCAGCGGTTTCCAGACCTATTCACCGGGCGATCCGTCGCTGGTCTCGCGGCTGCAGGACAAGAACGTCACCATCAATGCGCGGCCTGAGACCGACGGTTCCAATTCGCTGTTCGGCTATCTCATCTCGTGGCTGCCGATGATCCTCATCCTTGGCGTCTGGATATTCTTCATGCGCCAGATGCAATCCGGCTCGGGACGCGCCATGGGCTTCGGCAAGTCGAAGGCCAAGCTTCTGACCGAGGCGCATGGCCGCGTAACCTTTCAGGACGTTGCCGGCGTCGATGAAGCCAAGGAAGACCTCGAGGAGATCGTCGAGTTCCTGCGCGATCCGCAGAAGTTCCAGCGGCTCGGCGGCAAGATTCCGCGTGGCGTGCTGCTCGTCGGCCCTCCGGGAACCGGCAAGACGCTGCTCGCCCGCTCGGTTGCCGGCGAAGCCAATGTGCCGTTCTTCACCATTTCCGGTTCGGACTTCGTCGAGATGTTCGTTGGCGTCGGCGCCAGCCGCGTCCGCGACATGTTCGATCAGGCCAAGAAGAATGCGCCTTGCATCATCTTCATCGACGAAATCGACGCGGTCGGCCGCCATCGCGGTGCCGGCCTCGGCGGCGGCAATGATGAGCGCGAGCAGACGCTGAACCAGTTGCTGGTCGAGATGGACGGCTTCGAATCCAATGAGAGCATCATCCTGATCGCCGCCACGAACCGGCCCGACGTGCTCGACCCGGCGCTGCTGCGTCCGGGCCGCTTCGACCGCCAGGTGGTGGTGCCGAACCCCGACATCGTCGGCCGCGAGAAGATCCTCAAGGTGCATGTGCGCAACGTGCCGCTGGCGCCCAATGTCGACCTCAAGGTTGTCGCCCGTGGCACGCCCGGGTTCTCCGGCGCGGACCTGATGAACCTCGTCAACGAATCCGCGCTGATGGCGGCGCGGCGCAACAAGCGCCTCGTGACCATGGCGGAATTCGAGGACGCCAAGGACAAGATCATGATGGGCGCCGAGCGCCGCTCGTCGGCCATGACCCAGGCCGAGAAGGCGTTGACCGCCTACCACGAAGCCGGCCATGCCATCCTCGCGCTCAACGTGCCGTCGGCCGATCCGCTGCACAAGGCCACCATCATCCCGCGTGGCCGGGCGCTCGGCATGGTCATGCAGTTGCCGGAAGGCGACCGCTATTCGATGAGTTACAAATACATGATTTCGCGCCTCGCCATCATGATGGGTGGCCGCGTCGCCGAGGAGTTCAAGTTCGGCAAGGAGAACATCACCTCCGGCGCCTCTTCGGACATCGAGCAGGCGACCAAGCTGGCGCGCGCCATGGTCACGCGCTGGGGCTTCTCCGACAAGCTCGGCCATGTCGCCTATGGCGACAACCAGGAAGAGGTATTCCTCGGCCATTCGGTGGCGCGCACGCAGAATGTCTCGGAAGAGACGGCGCAGATCATCGATGCCGAGGTGCGCCGACTGATCGACGAGGCCTATTCGACGGCGAAGTCCATCCTGACCAAGAAGAAGAAGGAATGGATCGCGCTGGCGGAAGGGCTGCTCGAATATGAGACGTTATCCGGCGAAGAGATCAAGCAGCTGATCGCCGGCCACAAGCCTTCCCGCGATCTCGGCGACGATACGCCGCCCAGCCGTGGCTCGGCCGTGCCGAAGTCCGGCGGTCGCCGCAAGAAGGGTCCCGAGCCCGAAGGCGGCATGGAACCGCAGCCATCGAGCTGAGGGCCAAGAGGCTGATTTCCAGGAAACGCCGCGGCTTTGTCCGCGGCGTTTTTGTTTGATCATAAAGGCTGTTTCTGACGGTCTATCCTGCTTCAAGGCCGGTCAATTGTTGTAGACGGCGCCGCCCCTCATTGCCCAGCCGGGCGTTCGTCACTCGAAAAGCCAAGCAATTGAATTGGCTTTTCGTCCGCTCGCGGACCGCTCCTCAACCCCCGTATAGTGACGGGGAGAAGGGGCTGGTCGCAACCTTGGTGCCCTTCTTGCACCGCTTGCGATTGGCGAACCATCGATGACAGCGCCCCTCTCCCCGTAGCCACAACGGAGGAGAGGATGCTGGCAGGCAGGGGCGGCGCCATCGAGGGCGGAATGGCTCGCTCGGCATTTGACAAGAAAAAGCCCGCGAACCTTGCGGTTCGCGGGCTTTGCGTTGTTCAGATATTGTTGTCGCTCAGCTCTTCAGCTTGGCATTGCACAGGCTGTAGAAGCCGCCGCCCTTCTGGATCCACTTCAGGCCGCCAAGCGCGTTTGCGTCCTTGAGGGCATAGTACTGGTCGAGGCAAGTATGCATGCGGCCCTTTCCGGGGGTCTCGCTGGCATATTTCGGCGAGATCGCGGACGGGAAAGTGACACCCTTGGGCGCAACCGTCGTCGGCTTTGCCGGCTCCTTGGTGTAGTTTGCCTCGCTGGGCGCAGGCACGGTATCGTCATCGGATGCGCTGGCGCCGCATTCCGTCTTGCGGAAGTCGTTCCACTTCATGCCCTTCAGCGTATTCGCCGTCTTGGCCGCCTGGTACTTGGTGCTGCATTCAGCCATGGTCAGACCCTTGCCGCCATTGTCGGCGGGAGCCGCCGCGGCCTTGGTGGTTGCCGGCTTGGTGTCAGCGGCGGCGGATGCGCCGGCGGCGCATTCGGCCTTGCGGAAGTCGTTCCACTTCATGCCGTTCAGCGTACCGGCTGCCTTTGCCGCCTGGTACTTGGCGCTGCATTCCTTCGCCGTCAGGCCCTTGGCCGTGCTGCCGGCCGCAGCAGTGGTGGCCGCCTTGGCCGGCTTCGTTTCAGCCGCCTTCTTGGTGTCTGTTGTCTTCTTGGTATCTGCTGCCTTGGTGTCGGTGGTGGCCGCGGCGTCGGTGCCGCACTGGGCCTTGCGGAACTGGTTCCAGGTCTGCCCGGCGAGTGTCCCCGCGTCCTTGGCGGCGTTGTACTTCGTGCTGCACTCGGCCATCGTCAGCGCGTTGGCTGGCGCAGCCAGGAACAACGTTACGACGGCGAGGCCGGTCAGAGTGGCAAGTCGGTGGATGAGCATAGCGTTTCTCCGTTGCAGCAGCCCATGATACGTCCCGGCAAATCAATAACGCTCAACGGCCGGTTGCGCCAGATGCTAAGTTGCGTATATATCGCCGAAAGGTGGCTCCTCTCCATAAGGTGATGAAATTGTTGGCCGTTACCGGCTTCCGGACAAGATTTTCCAGGTGCATCTGTGCTGAAGGGCTCGCATAACTGGTATACTGCACTGTCGCAGTCCCAGCATGTTGGACTGGGGCCATATTGTGTGCGGCGCACAACAATGATTTTCTAAGGATTGGTAACATATAATCACACAATGTGATCATAGCGCCCTGGCCAATTGTGGCATGACGTGCCGGGGAAGAACTGTCGAGGAAACTGGTTAGCATGGCAGGGAATTACTTCGGCACGGACGGTATTCGCGGGCGCGCCAACAAGTTTCCAATGACCGCGGAGATCGCCATGCGGGTCGGCATGGCCGCCGGCCTTTCGTTCCAGCGCGGCAACCATCGTCACCGCGTCGTGCTTGGCAAGGATACCAGGCTTTCCGGCTACATGATCGAGAACGCGATGGTGTCGGGCCTGTGCGCCGCGGGCATGGACGTGTTCCTGCTCGGCCCGATCCCGACGCCGGCGGTCGCCATGCTGGTGCGCTCGCTGCGCGCCGACATCGGCGTCATGATCTCGGCTTCGCACAATCCCTACTACGACAACGGCATCAAGCTGTTCGGCCCCGATGGCTACAAGCTCTCCGACGAGATCGAGGAGCGCATCGAGAGCATGCTCGACAAGGATATCGAACTGTCGCTCGCCGATTCCGACGGGCTTGGCCGCGCCAAGCGCGTGGACGGCGTCCATGACCGCTATATCGAATTCGCCAAGCGCACCTTGCCGCGCTCGATGTCGCTTTCGGGCCTCAGGATCGTTGTCGATTGCGCCAATGGCGCCGCCTACAAGGTGGCGCCCGAGGCGCTGTGGGAACTCGGCGCCGAAGTGGTCGCCATCAATGTCGAACCCAACGGCTTCAACATCAACAAGGAGTGCGGGTCGACCCATCCCGCCGGCCTGCAGAAGAAAGTGCACGAGGTGCGCGCCGATATCGGCATTGCGCTCGATGGCGATGCCGACCGTGTCGTCATCGTCGACGAGAACGGCGCGATCGTCGATGGCGACCAGATCATGGCGCTGATCGCCGAATCCTGGCAGCAGAGCGGGCGGCTTGCCGGTGGCGGCGTCGTCTCGACTGTCATGTCCAACCTCGGGCTCGAACGTTTCCTTGGCGACATGAACCTGCAATTGCACCGCACCAAGGTCGGTGACCGCTATGTCGTGGAGCATATGCGCGCGCACGGGCTGAACGTCGGCGGTGAGCAGTCGGGCCATATCGTGCTGTCGGATTTCTCGACCACCGGCGACGGCCTCGTTTCGGCGCTGCAGGTGCTGGCCTGCATCAAGCGACAGGGACGGCCGGTCAGCGAGCTGTCTAAGAAATTCGAGCCGGTGCCGCAGTTGCTGAAGAACGTCCGTATTTCCGGCGGCAAGCCGCTCGAGGAAGCGCCGGTCAAGGCGGCCATTGAAGACGCCCGTCACCGCCTCGGCAAGGCCGGGCGCCTGGTCATCCGGCCATCCGGCACCGAGCCGCTGATCCGCGTCATGGCCGAGGGCGACGACCCGCAACTCGTCGAAGCCGTCGTCAACGAAATTGTCGACATCCTTTCGGAAACACGCAGCGCCGCCTGATCCTCATCGCGCCCGGGACGGCATCGCGCCGCGGCGCCTTCACCTTTTCCAAGCCCGCCATCCGGCGGGCTTTTTTGTTGGCCGCCGGTCAATCCCGTGCCTCGAAAATCATCCCCGAATTCCTCGAATTGTAGAGATTCGTGGTTAAGCAACAGGGTTAAACGCCTTTTAACCTTTGCAATTCATTATCCACGACTGAAAGCCAATCGCATTTCGGACACGATCGCCGTTCCGAACTTCTCAGGGGTGACAGCATGTTCAATACAGCAAGAAGGGCCTTGTTCGCCGCGCTGTTCGCGGGCGTGGGGGGACCGGTGTTCGCAGCCGATCTAGCGGAGCCGCCGGTGGTAGAAGAGGCTCCGCCGCAGGCGGTCTACGAGCAGCCGGCTCAGGAGTATGGTGGCTGGTACATTCGCGGCGACATCGACTATCACTGGTCGAAGTTCGGCGGCGCCGACTACATCACCTATGGCACGCCGCCAAGTACCGGCACCTTCGCGACGGGTACATTGAAAAGTGCCTTCTCGGCCGGCGGCGGTGTCGGTTACCAGATCAACCAGCACTTCCGCACCGACCTCACAGCCGACTGGCTGAGCAATTCGGATTTCCGTGGCTCGACCAATGGTTTCTGCGGTGTGGCACAGACCCCCTGTACTTCGACCGACACGTCTTCCTATTCGGCCTTGCTGTTGCTTGCCAACGCCTATGTCGACATCGGCACCTGGCATGGGGTGACGCCTTACGTCGGCGCCGGCATCGGCGGTGCCTGGATGAAATGGGATACGTTGCACAACAGCGATAGCGATGGTGACTTCTTCCATCGCGGCGGCAAGGGCTGGCGCTTCGCCTACGCCCTGATGGCCGGCGCGTCCTACTGCCTGACGGACCGCGTCAAGCTCGATGTCGGCTACCGCTATAGCCACATCAACGGCGGCAAGATGTTCGACTACGACTCAGCCAGCAATGTCGGCCCCGGCTATGACGATGGCATCAACGTGCACGAAGTGCGCGGTGGCCTGCGCTACCAGTTCGGCAGGTCGGACTGCGCCCCGCCGCCGGAACCCTATGTGCCCGAGCCGGAGCCGGTCTACACCAAGTAGCCGTCTCGAAAGGAATTCGTCGACCGCCCGGCACCAGCCGGGCGGTTTTCGTTTGGGCTTTTTCAAGCGGAGTTCTGTTCGAAATCAATTTGCTAACGCTCTGTTAGCCTTAACCGGCACTTAACCACTATGGTTAACAATGGCTCTTGAAACGATGGCTGCTGTCCTGATTGCGGGCCGCACCAAATTCGGGAGTCGGGGACCATGAAATTCACATCGCGTATGGCGCTTGCCGCACTCGGCCTCATGCCGCTGACGCCCGCGCTCGCTGCCGACTATGATCCGCCGATCTATGTCGACCAGGCGCCAGACTATGTGCCGGTCGAGGTCGGCTCCGGGTGGTATCTGCGCGGCGATGTCTCCTATCTGGTGCAGAAAAGCTTCAAGAACGGGGATTTCACCTTCCCGTCGGCGATCAACAACGAAAACTTTAGCGAGAGCGAAGACGCAATTTTTGCGAGTGTCGGCTTCGGATATCATTTCAACGATTACCTCCGCGCCGATCTTAACTTCGGCTATTTGCCGGGTAACAAGGCCAGCTTCGGCTATGACGATTCAGCGGTCGTAGCACTGCCGACATTGCCGACCCAAGGATCGGGATCGCTGAAGAACTATGCCTTCTCGGGGATACTCAACGGCTATGTCGATCTCGGCACATATGTCGGAATCACGCCTTATCTCGGCGCCGGCATCGGTGTTGTCCGCAGCACGCGCAAGCTTTCGGCGAGTTACACAGATAACAATGACCCCGCGAACAGTTTCAACCTGCAGGACAACAAGACACAGTACTCCTTCGCCTATACGTTGAATGCGGGCCTTGCCTACCAGGTTTCCAAGAATGTTGCCGTCGACCTGGGCTATCAGTATTTCTCCGCTCCGAGCGCGGAGTATGTGACGGCCGAAAGCCTGACGTCCTTCCCGGTCAAGAAGGGGATCAGCAATCATCAGGTCAAGCTCGGACTGCGCTACGATCTCTGGTAGGCCCGGCACAGACCAGGATTTTGGCGGCGGATCTCTCGGTCCGCCGTTTGCGTTTGAAGGCGCGACATCCTGATCACGGAACGCGGGTATCCTGCCAACGACAAAAACTTTCCTCTTGACGCCCGATGCCTGAACGCATATCGCCGTCCGTGGGCCACCCCTCCCCAACGAGGGGCCACTATCTGGAAGGATAGACCACGATGACGACGCATACGAAGCCCGGACTCCGTCCGGCAAATCCCAATTTTTCCTCAGGTCCCTGCGCAAAACGCCCCGGCTGGTCGGTCGAGACGCTGAAGGCCGCTGCGCTCGGCCGTTCCCATCGCGCCAAGATCGGCAAGACCAAGCTCGAGCAGGCGATCACGCTGACGCGGGAGATTCTCCAGGTCCCAGCGGACTACCGAATCGGCATCGTTCCGGCATCGGACACCGGCGCGGTCGAGATGGCGCTGTGGTCGCTGCTCGGCGAGCGCGGTGTCGACATGGTCGCCTGGGAGAGCTTTGGCTCCGGCTGGGTCACCGATGTGGTCAAGCAGCTGAAACTCGCCGATGTCCGCAAGATCGAAGCCGGCTATGGCCGATTGCCGGACCTGGCCAAGATCGATTTCGACCGCGACGTGGTGTTCACCTGGAACGGCACCACGTCGGGCGTGCGCGTGCCGAATGGTGACTTCATCCCGGCGGACCGCAAGGGACTGACGATCTGCGACGCCACCTCGGCGGCGTTCGCGCAAAGACTCGATTTCAGCAGGCTCGACGTCGTGACCTTCTCCTGGCAGAAAGTGCTGGGCGGCGAGGGCGCGCACGGCATGCTGATCCTGTCGCCGCGCGCCGTCGAGCGGCTGGAGAGCTACAAGCCGGCCTGGCCGCTGCCGAAGATCTTCCGCCTGACTTCGGGCGGCAAACTGATCGAAGGCATCTTCAAGGGCGAAACCATTAACACCCCGTCGATGCTGTGCGTCGAGGATTATATCGACGCGCTGCACTGGGCGAAGTCGATCGGCGGCCTCGACGCGCTGGTCGCCAGAGCGGATGCCAATGCGGCCGTCCTCGATGGCTTTGTCGGCAAGTCCTCATGGCTCGGTCATCTCGCCGTTGAGCCGGCGACGCGGTCGAACACCTCCGTCTGCCTGTCCTTCACCGATCCGGATGTCGCGGCGCTCGACGCCGACGGACAGGCGGCTTTCGCCAAGGGGCTGGTGTCAGTGCTCGACAAGGAAGGCGTCGCCTACGACATCGGCGCCTACCGCGATGCGCCGCCAGGCCTACGCATCTGGTGCGGTGCGACGGTCGAAACGTCGGATCTCGAAGCACTGCTGCCCTGGCTCGACTGGGCCTTTGCCGCGCAGAAGGCATCGCTGAAAGCGGCGGCCTGAGATCATTCACGGCGGCCTTCGGGCCGCCGATCCCTAACGGATCAAATCCCATTTTGAAGGAGGCCGCCATGGCGCCCCGCGTTCTCGTCTCGGATAAACTCTCTCCCACCGCCGTGCAGATCTTCAAGGATCGCGGCGTCGAGGTCGACTACCTGCCCGATCTCGGCAAGGACAAGGAAAAGCTGCTCGAAGTGATCGGGCAGTATGATGGCCTCGCCATCCGCTCGGCGACGAAAGTCACCGAGAAGCTGATCAATGCGGCCACCGGGCTCAAGGTCATCGGCCGCGCCGGCATCGGCGTCGACAATGTCGATATCCCGGCGGCGAGCCGCAAGGGTATCATCGTCATGAATACGCCCTTCGGCAATTCGATCACCACCGCCGAACATGCGGTCGCGATGATCTTCGCGCTTGCCCGCCAGATCCCGGAGGCCAACGCCTCGACCCATGCCGGCAAGTGGGAGAAGAACCGCTTCATGGGTGTCGAGATTACCGGCAAGACGCTGGGCGTCATCGGCTGCGGCAACATCGGCTCGATCGTCGCCACGCGCGGCGTCGGCCTGAAGATGCACGTCATTGCCTTCGACCCGTTCCTGTCGGACAAGCGCGCCGAGGAGCTCGGTGTCGACAAGGTGGAATTGGAGGAGCTCTTTGCCCGCGCGGACTTCATCACGCTGCACACGCCGCTGACCGACAAGACGCGCAACATCATCGATGCCGCAGCAATCGCCAAGATGAAGAACGGCGTGCGCATCATCAACTGCGCCCGTGGCGGACTCATCGTCGAGGCCGACCTGGTCGCGGCGTTGAAGAGCGGCAAGGTGGCGGGCGCCGGCATCGACGTGTTCGAAGTCGAACCGGCCGAGAACAATGAATTGTTCGGCATGGAAAATGTGGTGGCGACGCCGCATCTCGGCGCCTCGACCGCCGAGGCGCAAGAGAATGTCGCGCTGCAGGTCGCCGAGCAGATGGCCGACTATCTGATCAAGGGCGCTGTCTCCAACGCCATCAACATGCCGTCGATCACCGCCGAGGAAGCGCCGCGGCTCAAACCCTTCGTCAAGCTCGCCGAAGTGCTCGGCGCCTTTGTCGGCCAGGTTACCGAGGATCCGATCAAGGAGGTGGAGATACTGTTCGACGGCTCGACCGCGACGATGAACACTCGCGCGCTGATCAGCGCCGCCCTTGCCGGGCTGATCCGGCCGCAGGTCTCCGACGTCAACATGGTGTCGGCGCCGATCATGGTGAAGGAACGCGGCATCATCGTCGCCGAGGTCAAGCGCGACAAGTCGGGCGTGTTCGACGGCTACATCAAGCTGACGGTCACGACCGAGCACATGACGCGCTCGATCGCCGGCACCTGCTTCTCTGATGGCAAGCCGCGCTTCATCCAGATCAAGGGCATCAATCTCGACGCCGAGGTTGGCCAGCACATGCTCTACACGACCAATGCCGACGCCCCCGGCATCATCGGCCTGCTGGGCACGGTCTGCGGTGAGAACGGTGTCAACATCGCCAACTTCCAGCTTGGCCGCAACCGGCCGGGCGGCGACGCCATCGCGTTGCTCTATCTCGACGCACCGTTCCCGGAGAATGTGCTGGAGCAGGTCAAGGCGCACAAGTCGATCGATTCGGCCAAGCGGCTGCAGTTCGACGTCAACGCGATGTGACCGGACTTGCCATGGAAGATCGAAAGGCGCGGCGTGGTCCGCGCCTTTTTTATGTTCAGCCTGTTCTGGCCGATGCCAGGTGCGCCATCTTCCGGCCGCTGTATTCGGCAAGCCCGATGCCGCCCAGCACGAGCACCAGCGCCAATGCCTGATAGATCTGGAACGTCTCGCCGACGATGAGCACGGAAAGCAGCGTGCCGAAGATCGGCACCAGATTGATGAACAGGCCGGCGCGGTTGGCGCCGATCAGTTCGTTGCCCCTGATATAGAAGATCTGCGAGATGACCGAAGCGCCGATCGCGGTATAGACGATCACTGTCCAGCCGCGCGCGTCGGGCACGATGACCTTGCCGGCGGCGATCTCCCACAAGAAAAAGGGCAGCGAGGTGATGAGCGCGGCGATCGACATGGCCAGCATCAGGCTCTGCCAGTGCATTACCGGCTTCAGCCGCAACCCGACCGAATAGCCGCTGTAGAGAAGCACGGCGACCAGCATGATGGCGTCGCCGAAATTGAGCTCCAGCGTCAGCAGCCGGCGCGGATCGCCGTGGCAGGCGGTCAGGATCACGCCGGCAATGGTCAGCACGACGCCGGCGATCTGCGCCCAGTTCACGCGCAAGCGGAAGAACACGAAATTGGCGACGATGATCAGGATCGGCATCGCCGCCTGCTCGATCGAGACGTTGATCGCCGTCGTGTAGTTAAGCGCCGTGTAGAAAATGGTGTTGAACAAGGTGAAGCCGCTGGCGCCAAGCGCGGCCAGGACGAACCAGTGCTTGCGCACCACCGGCCAGTCCTTCCGTATCGTCTGAAGGCCGATCGGCAGCATGATCAGCACCGCCAGCACCCAGCGCAGGAAGACGAGCGTCATCGGCGAGACGTGATCGACCGCCAGCTTGCCGGCCACCGAATTGCCGCCCCACAGCAAGGTGGTCAACAGCAGGAATATGTAGGCGCTTCGATGCATCGCGGGATTCCGGCCGCCGGAGGTGAATTGCGGTGTTTGCCGGCCTATTGCCCGCGCTCGCCCAAGTAAATGATGTCAAAGCCGAAAATTGTTGTGCCTCAGGGCATTTTCGGCGGCAAAGAAAGGTCGCGCTCGTGAGATCTTGACGTTATAGAGGCCTGTCGTTTCGAACCATATTCAAGCCGCTTGGCGGCGTCTCAAGGGAAAAGAAACATGGCCAATGTGGTGGTCGTCGGCTCGCAGTGGGGCGACGAAGGCAAGGGCAAGATCGTCGACTGGCTGTCGGAGCGTGCCGATGTCGTGGTGCGTTTCCAGGGCGGTCACAATGCCGGCCACACGCTGGTCGTCGACGGCAAGGTCTACAAGCTGTCGCTGTTGCCGTCGGGCGTCGTGCGCCAGGGCAAACTGTCCATCATCGGCAATGGCGTCGTCTTCGACCCGCACGCTTTCGTCGCCGAAGTGGCGAAGCTCAAGGCACAAGGTGTCGAAGTGACGCCGGATCGCCTGAAAATAGCCGAAAACACAGCGCTTATCCTGTCGCTGCACCGGGAACTGGACGGCTTCCGCGAGGACGCCGCCTCCAATTCCGGAACGAAGATTGGCACGACGCGCCGTGGCATCGGTCCCGCCTACGAGGACAAGGTGGGCCGGCGCGCGGTTCGGGTGATGGATCTGGCGGATTTGGACACGCTGCCCTTGAAGGTCGACAGGCTGCTGACGCACCACAATGCGCTGCGCCGGGGGCTCGGCCATGCCGAAGTCACGCATGACGCGATCATGCATGAGCTGACCTCGGTCGCGGCCGAGATCCTGCCCTATATGGACCGCGTCTGGAAAATCCTCGACGACAAGCGCCGCGCTGGCGAGCGCATCCTGTTCGAGGGCGCGCAAGGCACGCTGCTCGATATCGACCACGGCACCTATCCCTTTGTCACTTCATCCAACACGGTCGCCGGCCAGGCGGCCGCCGGTTCCGGCGTCGGCCCGGGTGCCATCGGCTATGTGCTCGGCATCACCAAGGCCTACACGACACGCGTCGGCGAAGGTCCGTTTCCGACCGAGCAGAGGAATGAGATCGGCGAGTTCCTCGGCACGCGCGGCCATGAATTCGGCGTCGTCACCGGCCGCAAGCGCCGCTGCGGCTGGTTCGACGCGGTGCTGGTGCGCCAGGCCGTCGCCGTCAACGGCATCAAGGGCATTGCGCTGACCAAGCTCGACGTGCTCGACGGGCTGGACGAGATCAAGGTCTGCACCGGCTACCGCCTCGACGGCGAGATGATCGATTATCTGCCGGCCAGCCAGGGCGCGCAGGCGCGCGTCGAACCGGTCTACGAGACGCTGGAGGGCTGGAAAGGCACCACCGCCGGCGCACGCAGCTGGAACGATCTGCCGGCCCAGGCCGTCAAGTATGTCCGTTACATCGAGGAGCTGATCGGCGCACCCGTCGCGCTCCTTTCCACCAGCCCGGAACGGGACGACACGATACTTGTGACCGATCCGTTTCAAGACTAGTTTCTGAAGCCTTTCCGGGCATCGCGGCTGATTTGCGGGGGCCGGCGCGGAAACAAAATACAGGTCGACTGAAGCATGGCAGATTTCGTTGCTGTTCTGAAAAAAACGATAGACAACCTCAGCGATCAGTCGCCGGAGATGCGGGCGAGGGTCTATGACAAGGCCCGCTCGACGATCGCAGCGAAGATTGCCCAGCGCGATCCGCCGCTGTCGCCGTCGGATGCCGCCAAGCAGAAGCGCGGTCTGGAAGATGCGATCTCCAGTGTCGAGCGGGACTATACCAAGGGCGTGCCGGAGACGGATCCGCTCGCCGAGCTGGAACACATCTTTTCCTCCATCGACCGCAACAAGAACCAGCCGAGCCACACGCGCCAGCCGGTGAAGGCGGAGCCTGCGTGGCCGGCGCCTCCCGCCCCCAAACCAGAGCCTTACCGGCCAGCGCCGCCGCCCGTGGCCAAGGCCGAGCCAAGCTGGCCAAAGCCGACGCCGGCCCCTTCCGTGCCTTCCCGCGCCGAGGCGACCCATGCGGGGATGGACGGTGAGGCGGATGACGACGAGGTCGATGTCTTTGCCAGCAACGAAGAGCCGGTGTCGGACACTTTCCAGCGCCTGCGCCCCGCCGAACGCAAGCGCAGCTATGGCGGGCTGATCGCCGCCGTCGCTGTCTTGCTGGTCGTTGCCGGCGGTGGCTACGGCATCTGGCTCAACAAGGATGCCTTCAGCAAGATGCTGGGGCTTGACGGTACCAAGGTCGCGAAGACCGAACCGGTCAAACCGGCGCCGGCCAAACCAGCGACCGACGCCGCAGCTCCGGCGCCCGCGGCGGGCGGCACCGAAGCCGAAGGCACGAAGTTCACCCAACGGCTGACGCCGCAGGGCAGTGAAGTCGACCCCGGCCCGGCCGCTGGACAGAGCGGCATAGGCGAGGGTGAATCGGTTGCCGCGTTGACCACGCCGCCATCGGCGACGAACGCGCCCGCCGCACCACCACCGGCGGTCCCCGTACCGGCCGCCGGCACGCCAGCCGCTGCGGCGCCGGCTGCGACGTCGCCGGCGGCGGGCGCCACGCCTGCGACACCGCCTGTCAACGGAGCCGCACCGGCGGCGCCGGCCGATGCCGCCGCCCCGCCAGCACCGGCGGGTGCCGCGCCGACGGCGCCGGCGCAGGCCGCGTTGCCGGTCGGCCAGAAGGCGATCTTCTATGAAGAGCGCACCAGCACCGCCCAGGGGTCGGCGGAGCCGGGCAACATCGTGTGGTCGCTGGTGCAGGAATCGCCCGGCGGTGACCTGCCGCCGGAACCGGCGATCCGCGCCGAGGCAACCATTCCCGGCAAGGACATCCAGTTGCGCATGACCATCCGCCGCAACACCGACCAGACCCTGCCGGCCAGCCATATCATCGAGATGATCTTCCTGACGCCCGACGGCTTCGAGGGCGGCGGCGTCGACAACATCCTGCGCGTCGCCATGAAAAGCTCCGAACAGGATGCCGGCAGTCCGCTGATCGGCATTCCAGCCAAGATCGCCGACGGCTTCTTCCTCGTCGCGCTCAACGACACCAAGGCCGATGAGGACGCCAATCTGACCTTGCTGCGTGGCCAGGACTGGATCGACGTGCCGGTGGTCTACAAGACCGGACGGCGGGCGCTGCTGACCATGGAAAAGGGCATTCCCGGCGAGAAGGTGTTCGACGAGGCGATCAAGGCCTGGCAGGCGAAGACGGCGGGCTGAGAAGGCCTTCTGGTGGATGCGGTTGGGTGCCCTCCCAGAAGCCGTCAGAGGGCTGGCTGGAGGTTGCGGCGCGGTATCAAAACAGCCGATACTTGGCTAGGGGCAGCCCATTTCGACTGACATAGGCGTTCCAGCCTGCAATGGTGGCCTTGTTCTCTTCCTGCCATCGATGCGTCTTTTCCGCAGCAATCGCTTTCGCGATGCCCGCCTCGGCGGCGCGCGAGATGTCGATGCCCAAGGCTTTGGCATCTTCGATCAGCTGAGAACTGATTGGTATATTGACCGGTCTTGGCTGTGGTTTCGATTTCGGCCGAAGCACGGAGCTTGCCTCCTCTTTACCCTTCCATTTCCTCGCGCAGCATCTCCAGCTCCAGCCATTCCTCCTCCAGCGCAGCCAGCGTCGCGCGCTCCTTGTCGAGGGCGGCGATGGTCTTCTGGAACGAGGCCGGATCGCGCTCGTAATAGGCCGGATCGGCGATGTTGTTTTCCAGTCGCGAGATCGAAGCGGTCACCGCCTCGATTTTCTTGGGCAACGATTCCAGGGCGAATTTCTGCTTGAAAGACAGCTTCTTCGCCGGTCCCTTTGGGGCGGCCGCCTCGCTCTTGGCCTGTGCTGGCGTATCGCCGGCCTCGGCCTTGGCGCGGGCCTTGCGGTCGTCGAGCCCGGTGCCGCCACGCTGCGCCAGCATGTCGGAATAGCCGCCGGCATATTCGATCCAGCGGCCATCGCCGTCGGGTGCGATGATGCTGGTCACGGTGCGGTCGAGAAAATCGCGGTCGTGGCTGACCAGGATGACCGTGCCGGCAAAACCGGCAACCAGTTCCTGCAACAGTTCCAGCGTCTCCATGTCGAGATCGTTGGTCGGCTCATCGAGCACCAGAAGGTTTGCCGGTCGCGCCAGCACGCGCGCCAGCAGCAGCCGCGCCCGCTCACCGCCGGAAAGCTCGCGCACCGGCGTGCGCGCCTGCTCCGGCTTGAACAGGAAATCCTTCATGTAGGAGACGACGTGGCGCTGTTCGCCATTGATGACGAGGTTCTCGCCGCGCCCGTCGGTGAGGTACTGCGCCAGCGTCTCCTGGGGGTCGACCGCCTCGCGTTTCTGGTCGAGCGTGGCGATTTCAAGATTGGTGCCGAGCCGCACGGAACCTGCATCGGGCTTCATCTCGCCGGTCAGCATCTTCAGCAGCGTCGTCTTGCCGGCGCCGTTCGGCCCGACCAGGCCGACGCGATCGCCGCGCTGGATGCGGGTCGAAAACCCCTTGACCACGGTCAGATCGCCAAAACTCTTCTCGATGTTCCTGGCTTCGATCACCAGCTTGCCGGACTCGGCGGCGTCGCTCGCCACCATGGTGGCCGAGCCTTCGGCGCCGCGATGGCCGCGAAAACGCTGGCGCATGGTCTGCAACTCGCCAAGCCGGCGCATGTTGCGCTTGCGCCGCGCCGTCACGCCATAGCGCAGCCAGTGTTCTTCGCGCACGATCTGGCGGCCGAGCTTGTGCTGCTCGCGTTCTTCCTCTTCCAGCACCTGGTCGCGCCATTCCTCGAAGTGGCCGAAACCCTTGTCCAGCCTGCGGGTCTGGCCGCGATCGAGCCAGATGGTGGCGCGCGATACGCGCTCGAGGAAGCGGCGGTCGTGCGAGATGACGACCAGTGCCGAGGAGGTGCGGACGAGCTCCTCTTCCAGCCATTCGATGACAGACAGATCGAGATGATTGGTCGGCTCATCAAGCAGCAGGATGTCGGGCTCCGGCGCCATGACGCGGGCAAGGGCCGCGCGCCTGGCCTCACCGCCGGAAAGATCGTTCGGCCGCTCCTCGCCTGTGAGACCGAGATGCTCCATCAAATAACTGGCGCGGTAGGGATCGTCGGCAGGACCAAGTCCCGCCTCGACATAGGCGCGCACCGTCGCGAAACCCTCCATGTCGGGCATCTGCGGCAAATAGCGGACGGTCGCCGAAGGCTGGCGGAAAACCTCGCCGTCCTGCGGCTCGATCAGGCCGGCGGCGATCTTGAGCAGCGTCGACTTGCCAGAACCGTTGCGGCCGACTAGCGCGATCTTGTCGCCGGCGGAAGCCGTCAAGGTGGCACCATCGAGCAGCGGCGTGCCGCCGAAGGTCAGTTTTATCCCGTCGAGATTGAGAAGGGGCGGGGCCATATCAGCTTTCGGGTAATGGATAGGGGTGAGCGAGCAGCATCGCGCGGCCATGATCCAGGGCGATTCCGAGGCGGCCCTTGACCTCGTTGGAAATGGTCAGCGACGAGCCGAACGCCACCTTCACGTGGTTCAGCGGCCATTTGGCGCCCGTGACGGTCAGGCCGGCAAGCTCGGAAAAGCCGAGCACCGAAAACAGCGTGCCGTCGGCATAGTCGAAGCCAGCCGTTCCGTACAGCAGGGGGACAGCTTCCTGGGCGCCGCTGGTCAGAAGCACCTCGGTCCCGGCTTCGGCCAGCCGCAGGCCAAGCGCCATATGCAGGAAGGCGTGGTCGGCGCGCTTGCCGCCGAAAGCGCCGGCGAGCACAAGGCTGGTCGCGCCGCGTTCGAACGCGGCGGCGATGGCCAGTTCGCCGTCGGTCTTGTCCTTCTCCGCCGGAAAGGTCCGGCGGGGCACGGCGGCGAGAGCATCCGGCAGATTGGCCGGCACCGAATCGAAATCACCCACCCACAGTTCCGGGACAAGGCCGAGCAGCCGCGCATGACCGATGCCGGCGTCGGCGGCGATCACGCGGGAACCCTCGACCTGGCGGTCGAGCCGGGGCGTGCGGATGAGATCGCCGCCAAGCAGGATGGTGAATGTGCTCATATCTTGTGGCCCTTACCAGCCCGGCAACGGAAACGGAAGGCCGGCAGACTCCCACTTGCGCGGTTCATCGGCCGGGCCTATGTGTCGAAACGCTCTAACGGGGTGCCGGACGCGATCTTCGCGGACCGGCTGAGAGGCAGTCTCGCCAACCCGCTGAACCTGATCCGGTTTGTACCGGCGGAGGGATTAGACGTTTCGGACAGTCCGACGCCTCAATTCCTTTCAATTCGAACGAAGGAGGCGCCGATGCGCACGCTTTTATACTCTCTTGTCTCGGCAATGATCGTGGTGCTATCCGGGCCGGCCTTGGCCAAGGACAAGCTCACCATCTACACTTATGAGAGCTTCACCGCCGACTGGGGGCCCGGTCCGGTGGTGAAGAAGGAATTCGAAGCCGAATGCGGCTGCGATGTCGACTTCGTTTCGGTCGCCGATGGCGTGGCGCTGCTCAACCGCGTCAAGCTGGAAGGGGCATCGACCAAGGCCGATATCGTGCTTGGCCTCGACACCAATCTAACCGCCGATGCCAAGGCCACCGGCCTGTTCGCGCCGCATGGCGCGGTGGCGGACATCAACGTGCCGGGCGGCTGGAGCGACGACACCTTCGTGCCGTTCGACTATGGCTATTTCGCCGTCGTCTACGACACCGAGAAGCTTAAGACACCGCCCAAGAGCCTGAAGGACCTGGTCGAGGGCAGCGCCGACGACAAGATCGTCATCCAGGATCCGCGCACCTCGACGCCGGGCCTCGGCCTGCTGTTGTGGGTGAAGTCGGTCTATGGCGACAAGGCGCCGGAAGCCTGGGCCAAGCTCAAGGCGAAGGTGCTGACCGTGACGCCGGGCTGGAGCGAAGCCTATGGCCTGTTCACCAAGGGCGAGGCGCCAATGGTGCTGTCCTACACCACCTCGCCGGCCTACCATATGGTCGCCGAGAACACCGAGCGCTACCAGGCGGCGTCCTTCGAGGAGGGCGAGTACCTGCAGATCGAGGTTGCCGGCATCACCACGACAGGCGCGAAAAATCCGCTGGCGGAAAAGTTCATGACCTTCATGACCGGACCGAAATTCCAGGACGCCATCCCCGAGACCAACTGGATGTTCCCCGCCGGCAAGACCGACAAGCCGCTCAACCCGGCCTTCGACAAACTGGTCAAGCCGACCAAGACCTTGCTGTTCAGCCCGGAGGAGGTCGCGGCCAACCGCAAGGCCTGGGTCGATGAATGGCTGGCGGTGATGAGCAAATAGGGTTCAAACCGCGTCGGATGTTTATGCCAAGCCACCCCCCTCTGGCCTGCCGGCCATCTCCCCCGCAAGGAGGGAGATTGGCAGCTCTTTCGCCTCGCTCATTCCTGTCACTTCGCAGATTGGCCCAGGCGGTGGAACGCGCAATCTCCCCCCTTGCGGGGGAGATGTCCGGAAGGACAGAGGGGGGTGGGTGGGAACTCGAGCCGAGCCAAGAATTTACTTCGATCAGCACCCGTTGCGGCGTTGGGTAGCGCGACATGCATACGCG
Organism: Mesorhizobium sp. RCAM 05099; assembly: GCF_059683685.1. Lineage (NCBI taxonomy): Bacteria > Pseudomonadati > Pseudomonadota > Alphaproteobacteria > Hyphomicrobiales > Phyllobacteriaceae > Mesorhizobium > Mesorhizobium sp. RCAM 05099. The sequence goes on from NZ_CM185035.1 coordinate 1,086,533, forward strand.
CCATCCGACCGATCCCCGCATCACCGTCGGCATTGTCGCGCTTGCCGCGATCGCGCTGCTGATTGGCGGCGCGTTTGCCGGCCTGCTTTTCGAAGGCGCCCATGACTTTTCTGGCGCATGGGCAGCCTTCGATCCCTACCTCCTGCGTATCGTGCGCTTCACGCTGTGGCAGGCGGCACTTTCGACGCTGCTTTCCGTCGGCCCGGCACTGTTCGTGGCGCGCGCCCTGTCGCGCCATCCACGTTTCCTAGGCCGCGCCTTCATCCTGCAGCTTTTCGCCGTGCCGTTGGCGCTGCCGGCCATCGTCGCGGCTCTCGGCATCCTCGCTCTCTATGGCCGCGCCGGCTATTTCGCCGGCGCGCTCACGATGATCGGTGGTGGAACCTGGCCGGGCATCTATGGCCTGTCCGGCATTCTCGTGGCGCATGTCTTCTTCAACCTGCCGCTGGCGACAAGGCTGTTCCTCGAGGCGCTACAGACCATCCCGGCCGACCAATGGCGGCTGGCGAGCCAGCTCGGCATGGGAGCCCGGCCGGCATACCGGCTGATCGAGTGGCCGACGCTGCGGGCATCCGTGCCAGGGGTTGCCGGGCTTGTCTTCATGCTCTGCATCACATCCTTCACGATCGTGCTGACGCTTGGCGGCGGCCCGGCCGCGACGACACTCGAAGTCGGCATCTATCAGGCGCTGCGCTTCGACTTCGATCCCGCGCGGGCCATCACGCTGACATTGCTGCAGATCGCGTTGACCTTTGTCGCGGCGCTGGCACTGACGCGGCTCGGTGCCAGCGCTGTCGGCGACACCAGCCTGCCGGTCGCGCCGCGCCGCTATCTTTCCGTCAGTGGGACCGAGACCTCGCTGAACGTCGTGCTGATCGTGCTTGCGCTGGTGTTCGTTGTCGGACCGATGGCGGCGACGGTGATGGCCGGGCTTGGCGCCGATCTCGGCCGGCTGGCCGGTGAGGCCGCGGTGCGACAGGCGACGCTGACCAGTGTGGTGCTCGCCTTCCTGTCAGCCCTGCTTTCGGTGATGCTGTCGCTGGCGCTGACCATCGCACGCCGTGCGCTGGCGCTGGCTCGCCGCGCCGGCGCAAGGACGCTGCTCGAACATGCCACCGATACGGGCGCCGGTTTCGTCCTCGTCGTGCCGCCGGTCGTCATCGGCGCCGGCTGGTTCCTGTTGCTGCGTCATGTCGGCGATGTCTTCGCCATCGCCCCGGTCATGGTCGTCACCGTCAACGCCGTGATGGCAATGCCGTTCGCGCTGCGCGCTGTCCGTCCCGCCTATGATGCGGCAAGCGAGCGCCACGAACGGCTCTGTGACCAGCTCGGCATTGCGGGCTGGAACCGGCTCATTCTGGTCGACTGGCCGTCGCTGCGGCGGCCGCTCGCGACTGCTTTCGCTTTTGCCATGGCGCTGTCGCTCGGCGATCTCGGCGTCATCGCGCTGTTCGGCAGTGATTCCGTGCAGACATTGCCCTACCTTCTCCTGGCGCGCATGGGCAGCTACCGCACCGAGGACGCCGCCGGCCTGGCGCTGCTGCTCGGCCTCGTCTGCCTCGCATTGATCATGGCGGCGCACTGGCTGGGAAGGGAGAAGATCCGGGATGCCTGACGGGGCGGCTAGCGGGCTTGAAAAAGGCGCTTCGGTGCGGCTGGACAAGGTGTCGTTCAGCTATGGCGAAGCGCCGCTCTTCTTCGATGTCGATTTCGCCACGGCGAAAATCACCGCCATCATGGGGCCGAGCGGTTCCGGCAAGTCGACGCTGCTCAATCTGATCGCAGGGTTCGAGATGCCGCAGTCCGGCCGCGTGCTGATCGGCGGCGCCGATGTCAGTGCCGAGCCGCCTTCGGCGCGGCCGGTGTCGATGGTGTTCCAGGAAAACAACCTTTTCGCCCATCTTTCCGTCGAGCAGAATGTCGGGCTCGGCCGTTCGCCGTCCCTGCGGCTGACCGAGGCTGATCAGACCGCCATCGCCGAGGCGTTGGAGCGCACCGGCCTTGCCGGTAAGGAAAGACGCCTGCCGCGCGAACTCTCCGGGGGTGAACGCCAGCGCGTCGCACTGGCTCGCGTGCTGGTGCGCGATCGTCCGGTGCTCCTGCTCGACGAACCCTTCGCTTCGCTCGGGCCGGCCTTGCGCGACGACATGCTCGACCTCATCGCCGCTGTGCACGCCGAACGCGGCATGACGGTGCTGTTCGTCACGCACCAGCCCGAAGATGCCCGCCGTATCGGTCAGCACGTGGTGTTCCTGGACAATGGCGTGGTGGCGGCGACCGGCAGGGCGGAAGATTTCTTTGCCGGGGCTGGTCCGGACGTGTTCCGGCGCTATGTCGGTGCAAGCGCCAGGGATGCCGTATCACGAGATGTTGCCCGGAAGCGGACATAATTTACGGCCAAACCGGATTCAGGCGATGCGGCGCTTGCTTGCCATGACTGGGGTAGTGTGGCTAGGTCCGCGCTACTGGTCCGGCACTGGCCGTGATTTGCCTACAGCATTCGCCGCCGTCCGGAAGGACGCACGACGGATACTGTAGCAGTTTGTTTTTTGCGCGTGACACGTTCCGAAGATCGCCCCCGATTTTCGTGGTCATGCGCCGGGACCTGAAAGGAAGCCGTTCTGGCGATCGGCATTAACAGATTACGAATGAATCCGCTGGCGCGCTTTTTGGCACTGGCCGGCTTTGCCGTGGCGCTGGCAAGCTGCCAGATGTTCACGCCTCCGGAAGTGCAGGAATCCGGCTTCCAGCCGTCCGACAGGCCGATCACCGTCGACAATGTCGGCGCCAACAACAAGCTTGCCGAACTGGCCAAGGCGCAGCATCCGCGCATCCTGGCCACCTATGGCGGCGAATATTCCGACCCCAAGCTCGAGCGCATGGTCGCCAAGGTGGTCGGCAACTTGACCGTGGTGTCGGCCAATCCGACGCAGACCTATCGCATCACCATCCTGAATTCGCCCAACGTCAACGCTTTCGCGTTGCCGGGCGGCTATCTCTACATCACCCGTGGCCTGCTGGCGCTGGCCAATGATTCGGCCGAGCTTGCGGCGGTCATCGCGCATGAGATGGGCCACGTCACCGCCAACCACGGCTTGCAGCGCCAGCAGCTGGAGGCCGAGGAAGGCCTCGCGACCAAGGTCGTCTCGGACGTGCTCGGCGACAGCCCGACCGCCAAAGCGGCGCTGATCCGCGGCAAGCTGAGACTCGCGCAGTTCTCGCGCAACCAGGAGCTGGAGGCCGACGCCATCGGCATCAAGTCGATCGGCGAAGCCGGTTACGATCCTTTCGCCGCCGGCCGCTTCCTGCAGTCGATGTCGGCCTATACCGACTTCCGCTCGATCAGCGGTGCCACCGATGCCAGCCTCGACTTCCTGGCGACGCATCCCAACACGCCGCAGCGCATCGATCTGGCGCAGCGCCACGCCCGCCAGTTCGGCGCGCCCGGCTTTGGCACCCGCGACCGCGATTCCTTCCTCGCCGGCATAGACGGCCTGCTCTATGGCGACACACCCGAAGAAGGCTATGTGCGCGGCGAGACCTTCCTGCATCCGGGCCTCGGCGTGTCCTTTTCGGTACCCGAGGGCTTCATTATCGACAATTCGGCGGCCGCGGTGACGGCAACCGGGCCGGGCGACATCGCGATCCGCTTCGATGGCGTCTCGATCGACAAGAACCGCGCGCTGACCGACTATATCCGCAGCGGCTGGGTGGCCGGTCTCGACGACAGCAGCGTCAAGCAGGAAACGATCAACGGCAACGAGGCGGCTACCGCGCATGCCGGCGCCGAAGGCTGGCAGTTCGACATCGCGGTGATCCGTGCCGGCGGCCAGGTCTATCGGCTGCTGACCGCGGCACCCTCGGCCAGCACATCGCTGGACACCGTGGCGCGTTCGGTGAGCGGGTCGTTCCGTATCCTCAGTGCTGCCGAAAAGGCGGCGTTGAAGCCGCTGCATATCCGCGTCGTCACGGTCCAGCCGGGACAGACGATGGGTTCGCTTTCGGCCCAGATGGTCGGCGTCGACCGCAAGCTCGACCTGTTCCGCGTGCTCAATGCGCTGTCGCCGGGCGCCGCGGTTTCGGCCGGCGACAAGGTCAAGATCGTCACTGACAAGTAAGCGTTCGTTGCAAGCTGGCGCGGGCGCCGATGCGCCCGCACGGCCTCAAGCGGCAGTCGCCAGAAATTCCGGGTTCTGCTTCACCAGCGCGACCTTGAGCTTTTCCATGGCACGGGCTTCGATCTGGCGGACGCGCTCCTTGGAAATGCCGAGCGTCTCGCCGAGCGCCTCGAGCGTCGCCCCCTCTTCACTCAGCCGGCGCTCCTCGATGATCCTCAGTTCGCGCGCGTTGAGCGCGCCAAGCGCTGCTCTGAGCCAGACCAAACGGCGCTCGACATCGATCGTGTCGCCGGCGACCTCGTCGGGCAGCGGATCGTCCGAGACCAGGAAATCCATGCGCTCGGTGGCACCCGCATCGTCGGCCAGCGGCATGTTGAGCGAGGAGTCGGGCGCCGACAGCCGTGAATCCATCATGGCGACATCGGCTTCGGAGACGCCGAGCGCGGCCGACACTTCCCGGTACAGCGTCGCATTGGACAGCGGTTCGGCACCATTCGCCAGACGGGCACGCAGGCGCCGCAGATTGAAGAACAACGCCTTCTGCGCCGAGCTGGTGCCGCCACGCACGATCGACCAGTTGCGCAGGATGTAGTCCTGCATCGAGGCGCGGATCCACCAGGTAGCGTAGGTCGAGAACCGCACTTCGCGCTCCGGCTCGAAGCGAGCCGCCGCTTCGAGCAGCCCGACATGACCCTCCTGGATCAGATCGCCAAGCGGCAGACCGTAGTGGCGGAATTTGGAAGCCATGGAAATGACCAGCCGCATATGGGCAACGGTGATGCTGTGCAGCGCGTTCTGGTCGTTGTCTTCCTTCCAGCGCAATGCGAGCCGATGTTCCTCGTCACGTTCGAGATAGGGCGCCTTCATTGCCGCGCGGACCATGATCCGTCCTGCTGTGTCTTCCATCATGAGGCGCTCCCTGGCTCAGGCGATACGGATGACTTGCAAGTTTGGCCAGGCGCCGGGTTGAAATGGCGGCGTCGTGCCCTAGAAACCCAGAACGTGCCATGCGCGGGAATGGTTCCGTGGCTGTTGCGAGGCGGATCGTGGTGCCTGAGAGGCGTCGGCGCTGACCGACAAGGGCGTCAATCGCCGCTGGAAACGGCCATCTAGAGAATCTGGTTTCAGAAACCCATTGTTTTTGAAATCCTGTTCCTTATTTTTTCGTCTTGCATCTGTCAGTTTCCAGCGCTCACAACATGCCGGATATCAGGCCAAGGACGGGATCACAGAAAAATGAAATGGCTCAAGTCGCTTATCGTCGCCGGAACGCTGCAGGTTCTGGCCGTCACCGCTGGCCATGCCGGCGCCAATCTCGACCAGATCAAGCAGGCCGGGGTCATCAAGGTCGGCACGGAAGGCACCTACGCACCGTTCACCTATCATGATGCAGCCGGCGCGCTGGTCGGCTTCGACGTCGAGATCGCCAAGGCGATCGGCGAGAAGCTCGGCGTCAAGGTGGAGTTCCTCGAAGGCAAGTGGGACGGGCTGATAGCCGGGCTCGACGCCAATCGCTATGACGCCGTCATCAACGAAGTCGGCATCACCGACGCCCGCAAGGCCAAGTATGACTTCTCCGATCCCTATATTGCCTCCAAGGCGGTGCTGATCGTGCGTGGCGACAACACCGACATCAAGACCTTCGCCGATCTCAAGGGCAAGAAGTCGGCGCAGTCATTGACCTCGAACTTCGGCAAGCTGGCCGAGACGAACGGCGCAGAGCTCGTCGGCACCGATGGGTTCGACCAGTCGATCCAGCTGCTTTTGACCGGCCGCGCAGACGCCACCATCAATGACAGCCTGTCGTTCCTCGACTTCAAGAAGCACAAGCCGGACGCCAATGTGAAGATCGCCGCGCAGGAAGAAAACGCCGACTATTCCGGCGTCATCGTGCGCAAGGGCGATCCGGAGCTGGTCGCCGCCATCAACAAGGCGCTGGCCGACATCAAGGCCGACGGCACCTACAAGAAAATCGCCGACACCTATTTCGGTCAGGACGTCTCGAAGTAGTTTCACGAGGCGGGCCGGTTGCCGGCCCATGCAAGGATGCCTGGCGGCGGACCGTCTTTTGACGGCCCGCCGCCTTTCGCGTGATATGGCGTGTTTGTTCGCGCTTCGATGAAGCCGTCTCGCCTGGAACGGCAATCGCAAGGAGGGGCCTTTCGTGCCGCACTGGCTGCAACTGATGCTGGAGTCGCTGCCTTCGCTTTTGTGGGCGGCGCTGATTTTCACCGTGCCGTTGACACTGCTTTCCTTCGCTCTTGGTCTGACTGTCGGCCTGGGCGCGGCACTTGCCCGGCTGTTCGGCCCGAAGCCGCTGGTCGCGCTTGTGCGCTTCTACGTCTGGATCTTCCGTGGCACGCCGCTCCTGGTGCAACTGTTCCTGATCTTCTACGGCCTGCCCTCGGCCGGTATCCTGCTTGATGCCTTTCCGGCGGCGTTGATCGGCTTCACGCTCAACATCGGCGCCTACACGTCGGAAATCATTCGCGCCGCCATCGGCTCGGTGCCGAAGGGCCAGTGGGAAGCCGCCTATTCGATCGGCATGACATGGAGCCAGGCGATGCGGCGCACCATCCTGCCGCAGGCCGGCCGGGTCGCGGTGCCGCCGCTCTCCAACACCTTCATCTCACTGGTCAAGGACACGTCGCTGGCCGCCGCCATCACCGTGCCGGAGATGTTCCAGGCGGCGCAGCGCATCGTCGCCACCACCTACGAGCCGCTGATCCTCTATGTCGAAGCGGCGATCCTCTACCTGGCGCTGAGCTCGGTGCTGTCGGCCTTGCAGACGCGGCTGGAGACCCGACTCAACCGCTATGGCGGCTTCCTGGAGGCGCGCTCATGATCGGCCTCACCAACATCGAAAAGCGCTTCGGCGACAATCTCGTGCTGAAGGGGGTGACGGTCACCATCGCCGAGGGCAGCGTCACCGCGCTGGTCGGCCCTTCGGGCGGCGGCAAGAGCACGCTGCTGCGCTGCATCAACCTGCTGGAGATCCCGACCTCGGGCACGGTGCGCATCGGCGATGAGATGCTTGAGTTCCGCCCCGGTGGCAAGGTCGCGGCAAAGGACATCCAGCGACTGCGCCTGCAGACCGGCATGGTGTTCCAGAACTTCCAACTGTTCCCGCATCGCACCGCGATAGAGAATGTCATGGAAGGGCTGGTGACGGTGCTGAAATGGCCACCCGAGAGGGCACGCGAGCGGGCGCTCGCCCTGCTGGAAAAGGTCGGCATGGCGCACAAGGCCGACGCCTGGCCGGCGACGCTGTCGGGCGGCCAGCAGCAACGCGTGGCGATCGCCGGGGCGCTGGCGCCATCGCCGAAAGTGCTGCTGTGCGACGAGCCGACCTCGGCGCTCGACCCGGAGCTGGCGCAAGAGGTGGTCGACGTGCTTGGCAAGCTTGCCAGCGAAGGAACGACCATGGTGATGGCGACGCATGATCTGCGCCTCGCCTCCAAGATCGCGCAGGAAGTAGTGTTTCTCGATGCCGGCGTCATCGTCGAGAAGGGGCCGGCCGCCGTGCTGTTCGGCAATCCCGAGCACCAGCGCACCAGGCGTTTCATCGCGACGCTGAAGCAGGAGGCGGAGAAGGAAGGTGGCGGCGAGGCATAGGCGCGGCTTTCACCTCGACTTCCCAAGAAAAACAAAAAACCCGGCGCGAGGCCGGGTTTTTCATGAACTCAAGGGCGGAAAAGCTCAGGCAGCTTCTTCCTGCTCGGCTTCCTCATTGTCGGCCTTGGCACCGCGCTTAGGGCCCTTGTTGAGGTTAACCTCGATCAGGCGCACGGCTTCGGTTTCCGACATGCGGTTGACGGCCGCGATCTCGCGGGCCATGCGGTCGAGCGCCGCCTCGTAAAGCTGGCGTTCGGAATAGGACTGCTCCGGCTGGTTGTCGGCGCGGTAGAGGTCGCGCACAACTTCCGAGATCGAGATCAGGTCGCCGGAATTGATCTTCGCATCATATTCCTGGGCGCGGCGCGACCACATGGTGCGCTTGACGCGGGCGCGGCCCTGCACGACCTTCAGCGCGCGCTCGACATAATCCTCTTCCGACAGCTTGCGCATGCCGATGGAGGTCGCCTTGGCGACCGGCACCTTCAGGCGCATCTTGTCCTTCTGGAAGTCGATGACAAACAGTTCCAGCTTGTGTCCAGCAACTTCCTGCTCGTCGATCGAGACGATCTGGCCGACGCCATGCGCCGGATAGACGATGTACTCGCCGGTCTTGAAACCGTGACGCGCAGCGGTGGACTTCTTCTGCGGGGTGATCGTTGCCATTACGCCCTGAACTCCTTGTTGTGGCGCCGGCGTCCTGCCGGCCCGAACTCGCGCGATCGGGGAAACCGATCGTTAGCCGCACAACAGACGAACCCACCGGAAAAGCCGGGACCGGCAAACCGCAGAGATTGCGACCGCCTGGCCCAGATCGCTCTGGTCCGGAATGGGATTTTCACCTTTCAGTGATTTGGGGCGTCTGCGCCATCAATCGACGTTGTGTCACCGGCATGTTTTGCTGATGTAGCACAAAAAGTCGGAAGAATCAAGGTTTTGCTGCGTAAGCGAAGGCCACACGCAATCGCCGCCTGTCAAGGCGGTCAATGTGTCGTCCCTGTTACGTTGCGTAATACCGCTCTTTACGGCGGTGTTGTCAATCACCTTCGCCCGGCTCGGCCGAGAAGTATTTCTCGAACTTGCCGGCCTCGCCGTCGAACGATTTGGCGTCGGCTGGCGGCTCCTTCTTGGCGGTGATGTTAGGCCATTTCTCGGCATATTCGGTGTTGATCTGCAGCCATTTGTCGAGGCCGGGCTCGGTGTCGGGCTTGATCGCGTCTGCCGGACATTCCGGCTCGCAGACGCCGCAGTCGATGCACTCGTCAGGATGGATGACGAGCATGTTCTCGCCTTCGTAGAAACAGTCGACCGGACAGACTTCGATGCAGTCCATATATTTGCATTTGATGCAATTGTCGGTCACGACATAGGTCATCGGTCGGCTCCGGGACGTCCCATTTTTGTTGGGCTTTTTCCGTCAGGTAACGCCTTTGCCCGCCGCTTGCAAGGGCGGCGGTCGCCAGTGGCGCCAGGGTTTTCGGAATGAAATTCCAGACGGCCGGCGCGGCCGAGGCCCGACATGCCCGGCGGAGTGTCCTGTTTGCCGGTTCCGGGGTTTGTTTTGTGCATGTCGTTGGCCCAAAACCGCTGCGCGCCATGGGCCGGCATGCATCAGTCGTCGCCGAGCAAGTGGTCGGTCTGGCGGCGTTCCTTCTTGGTCGGGCGGCCGCTACCGGCCTCTCGCAGTGCCGGCATAGCGTCGGGAATGGCTTCACCCTTTTGCGCCGGCGGTGGCGACATATCCTCGTAGAGGGTGCGGGCTTCCTCGGCAGGGCCGCGCCGCGCACCGGCGCCGAGCACCTTCCAGATGAAGATGCGCCGTTCGAGCGTGATGGTCAGGACGTCGCCAGGCTTGACCAGATCGGAGGCCTGCGCTGCTTTGTCGCGATTGATGCGCACGCGGCCGGCGACCACCAGTTTCGCCGCCAGCGAGCGCGATTTCACGGCGCGCGAGAAGAACAGCCATTTGTCGATGCGCTGGCGGTCTCTCGCGGCGGTCGGGGCAACCATCGAAGCGCGCCGAGCCTACTTCTTCAACTGATCGCGCAACGCGGCGAGCTTGGCAAAGGGCGAGTCCGGATCGAAGCGCGCCGGGCGCTCTTCGCGCGGCTTTGGCTGGAAGGCGGGCTTTCCGCCTTGCGGACCACCCTTGCCTTCCGGCCTGCCGCCCTTCCAGTCGGGCCGGCCTTCGCGGCGGTCTGGACGCTCGCCTTGCGGCCGGCCTTCACGCCGCTGTTCGCCTTCGCCCTGCGGCTTGGGTTTGAACTTCGAGCGGTCGAAGCGCGGCTTGCCGGCGCCGTCGCGCCGGCCTTCATGGGCAGGACGCTCTCCAGGCGTGGCTGCAGCCTGCGTGCCTCCGGCATCGGCCGGGGCATCGCTTCGGCCGCGCGCGGCTTGTCCGTTGCGCGGGCGATTGTTCCTGCGGTTGTCTTCGCGATGGCGCGGCCGCTGATCGAAACGGCCCTGACGCCACAACAGGATGGGCTTCGGAGCTTCCGCTTCTGGTGCGGGTTCGCCGTCCGTGGCCTCCGCCACCGCGGGCTCCGCCGCGTCCGTCGCAGGCGCAGCATCCGACGCCAGCCCGGCCGGTGCGGCTTCTGCCACCGGTGCGGCTTCAATCTCGGCGGCCTCAGGCTCTGCCTGCGGTTCAACCGGCGCGGGTTCGGCGGTTTCGGCCGCGGCCAAGGCTGCGGGCGCGTCGTCTTGCACCGTTTCGACCTGAGCGCCCGGCTGTTCTTCCACGGCAGGTTCCGCCGCAGCGTCCACGGTGATTTCGGCTGCAATTTCAGTTGCCGTTTCTGAAACGTCTACCGCGTCCGATGCCGGCTCTGAACCTTCGGCTGGCGTTTCGGCGGCGGCATGCGCCGCCGCGTCTTCCGCTGCCTTGGCCTGCTCCGCGCGTGCTGTCTCTTCCGCCGCCAGCTTCGCCGCCGCCGCCTCGCGCGCGGCGTTGTCCTGCGCTTCGAGCCGGGCCTTCACTTCGGCCGGCGGCTTCGGCTCGGCGCGATAGCCGAGGCCTTTCAGGATTTCTTCCATGTCGTCGGCGGTGGCGCCGAGGATCGACATCATCGGCGGCGTCACCATGAAGGACTGGCCGTCATACGCACCGTCCGGCCGCTGGCCGAGACCGGGTTTCCAGTTGGTCGCCGGACGGATCAGGTCCGCCAGCCGCTCCAGAATGTCGATGCGCACGGCGCGGCGGCCGAGATTGCGGTAGCCGGCGAGCTTGTAGAACGTCTTGTCGAAGGTCGGGTCGATAACCACCGAGGTGCGGCCGGAAGCGAGCGCATGGACCACGTCGCCAAAGCCGGGCTTGTCCTTGCCGTCATTCTTCAGCGCCCACAGCAGCGTCACTAGTCCGGCCGGTGCCGGCTTGATCAGCGCCGGCACGAAGACATGATAGGCGCCGAAGCGCACGCCAAGCCGGCGAAGCGCGGCACGGCCCTCCTGGTCGAGCGACTTCATCTCCTCGGCGATGTCGCGGCGGTTTATAAGGCCAAAATTCTCGACAAGCTGGAAAGCAATGCCACGGCCTATGCCGGAAATCTGGTCGGCGTTCTTCAGGTCGACCAGCGGCTTCAGCAGCGTTTCGATCTGGAAATTGACGAAACGCTCGGCACGCGCCGCGACCTTGTCGCGCGCCGGGCCGGTCAGTTGTTCGTCGGCCAGCAGCACTAGGCGGGGCTTCAGCGCGTCTTCGCCAGCGACCAGCGTGCCGATCGGCGCGCCGATCCAGCGCAGCGTGCCATCCGAGCCGAGCGCGATATCGCCATTGGCGCAAGCGCCGAAGCGTTCGGCACGCGCCTCGAATTCGGCGGCCAGCGCCTTCTGGGCGGCGGTGCGTACCGCCTTGGCGTCCTCGCCGCCGGCGCTCTGGTCGGCGGTGAAGCGGAACCCTTGCAACTCGCCGACATGATGGCCTTCGACAAGGACGGTTCCGGTTGGGCTTATTTCGGCTTCAGGCATGGTATTTTCTCTAAGGCGCCGCATGAGGACGGAAGTCCTGCGGTCTACGAAGCGTTTCGTCAACCGCTCATGCAGCGCATCCGACAATCTGTCTTCGATTTCGCGCGTCTTTTCCTGCCAGTGTGCCTGATCGGCCAGCCAGCCGGGCCGGTTCGACACGAATGTCCAGGTGCGGATCTGGGCGATGCGATGCGACAGCGTGTCGATGTCGCCCTCGGTGGTGTCGGCGCGGCGCACCTGCTCAGCCATGTAATTCTCGTCGACATGGCCATGCCGGGCGAGGTCCATATAGATGGAGGCGATCAGGTCGGCATGCTGGGCCGGCGCGATCTTGCGGTAATCGGGCAGGGCACAGGCTTCCCACAGCAGCGCCACGCGTTTGGCATCGGTGGCGAGGGCGCGGATGTCCTCGTCGCGCGACAGATATTCAAGCGCCTGGGCATCGACCGCCGGCAGCGCGCGGGTCAGGCCTTCGACCGGGGCGTTGGTCTCGATCGAGCGCTTCAACGTATCGAGGCTGGCGAAGTCGAAATGCGCGGTACGCCACTGCAGTACCTTCACCGGGTCGAAATCATGGCCTTCGATCTTCTTGACCAGATCCTCGTCCAGCGGATCGACCTGGCCGGTGACGCCAAAGGTGCCGTCGCGCAGATGCCGGCCGGCGCGGCCGGCGATCTGGCCGAGCTCGGCCGCCGACAGGTTTCGATATTGGAAACCGTCGAACTTGCGGTTCTGGGCAAAGGCGACGTGATCGAGATCGAGGTTGAGACCCATGCCAATGGCGTCGGTGGCGATGAGATAGTCGACATCGCCGGACTGGAACAGCTCCACCTGCGCGTTGCGGGTGCGCGGGCTAAGCGCCCCGAGCACGACGGCGGCACCACCTTGCTGACGGCGGATCAGCTCGGCGATGGCGTAGACCTCGTCGGCGGAGAAGGCGACGATCGCCGTGCGGCGCGGCAGGCGCGTCAGCTTCTTCGAGCCGGCATAGGCAAGATGCGACAGCCTTGGCCGCGTCACCACCGAGACGCCCTTCAGCAGGCGCTGAAGGATGCCCTGCATGGTGGCCGCGCCCAGCAGCAGCGTCTCCTGGCGGCCGCGCAGATGCAGGATGCGGTCGGTGAAGATGTGGCCGCGCTCGAGGTCGCCGGCAAGCTGTACTTCGTCGATGGCGACGAAGGCGGCGTCGGTCTCGCGCGGCATCGCTTCGACGGTGCAGACCGAGTATCTGGCGCCGGCCGGCTGGATCTTTTCCTCGCCGGTGATCAGCGCGACCTTGTGAGCGCCGACCTTTTCGCAGACGCGTGCGTAAACTTCCCGCGCGAGCAGCCTGAGCGGCAGGCCGATGATACCGCTCTCGTGCGCCACCATGCGCTCGATGGCGAGATGGGTCTTGCCGGTGTTGGTCGGCCCAAGCACGGCGGTCACGTCGCGTCCCGACAAGATCAGCGGCTCAGTGTGTTTCGGCTGGATGTTCATCGACCTGGAAATAAGGCTTTCTGGCCTCTCGTTGTCGGGAGCGTGCCTCGAGTGGCGCGTATGACAGCCGACACATAGGGATTTAAGGCGCGAAGCGAAAGCGGAATGTTCCGGCGAGGGCCCGAAGGCGGTCCTGTCAAGCTCTCAACCGGCCGCGGATTAACAGTTGGAACGAGTCTGGAACGAATCGGCGACGAATCAGTGACTCATCCAGATTCAGGTTTTGTTCACGGCTATATGTGGACTTTGCGACCGCGACTCTTACCACATGCTGAATCGCCGAACTGGCCCGTTTCATGCAGGGTGAGCCCTGTCGTTAACTTTGCCGGTGAACGACTGCAACGTTCTGGTTCGCCTCATCCAAGATAATGAAATTGTTGGTCTTTCTTAATTCGCGTTAAGGATCCGGCAGGCGATTCCGGCCGCTATCGTTAACGTTCCGCTCAAAGCCGGAACGAATCGGCGACGAATCAGCGATCGCGGAATATTCCTGTTTTGTTCACCACAATATCTTGTGTTGTAAACAGGTTATCCACCGAGAATCCACAGGTTTGCGGACGAGTTTCGCACAAGAGGTGTCACCGCCGTTAACCTTTGCGTGCCGGATTGGATCATCGCCCCGCAGCGGGGCCTTCACGGCAGCCGGGCTGCCTTAAAAACGGACCGGTTCCCGATCCGCCTGTCGCAGTGCGATTGCCTGTATGAGGCCGTTGTCCGGGTTTCAGGCGAAGTACTGGCCGCCATTGGCTGAGATGGTAGAGCCGGTGATGAAGCCGGCATCGTCGGAAGCGAGGAAGACGACGCAGCGCGCAATCTCTTCCGGCTCGCCGAGGCGGCCGACCGGGATCTGCGGGATGATGCGCTCGTTGAGCACCTTCTCGTCGATTGCCTTGACCATCTCGGTGGCGATGTAACCGGGGCAGATGACATTGACGGTGATGCCGGCTCGAGCGCCTTCCTGTGCAAGCGCCTTCGAAAAGCCGATGTCGCCGGCCTTGGCGGCGGAATAGTTGACCTGGCCGGCCTGACCCTTCTGGCCGTTGATCGACGAGATGGTGATGACGCGGCCGAACTTACGGTCGCGCATGCCGCTCCACAGCGGATGCGTCATGTTGAAGACGCCCGACAGGTTGGTGTCGATGACCTCTTTCCACTGTTCGCGCGTGATCTTGTGGAACATGGCATCGCGGGTGATGCCGGCATTGTTGACCAGCACCGAGATCGGGCCGAGATCGGCTTCGACCTGTTTGATGCCGGTGGCACAGGCGTCGTAGTCGGCGACCGACCATCTGTAGACCGGAATGCCGGTCTCGGCCTTGAATTTCGCCGCCGCGTCGTCGTTGCCGGCGTAGTTCGCCGCAACCGAATAGCCGGCGTTCTTCAATGCGATCGAGATCGTCGCGCCAATGCCGCGCGACCCGCCCGTAACGATTGCAACCTTGCTCATGCGTTTCCCCTTTTTGATATCGCCCTGTTGTCGGGCTTGGCAGGCACTGGATATGGACCGGGCGGCCAAAACGCGTCACCTGAAGTAAATTCAGGCGACGCGCTTTAGCTGTCTGTTTTCATTCATGTCGTCTTCCCAAAACCGCTGCGCACTTTTGGGCGACATGCATTCGCCGCCCGTCCAGTGCTCTCGTCAGAGCGCTTCCACGCACATGGCGACGCCCATGCCGCCGCCGATGCATAGGGTGGCGAGGCCTTTCTTGGCGCCACGGCGGCGCATCTCATAGACCAGCGTGTTGAAGATGCGGGCACCCGAAGCGCCGATCGGATGGCCGATGGCGATGGCGCCGCCATTGACGTTGACGATCGAAGGATCCCAGCCCATGTCCTTGTTGACGGCGCAGGCCTGGGCGGCAAAAGCCTCGTTGGCCTCGATCAGGTCGAGATCGCCGGCCGACCAGCCGGCCTTGGCCAGCGCCTTGCGCGAAGCCGGAATGGGTCCGGTGCCCATGATCGCCGGATCGACGCCGGCGGTCGCCCAGGAGGCGATGCGCGCCAGCGGCGTGATGCCGCGCCTTGCGGCTTCCGCCTCGGTCATCAGCAGCGCGCCGGCGGCGCCGTCATTGATGCCGGAAGCGTTGGCGGCAGTCACCGTGCCGTCCTTGTCGAAAGCCGGCTTCAACTTGGTCATGGCGTCGATCGTGGCGCCGTGGCGGATGTATTCGTCCTGGTCGACGATGGTGTCGCCCTTCTTGCCCTTGATGGTGAAGGCGACGATCTCGTCCTTGAACTTGCCGGCCTTCTGTGCGGCCTCGGCCTTGTTCTGGGAGGCCAGCGCGAACTGGTCCTGGTCGTCGCGGGTGATCTGGAACTGGCGGGCGACGTTTTCGGCGGTGTTGCCCATGTGATAGCCGTTGAAGGCATCCCACAGCCCGTCCTTGATCATGGTGTCGATCATCTTGTAGTCGCCCATCTTGACGCCGGCGCGCAGGTGTTCCGCGTGCGGCGACAGCGACATCGATTCCTGGCCGCCGGCGACGATCACCTTGGCGTCGCCGGTGGCGATCTGCTGCATGCCCAGAGCAATGGCGCGCAGGCCCGAGCCGCAAACCTGGTTGAGGCCCCAGGCGGTGGTTTCCTTGGGCAGGCCGGCAATGATCGAAGCCTGGCGGGCCGGGTTTTGGCCCTGGGCGGCGGTCAGCACTTGGCCGAGGATAACCTCGTCGACCTCGGCGGCTTCGACACCGGCACGCGACAAGAGTTCCCTGACGACGACAGCACCGAGTTCATGCGCCGGGGTAGCGGCGAAGGCACCATTGAAGGAGCCGACGGCCGTGCGTGCGGCACTGGCGACAACGATGGAATTGGCAGAGGACATGTTCTTCTCCAGACTTCGAGCTGTCGTGTTTTTGGGCATTGTTGGGGGACTTTTCTTGCCCTTTCCATGATCCAAGTCAAACCTGAAAATGGACATGGCGCCCACGCGCCGCAACCAGGCCGCATGTCGCCACGGCGGCGGTCCCTGCATTGCTGCGCAGCATATTTTGCCTGCTATGCAGCATTATATGATCCCGCACTGCACAAACTGCTTGGAATTATGAGGCTTTTGCGCATATCCTCGAAAAAGGCACAATCGTTACCGGCGGCTTACTCAGCGCGTGCCGGTGTCCCGGGGAGGATGCAGATGGCCGCGAAAGACGATCCGATCATCATCAAGAAATACGCCAATCGCCGCCTCTACAACACCGGCACCAGCACTTATGTGACGCTTGAGGACCTCGCCGAGATGGTCAAGAAGGGCGAGGAGTTCACCGTCCAGGACGCCAAGACCGGTGACGACATCACGCATCCGGTGCTGACCCAGATCATCTTCGAGCTGGAGAACAAGGATGGGCAGAACATGCTGCCGATCCCGTTTCTGCGCCAGTTGATCGCTTACTATGGCGACCAGATGCAGATGATCGTGCCGAGCTTTCTCGAACAGTCCATGCTGGCCTTCTCCAAGGAGCAGGAACGGTTTCGCGAGCAGATGAAGGGCGCGCTCGGCAAGTCGCCGCTGGACATGATGAAGATCACCACGCCCATCAAGGCGCTGGAAGAGCAGACACGCCGCAACATGGAAATGTTCCAGAATGCCATGCGTCTGTTCACGCCGTTCCCGCCCGTGGGTCCCGGTGCCGCCGCCGCGCCGACGCCCGAGCCGGCCAGGAAGGAAACGCCGGAAAAGCCCGATGACCTTCAGGAACTGAAGGACCAGATCGCGGCCATGCAGCGCAAGCTCGACACCATGTCGTGAGACATCCGGATCGAAAGATCCAATAGGCAGCGGCGCGTCGGATTGCCGTGAGCCTTGAGCGCGTGGCGCTGAAACGAGTTCAGTCGGCGCGCCTTTAGCCTTTGTTTTTTGTATGCGGTGTCCCAAAACCGCGCTGTGCACTTTTGGGTGGCATGCATCAGGGCAGCAATCCCTGATAACGACCGCGCGGCCTGATGGCGCCTCCGCTTGTTATCTGTTCGACCGTGTGCGCGGCCCAGCCGACGCTGCGTCCGAGCGCGAACAGGCGGAACGGTGCATCGCGCGGCAAGCCAAGGCCGCGCGTCAGCGCGGCCAGGGCAAGGTCAATGTTGGGGCGGGCGCCGGTCGCGACAAAGGCGGCGTTTTCCAGGGATCGCAGTGTCTCGTCGGCATCAATAGCCGCCAGCAGGGCGACGGCCCGGGGATCGCCGTCGGGATAGAGCGGATGGCCGAACCCCGGCAGCGGCCGGTCGTGGCTGAGCCAGCGCCGGATCGCCGCATCGGCGCCATGCCGCGCCGCATCCTCGGCCAATTGCATCACCGCTTCGCTGGCGCCGCCATGGCGCGGGCCCGATAGCGTCGCGAACCCCGCGAGCAGGCAAGCGGCCAGCGGCGCGCCGGTGGAAGCGGCGACACGGGCGGCGAAAGTCGACGCGTTCAGCTCATGATCGGCGAGCAGGACAAGCGTGCGGCGGATCGCTTCCGCGCCGCCAGCATCCACGGACCAGCCTTGCGCCAACCGCCGATGGACCGGATCCGGTCCCGCCGGCGCGCCGAAGGCGCTGGCCAGAACGCCGACCGCCTGCGCGGCATCGGCATGCAGCGAGGTGGCGCCGCGCCCAAGCGACGGACGCCCCTGTGCGGCAGCCAAGGCAAGCTGCGCGAAGGCGGCCGCCCTGCCGCCCCGATGCGGCGCGTCGGGCGGCGGGGAAGCGAAAACCGCCGGCTCTGACAGCTCCCACAGGACGGCGGCGGTTTCCTCCAGCGTGGCGTGCCCTGAGAGCGCGACGGCATCCCGGCCACGATAGATGAGGCGACCGTGCCAAACGGTCGAGATCGAGGTGGCGATCGACGGCTCGCCCCACGCGATGGCGCTTTCGGCGATGGCCGACGGGCTGCGTCCGCGTGCCCGGCGGGTCGCCAGGGCGGCGATATCGTCGGCGCGATACTGGCTGCGGCGCGGATCGGCGCGGTCGGGCCGCATGCCGATGCGCCCACGGCTGACATAGGCATAGAGCGTCTGTGCCCGCACATTGAGGCGTTCAAGCGCTTCTTCCCGAGACAGCCACTCCGACAGGGTCGAATCCTCCTGGATATTGATTCTATTGATCAAGATTGATGACCATGTTGACTACCCTTATCTGCGATGTGGAAACGGTTCAAGGAGACAGGCGATGGCAAATGGGCTCGATGACGTGGTGGCGGCGGAAACCGTCCTTTCCGACGTGGACGGTCTTGGCGGCCATCTGACCATCCGCGGTCATTCGCTGCCGGAACTGGCCGGCCGCTGGAACTATGTCCAGGTGGTTCGGCTGTTGCTGGACCGTTTCTTCGAAGACCTTCCCGGCGATGCGGAACTGGCGCAGAGGATCGGCCAGGCGCGCGTCGAGGTGTTTGAGCGGCTTTTGCCCTCGCTGCCGTTGCTGGCATCGCTCGACGTCTACAGCGCGATGCGCGCCGGCATTGCCTTGCTGCCGGACGGCGAGACCTTGGCCGACGCCCTGAGGCTGATCGCGGCGCCAGCGGTGCTGACGCCGGCCTTGCTGCGCCTGCAGCGTGGCGAGGAGCCATTCGCGCCGGACAAGGCGGCCGACCATGCCGGCGATATGTTGAGCATGCTCAATGGCACCGTCGCCTCGCCAGCGCTGGCGAAGGCGCTCGACACCTATCTGGTAACTGTCTGCGACCACGGCCTCAACGCCTCGACCTTTGCGACCCGCGTCGTCGCCTCGACCAAGGCGGGCCTGACGTCGGCGGTATTGGCGGGTCTCGGCGCGCTCAAGGGTCCGCTGCATGGCGGCGCGCCGGGTCCGGTCATCGAGATGCTGGATGCAATCGAGGCGCATGGCGACGCCGCCGGCTGGCTGCGCCACGAGATCGCGCATGGCGAGCGCATCATGGGGTTCGGCCACCGTATCTACCGGGTGCGCGACCCGCGTGCCGACGTGCTGAAGGCGGTGGTGCGCAAACTCGGCAGCGAGGGCGAAACCGGTCGCCGGCTGGCCTTCGCGGAAAGGGTGGAGCAAGCGGCGCTCGATGTCCTGCGCGTCGCCAAGCCGTCGCGTTCGCTGCAGACCAATGTCGAATTCTACACCGCGCTGCTGCTGGAGGCCGCCGGCTTCCCCAGGCAAGCGTTCAGCAACGTCTTCGCCGCCGGGCGTGTCGCCGGCTGGATCGCCCATGCGCGCGAGCAGCAGACGACCGGACGGCTCATCCGTCCGCAGTCGCGCTATGTCGGGCCGGTGCCGGACCTCGTCGCCTGAGGCCATGTTGCGGCCCGAGGCCAACGTTACTCGCCCTTTCGCGGGAGTGCCGGCCGGGATTCGGCGAGCGCAGCGTTGCTGGCCGTCTCGCGGCGGCGGGCAGCCTCTTTGCATGACGAAAATTTCATGTCCTCTCGCAACGGAACCGCTGTTCTTGCGCCGATCAAGGCATATATGTTGCAGTGCAACATAGGCCTGTTCGTGCCGCAACCAGAGGATTCCGCCCTTGGCCATCAGAAAAACCGCCGTCGTCACCGGCTCCACATCGGGCATTGGCCTGGCCATAGCCCAGGCGCTGGCGGCCGAGGGCCATGATGTCGTCGTCAACTCCTTCTCCGACACAGCCGCCGACCACGCCATCGCCGATGCGATCGCCAAACAGCACAAGGTAAAGACAGCCTACATCAAGGCCGACATGTCGAAACCGGCCGAATGCCGGGCGCTTGTCGCCAAGGCGGCCGAGACATTTGGTTCGGTCGACATTCTCGTCAACAATGCAGGCATCCAGCATGTCGCGCCGGTGGAAGAGTTCCCGATCGAGAAATGGGACGCCATCATCGCCATCAACCTGTCGTCGGCATTCCACACCATCGCCGCCGCCATCCCGCTGATGAAGAAGGCCGGCGGCGGCCGGATCGTCAACATCGCCTCGGCGCACGGCCTGGTCGCCTCGCCGTTCAAATCGGCCTACGTCTCGGCCAAGCACGGCATCATGGGACTGACCAAGACCGTCGCGCTCGAGCTCGCGCGTGAGAAAATCACCTGCAATGCCATCTGCCCGGGCTATGTGCTGACGCCGCTGGTCGAGGCTCAGATTCCCGACCAGATGAAGGCCAACAAGATGGATCGCGAGACCGTCATTCGCGAGGTCATGCTGGACAAGCAACCAACCAAGGAATTCGTCACGGTCGAGCAGATCGCAGCGGCGGCGGTGTTCCTGTGCTCGGACGCGGCGGCGCAGGTCAACGGCACACATCTCTCGGTCGATGGCGGCTGGACGGCCGCATAAGTCCGGACATTTTCCCAGCTACCCACAGGGCCGGCCAAACAGAACCGACAAACCCGAAACAAGCCAGTTCGACAGATCAAGGACGACGCCATGACGAAAAACGGCAAGGCGGAGGAGAAGAAGAAAATCAACATCGCGCTTCAGGGCGGCGGCTCGCACGGCGCCTTTTCCTGGGGCGTGCTCGACCGGCTGCTGGAAGATGGCAGGCTGGAGATATCAGCGGTGTCCGGCACCAGCGCCGGCGCGATGAACGCGGTGGCGCTGGCCGATGGCTTCGTGCGCGGCGGGGTCGACGGGGCGCGGCAGAAGCTCGAGGATTTCTGGCGCGCGGTGGCCGCGAAGGGCCGGTTCAGCCCGGTGCAGCGCATGCCGTGGGATGTCGCCTGGGGCAACTGGTCGATCGAGAACACGCCGGGCTATGCTTTCTTCGACACCATGTCACGGGTGTTCTCGCCCTATGTCGCCAACCCGCTCGGCCTCAACCCGCTGCGCGACGTGGTTCAGCAGGAGATCGATTTCGCCAATGTGCGCGCCTGCAATTCGATGGAATTGTTCATCTCCGCGACCAATGTCGAAACCGGGCAGTTGCGTGTCTTTTCCGATGGCGAGATCGACCTCGACACGGTGATGGCTTCGGCCTGCCTGCCGCAATTGTTCCGCGCCGTCGAGATCAAGGGCGTACCCTATTGGGACGGCGGCTATGGCGGCAATCCGGCGTTGTTCCCGTTCTTCAAGACGGCAGCGACCGAGGACGTGCTCCTGGTGCAGATCAACCCGGTGGTGCGGGAAGGAACGCCAAGGAGCGCCAACGAAATCCAGAACCGCATCGACGAGATCACCTTCAACGCCGGGCTGCTGCGCGAATTCCGCTCGATCGCCTTCGTCAAGGAACTGATCGCCGCTGACCGTTTGCCGCATGGCGAATACCGTGACATCCGCATGCATCGCATCGATGCCGACGAGGCGTTCAAGGATTTGTCGGCGTCGTCGAAGGTCAATGCCGAATGGGCGTTCCTGGTCTATCTGCGCGATCTCGGCCGCACCGCCGCCAGCGACTGGCTGGAGGAGAACTACGACGCCGTCGGCAATCGCCCGACGCTCGATCTTTCCGGCCAACTGGATGACGGCTTCAAGCCGGTGCATGGTCCCGCACCCGGCCGGCGGGTGAAGGAATTCCTGGCGGCGCGCAAGAACCCGGAGGCGGTACGGCGTCAGGCCTGAGGCGGGCACTGAAAGTGACGGAGGTATTTTCTACCTCAACCCATGCGCTATTTTTTTCGCTGCCGGCTGGCGCCGCAGCATCAGCATTGCGACCACGCCAAGCAGCGGGCCGGGCGCGAGGACCAGAAAACTCCAACGCCAGCCGATGTTCTCCGCCAGGAAAGAGGTCAGGTGGATTGAGACAAAGGTAAGCGCGATGCCGATACTGAGTTGCAGTGACAGAGCCGTACCGACATAGCGCGGATCGCTCAATTCCGTTGCCATGGCCGAAAACTGCGCGGAATCGCCGATCACGGTCATTCCCCAGAGCGCGGCCACGGCGACGAACAGCCAAAGCGGTCCGTCGAAGGCAAAGCCGATCGTCAACGCACAACATCCAGACAGCGCCATCATCAGGGCGGCGGTCGCCGTCCGGCCGATGCGATCCGCTAGAACGCCGCCCAGGATCGAGCCGATCCCGCCCAACGCCACGACGATGAATGTCAGCAATGACGCGGCTTTCGCGTGACCGATGCCCAGACCGGGGCTTCCCGCGCTGACATAGGCCAGCATCCAGCCCCACATGGCGTAAAGTTCCCACATGTGCCCCAGATAGCCGAGATTGGCGAGCGCGAGCGGGCGGTTTTGCAGGACTGCTCCGATGTGGCGCGGATCGAAAGTCGATTTTCTGAACGGATAGGGCCCTTCGGTGCCGAGGCGCACGATCAGGACGCCACCCGCCAGTGCCGCTGTCGAGGTCGCTATGACGACCGCCTGCCAGGCGAGGCTGGCCGCGAGCGCGGACAGCAGGTGGGGAAACGCGGATCCGAGCGTCAACGCAGCAAGCAGGACGCCGAGCGCTGTCCCTCTTTCTCGGCTGAACCAGGTCGAGACGAGTTTGAGCGCCGGCGGATAGACTCCCGCAAGCGCCACGCCCGTGGCAAAGCGGGCAAGCAGCAGAACGCCCGCGGATGGCGCGAAGAGCAGACAGAGGTTCGCAGCGGCAGCGATCATGGCGCTAACCCCGATCACCTTGCGCAGCGAAATCACGTCGAGCAGACCGCTAATGCTCGACGCAAGTGCGCCGACAGCGAAACCGATCTGAACGGCACCGGTAATCCAGGCGCCCTGCACTGGAGACAAGTGCCAGACCTCCGTCAACTGTGGTGTGATCGCCGTGGCCGAGAACCACGTGGTCATGGCCGGAAGGCGCTGGCGCTGATCAAGGCAAGGATCCACCAGCGCCGGTCCGCAACGACGTCCACGGGTTTTACTGCGGTCACTGGGTCAACCTCCGACGAGCTTGAGAGAACAAACCCCAAGCAGGGGCGGCCACCGGTGTCGAGACGGACGCCTGGGCCATCGGGCGTTCACGCGGCGACGGAACTCTTCAGCCGCTCGAGGACGGGGAGCAGATCGGTGGGGTCGGGTCTGCGGGTGTAGTCCGGGCTGACCTCGGCATAGACAATGACACCGTCCCGGGCGACCACGAAGCGCGCCGGCATCGGCAACGTCCATGAAGGGTCGTCGTTCACCACCGCCAGGTCGACGCCGAAGCTCTTATACAGTGCGATCAGATCGTCAGGCAGGCGGAAGCGGAGGCCGAAGGCGTTGGCGACTTCGCCATTCGGGTCGCTCAACATTGGGAAAGTGACCTGCTTTTCACGTTTGGCCTTGCGGCCATTCATCAGGGATTGCGGGGAAATGGCGACCAACTGCGCCCCTGTGGCACGGATGGCGGCCGAAGCCTCCTGCAAGGCTTCGAGTTCAATGTTGCAATAGGGACACCAAACACCGCGATAGAAGCTGAGCACCAGCGGGCCGCGAGCCAGCAGGTCGGTCGAGGATAGCGGGCCGTCGTCAGCCTCCGCCAATGTGAAGCTCGGGGCGACGGCACCAGCCTTCAGGGCGTTATCAACCTGACCCGAAGCGATGAGTTCGGCGGTCGCGCGATGCATGATCTCGACCGCCTGTTTGGGGGCCTTCTTGCCTTCAAAGTCAGCTTTGAAGGCATCAAGCTTGTCTTGAAGCGACATGGGACTACTCCGGTTGTTCGCCGCTCTGGCAGCGGCAGAAACGTCCTCGCCTATTTCGAAAAAGAGGGGTAGCCTGCCGGAAAGGATAGCAATCATCCGGAAAATGAATGGCTGACAGGCTCCAGGAACTGGAAGTGTTCGTGCGCGTGGCGGAACGGGGTAACCTTTCGCAGGTCGCTCGCGAAATCGGCCTGTCGCAACCTTCGGTGTCTCGGATCCTCAACGATCTGGAGGCTCGCATCAGTGCCCGGCTCCTTGTTCGCTCCAGCCGAAAGGTCGGGCTGACAGAGGCGGGGCAAGTTTACCTCGAGCAGATTCGGCCGCTGCTCGCCGAGCTCGGGGCGGCAGCCGACACCGCTGCCGGCAATGAGGAACTGCGGGGACTGCTGCGCGTCGAGTTGTCGGTCACTTTCGCCATGCGCGCGCTCATTCCTCGCCTGCCCGTCCTGCTGGCCGAGCATCCAAACCTATCTGTCGAGCTGATGATGGACGATCGCCGGCGCAGCCTCGTCGAGGAGGGCGCCGATGTCGCGATCAGGCTGGGCGTGCTGGACAATTCAAGCCTGATGGCACGCCGGGTCGGGCAGACGCCGAGGCTGCTCGTCGCGGCGCCGGATTATATCGCCCGCCATGGCTTGCCAGTCAGTCCTGCCGACCTGGCCCGGCACCATGTCATTTTCGGCCCTTCCGACACTTCCGGCGCGACTTTTCAAGGTCCGATCAATCCGGAGGCAAACTTTGTCCTGCCCGAAAATCCACGCATCCGGGTCACGAGCTCGGCCGGTGTCACCGCATGCGTTTTGGCGGGCCTTGGCGTAGCGTTCGGATCTGGCTGGATGTTCGACGCCGAACTCAGGGATGGCCGTCTTTGTCGGCTGCTGCCGGAATTCCCGCTACCTGCCATACCGATCCACGCCTTGTTTCCGGCCGGTCGCCAGCCTAGCAAGCGGGCCAGGGGATTTGCAGACTGGCTGAGCAAATCGTTGGACTCGTAGCGCCAGGCTGCTGCGCGAATTCCGCTCGATCGCCTTCGTCAAGGAGCTGATCGCCGCTGGCCGTTTGCCGCATGGCGAATACCGTGACATCCGCATGCATCGCATCGATGCCGACGAGGCGTTCAAGGATTTGTCGGCGTCGTCGAAGGTCAATGCCGAATGGGCGTTCCTGGTCTATCTGCGCGATCTCGGCCGCACCGCCGCCAGCGACTGGCTGGAGGAGAACTACGACGCCGTCGGCAATCGCCCGACGCTCGATCTTTCCGGCCAACTGGATGACGGCTTCAAGCCGGTGCATGGTCCCGCACCCGGCCGGCGGGTGAAGGAATTCCTGGCGGCGCGCAAGAACCCGGAGGCGGCTCGCCGGCAGGCCTGAGGAGCGCCGGCGTCGGCAAGACGACAACCGCCGCGTGTGACGATCGCCTCATCATCCTGACGCCTGCTGCCATGCTGTTTTCGCGGCGCTGCCCCCAACCGCCAGAAACGAGCTGGCGGGACGGTCGGCGCAGCCGCTCCGAATGGCACAGGATATCGGCGGTGTTCTTGCCTCCGCGTTTCTGCGCGCCATGTCGCGAACGGCAGGTTGCGCTGGCTCAGTGCATCTCGTCGCCTCTCGCGTTCGCCCCCGCAACGTTTGGCTCGACGCTGGCCCGTCGGGCTTCGGCAATCAGGACCCGAGTTCGGCATTCCGCAATTTGTATAGCGATTTCAATTGATTGCTTGGATAGCCAGGCGCAGGGGGCTGGCATCTCTCGTCGCCCGAGGTTGTCCGGTACGACAAATTCCCGGCCGGAAATCCGCATCCAGATCAAGAAATCCGGCGCATCGGCGGCTTCATGTCGACGGTTGTCGCGCTGCATGTCGGCTGAGGAGAGGCCAGTCGTTCGCAGCTGGCACAGGGGCCGATCGGGAGCCGTTCCCTGGCACGACGACTGCCACCCACCAGGCGACCGGCAAAACCTGATGGCGGCAGGCGTGTCTTGTCCGGCCATGTAATGGTCTTGCAACTTTCAGACTATATTGCGGTGCAACTTTGATGTAAAAGCGCGCTTCGCCGATCACGGCAAATTGAACACGGCCTGGCGCGCACCCATATCGGCCACGCGCCCGCGTTACGAGGACGCTGGCCGAACCCGCAGTGGAAAAAATGACGATGCCGAGAATCAGGTTTCACAAGCTTGCAGCCGTTGTTGTGCTCATTGGTTTCGCGGCCTGGATGGCGACAGGCGAGTTTTCGTCCGTCGGCAGCGTAGCGGCGAACAAGGCCAAGGCAGCCGAGGTCGAGCAGGGCAAGGCGCCGGACGCGAGCAAGCCGAAGACGGCGGAAGCCGAGCCAAAGGCACCGCTGCGCACCGTCGCGGTGGTGACGCCGCCGCGCCGCACCTATGCGCGCGCCATCCGCATTTCCGGGCTGACCGAAGCCGACAAGCGGGCCGTGCTGGCGACACGCGTGGCCGGTATCATCGACAAATTGCCGGTCAAGCAGGGCCAGCACGTCAAGACTGGCGATTTGGTGCTGATGCTGGCCGCCGAGGACAAGATCTCGACGGTCGACAATGCCAGTGCAATTGCTGGTGCAGCGTCAGGCCGAGCTCGACGCTTCCGAGCGGTTGGCCAAGACCGGCAATCTGCCCAAGCTGCAACTCGACACCGCCCGCTCCAACCTGACCGCGGCGCAATCCATGCTGGAGACGGCCCAGGCCGAACTTGATCGCAACGAGGTGAAGGCGCCTTTCGATGGCGTCATCGACCGGGTGCCGGTGGAACTTGGCAGTTCCATCATGCAGGGCAGCGAGGTGGCGACCATCCTCAAGCTCGATCCGGTGATTGCCCGCGGTGAGGTCAGCGAGCGAGATCTCGGCTACCTCAAGATCGGCGACAAGGCCAGCGTAAGGCTGGTCAGCGGCCAGACCGTCGAGGGTACCGTGCGCTACATCAGCCGCGACGCGTCGTCGGCGACCCGGACCTTCCGCGTCGAGGTCGCGATCCCCAATGCCGATGGCTCCGTGCCGGCCGGCATGACGGCGGAAATCGCGCTCAGCGCGTTGCCGACGGACGCCATCATGCTGCCGCGCTCGGTGGTGACGCTCGGCGACAAGGGCGATCTCGGCATCCGTGCCGTCGACAAGGACAACAAGGTTGTGTTCTTCCCGATCGATCTGGTCGACGACACGCCGACCGGCCTCGTGCTCGGCGGCATTCCGGCCGACACGCGCATCATCGTCGCCGGCCAGGAACTGGTGAAGGAAGGCGATGAGGTCAAGCCGGTCGAGGCTGACCAGGCGACCATCCAGAAGCTGTTGGGCGAGGCGACCGCCGGGACGCAGTAGCGCGACTTGCGCCGGAAAGCCCTGGGCGGAGACAATCGGCTGCGACGCAGCTCCTGAAATTCAAGAACAGGCAGTAGCCATGGATATCGTCAGACTCGCAATCAACAATGCCCGCCTGACCATCTCGGTGCTGGTCTTCCTTCTGCTCGCTGGCTGGGTCGCCTATCAGTCGACGCCGAAGGAAGCAGAACCCGACGTTCCGATTCCGATGATGTATGTCAGCCTGATCTATCAAGGCATTTCGCCGGAGGATTCGGAGCGCCTCCTGCTGCGGCCGATGGAAAGCAAGCTGAAGAGCCTGAAGGGCCTCAAGGAGATGCGCTCTGCCGCCTTCCAGGGCGGCGGCTATGTGCTGGTCGAGTTCCAGCCGCAGACCAACCTGGCGACGGCACTGCAGGATACACGCAGCAAGGTGCAGGATGGCAAGGCCGACCTGCCGCAGGCGGCCGAGGAGCCTGTCGTCACCGAGGTCAATATTTCCGAATTCCCCGTGCTCGTCGTCACCCTGTCGGGCGAATTGCCCGAGCGTGTGCTGACCGCCGCGGCGCGCGAGTTGCGCGACCGTATCGAGGAAGTGCCCGGCGTGCTCGAAGGCTCGCTGCAGGGCTCTCGTGACGATCTCGTCGAAGTCGTCATCGATCCGATGAAACTGTCGTCTTATGGGCTGCAACTCGACCAGCTGATCGGCGCCGTCGGCGCCTCCAACAGCCTGGTCGCCGCCGGCAACATCGAAGGCTCGCAGGGCAAATACGCGGTCAAGGTGCCGTCGCTGATCGAGACGCCGGAGGATGTGGCGGCGCTGCCCGTGGTCGCCGGTCCCAATGCCGTTGTGCAGGCCAAGGACATCGCGACGATCCGCTCGACCTTCGCCGATGCCGAGACGATCACCCGTCTCAACGGCAAGCCGGCCATCGCCATCGAAGTCAAGAAGCGTATCGGCGCCAATCTGATCGACACGCTGACCAAGGTGCGGGCGGTGTCCGACGCCTTCGTCAAAACCATGCCGCAAGGCATGAACGTCACCTACACCCAGGACAAGTCGGTCTTCGTCAACCAGCTGCTCGGCGACCTGCAGAACCATGTGATGATCGCCGTGATCCTGGTGTTCATCGTCATCCTCTATGCGCTGTCCGGCCGAGCCTCGCTGCTCATTGGCCTCGCCATTCCGTCATCGTTCCTGATCGGCATCCTGCTCCTGGCGATGATGGGCTACACGATCAACATGATCGTGCTGTTCAGCCTCATCCTGGCGGTCGGCATGCTGGTTGACGACGCCATCATCGTCACCGAGTTCGCCGAACGGCGGATGAGCGAGGGCATGCCGAAGGCGGACGCGTTCGCGCTTGCCGCCAAGCGCATGGCCGGTCCGGTCATCGCGGCGACGATGACGCGCATTGCCGCCTTTTCACCGTTGCTGTTCTGGCCGGGCATCATCGGCGACTTCATGAAATACATGCCGATCACGCTGATCGTCACGCTGTCGGCCTCGATGCTCTATGCGCTGGTGTTCG
Source organism: Mesorhizobium sp. RCAM 05099 (assembly GCF_059683685.1). Lineage (NCBI taxonomy): Bacteria > Pseudomonadati > Pseudomonadota > Alphaproteobacteria > Hyphomicrobiales > Phyllobacteriaceae > Mesorhizobium > Mesorhizobium sp. RCAM 05099. The sequence continues at coordinate 1,115,017 of NZ_CM185035.1, forward strand.
CGCCGACGCTCGGAGCGATCTTCGCCAAGGCGCCGCAGCACCACGAGGATGACAATCGCGACGGCTGGTACATGGCCATCGTCAAGCAGGCGGTACGCTTCCCAATCACCGTGGTTTTGCTGACCGTTGCGTTGCTGTTCGGCGTCGGCTTTGCCTATTCCAAATATGGCGCGGGTGTCGAGTTCTTCCCCAGTGTCGAACCCGACTACGGCCTGCTCTACGTGCACGCCCGCGGCAACCTTTCGCTGGCCGAAATGGATACCGCGACGAAGATCGCTGAAAACAGGCTGCTCGGCTGGCCCGGCATCAAATCGGTCTATACCCGCGTCGGCAAGACGCAAGGCGGCGGCCAGGACGTTCCGGAAGACGTTGTCGGCGTCATCCAGTACGAGTTCGTCGACTGGCGTGAGCGCAAATCGGCGAACCAGATCCTGAGCGATCTGCGCGGCGTCATGGCCGGCATTCCCGGCGTCGATGTCGAGGTGCGCGTGCCGGAGGCCGGCCCGCCGACCGGCAAGCCGATCCAGATCAGGCTTTCGGCCGTCGACCCCAAGGGGCTGGACGAGAAGGCCCGCGCCGTCGCGGCGCGTATTGCCAAGGTGCCCGGCGTCATCGACATTTCCGACGGCCTGCCGCCACCCGGCGTCGACTGGGCGCTCGAGGTCGACCGCGCGAAGGCAGCCCAATACGGCATCAGCCCGACCTCGGTTGGAACGGTCGTGCAGCTCGTCACCAACGGCCTGAAGCTCAGCGAATATCGGCCGGCCGGTGCCGACAAGGCGGTCGACATCCGGCTGCGTCTGCCGGAGGATCGGCGCACGCTGTCGACGCTCGACGAACTCAGGGTGCAGACCGCGCAAGGCTCGGTGCCGATCTCGAACTTCGTCGTCCGCAAGGCGAAACCGAGCGTCGGCATCCTCAACCGCATCGACGGCGCGCGCACCGTGGTGGTGCAGGCCAACGTTGCCGCCGGGGCCCAGGTCGCCGCCGTGCAGCAGGAGGTTACCCAGGCTGTCGCCGACATGAATCTCGGCAGCGGCATCCGCTGGAAGCTGGCCGGCTCGAACGAGGACAGCGCCGAAGCCAGCGCCTTCCTCGGCAAGGCCTTCGGGGCGGCGATCTTCCTGATCTTCCTCGTGCTCCTGATGCAGTTCAACAAATTCACCAGCGTGCTGATGGTGCTGTCCTGCGTGGTCATGGCGACGATCGGCGTGTTCCTGGGACTGCTTTTGACCGGAGAGGCATTCGGCATCGTCATGTCGGGCATCGGTGTCATCGCGCTGGCCGGCGTCGTGGTGAACAACAACATCGTGCTGATCGACACCTATGACAGGCTGCGCGAAGAAGGCTGGGACAAGATGGAGGCGGTGCTGCAGACCTGCAGGGAACGCGCTCGGCCGGTGGTGCTGACGGCGGTGTCGGCGATCCTTGGCGTGTTGCCGATCGCCTTTGGTCTCGGCCTCGAGATATTCCATCACGAGACGACGATCAACGCGCCGTCGACGCAATGGTGGATTTCGCTGTCCTCGGCAATCGTCTTCGGCCTGTCCTTCGCCACCCTGCTGACGCTGGTGGTGACGCCGTCGATGCTGATGATCTTCACACGCAGCAAGAACAGCCGCTTCTACGCGTTTTTCCGCCGGCTATTCCGGCGCGGCAAGGGTACGGTTTCGTCGACCGACACGCCGAGCCCGGACGCGGGCGACGAGCCGGCGATCGCCTTTCCAAAGGCGGCCGAATAAACCTGTCTGCGAATTCCCGACTCAAAGGCCGCCCGGAACAACCGGGCGGCCTTTTGCATTGTGCCCTGGAGCAATGCCCAGCATTGCGCCGTGGCAGAACGTCAGATGCGGGGAATTTCTCATGCCGATCACCACCATCATCATCATCGTCCTGATCCTTGTCCTCATAGGCGCGGTGCCGACCTGGCCGCATTCGCGCTCCTGGGGTTACGGGCCGTCGGGCATTGTCGGCGTGGTGCTGGTGGTGCTCCTGGTGTTGCTTCTGATGGGACGGCTCTGAGCTGCCGCCCTCAGTCTTCTGTTCAGGCAGCCTTTAACGTGCCGGTCACGGTGGCGATGCCGATATCCTTCAGCGCCTCCGCGACCGCCTGGTCCAGCGGCGTATGCGGGATTTCGCCGATGATGCCGGCAAGCCGCGTCGAGGTCAGTTGGTGCGGTTCGAAGCGCAGATAGGACATCGAGACGATTTCGCGCCACATCGCCACGAACGGACTGCCGGCACGCAGCACCCACCAGGGCATCGAGGTCATCTTGAGCGGCCGGCCAACTGCCTTCTCGGCGGCGGCCTTGATCTGAAGGTCGGTGACCGCGTGGCCCGGAAAGTTCAGCGCTTCATAGGAGCCGAGCTTGTCGAGATTCCTGGCCAGCGCGACGAAGCCTACGGCGAAGTCCGGCAGGTAGGCCCATTCGTGCACCAGATCGACCGGGCCGGGGGCGGTGTAGATGCCCTTGCTGATCTTGGCGGCGACGACCAGGTCGAACCATGATCCGCTGCCGGTGCCGCCGAAGAAATCGCCGGCTCTGAGAATAATGGTGCGGACACGGCCGGCTTCGGCCTCGCGGCGAAACAGTGCTTCCATGGCGGTGCGGATGCGGCCCTTCTCGGTCGTCGGCCGGAACGGTGTGTCCTCGGTGACGATCGCCGGCATCGGCGAGCCGTAATTGTAGACGGTGCCCGGGAAGAGATGCAGGGCGCCGTTGGCATGGCAGGCGGCCATCACGTTCTCGGCCATCGGCAGGCATTTGCCCCAGTCGGTGTAGATCGGGTTGAGGCCGTTGAAGATGATGTCGACGCCCTGGGTGGCGCGGATCAGCGCCTCACGGTCGAGCGCGTCTCCGGCAACGGCGGTGGCGCCCTTGAGTTCGGCCGGCACCTTGCCGCTGCGGGTAATAGTGCGGACATCATAGCCGGCGTCGATGAAGGCCCCGGCGACGACGCGGCCGAGGCGGCCATTGGCGCCGAGAATTGCGATCTTGGTCATTGTTCGTCTCCTTGTTTGACGCGACGGGACAAGCCCGCCGCTTTCTGGATATTCCGAAGACCGCCGTTCAGCGGCTGCCGAAGAGGTCGCGGTTGCTGCCCTGGGGCTTCTGACCGGTGGTCTCGGACGTCTCGATCGACGTGGTGGTCGTGATGTCAGTGTTGACGACGGCCGGCCGGCTGGCGTCGTTCGAACCAAACTTGTCGCTGCCGGCAAAAGCAGTGCTGGCGGCGATGAGGAGGGCAGCGGCGGTGAGAGCGATCTTGGTCATTTTGAGTTCTCCTGGTTGGTGGTTGCAGTCCGTATCGGTGTTTGCAGGGTGAATATGATTGCCTCATTGATGAATTGAAATTGACCATGGATGCAGTTCTGATATTCATTATTGAATGGCAGACATCGATTGGAACCTGATCAAGAGCTTCGTCACGGTGGCGGAAACCGGCAGCCTGTCAGCCGCTGCGCGAAAACTGTCGGCCAGCCAGCCGACGCTTGGCCGCCACATCGGAGAGCTGGAACAGGCGCTCGGCGTCACGCTGTTCCGGCGTGGGCGCAGCGGCTATTCGCTGACGGAAGCCGGCGCCACGCTGTTTGAGCGCGGCAAGGCCGTCAGCGAGCAGGCGAGTGCGTTTTCACGACTGGCACTTGGCTCGGTCGAGGCAATCGAAGGCACGGTGCGCATTGCCGCCAGCGAAGTGGTGGCTGCCTATGTGCTGCCCAGCATGATGGCACGGCTCGGCATCGAGGAGCCCGGCATCGAGGTCGAGATCGTCGCTTCAAACCAGGTCGAGAACCTGCTGCGCCGCGACGCCGATATCGCCATCCGCATGGTCAAGCCGGCACAGAACGAACTGGTGGCGCGCAAGGTCTGTGATATTCCCCTCTGCGCCTGCGCGGCTATTTCCTATCTCGACCGGCGCGGCCGCCCGCTCGGGCCGGCTGATCTCCTCAATCATGCCCTGATCGGCTTCGATCGCAGTGACGAGATGATCCGAGGCTTCACGCAATCCGGAATCCCTGTCAACCGTGGCAGTTTCCGCTTCAGGGCCGACAACCAGATCGTCCTGTGGGAGGCGGTACGGGCGGGGAATGGTATCGGCCTCGGCCAGGAGCCGCTGGCCGATCGCGATCCGCTGGTGGAGAGGCTGCTGCCGGGCCTACCGCTTCCAAGCCTGCCGGTGTGGCTGGCCATGCATCGCGATGTGCGCGGCAGCGTGCGCATCCGCCGCGTGGCGGATTTTCTCCACGAGGAACTGAAACGCTATTCGGCGGGCGCGGGCGCGAATTCGGCGCGGTGAGCGAGGCCCGCCATCAACAGGACGACGATCAGCAGCCCCGACATGGCAATGAAGATCGGCCCGAAGCTGGAATGTTCGGCAACGAAGCCGATCGCCGATGGCGCCACCAATATGCCGGAATAGCCCATGGTGGTGACCACGCTCATGCCGGTGCCCGACGACATGCCTTCCTGGTTGCCGCCAGCAGAAAAGATGATCGGCACCATGTTGGCGATGCCGAAGCCGCACAGGGCAAAGGCCGCGATGGCAAGCCAGGCCGAGGGCGACAGGCCGGCGATCAGCATGCCGGCCGCGGCGACGACCGCCGAGCCGCGCAGGGTCATGACCGCGCCGAAGCGGTTGCGCACGCCGTCGCCGAAGAAACGCATGATCGCCATGACACCGGAAAAGGCAGCGTAGGCAAGGCCGGCAACGGCGAGGTCGGCGCCGAGTTCCTGCCGCAGATACAGCGCTGCCCAGTCGAGCACCGCGCCTTCGGAGATCATCGTCAGCAGCGCCATCAAGCCGACGAGATAGACCAGCGGGTTTGCCGGCAACGCGAATTTATGGTGCTCGGCCGCCTGCGGCCTGTCCTCGGCGATCAGATGGCCGACCGCTGCGGCGATCACCGCGAAAGCGAGCGCCGTCACCACCGCCGCATGGGCGAGGTGGCCGTAGGTCTGGATGGCGAAGCCGCCGAGGGCGCCGCCGGCGAAACCGCCGAGGCTCCAGAAGCCGTGCGAGGACGACATGATGGCGCGGGAGAGCCGCCGTTCCACCACCACCGCATTGGCATTCATGGCGACATCCATGCCGCCGATCGAGCCGCCGAAGATGAACATGGCGATGGCCGCCAGCGGCACGTTGGGTGCCAGCGCCACGACCAGCAGGCCGAGGCTGCCGCACAGCCCGAACCAGCGCAGCACGCTGCGCGAGCCATGTTTGGAGATCAGGTGGCCACACCAGGTCATGGCGGTGACGGCGCCGGCGCCGAACAGCAGTATCAGCAGGCCAAGCGTGAATTTCGATATGTCCAGCCGGGTCAGGAACACCGGGATCTGCGGCGCCCAGCTGCCGGTCAGGAAGCCGTTGGCGAGGAAAATGGCCGCGACGGCCCATCGTCCGCGAATGGCAACCTGCATGGCGTCTGATGCGTTCATCGGGCGAATCCGGTCAGAAAATGGCTTCGCGCGGCAAATTAGATCGATTCAATTCGCAGTCAAGCGCTCGCTACCGAAAGTTTTTGGACCAGACACGGCGTTGAAACGATCGAGGGGTGCCGACGGTTGACCTAGTGGTCCTTGGGTCGCCTTGCCTCGAATTCGGCCTTCTTGGCGTCGGAGGCCTCGGTCTGGTTGAGTGCCTGCCATTCGGCATAGGGCATGCCGTAGACGATCTCGCGCGACTGGTCCTTGGTGAGGTCGACGCCCTCGGCATTGGCTGCTTCGCGATACCAGTTCGACAGGCAGTTGCGGCAGAAGCCAGCGAGGTTCATCAGGTCGATGTTCTGCACGTCGTTGCGCTCGCGCAAATGCTCGACCAGCCGGCGGAAGGCGGCGGCCTCGAAATCGCGCTGCTGCTCGTTGCTGAGTTCGGTCATCGAAACCTCCGTCATATCGGCCCGGTGCGTGAGCCGAACATCTTCACGACATGTATATCGGGGCGGCGGTCGATCGCGTCAACGATAGGTGCCAGGCGATCGGCCCATGCAAGCGCGTCCTTGCCGCTGGCGATCAGGTCCTGGCGGATCTCGATTAGCGCATGGGCAAAGCCGTTGACGATGGCATGCCGGAACATGGTGTCGCCACGCAGCGCGCCGTCATAGGGTTCATTGTCGCCAACGATAAGGGTCTTGTCCTCGGCCAGCATGTCGATCAGTGGCCGCGCCACCCGCTCGTCGCGGTCCCACAGGATGCCGACATGCCAGGGACGTTGGATCCCTTGCATGACCGGAGTGAAGGAATGCACCGAGAAAATGAAGGGCGCCTTGGCTGAGGCCTGCGCGACCGAGGCGATCATGGCGCCGACCGCGTCGTGATAGGGCCGGTAGAAACTGTCGAGCCGCCTCTCGCGTTCTTCCGGGGCAAGAGGGTAGTTTCCTGGCACGACCGTGCCGTCATAAAGCTGACGTATCAGCGTTGGATCGTCCTCGCCGCGATTGGGATCGATCAGCAGCCGCGAAAAATTGGCGAGCACCGCCGGCACGCCGAGCAGCGAGGCCAGTTCGCGCGTCACCGTCTCGACGCCGATGTCATAGGCGATGTGGCGGTCGAATTCCGCCGCTGGCAGGCCAAGGCTGCCATAGTCGTCGGGCAAGTCGCGGCGGGCATGATCGGCCAGAAGCACGATGCCCCGCTTGCGGTCGCCCTCGATAATGTCGAAAGGCGCGAAAACTGTGGATCGGGTCATTGGCGGGAAATGGTCTGTTCGCTGGCTTCCGGGGAGGGTGCTATCGTCATTCCACGAAGACGACGCTCGCGCAATGCCGTTGTTTGGCCAAGGTTTCCCGGGAAATCTGGCAGAAGTCGGCGAATTGTGCGCCGGAGCCTTTCTAAATCGATTGGAATTGGACAAAACGGCGCGTTGACATGCGCCCGGACTTTTCCGAAAAGGGGCGCAGAGAGATGCAGATGTGGTTCTTGAGGGGTTTCGGGATGAGTTCCGCCGGCGGGCAGCGCAGGCGCTTTGCCTTCGCCATGCCGCTCCTGACGCTCGCCGTGGGCTTGTCGGCGATGGCCGTGGCCTCGCCAGCCCGCGCCGATTTCCGCGTCTGCAACGCCACGCAGAATCTCGTCGGCGTCGGCATCGGCTACCGCGCCAAGGCCGGCTGGATCACCGAAGGCTGGTGGCACATCGAAGGATCGAGCTGCAAGACGCTGATCGAAGGGCCGCTGTCATCAAGGTTTTACTATCTTTATGCAGAAGACGCCGAGCGCGGCGGACGCTGGGACGGCCCGATCAACATGTGCGTGGCCGAAAAAGAGTTCAAGATCGCCGGCGTAACCGACTGCGTCGCCCGGGGCTTCCAGCGCGCCGGATTCCAGGAATATGACACGGGCGAACAGGCAAGCTGGATGGTCCAGCTGACCGATGAGCCCGCAACGGGAGGCGCTCCAGCCGCCCCGGGAACAAACAGTCAATGAGACGCAGCCGCAAGGTCAAGATCCTAGCCACCATCGGTCCGGCCTCTTCTTCGGAGGAGATGCTGAAGAAGCTGTTCGAAGCGGGCGCCGATGTGTTCCGCATCAACATGAGCCACACCGACCACGAGCTGATGCGCACGCTGGTTGGACGCATCCGCTCCGTCGAGGAAGCGGTTGGCCGGCCGATCGGCATCCTTGCCGACCTGCAAGGCCCCAAACTGCGCGTCGGCAAGTTCGCCAATGGCAAGGAAGTGCTGACCGTCGGCCAGACCTTCACGCTCGACGACAATCCCGAGCCCGGCACCTCGACCAGGGTCTATCTGCCGCATCCGGAAATCCTGAGCTCGGTCGAAGCCGGTCATCGCCTGTTGATCGACGACGGCAAGCTCGAGCTGCGGGCGGTACGGAGCAACGGCAAGGCAATCGTGTGCACCGTCATTGCCGGCACCACGATTTCCGACAAGAAAGGCGTCAGCCTGCCCGATACCGACCTGCCGGTCGGGGCGCTGACCGACAAGGATCGCAAGGACCTCGATGCCGTGCTGGCCACCGGCGTCGACTGGGTGGCGCTGTCATTCGTGCAGCGGCCGGAAGACCTGGCCGAGGCGCGCAAGATCGCGCGCGGCCGGGCGTTGATCATGGCCAAGATCGAAAAGCCGCAGGCCGTCGCCCGGCTGGCCGAGATCATCGACCTGTCAGACGCGCTGATGGTCGCCCGCGGCGATCTTGGTGTCGAGATGCCACTCGAGGCCGTGCCCGGCATCCAGAAGCAGATCACGCGCGCCGCGCGCCGCGCCGGCAAGCCGGTGGTGGTCGCCACGCAGATGCTGGAATCGATGATCACCGCGCCGGTACCGACCCGCGCCGAGGTCTCCGACGTCTCGATCGCCGTCTTCGAAGGCGCCGACGCCATCATGCTGTCGGCGGAATCGGCGGCGGGCGCCTACCCGGTCGAGGCGGTGGCGATGATGAACCGCATTGCCACCAAGGTCGAAACCGACCCGACCTATGCCGGCATCATCAACGCGCAGCGTTCCGAGCCGGAAGCGACCGGCGCCGACGCCATTTCGCTGGCTGCCCGTGAAATCGCCGAGACGCTGAAACTGGCGGCGATCATCACCTACACGGCGTCCGGCAACACCGGCCTGCGCGCCGCCCGCGAGCGGCCGCAAGTGCCGATTATCGCGCTGTCGCCGATCGTCAACACGGCGCGTCGACTGTCGCTGCTGTGGGGTACGCATTGCGTCGTGTCGCCCGATGCCATCGATCTCGACGACATGGTCGATCGTGCCTGCCGCATTGCCCTGGAGGAAGAGTTCGGCAAGCCGGGCGACCGCGTCATCATCACCGCCGGCGTGCCGCTGAGGACGCCTGGCTCGACCAACATGCTGCGCATCGCCTATGTCGGATCGGACGGGCAGAGGAGCCGATAGAGCCGGTTCAGGCGGCCGCTCAGGTCGGCGCGAGCTCGGCTTCGGGCGCTTTGGTATCGGCGCATTTGCCGGCATCGTAGGCGTCGTTGGCGATCCTCGCCTCGACGGCCTTCGCCATTGCCTGCAGATCAACTGTCTTGCCGGCGACCTTCTCGATGGCGCCGACCACGAGGTCGGACGCAATCCAGTCCGGCTTGTGGCCGAGATTATGCACCCAGACGAGTTCGGCGCCTGAAATGTCGCGCTCGAGGCCGATCGAATGGATATGCGCATAGACGACCTTGTCGCGGTCGCCCGAGATGACCACCGTTGGCGCCTTGATATCGGCGTAGTGCGGTGCGGCGCCAAGAGCATAGCGATAGAGCCCGGCGACATCAGTGGCGTTGTCGCGGAAGGCCGATGGCCGCAGCACCAGCGAGATCGACGCGGCGGCGAGATAATTGTCCGGCGCCTTGTTGGGCGAGAAGACGCAGGTCGTGGCATCGGCCATCCGCAGCGCTCCGGCCGGATAGGCCAGTGTCTCGGAAAACAACCACCCGAGGACCGGAACGGTCGTCAGATCGTAGTACCAGGAGGTTGCGCCGCCCGGCCAGGGATGGGTCGCCGGCGCCAGGAAGACCAGCCCAAGTGTCTTCTCGGGATGCTCGCGGCCAAGGGCCGTGGTTACCGCGCCGCCGAAGGAATGGCCGACGATGACAGCCTTTTTGATGCCGAGACGGTCCATCAGCGCGGCGATGGTGTTGGCCTGGGCCGACGGATCCTCGTTGTTGCCCGGGCCGCGCTCCGACCAGCCAAAGCCCGGCCGGTCGAAGAACAGCATCTCGGCGCGGCCCTCGAGCAGTGGCCGCAGCGGCAGCATCTGGTCCCCGAGATTGGCGCTGGCGCCATGGATGAAGACGATCGGCGGCAGGTCCGCATTGGCAGGCGCCGGAACATGGACATAGTGGATGCGCGCGCCACCGATGTCGGCAAATTCGCCGATCGGCGGATTGCGGCGCTCGATCAGCCATGAGCCGACGCGGGTGACGCCGACGAGGCCGAATACAAGCGCCATCAGGAAGGCGAGCATGGCGTAGATCAGGTTCATGCGGGGAGATACGGGGGTGGAGGGGGATAAGTTCTGGAGTAGGGGAATAGGCAGTAGGCAGTAGGCAGTAGGGGGTGTGTGTTCCGCGGTGCGATCTGCACCTACTGCCCAATCCCTACTTCCTATTCCCTTAGCGCAATCAAATTAGCGCAATCAAATGCCTTCGCCGGCAAGCTCTTCCGAAAGCGTGGCGACCTGGTCCTGGGCGCTGCGCAGCATCGGATAGATGGCCAGCACCTTCTGCCAGGCCTCGAGCGCCGATTGCTTGTGGCCGGTCAGCGCCATGATCTGCGCCAGGCCTGACAGCGCGCCGAAATGGCGCGGCTCTAGCTGCAGCGTATGGTCGATGTCGGACATCGACTTGCCGTAGTTCTTCATCATGAAATGCACGGTGGCGCGCCGGTTCCAGCCTTCGGCATAGGTCGGCTGCAAGGTCACCACCTGATCGAGGAAATCGAGCGCGACGTCGAACTTCTGGCTCTCGATGGCCTTCTGCGACCATTGCATCATCAGGTCGATCGAGGCGCTGCCGGACTGGAACCATTCGCTCCAGATGTTGCCGGCGATGCGCTCGGCCGCCCTTTCGTTGCGCTCGCGCTTCAGGTCGCTGAACAACTGATCGAGACGGGCCTGTTTCGTGACGGGGGCGGCCTGCGGCGCGACCGCGTCATCCGCCCATGCCGGCAAGCCAATGGCGCCGGATAGAAGCAGGCTTGTGAAAAATGCAAAAAGAAACCGCATCGCCGGACTCTAGTCCCGGACGGCGGAACGTCAAACTGAATTTGGCGTGAAACGACCGGCAGGACCGGCGACAAGCATCAATTGGGCGGAGGCGACAAGCCTCCGGCCGAAACTCAGCCCTGGCGTGCCTTGTAGCGCGGGGCGGTCTTGTTGATGATGTAGACGCGGCCCTTGCGGCGAACCAGCTGGTTGTCGCGGTGACGCGCCTTCAGCGCCTTGAGCGAATTCTTGATCTTCATGGTCTTGCCTGTCGGTGTGGACCCGGTCCGGGTCGAGATTTTAAGGCGCGCCAGAAGACGCGCCTTTGAACTGTGGGTGGCTCATAAACGAGGAGCGTTGTCTGTGTCAACCACAAGCATGCGCCATGGCGGGTGTGAACGATCCCTGTCATCAAATATCCGCCATCGATGCCCTGCGGCATTGCGTGGCCAGAGTCCGGCTGGGATGATGCGGCCGCCGTAAAGTGATTTGGGGACGATTATGCGCCGAATTTTCCTGTCTGCCTGCCTTGTCCTGCTGGCGGGAGCTTCGGCTGCCCGCGCCCAGGAGTGCGACCGCGGCGACGACAGCCAGCAGATGATGAACATCTGTGCCGCCGAGGATTATCAGGCAGCAGACGCCAAGCTCAACCAGGCCTATCAGGACCTCATCAACTCCGATGATGCCGATGACAAGAAATTGCTGCAGGTAGCGCAACGCGCATGGATCAGTTTCCGCGACGCCGAGTGTGCACACTCGACCGCGGCCAGCAGCGGTGGTTCGATCCATCCGATGGAGGACTCGCAATGCCTGACCAGGCTGACCAACGACCGCATCAAGCAGCTTGCCGCAGCGGCCAACTGCCAGGAAGGCGATGCGAGTTGCGCCAGTCCCGACGAGGACGAGGGCGACGTCCAGTAGGTTGCCGGCCTCTCTCTTGTTCTGACGCAATTCCGGACTGAAAGCCGCTCCACGCTTTTCCTGGAAATGCCTAAGGGCGGCGGCTGATCCGGGTGAAATGGCCCATCTTGCGGCCTGGCCGCGCCTCGGCCTTGCCGTAGAGGTGCAGCATCAGATCGGGCTCGGCGAGCAGTTCGGCAACGCGCAGCACATCGTCGCCGACGAGATTTTCCATCACGCAATCGGAATGACGCCGGGGATCTCCCAGCGGCAGGCCGGCTACGGCACGGACGTGCTGCTCGAACTGCGAAACGATGCAGGCGGCCTCCGTCCAGTGGCCGGAATTGTGCACGCGCGGCGCGATCTCGTTGGCCAGCAGCGAGCCGTCGGCGAGCACGAAGAACTCGACGCCGATGACGCCGACATAGTCCAGCGCTGACAGTATCCTGGCCGCCGCTGCCTGGGCCGCCATCGTCGTCTCGGGTTTTATGCCGGCCGGCAAGGTCGATGTGTGGAGAATGCCGTTGCGGTGGACATTCTCGGCCGGATCGTAGCTGGCGACGGCGCCGTCCATGCCACGCGCGGCGATCACCGAAATCTCGCGCTCGAAGGGCACGAAGCTTTCAAGGATCAGCGGTACATTGCCCATCGCCTCGCAGGTGCCGGCAAAGCCGCCCGCTTCCATGTTGCGGAAGACGCGCTGGCCCTTGCCGTCATAGCCCATGCGCCGTGTCTTGAGGATGCCGCTGCCGCCAAATGCCTTCAGTGCCGCGGTCAGATCGTCGTCATTGTCGACCGGGCGGAAATCGGCGGTGGCAATGCCGATGCCATTGAGGAACGTCTTCTCGGTGACGCGATCCTGCGCCACTTCCAGCGCTCGCGCTGGCGGATAGACCGAGGCCTTGTCCGCAAGCGCGCTGGCGGCCGCGACCGGAACGTTCTCGAATTCGTAGGTGATGACGGAACTCGCCGCCGCCAGTTCCGCAAGTGCCGCCGGGTCGTCATAGGCGGCTGTTATCTGCCGGTTGGCCACCTGTGCCGCCGGGCAATCGGGTTGCGGCTCGAGCACCACCGTGCGGTAGCCGAGGCGGGCGGCTGATATCGCCAGCATGCGGCCGAGCTGGCCGCCGCCGATGATGCCGATGGTCGATCCGGCGGGCAGGCTCACGGCGTATCCGTCGGTTCGGTCGCGACCTTGGCGGTCTGCGCGGCGCGCCAGGCATCCAGGCGCGCGGCAAGCTTGTCGTCGTGGAGCGCCAGCACGGCGGCGGCCAGAAGTGCTGCATTGGTCGCGCCGGCCTTGCCGATGGCCAGCGTTCCCACTGGAATGCCGGCCGGCATCTGGACGATGGACAGCAGCGAATCCTGGCCGGAGAGCGCTTTGGATTCCACCGGCACGCCGAACACCGGCAGTGGCGTCATCGCCGCCGTCATGCCGGGCAGATGCGCGGCACCGCCGGCACCGGCAATGATCACCTTGTAGCCGGCTGCCTTGGCGCCCTTGGCGAACTCATAGAGCCGGTCCGGCGTGCGATGCGCGGAGACAATCAGCCGCTTGTGCGGGATGGCCAGGGCCTCCAGCGTTTCAGCGGCGTGGCGCATGGTCGCCCAGTCGGACTGGCTGCCCATGATAATGGCGACGTCGGCGCGTTGATCGTCCAAGTCTGTGCTCCCCGGCGACAAAGGCGCGCCTTAGCGGAATTCGGCAGCGACGGCAAGGATAGGCGGTCATTGCTGCTGTCCGGCAGGCGGAAACCAGCCCATCAGACGCCTTGGCGCTCGGCCTCGGGTGTCGAGACCAGCAAGGCCGAAGCGGCGTTGGCGGCGGTCACTGCCACCCGCATGGCGTCGCCACGGGCGAGCCCCGCGGCCAGCGCGCCGACGAATTCATCACCCGCGCCATGCGTGCTGACGACCTTGACCGGGACGGCCGGCAGCGCCAAGGCCGCGCCGGTTCGGTCGCAACAGGCGACGCCCTCGCCGCCTGCCGTGACGATCGCGACCGGGCAGAGATCGATCAGCCGCCGCGCCGCCTGCGCGGCGCCGTCGAGCGTCTCGACCACCGCCACGCCGGCCAGGAATTCCGCCTCGATGGCATTGACGACGAGGATGTCGACCAGCGCGAGAAAGTCGTCGGAGAGTTTGCGGGCGGGTGCGGCGTTGAGCACGACTCGGCCGCCCCTTGCCTTCACCGCGCGCGCTGCCGCAATGTTCGCGGCCTCCGGCACCTCGTTCTGCAGCAGCAGCACCGCTGTGCGTGCAACCACATCGGAAGCGGCCGTAACGTCCGCCTCGCCAAGCGTGAGATTGCTGCCCGAAACGATCACGGCGCCATAGTCGCCGCCTGCGTCGAAGATCGCCACGCTCATGCCGGAGCCGGCACCCGAAGCCACCCGCACGAAGCGGCGATCGACGCCGGCGCGATCGAGATTGCCCAGCAACGCCCGCCCGAAATCATCGTCGCCGACGGCACCGATCATCACCGCGCGCATCCCGGCCCGTGCCGCCGAGACCGCCTGGTTGCCGCCCTTGCCGCCGCATTTCGGATGCCGGGCATGGCCGGTTACCGTCTCGCCCTTGCGCGGTCGGTCGGGGGCATCGACCATGATGTCGTAATGCAGGCTGCCGAACACGGTGACCAGCGGCATCGTTGGCAGCGTCATGAGCCCCGGTCTTTTCGTTTCGATGTCACCGCCGACATGGTGCGGCCGAGATTGCGCTCCGCCGCCTGGTAGTCGCGCTGCGCCACCGCCACGAACAGCGCGTCGAGTATGTTGAGCTGAGCAATGCGCGCCGCCGCGTTCTCGCCCATCAATGGCGAGCCCTGCGCGGTCGAGCACAGCACGATGTCGGCCATCTGGGCCAGCGGCGAGTTGTCGTAATTGGTGATGGCCAGCGTGCGGGCACCGTTCTTGCGGGCCAACTGGATGGCGTCGATGACGGCCGACGTGTTGCCCGAATGCGAGAAGCCGACGGCGATGTCGTCCGCGCCGAGCAGCGAGGCCGACATCAGCATCATGTGCGAGTCATCGTAGACCGATGCGCGGATGCCGATGCGCAGGAATTTGTGCGAGACGTCGCGCGCGATCTGCGCCGAACCGCCGACGCCGTAGAAATCACGGTTCTTCGCACGGAAAAGCAGTTCGGCGGCGCGGTCGAAATCCTCGATATCGAGGATGGCCAGCGTCTCTTCGAGAGCCTGGATCGAGGTGCGGAACACCTTTTGCACGATCTCGGCCGAGCTGTCGTCGGACGACAGTTCCTGATGCATCTCGGTGGTCGGCAGGCGGCTGTATTCGTAGACGGCGGTGCGAAAGTCGCGATAGCCGGAGAAGCCGAGCTTCTTGGCGATCTTGACCACCATCGCTTCGGACACGCCGGATTCCTCGGCGATCTGCTTCAGTGGGATGCTCTCGTCGAAGCCGCGCCGGCCGAAGACCGTCTCCACCACCTTCGCCTCCAGCGGGGTGAGATGGGGCATCATCATGCGGATGCGCGGTCCTACCGCTTTCAGGTCCAGCCCGCTCAAGGTCATCCACGCCCCCTCGTCACGCGTCCGGCCCGAGCATGATTTCCTGGATGATGGCCTGCGATGTCACCGCGTCCTGGCTGTTGACGGCGGCGGACAGGCGGTTGTCACGGTCGATCCGGTCGACAACGCGCAGCATGCGCTTGACGGTGGCGATGTTGACCTGGCACTCATGCACCGGGTCGAGTCCGGTCATGTCCGGAAAGGTGTCGAAATAGATGGCACCCGCATAACCGTCGCGGCGGATCTGCCTGAGCAGTTCGATGGTCTGTAGCGTATGCACGGCGCCGACCATGAGGCCGTCATCGCGCTTGGCATAGCCGTCGTTGAGGTGCACGCCGAGCAGCTTACTGTGACGCGCAACCAGGGCGGCGGCGAAGGCCGGCTGTTCGTCGGCATAGAGCACATGCGCGAAGTCGAGCGTGACGCCGAGATTGGGCAGGCCGACATCGCGGATCGCCAGCAGGGTCGTCGCCGCATCCGGCATCAGGCTGTAGGAGCGCGGCTCGTTCGGTTTGTACTCCAAGCTGATCTGGCAGTCGGGATCATGTGCCGCAACTTCACGAATCCCGTCTATTTCGTGTTGCCAGAGCGTGGCATAGTCGGCCTGGAAAGCGTAGTCGAAGCCGTCCTGGCCGAGCCACAGCGTCATCAGGCTGGCGCCCGCCTCGCGCACGGCATCGATGCCGGCCTTGGTCAGGTCGATGGCCTCACGGCGCACCGCCGGGTCAGGATTGGTGAAGGCGCCCAGCTTGAAGGCCGGATTGGAATAGTAGCGCATGGCGAAGCCATTGATGGAAAGGCCGAGATCGCCAAGCTTGCGGGCAATTTCGGCGGGTTTTTCGCCGACATGATCAGGAAAATTGAGATCGAGGTCGGTCAGCCCGGCAACCTTGGCGGCGCGCGCAGCCATCTGCATCAGCGACGGCTTGCCGGCGAGACCGGGCCATTCGGCCTGCGGCCGCGAGGCAAAGGAATTCAGGCGCGTGGCGAAGCGATTGGCGGTCATGGTCGATCCTTCAATTATCATAACTTCACACAAATCCAAAAGCTTATAAAGTTACTATTTGAAGGTTGCAGGAGCCGCCGGCCGCAGTTGCGGCCGGGCTGAGCCACACAAAGGTGAGCCGGCAGTTTCCGGCCGGCGTCGTAGGCTGGAGGATCCGTCAGGCGGTGGGATCAGTTGCCGAGCAAAAACGCCTCACACGGCCGCCTTGCGGAAGCGGGCGACGAAATCGTCGAGTTCGGGCCGCTCCATGTCGGAGATCGCCCAGTAGGAGAAGGCACCGTCGCTCCAATGCACCATCGAGAAGCCGCCCGACGAAAGATCTTCCGGCGCGGTGGTGCTGCCGCCCTGCTGCGGTTCGGCGACCAATGTGATCAGGTGTTCGCGGTGACGGTAGACCAGTGCCGGCACCGGCCGGTCGGCGATCACCTCGACCCGTCCGCCGATGAGTGCGAAGCCGTCCTGCGCAAGGTCAGGCGCCGGCGGCGAAACGCCGATCCGGGCGTCGAGCCACGGCTTGACTGTATGGCGGTCGGACGAGACGATGTCGATCGGGCTGGCGGCAAGCAGGCTGCGGCGATGGCCGCTGGCGACCGCTGCGGCGAAGCCGTCGGACGCGCTGTTGAACATCACCCATTGCGTCGCGCCGCTGGCCAGCACCGCGCTGATCATGATCGACGCGGCCATGGCGCGCCAGTCGAACGAGCCGAAGCGACGCGCCCTTGGCAGCGCCCACATCTGCGACGGCCTTGTCTGGGCCTCCCGCCTCGCGGTTCCGCGGGGTTGGTCCCCCCTTGGCTGATCCGGTCGGGCCGACGGTATGTCCCGCCGCGGCTCCACCAGTTCGTCTCGCGCCGGCTCGTCTTGTGTCGGCGCGTCTTGGGCTGGCTGTGCCGTGGCTGTCGCACCAAGTGCGGCGATACGCGCCCGAAAGGCGTCGCTGACATCGGGGCGCGGCAAGCGGGTGACCGCCGCCCGCAAGGCGACGATGCGGGCATGTTCGGCGGCAAGCCGCGGGTCGGCGGCAATGCGCCGTTCCAGCGCCAACGCCGCCGCCGCGTCGAGTTCGCCATCGATCAAAGCGTGGATCATCAGCTTGATCCCTTCCGCGTCGTTGGGCAGTCCGTCGTCGCTCATGGCGCACTCCCAAGTTCAGATATAAGCAGGCTCCGCGCCCGCGCCAGCCGTGACATCACCGTGCCCATCGCCACGCCGAGCATGACCGATATCTCGCGATAGCTGAGGCCGTTGATGTCGCGCAGCACCAGCGTCTCGCGAAACGGCTGCGGCAGGGCGGCGATCGCCGCTTCCAGTGCCGCCGTATCGGCCCTGGCGATCAGGCTCGCCTCCGGACCGTCCTCGTCCGGCAGGCTGGTGCCATGTGCCGCCGCCATGTCGTCGAGATCACCGAGGTCGCCGACGGCCATGATGCCGCGCGGCCGGTTGCGCGACATCCAGGTGTAGGAGGTATTGCGCACGATGGTCAGCAGCCAGGCACGGGCATTGCCGCCGGCATAGCCTGATATGCCGGCATGTGCCTTGATGCAGGCATCTTGCACGACATCCTCCGCGTCGGCGGCATTGCCGGTCAGCCAGCCGGCAAGCGCCAGCGCGTCGCCAAGGTGCGGCAGCACCACTTCGTTGAAGCGCTCGGCCAAGGCCTTCTCGCTCAAAGCAGCACCATGATCCGATACTCCGGGACGGACAGGCCGGGCGCTCTCAAGCAGGGACGGTGATCTTGCGCTGCCTGTGCGGGCGAACCCCGCAGAAACAGGCAAAGTCGCCTGCCTGGGTGAAAGTGAATTCATCTGTGTCACCAGTGTCAAGCGCTATGGAAGGGAAGGGCGCTATGGCAGGGAAGGGTGCCATGGAGGAAGGACTGGCGACGATCATGCGCTTCAGCGCATGACGACGGCTGGTGCCGCGGCCATGTTCGCCGTCGTCCTCGCAATGATGGGGCATGCCGGTCTCCTCAACGCCTGCAGGTGGCGTATGTCAAGGAGACCCGGGACGGCGTTGGTTTATTCCCGCCGCGTGCAGATTCGCCTGTTCACAGTCGCGTGATCGGTCGGTGCATTTCAGTCCGTGGTCCGCTTGACGCTCAGTCCGGCCAGCGCAACACGCCTGACGAATCCTTGCGGACAGGCCTCATCGCATCGGCGGGACGATCCTTCGCGGTCAAAATGGCGCGCAGCCGTTCGGCGACGATCTCCGCCTCGCCGGGGTGAAGATTGCACGGGTCGAGGAAGAAATGGCCGCGCTCCACCTCGTGGTTGCGCACGATGATGGGTGGCGAGCCCGTCGCGAGTGCCGAGGTTAGACCTGCCGCCGTGAACCGGCTGTCGGGCGACACGAAGACCTGCAGGCGGTCGAGCGGATTGGCGGTCGGGTCGGGAATAATCTGCGCGACGATGCCCGGCAGTCCCTGCAGCGCGTCCTTCCACAGGTTGAGCGCCGCTTCCTCACGCCGGCGGATGCCGGCATGGTCGCGCTTTTCCCAGGCTTCGAGCGCGGCCATGGTGCCGGCGATGCTTTCCTTACCGACCTTCATGGCGCGCGCGACGCCACGGTTCTGCAGATAGGCTGATCGCACCAGGTCCTTGCGCCCGGTAACGATGCCGCTGGTCGGTCCGCTGAGGAATTTATGGCCGCTGTAGACGACGATGTCGGCGCCGCGCGCCAGGAAACCTCGCAGATCGTATTCGGACGCCGCGTCGACGATCACCGGAACGTCCTTGGCGTGGCAGATCTCGCAGAATTCCTCGAGCGACAACATGCCGTACTGCACGGTGTGGTGGGCAACGACGTAGAGGCCGGCTGCGGTACGGTCGTTGATCGCTTCGCGCACATGATAGTCCTGCGTCACGCTGACCGTCCCGGCGGGCACCACCTTGGCGCCGGCGACGCGTACCGACTGATCGATCGGGGCGCCGTAATTGACGATGTGGCCAAGCTGAATGACGACCTCCGACTTCAGGTCGCCTGTGTCATCGGGCAGACGCTCGATGGCGAGCAGGTTGGTTCCGGTCATCGCGCCGGCTATGGCCATGGTGATGCCGCTGGCGCAGCAGGCGGTGATGAAGCCGGCCTCGCTGCCGGTCAGGCGCGCGACGACCGTGCTTGCCGCACGCTGGAGATCGTCCATCTCCACCCATTGCGAGGCCATTTCGGCCATGGCGCTGATCGCGTCTGGGACGATGATCGACGCGCCGAGCGCGGTCATCGTGCCGGAGACGTTGATGATCGGGCGAAGACCGAGCCGTTCGCGGATTGTCGAGTTGGAGCCGCCGGCGGAAGTGGTTTTCATCTCTGTTGATCCCATTGAGGAGAAGTCAGGCGGCGATCTCGACGACCGCCTCGATTTCGACTGTGATGTTTCCGGGCAAGGAGCCGACGCCGATCGCCGAGCGTGCATGCCCGCCGATGCCGTCGAAGACGTCGGCGAAGAGGTCGGAACAGCCATTGACCACCTTCGGGTGGTCGCTGAAGGTCGGTATCGCGTTGACGAAGCCGAGCAGCTTGACGATGCGCACGATGCGGCCGAGGTCGCCAGCGGCCGCATGCATGACCGCGAGCAGATTGAGACCGGTGAGGCGGGCATGGCCGTAGGCCTCCTCGACCGTGACGTCTTCTCCCACCTTGCCGGTGAAGAGCGTGCCGTCGGCCCGCAGCGGCCCCTGGCCGGACAGGAAGATCAACCGTCCGCTTTCGGCGTGGGTGACGAAGTTGGCGATGGGCGTCGGCGGTTCGGGCAGCGTCAGGCCCAATTCGGCGAGCCGGATGTAAGGCGTCATGAAAAGGCTCCTTGCGACAGCTTTCGCCGTCTGGTGTCAGAAATGCGAAGCGCGGAAGCGCGCCAGGAAGGTGCGGAGGCGCTCATTATCGGTGTCCGCCGCCAGAATTTCGGCGGGTGGGCCGGCCGCGCTGACGCCGCCGTCGGCCATGAAGACGATGCGGCTCGAAGCATCGCGGGCAAAGGCCATCTCATGCGTGACCATCACCATCGTCATGCCATCCTCGGCAAGGCTGCGCACGACCTCGAGCACCTCGCCGACAAGTTCGGGGTCGAGCGCGGACGTTATCTCGTCCAGAAGCAGGATCTTCGGTCCCATCGCCACGGCACGGGCAATGCCGACACGTTGCTGCTGGCCACCGGACAGTTCGGCGGGAAGGCTGTCGGCCTTGTGGGCGAGGCCGACCCGACCGAGCCAGTGTTCAGCGATAGTGCGCGCTTCCGCGCTGCTTTTGCCGCGCACCTTGCGCAAACCAAGCATGATGTTGCCAGCCGCTGTCAGATGCGGAAACAGGTTGAAGCTCTGGAACACCATGCCGGTTTCGGCGCGCATCGTGGCGAGGTCACGTTCGCTGCGGCGCTGCCGGGTTCCGGTGTCGCGAAAGCCGACCTCCTTGCCGTCGATGCGGATCGAACCGCTATCGTAGCTTTCCAGGAAGTTGACGCAGCGCAGCAGCGTGGTCTTGCCGCTGCCGGAGGGGCCGATGACAGTCACCACTTCGCCGCGCGCCACCTGCAGGCTGACCGAGCGCAGCACCTCCACGGGACCGAAGGACTTGGAAACATTGGCGACGTCGAGAAGGGCCGGGGTGTCGTTCTTGGAGCTGGTGGACATCGTGCTATTCCCGGATGAAGGAGAAGCGCTTCTCGAGCCGCCGGCTGGCGAGCGAGAGCGCGTAGTTGACGGCGAAGTAGATGAGCGCGCCGAGAATGTAGAGCGGCATGGCCTCGTAGGTGCGGCCGATGACCTGGTTGATGGCCTGCATCAGGTCGGTGATGCCGAGCAATGACACCAGCGCGCTGCCCTTGACCGCATCGGTGACGCCGTTGATCCAGGGCGGCAGGAAGCGCCTGAACGCCTGTGGGAAGATGACGTAGGCAAGGCGCTGGCGAAACGTCAGTCCGATCGCCATTGCCGCCTCGGATTGCCCTTTCGGAATGGAACCGACCGCCCCCCTGAGGTATTCGATGACCTGCGCCGTCTTGAACAGGGTGAGCGCCAGCACGGCGGCCCAGAAAGACGGCAGATGAAGCCCGACGGCAGGCAGGCCGTAATAGACAAAGAAGATCAGCACCAGGATGGGTATGCCGCGGATGGTGTCGCTGAAGATGCGCACCGCCCAACGCAGTGGGGCGGGACCATAGACAAGGCCGACGCCCATGATCACGCCGGCGACCAGCGAGAACACCACGACCAGCAGTGATACCCACAGCGTCAGGGCGAAGCCCTGGGCGAGAAAAGGCAAGGCATAGGCGATCTGGGTGAGCATGTCAGCGCGCCGCCCTGAACCGGCGCTCGACAAGCCGAAGCGCGAAAAGCAGTGCATAGCCGGTCAAGAGATACATCGCCGTGGTGACCAGGTAGACCTCAACGATGCGGAAAGTGTTGAAGTTGATCCACTGCGCGCCATAGGTGAGCTCGGGCACCGAGATGACCGAGGCGATCGAGGTGTCCTTGAACAGCGAGATGAAGGTGTTGGACAGCGCCGGCAAAGTGATGCGCAGCATGGTCGGCAGGCGTACATGGAGCAGCCTTTGCCAAGGTGTCAGCCCGATTGCCTTGCCGGCGTCCATCTGTCCGCGCGGCACGGCCTCCAGCCCGGAACGAAACACCTCGACCAGATAGGCGCCGCTATAGAGCGCCAGCGTCGCGACGAACGAGGTCTGGGCGCTGTAGGCGATATCGACCACCGTCGGCAGGCCGTAGAAGACAAGGTAGACGAGCAGGATCAGTGGCACGTTGCGGATGAATTCGACATAGGCGGCGATGATGGTACGCACCACGCGCCCGGCCGAGACGTACCAGACCGCCAGCACCAGACCGATGACGATGCCAATGGCGATCGAGATCACGGCGAGCTCGAGGCTGAGCAGCAGCCCGCCCCACAGCTTGTCGAAATGCCGCCAGATCAGGTTGAAGTTGAGGGCATAGCCCATGCGTCCGCCTCAATGCGAAGGGCGTCGAAAAGAAGCAGGCGGAAGGGCGCTGAATGCCGCCCCTCCGCCGGCGGGATCAAATAACCGGGAAACCGGGATGCCCGGCCGGCGGCTCCTGGCCGAAATAGTCCTTGAACGCCGCATCGTAGAGCGCCGTTTCATGGCCGAACATGGCGATGGTGAAGGTCTGGTTGACGAAGGTCAGCCAGTCGAGATCGCCTTGCCGCAAGGCTGCGCCGTAAAGCATCGAGAACCAGCTCTTGCCGGCATCGAAGTATTTGTCGGGATTGCGCGAGGCGAGCCAGCGCACCGTGGAGAGATCGACTGCAGCTGCGTCGACGCGTTTCGATTCCAGTGCCTGCAGTACGTTGGCCTGGGTGTCGATCTGCATCACCTGCGACTGCGGCAGAGCGATGTGCACCGATGCTTCGGCGTCGACATTCTGCAGGATCGACACACGCGTCGCCGAACCGGCGGCAAGCAATTTGTCGAAGGTCTTGTTCTCGGCGGTCGGCAGCGTCAGCAAGGCAACGCCTTCGACATAGTAGGGTCTGGAGAAGTTGATGAGCTGCGAACGCTGCGCGCTCATGGTCATGAACTGGATGGTGATGTCGACCTTGTTGGTGGTCACGTTCGGAATGCGCTGCGCGGGGTCCTGCATGACAAATTCGACCTTGGTCGGATCGTCGAAGAGCCCCTTGGCAAGAATGCGTCCCATGGTGATGTCCATGCCGACGAGTTCGCCGGCATCGTTCTCGAAGTGCCAGGGCGCATTGGTGCTGCCGGTGCCGACGATCAGCTTGCCGCGGTCGAGCACCGTGCGCAGCAGGCTGTCGGATGCTGCCTGGGCAGCGGCCTTCTGAGCATCGACGGTAGCCAGCACGCCGGCCGTGGCCAGACCTGCCATTCCCAATTTCAGAAAATCACGTCTTCCGGATGTGTCGTTCACGGCGACCTCCTTTCGTGTTGTGTTCCCCTATGCACAGACAATACACGCGTCGGTGGACTTCAGAGCGATTGTCTCTTACAAGAGACGTTTGTATCCTGTACAAGACAGATACTAACATCAGGAATCAACAATGCAAGATGGCAGTGCCTTGGCAATTTCGGTTGGCCAGAAGACGGGAGGCTCCCGTGAAAAGGGCCTTAACCGGGTGCTCGAGATTCTGGAGTTTCTTCACACGACGCAGCGCGCGATCGGCATTGGCGACCTTGCCAAGGGGGTGAACGCACCCCGTTCGACGACCTACACGGTCGTGCGTTCGCTGGTCGAGGCCGGCTTGCTGGAGATGGCCGGCGACGGCAATCGCGTCTATTTCGGCAAGAAGCTCTACCTCTACGGAATGGATTATGTGCGGGGTAACGACCTGATGAGGCGAGGGCGTCAGGAGGTCGACCATCTTTCGCGCGAAACCGGCGAGACCTCGGAATTGTGCATGCTGCAGAGCGGCCGCTACACGATCGTCCATTCGAGTCCGGGAACCAGACCCTTCCGTATCAGTTCGGCCACTGGCCTGCAGATACCGCTGCCCTGGACCGCCTCGGGCCGGCTGCTGCTGGCGGGCCTGGAAAGGGCTGATATCGAGGCCATGGTGTCGGAAGACGATCTCACGCTGCCCGACGGCCGCCGACTGCTGTTGGACGACTTCATCACCGATATCGCGACCGCTCGGGCGACCGGCTATTGCGTCACATCAGGCCTGGTCGACGCCTATACAAAATGCCTGGCCGTTCCGGTGTTTTCAGCGCCCGGCAAGATTGAGGCGACGATGTGCCTGGTGGTTCCCATCGACACGTCAGAGGAACGGACCGGCAATCTCCTGGGCCTGCTGCGCGACCGCGCGGCCAGACTTTCGATCGGCGGATAGGTAAGTGACGAGAAGCGCCCGGGCGTTGCCGCTCACGCGATGATGTCGGGAATGATCCGGTCTTCCAGCGCCATCAGCCGGTCCTTGAGGACCAGTTTCTTCTTCTTCATGCGCTGGATCTGGAGCGGGTCGCAATTCGTGGCGATCATCGCGTTGATCGCCGCGTCGAAATCGGCGTGTTCCTGCTTCAGCCGGGAAAATTCGAGGCGAATATCGGCCTGTTCCTGATCGGACATTCTCTACCGTCTGCACGTCTGCGGCGCCCAAAAATGGGCCTGATTTGGGCGGGGCCGGCAACTTCTGGCACCGGCGCGCAGCCCATATCACATTTCACATTGTCGTGGAATGCTACCACGCAGCATTCGACATCGATGTCGGATGGTGGCACAGTGTCATGGTGCCGTCACAGAAGCGAGCCTGCGGTGGACGCGCCTTTGGCGGCTGCAATCGAGGAAACCATGAAAGGGAGAACCAATCATGTCTCTTGCTTCCCATCTTGATGAGTTGCAGCGGAAACACGGCGACATCGAACGTGAAATCGATGACGCGATGAACCACCCGTCGGTGGACGACCTCGAAATCGTGAATCTCAAGCGACGCAAGCTGGCACTCAAGGACGAGATTGAAAAACTGAGGGCGCAACCAACCACGCATTGATGCCCTTCTGACATAGCCGCTCACCATCCGCGGCCTCTCTTGCCGGCGGCAACTGCCGCCGGTGTGGTGGTTTTTGATTTTCAGTGCTGGCCACGATGCGAGTTGGACCTCCGTTCAGCTCCATTTTTGCTTCGACCGTCTCAAGCTCCATGGGTTGTTTCTGATCCCGGCGACAGGCCAATTGCGGCCAGTGGCGACCTGTCGCCATTGACAAGCCATCTTTGCTCCTCCACCTCATGCCGAACTTTAGCGCATCGGCCCGGGGCGCATTTTTGTGCGTCCAAGTGGACGCACAGCGCTCCAGAGACAAAAGGCTGCCGGCATGACCGGATATTTTTCCTCTCCCTTTCCTCGCCGCACGTCGGTCGGCGTTGATGTCGGCGGCGTGGTCGTCGGTGGCGGCGCGCCAGTTGTCGTGCAGTCGATGACCAACACCGACACGGCCGACATTGACCAGACGGTCGCGCAAGTCGCGGCGCTGCATCGTGCCGGCTCCGAGATCGTGCGCATTACCGTCGATCGCGACGAGAGCGCCGCCGCCGTGCCGCGCATCCACGAGCGGCTTCAGCGGCTTGGCATCAACGTGCCGCTGGTCGGCGATTTCCACTATATCGGCCACAAGCTGCTGGCCGACCATCCGGCCTGCGCCGAGGCGCTTGCCAAATATCGTATCAACCCCGGCAATGTCGGCTTCAAGGACAAGAAGGACCGGCAGTTCGCGGCGATCGTCGAGATGGCGATCAAATACGACAAGCCGGTGCGCATCGGCGTCAACTGGGGCTCGCTCGACCAGGAGCTGCTGACCCGGCTGATGGACGACAACCAGGCGCAGGGTTTTCCGCTGACCGCGCAGGAAGTGACCCGCGAGGCGATCGTGCAGTCGGCCATTCTTTCGGCCGAAATGGCCGAAGAGATTGGCCTTGGCCGCGAGAAAACCATCCTATCGGCCAAGGTCAGCGGCGTGCAGGACCTGATCGCCGTCTATACCGAGCTTGCCACCCGTTCCGATCATGCGCTGCATCTTGGCCTCACCGAAGCCGGCATGGGGTCGAAAGGCATCGTGGCTTCGTCCGCCGCGATGGGCATCCTGCTGCAGCAGGGCATCGGCGACACCATCCGCATCTCGCTGACGCCGGAGCCGAATGGTGACCGCACGCGCGAGGTGCAGGTGTCGCAGGAGCTGCTGCAGACCATGGGCTTCAGGCAGTTCGTGCCGATCGTCGCGGCATGTCCGGGATGCGGTCGCACGACCTCCACCGTGTTCCAGGAACTCGCTCAGGACATCCAGGCTGATTTGCGGAAGAACATGCCGGTGTGGCGCGAGAAATATCCCGGCGTCGAAAACCTCAAGGTCGCGGTGATGGGTTGCATCGTCAACGGTCCGGGCGAGTCCAAGCATGCCGATATCGGCATTTCGCTGCCCGGCACCGGCGAGACGCCGACGGCGCCCGTCTTCGTCGACGGCAAGAAGGCGGCGACGCTGCGCGGCCCATCGATCGCGGCGGATTTCGAGAAAATGGTCGCCGACTATATCGAGCAACGGTTTGGTCGCGGCAAGGCCGCGGCCGAATGAGCCCATGCGGAAACTCTACTCCGGCGGCCACCTGAAGGCGTCTTCTGCGCTTCCGGTGCTCACGGACCAAATGTCCGCAGCGCTCCGGTTCTCGAAGCCACCATCATGTGGCGCGCCGGAGCGACTTTCGGCACGGGCTCAGCGCGCGATGCAGGGTTTCCTCAGGGTGATGCGGGTTCTGCTTTGCGCCCTGGTCTGCTCGACGGCTGTCCAGGCCGATCCGCCGCAATCGGCCAGGCAGAGGCTCATCGACAGGATTTGCAACCTGATCCAGACCCATGCCGACCAAAACGGCCTGCCGCGCGATTTTTTCGCCCGCCTGATCTGGAAGGAAAGCCGTTTCGATCCCGATGCCGTCAGTCCGGTTGGAGCCGAAGGCATCGCCCAGTTCATGCCGGGGACCGCCAAGATGCGCGGCCTCGCCAATTCCTTCGACATCAACCAGGCGATCCCGGCGTCGGCGAAATACCTCGCCGAAATGAAGACCAGCTACGGCAATCTTGGCTTGGCGGCCGCCGCCTACAATGCCGGCGAAAGCCGGGTGTCGCGCTGGCTGGGCTCCGGCGGCTTCCTGCCGATGGAGACCGAGAGCTATGTTTTCGACGTGATGGGCGAGCCGGTCGACAATTTCGCCGACCGGGCCCATGCCGGAAAGGTCGAGCCGCTCGACGCAAAGGCGGATTTTGCCGTGGCTTGCCGCAAGCTGCCGGTGATCATGTCGCAAACCGTGGCGATGGCTTCGATCAATATAAAGCCGTGGGGCATCCAGGTGGCCGGCAACTTCCGCCGCAGTGCCGCGATCAGCCAGTGGCTGCGGGTGAGAGGCCGGTTTCCGGCCCTGCTTGGCGGGCATGATCCGGTGGTCAGCCGGGTGCGCACGCCGATCGGCCGGCGCGGCATCTACGCGGTCAGGATCGGTGTCGACGACCGCGCCGCCGCCAATGTCATCTGCCAGAAACTGCAAAGCGTCGGCGGGGCGTGCGTGGTGGTGCGCAACCGGTAAGGCCAAACAGACAAGCCCGCAGTCGCATCTAATAGAAATTTCGGTTATAGGCGCCCGCCATGACCGACAGACTCTACAGCGACCCCGATCTCGTCCAGTTCTACGATATAGAGAACACAGGCGGCGACGATTTCAATTATTGTCTTGGATTCGCTGGCAATGCCCGCTCAGTCCTCGACCTCGGCTGCGGCACCGGTCAGCTGGCCGCAGCGCTCAGCGACGGGCGCAGCGTCACCGGCGTCGATCCGGCATCGCCGATGCTCGATGTCGGGCGCGGCAGGCCTGGCGGAGACAAGGTCGATTGGGTCGAGGGCGACGCGCGAACCGTACGGCTCGGGCGACGCTTCGATCTGGTGCTGCTGACCGGGCATGCTTTCCAGGTCTTCCTGACAACGAACGATCAAGCGTCGGTGCTGCGCACCATCGCTATTCATCTTGCTCCGGGTGGACGCTTCATTTTCGACACCCGAAATCCCGCCGTCGAGGAATGGCGCGAATGGACGCCTCAGCGCTCCGAACGGAAGGTGGTGCATCCCAGTCTCGGCACCGTCAAGGCCTGGAATGACGTGGAACACGATGCCGCCACTGGCATTGTCACCTATTCGACCTTTTATGAAATTCCAGGCGGCGGATCGGCTCTAGGCGCTGAATCGAAGATCGCCTTCCCGGCAAAGGAGGATCTTGCCGCAATACTGGATGAAGCCGGCCTGCTGGTGGAGCAATGGCTCGGCAGCTGGCAGGGCGAACCTTATGTCGCCAACTCGCCGGAAATCATCCCGATCGGCCGGCTGCGCTGATCCGCCGGCCGGGCCTGACCTACCCTGGAGCGCACCGAGAGACGCGCTTTAAGTCTCTGTTCTTGCGCAAGTCGTTGTCCCAAGACCGTGCTCACTTTCGGGCGACATGCGCTACGCCGTCTTGGCCACCACCGTCTCGCTGAGCCAGGTGCCGATCTTGGTGCCGAGGCGGTCGGGCGAAACCGGTTTCGGCAGGTAGTCGTCCATGCCGGCCTCGATGCACTTGTCGCGATCACCCTTCAGCGCATGCGCGGTGACCCCGACGATCGGGATGTGCGTGCCCGTCGAGACCTCGATCGCCCGGATGGCGCTGGTCGCCTCGTAACCGTTCATTTCCGGCATCGAGACGTCCATCAGGATCAACTTGGGGCGAAGCGCCCGGTACATCTCCACCGCCGTGCGGCCGTTGCCGGCGATGCGATAGCTGAGGCCCAGTCCATTGAGGATCTGGCCGAACACCAGCTGGTTCACGTCATTGTCCTCGGCAATGAGGATATCGATCGGGCCGTTCGGCGTGGCTGTCGACGCCGGTGCCGTCGCGGCCCGTATTGCCGGGCCGCGGATGACGGTGAAGGCGGGCGGCGGCGCCTGTGGAAGCGGCGGGACCGGTTCGCGGACGAACTGCGCCTTGCCAACCTGCGAACGGGCCTTCTGGACGACCGAAATGACGGTGCCGAGCAGGACGGCGGAGCGCGCCGGCTTGGTCAGGTGCGCGGCAATGCCGAAGTCGAGGATCATCTTGCCGAAATCGACCTGGTCGACCGAGGTCAGCAGCACCACCGGAATCGACGACAGCCGGCTGTCGGCTGCAATGGCCCTGGCGACGTCGGCGCCGTTCATGCCCGGCATCTGGTAGTCGAGGATGATGCAGTCGACGGCGGCTCCCAGCTGGCAGGCGCGATCGAGGAAGGCCAGGCCCACGGCGCCGCTTTCGGCGGCGGCACAATCGAAGCTCCAGCTTCTGAGCTGCTCGAGCAGGATTTCGCGGTTGACCGGATTGTCGTCGATGACCAGCACGCGCGCGCCGGTGACGTCGACCGGCACGATTTCATCGCGCGCGGCGGCATGATGGGCGGGCAGCGGCACGGCGAACCAGAACACGGAGCCGCGACCAATCTCGCTCTCGACGCCGATCTTGCCGGCCATCAGGTCGACGAGGCGGGCGGCGATGGCGAGGCCGAGGCCGGTGCCTTCGTGGCGGCGGGTCGATGAGCCGTCGACCTGGGCGAATTTCTCGAACACGTCCTGCAGCTTCTCGGCCGGTATGCCGATGCCGGTGTCCTCGACGCGGACCTTGAGCTGGACGACATCATTGACGATCTCGCCGCCGACATCGATCAGCACATGACCCTTCTCGGTGAATTTCACCGCATTGCCGAGCAGGTTGGTGACGATCTGCCGGAACCGCCCCGCGTCGCCGACGACATAGGCCGGCAGGCGCGGGTCGACGCGCACGATCAGCTCGAGGTTCTTTTCGGCGACGCGCGCCGATACCAGCGTCGCCACATCCTCGACCGCTTCGGCGAGGCGGAAGGGGGCTGGATCGAGGGTAAGCTGGCCGGCATTGATCTTCGAGAAATCGAGGATGTCGTTGATGATGGTGAGCAACGCATTGCCGGATTTGACGATGACTTCGGTGAAGGTCTTCTGGCGCGGGGTCAGGTCGGTCTTGGCCAGCAGTTCGGCCATGCCGAGCACGCCGTTCATCGGCGTGCGGATCTCGTGGCTCATATTGGCGAGGAATTCCGACTTTGCGCGGTCGGCGGCCTCGGCCTTGAACAGGGATTCGGCGGATTCGGCAAAGGCGCGGCGGATTGCCGATTCCATGGGGCGGAAGATCCAGAAGGCGACGATGGCGAGCGCTGCGAACAGGATGCCGCTCGCCCAAAGCAGCAGCCTGTCGCTGGAGGCATCGGCCAGATGACGCTCATCGTCCATGGCGGTGCGGACGCGAACCAGCATGGGCTGGGCAAACAGGTCGTTCTGGTTGCGGATTTCGCGATAGCTCCATTCATCGACCTTCTGCGCCATCGACATCAGGTTGAAGTTGCGCACCATGTCGCGCGGCGACCAGAACAGATCGCCGTTGACGGAAGCGGATTCGAGCTCGTTGATGGTCTTGCGCGAAAGGCGCGGCTTTATCGCGGCAAGCTGCGCGGTCAGCATCTCGATTTCGCCGGTCAGCCGCTCCGAATGGCCGCGCGCCGATGAGGTCAGGGCATCGCGTGTCTCGGCCCGCCAGGCGGTACCGGTGGTTTCGGCAAAGCTGGTCGCGTTGCGCAGGTCGCGGGTGAATGCGACGAGATTACTGCTCAGCGCGTCGATGTCATGGCGAAAGGAATTGACGCGATCGAGCGCAATCATGATGACGGCCGAGGCCAGCGCGAAGATCAGCAATCCTGAAATATAGCGCATCCGGACCGACCGGATGAAGGACGAATATTCCGGCATGCGCAACCCCAACACATACGCAACATTTTAATGGCCGGGATTACGCTTCATTTACATTAAAATTTCGTTCGTGCGGGAGCCGCATGTCAATGGTGGATAGCCAAAGCTGATGCTTACGCAAGATGCTCTGAATTGCTTGGGCGTCAAAGGTGGACCTTAACGCGCGGCCCGTAAATCTGGCCGTAAAACTTTGTTTGGTCGAGGCAGGGCGGATTGGGGTCACCGCCTGCCGCCGGCCATCTTGGTGGCGACCGGCAACCCGCGCAGCACGAGCATCGCGGCGGCACCGACGAGCGGCCCGGGCACCAGCATCAGGAACGCCCAGCGCCAGCCGCCAAGCAGGGTCGCGACATGCGGCAGCAGCCAGATCGCCAGAACGGTCAGGGCAAAGCCGAGGCCAAGCTGGACCGACAGTGCCGTGCCGACAAAACGGCGATCGCCAAGCTCGGTCACCGCCGCCGAGAACTGCGCGGAATCACCGATGACCGAAATGCCCCAGATGAGCGCGATCAGTGCGAACAGCCAGAGCGGTCCATCGAAAACGAAGCCGATCGTCAGCGCGCAGGAGCCGGAGACGATCATCATTGCGGCCGTGGTCAAGCTGCGGCCGAAGCGGTCGGACAGCACGCCGCCGAGCAGGCAACCGCCGACGCCGGCGGCAATCGCGCAGAACGTCAGCAGCGACGCCAGGAAAGGAGAGGCCTGTTGCTGTGTCTCGAGGGCCGCGCGGGTATAGGCCAGCAGCCAGGCCCACATGGCATAGAGTTCCCACATGTGGCCGAGATAGCCGATGTTGACCAGCACCAGCGGCCTGTCGCGGAAGATCGCGCCGATCTGGCGCGGATCGAACACCGCCTTGCCGAACGGATACGGGCCTTCGCTGGCAAAGGACCAGAAGAGCGCGGATCCAATGAGGGTCGCGATGCTTGCGGCCAGCACGACCGACTGCCAGTCGAGCGTACCGGCGAGTGCCCGGAACAGATGCGGCAGCGAAGAGCCCAGCGTCAGCGCCCCTATAACGACGCCGAGCGCCACTCCCCTGCCCCTTGTGAACCAGGTCGAGACCAGCTTCAGCGCCGGCGGGTAAACGCCGGCCAGCGCCACGCCGGTGAGGATGCGGGCGGCGACGAGGCCGACCGGCCCGGGCTGCAACAGCAGGCACGCGTTGGCGGCGGCGGCAAGCAGGGCCGAGACCGCCATCAGCCGGTTCAGCCTGACCACGTCAGGCAGGTTGACGAGGCTTGAGACAAGCGCGCCGACAACGAAGCCGATCTGCACGCCATTGGTCAGCCAGGCCTCGATCGTGCCCGACAGATGCCATGCCGCCTTCAGCTCGGGCGTGATCGCGGTTGCCGAGAACCAGGTGGTCAGCGACAGGACGACGGCAAGACAGAGCAGGCCAAGGACGCTCCAGCGATGCACGTCCTCGGCAAGCACTGCCGGCGAAGCCGCATTGGAATCCCGCCAGAGCGTCATTGCCAGAACTCAGGCCTTGGCCAGCGGCACGGTGAACACCGTCGCGGTGCCGGTCAGGCAGACATCGCCGGCTTCGTTGCGCACGGAGGTCTCGATCTTGCAGATCGGCTTGTCGGGCCGCACCTCCTTGATCTCGACGCGGCCCGTGATCATCTCGCCGACGCCGACCGCCTTGACGAATTTCCAGGCCACTTCGAGAAACACGGTTCCGGGGCCGGGAAGATCCTCGGCCACCAGCGCATTGAGGATGCCGGAGGTGACGCCGCCCTGGACGATCAGCTTGCCGAACACGGACGCCTCGGCCAGCGCCTTGTCATAGTGCAGCGGATTGCGGTCGCCGGTCATCTCGGTGAAGGCCTCGATGTCCTCGAGGCGCGTGCGCCGCGAACGCTCGGCGAAAGCGCCGACTTGCGGCCGTCCCTTGACGACGCCGATCCAGCCGTCCTTCGTCTCTGTGCTCATGAGCGTCTCCCATTCCGGTTGGTTTGCGTGGTTGAGCCGGCCAAAGGCGGGCGTTTGAAATCGGGCAGCAGGCGGTCGCGTCGCTAAACGGGACCTGGCTCTGGCAGAAACGGCCGGCAATCGTTGAAATCACCTGATCGATACGATCCCATCATGGTTCGGCCCGGACCTGGTTCGCCCCGACGGCATGATTGCCGGCGGCTGCCACCCGACCAGCGGGAGGGTACGGACGGGCATCTCCCACGCGGCCAATTTCTCAAATTCAACCTTCATCACACTGCTGAACTGCCGGTGCCTGTTCTCGATGTCGAGAAGCGTCCAGTCGAACGAGGCGATGGCGTCGGTGGCGTCGAGAATTGGCCCGGCGATGACATCGCGTTCGCGTTGATAGGCCGCGAAAGCTCGATCCGATCCATCGAGGATCGCCCGTGCCAGACTTTCGCTGTCGCGTAGCGCATCGGAAATGCCGTGCGAGGTAATCGGGTCGCGGAAGAACCCGGCATCGCCAACCAGTGCCCAGCCCGGACCGTACGCCTGGCGCAGGAAGCCCGGCACGCCGCGAAACACGCGCGTGTGCCCGTCATCGGCACCGCCGCCATGAGCCGTCTCAGCCTGCGCGGCTAGCGTAGGGGAAAGCGCGCGCAGCACAGCCATGCGAGCGTCTTGGTGGCCATCGCGAAAGCGTTTGTCGAAGTATTCTGTCGGCACTGAGGCGACGATGCAGGCGAGGCCGTCATTGGTCGGGATGAACGAGCCGCTCATGCCGTCGCGAAAATACCAATGGTAGCTGCTCTCCAAATCGGCCGGGGCATAGGTGTAGAGATGGGCCGCCGAGACTTTGCCGCGGCGGAGCGTTCGGGCACCACAGCGCTTCGCCACCAGCGAGCCAATCCCGTCAGCGCCGATGACGATGTCGGTTGTGACGGTAAGAGGCATTCCATCAGAGGTGTGAAGTTGAACGCCGCGCATCCTGCCCTCGGCGCCGCTGACAAGATCGGCAACGACCGTGTCGTGTAGCACTTCGGCGCCAGCCGCGCGCGCCGCATCGACCAGCGTCTTGTCGAGCAGCGTGCGCCTCGGCGCGATCAGGCCGGGCAGCTGCGGGCTCGCGCGCAGCGGTATGGTGATTTCCTCATCGCCATAGTGGAACGCGGTCGCGGTTATCAGGGGTGTGCCAGCGTCGAGCAGCCGCTGCAGCAGGCCCCAACGGGACAGTTGGAGAACAGCTGGACGCATCAGAGCATGCGTCGACAACGTGTCCGATCCATAGGCCCTGCGATCGAGCGCGAGTACCCGTAGGCCGGCTCGGGCAAGCAGCATGGCGGTCGAGGCACCGGCGCAGCGGGCGCCGACGACGATGGCGTCGTAATGGGAATGGGCTGGTTTGGTGCGCATATTAATGTCCTTACGCAGTAGGAAATTCGAGCGGCTATCGCTTGTGCATCCGCGCCGACGCCGCCGAGTTGGAATCGCGCCGCGCGGGATACGGAAGTCAGGCGCGGGATGGCCGTACTGTATTGCTCTGTCCTTGTGAGCAACTCACCGTCGGCGGTTAACACCGGTGCCCTGTATGGTTTGGAGCCGATGGCGTCCCTCTCGCCACCGGCAATCACCATGGGCAGCAATGTTGAAGCGTCCTCCAAAGCCGCCCTAGACTGCCATCGCGCGAAGACTCGACTTTGTTTGGCTCATCGACCTGTCGAGGTAGCCGGCGATATGGGCGCTGAGCTCGCGTACGTCGTCCTCAGCGCCGTGAATGAAACTCGATTTCCGGCGACGTAGGTATGGCAGCCCCAGCACATACACCCCAGGAGCGTCAACGACACCGCGATCATGCTTTAGGTCGCCCTTGCGATCGAAGACGGGCAAGTCCAACCATGAAAAATCCGGCCGAAAGCCGGTGGCCCATATCACCGTGCGAACGTCCTTGCCGAGTTGAAGCTCCAACTGTGGCGCCTCGCCAACGGAAGTGGGCGCGTAGCGTTCAATGGGACCTAAGTCAGACAGCGTGTTCCGCTCGGCCCATTGGTCGATCCAGGCGAGCAGCCGGTTCATCTTCAGGTCGGCGAGCGCGCAAACGTTGCGCAGCGATCCGGAGAATTGTGCCTTGGAGTCGCGGATGCCCATAAGGCGACCCACCACCTTAACCCCCTGTCCTTGCAGGACATTGAGGTCGAGCGTAGCGTGCTGGGGCGTGCCAACAAGCTGCGGGGATGGTACCCTACGGGCACGGTCGGGCTCGTCTACCTCCTCGATGCGCTGGTCCAATACTCCCGACGCAAGCATCCACCACTGGATATCGCGGTCTCGATAGACGCGCGGCAAACGCACGTGCTCTCCCACCGCGATCGTAACGGGCCGCCCGCTTCGCTGGATCTCCTCCGCAAGTTGCACGCCCGTGGCTGACCCGCCCACGACCAATACCCCGGCCCGAGCGAGTTGCTCCGGATTGCGGTAGGTGTGAGCCGAGAGCTGTTCGACGCTGGCAGGCATAGCCGATGCCAGGCGCGGCACGGTGGGTTTATTGAAGGCACCTGTCGCGAGCACGACGGCGCGGCACAGCCAGTCGCCGCGTGGCGTCGCTACCAGGTAGCCATCGCGGACTGGTACGACGCCGGTAACCGTAGTGCGCGTCACAACGGGAGCTGACGTATAGGTGGCATAAGCGGAGATGAAATCACCGACCTCGCCGACACTCATGTAGCCGTTAGGGTCGCCGCCTTGGTAGCCGTAGCCGGGAAGTCGCGTCATCCAGTTGGGCGTGAGCAGTCTCATGGAATCCCAGCGCTCTGTGCGCCAGGTGTTCGCGACCTCACCACGCTCAAGAACCACGTGCTTGAGCGAGCGCTGGCCGAGAAAATGGCTCATCGCCAGGCCGGAATGCCCGGCACCGATGACGACCACGTCAACGGTGCTGGCCACCCCGCGCAATGCGCGGGGTGTCATCACGATTTGCTCGTGGTGACCGTGACGTCGGTCGGATTGGAGATGACGTCGAAAACGGCCGAACGCTTCTGCGACTGCGCCACGAGTGCGGCGATATCCTCAGCGGTGGCATCCGCCTTGATGTCGTAGTGCACCTTGATGCCCTCGAATCCATTGCGCACTTCCGGGTCAATGCCGAGGATACCTTGGAGATCCATGCCGGCCTCGAGCGTCGCCTTGACTGAGTGGAGCTGGATGTTGCGGTTCTGCGCCACCGCTGCGATGCCCGCAGTCAGGCAACCTGCCAGGCCGACCAGCACAAACTCGACGGGCGTCGCGCCTTTGTCCTCGGATGCAAAGACCTCCGGGTGATCAGAGTCAAATTTGTAGGTTTGGCGATGCTGGTGTTCTTCGCCCAAGCCAAAAAAACCGTCGACGGTGGCTCGGTTGTGGGTTCCCTTGACCCATTCGCTGGTCGCGCGCCATTTGAAGCGGGCGGCTTCTGGGGTTTCTTTCAACGCCTCGCGAGCGCCAAGCAAGGCTGCGACGTTGACGCCATTCTGGGCGGTTTCTGTCTGGTTGGTCATTGATGTACTCCATAGAACATGAGGCCGAATTGATCGGCAGACGGGGGGACTTCGCATGGCTGTGTTGTACTTGGCGTGGGAGGGTGCGTGGAATCGTTCGGCATGGTCGGGGAAATTTGTAGGTGTCCTCTCGGTTTCGGCGACTTATGGACGGAACTGGCGGACGCCTAGACGCGCTGACGGAAGCCCCTCGCGACGCGGTGCTAGGCGACGCACCCAGACAGTCAGGGAGCTAGGCTCGCAAGCATGGTGGACCGCCAGCGCGTGGTGCTATCACGTGTTCGTGCGGACCGGCATCAGCCTGCCGTTTTCGCGTTCGGACAAGGGCGCGCCATGCCCTCCTGTGCGAAGCCGGAAGGCGGCATGAAATATTTTGCAGTGCAACATTGTGCGCTGCAGCAATCTCTGTTTTAGTCGCGACTAATGACGGGGCGATTGGAGTCGCGGCGACTCGCACAACGTGCAAGTTCGCTGCTGGCGATTGGGGTAGTGGAAAACATATGGCTGATCGAGAGATTTGGCTTGATGCCGCCAGGAGAGCCGGCGTCTTGCCCGACTTTGCTATGTCGAACGAGATTGTCCTCATCGTCGCTTCTATATCGATCCCTTGCGCGATCTATGTCCTGTTTCGACAATCACCGGACCCATGGTTTCGGGGAGCGCCCTTCGGCGCGCTGGCCCGTTTCATTGCCACGATACGGCATGGAATCGGGTGGAGGCTCGACGCATATGCCCGGTATGCGTCACTTCACCTCAAAGGCTATATAGCCAAGCAGTCGATTTCCCTGAGGTGGCTTTTCAGGCGGAAGGGCCGGCCAAGCGGATTGCAGGAGGGATTGATCATTTCCCTGACCTCATACCCGCCCCGTTTTGCCAGCCTGGCGCTTACGCTTCGATGCCTGCTTTCGCAGACCGTCTCCGCCGACAGGACCATTCTTTGGGTCACCGCGGAGGATTACAGGCTGCTGCCGGCGTCCGTTATCGATCTCAGGGATGAGGGACTGGAAATCCGATTTTGCAAGAACATCCGGTCATACAAGAAAATCATACCGGCGCTCCTGGCTTTTCCCAATTCCTATATCGTCACGGCGGATGACGATGTTTATTATTCTTCCAGGTGGCTCGAGGAACTTGTCGAGCTTGCCGGCAAGGGCACCATCGTTTGCCATCGCGCCCACTCCGTCAAATTCGACGAAGGTGGTCAGATGGAGCCCTATGACAAATGGGGCTACGAAGCAGCAGGCAAGGGGTCACTGCTTTTTCCAACCGGCGTCGGAGGCGTGCTTTATGGTCCGGGCTCGCTTTCTCCCGATGTGCTGGACGACGAAGCCTTTATGCAGCTTTGTCCCCAGGCTGACGATGTATGGCTGTTCTGGATGGGCCGGCGCGCGGGCAGCGACTACGTCAAGACCAGGAAACGCTGGTCCGAGGTGCCGTGGAGCGGGACGCAAGGGTCCGCGTTGCATCTGACCAATGTCGCCGGCAAAGGGAATGACGAGCAGATCAAGTCGATGGTGAACCGGTATGGGTTGCCCAGTCGGTCGGGTGAGCTGAAGCGACGGCCTTTCAATGCCGACGAGATGATCGCCAGGATTCAGCGGATGCTCGACACGCAGGGCATTTTGACCGCGGACGAATGTCGTTCGATATGGGCGGATGGCCCGACAAACACCGCGCCAATCCCACTTGCCGTGCCTTCGCCCGATATTACCGGAGTGGTCGAGGCGCCGGCGGAGGTCACGGCCGATGCGGCTATTCCAGCCGCCCACTCCTGAGGCAAATCGGTGCCGAGGTGACGCAATGTCCGGCGCCTCTCGCGGTCAGCTGTTACGCGCAGCCACGAATTTCGCCGCTTCCTTCAGAAGCAGGGCACTGTCGCCGTAAGGCTCGAGCAATTCATGGGCCTGTTCGACGAGGCCGTTAAGCTGACCGCGCGCCCAGGCCGCACCGTGCAGCGCCACCAGCGTCGCCTTGCCGGCGGCGGCGTCCTTGCCGGTCGCCTTGCCCATCTGGCTGGCATCCGCGGTCAAGTCGAGCAGGTCGTCGGCGAGCTGGAAGGCGAGGCCGATCGCGGAGCCGAATTCGGCCAGCCGCTCACGATCCTCGGCGGCAGCGCCGGCAATGAGCGCGCCGGCCTCGCAGGCAAAGCGGATCAGCGCGCCGGTCTTCATCGCTTGCAGCCGGATGATGCCGGTCTCGTCCGGCGGCGCCTGTTCAGCTTCGAGATCGAGCGTCTGGCCGCCGACCATGCCGCCGGCGCCGGCCGCGCGAGCCAGCGCCAGCACAAGGGCGGCCCGCCGCTCCGCCGGCAACACGGTCGCCTCGCCGGCGATGATGTCGAAGGCCAGCGTCAGCAAGGCGTCGCCGGCCAGGATTGCGGTTGCCTCGTCGAACGCCCTGTGCACGGTCGGCTGGCCACGGCGCAAATCGTCGTCGTCCATGGCGGGCAGATCATCGTGGATCAGCGAATAGCAATGCACGCATTCAAGTGCCGCCGCGACGCGCAGCGCTGCCTCGCCATCGGCGGAAAAAAGTGCCGCACTTTCCATGACCAGGAAAGGGCGCAGGCGCTTGCCGCCGTTCAGCACGCCGTGACGCATCGCCGCCATCAGACGGTCGGGCCGCGCGATCTCGCCCGAAAGCGCGCGGTCGTCGAGCAGCCGCCGCAGCAGCGCCTCGACGGCGGCTGCCCGTGCAATAAGCGCCATTTCGAACGCTATTTCGTCGTCATTCGTCATGGTCGGGACCGGTAGCCGACACTCAGACGTTGCGCAAGAAGCCAAGCGCCATTATGCCGGAGCAGGGAGAAGCACGGGTTGGGCGGCTTGGCGGAACCGATCGTCGATCATGAAACCGAAAAGCTGGACATGGCGACGAGATCGAGAGGCGTGAACCGTCGCGGTCTCAAACGCTGGGTCCGGCGTGGCATCGTCGTGGCCGCGGTGCTGGCGCTTATACCTATGGTGCTGACGTTCCTCTATCTGCCATCGTTCGTGCATCCGATATCGACGCTGATGCTGAAGGACCTGGCGACGTTCTCCGGCTATGACCGCCGCTGGGTTTCGATCGATGATGTCGCGCCGGTGCTGGCGCATTCAGTCATCATGTCGGAGGACGGGCAATTCTGCTTTCACCGTGGCGTCGATCTCGGCGAGTTGAGGGGCGTCGTCGACGACGCGCTGGCTGGCGAGGCGACGCGCGGCGCCTCGACCATCACCATGCAGACGGTGAAGAACCTCTATCTCTGGTCGCGGCCGCTGGGCTCGGTGCGCAAGATTGTCGAACTGCCGCTGGCCATCTATTTCGACGCGGTGATGTCGAAACGGCGCATCATGGAAATCTATCTCAACATCGCCGAGTGGGGGCCGGGCATCTATGGCATCGAGGCGGCGGCACAGCACCATTTCGGCATTTCGGCAAAACAGCTGTCGCGAAGGCAGGCGGCACTGCTCGCCGTCACCTTGCCAAATCCGATCGCCCGCAATCCGGCCAAGCCCGGGCCGGGCCTGAGACGGCTCGCCAATTTGATCGAGCGGCGCGCCGGCCGCTCGGGCGCCTATGTCGGCTGTCTGCAGTAGCCAGCTCAAAAAAATTCAAGGCAGTGCTGGCCAAAACGGCACAGGGCGTGTATAGGCACCCGACTTTCTCAGATTTAGGCCCCGACATGGCCCTTTCACGAGGGCGGGCGGGGCTTTTGACCATGTAGTGGAGCATATCCATGGCCGTTCCGAAACGCAAAACCTCTCCGTCCAAGCGCGGCATGCGCCGCTCGGCCGACGCCCTCAAGGCCCCGACCTATGTCGAGGACAAGAATTCCGGCGAAATGCGCCGTCCGCATCACATTGACCTGAAGACCGGCATGTATCGCGGTCGCCAGGTGCTGACGCCCAAGGAAAGCTGAGAGCAGCTTTTTTTGAAGTCCTGAGTTAGCGAAGACCGGCCAGTGGCCGGTCTTTTTGCGTTTGGCGGTGCCGATAGCCTGCGTCTCACGGCTCGGGGTCATCGCCGGCACCTTCCAGGCCTTTGCGGTTGAAGCCCGCTTTTCTTTGGCGGTGAAGGGCCAGCGCCCCGATCCATTCAAGTGTCGAGCTGCAACCGTGTCGGCAGGGCAGCCGGCTGACACGGTTGTTGCATGCGGTCTTCGACCGTGTTCGACGCTCCAGCCGAAAAATCTTGACGGCGTGCCTGTGGCGCATTCTACAAAGGATTGCCCCACATGGAGACGCCAGATGTTCGGTGCCGTCCCGCTGCTTATCGTGCCTTTCGTGCTCTACAATCTCGGCCTGCTGGGGATATTCGGCAGCGGTGACGATCCGTGGGCGAGCGAAATCTTCTCATTCAGCATGATGTCGGGCGGTGTGTTCACGATGACGCTGGGCGACCTGATCGTTCTGATCGGGCTGATCTTCCTGTTCGTCGAAATGGTGAAGTCGGTGCGCACGACCAGCGCCTCGATCATGGACCATCTTCTATCGACGCTGGTCTTCGTCGCCTTCCTGGTCGAGTTCCTGCTGGTGAAGGGCGCGGCCCATTCCGTCTTCTTCACGCTGATGGTCATCGCGCTGTTCGATGTGCTGGCCGGCTTCGCGGTGTCGATGCGGTCGGCGAGCAGGGACATCAACGTCAATTAGAGCCGAGGCTCCGGCGTCTCAGCCTGGATCGGCGGTGAAGCCGGCGGCCTCGATGCCGGCGATGGCGGCGTCTTCATCATTGTCCGACGTGTCGCCGGAAATGCCGACGGCACCGATGATGGTGCCGGCCTTGTCGCGGATCAGCACGCCGCCGACCACCGGCAGCACGCGTCCACCCGACACGTCGGAGATGCCGGCGACGAGATGCGGACGCTCCTTGGCGAAGGCCTCGACCCGGCGCGAACCCATGCCGATGGCCAGCGCGCCATAGGCCTTGCCTGCCGACATCTGCGGGCGCAGGAACGAGGCGCCGTCTTGGCGCTGGAAGGCGACCAGATGGCCGCCGGCGTCAAGCACCGAGACGCCGAGCGGCTTGAGCTTGAGATCGGCGCCCCTGGCGAAGGCGGCATCGATGATCTGGACGGCTTTTTCGAGCGGCAGTGCGGTCATGGCAGTCTCCTGGTTGAAAGCGCGTCAATCATTGACCGTCGACCGGCAAGGGCGAAATCCCGGTTTCGGTTGAAATTGCTTCGCGCGATGAGGTGGAATGGAAAGCGGCGGCATGGCCTGGATCGTGTCCTTTACCGACACCATCCGGACTTGGCGTTGCCGTTTGCATGGTTCCAGACAGGCAGCCGATGGTACCGGCCGGTCGCGCTATTTCTTCTTGGCGCGTGCCGGCTTCTTGGCCGGTGCGGCAGGCGGGTTGGCAAGGTCTTCCGCTTCCTTGGCGAGCCGGAGCGCCCGCAGCTTGTTGGTCTTGGCCTGGCGGGCGTCGCTCTCGGCGACGTATTCGGCCATGGCCTTCTGGCGGACGGTCGCCGCCTCTTCCTGCTTCTTGAAGCGCAAGTCGGCGCGCGCGCGGGCAGCATCCCGAGAGTTCTCAACCAAGACCTTATCCAATCCCGTGAATTGTGATTTTCCGCTTCTTCTAGCAGAGCCGGGCTCCAAACGGGAAAATAAGTTGGTCAAGCGGCCGTGCTGGCCCCGAGGGCCTTGCTGGCGACCACGGCCTCGTAGGCGGCCTGCAAGGTCGCGCGCACGGTGGCGTCCGCCGGCGTATCGAGCGGCATGCCGAGATGCTCATGGCGCAACTCGTCCATGAACTTGTCCCACATCGGCGGCCCGCCCTTTTCCAGCAGTTCGGCGCGGATCGAAAGTTCCTCGCTAGTCGGCAACCAGACGCGGCCCCAGGCACCGAGATGGGCGAGGATCGGCACCAGCGTGATGGCCATCTCGGTCAGGCTGTAGATCGCCTTCTGCTTGTGGCTGGGATCGTCGGCCTTGGTCAGCATGCCGAGTTCCATCAGCCGCTTCAGCCGGTCGGCGAGGATGTTGGAGGCAATGCCTTCCATCGATCCGTTGAGCAGCTCGCGAAAATGGCGTTTGCCGCCGAAAATCATGTCGCGAAGGATGATCAGGCTCCAGCGATCGCCGAACACTTCGAGCGACAGATTGATCGGGCAGCCGGACCGGTGATCGAGGCTCATTCAAATTTTCTCCACAAAACCGGTTGCATTATCGTATCGGTCTGACTATTGTGCAACCGATTGCAAAATGCAATCGGTATTGCAGGAGAGGAGACAGCGCCGCCATGACGACGATCGAACGCCCCGAAATCATCTCCGAGGCCTTTGGCGATCCGGCAAATCCACCGCTGCTGCTGATCATGGGCGCGATGGCCTCGATGCTGTGGTGGCCGGAGGCGCTGTGCCGGAAGCTCGCCGACGCTGGCCTGTTCGTGATCCGCTATGACAATCGCGACACCGGCCGCTCGACCAAATATCCGCCGGGAAAGCCGCCCTACACGTTCGACGACATGGCGGACGATGCGATGCGTGTTCTCGACAGCCATGGTCTCCAGAGCGCGCATGTGGTCGGTATGTCCGCGGGCGGGATGATCGCCCAGCTGGTGGCGTTGAAACACCCCTCGCGCGTCATCTCGCTGACGGTGATCAGCAGTTCGCCAATGGGGATGGACACGTCGCTTCTGCCCGGCACGACCGCGGCCTATATCGAGCACTCCACCGAGGGAGTGAAGGTCGACTGGTCGAACCGCGACCAGGTGGTCGATTTCATCGTCAAGGACGCGCGGGCGATCGCAAGCACCGCGCATCCGTTCGACGAGGCGCGGATGAGAGCCTTCGTCGAGCAGGACTACGACCGCTCCGGCGGCTTCGAGAGCGCGACCAATCATTTCATGCTCAAGGGCGGCGACGCTTGGAAGGGCCGCCTGCGCGAGATGACGGCGCCGCTGTTGGTCATCCACGGCACGGCGGATCCGATCTTTCCGGTCGAGCATGGCGAGGCGCTGGCCGAGGGGGTGTCCGGCGCGAAAATTGTCCGCATCGAAGGCGGCGGCCACGAACTGCATCCGGAAGACTGGACGGTGATATCGGCGGCAATCGTCGCCCACACCCGAGCCAGCTAAGGCGGGATGGGTGGGGTCTTGACGAGCAAGGCTCGCCGCAATAGTTAAGTAAATGCTTCAGTGTTTAACCCTTGGCAGATGGCAAGGCACCCGCCACCGACGACCC
Organism: Mesorhizobium sp. RCAM 05099; assembly: GCF_059683685.1. Lineage (NCBI taxonomy): Bacteria > Pseudomonadati > Pseudomonadota > Alphaproteobacteria > Hyphomicrobiales > Phyllobacteriaceae > Mesorhizobium > Mesorhizobium sp. RCAM 05099. The sequence continues at coordinate 1,158,030 of NZ_CM185035.1, forward strand.
TTGAAACAGGCGAGAAAAAATGTCCCTGACGCTTCATTTCCATCCGCTGGCCTCCTTCTGCTGGAAGCCGCTCATCGCGCTCTACGAGAACGGCATACCGTTCACACCGGTCATCGTCGATCTCGGCAATGCCGAGTCGCGCGCGGCCTTCCTGAAGATTTCGCCGAGCGGCAAGATGCCGGCGCTGCGCGACGATGCGCGCCACCGCACGGTGCTGGAATCAACCATCGTCGTCGAATATCTGGCCGCGCACTATCCGGGGCCGGTCGAACTCGTTCCCGCCGACACCGATCTGGCGCTGGCAGTCCGCCAGGCTGATCGCTTCCATGATTTCTATGTCCAGGAGCCGATGCAGAAGATCGTCGGCGACCGGTTGCGCCCGGAAGGCAAGACCGACCCATTCGGCGTCGAGCAGGCTCGCGCCCAGCTGCGCAATTCCTACGCCATCATCGAAGAGGACATGCGGTCGAAGAGCTGGGCGATGGGCGAGGTCTTCACCATGGCCGATTGCGCGGCGTCTCCCGCGCTGTTCTACGCCAACAAGGTCGAGCCGTTCGGAGACAGATATCCCGCCGTGAAACGTTATCATGACCGCCTCGTGCAGCGGCCCGCCTTCGCGCGCGTGATCGAGGAAGCGCAGCCCTACTTCAAGCTTTTTCCCTACAACAATGGCTGATCGCGATGCTGCATGATCCTGCCCAGCTCGACCTGATGTTCCAGGCGCTCGCCGATCCGGCACGGCGACAGATGGTCGACCGGCTGTCGCGAGGTCCTGCTTCGGTCAGCCAGCTGGCCGAGCCGCTGGCGATGTCGCTGTCGGCCGTCGTTCAGCATCTGAACCTGTTGGAGGCGAGCGGCCTTGTCCGCACACAGAAGCTTGGCAGGGTGCGCACCTGCCAGATCGAACCCACGGCGTTGAAAGCGGCGGAACACTGGATCAATGAGCGGCGTCGCGCCTGGGAGCGCCGGCTGGACCGGCTGGGCGAGTTTCTCGCCGAAACCAAGGATGAGACTTGAAGGAGGCGATCATGACCAAACGTTCCGTCGTCCATTCCACCTTCGTCGTCGAGCGCCTCTACCCGGCGGCGCCGTCGAGGGTCTTCTTCGCGCTCAGCAATCCGGCCGCAAAGCGGCGCTGGTTCGTCGATCCTCACGACCCGACACCCAGCCGGCATGAAATGGACTTCCGCGTCGGCGGCAAGGAGGTCAATGCCGGCTGCCCGAGCGACGGACAGATGCATTATTTCAACGCGGTCTATCAGGACATCGTGCCCGACCAGCGCATCGTCTACAGCTACGAGCTGCTGTTCGGAGAAACCCGCGTCTCGGTGTCGCTGACAACGATCGAACTTGTTGCCGAGGGCAATGGCACACGGCTCGTCATGACGGAACAGGGCGCCTTCCTCGACGGCCATGATATTTCCGCCACGCGCGAACATGGCACGGGTGAGCTGCTCGACGCGCTCGGCGCGTTCCTGGGTGCCGAAGCCTGATCGTGTGCTGCTTCAGTCAGGCTTCCCAGAACTGATCGAGCCAGATGTTGAGTTTGAGGAAGCCGGCGTTGCTGACCGCATAGACGCGCCTTGTTCCTTCCGGCCTGGCGTTGACCAGGCCGGCATTGAGCAGCACTTTCAGATGCTGCGACACGGCTGGACGCGAGACCGGCAGCCCGGCGGCCAATTCGTTGACGGTTTTAGGGCCGCGCCGAAGTTCTTCCAGAAGATGGCGCCGGTGGGGGTCGGCAATCGCCATGAAGGCGTCGGAAAAGATCATGCCTCATTTGTGAGGCAAAGCTTTTCGAATCTCAACCGTCTGCTTCTGCTTTTCTTCGCGGGTCAAGCCGCAATGCTTCCGGTGTCACCGAGCGATCGGCTGGTTGCGTGGTGAACGCGTCGCGATCTCCGACCGGCACCGGGGCACGGCGGCTGATGCGCAGCAGTGTATAACCCGCCAGGCAAAGATGCGCGAAGGCGGTCGCCAGGAACAGGCCTTCCGGGCGCATCCAGCCCATCAGGGCCGCGGCCAGCAAGGGGCCGATCATCGTGCCGAAGCCATAGAGCAGCAGCAGGCCGCCCGATACCTTGACGAAATCCTCTGATCGGGCGTGGTCGTTGGCGTGCGCCACCGCGATCGAATAGAGCGTGTAGGCGAACGCGCCGTAGGCGGCGGTGAAGACGATGACAAAAATGCCCGAGCGTGGCTCGAAAAGGAAGATCGCCAGCGCAAAAAAGGCCGCGCCGAAGGCCGCGCCGGCCAGCACGAAACGCCGATCGGTCTTGTCGGAGAGACGTCCGGCCGGAAGCTGCATGGCCGCACCGGCAACGACCACCAGGCTCATCATCAAGGCGATCTCGGCGGTGGAAATACCGATGCGGGCGCCATAGACGGCGCCCAGCGTGCCCCAGGCGCCGTTGGCGATGCCGATCAACACGCAAGCGACCGCCGACACCGGCGAGTTCGCATAGAGCCCCCTGACGTCGAGCGAGACATCCTGCAGCGGCTTGGGGTGCGAGGCGGTCGAGACCGCGGTCGGAATGAGCGACAGGCAAAACAGGATGCCGGTGATCATGAACAGTGATGCCGATTTCACGTCGCCTCCGGCGACGATCATCTGCCCGCCCATGATCGAAGCGTAGGTGACCATCATGTAGAGGCCGAAGACGGTGCCGCGGTTCTCGTTGGTGGCCTTCTCGTTGAGCCAGCTTTCGATGACCATGAAGGCGCCGGCCATGGTGAAGCCAGTGAAAGCGCGCAGCAGGATCCAGACATATTCATCAATGATCAGCCCGGTCAGCAGCGCCACGATGGCGCCCGACGCGGCAAAGGCGCCGAAGGCGCGCACATGGCCGGCTCGGCGCACGATGCGCGGGGCGAAGAAACAGCCGGTTACGAAGCCGCCGGCCCAGGCCGTGCCCATCAGGCCGAGCGATGCGGTCGAGAAGCCTTCCAGTTGACCCCGCAGCGGCAACAGCAGCCCGTGTAATCCAGACGCCGCGAGCAGGAAGGCGGTGCCGCGAAGCAGCGAGAGGATCGGTCTGTAGGTTGCGAACATTTTTTGATCCGGCTCGAGTTTGGCGGGGCGGTGGGTCTGAAGACAGTCGCATTCGGGCTTTTCGGCGGCGAGCTCTCCGGCCCACCCGTCTATCCGCGGCGGAACAGGGCCTCGGCGGCCGATTTGGTGTTGTCCTTGGCCCTGAGTTCGCTTTCCAGCCGGACGATCTCGTCGCGCAGGATGCCGATCCGCTCGGTCAATTCACCGACCGAAAGCAGCGACAGGTCCTGCCCGATCTCGTGCGGGCGGGCCTTCTTCTTGGGTTCGTCGTCGAAGATCGCCATCGTCGCTCCTCCCTCCGCTAAACCGGATTGGCCATTTGCCTGATTTGCCAATGAGCATACATAGGGCAGGGGCGTCGATGCAAACAGCCGATCGGAACGGCGAGGAAAGACGGGAAACTTCATGGCGAGCGGACAGAGAATTCCGGCAAGGATGACGGCCATAGCGATCTCGGAACCCGGTGGTCCCCGGGTGCTGAAACCGGAAACGCGTGACGTGCCGCAGCCGGGACCCGGCGAGATCCTGATCAAGGTGCATGCGGCCGGCGTCAACCGGCCCGACGTGCAGCAGCGCAAGGGCGCCTATCCGCCGCCGCCCGGTGCGTCGGACCTGCCGGGCCTCGAGGTGTCGGGCGAAGTGGCCGCCCTTGGCGACGACATATCGCGCTGGCGCATCGGCGACCGCGTCTGCGCGCTGACGCCGGGCGGCGGCTATGCCGAATATGTCAAGGTTCATGCCGGCAGCGTGCTGCCGTTGCCCGCCGGCTTTACCCATACCGAAGCGGCGGCGGTGCCGGAAAACTACTTCACGGTCTGGCACAATGTGTTCGAGCGGGGCGGCCTGAAGAGCGGCGAGACGCTGCTCGTCCATGGCGGCTCGTCCGGCATCGGCACCACGGCGATCCAGCTTGCCTCGGCCTTCGGTGCCTATGTCATCACCACTGCCGGCAGCAAGGAAAAGTGCGACGCCTGCCTGAAGCTCGGCGCCGCCCGGGCGATCAATTATCGCGAAGAGGATTTCGTTGCCGCGGTGAAGGAGGCAACCGACGGCAAGGGCGCCAATGTCATCCTCGATATGGTCGGGGGCGACTATGTGGCGCGAAACTACGAGGCCGCGGCGATAGAAGGCCGCATCGTCCAGATCGCCGTGCAAGGCGGCGCGGTGGCCAGCGCCGACTTTTCGAAGATCATGGTCAAGCGGCTTACCCACACCGGGTCGACGCTGAGGCCGCGCACGGTCGAGTTCAAGGCGGCGATCGCGGCCGCGCTGGAGGCGCAAGTGTGGCCGCTGCTCGGCACGCGCAAGGTGGCTCCGGTCATGGATATGATCCTCCCGCTCAGCGAGGCCTGGCGGGCTCATGAGCGGATGGAGGAAGGCGAGCATATCGGCAAGATCGTGCTCGATGTCGGTTAGGCCGTATCGATATCCAGGTGATGCCGGCCTGCTAATGACGGCGCCCTGCGCTTCCGGTGCTCACGTACTTAAGGACGCTCCGCTCCGGTTCTCGGAAGCCACCATTTTCGACTCGGCCTGACCTGAATCTCGAGACGTCCTGGGCGTGCGCGTCCCTGCCTAAAAGCTGAACAAGAGCTTAATGGTGCAATGCAGCATTTGCATCATTGCTATGCAAAATCGGTCATTCAAGTCCCGATCGATGATCACTATTTGTGCATCATCGAAACGAACAATCCTTGGAGGACTATCATGAACCCGATCCGCGCTTTCCGTAACTGGCGCATGTACACCGAGACCGTGCGCGAACTGAACCGCCTCAATGCACGTCAGCTCAGCGACCTCGGCATCAACCGCGCCGACATCGAAAAGATCGCCCGCAGGGCCATCTGATGTTGAGCATGGTCCGTTCCAAGAACCGGACCATGCTGTAGAAGCAAGAGCCGAAGCAGGCGGTTTTGCCGTCGCCGGTTCCGAGCCCGCTGGACCCTGTCCGGCGGGTTTTGTCTTTTGGGGCCGGTTGGCCTCAGTTTCCCGCAAGAAATCTCGGCAGGCGAGGGATCGGTTGCCGCCGACGCCGCCATCAAGACCGGGCGTGCCTATCTCGGTCGGATTTTCGCCAGACAGACACCCGCCAGCATGGCCAGCTTGTCTGGCTGCCAAGGAGCGGGGAGCCGTTTCGATAGCCGCAGGGTCCCCGGCTTCTGGCCGATTGCTTCCAAAAACATTGCGAAACGACCCGAGAGCGGTTATACAGGCCGCGAATTTCCCATTTTGGTGGCTCTAAACCACCGCCCGCGCGGGAACGCGGGCGAACGAGAAGGATTTTTGAATGGCCAATACGCTGCTGATGCCCAAGGCGACCGCCGTCTGGCTGGTCGACAACACCGCGCTCTCCTTCGAGCAGATCGCACAGTTCTGCGGGCTGCATCCGCTCGAGGTCAAGGCGATCGCCGACGGCGAATCGGCGCAAGGCATCAAGGGCATGGATCCGATCATGACCGGCCAGTTGACCCGCGACGAAATCGCGCGTGCCGAAAAGGACCCGAACCAGCGCCTGAAGCTTTCGGATCCCAAGGTGCGGGTGCCGGAGTCCAAGCGCAAGGGGCCGCGCTACACGCCGCTGTCGAAGCGCCAGGACCGGCCGAACGCAATCCTGTGGCTGGTGCGCAACCATCCCGAGCTCAAGGACGCGCAGATCTCGCGTCTGGTCGGCACCACCAAGTCGACGATCGAGCAGATCCGCGAGCGCAAGCACTGGAACTCGGCCAATCTGCAGCCGATGGATCCGGTAACCTTGGGCCTTTCCTCGCAGATCGACCTCGACATGGAAGTCAACCGTGCTTCGCGCGGCCGCGAGCAGGCGCAGCCCGTCGGCGATACGCTGCTGCCGGCGGCCTTGACCGAGCGGCTGGTGCCGGCTCCCGAGAAGCCGAAGGATGAGGATGCCGAACTGGATGCCAACGCCGTCTTCGCCAAGCTCTCGGCCCTGAAGTCGAAGAATACAGACAACGACGACGACCAGTGAGGTCTTTTGACCACGCAAGAAAAAAGCCCGCTTCGAGCGGGCTTTTTTGTGCGGTCCGGCAGTCTCAGGTTCGCGCCGCGCGATCCGGCGCCATGCCGTAGTCCTCGCTACGCTCCACGGCCCGGTAGAAGTCGGCAAGCTGCTTGCCGCGCTCCGGCTTGAAGATGCGGCCGGCGATGACCACCGAGGCGATGCGATCGATGCGGAAGGCGCGAAAATCGTCGCGCATCTCGCACCAGGCGACCAGCGTCCACACCTTGCCCCAGAACCACAGGCCGAGCGGGCGGATATCACGCGCGGTGCCGCGCCCGGCCTCGTCCGAGTAGTCGATGGTCAGCACCTGCCGCTTCTCGACCGCGCGCTCGATCAGGTCAATCGCTTCGCGGGCGGCGTCGCTGACCACCCACATCGGCGTGTGGATCTCGGTGCGGGCGATGCGGTCCTTTTCGGCGTCGGGCAGCACGGCGCCGATCTTGACCAGCGCCTCGTCGGCGGCACGCGCCATGGCAGCGCCGCCAAAGGCGCGCACCATGCGGGCGCCGGCAACCAGCGCTACGATCTCATCACGCGTGAACATCAGCGGCGGAAGGTCGAAACCCTCCCTCATCATGTAGCCAACGCCGGCCTCGCCGTCGATCGGCACCCCGGTCGACTGCAGGTCGGCGATGTCGCGGTAGATGGTTCGCTCGGAAACCTCGAGCCACGTGCCGAGCTTCTGGGCGGTGACCAGACGGCCACCACGCAGATGCTGCACTATCTGAAAGAGCCTGTCGGCGCGGCGCATCGTATGGTTCCTCAGTGTTGTTTCTATGCATGTCGTGGCCCCAAAAGCGGTGCCCGTTCCTGGGCGGCATGCACTATGGTTTCAGTCCTTCGCGCTTGCGCTGCGCGGCGACGAATTCCGCGCCGAAGGACAATTTCCTCGTTGTCGGCGTCTTCGCGTCGAGCACGCGCCAGAAGGGTGCTATGTCGCTCAACGCCATGCCGCGCTCGAGATCCTCAATGGCCGCTTCAGCGACAGTGCGCAAATGATAGCCTGTTGTGACCGGGCATGTCACTTCGGCGCCATGCTCGACGGCAAGTGCCGTGCGCAGTGCACGGACGTCCATCTCGACGCCTTCGGGAATCGAGCGGATGAAATCGTCGACCTGTCGCGGCGTCGGGACCAGCATCGGCTGGCCCTCGATGACGTCTCCCATCGTGCGTGGTGTCGGCTTGACGCCATTGATACCAGGCGTGTTCAGCCTGTCATTCCAGCTTTTCATCGATCGTCAACTCCACAGCCGATGTGCAGTGATCTGCACCATCGCACGCGGCTCCTGACAGCATTCTGTCAGGAGCCTTCAGCATATTCCTTGGCAAACAGCGTCCGCATCTGCGCGAGATCGCTGCCTCTTCCGGGATAGAGCGTCTTCAGAAAGGCAAGAGCGAAGGTGCCGGGCGCCGAACCCGGCGCGGAAACGACCGTGCCGTCGGCCACCGCATGCGGCACGTCCTGATAGTTGCGGTCGCCGGCATAGCCGGCTTCGTGACGGTTGATCCAGTCGCGGCCATTGCTGGTGTGCCTGACCTTTTCGAACACGCCGGCCCGGGCCAGCGCCAGCGTCCCAGCGCAGATGCCGCCAACGACGCTGCCGCGCGACGCAACGGATTGGAGCAGTTCGGCGACATCCGGTGGCGCCTTGCCAAACCACTGGTCGGAGCCAATGACGGCGACGGCGTCGAGATCGGCATTCTCATCGGCGCCGGCCGAGCGGTCAGGCACCAGCCGAAAACCGCTGATCCCTGTCACCGGCTTGCCGTCCGGCGTCAGCGACACGGCGCGGGCACCGAACCACTCGACCGCCGATGCCGCCAACAGCCCATACTCCCAGTCGGCAAAGCCTTCGATGAAAAGAAAGCCGATTGTCTTCTGCTCGGACATAAGCTCGCTCCATCCCACGCGCGCCGGACCTTGTTTTCATATCTGGGCGTTGGCGCGCCCACATCCAACCGCTGTGTCGAAGAATTCGTCTCAATTGCCGCGAGGGCGACGGTCGGCATACATGTCCGGCCAGCCGATATCCTTGCGAATGTCCGCCGGTAGCGAGTTCATGAACCGCTGGGTGCGGATCTCATTGCGCATCGTGCGTATCTTGCCGACATACTGCTGCATGCCGCGCAGAATGGTAAAACCGTTCATGGCTATTCTCCTCTCTATGACTGGAGGCACTATCGCATACCCCTCCTGACAGCAGTCTGTCAGGAGGATGGCAGGGCGCGCGGCGACAGTTGAGACCGGCGCGTTTCGCTGGGAAAGCATCGATCTTGAAACATCACACCGTGCTCTCGGCAGGCTGCGCAGGCAGCCGATCGTTCACCGCTAGAAGAACGGTTCGGTCGCTATTGTTCATCGCCCGGCGACGGACCGTCAGGATATATGGCCTTCAGCGCCTTGGCCGCGGTTCTGATATGAAGGGAGAAAATTCTTCCCCAGAAACAGGGAGACGACCATGAGCCTGCAACTGACAGGAATCCATCATCTGACCGCCATCACCGCCAATGCGCCAGGTAATCTTCACTTCTATACGAAGGTGCTGGGCCTGCGGCTGGTCAAGAAGACGGTGAACCAGGACGATACCTCGGCCTACCATCTCTTCTATGCCGATGGCGAAGCGACACCGGGCACCGACCTCACCTTCTTCGACTGGCCGGTTGGCCCTGAGCGGCGCGGGACGCACAGCATCGCGCGGACCAGCCTCCGGGTCGGCAGCCGGGAGAGCCTTGCCTGGTGGAAGCAGCACCTCACCGGTGAAAACGTCGTGACCGGAGAGATTGCCGATATTGGCGGCTATCCGTCGCTGGATTTCGAGGACCCCGAAGGCCAGCGCCTGCGGCTGGTCAGCGATGGCGGCAACGGCGACAGCCATGCCTGGGCGCAAAGCCCGGTGCCGGTCGAACACCAGATCCGCGGGCTTGGGCCGATCGTCATCAGTGTTCCCGACATCACCAACACCGAAGCGGTGCTGACAAGGGTGATGAACATGCGCAAGGTCCGCGACTATGCCTCACCGGACGGCGAGGGCCACGTCCATGTCTTCGAAATGGGCGAGGGCGGGCCGGCGGCGGAGCTTCATGTCGCCGTGCAGCCTGGGCTGGCGCCCGCAAGACAAGGCGCGGGCGCGGTTCATCACGTTGCCTTCAGGGCGCCAGACCAGGAGACGCTGCATCAATGGACCGCCCGTCTGGCCGAGTTCCATCTGCCGTCGAGCGGCGAGGTCGAGCGTTACTACTTCCGCTCGCTCTATTTCCGCGAGCCGAACGGCATCCTTTTCGAGATCGCCACCGACGGGCCGGGGTTCACCGCCGACGAGCCGCTTGAAACATTGGGCGAAAGCCTTGCCTTGCCGCCGTTCCTCGAACCGAAACGCGCCTCGATCGAGGCAGGGCTGAAGCCGCTAAGATAATACGTCTCTCGGGGACGAGCGCGGGGAGCGCTTTGACAGCCGGCCGTGATGCTGGTCAAAAAGACGGCATGTCGAAGCTCCTTGCGTCCGTTGTCAGGCCATGATCGTCGGCCAGCCGATCAAGCCGGCCGGCTGGGTCGGTCTGGCGAAGCGGGCCGATTCCCAAGTGCCGGCTATCCTGGTGCTGGCAACGATCTCGGCATCGCTCGCCTTCTACAACATCGACTTCCCGTTCGGGATCCAGCCGGACGAGTCGCTCAAAGTGGCGTTTGCCGCGGGGCAGCACGACAATTACGCGCATCCGCCGTTGATGATCGTATTGGCCCGCTTTGCCGGATGGCTTTCCGGGGCGTCGAACGAACACAACTACTTGCTGGCCGGCCGGAGTGTCAGTGCCTTGGCCTGCGTCGCGGCAAGCGTCCTCTTCCATGTCATCTTGCGACGCTACGCAGACGGTATCAACGCCTTCCTATGGGCCTGTGTTTTCGCGACGTCGCCAGCCATCGCGGTTCATGCGCATTATTTCAAGGAAGACGCTGTCCTGGTCTTCGCCATCTGTGTCGGGCTGCATGCACTGGTGCGGTTGAAGGAGCAGGTCACCGCGGTCAATCTCGTCTATTTCGGATTTGCGCTCGGGCTTGCCGTTACGGCGAAATATGCGGGCGCCGGCAACAGCCTCGTTCTTTTCATCGTGGCGATAGTCTACTGCAGGCTCAACATCAGACAGGGCATCATCGTTGCCGCTACGGACGCGCTGACGGTGGTCGCGATATTCGGCGTGTCGCTGTTGACCGAGACCGGAAGCGGACTTTCAACCGTCATCAAAGGCCTTGGCTCGGAACTGAAACACGCTGAAACGGGCCACGATCTCAAGGAATGGTTCTGGGAGGGCTACGGGCTCACGCATTTCCGCTACCATCTGATTCCCAGCCTCACCGGCCCGACCGTGGCTATCGCCCTTGGGACAATCGCCGTCGCCATCATCGCCGACCGCAACAGATATGTCGCCACTTACGCGGGTGCGGCTTTGCTTTGGCTCTTCCTGCTCGAGCTCTCGCCGCTCAAGCTGGTCGGCTTGATGCGTTACATCTTGCCGGTGGTGGTCTATCTGCTGCTGGCGGCCGGTATCGCCTGCTCCAGGTCGATTGCACCCCGAAACCGGCTGATCGCCACCGCGCTTGGGCTCGTCGCCATTATTGCGAGCGCGCATGCCGGCATGGCCTATGTCGCGAACCTGGACCGGGAAACCGATACCCGCTTTGCGGCGATGCGCTTTCTTGAACGGCAAGGCATCACGCGCTTTGTGGTGGATTTTCCAATGGGAGAACCGGCTCCAGAAACCAGGGACTATCGCAATCTTTCGTCAGTCGACTACCTCGTGTCGCTGAAATTTCAGCGATACCTGCGTGGCGGGGGGCTGAGCGAGCAAGACCCGAGAATATATGAGCTTGCCGGCATGTTCCGCTGCCTCGATGGTCATATGGCAGCGCAATTTTCGAAACCATATGGCGACTATGGCTACGTCGCGCCGACAGTCAGGATCTATGACCTGCGCGATGCGCGAGCCTGCGCCCCCGAGCACGGACCGTAGGCGACCGGGGTCAGTCCCTGCGGAGACATGGAGCTTCTGGCTGCGACCTGCGTTTTGGAAGCAGGTTTTGACAGCCGGCCGCGTTGCTGGTCAAAGGCGGCATGTCGAAACTCCTCGCGCTCGTGATTGTTGGCATCATGGTCATCCAGCTGATCAAGCCGCTCGGCTGGCCGGGGCTGAAACGGCGCAGTGACTTCTGGAAGCTCGCGCTGCTGGCGATGGCGGCGATTTCGATAACCGCTGTTCTGGGGCATTGGGCGTAGCGAGGTGGCGACGGGTGTTGCCGGTTGCCGCTACACCGGGCGTTGCTCGCCCAGCACCAGGCCGACCAGATGTTCCGCCCAGGCCCGGTAGCCAGCCTCCGAGGCATGAAAACCGTCGGAAGCAAAACCGGCTTCAGGGTTGGTGATCGGCAGGCGGGTCGCCGGCACCGCGCCGCGTTCAAGGCAAAGGCGTTCGCCCATGCGGTTCATCTCGGTGGCGCGGATCTCGAGGATCTTGCCGAGCAGCGAGGGCATGGCCGGTGCGCGGGTGAATTCCAGTACCGGCGACCAGACCACGCGCGCTTCCGGCCATTTCGCACGCAGCGCGTAGAGCAGGCCGCCGAACTCCTTCTTGAAGCGCGGCACCGAATGAAAATTCTTGGTGTCGTTGGTGCCGATGGCCAGCACGATATGCGTCCACGGATCCGCCGACAGATTGGGCAGGACATGGTCGCGGATCTGGCCCGATGTCGCCGAATTGAAGCCGGCCGCCCGCCAGCGCACGGCGCGGCCGGTGCGCTGCGAAATCAGCACGGCGAGTTGCGCGGCAAGTCCGTCCTCGGAATTGCCGATGCCGACCGAGGCGGCCGAGGAATCACCAAGCACCAGAAGCGAGATCGCCGGCGCCTTGCCGGCGAGATCGTGCATGACCGGCCCCTGCGCAGGCAACATGCGCGTGGTGCGGCGGCGCACGCCGAGGCCTTGCCAGACGTAGATCGGGAAGGCGAGCCAGGTGAGAAGGGCCGGGAAGCGCATGGCAATACCGTGGAATGATCTGCGGCAGCTTTAGCGCATGTTTTGCCGAAGATGAACGCTCTTCAATCGCAGCAACTTGGCGGCGCTACCAGCCTGTCCTGATATTCGTCGTGCAGCCGCACCCAGTCCATCAGGCCGTTGTAGGGGCCAGTTTCGTTGCGGCCCTTCGGTGTCATGTCGAGGTAATCATAGGTGCCGATCAACGCCTCGCCGCCGCGGGCGCGCGACATGAAGGTGAGGAAGATGTCGCCATTTTCATCTCGGTAGAAAACACTGGTGCCGGGAAGTTCCTTTGACGTCCGCGGACGGGTCTCGAAATTGTACGTGGTGTCACCGGCGGCGATCTGCTTGTCGGTGAAGGAGACCTGCATATCGAAGTTGAAATCCGAGGCGTAGGACGACACCCAGTCGAACTTCCAGCCCATGCGTTGCTTGTAGGGCAAAAGCTCAGCCAGCGGCGCGCGCGAGACCACAATCAGCGACACGTCGTGGTGCCTCAGATGCTGGTTTGCGCCGTCGATATGGTCTGCAAGGAACGAACAACCCTCGCAATGATGCGTGCACCCCGGTCCGAACATGAAGTGATAGACGATCAGCTGGCTATTGACGCCAAACAGGTCGGCCAGTTTCCTTGGCCCTTGCCCGGTCTCGAAAACATAGTCCTTCCTGATCTTCAGCCAGGGCAGTTCACGCCGTTCAGCCGCGATGCGTTCGCGAAGTCGCGTCAGTTCCTTCTCACGCGCCAGATGCGCCTTGTGCGCCTGGTACCAGTCTTCGCGCGAAACCACTTTGTTGCGATGCATGAGCCTCTCCCTGTCTGTCATCCCAAGGACGTTTGGGAAGGGCACAAACCGACATCGCCACTGTTTGTTTGAGCGTGATCTCTGGACAAACGGGCTCCCGTTTGTCCGAGAAAACCGGATTCCCCCTTTCGGGATCATGCTCAGCGCCAATGGGAAATAAGGATGACGCTGCATCCCAAGCCCGAACAAGCCACAAACAAAAACCCGGACGCATCGGCCCGGGTTTGAGGAGAGACGGAAGAAGACCTGCGGTCAGGCGGCCTGTTCGAGGCTCGCCTCCCATTTTCCGAGCGCGGCCAGGTAATTCATGTGGGCGCGATGGGTGAAGGCGGCCTGGCCGGCGGCGACATTCGAGGCCTTGCCGCTCCATGCTTTCTGCGGCGCGGCCTGCAGCGCGCGGCCATAGGAAAAGGTCAGCTTCCAGGGATGTGGCCCGATGGCGTTGATGGCGTTGAGATTGGCGGTCGCTTCCTCGTCTTCCTGGCCGCCGGAGAGGAAGGCGATGCCCGGCACCGCCGCCGGTACGGTCTCGCGAAACAGTTTTATGGTCTTCTCCGCGACTTCTTGCGGGCTGCTCACCTTGCCCGATTTCTTGCCGGCCAACACCATGTTGGGCTTCAGGATCGTGCCTTCGAGGACGACGCGCGCCGCGTAAAGCTCGTCATAGAGTTTCGTCAGCGTCGCCTTCGACACCTCATAACAAGTGTCGATGTCGTGCGCGCCGTCCATCAGCACTTCAGGCTCGACGATCGGCACGATGCCGGCTTCCTGGCAAAGTGCGGCGTAGCGGGCAAGCGCGTGGGCGTTGGAACCGATCGAGGTGGCCGAAGGCACGCCCTTGGTTGTATCGATGTCGATCACCGCGCGCCATTTGGCGAAGCGGGCGCCGAGCTTGTGGTAGTCGGCAAGGCGCTCGCGCAGGCCGTCCAGACCCTCGGTGATGGTATCGCCGGGAAAGCCGGCCAGAGGCTTGGCGCCGGCGTCGACCTTGATGCCGGGAATGGCACCGGCCGATTTGATGATGTCGACCAGCGGCGTGCCGTCGGCGGCCTTCTGGCGGATGGTCTCGTCATAGAGAATGACGCCGGAGATGTATTTCGTCATCGCGTCGGAGGCGCGGAACATCATCTCACGATAGTCGCGGCGGCTGTCCGCAGTCGATTCGACGCCGATGACATCGAAGCGTTTCTTGATGGTGCCGGAGCTTTCGTCGGCAGCCAGCAGGCCCTTGCCACCGGCCACGATCGCGGCGGCAATGTCTTCGAGACGTTCGCTCATTGTGCTTCTCCTGAAGGGTCTGTTCCGCGCTTAACGGAAGTCTACCGCCAAAGGAATGGCATCGGAAAGCTCGAATCGATTGAAAGTCTCCGGCGCCCCTGTTCGCTATCCTTTAGCGCTTCAGCACGTCGACGCCGGGCAGCGGCTTGCCTTCCATCCATTCCAGGAAAGCGCCGCCGGCGGTCGAGACATAGGTGAAGTCGTCGGCGACGCCGGCATGGTTGAGCGCCGCCACCGTATCGCCGCCGCCGGCGACGGAGACCAGCTTGCCTTCCTTGGTGCGCGCCGCAGCGTGCTTCGCCGCCGCCACGGTCGCGTGGTCGAAGGGCTCGATCTCGAAGGCGCCGAGCGGGCCGTTCCAGACCAGCGTCGCGGCGCGGTCGATCCATTCGCCGACGGCTTTCACCGTCTTGGCGCCGACATCGAGGATCATGCCGTCGGCGGGCACGTCCGAGATGGCGACGGTCTCGCTGGCCGCGCCTGCCTTGAATTCCACGGCGACGACGCCGTCGACCGGCAGGATGATGGCGCAGCCGGACTCGGCGGCCTCGATCATGATCTGCTTGGCGGTCGAGGCCAAGTCATGCTCGCACAGCGACTTGCCGACATCGGTGCCGCGCGCGGCCAGGAAGGTGTTGGCCATGCCGCCACCGATGACCAGGGCGTCGACCTTCTTCACCAGGTTCATCAGCAGGTCGATCTTGGTCGAGACCTTGGCGCCACCGACGATGGCGACGACCGGACGGACCGGATTTCCCAGCCCCTTCTCCAGCGCTTCGAGTTCGGCCTGCATGGTGCGGCCGGCGAAGGACGGCAAGAGATGCGCCAGCCCCTCCGTTGAGGAGTGGGCGCGGTGCGCTGCGGAGAAGGCGTCGTTGACGAAGATGTCGCCATTGGCGGCGAGCTTTTCGGTGAAGGCCGGGTCATTCTTCTCCTCGGCCTTGTAGAAGCGGGTGTTTTCGAGCAGCAGCACGTCGCCCTTGTTCATGGCGGCGACGGCGCTCGCCGCCGTGTCGCCGACGCAATCGCTGGCAAAGCCAACGGGACGGCCGAGCACCTCAGCTGTGGCCCTGGCGATCGGCTCCAGCGAGAATTCAGGCGAGGGGCCATCCTTGGGCCGGCCGAAATGGGCGAGCAGGATGACCTTGGCGCCCTTGCCGGACAGCTCCGCGATGGTCGGGGCGATGCGTTCGATGCGGGTGGCGTCGGTGACCTTGCCGCCAGCGACGGGAACATTGAGGTCGACACGCACCAGAACGCGCTTGCCGCTGATGTTGCCGATATCGTCCAGGGTCTTGAAGGCGGCCATGCGGGTTCCTTTCGCGGAAAAATCGCCGGGACCATACCCCGCGCCAACGATGATGCAAGCCTCCAGACGCGGGCCACGCGGAAAAATGATCCCGCCCGCCTGTCAGGCGCGGTCAGCCTTCGGTTGTCGCCTTTTGTGTCTCAGGCCCCGGGGGCGGCGGCGCCTCGGCCTGCGCCTCCGCCATCTGCGTTTCAGTCGGCTTGCGCCAGTTGCGGACAAAGGCGGAGACACGGTCGCCGATTTCGCCGGCGCTCAGGAAAACCGGCACCCGTGCCACGGGTGCGGTCGGCTCGAAGGAAAGGCCGAGGCCGGTGATCCTGCCCTTGTCGTCGACGTCGCGGACGATCAGCTCGATCGGACCGAGCAGCACGCGGTCGGCATATTCGGCATGGCCGCCGAGCCGTGCCGTGACCAGGGCGCCGACGGTGAGTTTTTGCTCGGCTTCGGTCAGTCCCGGCGCGTAAGCCGCCTCCAGTTCAGCGGCGGAGCGCGCCGGATCCACCGCGAAGGCGCCGAAGAAATCGGCATCTTCGGGATCGACCACGGCGCGACTGGCGAACAGCTTGTCGAGCAGGCGCGGATAGCGGTCCGGCACGAAGATGTAGACCTGATCGCCGGCGGCGAGCCGGCCCATGTCCTGGAAGCGCATCGAGCGGCCATCGCGCAGCACCAGCGAGGGCCGCGCCCAGCGCGGGATGCGCTCGCCGCGCGCCACCGGGCTGCCGGGCGCCACGCGGTAGGCAAGAAGCTCGTGATGGGCGGAGCCGGGCAGCTCGAGCTCGACCTTGTCCAGCGGTCCGAGCCGCGCCGGTACGATGAGGCCGAGGCGACGGGCCAACGGCCCGACCGTCCAGCCCTGGATGACCAGCGACACCAGGACGATGATGAAGGCGGTGTTGAAGATGAGGCGGCCGTTTTCCAGCCCGCCGAGCAGCGGGGTGATGGCAAGCAGGATCGAGACGGCACCGCGCAGGCCGACCCAGGAGACGAAGGCGACCTCGGGGCGCGGCAAACGGAACGGGACCAGGCAGACCCAGACCGCGATCGGCCCGGCGACGAACATCAGGAACAGGCCGAGCAGAACCGCTGGCACCAGGATCGCCGGAAATTGCGAGGGCGTCGCGAACAGGCCCAGGATCAGGAACATGATGATCTGCGCCAGCCATGACATGCCGTCCTGGAAGCGCTTGAGGATGGTGACGGCGCGGATGTCGGAATTGCCGGCGACCAGGCCGGCAAGATAGACCGCCAGGAAACCCGAGCCACCGATGGCGCCGGCGGCGGCAAAGACCATCAGCGACAGAGTGAGCACGAAGATCGGCAGCAGGCCGTGGTCGAGATTGAGCCGGTCGACGAGGCGCACGATGGCGAGGCCGCCGAGCACGCCGACGACGGCGCCGAGCCCCATGTTGAGGAGGAAGCCGAGGATCAGGTTGGTGACCAGGACATTGGTCTCGGGATTGGCGTGAGCGGCGATGATCTCGACCAGCGTGATGGTCAGGAAGATGGCGATCGGGTCGTTGGTGCCGGATTCGACCTCGAGCGTCGAGCGCACGCGTTCGCGCAGATTGATCTCGCCCGCGCGCAGCAGGAAAAATACCGCCGCGGCATCGGTGGAGGCCACAGCGGCGCCGAGCAGGAAGGATTCCAGCCAGGTGAGGTCGAGTAGGTAATGGGCGGCGGCGCCAAACAGGCCGGTGGTCAGCAGCACGCCGAAGGTCGCCAGCGACAGCGCCGGGCCCGCCGCCTGCCGCAAGGCGTTGAGCGGCGTGCCGAAACCGGAATCGAACAGGATGACAGCCAGCGCCAGTGAGCCGGCAAAATAGGCGATGCGGGCATTGTCGAACTGGATGCCGAGGCCGTCCGTTCCTGTAGCGAGCCCTATGCAGAGAAACAGGAGCAGAAGAGGAGCGCCGAAGCGGAAGGCGATCAGGCTCGAAAACGCGGCGGCGACAACAAGCGCGGTGCCGACCAGCGTCACGACATAGATCGCATGCTCCATCCGAAAATCAGCCCCTCAAATTCGTCTCTCTCCTGGTTTAAGGGAGAGTGGGGCGAAGACGTGACCAGTGCAAGGCGGTGGGGTGGCTTTTTGACCTATGCCGCTGATTTCCGGCTGTTTTGGCCCTCAGGACACAGATCGGGAAAGTGTCCCTCATCCTCATGAAAAACGCCCGGACAAAGCCGGGCGTTCGAGGTCTCGAAAAGGAGAGTTCTTGCGATCAGGCGATGGTCTTGCCGAAGGCGACCGACGTGTCGGACATGCGGTTGGAAAATCCCCATTCATTGTCGTACCAGGACAGCACCGATACAAAGTTGCCGTCCATCACCTTGGTCTGGTCGAGCGCCATGATCGAGGAACGCGGATCGTGGTTGAAGTCGATCGACACGTTCGGGTGATGGGTGACGCCGAGAATGCCCTTCAGCTTGCCGTTGGAAGCGGCGATCACCGCCTCGTTGATCTCCTGGACGGTGGTCGACCGCTTGGCGATGAACTTGAAGTCGACGACCGAGACATTCGGGGTCGGAACGCGGATCGAGATGCCGTCGAGCTTGCCCTTGAGATCGGGCAGGACCAGGCCGATCGCCTTGGCCGCACCGGTCGAGGTCGGGATCTGCGACAGGGCGGCGGCGCGGGCGCGGTAAAGATCCTTGTGCATGGTGTCCAGCGTCGGCTGGTCGCCGGTGTAGGAATGGATCGTCGTCATCATGCCCTTTTCGATGCCGACCGTCTCGTGCAGCACGGCGGCCAGCGGCGCCGGGCAGTTGGTGGTGCAGGAGGCATTCGAGATGACGATGTGGTCCTTGGTCAGCTTGTCGTGGTTGATGCCGTAGACGACGGTGAGGTCGGCGCCGTCCGACGGAGCCGAGACAAGCACGCGCTTGGCGCCGGCGGTCAGGTGCGCGGCGGCCTTGTCGCGGGCGGTGAAGATGCCGGTGCATTCAAGCGCGATGTCGACGCCCAGTTCCTTCCACGGCAGCTGCGTTGGGTCCTTGATCGCGGTGACCTTGAACTTCTCCTTGCCGACGGTGATCTGGTCGCCGGAAACCGAAACCTCATGCGGGAAGCGGCCGTGCACGCTGTCGAAGCGCAAGAGGTGGGCGTTGGTCTCGACCGGGCCGAGATCGTTGACGGCGACGACGTCGATGTCCTTGCGGCCGGATTCATGGATGGCGCGCAGGATGTTGCGGCCGATGCGGCCGAATCCGTTGATGGCAACTCTGACGGTCATTTTTCTCTCCCTGAGAGCTGGAAGGCTGACGATGGGTCCGCAGCTTCATAGCGGCGGACGGGCAAAGAATCCAGCCGCCGCGACGTGGATTTAAATCGATTAGGTTGGGCCAGTCCCGCGAAACCGCTGTGCGCGGTTTCGCGGGAGCATTCTTGTTCGTGCATGTCGTTATCCCAAAACCGCGATGCATTTTTGGGCGACATGCATGGGCCTTACTTGCCGTGCAGGCGGGCTTCCGCCGCCTTGGCCGCCGCTTCGGCAGTGATGCCGAAATGCGGATAAAGCTGTTCGATCGTGCCCGAGGCGCCGAAGCCGGTCATGCCGACGAAGATGCCGTCGGAGCCGATGAGGTGATCCCAGCCTTGGCGGATGCCGGCTTCGATCGCCATCTTCACCGGCGCGTTACCGATCGTCTTCTTGCGGTAGTCGTCGCTCTGCTTGTCGAACAGTTCGAAGCAGGGCACCGACACGACGCGGGTCGGGTGGCCGTGCTTTTCCAGCAGCTCGCGGGCAGCAAGCGCGATCTCGACCTCGGAGCCGGTGGCGAAGATCGTCACCGCCGCCTCGCCGCTGGCAGCGGCCAGTTCATAGGCGCCCTGGCTGCTCAGGTTCTTGGCAACGAACTCGGTGCGTACCGTCGGCAGGTTCTGGCGGGTCAGCGCCAGCGTCGACGGGGTCTTTTCCGACTCGAGCGCGATCTGCCAGCATTCGGCGGTCTCGACCGCGTCGGCCGGACGGAAGACATTGTGGTTGGGAATGGCGCGCAGGGCCGCCAAGTGCTCGACCGGCTGGTGGGTCGGGCCGTCTTCGCCCAGACCAATGGAATCATGGGTCATGACGAAGATCGAGCGGATGCCCATCAGCGAGGCCAACCGCATCGAGGGACGGGCATAGTCGGAGAAGCACATGAAGGTGCCGCCATAGGCGATGAGGCCGCCATGCAGTGTCAAGCCGTTGAGCGCTGCGGCCATGCCATGCTCGCGGATACCGTAGTGGACATAGCGCTGGCCATAGTCGTCGGGCGTGATGTTCTTGGTCTGGCTGGTCTTGGTGTTGTTGGAGCCGGTCAGGTCGGCGGAGCCGCCAATGGTCTCGGGCACGGCGCCGTTGATGACTTCCAGCGCCATCTCGGACGATTTGCGGGTGGCGACCTTCGGCTTGTCGGCCGAGAGCTTCTTCTTGTAGTCGGCGATGACGGCGTCGAAATTGGACGGCAGCTTGCCGGCGAGGCGACGCTCGAATTCAGCCTTCAGCTTCGCGTCGGCCTTGGCGAGGCGGCCTTCCCAGTCGGTGCGCGCCTTGACGCCGGCCTTGCCGGCCGTGCGCCAGGCGTCGAGGATGTCGGCCGGAATTTCGAAAGGCGGCGAATCCCAGTTGAAGAACTTGCGCGCACCAGCGATCTCGTCGGCGCCGAGCGGTGAACCGTGCGCCTTGTTGGTGCCGGCCTTGGTCGGCGCGCCGAAGCCGATGGTGGTCTTGCAGGCGATCATCGTCGGCTTGTCGGAGTGGCGGGCGGCTTCGATGGCATAGGCGATCGCTTCCGGATCCGTGCCGTCGATATGGCTGGCGTTCCAGCCGGAGGCCTGGAAGCGGGCAACCTGGTCGGTGTTGTCGGCAAGCGAGACCGGGCCGTCGATCGAGATGTTGTTGTTGTCCCAGAAGACGATCAGCTTGTTGAGCTTGAGGTGACCGGCAAGCGCGATGGCTTCCTGGGAGACGCCTTCCATCAGGCAGCCGTCGCCGGCCAGCACATAAGTGTAGTGATCGACGAGGTCGTTGCCGAAGGCGGCGTTCATGATGCGCTCGCCGAGCGCGAAGCCGACCGAATTGGCGAGACCCTGGCCGAGTGGGCCGGTCGTCGTCTCGATGCCGGTGGCATGGCCGTATTCGGGGTGGCCGGCGGTCTTCGAGCCCAACTGGCGGAAATGCTTGATCTGGTCGAGGGTCATGTCCTCGTAGCCGGTCAGATGCAGCAGCGAATAAAGCAGCATCGAACCATGGCCGGCCGACAGGATGAAGCGGTCGCGGTCGGCCCA
The DNA here is from genome assembly GCF_059683685.1 of Mesorhizobium sp. RCAM 05099. Lineage (NCBI taxonomy): Bacteria > Pseudomonadati > Pseudomonadota > Alphaproteobacteria > Hyphomicrobiales > Phyllobacteriaceae > Mesorhizobium > Mesorhizobium sp. RCAM 05099. The sequence continues at coordinate 1,178,780 of NZ_CM185035.1, forward strand.
GTGCGGGGCCTTGGGATCATATTTCAGGAAGCGCGTGAACAGCACCGTGGCGATGTCGGCGCAGCCCATGGGCAGGCCGGGATGGCCGGACTGAGCCTTCTCGACGGCATCCATGGAGAGAAAACGGATCGCATTGGCCATCCGGTCATGTTGTTCACGCGACGTCATGGTACCTCCGGGGTGGGGGTTTGGGGCCTTGGGAGAGGCCTTGAAAGGGGTGCGCGACACATAGCAGGCGCGGGCTTTTAGTCAACAAACCGGTGCGCATTTGCCGGCCTTGCAATGCCGCTGGCGGGTCTACATTAGCGTTAGCGGGGGACAGTCGCGAGAGCTTTGTTGACGTTGCCTTCACCCGGTGCCTAATGTTTCTCATATAACGCGTTCTGAACGCGAACGATTCGGTGATGGGCAGGGCACAGGACGAAGCCATGACCGGGGAAGCCACGCTCAAGGAAGTGATCGCCAGGCTGGGTAAAGCCATCGAGGGCCTGGAAAATGCCGTCGCGGCCAAGCTCGAGCACGAACGCGACTACTCGGAAGCCGAGGCCGAGGTGCAGCGGATGAATGCCGACCGCTCCCGGCTTGCACAGGAACTCGACAATTCCGAAGCGCGCGCCGAGCGGCTGGAAGACGCCAACAAGGAAGTGTCGCGACGGCTGGTGACCGCCATGGAAACCATCCGCGCCGTGTTGGACAGGTAGGGGCTGGACAGGTAGGCCAATGGCACAGGTCACGGTTTCAATCGACGGCAAGCAGTATCGGATGGCCTGCGACGAAGGCCAGGAAGAGCACCTGATCGACTTGGCCGAACGCTTCGATCGCTACGTCTCGCATCTGAAGGATTCTTTTGGCGAGATCGGCGACCAGCGGCTCACCGTGATGGCCGGCATCATGGTGATGGACGAACTCTCCGAGCTCCAGAAGCGCGTCAAGGGCATGGAAAGCGAAGTTCTGACACTGCGCAAGACGCGCGACGACGCGCTGACCAAGGCCGACAAGAACGACAGCGTGCTGACCACTGCGCTCGGCGCGCTGGCGCAGCGGATGGAAGACCTGACGACGACGCTGGCCGTGAAGTCCTAGGCTTCACCGCTGCCGGTAGGTAAATTTCCGCATTCTCCAGCAAAAGGCGAAAATTTTTCGCGGGCCGCGTCGCAGCCGGCGGCCTCGGCGTTTGAAGGTCGCCGCCGGAGTGGTAAAAGGGTCCGAACCCGCCAGCCGGCGGCATTTCACAGGGGTAGGGACCATGAGCCTTCGTATCAACGACATCGCACCGGATTTCACCGCCGAGACCACGCAAGGGACGATCAAGTTCCACGAATGGATCGGTGACGGCTGGGCGATCCTGTTCAGCCACCCGAAAAACTTCACGCCGGTCTGCACGACCGAGCTTGGCACGATGGCCGGGCTGGAGGGCGAATTCAAGAAACGCAACGTCAAGATCATCGGCATCTCCGTCGACCCGGTTGCGAGCCACGACAAGTGGCAGGCCGACATCAAGACGGCGACCGGCCATTCGGTGCACTATCCGCTGATCGGCGACAAGGACCTCAAGGTCGCCAAGCTCTACGACATGCTGCCCGCCGGTGCCGGCGAGACTTCGGAAGGCCGCACGCCCGCCGACAACGCCACCGTGCGCTCGGTCTACGTCATCGGGCCGGACAAGAAGATCAAGCTGGTGCTGACCTACCCGATGACCACGGGCCGCAACTTCGACGAGATCCTGCGCGCGGTCGATTCCATGCAGCTCACCGCCAAGCACCAGGTGGCGACGCCGGCAAACTGGAAGCAGGGCGAGGACGTCATCATCACCGCCGCCGTTTCAAACGAGGATGCCATCAAGCGTTTCGGCGCCTTCGAGACCATCCTGCCCTATCTCAGGAAGACCAAGCAGCCGTCCGCCTGAGCGCTTCGGAACGGTTTTTGGCTTTCTTGCCCTTGTGAGCCAAGGGATGCTTGACTGAGCCACCCGAGTGGACAACCATGCTCCTCTCGGGTGCCGCCAGAGAAAATCATTCCTGTCGGCCGGGGCGGTCCATCGTTTCGCGGAACCGTGGAACCACTCCAGCCCGTTGTTTCGACGCAATTCCGGACGGAAAACCGTTTCACGCTTTTCCTGGAATTGCCTCAGGGGTTTGGGGAAGCCGAAATTGGACGTAGCTTTGGCCAGGCCGCAGGTCAGCGGCTTCTATGACAAGCCGACCGGGGCCATCCAGTATGTCGTCGCCGACCAGGCGACGAAGCGATGCGCCATCATCGATCCGATCCTCGATTTCGACGAGAAGTCCGGTGCGACCGCTACGAAGAACGCGGACGCCTTGCTCGATTTCATCCGGGACAACGGGCTCGAGCTCGAGTGGATTCTCGACACCCATCCACATGCGGATCATTTCTCGGCGGCGCACTACCTGAAGCAGAAGACCGGGGCACCCACCGCCATCGGCGACAGGGTCGTCGAAGTCCAGAAACTATGGAAGGCGATCTACAACTGGCCGGATTTTCCCGCCGACGGCTCGCAATGGGACAGGCTGTTCGGGGAAGGCGAGACGTTCCGGATCGGAACCGTTCCAGTCAAGGTGCTTTTCTCACCCGGGCACACGCTGGCCTCGATCACCTATGTGGTCGGTGATGCCGCCTTCGTCCACGATACGCTGTTCATGCCCGACAGCGGGACGGCGAGAGCGGATTTTCCCGGCGGGAGCGCCGCGCGGCTCTGGCACTCGATCCAGGGCATCCTGGCGTTACCGGACGAGACGCGCGTCTTCGTTGGCCACGACTATCAGGCCGGTGGGCGCGAACCCCTGTGGGAAAGCACGATCGCGATGCAGAAGGCCACCAACATCCACCTCGTTGCCGCGCGTGTCGAGGCCGATTTCGTCGCCCTGCGCGAAGCCCGCGACAGGACGCTGCCGATGCCGAGGCTGATTCTGCATGCGCTGCAGGTCAACATGAATGGCGGCCGGTTGCCGGAGCCGGAAGCCAATGGCCGGCGATACCTGAAGTTCCCGCTGGATTCACTTTGAGGGTACGCCGTTGCTGAAACTGCCAATCTCACACGCAAGAGGGGGAGATCGGCTGTAGCCTCGCCTTCGCCAACCGCCAGCGCCGACGCTAAGACGCAAAAAAGCGGCGCCAGTTTCCTGACGCCGCCGTTCTGTTTCGTGCCGAAGCTGGCTTCAAGCCGCCGGCTGTGCCTCGATGGTGCGCAGCGCCTGGGTCTGGCGCTTGGCGGCGGCCTTGACCGCATCCTGCACCTTCTCGAAGGCGCGCACCTCGATCTGGCGCACGCGCTCGCGGCTGATGTCGAACTCGGCCGACAGCTCTTCCAGGGTCAGCGGCTCTTCCGCGAGGCGACGGGCCTCGAAGATGCGCCGCTCGCGCTCGTTGAGCACGGCAAGAGCGCCTGACAGCATGCCGCGCCGGTTTTCCAGCTCGTCCTGCTCGATCAGCATATCTTCCTGGCTTTCGTGGTCGTCGACCAGCCAGTCCTGCCATTCGCCGGACTCGCCCTCGCTCGCCCGGATCGGCGCGTTGAGCGAGGCGTCGCCCGATAGGCGGCGGTTCATCGACACCACTTCGGCTTCGGACACGTTGAGGCGGGTGGCGATCTCGGTGATCTGGTCGGGCTTCAGGTCGCCATCGTCGAGCGCCTGGATCTTGCCCTTCACCTTGCGCAGGTTGAAGAACAGACGCTTCTGGTTGGCGGTCGTACCCATCTTGACCAGGCTCCACGAGCGCAGGATGTACTCCTGGATCGAGGCCTTGATCCACCACATGGCATAGGTCGCGAGGCGGAAGCCGCGCTCGGGTTCGAATTTCTTGACGGCCTGCATCAGGCCGACATTGCCTTCCGAGATCACTTCGCCGATCGGCAGGCCATAGCCACGATAGCCCATGGCGATCTTGGCGACGAGCCTCAAATGGCTGGTGACGAGCTTGTGCGCAGCAGAAGTGTCTTCATGCTCGGCGTAACGCTTGGCGAGCATGTACTCTTCCTGCGGCTGCAGCATGGGAAAGCGGCGGATTTCTTCCAGGTAGCGGCTGAGGCCGCCTTCGCCGGAAACGATACTGGGTAATGACTGGGCCATGATAGCGCCCCCTCTCTATTGGAGTGATGCCCCCGAAACGCGGCGGGCATATGACACGAGCACCAAAAGGCTCGCTCGCGACGTCAGGTGTTTATACAGGAACAAAACCAGAAAAGACAGACGTTTGTTCAACACGAAACAGTGTGTCACGTTGAAGTGAACAATGCGGGTCAGGTTTTGAAGGTTAGCCTTGAAGGGTGTTGTTGACGGGGTTCAAAGCTTGCGGAAGCCGCCGACGAGTTCCTCCATGTCCCCCGGCAACGGCGCCTCGAACCTCATCGTTAGATGGGTAGCCGGGTGACGAAATGCAAGGAGCCAGGCATGCAAAGCTTGCCGGGAAAATGCCTTGACCTGGCTTTTCAGCGGTTCAGGCAGCCGGTTGGCCTTGGTGCGGAACGCCTGGCCGTAATCCGGGTCGCCGATCACGGGATGGCCGATATGCGCCATGTGGACGCGGATCTGGTGGGTGCGGCCGGTTTCCAACCGGCATTCAACCAGGCTTGCCGTGGCGAATTCCTGCTGTTTGTCGCCGAAACGCTCCTGCACGGCAAAGTGGGTGACGGCATGGCGGGCATCGTCGCGGCCTTCCGGCACCACGGCGCGGCGCACCCGGTCGGCGGCGCGGCCGAGCGGCGCGTCGACCGTTCCCGCCGGCCGCTGCGGGATGCCCCAGACCAGCGCCAGATAGGCGCGTTCGAGATCGCCGGTCAGGCCGTGATCGGCGAAGGCTTCGGACAGCGACTTGTGGGCGCGGTCGGTCTTGGCGACCACCATGACGCCGCTGGTCTCCTTGTCGAGGCGATGGACGATGCCCGGCCGCCGTACGCCGCCGATACCCGACAGGCTGTCGCCGCAGTGATGGATCAGCGCGTTGACCAGCGTGCCGGTCCAGTTGCCGGCGCCCGGGTGCACGACAAGCCCGGCCGGCTTGTTGATGACGATCAGTTCGCCGTCCTCATAGAGCACATCGAGCGGGATGTTTTCGCCTTGCGGCTCGGCCGGCTCCGGCTCCGGCATGGCGACCGACACGCTTTCGCCCGCGGTCATCTTGCGCTTGGTCTCCTCGACAGGCTTGCCGTCGACCTTGACCGCGCCCTGCCTGATCAGCATCTGCACGCGGCTGCGCGACATGTCCGGACCGAGGTTGGCCGCCAGCCACTGGTCGAGGCGCTGGCCGGCCGCATCCGCACCCGCGACCAGCACGGTGGGTACTGCCCCTATGAATTGGTCCTCTATCAATTCGGGGGCCTCTTCGCTATGAGCGCTCATCGAAAATCGTTCCGGAATGCTTTGCCATGGCCATCGCCGAGGAAGACCCAGTTGAAGGTCGGGAGAAGCCGCTCGACCCGGAGGTCGAAAAGGTGCGCAAGAAACTCGTCCGCTTCGTCGGGATCAATCTCGGCCTGCTGTTTCTTGCCCTTATGGTGGTGATCGGGGCCCTTGTCTACAAAGCGCGCAACGCACCGCCCGCGACCCCACCACTGGCCGGCGACATCCAGGCGCCTGCCGGCGAGCCGATCAGCGGCGACATCGTGCTGCCGGTCGGCGCCAAGGTGGTCAGCCAGTCGCTGTCCGGCAATCGCGTCTCGATCGACGCCGAGCTTGCCGACGGCAGCCGCACGATCTTCGTCTACGATATCGCCGAGCGCCGCCTGATCGGCCGTTTCGCGATCCGCAACAAATGAGCCGGCCGCAGCAAATGCGTGAACCTCGGGCATGACCGGGTTCGCCGAACATCGCCGGGTCGCGACGGTAGCGCTAGTCGTCGCCAGCTATGACGAGGCGATTGCCTGGTATGTCGAGCGGCTCGGCTTCCTGCTCGTCGAGGACGTCGATCTCGGCGGCGGCAAGCGCTGGGTGACGGTGGCGCCGGCCAACGGGCAAGGCGCCAGGCTGCTTCTGGCCGAGGCTTCCGACGAGGCTCAGAGCAAAAGCATCGGCAACCAGACCGGCGGCCGGGTGTTTCTGTTCCTCGAGACCGACGACTTTGCCCGCGACCATGCGGCGATGCTGGAGAAGGGCGTCGAGTTCCGCGAGGCGCCGCGCTTCGAGCCCTATGGCACGGTGGCGGTTTTCGCCGATCTGCACGGCAATCTCTGGGACCTGATCGAGCCGAAACGGTAGGCCTGCAGCCGACTTTTCCTCGATGCGGGAAAGCCGCCGAACCCCAGTTGCTTTTTCCCAGCCGTCAGCCTATATCGCCGGTTCTTGAACGCGCCCATCGTCTAGCGGTCAGGACACCGCCCTCTCACGGCGGGAACAGGGGTTCGATTCCCCTTGGGCGTACCAAGTGATTTTCTGCCAGATGTGATGCTTGCGCAGCAAGGCCTGTTGCAGCAAGTTGGCCGCATGAAACAACTGGCCTTGACCCTCCTCGTCTCCGTGTCCGTGATTGCCCAGTGTAACCCGTCGTTCTCCAAGGACAGGAAGATCGCGGGTACCATTCGAGGCTTCGAATGTGGTGACAATTGCTATCTGACCATTGTTGATCGCAAGAAGGCCGAGCAAGTTGGCCTGTGTGCTGCACCCGAGTGCGAAAGCTGGAACGAGCAGACCGTGATGCCGTCTCGCTACAAGGGAAAACGCGTGACCGTTACGGTCGGGCAAGGGCAGCAGGTCGATGACAGCGGCAACGTCATGGGAGAGATGATGGCGTTCAAGAAAATCATCTTTCTCGACTGACGATTGTGCTGCGCGGGCGAAATCAAGATTTCGCTCACGATTCGCCTATCTACCGGAGGCAATTCGCTTTCGGCGCGACCAGATGTACCGGTGCAAATGTCGAAAGAAAATGGTCGGCTCAGTGCCGGCCTTTTTGCTTTTGGTGCGCTGCGCCTTGGGCGCACCTCTTTCTCAGAACTCTCCACCAATCGTCCAACCCAGGTCGCATTCGCCGCTTCTGGCGCAGCGGGGCCGATTGGATTAGCATCGCGCGTCATGGATGCTCAGGCTGGGCTAGAGCGGCGCACAGAACGCCGTTGCCCGAGCAGATCCGGACGGGCAGTCGATGCCTCGGGAGGGAGACAATGCAGAAACTGCAATCGCAAGGCGTGCATCACATCACCCTGGTCGGCGCCGGGCGCCAGACATCGATCGATTTCTGGGAAGGCGTGCTCGGCATGCCGTTCGTCTTCGAGCAGCCCAATCTCGACAAGGCGAGTGAAAGCCACCTCTATTTCGATCCCGGTGACGGCCGGCTGATCACCATCTTCACCGACGAGAGCCGCACGCCGGAGAAACGGCGCACGCCGACCGACCCGGGTTGCGTCCACCACATCGCCTTTTCGGTGTCGCGCGTCACCTTCCTGCAGGCGGTCGCCCGGCTCGACGAGCGCGCCATCAAGCACAGCGGCGTCAAGGATCGCGGCTTCATGGATTCGATCTATTTCGAGGACCCGCTCGGCCTGCTGATAGAGCTCGCCTCCTACCGCTTCGAGCCGCCGGCGGGCTTCACCCATGCCGACGTGCTGATGGAAGCGCACGGACTGCGTGTCGCGCGCGGCGACTATAACATCGCGGAAGTGCATCTCGCCGATGCGATCCAGGCGCTTGTCGAGCGTTCCCGCGCAACCTTGTCGGACGACCGGGCGCCGAAGAACCCATACTGACGATAGCCAAAACAAAAGGGAGGAACACAATGGCAAAGACAGCGATCAAGGGTGTGAAGAAGCCGGCGGCCAAGGCAGCCGCAAAGCCGGTGGGAAAGGCTGCGAAGCCAGCAGCCAAGCCAGCGCCACAAGCTGCCGCGAAGGCGGCGGCAAAGCCTGCGGCCAAGGGTTCCACCAAGACGTCCGCACCGAAGGCGAAGGCGAAGTCGGCGAAGAAGCCGGTGCTGAAGCTCAGCATGCTGAAGCCGAGCGTCAACAACATGACCGTTCGTGTGTTTGCGAGAGCGGCCGGGTTCGATCATGCCGAGACCGACGCCTGGGGCAACACGCGCTCGCCCGAATACATGGCGCGCAACCCGGCGCATCTGACGCCAATGATCGAGGACAAGAGCCTGCCACGCGGCGTTCTGTGGGAAAGCTGCGCCATCATGCAGTATCTCGCCAACAAGCATGGGCTGGAGAAGTTCTACCCGAAGGCACCGGCCAAGCGGGCCATGATCGACAGCGCCATGTTCTATCTGATCGGAACGCTCTACCCCTATGTCGCACGCGCCACCTATCCGGCGCTTGGCTTCCCGCAATATGCCGGCGAGGTCGGCCATAGCGACGCCCACCCCGACAAGAAGTCCGAAGCCCAGAAAGCAGCCATGGCCGCGATCGCCGAGCCGCTGGAGGTGTTCCACAGCTTCTTCAGGGACGGCAAGCCGTTCATCGGCGGCTCGAACCCTTCGATCGCCGACATCCGCCTGGCGGCGACGCTCGAATTCCTGGCCGTCATCGACTACCCCTTGCCCAAATGGGCGAAGGATTATGTGGAGGCGATCGAGAAGAAGCTCGGCAAGGCCTACGCCGAGCCGGCCGCCGACGTGCGCGGCTACATCGCCTATGTGAGGTCGCAGGCCAAGGCCTGAGGTTAAGGATTCGTTAACCAATACCCTGTCTACTGCCGGTAATTCACCCCGCGACCACGGATGTACTGGCGCCGAGGTGAAAGGAAAGGTCGGCGCAATGCCGGCCTTTTTGCTTTTCACACGCCATCGCCGGCGGTGAGACGAGCAGGCGGTGCAAGCGTTTTTCGGCATCAACTTTTTATCGAGAGATATTGTCATTGCCGGTGTTGGCCTTACCATCCATTCCGGCAGTCCGGCAGGGATTGTCGGTTGACGGTGAAGACGTGGGGATTGCGATGAAAAGCGTGGCCAAGCTTGCGATTGCGGGCGTGATGTCGGCAGGCATCGCCTGCCCGTCGTTTGCCGCGCCGCTCAACACCATGAACGAAGTGAGGGCCGCGATCCAGGCATGCTGGACGCCGCCGGCCGACGCCGGAAATGCCAGTGTCACCTTGAGCTTCAGCTTGAAGCGCGACGGCACGCTGATCGGTCCACCGAGGCCGACGGCAATCAAGGTGGACGGCGACGCCAAGGCCAAGAAATCATTCGTCGATGCCGCCACCACGGCCTTGCAGAACTGTCTGCCCTTATCCTTTTCGCCGACGCTGGCGCAAGGCATGGCAGGCAACGTGTTCACGTTGCAATTCACCTCTCCAAAAAAATAGGCCGAAGCCGGCATGCACCGGTGGGCAGGCGCGACCCTTTGACCCATTCGGGCTCGGTGATGACTACGCGGGCTCAGTGATGACTGCGCCTGGCATCTGCATGGCGCGCAAGATCGGGCGTCTCGAAGACATAGTCATTCCAGGCCGATTCCGGAATCTGGCCAGCCAGATAGCATTCCAGCAGCAGCTTGTGCTCGGGGCTGAGAGGCCTTGGCGCGCGTTCGTGATCCAGCCCAAGCGAGTGAAACAGGTTTCTTGTCAGGTCCGAGACCGTGAAATGGATCGACATCTGCGTTCTCCTTCGACCATCAACGCCGAAGGCCGGGCAAAGGTTTCGGGAGGGCAGCCGGTAACGATGGTTTGATCGCGGCTTCGTGGCACTGCCAGCCACCGGCTCTGTGTGGTCGGCGCGGCCTTCTTCCTAAAGCCGTTCCGAAGTCGACGGCTGACCGGTATCGGCAAGCCTGCCGGAAGCGGGCACGCGATACGCCTGGAACGCAGGGGCGCTCGCAGCGTTGTCATCGACATCAGCCAGGAGAAACGCCATGGCCACATTCAGGGAAATGAGGGTGCTGGAGATCGTCGAGGACGATGCCCTGACATCCGAGCAGAAGATCGCTGGGCTGCGCGAGATCGAGTCCGAGGCGCGGGGATTGCAGCGAGCCGCGTCGGAAAGCCCGATGAACGACGATGACGGCTGGCAGGACGATTTGCGCCAGGTTCGGCTTGCGCTCGACAAGCTCGGTGCGGCAGAGCCCAAAAAGGGTGCGGCCTCGCTGTAAGGCAATTGCCTTGAAAGGGCTTTTCCGGGCGTCAGTCGCAGACCATGCGAATTCTCTTGCCGGGTTCGCTGACATTCCTGCATGCCAGCGGCTTCGCCGGGGCGGAAGACAGCGAGGGCGGCGTCGAAACCCTGGTCTGGTGCCGTCTCGGCGCGGTGCCCTCGGAAAAGCGCCTCGGCGGCTGCGGCGCCACCGGAAAAGCGCCGCTTTCAGCCTGCGGCTGGGCGTATTCGACATTTGGTGGCGGCCGATCCCAGAAACGCCGGACATCGAGCGGCCTCGGGATGACGACGGTGCCATCATAGGTGCGCGAGCAGCCACTGCCAGAAAGCAGCGACACGCCCACGAAAAAAGGCAAAATCCGTCCGAACATTAGCAACACCCCTGGGTGCTTATATAGCGGCTACGAGCTCGCCGACAACCGGGCGGAATAACGCAGGCCGGACCGGCCGATCGCTCTCTAACCAGCCGTTAAGGTTAGCGGATCGTTAATGCTTCTCGGGCACATTCCGCCGACGAACCACGGAGGGGGTTCGACCTTGGTTTTCGGGGTGGGATGGCATGGCGGAAGCGGACGAAGCAACGCGCGGCAAACGTGGGACTCGCAAATCGACGTCGCATGGCGACGGTGCACCATCGTGCGCCGCCGACATGGATTCGGCCGACGCGCTTCGCCAACTGGTCGAAGCCAGTTCGGACTGGGTCTGGGAGACCGACGCCGAGCTGCGATTCTCCTGGCTGTCGCAAAACTACCAGGCAGCCACCGGCATCGATCCGGCCGATGTGCTTGGCCGATTCCGCTTCGATTTCCTCAAGCAGGTCCTGAACGGCGACCGCAGTGCCGCCGCACATCTGGAGGATCTGCAGGCGCACCGGCCGTTTCGCGACTTCGTCTATGAACTGAAAGGTGGCCGCGCCGATTGCCGTTGGGTGTTGACCACCGGTTTTCCGAGGTTTGACGACACGGGACAATTCATCGGCTATCGCGGCATCGGCCGCAACGTCACGGCGCTGGCCGGCGCCTTCGAGAAGCTGGAGCAGGGGCCGCCGGCAAGCGGCGAGCCGGCCCAGCTTCTTGCCGATCTCGAGCGCACGATGGACGCCATGCACATGGGGGTCGTGTTGCTTGACGCCGTGCTCGACACGTTGATCGTCAACAAGGCCTATCGCGACCTCTCCAGGATTCCGGAAGGCGCAGTGACCGTCGGCGCTCCGTTCAGCCTGTTAATGGAACTCAACCGCCGCAACGGCATCTACGGCGACCTCGACGAACAGCAATGGCAGCGCTACCTCGCCACCCGCATCGAGGAGATTCGCGCCGGCTCCGTCGCGCCACGCGAGTTTTCCCATGCCAATGGCAGGACGATGATGTTCTCGGTGACGGCGCTGTCCGGGGGCAAGCGGCTATTGACCTATTATGAGGTCACCGAGGTCAAGCGTCGCGATGCCGAGATCGAGAGCGCCAACGCCAAGATCGCCGAAACCTTCGCCAATCTCCGCACCATGGTCGATCAGATGCCGATCGGCGTCCTCGTCCTCGATGCCGACATGCGCGCCGAAGTCATCAACCGTGCTTTCTATGATTTCTGGCAGATCGACGCCCGGCGCGCCGAGATCGGCTGCAACTTCCGCGATCTGATGAACGCCAGCCGCGACGTCGACCCGTACGGCTCCGAGGACGCGACTTGGCAGCAGCATATCGCCGATCGCGAGGCGGAAATCAGGGCCGGCACGGCCGGATCGCGGCAGTTCCCGCGCAATGACGGCCGCACGCTGATTTCGTCGATGGCACCGCTGGCCGGGGGCAGGCGGCTGATTTCCTATGTCGACGTCACCGACATGAAGAACCGCGAAGCCGAACTTGCCGACGCGCTGGAGAAAGCGCGGCTGGCGGAAGCGGTCATCAACGCCGTCAAGGATCCGATCTTCGTCAAGGACGACAATCTGCGCTTCGTGTTCGTCAACGAGGCGTTCGCCACCTTGTTCGGCCAGACGCCTCGGGCCATGCTCGGCAAGCCCGGCGGCGATTTCCTCACGCTGAACGATGTCGCGCTTTTCGAACAGAGCGAACGGGACGTGCTGGCCACCGGACGGCCCTACGAAGTGGAAGAAAATTTCGAGGCCGAGGGCGCCAGCCGCTCGCGCATCGTCAGGAAGAGCCGCGTCGGCATGGCCAGCGGCCGCAACTATGTCGCCGGCTTCATCTTCGACATTTCCGACATGAAGCGCCGCGAGACGGAAGCCGAGGACGCACGCAAGAACCTCGCGACCGTGCTGGAATCGCTGCCGGCCGCCGTCATCATCTATGACCGTGACGACAAGTTCGTCTTCGCCAACCGCAAGCTGCAGGACACGCTGCCCGAACTGAAGCCCGTGTGGCAGGCAGGCCGCACCTTCCGCGAGGCCTTGGCGCTTGGCCATTCGGTCGGCTATTTCCGCCTTAGTGGCGACCCCGAAGTCGACAAACTGTACGACAGCGATCCCGAGCGCTGGCTCGACGGCATTCTTGCCCGCTACCGTTTGCCCAACTCATCCTATGAGCGTCTCAATCCCGATGGCCGCTGGTATCAGGTCTACGACATGCGGACCGAGGATGGCACCTTCATCGGCGTGCGCGTCGACATCTCCGAGATCAAGAGCCGCGAAAAGGCGCTGCAGGAAAGCATGCGCCAGATCGATCTGTTCCGGCACGTCATGGACGAGCTGCCGGTGGCCGCCTTCATCAAGGCGCAGGATCTGAGCATCGAATTCGTCAACAAGGCCTGGTGCGCGCTGACCGGCATTGCCAAGGAAGACGTCATCGGCCTCACCGACCGCCAGCTGTTCGGTGCCGAAGAGGCCGAAAGCTACAGCCACGACGACACCGAGGTCGTCGTCACCGGTCGCGTCAGGGAGATCGAGGAGCCCGTCACCCATCGCGACGGCACGCTGCGGCAGTTGATGACGCGCAAGAGCCGCCTGGTGGCGCTGGACGGATCGGTGCATCTGGTCGGTTCGAGCACGGACATCACCGAGGTCAAGGCGCGCGAGCGTGCGCTGGAAGAGAGCATGCGCGAGAACGAGGTGTTCCGCAGCCTGATCGACAACGTGCCGGTCTCGATCTACGCCAAGCGCTCGGACCTCAGGCAGTTCTACGTTAACAAGGGCTGGTGCGATCTCACCGGTCTCAGCAGGGAAGATGCGCTCGGCAAGACCGACATCGAGATTTTCGGACAGGATGGCGAAGCCTTCGTCAACAGCGATCTCGCCGTGCTGCGCACCGGCGAAACGCAGGAGGTCGAGGAAACCGTGACGCTCGCCGACGGCAGCGTGCGCCACCAGTTCGCCCGCAAGGGGGCGATGATCGCGTCCGACGGCTCGCTCTACCTGATCGGGTCGACCACCGACATCACCGAGTTGAAGCTGCGCGAGGCCGAACTGCGCGAGGCGCGTCAGCGCGCCGTGCTCGCCGACCGCGCCAAGTCGGAATTCCTCGCCAATATGAGCCATGAAATCCGCACGCCGATGAACGGCGTGCTCGGCATGGCCGAACTGCTGGCCAAATCGAACCTCGACCCGAAGCAGAAGACGTTCACCGACATCATCGTGAAATCGGGCAACGCGCTGCTCACCATCATCAACGACATCCTGGATTTCTCCAAGATCGATGCCGGCCAGCTGGTGCTCGATCCGGCGCCCTTCAACCTTGCCGAGGCGATCGAGGATGTGGCGACGCTGGTTTCGACCCGCGCCAAGGAGAAGGACCTCGAGCTCATCGTGCGCGTCGAGCCTCGTCTCGAAAGCATGTTCATCGGCGATGTCGGCCGTATCAGGCAGATCGTCACCAATCTTGTCGGCAACGCGGTGAAGTTCACCGACGAAGGCCATGTGCTGGTCGACGTCACCGGCGAACGGGTTCCGACGGGAACGAAACTGACGATCTCGGTTACCGATACCGGCATCGGTATCCCCGAGGAGAAGCTGAAACTCGTGTTTGAAAAGTTCAGCCAGGTCGACACCTCCTCGACAAGACGGCACGAGGGAACCGGCCTCGGCCTCGCCATCACCTCGCGGCTCGTCGATCTGATGGGCGGCGACATTGGTGTCGAGAGCGCCGAGGGCAAGGGCTCGACCTTCTGGTTCACGGTCACGTTGCCAAGGGCCGGGCAGCAGGACGGGCAACGCATCATGCCCGTGGACGTGACCGGCGCGCGCGTGCTGATCGTCGACGACAATGCCGTGAACCGCGCTATCTTGACCGAGCAGATGACATCGTGGACCTTCGATTCCTGCGCGGCCGAAAGCGGCGCCGAGGGCCTCAAGGTGCTGTTCGCCGCCGCCGCCTATGACGTGCCGGTCGACTGTGTCGTGCTCGACTATCAGATGCCGGGCATGAGCGGCGCCGAAATGGCACGGATCGTGCGCAACACCGCCGGCCTTGCCGACACGCCGATCATCATGCTGACCTCGGTCGACCAGTCGCTCGCCAACACCAGCTATCGCGATCTCGGCATAGATGCCCAGCTGATCAAGCCGGCGCGGTCGTCGGTGCTGCTGGAGACGCTGGTCGCCACCATCCAGCGGCATCGCCACGCGACCGGCAGCGAGGCGGAGCCGCTCGCCACCGATGGCGCTCGAAACGACGTTCCGCAGCCACAGCGGTCGACGCCATCGGCACAACGGGCGCTGCTGCAGCCGCCAGCGGTTCGCCCCCGGTTGCCGGCGACCGGCGGTGGCGGGGACAGGCTGGACATACTGGTGGCCGAGGACAATGAGGTGAACCAGATGGTCTTCACCCAGATCCTGGGCGAGACCGGTTATGGTTTCGAGATCGTCGGCAATGGCCGCAAGGCGCTCGACGCTTTCGGCAGGCTCAATCCATGCATGATCCTGATGGATGTCTCGATGCCGGAGATGAACGGGCTTGAGGCGACCGCCGCCATTCGCCGGCTGGAGGAAGAAACCGGCACCCATGTGCCGATCGTCGGGGTCACCGCGCATGCGCTGAAGGGCGATCGCGAACGCTGCCTGGAGGCCGGCATGGACGATTATCTGCCCAAGCCGATCAGTCCCAGGGCCCTACTCGAGAAGGTCGAGCGCTGGATCGGCGCTGGTCGCCAGGTTCAGCGCAACGCCGGCTAGCATCGCATCCGCTCGTTCTGGGGGAATCAACCGGGATTCGCCGCAACCCCTGGAGGCAAGACTATGGTGCGATCGCACCATAGCAAAGGCGGCGCCCAGTCGAGACAATGGCCATATTCGAATTCCGCTCTTCCAGTTACGGGCGGGAGCAGCGACCGCCGGCATGAAACAGCGTCAATCTACCCCAACGGACCTGTTTTCGGCGATGGCCCGGCCAAGACATCCTCTGGCTGAGAGCAACGCGCTCCCGTCCGGATTTTCTTTACCAGGGCAGCGATCCGGAAACGGCAGGCCGGCTTCGGTCTGAAACGGCGCAAGTGCCTGATTCCGGGAGCAAAGCTAGGCTCCCCGGCGAGCGCCGGTTGGCTGGCGCCTTCCCTTCCCCAGTGACGCGTTACCGGGGTGACATCAAACTGTCATGCGACTGTAATAATCGAAGGCTATTGGCCTCAGCGGGCGCCGAGAGGAATGGCGCCGAGAGACCATCTTCCGAACAGGAGCAGGCCACATGAGACATTTCATCCGCTCGGCGGCCGTTGCGATTGCAATGGCTACGGCGTCTACCTTCACCCTTTCCGCGGCAATGGCAGCTGATCTTTCCGGCGCCGGCTCGACCTTCATCTATCCGGTGTTCGCCAAGTGGGCCGACACCTACAAGAAAGACACCAACGTTGGCCTCAACTACCAGTCGATCGGCTCGGGCGGCGGCATCAAGCAGGTTATCGCCAAGACCGTGACCTTCGGCGCCACAGACAAGCCGATGTCCGATGCGGACCTGGAAAAGAACGGCCTCGTCCAGTTTCCGATGGTGATGGGCGGCATCGTGCCGATCGTCAACCTCACCGGCATCAAGCCGGGCGAACTGGTTCTCGACGGCAAGACGTTGGCCCAGATCTACCTGGGCGCCATCACCACCTGGGACGATGCCGCGATCAAGGCGCTGAACCCCACGCTCACCCTGCCGTCGACCGCGATCGCCGTCGTGCATCGCTCGGACGGCTCGGGCACGACCTTCAACTTCACCAACTACCTGGTCAAGCTGTCGCCCGACTGGAAGGACAAGATCGGTTCCGATACGGCGGTCGAATGGCCGGTCGGCGTCGGCGCCAAGGGCAGCGAAGGCGTTGCCAACACCGTCAAGCAGACCGACGGCGGCATCGGCTACGTCGAGTATGCCTACGCGTCCCAGAACAACCTGTCCTACTCCAAGATGTTGAACGCTGCCGGCAAGGTTGTCGAGCCGTCGCTCGAATCCTTCGGTTCGGCTGCTTCGAACGCCGACTGGAAGGGTGCGAAGAACTTCAACGTCATCATCACCAACGAGCCCGGCGACGCCACCTGGCCGATCGCCGCGTCGACCTGGGTGCTGATCCACAAGACTCCCGAGGATGTCGCCGCCACTGGTGAAGCGCTGAAGTTCTTCGCCTGGGCCTACAAGGACGGCAAGGACATCGCCAAGGGCCTCGACTACGTTTCGATCCCCGACAACGTCGTCGACCTGATCAAGGCTTCGTGGAAGTCGGATATCGTCACCGACGGCAAGCCCGTCTACGCCGGCGAGTAACATCCTCCAAAGGAGCGCCGCGCCGCGGCGCTCCTTTTTCCTCAACACAAAGAGCCGAGCTTCACATGAGCGCTGTCCAGGAAGCCTTGCCAGCCATTCGAGGTTCGCGCGATGCCACTGTCAGGCGGTTCGCGTTGACCGACGCGATCTTCCACGGGCTTACCCGCGCCGCCGCCATATTGGTGCTGGTCCTGCTCGGCGGTGTCGCGATCTCGCTGTTTGCCGGTTCCTGGCAGGCGCTGTCGACCTTCGGCTTCTCCTTCCTGACCAGTGAAAGCTGGAATCCGGTCACCGAAAAATTCGGCGCGCTGGCGCCGATCTACGGCACCATCGTCACCTCGGCGATCGCCATCCTGATCGCCGTTCCGCTCGGCATCGGCATTGCCATCTTCCTCACCGAACTTTGCCCGCGCCCGCTTCGGCGCCCGATCGGCATGGCGGTGGAACTGCTCGCCGGCATCCCCTCGATCATCTACGGCATCTGGGGCCTGTTCGTGCTGGCGCCGTTCCTGCAGACGACCGTGCAGCCCTTCATCATCGGCGCGTTCCACGGCATTCCCGGCCTCAACAGCCTGTTTGCCGGCCCGCCCTATGGCATCGGTCTTTTGACCTCGTCGCTGATCCTGGCCATCATGGTGCTGCCCTTCATCACCTCGATCACCAAGGACGTCTTCGACACGGTGCCGCCGGTGCTGAAGGAATCCGCCTACGGTATTGGCTGCACGACCTGGGAAGTGACCCGCCGCGTTGTCATTCCCTACACAAGGATCGGCATCATGGGCGGCGTCATGCTTGGCCTTGGCCGTGCGCTCGGCGAAACCATGGCGGTGACCTTCGTCATCGGCAACGCGCATCGGATCAGCACCTCGCTGTTCGCACCGGCGACGACGATCTCCGCGACCATCGCCAATGAATTCACCGAAGCCGTCGGCGATCTCTACACGTCTTCGCTGGTGGCGCTCGGCCTGATCCTGTTCGTCATCACCTTCCTGATCCTTGCCATCGCACGTTACATGCTGATGCGCATCGACGCCCGCACGGGAGCCTGACCGATGTCGACAGCCTCATCGCTTCACCAGAGCCGCAAGAGGAAGAATGCCGTGATGATGACGCTGTGCGTCATCGCCGCGGGCATCGGACTTGCCTGGCTGGCGCTCATCCTCGGCGCGCTGGTCTACAAGGGCACCGCCGGCCTGTCCCTCGACGTCTTCACGCAGATGACGCCGCCGCCCGGCGACGCCGGTGGGTTGCTCAACGCCATCTACGGCAGCGTGGTGATGACGGTCATCGCCGTCATCGTCGGCACGCCGATCGGCGTGCTTGCAGGAACCTACATGGCCGAATACGGCCGCTTCTCAAAACTCACCACGGTGGTGCGTTTCATCAACGACATCCTGCTGTCGGCGCCGTCGATCATCATCGGCCTGTTCGTCTACGAGCTGATGGTGCGGCCGATGGGGCATTTCTCGGCCCTTGCCGGTTCTGTCGCACTCGCCATCCTGGTCATTCCGGTCGTCGTGCGCACCACCGAAGACATGCTCAACCTGGTGCCGAACGCCTTGCGCGAAGCCGGCACTGCGATCGGCGCGCCGCGCTGGGTTGTCATCAAGTCGGTGGCCTACCGCGCCGCTCTTTCCGGTATCGTCACAGGCATATTGCTGTCGATCGCCCGTATTTCGGGCGAGACCGCGCCACTGCTCTTTACGGCGCTCAACAACCAGTTCTGGTCGAGCAATCTCAACGCGCCGATGGCCAGCCTGCCGGTGACCATCTTCCAGTTCGCTCTCAGTCCTTACGAGGAATGGCAGCAACTGGCCTGGACCGGCGCACTCATAATCACATTGACGGTTCTCGCGCTCAGCATCTTTGCTCGCAGCCTGACCGGACGCAGAGAGGACAAATGAGTCAGATGTTGTCTCCAGACATGACGATCGCCGCCGAGGCAACCGCCAAAGCCAAGATCGAGGTCAAGAACCTCAACTTTTACTACGGTCAGAGCAAGGCGCTCAAGGGTATCACCCTGTCGCTGCCCGAGCGCAGCGTCACCGCCTTCATCGGGCCCTCGGGCTGCGGAAAGTCGACGCTGCTGCGCGTCTTCAACCGCATCTACGAGCTCTACCCGAAACAGACCGCCGAGGGCCAGGTGCTGCTCGACGGCCAGAATATCCTTGACCGGTCGCAGGATCTCAACCTGCTGCGGACCAAGATCGGCATGGTGTTCCAGAAGCCGACGCCATTTCCGATGTCGATCTATGAGAACATCGCTTTCGGCGTCAGGCTCTATGAGAAGATCAGCAAGTCCGAGATGGACGGCCGTGTCGAGCAGGCGCTCAAGCGCGCCGCGCTGTGGACCGAGGTCAAGGACAAGCTCAACGCCAGCGGCCTCAGTCTTTCGGGCGGCCAGCAGCAGCGGCTCTGCATCGCCCGCACCGTGGCGGTGAAGCCGGAAGTCATCCTGCTCGACGAGCCGGCTTCGGCGCTCGATCCGCTGTCGACCGCCAAGATCGAAGAGCTGATCGACGAGTTGCAGGCCGACTACACGATCGTCATCGTCACCCACAACATGCAGCAGGCGGCACGCGTCTCGAAGCAGACCGCCTTCATGTATCTGGGCGAACTGGTCGAATTCGACCGCACCGAGAAGATCTTCACGTCGCCCCGCGAGAAGCGCACGCAGGACTACATCACCGGCCGCTTCGGCTGAGCTCAGACATACGAGGACTAAGATCATGGGCGAACATACAGTCGCTTCTTTCGACGAGGATCTCGGACAGATCAGCAGGCTCATCAGCGATATGGGCGATCTCGCCGGCTCGATGGTCGGCGGCGCGACCAAGGCGCTTTTGAATTCCGACAACGCCCTGGCACAGCGCGTTGTCTCCGACGACGCGATCATGGACGCGCGCCAGCGCGAACTCGACGACCGCGCCATCACATTGATCGCCAAGCGTCAGCCGATGGCCGACGATCTGCGCCATGTCGTCGGTTCGATCCGCATGGCCGGCGACCTCGAACGCATCGGCGATCTTGCCAAGAACATAGCCAAACGCGTCGGCACCGTTGGCCTCAGCGTCACGCCTCGCGACCTTTCGCACTCGATCGATGCGATGGCGCAACTGGTGCTGATCCAGGTGCAGGGCGTGATCGAGGAATATGCTGCCGCCGACGCGGCGGCGCTGGCCAAGCTCAGGAACGACGACGAACGCATCGACGTCAAGTACACGTCCGTGTTCCGCGAACTCCTGACCTACATGATGGAGGATCCGCGCAACATCACCGCGTGCACGCATCTGTTGTTCTGCGCCAAGAACCTCGAACGCATCGGCGATCACGTGACCAACATCGCCGAGAATGCGTATTATGTTTTGACCGGCACACAGCTGCCCGCCAATCGCCCGAAGCAGGACGAGACGGCAATGTCCGCGCCGGCGGCATGACGACAGGGGTGAGCAGCCGATGATCGCGCCACGCATCATGGTGGTGGAGGATGAGGAGCCGCTGGGTGTGCTGCTCCGCTACAATCTGGAGTCCGAGGGCTATCAGGTCGAGGTGGTGACGCGCGGCGACGAGGCCGAGATCCGGCTGCAGGAGAACGTTCCCGACCTTCTGGTGCTGGACTGGATGGTGCCGGCGGTTTCCGGCATCGAACTCTGCCGGCGGCTGAGAATGCGCCCCGAGACCGAGCGGCTGCCGATCATCATGCTGACCGCGCGTGGCGAGGAGAGCGACCGCGTGCGCGGCCTTTCCACAGGCGCCGACGATTATCTGGTCAAGCCGTTCTCGACACCGGAGTTCATGGCCAGGGTCAAGGCGCTGCTGCGCCGCGCCAAGCCGGAAGTGCTGTCCAGCGTGCTCAAGGTTGGCGACATCGTGCTCGATCGTGAGTCGCACCGGGTCTATCGCAAGAAGAGCGAGATCCGGCTCGGACCGACCGAATTCCGCCTGCTGGAATTCATGATGCGCCACCCTGGCCGCGTTTTCTCGCGCAGCCAGCTGCTCGACAATGTCTGGGGCGAGACGATCTATATCGATGAGCGCACGGTGGACGTGCATGTCGGCCGGTTGCGCAAGGCGGTCAACAATGGCCGCATGCCCGATGTCATCCGCACGATCCGCGGGGCGGGTTACGCGATCAGGGAAGACTAGGGACAGTCCGGGCTCAAACCTGCCGGACGACGGTGCCGATCACATTGACGAGAAGGCGCGCCGCGGTCAGGGCCGACAGGCCGTCAATGTCGGCGGGAGGATAGAGCTCGACAAGGTCGAATCCTGCGATCCTGGCCCGCCTGCCGAGGCCCGCGATCAGATCGATCACCTGGGTGTAGGCGAGGCCGCCGGGCGAACGCGCCGCCACGCCCGGCATGATGCCGGGATCGAGGCCGTCGCAGTCGAGGGTTACGACGACCCGCGCCCCTTCCGGAATATGCCGGAGAGCGGCTTCGACGCCCTGGGCGTGAACCTCGCGGGCCGTTACAAGGCGGCTACCATAGCGCCGTGCCGCTTCGATTTCGGTGAGGCGCGCGCTGCCAACGCCACGGATGCCGACCTGCACGATGCCGGCGACATGCGGCATCTCGCTCGCGCGGCGCATCGGGTTCGAATAGCCGTAGCGCTCGCCATGCACCTCGTCGCGCCAGTCGATATGGGCGTCGATCTGCAGGATCCAGACCGGCCCGTGATCCGCAAAGCCGGCGAGGAAGGGGATGGGCACGGAATCGTCGCCGCCGAGCAGGATCGGTACGGCCGGCAATGCCAGAACCTGACGCGTTTTCGCCTCGATCCGCGCCCTGTTGCCGGTATTGTCATGCATGGTGGTCGGGATGTCGCCGGTGTCGATGCAGCAGACCGGCTTGCCGTCGAACAGCGGGCCGCCGAGATCGAAATCCCAGTGCTCGACGAGTGTGGCATCGCCCTGACTCGCAACGCGGATGGCGTCGGCGGCCAAGGCATAGCCGCGGCTGTCCTCGCCGGGATAGGTGCTGCCGTGGCCGGCTCCGAAGATCACCGCGCGCGGGATACGGCCATCGGCAAGCCGATCGGGAAAGCCGAGAAAGGGAGGCGAGGCGGTCATTTCTTGGTGGTCCTGATGATGGTTTAGCTGAAATTTCAGTGTTGAGGGTGCGGGATGATGAGCATTGGCTGGGCGCGTCGAATTAGACAGCATCCTAACAGTTGGCGCGCCTAACTGACATCATACCCATCGTGAGGCCCGGTTCAGGTCGACCGGTCGTTCAGAATATGCGCTGATCCTCAGGCAACGTTCTTTCCGGCGCCCGTTCGTGCTTGCGCGCCCGGTGCGAAAATCTCCTGGTCGACGAAGGTCAGCGCGCGCATGGCGCAGCCTTCGCGGATCAGCGGCAGTTCGTTCGGCTCGGTGTCGAAGGAAATCGATTCCGAATGCTGGCCGCCGGCGGTCTGGGCTATGGCCTCGCGCAATGCCGGCTCGATCAGGTCGAAGGCCGCGGCGCTGACACCGACCATGGCGACGGGTGCCGGATCGATCAGCGCGAACAGGCTGCCGAGGCCGTAGCCGAGCGCTTCGCCGGCCTTGCGATAGGCTTCACGCTCGGGCCCCGCGCTGTCGCGGGCCGCGGCTGCCAGAGCGCGCATGTCTGCGTCGCTGACATCGGCAACCGGCTCGGTGTCCTCGCCCAGCTGCCTTGCGTTGCGCCAGATGGCGTAGTTGCCGGCATAGGCCTCGACGCAGCCGCGTCGCCCACAACGGCAGAGCGCGCCCCTCGGCTGGTGGATCATGTGACCGAACTCGCCGCCCGAGGAATGGGTGCCGGTGAACAACTGACCCTTCAGCACCAGTCCCATGCCGATGCCGTGCGAGAGCAGGATGGCGATGAAATCATCACGGTAGCGCTGCGGATCGCGCCAGCGCAACGCCACCGCCATCATGTTGCAGTCGTTCTCCATGGTGGCGGGGATGCCGAACTCGTCCTCGAGGATGTCGGCGAAGGCGATGTCGGTGTGCGGCGTGATCGGCGACCACAGCATGGCGCGAGCACGGGTGTCGGTAATGCCTTGGATGGCCAGCGCGATGCGGGCGACGCTGCGGACATCAAGATCGGGGTCTTCGAGACGGCGTCGCACGATGGCGACGCATTCACCGATAAGCGCGTCGCGCGACATCGTCAGCGTCTCCAGCCGGCGCTGTTCCTCTGATATCACCTGGCCGGCATAGTCGATGACGGCGACGGACAGGAAGTTCAGAGACAGCACCACGGTCATCACCGCCGCGGCTTCCGGATTGAGGCTGAGGCCGACCTGCGGCCGGCCGCGTTTCAGCGAAGCGGGCTCGCTCGGCTTGCTCTCGGCCAGGATGCCTTCGCCGATCAGGTCGGAGGAAATCGCCGATATGGTCGAGTGGGAGAGGCCCGTGGTCGCGGCGATCTCGGTGCGTGACGGCTGTCCGGCGCGGCGCACGGCCGCAATCACCATTGCCCGGTTGCGCCGGCGCAAATCGTCGTGGCGGATTCCGACCGACATGCTTTCTCACATCCTCCCGGTCGCCGCGGCCTTTCGTGCCCTCCGAAGGCGTCGGCGAAGCCTGAAGCGCGTCGCGCCCCAGGTCGTCATTCCCGCGCCTGTCGTTGTCCCGAAACCGCTGCCCACCCTTGGGCGACATGCGCCAGCCAAATACTGGCAGAAGCGAATTATCCTGTCATTATTTATTCCGAGGCTCGAAAAAAATTCAGAGAGACATCAAAATCCATCAGAATCGATGTTGACAGCGTTCCGGTGTTGGATCAGTATTTTTTCGAGGCTCGAAAAAAGAGCCTGTGTGCCGGCCTTCGGGTCAGTTTGGTCGCGCCATACGCGGCGCAGGGAGGATAACATGAAGAGATTCACAGCCGCCATCCTGGCGGGTGTCGCCATGTCGCTGACGCTCGCGTCGGTCGCGCAGGCGAAGGACAAGGTCATCGGCGTTTCGTGGTCCAACTTCCAGGAAGAGCGCTGGAAGACAGACGAGGCCGCCATGAAGGCGGCGATCGCGGCCGCCGGCGACAAGTATATCTCCGCCGACGCGCAGTCCAATCCCGGCAAGCAGCTTACCGATGTCGAAAGCCTGATCTCGCAGGGCGCCAACTCGCTGATCATCCTGGCGCAGGATGCCTCGGCCATCGGCCCGGCGGTGCAGAAGGCACTGGACGAAGGCATTCCGGTCGTCGGCTATGACCGTCTGATCGAGAACAAGGATGTCTTCTACCTGACCTTCGACAACAAGGAAGTTGGCCGCATGCAGGCCCGCGAAGTGTTCAAGGTCAAGCCGGAAGGCAACTATGTCTTCATCAAGGGCTCCGGTGCCGATCCGAATGCCGACTTCCTGTTCTCGGGCTCGATGGAAGTGCTCAAGGAAGCCATCGACAGCGGCAAGATCAAGAATGTCGGCGAGGCCTATACGGACGGCTGGCTGCCCGCCAACGCCCAGAAGAACATGGAACAGTTCCTCACCGCCAACGACAACAAGGTCGATGCCGTGGTCGCGGCCAATGACGGCACCGCCGGCGGCGTCGTCGCGGCGCTGACGGCGCAGGGTCTGGCCGGCACCGTGCCGGTGTCGGGTCAGGACGGCGACCACGCCGCGCTGAACCGTATCGCGCTCGGCACCCAGACCGTGTCGGTCTGGAAGGACGCGCGCGAGCTCGGCAAGAACGCCGCCGAGATCGCATCGCAGCTGGCCGACGGCAAGAAGATGACCGACATCGCCGGCGTGAAGGATTTCACGACGCCGGGCGGCAACACCGTCAAGTCGCTGTTCCTGACCCCGGTTGCCATCACCAAGGACAATCTCAACGTTGTCATCGACGCCGGCTGGATCAAGAAGGATGAGGTCTGCGCGGGCGTTGCCGCCGGCACCGTCGCTGCCTGCAATTAAGCCGGGCCTGTTCCTGCTCGATATCAACGCCGCGGCCCAAAGCCGCGGCGTTTTCTCAAAAAGATTTGTGTTTCCGCATCGTGCGGATAGCTTCTAGGCTGCTTACGGCATCCGCGTCAGACGGCCAGCCGGTGGGAGGAAATCATGACCGACACGACGTCCAACCCGCAGGCCGACATCGCGCGTGCGTCGGAGCTCGGCGTGGTCGCCCGGTTTCTCAAGGCAACCGAGATCGACACCCGCATGCTCGGCATGATCGGCGCCCTGCTGCTGATCTGGACCGGGCTGCATGTCATTTCCAGCCTGCGCCTCGGCGTCAATCCGCTCGATTTCGACAGCCGTACCTTTCTCACGCCGCGCAATCTGTGGAACCTGTCGGTGCAGACATCGGCGGTCGCCATCATGGCCTGCGGCATGGTGCTGGTCATCGTCATGCGTAACATCGACCTGTCGGTCGGCTCCGCCGAGGGCCTGATCGGCATGGTGATGGGCTTTGCACAGGTGCATTTCCTGGTGCGTTTTGTCGGGCTCGAACTCGGCAATCCCTGGATATGGGTCCTGGCGCTGGTCATCGGCCTGGCGCTCGGCCTGCTGATCGGGGCCTTCCAGGGTTTCATAATCGCCTATCTCGAGGTGCCGGCCTTCATCGTCACGCTGGGCGGCCTGCTGGTCTGGCGCGGTGCCGCCTGGTGGGTCACCAGCGGCCAGACGGTGGCGCCGCTTGACGCCACCTTCCAGCTGATGGGCGGCGGTCCGGCGGGATCGATCGGCGCGACCTGGAGCTGGATCGTCGGCATCGTCGCGTGCCTTGCGGTGGTGTTTGCGCTGTTCAACGGGCGGGTGCAGCGCAAGCGGTTTCGTTTTCCGCTGCGTCCGATCTGGGCCGAGACGCTGCTTGGCGTGGTCACCTGCGCCGTCATCATGGGCGCCGTGTGGCTCGCCAATTCCTATCCCTGGCCGATCGGCATCGTGAACAGATACGCGGCCGCCAACAACATCACCGTTCCCGAAGGCGGCCTGTTCATCGCCCATGGCATCGCCATACCGGTGCTGATGGCGATCGCCGTCGGCCTGATCATGACCTTCATCACCAACCGCACCCGTTTCGGCCGCTATGTCTTTGCCATCGGCGGCAATCCCGAGGCCGCCAACCTCGCCGGCATCAACACGCGCTGGATCACTATGAAGGTTTTCATGATCATGGGTGTGCTGGCGACGGTTGCCGCGGCGATCTCCTCGGCGCGACAGAATTCATCGACCAACGTGCTCGGCACGCTCGACGAACTGCTGGTCATCGCCGCTGCCGTCATTGGCGGCACGTCGCTTGCCGGCGGTTCGGGAACGATCATCGGCGCCATGCTTGGCGCGCTGCTGATGCAGTCGCTGCAGTCCGGCATGGTGTTGCTTGGCGTCGACTCGCCGCTGCAGAGCATCGTCGTCGGCGCCGTGCTGGTCATCGCCGTCTGGCTCGACACCGTCTATCGCAAACGCGTTTAGGGAGGAGAAGCGACCATGGACAAGACCGCTCCCGCCGGCACGCCGCTGATCGATATGCGCAACATCTCGATCGCCTTTGGCGGCATTCGCGCCGTCGACGACGCCTCGATCGATCTTTTCCCCGGCGAGGTCGTGGCGCTGCTCGGCCACAACGGCGCCGGCAAGTCGACATTGATCAAGATCCTGTCCGGCGCCTACAAGCGCGACTCAGGGCATATCTTCGTCAATGGCGAGGAGGCATCGATCTCCAACCCGCGCGACGCCAAGAGATACGGCATCGAGACGATCTACCAGACGCTGGCGCTGGCCGACAATGTCGACGCCGCCGCCAATCTGTTCCTTGGCCGCGAGCTGATGACCGCCTGGGGCACGCTCGACGACGTTGCCATGGAAGCCGAGGCGCGCAAGGTGATGGGCCGGCTCAATCCCCGCTTCCAGCGCTTCAAGGAGCCGGTCATCAAGCTGTCGGGCGGACAGCGGCAGTCGGTGGCGATCGCGCGCGCGATCCTGTTCAACGCGCGCATCCTGATCATGGACGAACCGACGGCGGCACTCGGTCCGCAGGAAACCGCGCAGGTCGGCGAACTGGTCAAGCAGCTCAAGTCCGACGGCATCGGCATCTTCCTGATCAGTCACGACATCCACGATGTGTTCGACCTTGCCGACCGGGTTTGCGTCATGAAGAACGGCCAGGTCGTCGGCACCGCCCGCACCACCGACGTGACCCAGGACGAGGTGCTTGGCATGATCATTCTGGGCAAATGCCCTCCCGGCGCCATTCCCGGACCGGGCGCGTTGAAGATCGCCGCCTAGAGCCGGTCCCATCCGCGGCCGGCCGATGGTTGCCGCACACGTGATGTGCCAGCCGTCAGGATGGCTTGGCCCTGCCATTGTGTTGGCAGGACGACTTGCCCATAAAGGTCCGATATTGCTCAGGGACCGCGTCATCCGTTGAAGAAGCTTTTCCCAATCGTCGCGTTCATCGCCGTTGCGCTGATCAGCATGACGATGGCGGGGTTTGCCTATTTCGCGACGCAGGAGGCCGCCCGCATCAAGTTCGAAGCGGCGGCCGACGACGCACTCAACCGGATCGAGAGCCGAATTGACCTGCACCTGTCACTGCTGCGTTCGACGCAGGCCCTGTTCGACGCCCGCAACGGCGACATCTCGCAGAACGAGTTCAAGGCGTTCTTCAACGCGCTGGATGTCGACAACAATTTTGCCGGCTTGCGTGGCATCGGCTTTCTCAGACTCGTCAAGGCGGGCGACGAGGCGGCGATCGAACGCGACATGCTGCACGACCATGGCGTCAGCCATCCGGTCTATCCGGACACGACCCAGCCCTGGCGCGCACCCATCGTGCTTTTCGAGCCGCTTGATCCGTCCAACCAGACCAGTATCGGCTACGACATGTTCACCGAACCGGTGCGGCGCGAAGCGATCGAAAAGGCAATGTCCGACGATCAGCAGCACGCCAGCGGGCTGGTGCAACTGGGCCAGGGTACGGGCGCCGCACAGACCTTCACCGGCTTCCTGGTTTTCGTGCGGCTCAATGTCGAAACCGCACCCGATGTCATCAATGCGTCGAGATCCTCCACTGCCGGCTTTCTCTACGCGGCGTTTCGGGCCCGTGACCTGTTCCAGATCGCGCTCAGCCGCTCGCCGCTGCTGCCGGTCAACACCGAAATCTATGACGGCGCGGCGGATGGCGACAAGCTCTTGTTCCGCTCGGAGACGCCGCCGGCTTCCTCCTTCGGCGACAGATTGCTCGTCACCCGCAAGATCGTGGTGGCCGGCCGGCCGTGGACCGTCCTGTTCCGGCCGACAAGCGCCTTCTCGCAGCCGTCGTCGCGTGCCATTCCGGTGATGCTGGGACTGTTCGGCCTGCTGCTGGCGGGCGCCATCGCGCTGGTGGCGCGCTATCAGGAGCGAGCCTATGAGGCGGCCTCGCGCCTGCACGAAACGACAGAAAAGAGCCTGATCGAAAAAGACCTCATGCTGCAGGAGATGAAGCATCGCATCAAGAATTCGATCACCCGGGTGCTGGCGATCGCGCGCCAGACGGCTTCGCGGGCCACAGACGTCAACGAGTTTTCATCATCCTTCTCGGCCAGGCTGCAGGCGATGGCGGCGTCCCAGGACATGCTGACGCGCTCGCGCTGGCAGAAGGCCGATCTCGGCGATCTGCTGCGCATCGAACTTGGTCAGGTGTTCGGCAAGGAACTGCCCGAAGGGCTGTTGTCGGGGCCGGAGGTGCTGCTCGACGAAACCACGACGCAGGCGCTCGGCCTCACGTTCCACGAACTGGCGACGAATGCGTTGAAATATGGCGAAGCCGGCAATTCGGTTGGCGCGCTCAAGGTCGACTGGTCACTCGAAGGGCGCGGAAGCGAGAGGGTTCTTGCTCTCAACTGGCGGGAAACCGGGCACAAGAAACTCGAAGCGCCGGCCAATACCGGCTTCGGCACCAAGCTGATCGACCTGAACGTTACGCGCGAGCTGCGCGGCACGATCAAGCGCGATTTTCAAGCCAATGGGCTGAACGTGGAAATAAGAATTCCACTAACGGGTTGAAACCTGTTAGCCGGCATTGACGACTATGGCGTCCGGCCGTGAAAACCCGGAGACGGCAAGGCCGGTCTCCGGGTCGACGTTTCGATGATCGCTGAACTAGTTGCAGCGGGCTCGGTAGGTTCCCCTGCCGTCGCGGTAGCGATACACGCAATAGCCATTGCGCAGGTTGCGCACCAGCAGACCGGACCCGGCACCGACAGCCGCTCCGATCAGCGCGCCCTTGCCGCCGCCGACCAGGCCGCCGACACCGGCGCCGATCAAGCCGCCGCCAACCACGTCCTGCTCGGTCGTGGTGCAGCCGCTGAGAGCGGCCACCGCAACCATGGCAATAATCATCTTCCGCATAGAGTCACTCCTCACTTTGTGTCCTCACTTTAGCAAGTGCCAGCCGCCATTTAGCACGAAATATCGGCCTTTGCTGCTGGAATTTATTGTTGGCGAAGATAGTCTTTTTCTGGGCGCGCTCCGTTCGACGCCATCACCAGGTCGGAAATTGCCAGAGAAGCGTCGAGCGTGCCGTCCGGACGCACGTTCCAGACGATCTGATCGTAGTCGTCTTCCAGCGCCGGATCGACGGCAAGGCATTTGGCGATGATGCGCTCAGCCTGCCCTTGCACGTCGCCCATGGCGAACGGCCGCTCGGCGACGCATTGGTCGGCTGTTGCGAAAACGCTTACAGGCACCGGCAATTCGTGGCACTCGGCCATCGTGTTCGAGCAACCGATGACCAGCAACAATGCAGCGATGTGTTCCATGGCGACATGTCCTCTCGCCATAGTAACGGTCCATGGTCGCCAAAGTTCCTGTGCCATCGGGCTGTCCAGCGAATTAAGAGGTGCGCCGGGCCGTGGGCGCCGCCGCCACCGCAGGGTGGCGGATTGGACCTTCAGTAGGCCAGCGGGAGAAGGATGACCGCGACGATCACCGCGGCCAGAACCAAAGCGACAAGGCGCAGCGAGACGGGAGGAGCAGGAGCTAGCGGCGGCGCGGATGCTTCAGGGTCCTGAAACTCGCCCATCGAAACACGAGCGGCCTGCTCCAGTCTGTTCATGTCGCCAACCGTCAAGGCATTCCTCCCACACCATCATGCAAGTCCTGCTGCGGCAATGTTCGGCGACGCTGCAGGTTCCAGCGGTCTCTGGGAAAAACAGCATCTGCTTTCATGGTGAACAGCCGGTTAACCAACTGGCGAGCGCCGACGCTCATTCCGTCTCGAAATTGCCGTGCGGAACGACAAGGCGGTATTCGAGGCGGCCCGGCTCTATCTCAAGGGTCGCCGTTCCGTTCAGGGACGCGGGCACGACACGCTCGAGCGCGACGCTGCCGAAGCGCTTCTGGTTGCGCTCGGTGTCGTTGGCTCCTATCGCTTCGGCCCATGTCAACGCCAGCGCGGTGCCGCCGGCCGCGGCCGTCAGATCGGCCGTCACTTCGACGAAGCCGTTCGCCCGCGACAGGGCGCCATAGCTGACCGAATTGACGGCGAGCTCATGCATGGCAAGGCCGATATGGAGAGCGGCGTTGGGGTTGAGATAGGGATTTGCCCCGCGGAAGCGCAGGCCGTGCGACGGATCCACCCCGTTCCGGCCGACTTGGCCCGACACCAGTTCGTGAAGTGCCGCGCCTCGCCAGTTGGAGGAGGTTACCAGATCCTGGGACGAGGCCAGCGATTGCAGCCGGCCGCGAAAGCGTGTCAGGAAATCAGTGATGCCGTCGGAGTAGCGCCCGGTCTGGGTGGCTATGCTCTGAATGATCGCCAACAGGTTCTTCGAACGATGACTGACTTCGCGCAACAGCGTCGTCAGGGTCTGCTCACGGCGTTTCTGCTCGGTTGTTTCGACCATGGTGGTGACGACACCTTGCACCGAGCCGCCATCGCCGTGGTCGGCGTCGACCCACACTTGAAACCAGCGAAAGCCGTCTTCGGCGGGAACACTGATTTCGAGGCGTTGCGGGTTGCCGGATGCGATGACATCGCGCTTGGCGGCGCCGATGCGATCGGCCTGCGCCGCCGGCAAGGCGCCGCTGCCGTCTGCGGTTTCGGAAACCCAGGGCGCGCGCATGTTGCGCGCCCATACCGTTTTCATCTCGCGATCCTGATAGAGAACGGAAATGGCGGCATTGTGCAGCGCGTGGAGCAGAGCCCGGCCAAGCTGCATGCCAGTCTCGGCGGGATGCAGGGCGATGACGTCATTGCCCTGCGCGTCGTCCTTCACGTCTCCGG
Source organism: Mesorhizobium sp. RCAM 05099 (assembly GCF_059683685.1). NCBI lineage: Bacteria > Pseudomonadati > Pseudomonadota > Alphaproteobacteria > Hyphomicrobiales > Phyllobacteriaceae > Mesorhizobium > Mesorhizobium sp. RCAM 05099. The sequence goes on from NZ_CM185035.1 coordinate 1,209,675, forward strand.
TCTTGGAATGCATCGGTCAACCTGTCCACCCAGTCAGGCTGAACGGCTCACCGTCAAATGGGTTCCCAAAAGAGGTTTCCCGAAAACCCGCCCGCAAAAAGCAGTCCGCCGAGCGGTGCCCTTTGCAGGATACCGCCCGGCGGTGGCTGGAAGCCGTTTGAGGGGTGCGGCTTCCAGTGTTCGGTCGCCCTCTCGTTATGACGCCCGCTTGAACAGGCCGGCGAGAAGCGAGATGATCAGGAAGGCGAGAAAGATGAAGAACAGTATCTGGGCTATACCGGCCGACGTGCCGGCGATGCCGCCGAAACCAAGCGCGCCGGCGATGATCGCCACGACGAGAAATACGAGCGCCCAGTAGAGCATGATCCATCTCCTTCGAATGGTGCGATAAAAACGTGGATAGATGCGGTTTGTTCCACCATTTGCCGAAAAAGACGACCCCCGAGGAGCCGTCGCGCCGAGATAAAGATCATACGCGGGTTCGCACGACCACACCGCCACCCGCTGCCTGGCTTCGGCTGCGTGGCTCGCTGTTACGGGTGGCCGGCAAACGGGGGCGTTGCGGCGGGCAACGCCCTGCGCGCTATGCGGCGGCTTTCGCCTGGCGATCGAAGAAAAGCGCCTGGCTGATCAGCGCCTTGACCATATCGGGATTGAACGGCTTGGTGACCAGGAAGGCCGGTTCTGGGCGCTCACCGGTCAAGAGACGCTCGGGGAACGCGGTGATGAAGATGACCGGGACCGATGTCGACGACAGGATTTCGTTCACGGCCTCGATGCCCGAACTGCCGTCGGCAAGCTGGATGTCGGCCAGCACCATCTTTGGCCGCATCTTGCCGAACATCGTCACCGCCTCGGCATGGGTGCGCGCCGTGCCGACGACGCGATGGCCGAGGCTCTCGACCATCTCTTCTATGTCCATGGCGATCAGCGGTTCATCCTCGATGATCAGCACGTCGGTTGCCACCTGACGGGAAATCTCGTTGCTTGCCTGGGCAAGCAGCTCAGAAAACTCCTGGTCGCCGACATCGAGGATCTCGGCTGCCTCGTCCTCCGTGAAACCCTCGACGGCCACCAGCAGGAAGGCCTGGCGGGGCCGCGGCGCGAGCGCATTCAGATTGGCAGCGGCGCGCTGTTCCCATGCCGATTGCGCCTGCTCCTGCGGAACGCGAATGGCCACCGATGTAAAAAGCTTGGCGAAAACCTTGTATAACGCGATGCGGTCGTTCGATGCCTCGGGAAAAATGTCGACATCGGCGATGATGGCTTCGAGCATCGCGGCGACCAGCGCGTCACCACTCTCCTGCGATCCGGAAACAGCCCGCGAGAAGCGGCGCAGAAACGGCAGGTTTGGTGCGATGGTGGCGGATAAGCTCATGGTAAGACGTCTCCCTCAGAATGACGTGATTGCATAGGTTGCAGGTCAAGCTGATTGCAAGCCCCGAGCAAACAACGCGGATTGCGCGAGAAAGTTCCGGCCTTGCATGGAACTAATGCGCCGGGACGGCGTTTGAGGTCGGGATGGGCGACCAGACGATGATGCCGCTGGCGTTGTGTTGAGTAATGATATGAGCGGCTTGGGTGCTGGGAATACAAGGGCGAAATGAAGGATATGACGAAAGATATTCTGGCTGGCGTCGCGGGCAGGCGCCGGGATGGTTCCGGCGACCCACTTGGGCCGAACTCCGAAATCGGACGCAAACTCAAACAATACTACGACGAGCTGGTCTCCGACGATGTGCCGGATCGCTTTGCCCAGTTGCTCAGCCAACTGGAACAGGCCGAACCCGCACAGAAGAAGGACTGAGGCATGGCAGCGGTCTCCCAAGGCTTCAAGACCGATCTGCTTGGGGCAATCCCGAGCCTGCGCGCCTTTGCCGTCTCGCTGGCGCAGAATGCCGACAAGGCCGACGACCTAGTCCAGGAAACGCTGGTCAAGGCCTGGGACAAGCATGAGAGCTTCCAGCCCGGCACCAATATCAAGGCATGGCTTTTCACCATCCTGCGCAATGAATTCTATTCGCAGATGCGCAAGCGCGGACGCGAGGTGCAGGACAGTGATGGCATCATGACGGCCAGGCTCGCCGTTCATCCGGCCCAGCACGGTCAACTCGACCTGAAGGATTTTCGCGGCGCCCTCGAACAATTGCCGGAAGACCAGCGCGAAGCCATCATCCTCATCGGAGCGTCGGGCTTCTCCTACGAGGAGGCGGCCGAGATCTGCGGTTGCGCTGTCGGGACGATCAAGAGCCGTGTCAGCCGGGCTCGCACGCGATTGCAGGAGATCCTGAAGATCTCCGGCGAGGATGAGTATGGTCCGGATGCGATTTCGGCCCAGGTAACGGGATCGCCGGCTCACTGAGCTGGGAGGCGGATCAGGTTTCAATCAGCGGAGCTTAGCCTGCAGGCGGTCGCGACCGCTTGCACGAGGTCTTCACCCGAATAGGGCTTGCCGACCAGCCTGACGCCCGGAAAGGATGCCTTGATCTCATCGGCATCCGAATAGCCCGAAGCAAACACGAACGGGACGCCCGCCGCGCGCAGCCCTGAGGCGAAATCGAGTGTCGAGGTGCCGCCCACCATGAGGTCGACGATGGCCGCGTCGAATTGCGTGGCGACCTGCCGGTCATCGATCTCGGCCAGATCGCGGGCGATCACCACCTCGCCCGCGCCATGGTCGCGGCAAAGCTGCTCGACATCCATGGCGATGAGAAATTCATCCTCCAGGACCAGAATCCGCAATCCGTCAAGCAAAGGGGGCACAGGCAAGGACTCCTTGAAACACACGGAGTCATGATCGTTATTCGGCGAGCTGTCATTTAAAAAAGACATGTGGTCGAGAGCGGAACCTCGATCCTTGCAACGCGTTTGAAACTCAGCCCTTCTCTGTTCCAAAGAGCGGGCTTTCGAAGAGGGGTCGAAATGTCGGGCCAGAACGGTCGCGCTGTCTCCAGCCGCCAGTATCCTTGCGAGAAATGCCCGTTGCGGCCATTGCCGGTTTTCCGCGAGTTCGAAAAACAGGAACTGGCCTTCATCAGCACATTCAAGAAGGGCGAACTCTCCGTCGACAAGGGTGCCACGGTGCTGGTGGAGGGCAGCCATAGCGCCCATCTCTACACCGTGCTCTCCGGCTGGGCGTTCCGCTACAAGCTGTTGCGGGATGGTCGCCGCCAGATCCTCAACTATCTCATGCCCGGCGATCTGATCGGCCTGCAAGGCAGCGTGATGGGCGAGATGCAGCATTCCGTCGAAGCCCTGTCGCCGATGCTGCTTTGCGTTTTCGAACGCGAGCATCTCCACGAGCTTTACCGCAATCACCCCGGGCTGGCCTACGACATCACCTGGATCGCATCGCGCGAGGAGCGCATGCTGGACGAGAACCTGCTCAGCATCGGTCGCCGCAGCGCGATCGAGCGTGCCGCCTATCTCATCGCCTTCATCAGCAGTCGGGCCAAGGTCGTCGGGCTGAACGGCAAGCAATCCATTCAGATACCGGTCACCCAGCAACACATCGCCGATACGCTTGGCCTGTCGCTGGTTCACACCAACAAGACGATCCGCAAGCTGATGGATCGCAAGCTGGTCGTCTGGCGTGACGGCGGTTGCGAGGTCATCGACAATGAAGGGCTCAAGAGGCTCGCCGGCTGGGACGGGCTGGGCGAGGTGCGCCGGCCGCTGATCTGACGAAGCACCCTTTTTTGCCAAGGGGTTGGCGCATCAGGTGCGCGCGCTCGCGTTTTCAGCTACTTTGTCCTGGTCTCGGAACCTTGAGACGTGCGGTGCGTTTGAAATCAAGCAATCACAAGGAGTTAAGCAATGGCAGCTACCGCAGGGAAGACCGCAAGCGAAGGCCAGGCGAGTGCGGATCTCGAAGCCGATATCAGGCAGTTGAAGGCAGATATCGAAAAGCTCACCAAGCAACTGGCCAAGACCAGCGAGCACGGTTATGGCACTGCCCGGCGCGCGGCCACCGAAGGGGTCGAGCAGTTGCGTGCCCAGGGCGAAGCCGCGTTTGACAGCCTGCGCAGCAACGCCAAGGATATCGAAGCACAGATGATGGCAAGCGTGCGCGAAAAGCCGGTAACGTCACTGGCAATCGCCGCCGGCGTCGGCTTCCTCTTCGCGCTTCTCGCTCGTCGCTAGTCCCGCCGATGGGACTGCTGGTATCCCTGATCTCGGGTTTCGCCTCGGGTGAAACCGCAGCCGCCATGCGCCGTGCGCGCACGGCGGCCCTCATCTATGTGCTGGCCACGCTGGCAGCGCTCTGCGGTCTCGGCTTTCTGGTCGGCGCGGCCTATATCTGGGCGGCGGCCCGCTACGGATCGCTGGCGACGGCGCTTGGCTTCGGCGCCGGCTTTCTGATCATCGCCGGGCTGATCCTGTTGATCCATCAGTTGATGTCTGGCGCCCGCGCCCGCCGCGAGGCGAGACGACGCAACGCCGACATGAAGATGATCGGCATCACGGCCGCGCTCGCCGTGCTGCCGGCGCTGCTCAAGGGAAAAGCCGGTCTCGGCCTCATTCTGGGGCCGGCGGCGGCGCTCGTGGCCTACGCCATCTACCGCGAAAACGTGAAACCCGATGATCCGGATGACGGCGAACGGAGATAAAGCCACCAGCTTCTTCGTTGACCACGATCTTTCCCGAAAGCCGGTTTCCACTTTTCGGGATGAAGGTCTGTCATTTCGACAGATCTTCCAACGGCATGGATATTTCGGCAAATACGCCTTCCGGCCGGAACTCATGCGTCACTTCGCTCGAGATGACCTTGGCAAGGCTGCGGCGGATCAGGATCGAGCCGAAGCCGTGTCGCTCGGGCGGGGCAACCTCAGGGCCCCCGCTTTCGCGCCACGTCAGCACAAGGCGTCTGTCCCCCTTCCTGCCTTGCGTCTTCCAGTTTAGATCAACCTTGCCGGACGCCACCGACAGCGAGCCATATTGCAGCGCATTGCTGGCCAGTTCATGCAGGATCAGGCCAAGTCCGACGGCCTGGTCGGGCGACAGCAACAGGTCGGCGCCGGAGATCGTCATGCGCGGCTGCTCGGCGGTGTCGAAAGGCTTCACCTCGATCTGGACGAGTTCGCGGATGCCGATGCCGCGCCACTCGCGGTCGGACAAGAGGTTGTGGGCGATGCCGAGGGCCTGAAGCCGGCCGCTGAAGGCCTCGAGGAACTCCTTCGGTTGGCGGGCATGGCGCACGGTCTGCGTCGCCAGCGCCTGGACGGTCGCCAGCGTGTTCTTGACGCGGTGGTTGAGCTCACGCAGCAGCAGCCGTTGTCGCTCGTCGCCAAGCTTGCGCTCGGTGATGTCATAGTTGACGCCGAAAATCAGCGTCGGCTTGCCGTCGCCATCGCGCTCGATGACACGGCCGCGCGTGGCGAGCCACCGCGGCGGATGAAAGCCCTTCACCCGGTATTCGCCGAAATAATCGTCGCTGCCGCTCAAGGCATCGCGAAAGCGTGTTTCGGTCTGGTAGACGTCGCGAGGATCGATGGCGGTGAGGATGTCGCGCGCCCGCAGCCGGTTCGAGCGCGGCAGGTTGAACAGCTCCGGCAGCAAGGTGTCGCATTCGATGACGTCGCCGCGGATATCCCATGCCCAGCTGGCCAACGACGCCGCATCGAGCGCGATGGCGCGCCGTTTCTCCTCGCGCGCCAGCGCCGCCTCGGCGATGGCGCCACTGCGGGTCGCGTCCTTCAAGGTGAACAGGCTGCTTGCAAGGCCGGCGAGCGCCTTCAACTGGTCCAACTTCGCGCGGGATGGAAAGGCATGCGGCTTGCGGTCGAGCACGCACAGCGTGCCGATCCGGACGCCGGCCACGATCATCGGCGCGCCCGCGTAGAAGCGGACATGGTGCTTGCCGGTGACCAGCGGGTTGGCCTTGAAACGTGGGTCGATCGTTGCATCCGCCACCACCATGGGCTCGTCGCCAGCGGCGATCGCATGGGCGCAGAAGGAGATGTTGGTCGCGGTTTCAGTCTCGTCCAGGCCGATGCAAGACTTGAACCACTGCCGTCCTACGTCGACGAGCGTGACCAGAGCGACAGGTGCCCGCATCACCGCGGCGGCAAGGCTGCCTATGCGGTCGAAATCCGGGTCGGCCGCCGTGTCCAGCATCTGCAGCCCGTGCAACACGGCCAGCCGGTCCTCGTCCTTTACCGCGCGTGCAACTTCGGCCGGCAAACCCGGCGCTGTCTGCGTCCTGCTATTCACCCAAGTCCCCAATGCCCCGTCGTGGTGTTCGCCGCCGCCTCGCGGGTCCGCCAGCCCCGAGCCGCCCGCTGGCCCGGAACCATCGTAGCGAGGAACCGTTACCCGACCATGTTGTTTTGCCGGACGCGCCAGCTGGCGCGAAACGATGCGAGGGCCAGCCATGACCAAGATCATTCCTGAGGACAAAGCCCGTCAGGGACGTTGGGGCCGACACGGCCTGCGCATTCTGATCGCGGCGTTGCTGCTGGCCTTCGTCGCTTGGGGCGGCGCCGAGATTTATGGCGAGTTGATCAAGAAGGACACGACCCAGCAGGGCAATGCTCCCAGCAACTAGGGTATCGGCCGCGATGGGTTCGGATCGCATCAGGCAGCCTTTGCCTCGGCGACGCTGGCCGGCACCAGGACATTCAATGCTCCAGGCTGGATCTCGATCGTCGTCTCACGGTCAAGCTTGACCAGTTCACCGTCCATGACGGCGCGGAATTTCCTGATGCCTGAATGGATTTTCAGGACTGTTCGGTCAGCCTGATGGATTTCGACATGCTCGTTGTCGCGCCACTTGCCGCGCGCCACGTTGAAGACGAATTTGACCAGTTCGGCGCGCTGCCGCGCCACCGTGACATAGACGCCAAGCACGCCACCCGCCGGGTTGTCGGCGTAAGGCAAGTGGCCTTCGCCGAACAGATTGTTGGTGACGCCGATGCCGGTTATGCGGGCCGTCATCTCGGCTTCGCCGATGCGGAGCGTCACGTTCATCGCCGGTGGATTGTTGATCGTCGCCCAGGCTGCCTTGGCCGAAGCGCGGATCTTTCCGAGACGCGAACCGAATTCCATTCCCTGGCGCAGTTGCACCATCCTGGCATGCATGCCGATCGAGAACTGGTGGACGAAGGGCCGGCCGTTGGCCGTGGCCATGTCGACCGCGATGATCTCGCCATCGGCAAAAGATTTCAGCGCGGCATCGAGGGATTGCGGAATGCCGAGCCCGCGCGCGAACAGGTTCATGGTGCCGGCCGGCAATATGGCAAGCGCCTTCTTCTTGCCCATCAGCCGGGCGGCTGCCGCGGAAATGGTTCCGTCTCCGCCACCGGCCAGCACGACATCTACGGAACGGCGCGAAGCAGCATTGTCGAGCGCTTCGACCACGTCCTTGCCGGTAACAATATCAATGGCGAGGGAGTGGCCCGCCGTCTCCAGGGTCTGATGCATCCTGTCGGAGAAAGCGGCAAGGTCGGTGGTGCGCAAGGTGCCGCCGTCCCGGTTCAGCACCGCTGCAAATTTCATGCCCCGCTCCGCTTTGTCAGCCCAATTCGGGCCGGGACGCGCCCAGCCGCAGGCTGAAACGCGGCAAAGGAGGAAAAGTTCCGAGGCGGCCCTGCAATTCGGCGGCGTGTATTTCGGCCGGCGCTCAACTGCCGCGCGTTCTCGTCGCGAAACCGGCAGCGTTTTTGTCGGAACAACAGCATGGTCACGACGTTGTGAACTCGTACAAGATGCCGCGTCCGATAGCGCTGGTCGCGACCGGGGCCCATGCGCAGAACGCGACCACTCCGGCGCCGGCGCAGACCCCTGCCGTTCAGGAGCCGGCCGCTGCTCCAGTAACGCGCGCCGAAGGCAGCATCGTCACCAACATCATCGGCGAATCCGTCTACAATGGCACCGGCGATGACGCTGAGGACATCGGCAAGGTCAGCGACGTCGTCTTCGATAAGGATGGTATGGCGAAATCCGTCGTCATCGGTGTCGGCGGCTTTCTGGGTGTGGGAGCGAAGAATGTCGCTTTCGACTATGACAAGTTGCAGTGGGCCGAGAAGAACGGCGACCGCTGGCTGGTTGCCCGGACGACCAAGGATGAGTTGACGGCGCAGCCCGAGTTCGACAGCAAGCCGTACGGCCCGGCGCCAGCGCCCGCGGCGTCGACTGATGCAACGGCTCCGACGGCGCCAGCGACAACGGACACCGCACAGAAGCCCGTCGACATGAATGCCGCCACGGCCGAGCCCGTCAAGCGTGCGGATGGCAATCTGGCCACCAACATCATCGGCGAAACCGTCTACAACGGCGCAGGCGATGACGCGCAGAATATCGGCAGCGTCAACGACATCGTGCTGACGAGGGAAGGCAAGGCGCAATCGCTGGTCATAGGGGTCGGCGGCTTCCTTGGCCTCGGCGCCAAGAACGTCGCCTATGATTTCGACAAAGCTCAGTGGGCCGAGAAAAAAGGTGACCGTTGGCTGGTGGCACAGACCACCAAGGAAGAATTGCAGGCGCAGCCGGACTTCAACCGCAAGGCCTATGATCCGGTGCCGGCAACGACGGCGTCCAATGAGCCTGCAGCAACCGCACCGGCTGCTGCACCCTTGGACACCACGGGTCCCGCCGGCAAGACGGCTGAGGCTCCGGCTGCCCCTGATGCCTCGGCTCCCGACCAGACGCAGACGGCAGCGATCGACAAGTCGACCTTGACCGAGATGCCTGTTGGTGAGATTCGCGGCGATGACCTGAAGGGCACGACTGTCTATGGCGCCAATGACGCCAAGGTCGGCGAGATCGGTGATGTCGTACTGACGCCCGACAAGAAGACCGATGCGGTGATCGTCGATGTCGGCGGATTCCTCGGCATCGGCGAGAAGGAGGTCGCGGTCGGCATGGACAACCTCAAATTCATGACCGACAAGGAGGGCAACAAGTACCTCTATACGACCTTCACCAAGGAGCAGCTGGAGGCTCAGGCCGCCTACGACAAGGGCAGCTATGCGCAGGAGCGCGACCAGCAGCGCTTGATCGTTCGGTAGGCAGTAGGCAGTAGGCAGTAGGCAGTAGGCAGTAGGCAGTAGGCAGTAGGCAGTAGGCAGTAGGCAGTAGGCAGTAGGCAGTAGGGTAACCCTCTAGCTGCCTACTGCCTAAATCCCTATTGCCTTACTGACATAGCCGGCAACCCCATGTTCGGTCAGTTCGGTGAGCGCCAGCGACTGGTCGAGATGTTCGGCCCGCCAGGCCAGCAGCCGCTCGGCGAATTCCAGCCGCACGGCGAGATGCGCGGGGTCGGCGGCGAGATTGTTCAGTTCACCCGCGTCTCTTTCCAGATCGAACAGCAGCGGCGGCAGGCCGCCGCCGAAATGCACATATTTGAACTTTTCGGTGCGCACGACGGCGAGGTTGCACTGGCGTGATGCGATGCCGAAATGCCGCTCGGCCTCGCCGTCGGCGACCGAGCGGAAGTCGAACTCCCAATGCGCGGCGTCGCGCCAGCCTTCCGGTTTCTCACCCTCGATGAACGGCTTCAGCGAGCGTCCGTCGAGGTGCGGCGCAGGATCCTCGCCGAGCAGGTCGAGCAGTGTCGGCACTATGTCCACCGCTTCGGTGAAGCGATCGATGCTGGCGCCGCCGGTATTGCCGTGGCGCGGGTCGCGGACGATCAGCGGAATGTGGTAGCTGCCGTCGAAATAACCGCCCTTGCCGAGCATGAAATGGTCGCCCATCATCTCGGCATGGTCGGAGGTCAGCACGATGATGGTGTCGTCCCACGCGCCAGCGGCCTTGACCACTTGCCAGATGCGGCCGAGCTGCGCGTCCATTTCGGAGATCATGCCGTAATAGATCGCGCGGATGCGGCGAAAGTCGTCGTCGCTCCAATCATGCACCTTGCCCGCGACACCAGGCCGGAACTTCGCACGCTTCTGCAGGCCGAGGTCATAGGCGAGATAGGGATGGCTCTTCGCCTCTGCCTGCCAACTTGCCGCGCGCCGGAAGGCGGGACCGTCGGCGGGATCATAAAGGGTGTTGTATGGCTCAGGCACGATGAAGGGCGGGTGCGGGCTGATGAAGGAAAGATGGGCGAACCACGGTGCAGCCCGCTCCTGCTCGCCGAGCCAGCGAGAGAATTCGCCGGTCAGAAAAGCGGCCGGGGTCTCGTCCCCGGAATAGACGGGCGGTGAGTTGCTGATCCTATCGTCGGCCTTGCCGCCGTCGTTCACCGGGCGATGGATGTCGGGAGATCCAGCGCTGGTATCGATGCCCCGCTGCTTCAGCCAGGACAGCCACTGCTTCTGATGCTCGGGGAGCAACTGGCGCACCGTGAATCCAGGCAGCACGCCTTCATAGCTTTGCAGCCGAGGGTCGCCCGGCGCCAGCAGGCGCGGGTCGAGCGACACATCGGTGTAGCCGAACAGCGTCGGATCATAGCCGAGGCTCCGGGCATGCAGCGCGATGTTGCCGTGGCGGGCATCGAGCGGCGTGCCGTTGCGGCAGACGCGGTTGTTCATCTGGTAGAGGCCGGTGTAGAGGCAGGCGCGGGCCGGCGAGCAGGGCGCGGCGCCACCATAGTGCCGCCTGAACAGCACACCCTCGGCGGCCAGCGCGTCGGCATTCGGCGTCTTCACAACCGGATGGCCGGCGACCGACAGGCAATCGCCGCGCCACTGGTCGCATGTGATCAGGAGAACATTCGGGCGCCTGCCATTTCCAGTCACTCGCGATACCTTTATCCCTGCATGGTCGAACGCCGCTCATGGAACCGAATTCTAGCGCCGGCGCAAGCCTGGACCTGTTAGTCGAATGGTGAACAAATTCATGCTGACTGTTCACTTTCTGAGCACAGTCCATTCTGTGTTTGCCGCCTTTGCCGCAAGCTGTCGCGTTCTCATATTGGCGTTGACAGCGGCGAGGGCCGCACAAGCACCAAGGGAAGGAGCAAGACAATGCTCGACCAGATCAAGGGCCTGCATCACGTGACCTCAATGGCCAGGGATGCGCGCCAGAACAACGAATTCTTCACCAGAAAACTCGGCCAGCGCCGGGTCAAAAAGACGGTCAATTTCGACGCGCCCGACGTCTACCACCTCTACTATGGCGACGAGGCCGGCACGCCGGGTTCGGTGATGACGTATTTTCCGTTTCCGAACATCGGCAAGGGCCGTCATGGCGTCGGCGAAGTCGGCACCACGGTCTACTCCGTGCCTGAAGGCACGCTGGCCTATTGGGAAAAGCGTTTCGCCGATGAAGGCGTCACCGGCCTGTCGCGCGGAGAGGCGTTCGGCGAGCAGCGCCTGGCCTTTGCCGGTCCCGACGGCGATGGCTTCGCGCTGGTCGAGGACAAGGCCGACAGCAGAGTGCCGTGGGCCAAGGGCGGCATTCCCGCCGACGAGGCGATCCGCGGCTTTCATTCCGTGTCGCTCCGGCTGAAGGACGGCGGCGCCACGGAAGAGCTGCTGAAGTTCATGGGCTACCAGGAGGTCGACAAGTCAGGCAATGTCAGGCGGCTGGCGGTGAAGAACGGCAACGGCGCCGATATCGTCGACATCGAATCGCTGCCGGGTGCGGCCTTCGCCGGTCTCGGCGCCGGCTCCGTCCACCATGTCGCCTTCGCCGTCGAGAACCGCGCCAAGCAGCTCGAAGTGCGCAAGGCGTTGATGGACACCGGCTACCAGGTGACGCCGGTGATCGATCGCGATTATTTCTGGGCGATCTATTTCCGCACGCCGGGCGGCGTGCTGTTCGAGGTCGCCACCAACGAGCCGGGTTTCGACCGCGATGAGGATACCGCTCATCTCGGCGAGGCGCTGAAACTGCCGACGCAGCACCAGCATCTGCGGCCCTACCTCGAGCAGCATCTGCAGAAGCTGGAAGGCTGAAGCCATGAGCAAGGACGCTTACATCCACAAGCTGCTGCCCGGTTCGCCGGGCGGTCCGCTGCTCTTCGTCTTCCATGGCACCGGGGCCGACGAGAACCAGCTTCTGTCGCTGGGGCGCGATCTCGCGCCCCAAGCCACCATCATCTCGCCGCGCGGCGATGTTTCCGAACATGGCGCCGCGCGCTTCTTCCGCCGCACCGGCGAGGGCGTCTACGACATGGGCGATCTGGCGCGGGCGACGGACAAGATGGCGGGCTTCGTCAAGGCGCATGTCGAGGCGGCGAAGCCGTCGGCGGTGCTGGGCCTTGGCTATTCCAACGGCGCCAACGTCCTGGCCTCGGTGGTGTTTGCCGCGCCATTGCTGTTCGACGCCACGGTGCTGATGCATCCGCTGATCCCGTTCGAGCCGCAGGTCAAGGGCAGCCTCGCCGGCCGCCATATCCTGGTGACCGCCGGCAAGCGCGATCCGATCTGCCCGCCGAACCTGACCACGCGGCTCGAAGCCTATTTGCGTGCCGACGGCGCCGATGTCACAGTGGAGTGGCATGAAGGCGGGCACGAGGTGCGGCCAAACGAGATCGAAGCGGCACGGCGGCTTTTTGCCGGTGCCACCCAAGGAGTGTAGCGATGCCGGATCAACTGCCCGAGGTCGAACTGGAGGATCGCGGTTCCAAGGGTCGCTACGTCCTGCGCGGGCCCAATGGCGCCGAGGCCGAGATGACCTTCACCAAGATCGGCGAGCACCAGATCATCATCGACCATACCGAAGTGCCGGACGCATTTCGTGGCCAGGGTGCCGGGCTTCGGCTCGTCACCCGCGCCGTCGAGGATGCACGTGCGGCGGGCAAGAAGATCATCCCGCTCTGCCCGTTCGCCAACGCCCAGTTCCGACGTCACCCGGAATGGGCCGACGTGCTGAAGCAATAGGGATCGGCCGGAATTTGTCCGACAGGAAACGGCACGACAAGTGACTGTCATCATGCCGGCATGGCTTTGTCATTTGCGCGGCTCGCGCATCTTGCCTAAGTAGGTATGATAGATCGCAGCGCCGACAAACGAACCGAATGATCCCCCATGACCGAATCCGACCTCGTTCCCGTCTTCGACGGCCACAACGATACGTTGCTCAGGCTCTATCAGTCGAAGGACACGGACGCCGAAAAGCTGTTCATTGAGGGGAAATCGGGCGGCCATATCGACCTGCCGCGCGCCAAGGCCGGGGGCTTTGCCGGCGGCATGTTCGCCATCTTTCCGCCACCTGTCGAGAAAACCAGGCGCAGTGCCGTGCCCTTGGCGCCGAGCGACACCGAGCCGTTGCCACCCGAGGTTCCGCGCGCCGATGCGCTCAACTCGACGATCGCGATGGCCTCCATCCTGTTCAGGCTGGAACGGGCCGGTGCGCTGACCGTCTGCCGCAGCGCCGGCGATGTGCGCGACGCGATGGCGCAAGGGTCGATCGCGGCGGTGTTCCACATCGAGGGGGTCGAGGCGATCGATCCCGAACTCACCATGCTCGACGTGCTGCATGCCGCCGGCCTGCGCTCGCTCGGCATCGTCTGGAGCCGGCCGAACGCTTTCGGCCATGGCGTGCCGTTCCGCTTTCCGTCCTCGCCCGACACCGGACCAGGCCTGACCGATGCCGGCAAGGCACTGGTCAAGGCCTGCAACCAGCTAAAGATCATGATCGACCTCTCGCATCTCAACGAAAAGGGTTTCCGCGATGTCGCCGCGCTCAGCGATGCGCCGCTGGTGGCTACCCATTCGAACGTGCATGCGATCTGCGGTCATTCGCGCAATCTCACCGACTGGCAGCTCGGTGCGATCCGCGAGACCGGCGGCATGGTCGGGCTGAACTTCGCCACCGGCTTCCTGCGCGAGGACGGCCGCATGAATGCCGACACCAGCCTCGACATCATGGTGCGTCATGTCGATTCGCTGCTGCAGGCGCTGGGTGAAGACGGCGTCGGCCTCGGCTCGGATTTCGACGGCGCCATGATCCCGGCTGTCATCGGCGACGTCGCCGGCCTGCCGAAGCTCATCGACGCATTGGCGGCGCGCGGTTTTGGCCGCGCGCTGATCGAGAAGATCGCCTACCGCAACTGGTTGAGCATGCTGGAAAGAACGATCGGCTAGGGTCGCCGGTCCGGCCTTTTTCGCCCGGACCGATCGGCGGCCGTCAAGGCAGTCTTTCTAAGCACTGCGCTGGTTCGCTGAGTCAATCTCTTGCCAAACCTTGTGGCACTGAAGCAACACTGGGTTGCATTCCGGTCATTGGCAAGAGGTTACCAGTTCACAATCCTATCAAGCGCATCTAGGATTTTGCAATTGCTGGGGGCTCTGACGATGAAATCGGTTCTTTTCGCAACTGCGGTTCTGCTGGCCGCAAGTGGCAGCGCTTTTGCGGCGGACGCAGTGAGCGAACTTCCCGTCGCATCGACCTACAACTGGTCCGGTGCCTATGTCGGCCTGACAGCGGGCTACGGCTGGGGCGACAGCAAGTTCAATGACGGTGTTGATTCGGATCCATTCGATATCAAAGGCTTCATTGGCGGTATAACGGTTGGCTACAATTACCAGTTTCATCAGAACTGGGTCGCGGGCGTCGAAGCTGACTTGTCCTATTCCGCCATCAAGGGAAGTTTCGGACCCGGCAACCTGGGGCAGCCCGACGGTAGCAGCTGGAACTGCGGCTCCGGTGCTTGTGTCACCAAGGTCGAATGGTTTTCGACGGTGCGAGGCAGGATCGGCTACGCACTCGACAACGTGCTCATCTATGGCACTGGCGGTCTGGCTTTTGGCCGAGTCAAGTCGGGCATCGACAACTCTTCCAGCTACCAGGCAAGCAGCACCAACGTAGGATGGTCCGCGGGCGGCGGCGTCGAGTACGCATTCAATCAGAATTGGACTGCCAAGGCAGAGTACCTGCATGTCGATCTGGGATGGACGGCCGTTTCAAACGGCTTCTTCAAGTCGGATGCCAAGTTTGACGCCGTCCGTATCGGTCTGAACTACAAGTTCTGACCGCTGAGGGCGTCCCGCCGGCAACGGTTTTCAGGTCTACTATTCGAAGCCCATGCGCTTCAGCCAGTCCCTGCCGACGCCGCGATCGCGGATGATCGGCAGCGGATTTTCCGAATCGAGCCGCGCGCAGATGCGATAGACTTCGAGCGTTTCGGCGCTCATCTCGCCGCGCTTGTAAAAGAACATGGCGGCGGCATAGCGCGTGCGGCCAGACCATTTCTCGCCGAGCGGGGTGTTGACCAGCTCCCACTGTTCGCCGGCTTCGCCATCTTCTTGCTGCCCATCTTCCTGCTGCTTGTCGGCTTCCTCGGCCATGATCAGAAATCCGCCGGCGGATTGGCGGTGCGGCGCTCAAGCCTGATGAAGGGTCGCGCCACCACCTTGGCCCGCTTCATCAGCTTCTGATATTGCAGCTCGCGCATGGCGTAGATCTCGACCCAGAGGTCCTCGACAATGGTATCACCATACGGCCGCTCCAGCGAGGCGATGGCGATGTTGCGCTTGGCCATCGGTGACCACATGGCGGCGCTGACCAGACCGACCTCCTGGCTTTTCTTGTAGTAGACGATGGCGTGTTCGGCCGGGATATTGCCTTCGATCTCCAGCCCAACCAGCACGTGGCGCAGCTTGCGTCTGGCGCGAGCCTCGAGGATGGCGCGGCGGCCGTTGAAATGGCCTTTCTCCGGATCGATCATGAAGCCGAGACCGATTTCGTCAGGCATGCGCAGGCGGTCGGCGCGGATGGCGTGCTCGGCGGTGGTGAAGTCGGCATTGGCGACGATCAGCCCGGCTTCGAGCCGGGCGCGGTTGAGCGCGGTGTAGCCGATGGCGCGGATGCCGCGCAGTTCGCCCGCAATCATCAGCCGGTCCCACAGGCTCAGCGCCTTGTCGGCCGAAACGAACAGTTCGTAGCCGAGATCGCCGGTGAAGCCGGTGCGTGAAATGGTGACGGTGCCACCGTCATGCGGGAAATCGGCGAGGTCGAATATTCTGAGCTTCTCGACGGCGACGAAACCGGCATCCCGCAGCACGGCGAAGGATGTCGGCCCTTGCAGGGCGAGTCCGGCGACGGCCTCGGTTTCCTCTTCGACCGTCACATCGAAGCCAATGGCGCTGTCGAGGAGCCAGGGCAGATGCCGTTCCTGCGAGCACAGCCGGAAGCGTGTCGGCGAAAGCCGGAACAGCGTGCCGTCGTCGAGGACGAAACCCTCGTCGTCGCACCACGCCGTATAGTGGACTCGGCCGGGCTTGAGCTTGGTGACATCGCGCAAGGTGACACGGTTGAGCAAGGCCTCGGCGTCCGGCCCCTCGATGCGGTATTTGGTCATCGGCGAAATGTCGAACAGGCCGGCCTGGCTGCGGATGGCGAAGTATTCGAGTTCCTCGTCCCAGAGCGAATGCGGCGCGCGGTAGCCGGCCCAATTGTACCAGTCCTGGGTCTTGGCCAGCGCGTCGATGCGCGGCTGGAATGGTGTGCCGAGACGCAAGGTGCGGAAATGGGATTGCGCTGCGACGCGGGCGGAAACGGCTGCGTCGGCTGTCTTTGCAATGGACTTCTTTTTGGTTGCCTGAGCCATGGCTTACCCCTTCATCGCGATGATGCGTCGCGCGGCGTTGAGGCCAGGTGCACCGGAAACACCGCCGCCCGGATGCGAGCCGGCCCCGGCAAGAAACAACCCTTCGATCGGTGTGTCATAGCCGGACCAACCGGAGACCGGCCGCGAGATCAGCATCTGGTCGGCCTGCAATTCGCCATGGTGCCAGTGGCCTCCCGGCATGCGGTAACGCGTCTCGATATCGGCCGGCGTCAGCAACTCGGCATGGACAACGCTCTTGCCGAGGCCGGGTGCATAGGCTTCGAGCTGCGCCATGACCGCCTGGAGGAATTTCGGCTTGCCGGCGTCCCAGCCTTCCTTCAACGCGTAGGGCGCGTATTGCACCACCGCCGACAACACGCAGGCGCCGCTCGGCGCAAGCGACGGGTCGGCAAGACTGGGCAGCGTGATCTCCATCACCGGTTCGGGCGAGAACTCACCGTATTTGCATGGGTTGAAAGCGCGCTCGACGTGATCGGGCGAGGGGGCGATGACCAGCCGGCCCCTGTGGCCGGCGGCATCGACGCCAGTGAATTGCGGTGGCCGGTCGAGCGCCAGATTGAGCTTGGCCGCATCGCCCTTCATGCGGATGTTCTTCACCTTGCGCATGAACCCGGTGTCGATCTCGCGCGGCCCGACAAGGTCGAGGAAGGTAGTCGCCGGATTGATTGCCGAGACGATGGTCCTGGCGCGCAGCACTTCGCCATTGTCGAGCGCGACGCCGACGGCGCGGCTTTTCTCGATGATGATCTTTGCCACCGGAGCCGATGCGTGGATCACCACGCCGGCGTTTTCCGCCGCGGCACGAATGGCGGCGACGACCGCACCCATGCCGCCTTGCGGCAGTGCCTCCGCTCCGGCCGCACCGGCGGTCTCGCCGGCCAGGCGATGGTAGAGGCCGAGCAGCGAGGTCGGCGAGCGCGGGCCGAGATGGCTGCCAAGCGTCGCATCGAAGGCGAGCAGGCCTTTCAGCCTGACATCGGCAAGCTGCTCGTCGAGCAAGTCGGCAACGTTCATCAACAGCACGCGCAGGAAGTCGCGCATGTCTTCCTTGCCGAGTTTCTTCAGCGCCAGCGCGGTCTGGCCGAGTGAAGCAGACTCGAGCAGCGACATGCCGGCGAGATCGGGCGGACGGCGGGACAGGAAAGGTTTCAATATGCCGGCATAGCGCAGCAATTGCGCGCGCAATTGCTTCCAGGCCGATTGCTCGGACGCGCTGGCGCCGGTCAGCACCTCGCCATAGGCGCCATGCAGGACAAGCGGCGGGCCGTCCTTCGACAGCGCAACCGACGGCAGGAAGTCGGCGCGGGTGAACCGCAGTCCGTATTTCTCCAGCTCCAGCGTCTTCACCATTTCGGGGTGCAGCCGGTTCAGCAGATGGGCGACTGAGGAGACGCGAAAGCCCGGCGCGAATTCTTCGGTGCGCGCGGCGCCGCCGACTTCGCCACCGGCTTCCAGAACCAGCACCTTGCGGCCGGCTTTGGCCAGCGTGGCAGCAGTGACGAGACCGTTGTGGCCGCCGCCGATGACGATGGCATCAAATGACGTCATGGGCCGGGCTCATATGCGAGGTGGACTTGGCGAGGTCGCGCAGGATCTCGGCGGCGGCATTGCGGCCGGGCGCACCCATGACGCCGCCGCCGGGATGGGTCGAGGAGCCGCACATATAGAGGCCACCGACCGGTGAACGATATTGTGCGTAGCCCGGCACAGGGCGGTTGAACAGAAGCTGGTCGAAGGTCAGTTCACCCTGAAAGATGTTGCCTTCGGTGAGGCCGACCTCGGCCTCAATCTCGCGTGGCGTGCGCACTTCCATATGGACGATGCGGTCGCGGAAGCCCGGTGAGTATTCGGCGATCTGCGCGATCACGCTTTCGGCGAAGCCGTCGCGGTCGGCATCGGTCCACTCGCGGCCGTTCACCTTTGGCGGCGCGTATTGCACGAAGCAGCTCATGAAGTGTTTGCCAGGCGGCGCCATGGTCGGGTCGAGCGTCGTCGGGATGACCATGTCGAGGAACGGATCGGCCGACCAGCGCCCGGCTTTCCAATCGTCATAGGCGCGCTCCATGCGCTCCATCGAATCGGTGAAATGCATGTCGCCGCGATAGACCGGCGAATCCTTCGGTAGCGCCGGGAATTCCGGCAGCGAATCGAGCGCGATGTTGACCTTGCCGGACGAGCCGCGGATCTTGAAGTTCCTGACCCGGCGCAGGAAGATGTCGGGCAGTTCCTTTTCCTCGACCAGCTTCAGGAAGGTGCGCTTCACGTCGGCATTGGAGACGACGAGCTTGCCACGGATCTCCTCGCCGCCGGCCAGCACCACGCCCCTGGCCTTGCCCCTGCCGACCAGCACATGGTCGACCTCGGCGCCTGTGCGGATGGTTCCGCCCGACGCCTTGAAGGACGCGGCCAGCGCCTTGGTCACCGCGCCCATGCCGCCGCGCGCATAGCCCCAGGCGCCGACCGAGCCATCGACCTCGCCCATGTAGTGGTGCAGCAGCACGTAGGCGGTGCCGGGTGACATCGGCCCGAGCGCGGTGCCGATGATGCCTGACAAAGCGAAGTTCGCCTTGATCACGTCGGTCTCGAAATACTCGTCGAGGAATTCCGAGATCGACATGGTCCAGAAGCGTAGCGTCAGCGCCATCTCCTGCGCCGACAGTCCGGCGAATTTCTTGCCAAGATAGAGAAGCTCGCCGAGGTCGCGCGGCCGCAAGCTGGTCGGGTCGGGAGCGGTGCGCATCAGGAGAGGCTGGATGAAGCGGCACTGCCGCGTCACGTCGCGGGCGTAGCGGTCATAGGCTTCGGCATCGCGCTTGGAAAAGCGGGCGAATTCGCGCCGGTGCGCATCGTGATCGCGGTAGTTGGCGAGGTAGTCGCCGTCGCGCGTGAACACCGCGCCGCCCTCATAGGCGATGACCTGCAGGCCGAAGCGCGGCAATTCAAGGTCGCGCATGATCTCGGGGCGGAACAACGAACAGACATAGGAGCAGTTGGAGTAGAGGAAGCCGGGCGTCAGTTCCCTGCTGGTGGCGGCGCCGCCGACCCAGTCGTTCTTCTCGACGACCAGCACATCGAGCCCGGCGCGCTGCAGATAGCAGGCGTTGACCAGGCCGTTATGTCCGCCGCCGATGATGATCGCATCCCAAGCTTTCATTCTGGCTCGCTCATTCTATCCGCCGCCACTTCATTTTTGCGTGATCTGATTTCCCGGGTATGCGCTACGCTTTGCCGGCATTCGACAATGCGCAATTCGGCGATTGGGGACCGAGGGCCGATGATCGAAACGGCAGATGCCGAGCCGGAGTATGACGACACCGCTATCCGCTTCCTCGAAGCGCTGTGGGGCGATGGTTATTTGTCGCCGGGCGGGCCGGACGAGGTCGACCGGGTGCTTGAAGGGCTTTCGCTCGAGGGCAAGACGATCCTCGACATCGGCTGTGGATCCGGCGGCATCACCCTGCATCTGGTCGAACGCCATGGCGCTGCCCACGTCACTGGCTTCGATGTCGAACAGCCTGTGATCGAGACAGCGAGGCAGCGCGCCGCCGTGCGTGGGCTCACGGATCGCACCAGTTTCATCCAGGCGGCGCCCGGACCCCTGCCTTTCGCCGACCACGCCTTCGATGCCGTCTTCTCCAAGGATGCGCTGTTGCACGTGCCTGACAAGGACGCGCTGTTCGCCGAGATCTTCCGGGTGCTGAAGCCGGGCGGCGTTTTCGCTGCCTCCAACTGGATGATCTCGCATGACGGCGAACCGTCGCCTGACATGAAGGCCTATGTCGCCGCCGAAGGCCTGTCCTTCGCCATGGCGTCACCGGCACGCTACGCGCAGGCGATGCGCCGGGCGGGCTTTGCCGACGTCACGGTCAGGGATCGCAATCCGTGGTATCGCGACGTCGCGCGCGGCGAACTGGAAAGGCTGAAGGGACCGCTCTACCCAACGGTCGCGGCCGCGGTTGGCGCGGCCTATGTCGACAAGAACATACGAACCTGGGAAGCCATGCAGAAGGTGCTTGACAGTGGCGAGCACCGTCCCACTCATCTTCGCGGTCGAAAGCCGGTTGGATAGCTGGCGATGCTGGAGACCATCAGACCCATGAAGACAGCAGAGGTCAGGCAAGCCCGCCTCGAACCGGCGCGGAAAAACGAATCCGAAAAGCGTGGCCGCAAGGCCTCGAAGGAGGTCAGGCAGCTTCAGCTCATCGAGGCGACGATCGATTCGCTGGCCAAGCGTGGCTATTCGGAGACGACGATGGCCGATGTCGCCGACGGCGCGGGTCTGTCGCGCGGTATCGTCAACTTTCATTTCGAGAGCAAGGAAAAGCTGCTCATCGCGACCTTGCAGCATATGTATGACGAGTACTCGGCGCACTGGCGCAATGCCCTGCAAAAGGCAGGCGATGATCCCGCCCATCAGCTTCACGCGCTGGTCTCTGCCGATTTCGACCGGTCGATCTGCAACAAGCGCAAGCTGGCAGCCTGGTGCGCCTTCTGGGGCGAGGCCAAGTCGCGGCCGACCTACCAGGCGCTGAGCAGCGCGCGAGATGCCGTCTATCAGACCATCTTCATCGACCTGTGCGCGACGCTCAAGCAGAGCGGCGGCTACGCCTATGAACCGCAAGTCATGGCGCTGGTGCTCAGCGCCATGCTGGAAGGTTTGTGGCTGCGATTGATGATGGGGACCGAAGACACGACCCGCGAGACCGCCTTGCAGGCGGCGAACGAATTCCTGGCGGCGGCATTCCCGAAACACTATCCGTCGAAGGCCGCCGGCGCGGCGGAGCCATAACAAAATCAGAACAAGACAGAGGATGGAACAGCAATGAAGACATTGACTCGACGCCTGACGCTGACACTGGCTTTGGCGGGAACATTGGCGGCCTCGGCCACCGCACTGGCGATCGCCGCCGACAAGGACCTGATCGTGTTCGACTGGTCCGGTTATGAAGATCCCAGCTTCCATCCGAAATATGTCGAGAAGAACGGCGACTCGCCGACCTTCGCCTTCTTCGGCGATGAGGACGAGGCGTTCGAAAAGGTTCGCTCCGGCTTCAAGGCCGATCTTGGCCATCCCTGTTCGCAGAGCGTGGTGAAATGGCGCGAGGCAGGCCTGCTGCAGCCGCTCGACACCTCTAAGATATCAGGCTGGAAGGACCTCAATCCCGGCATCATGGCGATGAAGGATCTCGCCACCACGTCGGACGGCAAGGCGTGGTTCATGCCGTGGGACTGGGGCAACACGCAGCTCACCTACAACTCTTCCAAGATCGACGCCAAGGATGTGCAGTCGCTGAAGGCGTTCGCCGATCCCAAGTTCAAGGGCCGGGTGTCGATCGGCGACAATGTCGACGACGCCTACGCGCTGGCGAGCCTTGCCATCGGCCTCAAGGACTGGACCAAGATGACGGACGACCAGTTCAAGCAGGCGTCGGATTTCCTGCGCCAGGTGCACAAGAACGTGCGCTCCTACTGGACCGATACCACGGACGTCGTGCAGCTGTTGAGCGGCGGCGAGGTCGATCTCGCCTGGGCATGGAACGATGCAACGGTCCAGTCGGTTGCCGCCGGCGTGCCGATCAAGGCCAAGAAGGACACCGACGAAGGCATCTCGACCTGGGTCTGCGGCTATGTGCTGTTCAAGGATGCGCCCGGCAATGTCGACAAGGCCTATGACTATCTGAACGCGGTCAACGATCCGGAGACCGCCAAGGTGCTGGTCAAGGACTGGGGCTATGGTCAGGCCAACGCCAAGGGCATGGCCGGCGTCGACCAGGCGGTGCTGAAGGAAAAGGGCTATGACGACGTGCAGAAATTCATCGACAAGACGCTGTTCCAGTCGCCGGTGCCTTCCGATCTCAAGCTCAAGATGATCGCCGAATTCGAGAAGATCAAAGCCGGCTATTGAGCCCTCTCTGGAATGCCATCCGCCCGCCGGTCTGGTGGGCGGACGGGCTCGCCAAGTGAGTGGAATTCTCCTAACCTCGCAGCAGCTTTTTTTCGCGATGGGGAATTTCGCGCCATGAAGTCAGTGCTACGCCGCCTTGCCCTTGCAGCCGTGTGCATGATCGGCGCCGGCGCGGTCTATGCCTTCGCGGAAGGCGGTGGGGATCTCGTGGTGTTCGACTGGTCGGGCTATGAGGACCCGCTGCTGCATCCGGCCTACACCGCCAAATATGGCGCCGAGCCGACCTTCGCCTTCTTCGGCGACGAGGATGAAGCGTTCGAAAAGATGCGGGCGGGTTTCAAGGCCGATATCGCCCACCCCTGTTCGCAAAGCGTGGTCAAATGGCGCGAGGCCGGCATGCTGCAGCCGCTCGACACCGCCCGGATCGCCGGCTGGAAGGACCTCAATCCGGGCATCATGGCGATGAAGGATCTCGCCACGACCGCCGACGGCAAGGCCTGGTTCATGCCGTTCGACTGGGGCAACACCTCGCTGCTCTACCGCACCGACAAGGTCACGGCTGACCAGGCGCAATCGCTCAGGATCTTCGCCGATCCGAAATTCAAGGGCCGCGTCACCATCGGCGACAATGTCGACGACGCCTACGCGCTGGCAAGCCTCGTCATCGGGCTGAAGGACTGGACCAAGATGACGGACGCGCAGTTCCAGGAGGCGTCGGCCTTCCTGCGCGATGTGCACAAGAACATCCGCTTCTACTGGACCGACGACACCGACCTCAACCAGGCTTTCATCGGCAATGAGGTCGACCTCGTCTGGGGCTGGAACGAGACCTTCGTCACGCTGAAGGGGCAAGGCATGCCGATCGCCATGAACCGCGACACCAAGGAGGGCATTTCGACCTGGGTGTGCGGCTATGCGCTGATGAAGGATGCGCCGGGCAAGCTCGATGAAGCCTATGATTTCCTCAGCGCGGTCAATGCGCCTGGCGTGTCGGACTACATGGTCAAGACCTTCGGCTACGGCCACGGCAATGGCGCCGGCATGGCAGCAATCGACCACAAGGTGCTGGTCGACCGTGGCTTCGACAATCTCGACAAGTTCCTCGACAAGACGCTGTTCCAGCAGCCGGTGGCACCGGAACTCAAGCAGCGGATGGTCGCCGAGTTCGAGAAGATCAAGGCCGGCTATTGACGAGCGAACCGGAAAGAACCGACGTCGTCATCGTCGGTGCCGGCTTTACCGGCCTGTCGGCAGCGCTTGAGTTGAAGGCAGCCGGCATCGATTTCGTCCTGCTCGAAGCGCGCGACCGTGTCGGCGGGCGCGTCGAGGCGACATCAAACGGCCTTGGCGAGCGCGTCGACAGCGGCGGTCAGTTCCTGTGCGAGGATATGCCGGAGCTGATGGCGCTACTGCGGGCGCGTGGCAAGACGCTGGTCGAGACTTTTGTCGACGGCGAATTCGTCTCCCAGCCAATCCTGTCCGCGAGAGAGGCCGAGCGCACCTATCTCGCCTCGATGGCGATCCGCGACCGCATGAATGCGATCGCACCGGACGATCCGACCATTGCCGGCTTGACCGTCGCCGCATGGCTCGATGGTCAGAGCGACCCTGAAGCGGCCAAGGCGGCGTTTCGCTCGATGATCGAAGGCCTGTGGTGCCAGGCACTGGAAAAGATGCCGCTCTGGCACCTTATCGACAATGATCGCCGCATCACCAATGAGGTGTCTGAACTGCAGTATTTCGTGCGCGAAACCATGCATTCGCTGGCCGACGATCTGGCCCGCGATCTCGGCGATCGGCTGCGGCTGAGCGCCGCGGTCACGGTGATCGGACACGGGCCGGGAAGGGTTCGTCTCGCCTCGACGGCGGGCACCATCGAGGCTCGGACGGTGTTGATCGCCGTGCCGCCGGTGATGGCCGCGAAACTGGATTTTTCGCCACCGCTGCCGGCGGCCTTGGCCGGGTCGCTCGGCGTCTGGGAAAGCGGCGCCGTGATCAAGGTGCTGGTGCGCTATCCCACAGCCTTCTGGCGCGACCACGGCCTGAGCGGCATGGTGATGTGGCGTGACCTGCCCGGGCTTTTTGCCTGCGATGTCGGCAAGGACGATGGCCATGCGGCGCTGGTGGTCTTCATCGGCGGGCCGCTCGCCTTGCGCTGGCGCGAACTTGGCGATGCTGGACTGCGCGTCGAAGTGACGGCGAGGCTGGTCGAAGCTCTTGGCGCGCAAGCGGCTGGCATCCTCGATTTCAGCTGTCGCGACTGGACGCATGACCGTTGGAGCGGCGGCGCGTACGGCGATCTCATCGTCGATGCGACGGCGACCGACGCCGAGCGCACGCTCCTGGCAGGCGCTGCGCCGGTCCACTTCGCCAGTTCGGAACTGTCGCCGTCATTTCCAGGCTATGTCGAAGGCGCGATCGTTGCCGGACGCATCGCCGCGCGCAAGGTCATGGCAGAGTTTCAGTCCGCCATCGCCACCAGCGCTTCTGGATCATAGGCGAGGCGGATCGAGGTGCCGACCGGGATGTCGTCGGCGCCGAAGTCGTTGGTCTCGGTCACCGACAGCGGCTTTTCCAGTCCCGGTATCTCGACGATCAGATGGGTGATCTCGCCGAAATAGTGGCGTTCGACCACCTTGCCGGCGACCTCGAACTTGGCTGTCGCATTGTCCCACAGCACGCGCAGGCGTTCAGGCCTGATGCCGAGCGTGGCGGCGGCGCCGTTACGCACAAAGGCCTTCGGCTTGTCGGTCTTGACGCGACCGAAGCCCAGCGTGTCGACGACCAGTGAGGCGCCGTTCTCCTCGACGATCTCAGCCTTGACGAAATTCATGCCGCCGAGGAAGTCGGCGACCTGGCGGTTGACAGGCCGCTGGTAGATCTCCTTGGGCGAGGCGACCTGCGCGATCCTGCCGCCGAACATCACGGCGATGCGGTCGGACATGGCCAGCGCCTCATACTGGTCGTGGGTGACAAGGACGAAGGTGATGCCAACCGCCTGCTGCAGGCGGCGCAGTTCGACCTGCATCTGTTCACGCAGCTTCTTGTCGAGCGCCGACAGCGGTTCGTCAAGCAGCAGAACCTTGGGACGCATCACCAGCGCGCGGGCGAGCGCGACGCGCTGCCGCTGGCCGCCAGAAAGCTCGGTGGCAAGGCGCTTGCCGAGCCCGGTCAGCGAGACCTGCGCCAGCGCCTCCTCGACACGGCGCTTCTCTTCGCCGCCCTGCAGCCTCAGCCGCTTCAGTCCGTAGGCGACGTTCTGCTCTACATTGAGATGCGGGAAGATCGCATAGCTCTGGAACACCATGTTGGTCGGCCGGCGATTGGCCGGGATGCCTTCCATCGGTTGCCCGCCAACCGAGATCGAGCCACTGGTGGGATTGTCGAATCCGGCGATCATCCGCAGCAGCGTGGTCTTGCCGCAGCCGGATGGGCCGAGCAGGGAGAAGAATTCGCCCTCCTTGATGGTCAGCGAAGCGTCGTCCAGCGCCTTGAACGCCCCATAGCTGCGGGTGACGTTGCGGATCTCGATCATCGGTCGATCGGATTGGGGCCGCTCGGTCTGGGGCTGCTCAGGCATAAAGGCCTCCCTCGTTCTGGGTGCGTCTGGCGGCACGGCGACGCAGGATTTCGGCGACTGTCATCAACAGGAAGGAGGCAACCAGCAACAGTGTACCCAGCGCCAGCACGCCAGGCAGTTTCGCCGCGAAACGCAGCTGGCCCCAGATGTAGATCGGCAGCGTCGCTTCGGTGCCGGTCAGGAAGAAAGCGATAATGAATTCGTCGAGCGAGATGGTGAAGCAGACCAGCAGGCTGGAGATGATGGCCGGCGCCACCATCGGCAACGTCACGCGCCGGAAGGTGCCGAAGGCACTCTCGCCGAGATCGGCGGAGGCTTCCTCCAGGCTGCGGTCGAAGCCTTCGAAGCCGGAGGTCAGCACGGTCATCGAATAGGGGATGCAGACCAGCACGTGGCCAAGCACCACAGTAAAGAGCGACAGGCTCAAGCCCAGTTGCAGCATCACCAGCAGCATCGAGATGGCGACGATCACCTCGGGCAGCACCAGTGGCGCCATGATCAGGCCGTTGATGGCGCGGCGGCCGGGGTAGCGGTAGCGGGTGATCGAACGGGCGGCGAGGATGCCGAGCACGGTGGAGAGGATCGCGGCAGACACGCCGACGATCAGGCTGTTCCAGGCGGCGTCGAGCAGGGCCGGGGTGCGTGGCAGGTCCTCGTACCAATGCAATGTGAAGCCGGTGAGCGGAAATTTCGGCGTCGCCGCCGTGTTGATCGAGAAGATCGGCAGGAAGATCACAGGCAGATAGAGAAAGACCACATAGAGGAACGCGTAGGCCGGCAGCCAGCCGCCGGCCAGGAAGCGCCGCGCCGCCGTCATCGCGCCAGCCTCTGCAGGGCGCGGATGATCAGCACCGTGGCGCCCGCCATCAGCGTCACGATCACCATGGTGGTGACGGAAAGGGCGGCGCCCAGCGGCCAGTTGGAGGCCTTGCCGAACTGCGCCTGGATGGCATTGGCGATCATGACGCCGTCCTTGCCGCCGACGAGTTTCGGCGTGACATAGTCGCCGACGGTCGGGATCATGACGATCAGTGCCGCCGAGATGACGCCGGGTGCGGACAGCGGCAAGGTCACGCGCAGGAACGAACGCAAGGGGCCGTCGCCAAGGTCCTTGGCCGCCTCGACCAGCGTGCGATCGACCTTTTCCAGCGAAACGAAGATCGGCAGGATGGCGAAGGCCGCCCAGGCATGGGTGAGCGTGATGATAACGGCGCTGGAATTGTAAAGCAGCGCCGTCGACGGCTCGTCGATGATGCCAAGGCCCATCAGGCTGGAATTGAGGACGCCGTTGTAGCCGAGGATGACCTTCCATGACATGACGCGCAAGAGATAGCTGGTCCAGAACGGGATGGTGATGAGGAACAGCCACAGGCTCTTGTGACGGCCGCCATGGAAGGAAATGAAATAAGCGATCGGATAGGCCAGCAGGACGGTGAGCAGACTGACCGTCAGCGAGATGTAGAGCGAGCGCCACAACAGATCTCGGTAGATCGGCTCGGTCAGCGCAATGCGGTAGTTCTCCAGTGTGAAGCTGCGGTCGATGGTCAGGTAGTGCTGCGTCCAGAAGGAATGGGCGATGACCACCAGGATCGGCAGGACCACAAGGATGAGCGCGTAGACAAGGGTCGGACTGATCAGGGCAAGACCCTGCACGGGTTCGGACTGCAGAAGGGCATTTCGTCTGGCCCGCGTCATGCGCAACGGGGGCGACCCTTCCGCGGCCGCCGTCATTGCAGGGCTCCGGGTGTGATCGCGGTTGCTGGCCTGGACTGTCCCGCCATGCGGCATCCCATTGTGCTGGTGCCGGCTCTCTGTTCCCCTTGCCGGCTTTCTTTCATCATGCGCGCATACGCGGATTGAAATCAAGCGCTATTTCTGCGATATTGATTGAACGGACATTCAAAATTTGATGAAGAAAGTCGGCATTTCCGGCCTTTGACGCTGAATTTCATGCCCGAGAAGAATTCGTCGAAATGATGCGAGGCAATGATGGCTGCTGCTAGGGACATGAAGGTGCCGGAAATGGCCCGGGCCGCGGAGGACGATGCGGTCGAACTGGCCAAGCGCCATCTCATCCAGCCCTGGCCGTTCGCCGGCTCGGTCGGTGCCGAGGCGCGCGCGCTGATCGGCGAAGGCGATGGCATCTACATCACCGACAGCACCGGCAAACGGTTGATCGACGGGCCTGCCGGCATGTGGTGCGTCAATGTCGGCCACCGCCGCGAGGAGCTTGCCAAGGTGATGTACGACCAGGCTATGGCGCTGTCCTACAACACGCCCTGGTACACGATGAACGCGCCTTCGGCCGAACTTGCCATGCGCATAGCCGGCCATGCGCCGGGCGATCTCAGCCACGTCTTCTACACCACCGGAGGCTCTTCGGCCGTCGAGACAGCGCTGCGCTTCATGCAGTTCTACAACAATGTGCGTGGCCGGCCGGAAAAGAAGCTGATCCTGAGCCGGGGCGGCGCCTATCACGGCTCGACCTATCTGTCGGCCTCGCTCAACGGCCGCCCGCGCGACCGCGACTGGATGGACGGCGCCGACGAGCTGGTGATCAAGCTGTCTTCGCCGGATCCGTTCCGCCGTCCACAAGGCATGAGCCTTGCCGCCTTCACCGATTTTCTCGTCGACCAGTTCCGCGACACGGTCGCCCGCGTCGGCGCCGACAGGATCGGCGCTTTCGTTGGCGAGCCGGTGCAGGCATCCGGTGGCGTCATCGTGCCGCCCGACAGCTATCTCAAGCGCATCCGCGAGATCTGCCGCGACAACGACATCCTCTATGTTTCAGACGAGGTAGTGACGGCTTTCGGCCGGCTAGGCCATGTCTTCGCCTCTGGCGACGTGTTCGGCATCGATCCGGACATGATCACCTTCGCCAAGGGCGTCACCTCGGGTTACTTCCCGCTTGGGGGCGTCATCATCTCGGAGCGTCTGCTGGAGGAACTGCGGCGTTCGAACCATCCGGACGCGATGTTCGGCCATGGCCTGACCTACACCAGCCATCCCATAGGCTGCGCCGTGGCGCTGAAAAACCTCGATCTGCTGGAGGAGAGTGTGCTTGCCCGCACGCAAGAGGTCGCGCCCTATTTCCAGGCGCAACTGAAGACCTTGGAAGAGCTGCCGCTGGTCGGCGAGGTGCGAGGCGTGGGGCTGATGGGCTGCGTCGAATGCGTCGCCGACCGCGAAAGCAAGGATCCGCTGCAGCTCGACAAGGATGTCGGCAAGCGCATCGATGCGCATTGCCATGAGCTTGGCCTTTTGGTCCGGCCGCTGATCAACATGTGCGTGATGTCGCCACCGCTGATCATTTCGCGAGAGCAGATCGACGACATGGTCGGCATCTTGCGCGAAGGCATTTCACGCACGATGGATGATCTCAGGAAAGAAGGGGTGTGGCGGGGATGACGGCCGATCTCCCTCACGTGGGGAGATCGCCATCTCTGCCTTCGTGCCTACGACCGCGACCTGAGCGCGTCGTTCAAATTCCACATGTCCTTCTCCTCGGGCGCGGTCTCCAGCCCCAGCACCGGCAGCATCTTGCGCAGATGGTCGTGATGGGTGCGCACGCCATATTCGAGATCCGAGAGGTAGAAGCCCTCGAAGGCTTCGGACAGCATGGATTCGTTCGACCACACCGAGAGCTGCACGTCTTCCGACATCGTGTCGCGGTCGATGCGGAAGGAGAGGTAGCGGGCGGCGGCCTGCTCGCGGCTTTCGTCGCGGTAGCGGTAGATGGCGCCGCGCAGCAGCGTCTCACCCGTCGACAGCGGAAACTCCTGATAGAACTGCACCGATTCCGGCATCACCGAAATGACCGCATTGGGGAAGATGCCGTAGTAGACCCAGGCCTTCTTCAAATAGTCCGGCAGATGCGCCGGCTCCGGCGCGATCTTGACATAGTTCCTGACGCTCCAGCGGCGGCCGGCATGCGGGTTGTAGGTAGCGAAGGAGCGTGACACGCCATTGATGAAGGGTTCGTCGAAATAGGTGGCGCCATAGAGATCCTGCAAGGCGGGGTGCGCCATGGCGACATGGTAACCTTCATTGTCGACGTCGCGCACCGACTTCCAGTTGACCGGGGTCTTCTGGGTCCAGATACCCCAGGAAGGCACCATGTCGGCGGCCTTGTAATGCGCGAATTCGGGCTCGATCGGCTTCATTAGCTCGGCGACCGACGGCTGCGGGCCACCGTTGCGGAAGCGGATGAAGACGAAGCCCATCCAGACTTCGAGATCGAGCGGCATCAGGCCGAACTCGGTCTTGTCGAGATCGGGGAAGGAGCGCGGGCGCGCCGCACCGCGCAGCGTGCCGTCGAGATTGTAGACCCAGCCGTGGAAAGGGCAGACCAGGGCGTTCTTGCAATTGCCCTGGCTGTCGGCGACGACGCGGCTGCCGCGATGGCGGCACATATTGTTGAAGCCGCGCACCACGCCGTCCTTGCCGCGCACGATCAATGCCCGCTCCCCAACCACGTCCATGGTCAGATAGTCGCCGGCATTCGGCAGGTCGGAGACGTGGCCGACGATCTGCCAGTGATTGCGGAAGACATGCTCTTTCTCGAGCTCGAGAAGGGCATCGGAGTGATAACTCCAGCCCGGCAGGCCTCGCCTGTCCCAATCATTGGGGATCGCCACGTCACGGAGGTGCGGGTTCATGGGCGGGTCTTCTTTTTATTGAATGACTGTTCAATAAAATCATATTTTTCATTGAAATGCAATGGCTTGTAGAAATACGAGGCTCGCATGAACCCTCATTGGAGCCGCCCTGAAACCGGTGCGGCCGAAGAAAACCCCGGGAATTCCGAGCCTTAACATGGGTTGTGGAGCGCGCTTTCCGCGTCGGCATCAACGCTTGATGCGGGAGAAATCTTGCCCGTTTCCCGCAGAAAAAATGTGCCCCGCTGGCCGGAGTGTGAGGTCGCTCATAGTTCGACTGGCTGCGTTTGAGCTTTGCTGCCTAAAATAGATAGCTCAGCAACATCCTGATCGCGCACATGAAACGGCTTCGCAAACGAACCAATGCATCGGAAAGTGACCGATTTTGCCCGGATATGCCCGTATCCGTTGTTTCGGAGCTGTTACACGGGCATCCATCACGTATCATTCGCCCGTTACCTAGTGCGGTTAAATTCGTTTTATAGAAAAAAGAAAATCGACGAAGGGAACGACGATGCATGAGAAAGTCCAGATTGCCAGCGCCGAGCGCCGCCTCCAGGCTCCAGAGCGCTCTGACCGCCGCCCGAAACTGGCACTGCGCCAGCGCGCCAGCGACCACCCCATGGCGATGTTCATGGCGCTGGCTGCTTGCGCCTTCGCCGGCATGGCGTTCACCCCGACGGTCGGGCCAGCCTTCGCTTCCTTGAATCCGCCAGCCAACATCGTCGAAGGCGCATCGACAACGACCAAGACCGCGCGCCTGCCGGTGCCGACGATCGACTTCGCCTGCAAGGGGCAGTCCTGGGGCGCCGAGAGCGTGGATTGCCTGCGCGCCATCGCCGAGCAGTCCGGGACGCACAAGGCCCGCGCTATCCGCATGATCGCCAACGCCGCGCCGCTGACCAACACGCCGAACATTTTCTGATTTTTGTCGAAGCATGATCTCGAAATTCGGTTCCCACTTCGGGACCATGCTCTGACCTCCCCGAGCGCTTCCTCCAGCGCTCCCTTCGGCTCCCGCCCGCATGTCGGCCGGGAGCCTTTTTTATCCTTTGAATGTCGCCTGTTCGGCAATGGCCGACAGCACGCTGCGCACATCCAGCGTGCTGAACGGCTTTTCCAGGATCTGCGGCCGCTGCTGCGCCGGCAGGGCCTCGATTTCGGCTTTCGCGCCGATCAGGTCGCCGGTGACCAGCACGAAACGCCGGGCCAATCCAGGCCTTTCGGCAAGCAGCTCCCGATAGATTGCAATGCCGCTGGTGCCGGGCATGCGCAGGTCCGAAAAGACGATGTCCGGCGGCATATGGCCGTCTAGGGTGGCAGCCCCGGATTCCCAGACGGGTGCGACCCGCGACTTGATGCCCATCAATTCGAGAATGTCGGAGAGCGAGCCGGCGACATCGGGCTCGTCATCGATGATCAAGGCATGGCGCAAGCCGCTCGAGCGCGGCTGGTTCTCGCCGGCAATGGCGATGCCAGCCGAAATGGCCGGCAGCTGGACGACGAAACGCGCCCCTCTCGGCAGCACTTCCTCGAACCAGACATTGCCATTGTGCCGTTCGATGATCGATTTCGAGATCGACAGGCCGATGCCGGTGCCGACGCCGACCGGCTTGGTGGTGAAATAGGATTCGAAGATGCGGTTGCGGATCGCTTCCGGCACGCCAGGGCCATTGTCCTCGACCGAGAAGCCGGGTTTGCCCAGTTCGCTGCGGAAGGTCCGCACCTTGATCAGCCGGTCGCCGGCTACGTCGGCCAGCGCATGCTGGCTGTTGATGAGGAAATTGGCCGCCACCTGTGTCACATGATCGGCGTCGGCCATCGCCAGCAGCGGACCGGCAGCGAAATCGGTGTCGATGATGATGCCGCTCGATCGCGCGCCATAGGCGGTCACCTCGAGTGCCGCGCGGATCACCTGGTTGAGATCGGTCTCGGCTTGTGCCGCGGGATGCAGGCGGACCATCGACAGGAAGCTCTTGACGATGCGGCCGCAGCGCTCGGCGGCGGCACGCACTTTCTCGGCGCGGACCTTGGTCTGCGGATCCGAGGCGAATTCGTGCAGCAGCGTCGATTGCGCCACCACCACGGCCAGCGGGTTGTTGAGCTCGTGCGAGACGCCGGCCAGAAGCGAGCCCATCGCCGCCATCTTCTCGTTCTGATGTAGCTTCTCGCGCTGCCGGTTGATCTCCTCCTCGGCGCGCAGCCTGTCGCGCAGGTCGCGGATCGAGCCGAAGATCAGGCGGCGGTCGGCGACGCGCATCTCGGTCGCCGTCAGCTCGATCGGAAACACCTCGCCGGCGGCATTCTGCGTCACCGTCTCGAGTCGCTGGCCGACCATCGGCGCGCCGCGGCCCGACATATAGTCGGCGCCCGACGAATAGCCCTTGCGGTAGTATTCCGGCACGACGGTATCGAGCAGGTCCTTGCCGAGGATGTCGCTGCGCTGAAAGCCGAACATCTTTTCGGCGGCCGGGTTAAATTCGATGATCGATCCGGCCTCATCAATGACGATGATGGCGTCGAGCGAGGCCTGCAGCATGGTGCGGCGGATGACCTCGCTGGCATGAGCATCGGAGGGCGAGCGTTCGATGGCGTCGCCGATGGCGAGCGCGATGATGTGCAGCGTCGCCTCTTCCTCGTCGGTCCACTCCCGCTCGTCGACGCAATCGTTGACCGCCAGTGTGCCCCAGAGATGGCCATGCGCGAAGACGGACACCGACAGGAACGACTTGATGTTCTGCTTTTCGAAATCGGTTCTCAGAAAGCCCTCGAGGTTGCGCGTATGGCCGGCGAAGACCTTGCCTTGCCGTTCGTCCTCGGCCAACCGCTCCAGCAGCGGATCCGAATTGACGATCGATTGCATGATAACGGTGGGCGACGCCAGCTCGCCGCCGAAATCGGGGTCGATCCAGTAGGCGGCGACCGACTGGGCGAAACCCTGGCCGGGCAGCTCGCGCAAGCGGAACAGGATGCCGCGCTGGCATTCCATGGCGCGGCACAGCGTTTCGAGGATGCCCTCCATCTCGCGCTGCCAGTCGCCGGCCTCGCGCAGCCGGCGAACGACACGCACGGCCGCCATCGCCGCGCCCTGGCGATCGCCGTGCATGTCCGTGTGTGCTGCGTCAGTGGTCATGGTCAGCAGTCATGGTCGGCTGTCATCGAGATCCACATTAGCAAATTTTGGAATTTGGTGGGTCTGGATTTGAAAATTCACGGCGCGGGGACCACCAAGGTAGCCCGAACGCCGAACCTTCTCACCAGGCCGTTGCGCGGCTCAGTTGCCGTCGCCGGCCGGCAACGAGAAGATATAGCCTTCACCGCGCACCGTGCGCAGGAATTTCGGGTTGGCCGGGTCGGTCTCGATCTTCTTCCTCAGGCGCATGATGCGAATGTCGACCGCGCGCGATGATTCAGGATCCTCGGTGAAGCCGATCGCCTCGGAGATCGCGGCACGCGTCAGCAGCCGGTTGGCGCGGGTCAGGAAAACCTCCAGCACGTCGAATTCGCTCTTGGCCATGTCGATCACCGCCCCGTTGGCGCCGGTGACCAGCCTGCCGTCGAGATCGGCCTGGAAGGGACCGAAAGCAACGGAACGGCGGTCCGTCCTGGCCTTCTTGTCCTGCGGCTCCGTCGGCTGCGGGACGCGGCGCAGCACACTGCGTACTCTCGCCAGCACCTCGCGCAATTCATATGGCTTGACGATGTAGTCGTCGGCGCCGAGTTCCAGCCCGACGATGCGGTCGAGCGCGGTGCCGGCGGCGGTCGCGTAGATGATGCCGATCGGCATCCGCGAGCGCAGCCAGCGGCCGAGCGAGAGGCCATCCTCGCCCGGCATGGCGATGTCGAGAATGGCGAGATGGAACGACTGCGTTTCCAGCAGGGTTCGTGCCGCTGCAGCGCTTTCAGCGGTGACCGTGTCAAAGCCGGCGGCGCCGAGATATTCGGCGACCGCGTCCCTAAGGTCGGGCTCGTCCTCGACGATGATTATTCTTGCCCGCACGATGCTCTCGCTCCCACTTTCAGTGGAAAGTAGATTGGGTATAAACATGATGTCCAGCACTCATATCTGGTTGCCAGGGAACGGTTGGAAAACATGGCCGCACGATCCGTCATCGCGCTTGTTTCCGTAGCCGAAGTGGTCGCGACCGAACTCGCCGACCATCTCGAGCGGCGTGGCCACGATGTGCGTCAGGCGCGGCAGCCGTGGGAGGCCGAATCGCTGCTCTCGGGGAAGGGAATCGAGGTCGTCGTCGTTGGCGACAGCCTCAGCCAGGCGGAAGGGCGTGATCTGCTGCGGCGCCATGGCGGCGAGGACGGGCCGGATTTCATCCTGATTTGCCGGCCGGCCGATCTTGTCGACAAGGTGCTGGCGCTCGAGCTCGGTGCGGCCGATGTCGTCGAAAGCCCGCTCAATGTCAGGGAGCTCGCCGCCCGTGTTGGCGGCCTGCTGGCGCGGCGCGGCAGGCCGGCCCGAGGAGTTGATTGTGCTGGAAAATGCGACCGTCGATCTGAGGTCGGCCATGGTCATGCATCGCTCCGGCACGGAGGAGCAGCTTTCGCCGGGTCAGGTCGCGCTGCTCAGGCTGTTCCTGGCCAGTCCGCGCAAGGTGTTGACGCGTGACGACATCATCGCCGCGGCGCCAGCCGAAAACGCCGACGCCTTTGACCGCTCGATCGATTCGCGCATCGTGCGGCTGCGCCGCAAGCTCGATACCGAGACCATCATCACCATACGCGGCGCCGGTTACCGGTTCGATCCACCGCGGCAATTCGACGACTGACGGCCGGGCGCTCGCGCTATCTCCTTGGCTGAGCATCGGATTTTCCACTTGGCCCGATGCCGCCGGAGCTTAACGCACCACGAGAAGCGATGGCCCCATGGGCGTGTCGTTGCCCATGGTTAGTTCGCTGGCATGGGCGCGGTCCCTGAGGAGCACGGTGGCGAGGCCAGCAAAGCCGAGCAGGCCCTGCGCGTAAAGCAGTGCGGAAAGCACTGAAGCTGCGAATTTCGTTTTCATCGTGGCAATTCCCCAAAAAAATCAATGTGTTGCAGGTCGCTTCAGGAAACCTCCGAAGTGCCCGCGCCGCCGGTGGAGCCCCCCATCGCGGCGCGGGCACTCGGTCCTCTCGGCAGCAAGTAGCCGGAGGGGCCGCGCATTCTCATCAGCCGAAGGCCGACCCGCCAGAGGGCCTTGAGCCGGGTGATGCGCAGGCTGGAAACAATCCAGACCGTGACGAAAAACAGGATGGCGTGGAGGGTTGAAACTTCGCTCGAGGTCATCGCCGCGAGCTTGCCAGTCGGGCTGCCGGCGATCGTGCCGACGCCGCCGATGGCTGCTGCCGTGATGCTGATCCTGAGAAACCAGGACTGCGTGTTCGTTTTCGTTCCCATGGTCGTTGCCGTCTGCTTTCGTTACGTCAACCCTGACGGCGCGCTGTTTCCGGATCATGCCGCCTGAAGCCGCGCTTTGTTGCAGTTTGGTTTCGAAACTGATGGCGATTCTTTCGTATGCAGGAAATTCGCACTTTCGTTTAAGGGCAAGTCACTATGTTCCTGGCTAGGCTGCTCATTAGAGATGGTGTCCATTCTCTCTTTTCCACGCCGCGAACAGTTCCGTTTGTTAACCACGGGAAACATATTCGAAACACAAACGAGCATTTTGCGAAATCTGCCCGAAACATGACGCAGGGATAAGCGGCCATCGAATTGGAGCCGGCCAAGTCCGGCAGAGAGAGGGACATCATGCACACCGCCATTTCCGCCAAGCTCATCCACATCACCGCCGCCGCCCTGACGGGTGCTGCACTTCTGTTCGGCGCCGGCTCAGGCGCCGCCCACGCCGCCAACAAGATCGTGGCGCGCGTTTCGCTTTCACAGCAGATCATGGAAGTCTCGGTCGATGGCCGGCCGACCTTTGCGTGGAAGGTTTCCACGGGCGACAAGGCGCATGTGACGCCGACCGGCTCGTTCAAGCCGACGCGCATGCACGAGATGTGGTATTCGAAGAAGTACGACAACGCGCCGATGCCGCACTCGGTCTTCTTCAGCGGCGGCTATGCGGTGCATGCCACCTACGCGATCAAGCGTCTCGGCCAGCCGGCTTCGCATGGCTGCGTGCGGCTGCATCCCGACAACGCCGCCGATTTCTATCAGCTTGTCGAAACGTTCGGGCCGACCAACACCAGCATCGTCATCGTCAAGTAGCGGGCTGCGAAGGCCGGCTTACCGCCGTGCGCTTCTCACAGCTCCCGCCGGAAAGTGTCCTGCGGTATTGAGTACAGCTCAACCGGCGGTATCGAGCGCAGCCAAAAAAAGAGGCCGGAATTTTCCGGCCTCTTTTTTCTGTCGTCTGTCCTTGCGCAATTGCGGACGGAAAAACCGCTACACACTTTTCCTGAGATTGCCCTAGTTCGGCAGTGCCGGCATCAGCTTGGGATCCGGCTTCTCGGCCAGATGAGGCAGGTCCTTGCTGGCGATGAAAGTGTAGAACATGGGCACGACGAAGAGCGTGAAGACGGTGCCGACCAGGATGCCGGTGAAGATGACCAGGCCCATCGAATAGCGGGCCGCGGCACCCGCGCCACTGGAAACGATCAGCGGCACCACGCCAAGCGCCATCGCGGCCGTCGTCATCAGGATCGGCCGCAGTCGCACCTTGGCCGAGGCGATGATGGCGTCGCGCCGCCGCATGCCATGGATTTCGCGCTGCTGGTTGGCGAACTCGACCAGCAGGATGCCGTGCTTGGTGATCAGGCCGATCAGCGTGATCAGGCCAACCTGCGTGTAGATGTTGAGCGTGCCCAGACCCAGATTGAGCGGCACGATCGCACCGAAGATGGACAGCGGCACCGCCATCATGATGATCAGCGGGTCGCGGAAGCTTTCGAACTGCGCCGCCAGCACCAGATAGATGACGAGAACGGCGGCGGCAAAGGCGATCAGGATGGTGTTGCCCTGTTCCTTCTCCTGCCGGGACTGGCCCGAGTAGTCGATGAAGAAGGTGTCGGGCAGGCTCTCCTTGGCGATGTCCTCGAGGGCTTTCAATCCATCGCCGGTGGTGACACCGGGGAGCGGAAGCGCGGAAATCGTCGCCGAATTCAGCTGGTTGAACTGCTCGATCGCGGCCGGCGACGCATTGGTCGAAATCTTCACCACCGCCGACAGCGGCACCATCTCGCCTGTCACGCTGCGCACGAAGTATTGGCCCAGCTTTTCGGGATTGTCGCGGAACTCCTGCGGCACCTGCGGGATGATGTCGTAGCTGTTGGAGTCGCGGTCGAACTGCGCCACTTCGGCGCCGCCGACCAGCAAAGTCAGCGTCCGCCCGATATCGGCGATCGGCAGGTTCAGCGCCGCGGCGCGGTCCCGGTCGATAGTTACCGTCACCTGCGGCGCGTCATAGGCCATCGAATTCTGCACGACGATGAAGCGGCCGGAGGCTTGCGCCTTGTTCTTGATCTGCTCGGCCGCCTCGTAGACCTCGGAAGCATCGCCGGTCGAACGCACCACCATTGCGATGGGCAGGCCGCCACCGGAGCCCGGCAGCGTCGGCGGCGCAAAGACGAAGGCCTGGACTCCCGCCACCTTGGCGATACGAGCCGTTATGTCGGCCTGCAATTCCTTCGAACTGCGCTTGCGCTCAGCCCAGTCCTTGAAGGCAAAGCCAACGAAGGCGCTGTTTGTCTGACCACCGAAGGCGACGGCCGAGAACTGCGCCCGCGTCTCCGGAATGTCCTTCACCAGGCCAAGTATCTGGTTGACGTACGTCTCGGTGTAATCGGACGTCGCATAGCGCGGCGCTGTCACGATCGAGAGCAGAAAGCCCTGATCCTCTTCCGGCGCCAGCTCGGTCGAGGTCTTGGTGAACATGAAGCCGGTGACGCCGACAAGCGCAAGCACGATGATCAGGGTCAACGGACGATAGTTCAGCGAACCGGTTACGGCCCGCTCATAGACACGCTCGACCCGTGCGAAGGTGCCGTCGACAATGCGCTGGAAACGGCCGGGCGTGCCGGCCTTCAAGAGGCGTGCCGACATCATTGGGGTGATGGTGATGGCGATGACGCCCGACAGCACCACCGAGCCAGCGAGTGTAACCGCGAATTCGCGGAACAGCGCGCCGGTCAGGCCGCCGGTGAAGGCCAGGGGCGCGAACACGGCAGCCAGCGTCATCGTCATGGCGACGATGGCCGACGCGATTTCGCGCATGCCGCTGAATGCCGCCTGCATCGGCGACATGTGGTCTTCCTCCATGTGGCGATGGATGTTCTCCACCACCACGATGGCATCGTCGACGACAAGGCCGATCGCCAGCACCATGGCCAGCAGGGAGAGAAGGTTAATCGAATAACCCACCGCAAACAAAAGGAAGCAGACGCCGATCAGCGACAGCGGGATGGTGATGATCGGCATCATCACCGATCGGAAAGAGCCGAGGAAGAGCAGGATGACGACGACGACGATGGCAACCGCTTCGGCGATGGTCTTGAACACTTCTTCGATCGAGGCGCTGATCTGCCCGGTCGCATCGTAGACGACCTCGATCGTCATGCCTTTCGGCAGTGTCTCCTGAATTTGCGGCACGAGCTTGGTGAGTGCCGCCGCCGTGGTCAGCGGATTTGCCGCCGGGGTCGGGAAGATGGCGAGGAAGGTACCGGGCTTGCCGTTGAAGCTGACCCTGGTGTCGGTGTTCGCTGCGGCGAGTTCGACGCGAGCCACGTCGCGCAGGCGCACCACATTGCCGTCGGTCGAGCGCAGCGGCAGCTCGGCGAACGCCTCCGGCGTCTGCAGCGTCGAGCGGACGGTGACCGAGGAGACGACATATTCGTTCTGGGTGTTGCCGGGCGCGGAGAGGAAGTTGGAATTGTTGATCGCCGTCAGCACGTCCGATGCCGTCACGCCCCGCGCGGCAAGCTTGACCGGATCGATCCAGACACGCATCGAGTATTCCTGCGCGCCGAAGATCTGCACGTCGGCGACGCCTTCGACCGTCGACATGCGTGGCCTGATGACGCGTTCGATATACTCGGTCAGCTGCTCCTTCGTCATGTTCGGATTCTGCATCGAGATGTACATCATCGCGAATTGCTGGCCGGTGCCCTTGACGATGACCGGGTCCTTGGAGGCGTCCGGCAAGGTGCCGCGCACGCCCTGGACCTTGGACAGCACTTCGGTGAGCGCGACGTCCGGGTTAGAGCCGAGCTTCATCTGCACCGTCACGGTGCTGGAGGACGGTCGGCTCGACGAGGTGACGTAGTCGATGTTCTCGGTCGAGGCGACGGCGCGCGCGATCGGGGCGGAAATGAAGCCCTGGATCAGGTCGGCGCTGGCGCCCGGATAGGCCGTGGTGATGGTAATCGCCGTCTCGTCAACCTTCGGATACTGCCGGATCGACAGGTTGAAGATGCCCTGGAAACCCAGGAGCAGGATCATGCAGGCAAGGACCGTCGACAGGACAGGCCGGCGAATGAAGAGATCGGAAAAGCTCATTGCTGGTCGGCCTGCTTGTTCGCCGATTTGGTCGGGTCGATGGTGTTGTCGACGGCGACGGACATGCCGTTGAAGAGACGGTTCTGTCCGGCGGTGACGACCTCGTCGCCGGCCTTCAGCCCCTCGATGATCTCGACCATGCCTTCATTGCGGCGGCCAGGCTTGACGAACACCTGCGACAGCACCAGGGCAGGCTTGTCACCCTCCGCCGCCGGCTTGGCCGCATCTGCGGCCGCCTTGTCGGCGGGCTTGGTCGCGTCGGCTGCCGGTTTCATGGCGTCGGCCGGCTTGGTATCTGCTGGCTTGGTGTCCGCCGATTTGTCGGCTGCCGACGCGGCAGGCTTTTCTTCCGGCTTGGCTGTCTGCGCAGCCGGCGCCGCGGCTGGCTTTGCCGGCTGCACCACGAATATGTAGTCGCCATAGAGGCTCGTGGTCAGTGCCGTCTGCGGCAGCGTCAGCACGTTCTGCTCTTCGGGCAGCTCGACACGCACCTGCACGAACTGGCCAGGGGTCAGCTTGCCGTCGGGATTGGCGACTTCCGCCCTGACATTCACCAGCCGGCTGGTCGCGTCGATTTTCGGGTCGATGCCGCGAATGGCGCCGGCAAACGGCATATCCCCACCGCCGAGGCCCAATCGAACCGTCTGGCCGATCTTGAGCAGCGGCAGCTGTTGTTCGGGGACCGAGAAATCGACACGCATCGTGTCGAGATCCTGCAGCGTCACCACGGCGGTACCGGGCGCCAGATACTGGCCGATGTCGATTTTCGGAATGCCCACCGTGCCACCGAAAGGCGCCGTCAACTGCTTCTGTTCGAGCACCGCCTGCAGCTTGGTGACCTGAGACGCCGAGGCCGAGGCCGCCGCGCGCGCGGTGTCCAGCGTGCTGTCGGAACCGACGCCACGCTTGGTCAGTTCGATGGCGCGGGCCAGCGATGTCTGATCGAGCGCGGCCTGCGCCTTCTGCGCGTCGAGATCGGCACGCTCGACGGCGTCGTCAAGCTGCAGCAGGGTCGCGTTGGCCGCCACCTTCTGGTTGGCATGGAAAAGGATGTCCTTGACGATGCCGGTGGTCTCAACCGTCAGGTCGACACCGCGCACCGCCTTGACCGTACCGATCGCCTCGACGCCCGGCGTCCAGCTCGACGGCTTGGCGATCGTCGTCGACACGGTCGCCGCCGGCGGTTTCATCGAGGCGAAATACTGCTTGATGCCGTTGTCGCGCAGGAAGTTGAAGCCGACAATGCCTCCGACCACGACGATGAGCACGGCTAGGACCAGAACGATGAGAAAGATACGGAGTATGCGCTTAAACAAGGAATTCCCCTCGGTCGAAATCCGGCGCAAAGCGCGGATATCGGGACACATATCGACTGCGGGTCCCGATTTCAAATGACGGCGGTCTTACTGTACCGTCTGGACGGTCTTGTCAATTGGGCCTAAGCTTGCGATGGGAGGCGCCATGAGAGTCCGAAGATCGAATTCGCGCGAGAAAATTCTTGCCGCGGCGGCCGATGTTGCTCGGGAAACCGGGCCCGGCAGCCTGTCGCTGGATGCGGTCGCCAGCCGCGCCGGCGTATCGAAAGGCGGCCTCCTCTATAATTTCCCGACCAAGGCCAAATTGATGCAGGGGTTGGTCGAGGAGTATCTGCGCGAGTTCGAGCAGGCGCTCGAATCCGCCCGCACCAACGACAGGGGCGAAAACCCGCTCGCCGTCTATATCAGGCTGTCGGCCAATGACTGCGAGGAAACGCAACCGTCCGCATCCTGGATCTTTTCGGCTATCGCCGAGGATCCCGATTTCATGACACCGATAAAGACATTCAAGCGGCAGCTGTTCGAGCGGCTGAAGGGAGAGACGCCGGACCTCAAGTCGCTGCTGGTCTGCTATCTCGCCATCGAGGGCTTGCGCAGCATGAACCTCTTCGATTCGGATGTCCTGTCGAAAGACGAACGCCAGTTGCTCGTCTCGTCCTTGCTGGAAATCGCCGGCTCGATGTCGCCGGTGCTTCCCTGAAGCGCTCCTGACGGCCCATCGCCACCGGCTCTCGCCCGCCCCGCATTGCCGAGCCGCCTGCCCATGCCGTGATCTTCATCGACGTGGATGGCGTGGTCGTGCATTTCCACGATTTCCCAACCGGCGCCGCCTTTACGCATTGACAGTCCAGCGAACCGAGCCACGGCTGTCCTTGCCGGGAAGGGCGGCAACGCCTGACTTCATGTCGGCCGCGCGCTTTCCAGCGAACCGTTGGGCTGCGCGAGATCGGGCTCTCCCAGCCACTTTTTTTCGCACCCGGACCGGGCTGCTGGAAAGGGTCCTAACCGCATGCAAATTGGACATTAGTCTTGACAGAAATACAGATGTTCAATACCCGTCAAGCAATTGAACAGCCTGCAATGTGGGAGGAATGAGCGGTATGGCTTCCAATGTTTCGTTGACGGGCCTTGCCCGTGATCTCGAGGATCGCGCCAAGTCGGGCAAGCCCATCCGCATCGGCCTGATCGGCTCCGGCGAGATGGGGACCGATATCGTCACCCGCGTCGCCCATATGTCCGGCATCGAGATCGGCGCCATTTCCGAGCTGAACCTGCCCGCCGCCAGCAGGGCGGTGGATATCGCCTTCCAGGAAACCGGTCACGCGCGCGAGGTGTCGAACGCTTCGGCGATGACGGCGGCGATGGAGGCCGGCAAGATTGCGGTAACCAACGACGCCAGCCTGGTCATCAACAACGACCTCATCGATGTGGTGATCGATGCCACCGGCGTCCCTGCCGTCGGCGCCGAGATTGGCCTGCGCGCCATGGAGCATGGCAAGCATCTGGTGATGATGAATGTCGAGGCCGACGTCACCATCGGCGCCTATCTGAAGAGCGAAGCCGACCGGCTTGGCGTCACCTATTCGCTGGGTGCTGGCGACGAGCCGTCCTCCTGCATGGAACTGATCGAGTTCGTTTCGGCGATGGGCCATCCGATCGTCGCCGCCGGCAAGGGCAAGAACAATCCACTCAACATCGATGCCACGCCGCCCGACTATGAAGAGGAAGCGAAGCGGCGGCATATGAATGTGCGCATGCTGGTCGAATTCGTCGACGGGTCGAAGACCATGGTCGAGATGGCGGCGATCGCCAACGCCACCGGGCTGGTTCCCGACAAGGCCGGCATGCACGGACCGGCAGCGACGCTTGGCGAATTGTCCAAGGTCCTGGTGCCGCAGAAGGACGGCGGCGTGCTGTCGAGGGTCGGCGTCGTCGACTACTCGATCGGCAAGGGTGTGGCGCCCGGCGTGTTCGTCGTCGCCGACATGTCGCATCCGCGTATCTCGGAGCGCATGGAAGATCTGAAGATGGGCAAGGGCCCGTACTTCACCTTCCACCGTCCCTATCATCTGACCTCGCTCGAAGTGCCGCTGACCTGCGCCCGCGTCGTGCTCTACGGCAAGGCCGACATGGTGCCGCTGGCGAAGCCCGTGGCCGAAGTCTGCGCGGTGGCCAAGAAGGACATGAAGCCCGGCGAGAAGCTCGATGCGATCGGCGAATATTGCTACCGCGCCTGGATCATGACGGCGCCGGAGGCGCGTGCCGCCAAGGCCATTCCTTGCGGCCTGCTGCAAGGCGGCTCGGTGACCGCGTCGATCAAGAAGGGCGAGCTCATCACCTATGCGAACGCCGCCCCCGCGGCGGGCTCCAAGATCGCCGAACTGCGCGCCCGCCAGGACAAACTCGTCTACGGCACCGTGGGAGCGTGATCATGGCCGGAGCCAGCAAAGCCGTCGCGGACAGTCGTGCCAACCTGCCCTTTGTCTATCGCCAGTACAGCGCCGAGCAGCTCAAGCAGGTGCTCCACAAGATGTACCTCATCCGCCGCTTCGAAGAGGGCGCGGAGGAGTGCTACACGCGCGGCCTCATTCACGGCACCATGCATCTGTCGATCGGCCAGGAAGCCAGCGCGATGGGCATCTGCATGCCGCTTGCCGAGGATGACCAGATCACCTCGACGCATCGCGGCCACGGCCACTGCATCGCCAAGGGCGCCGAGGTCAAGCGCATGTTCGCCGAGTTCTTCGGCAAGACCACCGGCTATTGCAAGGGGCGCGGCGGATCGATGCACATTGCCGATGTCGCCAAGGGCAATCTCGGCGCCAATGGCATCGTTGCCGGCGGCATCCCGATCGCCGTCGGCGCGGGGCTGTCCTCCAAGATGATGAAGACCGGCAAGGTCGTGGTCTCCTTCTTCGGCGATGGTGCCAACAATGAAGGCGCCTTCCACGAGGCGTTGAACATGGCCGCGATCTGGAAGCTGCCGGTGATCTTCGTGTGCGAGAACAACGGCTACGGCATGTCGACATCGACGGCCCGTTCGACCGCCGTCAAGAACATAGCCGACCGCGCCGCCGCTTATTCGATGCCCGGCGTCATCGTCAACGGCAACATCTTCTCCGAAGT
Organism: Mesorhizobium sp. RCAM 05099; assembly: GCF_059683685.1. Classification (NCBI taxonomy): domain Bacteria; kingdom Pseudomonadati; phylum Pseudomonadota; class Alphaproteobacteria; order Hyphomicrobiales; family Phyllobacteriaceae; genus Mesorhizobium; species Mesorhizobium sp. RCAM 05099. The sequence goes on from NZ_CM185035.1 coordinate 1,254,215, forward strand.
CGCCGAGGCATCGCACCAGGCTGTCGCCCGAGCCCGCGCGGGCGAGGGGCCGACGCTGATCGAATCCAAGACCTATCGCCATCGCGGTCATTCCAAGAGCGACCGCAATCGCTATCGCACCAAGGAAGAGATCGAGGACTGGATGTCGAACCGCGATCCGATCACCCTGTTCGAAAGCGAGCTGCGCGAATTCGGCTTCATCGACGACAAGGGCATCGAGGCCATTCGCGGCGCGGTGGCGCAGGAGATCGCCGACGGCATCGAGTTCGCCAAGGCGAGCCCGTCTCCGGATATCGGCACCATTCAGGATTATGTTTATACGGAGCAGGCTTGATGGACGCGATGGTGCGTGAACTGAGCTACGCCCAGGCGATCCAGGAAGCCATGGCGATCGCCATGGACATGGATGAACGCGTCTTCCTGATGGGCGAGGATATCGGCGTCTATGGCGGCGCCTTCCAGGTAACCGGCGACCTGGTCGAGCGTTACGGCACCGAGCGTGTGATCGACACGCCGATTTCGGAGCTGGGCGGCGCCGGCGTCGCGGTGGGTGCCGCCGTCACCGGCATGCGGCCGATCTTCGAGTTCCAGTTCTCCGATTTCGCCACGCTCGCCATGGAGCAGATCGTCAACCAGGCGGCGAAGATGCGTTTCATGCTGGGGGGCGAGGTTTCGGTTCCCGTGGTGATGCGGTTTCCCGCCGGCTCCGGCACCGGTGCGGCGGCCCAGCACAGCCAGAGCCTCGAGGCCTGGCTCGGCCATGTGCCCGGGCTCAAGGTCATCCAGCCAGCGACGCCCCATGATGCCAAGGGCATGCTTCTGGCGGCCGTTGCCGATCCTGACCCGGTGATGATCTTCGAGCACAAGCTGCTCTACAAGATGAAGGGCCCGGTGCCGGAAGGCTACTACACGGTGCCGATCGGCAAGGCCGACATCCGTCGCGAGGGCCGGGATCTCACCATCGTCGCCACCTCGATCATGGTGCACAAGGCGCTCGAAGCCGCTGCGGCTCTCGAGGCCGAAGGCATCGACATCGAAGTCGTCGATCTCAGGACCATCCGGCCGATGGACAAGCAGACCGTCATCGACAGCGTGAAGAAGACGTCGCGGCTGATGTGCGTCTACGAAGCGGTCAAGACGCTGGGCATTGGCGCCGAGGTCAGCGCCATGATCGCCGAGAGCGAGGCGTTCGATTACCTCGACGCGCCGATCGTGCGGCTGGGCGGCGCCGAGACGCCGATCCCCTACAATCCCGAACTGGAGAAGGCGACGGTGCCGCAGGTTCCCGACATCATTGCCGCCGCGCGCGACCTCGTGAAAGGGGTTCGCTGAGCGATGCCGACCGAAGTCATTCTTCCCAAGGTCGACATGGACATGGCGACCGGACAGATCTCGCGCTGGTTTGCCGAGGAAGGCGCCAGGGTCAAGAAGGGCGATGTGCTGTTCGAGATCGAGACCGACAAGGCGGCGATGGAGATCGACGCGCCGGCCAGTGGCGTCCTGCGCGATGTCACCGGCAAGGAGGGTGTCGACATTGCCGTTGGCGCGGCGGTGGCGTGGATTTATGCCGACGGCGAGGCTTATGGGACCAAGCAGGACGCGGCGCCGATCTCCCCCCTTGTGGGGGAGATGCCGGCGAAGCCGACAGAGGGGGGCGCTGTCCCGCCAACGTCGCACTCTGTCACGCCCCCCTCTGCCCTGCCGGGCATCTCCCCCACAGGGGGGAGATCGGCCAATCGCCGTCGGGTACACGTGCCACGCCTCTGGCCCGACGGCTGGCTCGGGAAGCAGGACTGACCCTTTCAGCCATATCGGGCACCGGCCCGCATGGCCGTGTGGTGAAGGCCGATGTCGACGCGGCGATTGCCGGCGGCGGTGCCAAGCCTGCCGCGAAGGCTGCGCCCGCGGGAGCGCCGGCCGCTGCTCCTGCCGCGCCAGTAAAGGCGATGTCGGACGATCAGGTGCTGAAACTGTTCGAGGAAGGCTCCTACGAACTCGTCCCGCATGACAATATGCGCAAGACCATCGCGCGGCGCCTGGTCGAGGCCAAGACCACCATCCCGCATTTCTACCTGACGCTCGACTGCGAACTCGATGCGCTGCTGGCACTGCGCACGCAGATCAATGCGGCGGCGCCGGTGAAGAAGACCGAAAAGGGCGATGTGCCGGCCTACAAGCTGTCGGTCAACGACATGGTCATCAAGGCGATGGCGATGGCGCTGAAGGCGGTGCCGGATGCCAATGCCTCGTGGACCGAAAGCGCCATGGTCAAGCACAAGCATGCCGATGTCGGCGTTGCGGTGTCGATCCCCGGCGGCCTGATCACCCCGATCATTCGGCATGCGGACGAAAAGACGCTATCCACCATCTCCAACGAGATGAAGGATCTGGCCAGCCGCGCCCGCAGCCGCAAGCTGAAGCCGGAAGAGTATCAGGGCGGCACCACGGCGGTGTCGAACCTCGGCATGTTCGGCATCAGGGACTTCGCCGCCGTCATCAATCCGCCGCACGCGACCATCCTGGCCGTTGGCGCCGGCGAGGAGCGGGCGGTGGTCAAGAACGGCGAGATCAAGATTGCCACCGTGATGTCGGTGACGCTGTCGACCGATCATCGTGCCGTCGACGGTGCGCTGGGTGCCGAACTGCTGGTCGCCTTCAAGCGGCTGATCGAGAACCCGATGGGCATCCTGGTGTAGGGCCTCCTGTCGCGAGCCGGCGCCAAATGATGCGCCGGCTTACAACAGAAACGACTTGTCAGGTGCGAACCCTTGACCCATCTTCCAGGTGGATTGCGATCCAGGGAGGCCAAACATGCCAGCATTCGACCCGTCCGACGTCAGAACATTGTTCAGCAAGGTCATGGGCGCGTCGCCGTCCGACATCAAGCTGGTGGCGCAGCGCCTGCACGATCACGCCTTCGAGCCGCGCATGTCGGCGGAGGAAACCAGGCAACTCGTCGTCGGCCTCGGCTATGACAGCCTGGATGCGTTCTGCGCCGATATCGGCCTGCCGGTGCATATCGCCGAGCGGTGGAGCCGTTTTGGCGTTTCCGGCGAGATGAAGCAGGTGTTCACGCTGCTGGCGGCCCAGCGCAAGCGGGTGGCCGAAGCGATCGCCGAGTTCGAATCCATGACCCATGTCGGCGTCGAGGATTTCTTGCGCGAGCGCGGCCTGATCTGACCACGCCGCCGAGTCTCAGCCAGCCTTGGCCAGCAGCGCCGTGGCCGTATCGCTGTCGGTGATCAGTACATTGGTGCTGACGGCTTTCAGCGCGGCGAGGATCGCCGCGACCTTGCGCTTGCCGCCTGCGGCCAGCACCACGTTCGGCACCTGGCCGACCACATCGAGATCGATGGCCATGACGCGTCCATTGACCTCGTGATCGACCAGCCTGCCGGCGGCGTCGACGAAATAGCACAGGATGTTGGCGACCGCGCCCTTTGCCTTCAGCGAGGGGATCAGCGATGACGGCACGATGCCGTGACGGAAGATGGTGGCATCGGGAGACATGTCGCCGACCGTCAGCAGCGCGATGTCGGCCGCAGCCGCTCGCTGGCGCACGTCCTGCAAGGTCGGCTGCGCCCAGAGGAGATCGCGAAGCGAGGGATTGTCGACCGTCACCGGCGCGGTGATCTGATAGCTGTCGACCTCGAAGACATCGGCGACCTTGGCGGCGACGATCGACGGATTGATCCATTGCGAATGCGGCAGGCTGCCGACCAGCGCCACCACTGAAGCGCGCTTCAGTTGCCGGCGGGCGAGGAAGCCGAGGCTGGCATGCAGCGTCGCGCCGCCGCCGATCGCCAGCGTCATGCCGTCCCGCATCTGCTCGCCGAGATAGGCCGCGACGGCATGGCCGATCGCCTTCTCCAGATGCTCGTGCGCCGAAGGCGTCGGGATGACGACGGCGGCGTTGAGATTCCAGCGCTTCTCCAATGCCCGTTCGAGCGAGACCTGCTCGGCGGTCGGCGCGTTGATCATGGTGACGACGATGCCCTCGGCGGCGCAGGCGGCCAATGTGCGCATGACTTTCACCCGGCTGACATCGAGCTTTTCGGCGATCTGCTCCTGCGTGAACCCTTCGACATAGTAGAGCCAGGCGGTCTTGACGTTGAGGTCCGACGACACCATCGGCAGGCGAGCCGGTCTGGGTTTTTCCGTGGGCATCGGTTCTCGTCCCTCATGAGCCATGGCCTGGCCGCATTCCCTCTTCGGAGAAACGCCGGCCGGATGTCAACTGATGCCGGATCACCGGCCCGTCGATTGTCGCACAATCCTGTTCATTTGTAATTGACAATGTACATATGAACATATTTTGTGGGTTTCACGCGCTGTGTCATCCACCAGTCATATGCGCCGTGCAGGGAGGAAGAGACGGGGAACTGGCCTGGGGCCGGACCGGTCGTGCACAGACAAGACAGGAGGTCTCATGAAGACGCTATTCATCAAGCTGCTGGCCAGCCAGATTGCGCTCGCGGCAACTTTGTTTGCCGGCTCGGCCGGCGCCGAAACACTGACGCTCTATACATCCCAGCCGGAAGCCGACGCGGCCAAGACCGTGGATGCCTTCAAGAAGGCGCAGCCCGGCATCGACGTGACCATCTATCGCTCCGGAACCAGCGACATCCTCACCAAGATGGCAGCCGAGTTCGCCGCCGGCAGCCCGCAGCCCGACGTGCTCTTGATCGCCGACGCGGTCAGCATGGAACTGCTGAAGAAGGACGACCGGCTGCTGCCTTATCCCGAGGCCAAGCTCGACGGCATCGAGGCGGATGCCTATGACGCCGACAAGACCTATTTCGGCAGCAAGCTGATCACCACCGGCATCGTCTACAACACCGCGGCGGCGCAAAAGCCGGAGCATTGGGCCGATCTCGCCAAGCCGGCCTATGCCGATGGCCTGGTCATGCCGAGCCCGCTCTATTCGGGCGCGGCCGCCTACCTGCTCTCGGGCTTCGTCGGTGACGCCAACTATGGCTGGGATTTCTTCCAGAAGCTGAAGACCAACAACACCGTCAGCGTGCGCGGCAATGGCGCCGTGCTGAAGTCTGTGGCATCAGGCGAGAAGCCCTATGGCATCCTGGTCGACTTCATGGCGATGAACGCCAAGAAGAAGGGCTCGCCGGTCGAATTCGTGTTCCCCAGCGAAGGCGTGCCGGCGGTGACCGAACCGGTCGCCATCATGAAGACGGCCAAGAATGTCGATGGCGCCAAGAAGTTTGTCGACTTCATTCTTTCGGACGAAGGCCAGAAGCTGGCGCTGTCCATGGGCTACCTGCCGGCGCGGGCCTCGGTTGGCCGCCCCGAATGGCTGCCAGAAGGCGTCAAGGTCAAGGTGATGCCGTTCGACACCAAGGCGATCGTCGCCGGGACCGACGCCGACAAGGCGAAATTCTCGGAGCTGTTCGGCGGTTGAGCCGGCAATCGCGGCGGGATGCTGTCTCACCAGCATCCCGGCCGCTTCGGGCGAAACTCGATCGCATCGGCGGATCGATCTCAGGAAAAGCAATCATGTCAACATCGATCAGGGAAAGTCGGGGCCAAGAGATGGCCCTGACGGCGGCCGTAGCCGTCGTCATCGTGCTGCTTTCCTTGCTGCCGATGCTGCGGCTCATCAAGGAGATCGTAGCGCCTGGCGGCACGCTGTCGACCGTGGCGATAAAAGCCGGGCTCGCCAGCCCGGCCACCTGGATCGCGACCTGGCACACGCTGGTGGTCGGCATCGGCGGCACCATCCTTGCGGTGCTGTCGGGGACGCTGGTGGCCGTCCTCATCACACTGACCGACATTCGCGGCCGCAGCGCGTTGGTGCTCTGCTACGTCATGCCGCTGATGATCGCGCCGCAGGTGACGGCGCTGGCCTGGCTGCAATTGTTCGGCCCGGCAAGCCCGTTCCTCAAGCTGTTCGGCGCAGCACCTCCACTAGGCACGAAGAACCCGCTCTATTCCACATCAGGCATCATCCTGCTGCTCGGCGTGCAGTATGGCCCGCTGGTCTTCCTGCTGGTGCGCGCCGGCCTGCGCAAGCTGCCGCGCGAACTGGTCGAGGCGGCGCGTGCCGGCGGCGCCGGCTGGTTCACCGTGCTGGTCACCATCGTGTTGCCGCTGATGACGCCGTCGATCATGGCGGCCGCCGCACTCGCCTTCGTGTCCTGCGTCGGCAATTTCGGCATTCCCGCTTTCCTCGGCATTCCCGCCAATTATCTCGTGCTTCCGACCTTGATCTACCAGCGGCTGGCAGGCGGTGGCCCCGCCGTGCTCGGCGAGGCGGCGTTCCTGTCGGTGCTGATCGGCGTCATCGCCATGGCCGGCATTTTCGCCCAGGAGGTCATGAGCCGCCGTCGCGACTATCGCATCAGCTCGACATCGCTGCCCGCCGATCCCTACGAACTCGGCCGCTGGCGGCCCGCGGTCCAGGCCGGTATGTGGCTGCTGATCGTCCTGGTGCTGTTCCTGCCGCTGTTCGGGCTCGTACTGACATCGCTGGTGCCGGGTTACGGCATTGCGCTCAACGCCAGGACGGCAACGCTCGACAATTATCGCTTCGTGCTGTTCGAGCATGACGCGGCCAGCCGCGCCTTCTTCAACAGTTTCTGGCTGTCGATCGCGGCCGCCTTCTTCGCGGTCCTGGTCGCCGTGCCGATCGGCTATCTGATCGCCTGGGGCAAGCAGCGCTGGGTGAGGCTGCTCAACCTGTCGGTCGAACTGCCCTACGCCTTGCCCGGCGTGGTGCTGGCGATCGCCTCGTTGCTGTTGTTCCTGCGGCCGATCCCGCTGACTGGCATCCAGCTCTACAACACCGTCTGGATCATTCTCTATGCCTACCTGGCCCGCTTCCTGGTGCTGGCGCTGCGGCCGACCATCAGCGGCTATCACCAGATCGACCGGGCGCTGGAGGAAGCAGCGCAGGTGGCGGGCGCCGGTCTGTTCACGCGCATGCGCACGATCATCTTTCCCCTGGTCGCACCGGCGGCGATCGCCGGCGGCCTGCTGATCTTCATGACGGCGCTCAGCGAGCTGACCGTTTCGGCGTTGTTGTGGTCCTCGGGTTCCGAGACGATCGGCGTCGTGATGTTTTCCTTCGAGCAGGGCGGCGATTCCAACTACGCGGCGGCGATGTCCGTCATCACCGTGGCGGTCACCTTCGTGCTGATGCTGGTGACCAATTTGCTTGCCCCTTATCTTCCGGCCGGAGTTCTGCCATGGCGCGATTGAGCCTGGACCATGTGACCAAGAGCTTCGCCGACTTCGATGCGGTGAAGGATGTGTCGATCGACGTCGCCGACGGCGAGTTCCTGGCGGTGCTTGGGCCCTCCGGTTGCGGCAAGACGACGTTGCTGCGGCTGATTGCCGGATTCGAGAAGGTGACATCAGGCGAGATACGCATCGGCAGCGAGACCGTGTCGGGCAAGGGCGGCAGTGTCGCGCCTGAAAAGCGGCGCGTCGGCATCGTTTTCCAGAACTATGCACTATGGCCGCACATGACGGTCGCCGAGAACATCGGCTATTCGCTGAAGGTGGCCAAGCTGGACAAGGCCGTCGCCCGCCAGAAGGTTGAAGACGCGCTCGCGCTGGTCAATCTGCAGGGGCTGGGTGACCGCAGGCCGGCCAATCTGTCCGGCGGCCAGCGCCAGCGCGTGGCGCTGGCGCGCTGCCTTGTCGCGGCACCCTCGCTGGTACTGTTCGACGAGCCACTGGCCAATCTGGACGTGCATCTGAGAGCCTCGATGGAAGACGAGTTCGCCGCCTTTCACAAGCGCACGGGAACGACCATCGTCTACATCACCCACGACCAGGCTGAAGCGATGGCGCTGGCCGACAGGATCGCGGTGATGGATGGCGGTCGCCTGGCGCAGTTGGCGACGCCGCGCGAGCTCTATCATGAGCCGGCAAATGAAATGGTGGCCTCCTTCATTTCGCAAGGCATTCTGCTCCCGGCCGATGTCTTGACGGGCGAAGACGGCGGCCATTGCAAGGTCAGGGTTCTCGGAACCGAGCTGGTGGTCCGCTGCCGCCCCGGCGAGCGGCCTCGGAGCGGTGCCAGGATCTGCTGCCGGTCCGCGGATCTCGATATGTCGCCCGACGGCCCCGGCTTCGACGGGCTGGTCAAGAGGGTGATCTACCAAGGCGGCGCGGCGCGCATCGAATTCGCACCTTTCGCCGCCCCCGACCTCACCTTGCATTTCGAACAGCCCGACCCGGTCGTGCTGGAGAGCGGAGCGCAGGCGCGCCTGCGGATACGATCCGGCTGGCTCATCCCGGCGGCGGGAGCGGCATCGTGATGATGCTCGATTTGCTTGGCGGCTTTGGTGAAAAGGGCCGCACCAGCCTCGCTATCAGCAGCGGCAGCGACCGCATCCTGCTCGACGCCGGCATCAAGGTGGGGGCCTCGGGGGCGGAATACTATCCGGCGCTGAATGGTTCGCTCGCCGACATTGACGCGCTCTTTGTCTCGCATGCTCATGAGGATCATGTCGGCGCGCTGAGCTGGCTGTTGTCTCGCGGATATGATGGACCGATCTTCATGACCGCCGAGACCTACGATGAGGCTCCGGCCACGCTTGCCGCCTATGCCGATCCCGGGGACCTCAGGAAGTTCCCCTTTCCGAGCGATCGCATCACGCTTTTCGAACCCGGCGACACGCTGAGGAGCGGGGGTCTCGCGATCAGGACGGGGCGGTCTGGGCATGTCGTGGGCGGCGTCTGGTTTGCCGTCGATGACGGGAAAAGCCGCGTTGCCTATTCGGCCGACGTCGTGCCGGACAGCAACGTGTTCGTCATGGACACGATTCCGCGCTGCGATCTGCTTGTACTCGATGCTTCCTACGGCGCCGATCCCGTACCTGGGGCGGCGCGGGCGCGAGAAATTTCGCGTTGGGTGGCGAGACATTCAAACGGATGCCTGTTGCCGACGCCGTTGTCGGGCCGGTCGCTGGAGCTGATCGCGGCCTTGCCGGGGCCGTTTGCCATCCATGCCGGCATGCGTTCATCGCTCGAAACGCAGATCGGCGCCACGACGGCCTTGTTGCCAGGTGTTTCCGAACTGCTGCGGCGCCGCTTGCTGGACGCGGCCGACTGGACCGATGCCGACCCGTTGCCGCCGATGCCGTTGCTGGCCGATGACGGCATGGGTGAGGCCGGCCCGTCATCGCGCCTTCTGCCGCGCGCCGACGAGGCCGGTTTTCCGGTGCTGCTCACCGGACATCTGCCAATGGGTTCCCCGGGTGATCTCTTGCACAAGGCCGGCCGGGCGGACTGGGTGCGCATGCCGACACATCCGACGCTGTCGGGCAATGTCGATATCTGGGAGAAAGCGGGGCGACCCGCAGCGCTCGGTCATTCCTGCGCGAGCGATCTTCTCGGTGACCTGCAAAACCACATTCCGTCGCTGCGCACGCAATGCCGTACCGGCCAGCGCATCATCGTGCCGCAAGGAAGCAAATAATGAGAATTCTGATCTGCAACGATGACGGCATCGACGCGCCGGGCCTTGCCCGGCTGGTCAACGCCGCCAGCGGTTTGAGCGACGATGTGTGGGTGGTCGCGCCCGACGGCAAGCGCACCGCCGCCGGCGCGTCGCTGACGATCGCCAGGCCGTTGACGATGCGGCACGTCAAGGTGAACTGGTATTCCTGTTCCGGCACGCCGGCCGATTGTGTGGTCAGCGCGATGACATGGCTGTTTGCTGACGCGCAGAAGCCGGACCTGGTGCTGTCGGGCGTCAATGACGGCCGCAATGTCGCCGAGGACCTTGCCTATTCCGGCACGCTGGGCATTGCCCGGGAAGCGACCTTCTGGGGCGTGCCGGCGATGGGTTTTTCGCGCGTGAAAAACCCGGATTTCACGGATGCCGACGACGCGTGGCTGGGCGCGCTGATCGCCTCATTATGGCAATCGCGCGCCGACTGGGCAACGGAAGGCCACTGGCTGAGTGTCAATCTACCGACCGCGTTGCCAGCCGAGATCCGGCAGCCGCGCATCGGCCGTGACAAAATCGGCCGCACGGCGGAGGTGGTGGAAAGCGACGGAGATCGCACGGTCATCACGGTTCCGCGCGGGCGGGCTCATGCCAGCCAGCCGGGCGACGAAAACGCGGTGATCGACGCCGGCTTCGCCAGCATCAACCGGCTGAACTGGTTTGGAGAAACGCGGCTGGACGAACGGTTTGTGGGCGAGATTCTGGGCTGACCTTCTGCGCGTAATCAGCCAGATCACCAAGCTGTCAGCGGTCAAATTGCGCCAATCCTATCCTTATGCTTGAAGCCGCCGCTATTTCATTCCACATCGGGCGCAATGAACGGCAAGATACGAGAGTGGTTTCGCAATTGGCGATGGGCCTTGGCCGCATCGCTGATCCTGCATGCCTTGATCGCAGCGTTCTTGTTCTTTGGCGTGCCGAGATCCGAGCAGCAGCCGGATCAACAGGAACAGCCCGTCAATGTCGCGATCGTGCCGCCGCCCGAGAAGCCCAAGCCGAAACCTGCTCCAAAGCCGCCGGAGCCGACACCTGAAAAGAAGGTTGAAAAGCCGCCCGAACAAAAGTCGCCTCCGAAGCCGCCGAAACCGTCAGACGACCAGGTTCTGAAGCGCGTTTTCCAGTACGGCCAGAAAGATACGGGGCCGGAGAAATCGCTCGACGGAAGCAGCGCTGAGCTCAACACGCCGTCACCGGCCAAAGATGAGGCGGCGAAGCCGCCTATGACACCGACACCCGCGCCGACCCAGCCCGCCCCGGCCGCAACGCCACAGCAGAAGGCAGAGCCCAGCAAGCCCGACGAGAAGCCGGCCACCATTGCGCCGGACGAAAAGCCCGCGCAAGGCGAGGAAAAGCAGGACGCCGCCGCGCCGGACGCCAAACCCGCGCAAAACGAGGAGAAGCAGGCGGTTGTGACGCCAAAGCCATTGGCGGCTGAGACCGGTGGTAAGCCGGCGCCTCCAGCCTCAACTGGAAAGGCAAAGCCCAAACCTGCCAAGACGTTGACGTTCAAACCCGCAAGAGCCTTCAAAGCACCGATCGGGAATGCTGGAAGGTCAAATCCCACCACCAACGACGTTGCAGGATCACCAATCTATTCCGGCCTTCCGGGTGTCAGAAAGCTTTACTCGCAGGGAGCGACCGGCAATGCCTTCGCCACAAGCTCCATGGAGAATGTGCCACGCGGTCAGCGCGTGGCCACCCTTTGCGGCAATGTTCTGAGCCAGGAACTGCAAAGTGCCGACTTTCCGGTCAAATGGGTGCCAACCATTACGCTGGACAAAGGCAATGTTCTCAATCCTGCTCAGGCGGCCTTCAGCACCAGAAACACCTGGTATAATCTAAACTTCCGATGTGAAGTCGACCCCGATGCGACGAGGGTCCTATCCTTCAACTTCCGTGTGGGGTCATTAGTCCCGCCTGGCGAATGGGCCAGCCGTGGATTCACTAAGTATCCGCTAAACTAGGCCGGCACGCCGATCCTGGCCAATTGCCGGCTAACTTCGTGCCAGTCGGCGCAGACGAAATCGGCACCGGCCGCTCTCAGTCGCGCTGCATGCTCGGCATAGGTATGCCCGCCACCGGTGTAGCCGATGGCCGTCATGCCGGCGGCAACCGCACCCTGGATGCCGAAGGGCGAATCCTCGATGACGATGCAGTCGGCGGGATTGGCGCCCATCTTGTCGGCGGCGAACAGGAAGATGTCGGGCGCGGGCTTGCCGTTCTTGACCATGGAGGAGCTGTAGATCGCGTCGCCGAAGAAGCGCGCCAGTCCGGTCACCGCAAGGCTGTGGTTTATGCGCTCGACGGAGGATGACGAGGCAACGCAGCGGTCGCCGGCAAGCGTCTCCAGAAACGCGGTGATCCCTGGCGTCGGCTTCAGTTCCTCCGAGAACAGGATCTTGGTCTCGGCCCAGATATCGCCGCCCGCCGCCGATGGAAACTGATGGCCGGTCAATTCCCTGATCCTGACGATGATGTCGGACTGTTTCATGCCGATGCACTGGGCGATGATGCCGCCATGGACGCCGGGCATGCCATGCTTTTCATAGACACGTTCATAGGCCCTGGCGGCCAAAGGCTCGCTGTCGACGAGAACGCCGTCGCAATCGAAAATGATAGGCCTTGATCGCGCCACGCGCATCTCCCCGGAGTCAATTTCGCACATCGCTATCGACAAAAAGTCAAATGTTCAATAGCGCGGTGTTTCGGTGGAGCGAGACCGGCGAGACTCAAAGCTGGCGCAGCGCATCGCTCGCGCGCGAGGATCCAAGCGCCCTTTGCATGGCTTGCCGGGACTGCGCCCGGTCCGGCGTGATCCAGTTTGGCTCCGCGCCAAGGAAGCGATCGAGGAAAGCCACCGCATAAGCCGGCATCTCGGTCACATTCTCACGATAGGACCACCAGGTGCGCAGGTCGTCGGCGCATTTGTCGATGCTCGGCGCGCTGCCGAATTCCTGCTCATAAATCGCCGAAATCACCGACACGCAGTAATTGGTATAGAGGAATCCTTCCGGCCAGAAGCGGACGATTTCCAGCGTTCCGGAATTCGAATCCGTTTCAATCAGCTGGGTAAGGCCGGAGACCTCCCTGGCCGGTGCCTGTCTTATCAGTTCGCGCAGCACTAGGCCGGCGGCAAAGACGATGAAGTCGGCGCGGTCGATCGCGGCGAAGCGTTTCTGCGCCTCCATGATCTCGACCCAGTCGAGAAAGGCCCTGGTGAGCTTGGCCTCATCGATTTCGAAGCGCACGCCGAACGTGTCGGACACCACTTTGGCGCTGCCGCGAAAGGTGGCGCGAAACCAGCGCAACTGCCGCAACCGGTGGCGAAGGTCGGGCATAAGGGCCAGTTCGTCCCTGAAGGGCAGATCCATGTTCCTCGTTTCCTGTTTCCCGGCAAGACTAGCACAACAGCGCCGCCGCCGAAATCGATCAGCGTCCCCTGTGGATGACGACAGCAACGTCAATATCATACATATTGACATTCTCGGAAACAAATGTTCTCACTTTGCTGTTGTCACGCGCCGGGCCAAGGTGCGGTGCGACGGAGGCTTCGGGAGGAAACCGAATGGCGATTTGGCAGTGGGGACTGCTTCTGCTTGTTATTGTCTGGGCGCTGCAATCGCTCGGCGTCTGGCTGCAGATGCGGCACTATTCGGATGTCTTCCGCGGTGTAACCGATCAGTACAAGGACGGCTTCGTCGGCGCCGGCAATTTTCGCGGTCGATTCGCCAAGGGAACCATCGCGCTGGTCGTGGTGACGCCTGACCTGATCGTGCGCCGCCTGATGGTGATGAGCGGCCGGTCCGTCTTCACCAAGTTCAAACAACATCAACAATTCGAGGGCGTTCCCCTCGATCGACTCCGGTCCAATCCTGCAATCATGGGAGAGGGGGAACCCGGTGTGGCCGAGGCCGTGAAGCGGGCGATCGAACAGATCGACAAAGCACGGTCGGAGCCGGGGAAGAGGCCGGGCCTGTCCGGCTTGAACGTAGCAAGGGCCTAGAGTCGGATGATTTCAGGTCGAATCGAGCTGAAATCTGAATCCGCCTCTAAATCAAAGGGTTAGAGCATGATGTCGCCCGAAAACCGCTTCACACTTTTCGGCATCATGCTCTAGAGGACGCCGTGCGCCGACTGGGATAACCGGCGGGACGGCATAAGGAGGAGAAATGTCTGTATTTTCGTTGTTGGCGCAGCATGCCGACATGGCCGTGCACAATCTGCATGTTGCAGGTACCATGGTCTCGGATGCCGCATTGCATGGCAAGCTCGCCGTCGAGCATGCCTCTGACCATCTCGTTGTCCTGGCGCAAGCGGACAGCGGGCCGATCACCGTCGATCAATTCAAGGAAAAGCTGAAAGAGGTCCAGCAGGAGGAGCAGCTCGGCTGGCTGACCGCCATCGGCAAATATTTCATCGGCATTTTCCAGAAGGGCGGCGAGGTTTTCGCCGGCTTTGTCACCGGCATCATTCCGACGCTGGTGGTGCTGATGACGGCCTTCTATGCCGTCACCGAACTGGTCGGTGAAGAGCGTGTCCACGGTCTGGCGCGTGGCGCCGGCCGGATCGCGCTGACGCGCTACACGCTGCTGCCGTTGTTGGCGGTGTTCTTCCTCACCAACCCGATGGCCTACACGTTTGGATCGTTCCTGGAAGAAAAGCACAAGCCGGCCTTCTATGACGCGGCCGTGTCCTACGTCCACCCCCCGCTCGGCCTGTTCCCGCACATCAATCCCGGCGAATACTTCGTCTGGGGCGGCATTCTGGTCGCTCTGCTGGAGCTGGAAAAGAAGGGTGCCGTCGTCGCCGGCTACCACGTCAAGGTGGCGATCTGGTACGCCATCGTCGGTCTCGTCGTCATCCTGCTCAAGGGCATGCTGACCGAGCGCATCACCGCCATCATGGCACGCCGCCAGGGCGTCGAGCTGTAAGGGCGGGGAGGACATCATGGCCAAGACATACAAAGCCGTCCGTATCTCCAGGGGCAACACAGGCTGGGGCGGTCCGCTCGTCATCGAGCCGACCGAACAGCGCAGCAAGGTCGTGTCCGTCACCGGTGGTGGCATTCACCCGGTGGCACAGCTCATCGCCGACATGACCGGCGCCGAAGCCGTCGACGGCTTCAGGGCGCCGCCGATCGAAAGCGAGATGGCGGTGGTCGTCGTCGACTGCGGCGGCACCGCACGATGCGGCGTCTATCCGCGCAAGCGTATCCCGACCGTCAATCTGACGCCGGTCGGACAGGCTGGGCCGCTCGCCCAGTTCATCACCGAGGACATCTACGTTTCGGGCGTGAAGCCGGCCAATGTCACAATGGCGGACGGATCCGAGGCGGTCACCACTGCGGGGGGAGCAGCATCGATGAGTTCAAGCAACAACAATGCGCCCGCGGCGCCACAGGCGCTGCCAAGCGAGGGCGGCGTGATCGGGCTGATCAGTTCGATCGGCCGCGTCATGGGTCGTGTCGTCGGCATCTTCTTCAATGCCGGCCGCCGCACCATCGACCAGGTCGTGCGCAACGTGCTGCCGTTCATGGCCTTCGTGACCATGCTCATCGGTCTGATCCTGTACACCGGCATCGGCGATGTGCTGGCGCAGCCGATGGGTCCGCTGGCCAACAACATCGTCGGCCTGCTGATCATCTCGGCCATCTGCGGCCTGCCGTTCCTGTCGCCCATATTGGGACCGGGCGCGGTCATCGCGCAGGTTATCGGCGTGGCCATCATCGGTCCGCAGATCGCCAATGGCACGATTTCGCCTGCGATGGCGCTGCCGGCGCTGTTTGCCTACAATACCCAGGTGGGCTGCGACTTCGTTCCTGTCGGCCTGGCGCTCGGTGAGGCCAAGCCGAAGACGATCGAGATCGGCGTTCCGGCGGTGCTCATCAGCCGCCAGATCATGGGGCCGATCTCGGTGCTGATCGCCTGGGTCGTCAGCCTGATCGTTTTCTAGAGAAAGCACGAAATGAGGTTCGCCATATGACGGTTCTATTGAGAACACGGGTCACTGCCATCGGGCCCGAAGTGGCGGACCTTGCCGAAGGGGGCGTGGTCATCCTGTTCGCGGATGGCTCGCCGCCGGAGCTTGCCGAGGTTTCCGTGCTCCACAAGACGGAGCACGGACCCAGTGACGGCGCGCCCGACAAGGGCGCGTCGATCACCCTTGGACCGGTTTCCGCAACCATCACAGCGGTCGGCTCCAGCGCCTGGAGCAAGGTGCTCGAAATGGGCCATGTCGTCATTTCGTTCAACGGCGCCACCGAGGCCGAGAGGCCGGGCGAGATCTGCGCATCGCAAGTCGACAGCCAAGCGCTCGTGGCCGCGCTGAAGACGGGTGCGATCATCACCATCGCCGCCTGACAGCATTCGTGCCGCAGCCTATGTTGGGAGCGGCGCCCAAAACCAGAGTATTGCCATGGAACGCTCGACCATCGTCAGAGTGCATGAAGGTTTGCACGCCCGTCCCGCCACGCGGTTCGTCAAGCTCGCCAAGGGTTTCGAATCCGAGGTCGAACTGGTCAAGGACGGCAAGGCGGTCAGCGCCAAAAGCTCCGTCAAGCTGATGCTGCTGGCGGTCAAGGAAAACCAGGAGGTCACGGTGCGGGCGAACGGCGCCGACGCCATCGAGGCCATCGAGGCGCTGATCGGCTATCTCGAGAATCCGAAGGCGGGCCTCGACGATGAAGCCGAGGCGCAGGGCCCAGCGAATGACACCGGGCAGAAAACAGCACCCGCACCAGTGCCCGAAGCCGCGCCGCCTGCACCTGGTGGAGCAAGCGGCCTGCGCGGCGTGGCGGCAAGCGAAGGGTTCGCCATCGGGCCGGCCTTCGCGCATTTCCCGCCGGATATCGCCGGACAAGGCCGCCTGCTGCAGGCTGAGGAGATCGCGGGCGAGGTCGACAGGTTCCGCGCCGCCGTCGCCGCCGTCCAGGCGCGCATGGACCGGGCGTTGGCGCAGGACACCCTGTCGGCGGGAGACCGTGGCATCGTCGCGGCACTCAGGGATATTGCCGCCGACGACAGCCTGACCAGCGAGGCCGAGGGGCTGATCAAGGGCGGCAACGACGCGGTCTCGGCCGTCATCACCGCCTCCTCCACCATCGCCGCCGATTTCAGCGCCGTCGACGATCACTATCTCAATGCGCGGGCGGACGACGTCCATGCGGTCGGACGCCAGATCTGCCTCGTGCTGCTCGGGCAGGACGACGTCAGCCTCGAAAACATCCCCGAAGGGGCCATCCTGATCGCCGACGACATCGGCGCCTGGGATCTGGCGCGTGCGCCGCTGAAACGCATCGGCGGCGTGGTGTGCGGCCATGGCGGCGCCACCTCGCACATCGCCATCATCGCCCGCTCGCACGGCATTCCGGCGGTGCTTGGCCTCGGCGATCAGGTCAATGCCTTGCGCACGGCGCGCGAGGTGGCACTCGACGGCAATGCCGGCCATGTCATCATCGATCCCGATGCGGCGACCCGAGCCGATTTCGCCAACCGCGTTGAAGCGGCCGCAAAGGAGCGCGCCGGGCTGACCGTCTTCAAGACGGTGACGCCGAAGCTCGCCGATGGCACGATCATCGAGGTCGCCGCCAATATCGGCTCGCTAGAGGAAATCGAGGCGGCGCAGGAAGCCGGCGCCATGGGCGTCGGCCTGTTCCGCACCGAGCTTCTGTTCATGCGCCATATGCATCTTCCCTCGGAAGACATGCAGGCTGAAACCTACGCGGCGCTGGCCAAGGCATTCGCCCCATACCCGGTCATCGTGCGCACGCTCGATATTGGTGGTGACAAGCCGATTGCTGGCATCGAGTTTCCCGACGAGGAAAACCCCTTCCTCGGCTGGCGCGGCATTCGCATGTGCCTCGACCGGCCCGACATCTTCAAGCAGCAGTTGCGGGCACTGCTGAGGGCGGCCGTCCATGGCAACATCAAGGTGATGCTGCCGATGGTGTCCGACATATCGGAAGTGAGGCGGACGCACGGCCTGGTCGAGGAATGCGCGGCGGAACTGAAAGCCGAAGGCGTGCCGCACGCGACTTTCGATCTCGGCGTGATGATCGAAACTCCGGCCGCCGTGCTGATTGCTCCGGCGCTGGCCAAGGAGGTGGCGTTCTTCTCGATCGGCACCAACGACCTGACCCAATACATCATGGCCGCCGACCGGCTCAACCCGACCGTGGCCAAGCTCAATGACGTCACCAATCCGGCCGTCATGATGGCGATCGAAATGACGGCCAGAGCAGGCGTCGCCGCCGGCATCATGGTCGGCATGTGCGGTGAGGCCGCCGGTCGGCCCGATCTCATCGCAACATTCGTCAAGATGGGGCTGACCGAGCTCAGCATGAGCCCGGCCTCGATCCCGCGCGCCAAGAAGACGATCATGGCGATGGCGGCCGGGGACTGAATCCCCGCCGCTGGCTGAGCCTATGGCAAGTGCGCAAGCAAGGTGGTGAAGACGGAGGTCAGTTCATCGATGGCATTCGCCTTGGCGCAGGCCTGAGCAATGCGATCGTGACGGATATCCGCCGCCAGGATCGCGATCTCGAGCATATCTGGCTCGGGCGAACCGTCCCGGCTGGTGGTCGCTAGGCCGCAGGCCAGAACGAGCGGCGCCAGGCAGCTTATGTCGAGCGCCCGGCCACTCAGCGCCGCCGGTGTTTCCAACGCGGTTTCGGCAAAACGGACAGGGCGCTGGTTGAGGCACTCGACCAGCAGCGCCGAACAGGTGGCCGCAATCGCCCGCAGCCCGGCGTCAGGCGCGGTCAGTGCGGCCAGCAGGTCGCCGTGCCGCTTGCGCATCGTGGCATGGACGGCGGCAAAGTCGGCTTCGTGAATACGGGCATTGTCGATGTTCAGGCCGGCAAGCACCGCCTTGGTCAGATAGTACATATCGCGCCGGAACAGCCGCTCCGCGCTCAACTGGCGGTCCTCGTTGCCGACCGGGAAATAGGTGCCGAGGCCTTTTGCGGTCGTGCCGTCCACCTTTACCGGACGCTCATGCGGAACAAACGATTCGGCAATCGACAGCGCTTCGTCGACGGCGCTCGCGGCATGGCTGAGCAGGCCTTCGATGCCCTTGCCCGGAAACGGCGGCAGATGGCTGGTTGCTTCGCGCAAGACACTGGCGTCGCCAGTGCCGTCGTGGCGGCTCTGGCGGATGACATCGCGGACTTCCCGCAACCGGTCCTTCAGGTTGACGCGGACATCTTCGGAGATTTGTCGGAGCATCGCGGATCGCCTCGAATTCATGCGGCTGGCCGCCAGCAGGAGGCCAGTCGCCTACTCTACATTGTTCCTATCGATTGGTAGATCAATAGGGGATATTAGACCAGCAGGCAGAATCGGCGACGGCGGGCGCGTCCATCGCCGCGGGGGAGGGTAGATTTGGCCAGGCGGCGACAGAGCGAAAGCGACGACGGTCGGGCGGGAACCGGGGCAACCGAGCAGGTTGTCAACGAAAGCCGGACGGATCGCCTCAGGATTCGCGCCGCGTGGATGTATTTCGTCGAGCAGATGACGCAAAACGAGATCGCCGACGTGCTCGGCGTCGGCCGCGTCACCATCGTGCGCATGCTGGCGGAGGCCCGCTCGCGCAACGAGGTGAAGATCAGCATCGAGAGCGAATTGTCGGAAATCGTGCGGCTGGAGCGGGCGCTTGAAAAGACGTTCGGGCTGCAGCAGGCGCTGGTGGCGCCGCTTTCCGCGCCCGACGCCGATCCGCTAGCGGCAATCAGTGCCAAAACCGGCAGTTTCCTGTCCGACACGATGAAATCCGGTATGCGCGTCGGCGTTGGCTGGGGCCGGACGCTGTTCTCGAGCCTGCCCTTCATCAGCGCCAAATCGCTCACCGACTTCAAGGTCATTTCGCTGCTTGGCGGTGTCGGCGTCGTGCGCCGGTTCAACCCGGCCGAGTTCGCCTGGCGCTTCGCCCAAATCTTCCAGGGCGACGGCTATCTGATCCCGACGCCGGCGGTCGTCGACAGCGTCGAGACCAAGATCGCGCTGGTCGAGCGCTGCGGCCTGCAGGAGGTTTTTGAAATGGCCAACGTGCTCGATGCCGTTTTGCTGAGCGTCGGCGGCATCGCTTCGGCCACGACCTTCTCTCGCGGCGGCTTTCTCAGGGAAGCGGATCGGGAGGCCCTGCTTGCGCGTGGCGCCGTCGGCGACCTTCTGTTTCATTTCTTCGACCGCAATGGCGATCTGGTCGACCATCCGATCAACAGCCTGGTGATGTCGGTGGATGTCGACCGGCTGCGCAAGGCGCCGATCCGGATCCTGACCTCCGGCGGCGAGGAGAAGATCGAAGCGCTGCTCGGCGCCATGACCCTCGTCGCGCCGACGATCCTGATCACCGACGAGGAAAGCGCAAGGCGCATGCTCGAGGCGGTCAGCGCAGGCTGAAGGAAGCCGTGATATAGTCCGGCCAGGCCTTCTCTTCGTCGAAAACGATGGAGAGATCGGGCGTGTCCGCCAATATTCCACTCAGCACCAGCGCCGTGGCGATGCCGGCGCCATTTCCCCCTGCTATGTCGTGCTCGACGCTGTCGCCGACGCAGACCACGGTGTCGCGGTCCGGCTTGCCGGCCAGCGCAAGGGCCGCGTCGTAGATCGCCGGGTAGGGCTTGCCGATGCGGGTGACGGTGCCGCCGAGGTTTTCGTAGAGATCGGCGATCTCGCCCGCACCGAAGCGAGGTCCGACCGCCGTCAGCATGATCCTGTCGGGATTGGTGCAGAAGCACGGCACTTGCCGCGCCGCCGCCGGGGCAAGCAGCCGGCGATAGTGGCCGAGGTCGTAGCGGTCACCTTCGCTGGCCGAGATCAGCACCAGTTCGGCCTTATCGCCAGCCTCGGTCAGGACAAAGGGCAAGCCTTCGATCGCCGTGCGGTCGTTGTCGCGGCTGATCAGCAGGCAGTTCGTATCGGGACGCAACGCTCCGGTTGCCGCCATTCCGTGGAAGGATCGCCACGCCACCTCGCCGGAGGAGACGAAATGGTCCCAGCTTCCGGTTGCGAAGCCGAGCTTCAGCAGGCGGTCCTCGTTGGGCCTTGCGCGCTTGCCGGAATTGGAAATCAGCACCACGGTCTTGCCGGCGCGCTTCAGCGCCGACAACGCCGCAACCGCGCCTGGATAAGGGGCCGAGCCGTCATGCAGTACGCCGAACTGGTCGAGTAGGAAGACCTCGTAGCGCTCCGCCAGCGGCCCGATGTCATCGAGGCGCACGACCTTTCTGGCGCTCATAGAAGCCCCGCCTTGCCTGCGCCGATCAGCGCCAGCCGCGCCGTCCCGGCGGCGGCCTCGTCGGAAAGTGCTGGCAGGAAATCGACCCCAAGCTTGCGCTGTCGGATCGCCGTCCAGACCGGGTTTGCCGCGCCGCCACCGACGCTCCTGACCGATGTCAGGGCAGGGGCGCCAAGCTCGGCAAGCCTGTGATAGCCAAGAGCTTCAATCGCGGCGATGCCCTCGAACATCGCTTTCAGATAGTCGGCGTCATCCACTGGCCGTGGTTCAAGGCGTGGCGGCAGCGCCGGATCGGCGATCGGAAAACGCTCCCCGTTCGCGCTGAGCGGATAGTAGTCGAGGCCGGTTTCCGTCGTGGGGTCGATCGTGGCGCTGAGCTCGATGATCCGCGCCAGCGAAAAATGCTGTGCCAGAACCTTGCCGCCGGAATTCGATGCGCCACCGGCCAGCCAGGC
The DNA here is from genome assembly GCF_059683685.1 of Mesorhizobium sp. RCAM 05099. Taxonomy (NCBI): domain Bacteria; kingdom Pseudomonadati; phylum Pseudomonadota; class Alphaproteobacteria; order Hyphomicrobiales; family Phyllobacteriaceae; genus Mesorhizobium; species Mesorhizobium sp. RCAM 05099. The sequence continues at coordinate 1,275,383 of NZ_CM185035.1, forward strand.
GTTGCCGAGCCGATGGCTGTAGATGCCGAAGCGCGGCGCCGAGATCGGCCGGTGGGACAGGATCTTGATGGTCAGCGAGGAGCCCAGCGCGGTGACGCCGTCGCCGGCTGTCACAGCGCCCGTCGCCAGGAACGAGGCACAACCATCCGTGGTGCCGGCGACCACGATCACATCGCGCGGTAAGCCGAACATATCCGCGACGGCCGCGGTCAGGGCGCCGGTCACATCGCCCGGCTCGACGACGCGCGGCAGCAAGTCCATGCGCATTCCGGTCGCCGCGATCCAGTCCGGCCAGCGGCGGGCCCCGACGTCATAGCCTGTCTTCAGAGCATTGTTCTCGTCGCTGACATCGAAACGGCCGGAAAGGTTTCCGGCGATCCAGTCGGCCTGGTGCAGCACCGCCGCAATGCCGGGAAGATGCTGGAACCGTAAGGCCTTGGCGAGGCCGGATGTCGCTCCGTGTGCGGCGCTCGCGGCCGGCGCCTCGCGGGCGATCACGGCCAGGATGCCGTCATCGTCCACCTTGTCGTTGTACATTAGCGGTTCGGCAAGGGGCCGCCCGGCACCGTCGACCGGCAGCAGCGTGCCGGATGTGCCATCGACGGCGATCGCGCGGACCGAGGCGCGGTCGATTGCTGAAAGCAGCTCCGTCAGCGCGGCGCCAACGGCTGCCCACCAGACCGCGGGATCGCAGGGATTCTGGCCGAACCTGTCGAGCGGAACGGCGGAACGCGCGGCAATGGAAAAATCCGGACGCATGGCGACGGCGCGCGCGCCCGACGTGCCGATATCGATGCCGATGACAAGTGGCATCATGTGATCTGTCCTTTGCTAGCCGCCCGCGGCATTCAGTTTCTGGCGATACTGCTCGGCATCCCAGTTGACCAGCTCGTCGTTCTCCGCGTCGGTGAGATAGTTCAACGTCGCTGTAACATTCACCCGCGCCGTCACGTCGGCAAGGCAGCGTTGCATGGCGTCGGCGCCGGCACTGGCGTCGCCGCGCATCAGGACGCCGGCGCCGGGAAACAGGATCGCCGCTGGCGCCGCGCCCAGCCGTGCGATGATATCAGCCACATCCTCGCCAGGCCTTGCCACGACGGAGCCCTGCCCGAGGAAGATGACGTGGTCCGGGTAGAGGCTGCCGGCCTCCGCCATGCGCCGGCTTTCCGGATCGAGCGCAGCCGCATGCGCTTCGATATCCACCGGCAATCGGTAGCTGTCGCCGGCGAGCGCCGTCAAGGCCGCGATGTCGGGCGCCGGAGTCGCGCGCGCCGGCCGTGCCAGCAGCGACCGGACGCGGCGCAGCAGAAGCTCCGCTTCGGCGACGGTTTCGGCCGCGACGACCAGCCCATGATTGCCAAGGATCAACACGTCGACATCCGGCCGAAGTCTTTCGGCAATGCCGCGCGCAAGCGGCAGGCCCGGCCGGAAATAGGGGACATAGGCCCATTCGATCCCGTCGAGCCGCCTGGCAACCTCGGTCTCGCCGTTAGCCTGTACGGCAAGCGAGATCGTGTCGACACAGTGGACATGCAGAACCACGCGCTGCGGCATCAAGGCGTGCACCGTGGTCTCGATCGACGGGCGCAGCCCGCGCGGGTTGAGCGCGGCAATGGTGAAGGCCTGCGGCTGGTCGGCGGCGCGGTCGCGCTGTTCGACGGCCTTGAGCAGCGGCGACATTGCCACCGGCACCATGATGTCCTCGGTGAGCGCGTCCTTCAACCAGGTGCCGGAGGCCTTGATCCATAGAGTGTCGCCGGCTTTCAGCGACGTGTTGCCGCCCGCCGCCTGGGTCAGGTGCGGGCTCTGCCCGATGCTGGCCGAAAGCGTCCGCAAGGCAGCCAGTTCCTGCGCGTCAGCTTGGATCGCCATGGTGCCTTTCCTTCCAACGGCTAGGTCGTGTCTCGCACGAAATCCCGTCACCGGGATCGATGTCGGCGCTGATATCGCAGATACGAGCGATCTACGTCAACTGTGATCTACTATCGTCAAAACTGGCTTGCAATCTGACCGATGTTGAGTAAGTTGCGCCAATTGCCGTGAAAAATGGCATCTGGGAGGGAAGAGTTGAGCGAATCCGGCCGCCAGCGTCAGATCGTCGAACTGTTGCGGGACCGCCCGTTCGCCTCGGTGCGCGAGCTGCAGGAGCGGCTTGGCGTTTCGGCCGCGACGGTCAGGCGCGACATCGACAAGATCGACGAGGCCGGCGAAGCGCGGAAGGTTTATGGCGGCATCTCGGCGCTTGATGGCGCCTCACAGGCCGGCGTCGCCTACGCAAAGCCCTATGATGAGAACCGCGATCTCGCGGTCGAGGCCAAGCGGCAGATCGCCGCCCTTGCCGCGACCATGGTGCGCGACGGCGACGCGGTCATCGTCCATGGCGGCTCGACCTGCTTCCACCTTGGGGTCAAGCTCGCCGAGCGCAACATCCGCCTCTATACCAACTCAATGCCGCTCGCGGCCTATCTGAGCGATCACGGCCACTGCAGCCTGACGGTTGCCGGCGGCGAGTTGCATCGCGAACCCGGCATCATCCACTCGCTCACCCAGGGCATCCCCTTCTATGCCTCGAAATTCTTTCTCGGCGCGCAGGGCCTTAGCCAGGAAGGCGTGCTGGAATCGCATCCGCTGCTGGTGCGCTCCATCGTCGAGCTCAGCCTATGCGCCGACCAGATCGTGGTGCTGGCCGACAGCCGCAAACTGTCGATCCACGCCCGCAATGTCGCGCTGCCGCTCTCCCGCATCGGTACGCTGGTGACCGATGACGGCCTCTCCGACATCGATGCGCGCATGCTGGAGGACGCCGGTGTCATGGTGCGCATCGCTCCTTCCTCGGGAGTAGTCCAGTGAAAATGGCGGTGCTCGACTTCGGCAAGACCAACTCGAAGCTGTTTGTCTTCGGTCAGGACGGACGCATCCTCGACGAGCGCCGGACGCAGCCGAAATGGGTGCGCCAAGGCGGTTTCAGCGTGCTCGACGAGGCCGAACTCCGCGACTGGGCGCTCAGTGCCGTCGCCGAAGCGGTCGACAGCCACGGGGTAGAAGGGCTGATGGTGTCAGGCCATGGCTGTACCTTTGCCCTGATCGACGAGACGGCGCTGACGCATCCGATCCTCGACTACGAACAGGAGCCGCCGGCCGAGATTGCCGCGCGGATCGATCGCCGCATTCCGGATTTCACCGAAACCTTCTCGCCGCGACTGCCGCTCGGCTTCAATTATGGCCGGCATATGCTGTGGCTGCAGGAGGTCGAGCCCGACGCTTTCGCGGCGGCGAAAGCGATTCTCGGCTACCCGCAATATTGGAGCTGGCGCCTTGGCGGCCGGCCGGTCTCGGAAGTGTCCTATCTCGGCTGCCATTCGCATTTGTGGGCGCCCCGCAAGCGTGATTTCTCCTCGCTGGTCGATGCCCAGGGATGGCGCGGCAGGATGCCTTCCTTCGAACGTGCCGGCACCGTCATCGGCGAGCAGCGCCTCGGCGATACGGCACGACCGATCGCCATCCACAACGGCGTCCATGACTCGAATGCGGCGCTGCATGCCTATCGCCGGCAAGAACTTGGCCCGGTCACCGTCGTTTCGACCGGCACCTGGGTCATCGTGCTCAATCCCGATTGCCCGCTCGACGCGCTCGACCGCGACCGCGACATGCTGGTCAATGTCGATGTCGATGGCGGGCCCGTGCCGACCATCCGCTTCATGGGCGGCCGCGAATTCGCTGTCATCAGCGGCGGCTGGCAAGACGCGATCGCGCTGCCGGCGATCCAGCGGGTGATAGACGCCCGCATCATGGCGCTGCCGAGCTTTGCGCCGGGCGGCCCGATGTCCGGCCGCTCCGGCGAAATCATCGGCGCCACGCCCAACTCCGAGGAACGGGCGGCCGTGGCCTTGCTCTACGTGGTGCTGATGGTCGACCTGTCGCTCGACCTCATCCATTCGAACAACACCGTCATCGTCGATGGCGGGCTGAACAATGGCGGCCTGCTCGCCAGCCTGCTGGCGCAGCTGCGTCCGGGCCAGGCCTTCCTGCAGGGTGCCACGCTGGAAGGCAGCGCCACGGGTGCCGCGGCGCTCGCCTTCGAGAGCGTCGGGCGCGAATTCGCCGCCGAGGCGCCGGAGCCGGTGCGCGCTTCGGGTTTCACGGGGTTGGCTGGCTATCGCGATGACTGGCGCGCTCTCGCCATGGATCGCGACATCGCCGGCGCGGCAGCGGGAGGCGTGCGATGAGCGCCGCCGCCGAGACCGAGACGGCGCGCCGGCCGGTGCTGGAGATGCGGCACATCTCGAAGACGTTCGGCGCAATCCGCGCCTTGCAGGATGTCTCGCTCAGCGTCCATGCCGGTGAAGTCCACGCGTTGATGGGCGAAAACGGCGCCGGCAAGTCGACCTTGATGAAGGTGCTGTCTGGCGCCTATCGGCCGGATTCCGGTGGCGAGATCCTGATCGATGGCATGCCGGCCGCGACCGGTGATCCGATCAAGGCGCGTGCCAGCGGCGTCGCGGTGATCTATCAGGAGCTGTCGCTGGCGCCCAATTTGACGGTGGCGCAGAACATCTTCCTCGGCAACGAGCCGCGACGCTTCGGCATCGTCGACCGCGACCAGTGCGACCGGCGCGCCCGGGAGATCATCGCGCGGCTCGGTGTCTCCTTCTCGGCCCGCGATGCGGTCTCCAGCCTGTCGCTTGGCGAGCGCCAGCTGGTCGAGATCGCCCGCGCGCTGTCGACCAATGCGCGCATCATCGTCATGGACGAGCCGACCACGTCGCTGACCTCGCGCGAGACCGACCGGCTGTTCGAGGTCATCGCGACGCTGAAGTCGCAAGGCATCGCCATCATCTACATCAGCCACCGCATGGAAGAGGTCTACCAGCTCGCCGACCGCGTCAGCGTGCTGCGCGACAGCGGTTATGTCGGCACGCTCGAGCGCGCAGATCTCAGTGCCTCGCGGCTGGTGTCGATGATGGTTGGCCGCGATCTGTCGGCTTTCTACAAGAAGGACCATCGCCCGCCGGACGAAAAGCGCGCGGTGGCGCTGTCGGTGCGCGGCATGTCCGACGGACGTCTGCTGAAGAACTGTTCCTTCGACCTGCACAAGGGCGAGGTGCTGGCGCTGGCAGGTCTGGTTGGCTCTGGTCGCACCGAGCTTGCGCGGCTGATCTTCGGCGCCGACAGGCGCACATCGGGCACGCTGGAACTCGACGGCAAGGCGATCTCGATCGGTTCGCCGCGCGAGGCGTTGGATGCCGGCATCGCCTATCTCACCGAGGACCGCAAGGAACTCGGCCTGTTCCTCGACATGTCGATCTCAGACAACATCAGCATGGGTGTGCTCGCCGGGGACGCACGGGCAGGGGGGCTGCGCGATTTCGCCGCCGCGGGGCGGCGTGCCGCCGGGGCCATCGCCGATCTGTCCATCCGCGCCCGGTCCGTACAGGCCAATGCGGGCTCGCTGTCGGGCGGCAACCAGCAGAAGGTGCTGCTCGCCCGCTTGCTCGAGACCGAGCCGCAAGTCGTCATCCTCGACGAGCCGACCCGTGGCGTCGATGTCGGTGCGAAGTCGGAAATCTACCGGCTGATCGACAATCTCGCCAAGAAGGGCATCGCCATCCTGATGATCTCCAGCGAGTTGCCGGAGGTGATTGGCGTTGCCGACCGCGTTCTGGTGATGCGCGACGGCACCATCGCCGGCGAGGTGACGGCATCGCAGGACCAACCGCTCAGCCAGGAAGCGATCATGGAATTTGCAACGGGAGCAGCTCAGCGATGACCGACAAGTCGATCGAGACCGGGGCGATCGGGACGACGAGCGCGGGTGAGCAGGCGGCCGGGCGAAGCCGGCGGCTGCGCACCGCCTTCGCCGCGCTCGGCATGCTGCCGATCCTGATCCTGCTGGCAGCCGGCTTCCAGTTCCTCAATCCGCGCTTCCTCACCGAGACCAACCTGTTGATCGTCACCCAGCAGTCGTCGATCAACATCGTGCTGGCGGCCGGCATGACCTTCGTCATCCTGACCGGCGGCATCGACCTGTCGGTCGGCTCGATCCTGGCGGCTTCGGCGATGGTGGCGGTGATGGTGTCGCTGGTGCCGGACTGGGGATTGCTCGGCGTTCCGGCCGCCATTCTGGCCGGTCTCGGCTTCGGCCTCATCAACGGGCTGCTCATCGCCTACATCAAGCTGCCGCCCTTCATCGTCACGCTGGGTTCGCTGACAGCGGTGCGCGGCGTTGCCCGCCTGCTCGGGCAGGACACGACGGTGTTCAATTCGGACCTGCCGTTCGACTTCATCGGCAACGGTTCGCTGTTCGGCATTCCGTGGCTGGTCATCATCGCGCTGTCGGTCGTCGTGCTGTCCTGGCTGGTGCTCAAGCGCACCGTGCTCGGCACCTGGATCTATGCCGTCGGCGGCAATGCCGAGGCAGCGCGGCTGACCGGCATCAAGGTGCCGCTGGTGCTGCTCTTCGTCTATGGCGTTTCCGGTCTTCTGGCCGGCCTTGGCGGCGCCATGTCGGCGGCCCGGCTCTATGCCGCCAACGGGCTGCAGCTCGGCCAGTCCTACGAACTCGACGCCATTGCCGCGGTCATCCTCGGCGGCACCAGCTTTGTCGGCGGCGTCGGCTCGATCTGGGGCACGCTGATCGGCGGCCTGATCATCGCGGTGCTCTCCAACGGCCTCATCCTGGCCGGGGTTTCGGACATCTGGCAGTACATCATCAAGGGATTGGTCATCATCGTGGCGGTCGCCCTCGACCGCTACAGGCTCCAGGCCGGAGCAAGAACGTGATTGACCTTAGTCGCCGGTCAACGAGCCGGTTTGTGTGTAACGCACCGTGAGAGGCGCGGGGCAATCGGAGGAAGAAAATGAAGACCATCGCCAAACTGCTCTGCGGCGTCGCACTCGCGGCCGTCGCCATCGCGCCTGCTTCGGCCAAGGAGCTGAACAAGGTCGGCATCTCGGTCGGCCTGCTCGGCAACCCCTTCTTCGTCGCCACCATCAAGGGCATCGAGGACGCGGCCAAGAAGATCAATCCGAAGGTCGAGGTGACGTCGGTGTCGGCCGACTATGACCTCAACAAGCAGGTCTCGCAGGTCGATTCGTTCATCGCCGCCGGCGTCGACGTGATCATGCTCAATGCCGTCGATGCCAAGGCGATCGCGCCGGCGGTGAAGAAGGCACAGGCGGCCGGCATTATCGTTGCCGCCTTCGACGTTTCGGCGCCGGGCGCCGATGTCACCGTCATGACCAACAACGTCAAGGCCGGCGAAGAGGCCTGCCAGTATCTGGTCGACCACACCGGCGGCAAGGGCGACTACGTCATCCTCAACGGCCCGGCATCGTCGTCGATCCTGGAACGGGTCAAGGGCTGCAAGAACGTGCTTTCACAGCATCCGGACATCAAGATCCTCTCCGACGACCAGAATGCCGAAGGCTCGCGCGACGGCGGCCTGAAGGTGTTCCAGTCGCTGCTCACCCGCTTCGACAAGATCGATGCGGTGTTTGCCATCAACGATCCGACGGCGATCGGCGCCCAGCTCGCCGCCAAGCAGCTCAACCGCTCCGAGTTCATCTTCACCGCGGTCGATGGCGCCCCGGATATCGAGAAGGAACTCGCTTCCGGCACGTCGATGATCAAGGCCTCGGCCTCGCAGGATCCCTATGTGATGGCCGGCCAGTCGCTGACGATGGCGGCTGACCTGCTGGCCGGCAAGAAACCGGCCGAGGCAACCGTGCTGCTCGACCCGAAGCTGATCACCGCCGAGAACCTGAAGGACTACTAGGGCTGGACCGCGGCCCGCTGATCCGTCCAACACGGGCGCGGCCGACTTGACCCGGCCGCGCCCATTCCCATCCGCAAACCGGAGACGATCATGTCGCGCATTGGAATCCATTCTTTCGTCTGGTCGGCGAGTTCGGCGCAGGCCGAGCTCGAACGGACGCTGGCCAACACCAGGGAGGCTGGCTTCGACCTGATCGAGTTCTCCTATCTCGACCCCGCCAATGTCGATATCGGCCGGCTCGCCGGGCGCATCGCCGATCTCGGGCTCGGCGTCGCGATCAGCATCGGCCTGCCGGCCGACGGCGACATTTCCAGCCCTGACAAGGCGGTTGCCGGGCGCGGTGTCGACATCCTCAACAGAACCATCGCGCTGACGCGCGATCTCGGCGGCCAGAAGGTCGGCGGTATCCTCTCGGCCAGTCATGGACTGCAGGTCGAGGCACCGACGCGCGATCAATGGAACCGCAGCGCCGCCACGCTGGCGAAAGTCGCCGATACGGCCAAGGCGGCCGGCGTCACGCTCAACCTCGAGATCGTCAACCGCTTCGAAAGCAACCTGCTCAACACCGCCGCGCAAGGCCTGGCCTTCATCGGGGATACCGGCTCGGACAACATCTTCCTGCATCTCGATACCTTCCATATGGACATCGAGGAGGCCGATGTCGGGCTGGCCATACGCCACGCCGCAAGCAAGATCGGCTATGTCCATATCGGCGAGAGCCATCGCGGCTTCCTCGGCACCGGCAATATCGACTTCGCGGCGATCTTCGATGCGCTGACGGCCATCGGCTACAGCGACGACCTCAGCTTCGAATCCTTCTCCTCGGAAATCGTCGACGAGAACCTGTCGAAGAAAACCGCCATCTGGCGCAATCTGTGGACCGACAACATGGCGCTCGCCAAGCACGCGCGCGCCTTCATCGGCCTCGGACTGGAGACGGCGCGGCGCAAGGCCGAGCTTGTCTCGGCGCAGCACAAACCGTAACCCGCCGTCGAACCGGATGTAGCGCCGGGCCGCACGGCGCACGGCGCGCGGCGCCGCCATTGCCCGCGGCAGGGGCATCGGCTATCTGACCGTCCAGGCACATGATGCCAGCACATCGGACCAGACGGAGCCCAGGGCATGACACACGAGACGATTCTCAAATTCGGCGCCGTCGAGAACGCGGAAGCCGGCGATCTGGCCGGCTGGGTCGTGGTCGAGGGCAACCCGACCATGAAGACCGCGGTCCAGCACACGACCGAAGATGGCAAGGTGATGTCGGGCACATGGCAAGCGACGCCCGGCACCTATCATGCGACCTACACCGACTACGAGTTCGTGCACATGATCGCCGGCCGCATCATCATCACGCCCGACGGCGGCACACCGGTCGAGGTAGGCCCCGGCGATGCCTTCGTGGTGGAAGCCGATTTCAAGGGAACCTGGAAGATCGTCGAGCCGGTGACGAAGCACTTTGTCGTCAGACTTGGCTGAAAGGCCTGTTCGCGCGGGCTGCTGATGGTCGGCGCCCATGGCGGATTTTCGGCGCGATGGTCGCGCGCACTACCCGATCATCGAAGAGCTTTCCAGCGGCCATGAACGCTAGGCCGACCAGGCAGCCCAAACGCCGCATTGACCCGGCCAGGCATCGGCGGTCTTCTTGGGATCAACCTTGGCGTTCAATGGCTGATCGAGGAGACGACTGATGCATCGACGCGGTTTTCTGGCGGCAGGTCTTGCGACGGTTCTCGTCAGCAAGCGTGCCACCGCCCAGATGAAGATGGACAACATGCCCGGCATGGATATGGGCGCCGCGCCGCAAGGCGCGGCCGTGCTGCCGGAAGGAGAAGTCCTTCGCGACTTGTCCCGCCTCGCCAATGAAGCCAGCACGCCCGGCCTGTTCAAGGCGAAGCTGACGGCTGAGTCCGTCACGGTGCGTTTTGCGGAAGGGCTGGACACGCCCATCCTCGGCTACAACGGCACCAGCCCGGGGCCGCTGATCGAGGCGGTCGAGGGCGACCGCGTCGAGATCACCTTCGCCAACCGGATTGCGGACGAGGCGAGCACCATCCACTGGCATGGCATGCCGGTGCCGGCCGACCAGGACGGCAATCCCATGGACCCGGTCGCGACGGGCACCGATCGCACCTACAGCTTCGACCTGCCGGAAGGCAGCGCCGGCTCCTACTGGTATCACCCGCATCCGCACGGCAAGACGGCCGAGCAGGTCTATCGCGGCCTTGCCGGTGCGTTCGTGGTCAAGCCGAAGGCCGATCCGATCCCGGCCGCCTATGGCGACACCGTGCTGGTGTTCACCGACCTGCGTCTTGCGGCCGATGGCAGCTTGCCCGACAACACGATGACGGACCTGATGAATGGGCGCGTCGGCGACCATGTGCTGGTCAATGGACAGAAGAATCCAATTCTGACGGTCCCCTTCGGCACGAAGCGGCGCTTCCGGTTCTACAATGCGACCAACGCGCGCTTTTTGCGGCTCTCCTTCGACGGCGCGCCGATGACGATCATCGGAACGGACGGCGGTCTGCTGGAGGCGCCGGTCGCGGCCGACGACATACTGCTCAGCCCGGCGGAACGGCTTGAACTGATCGTCTCCTTCGAGAAGCCCGGCACCGCGACGCTGCAAACGCTCGACTACGATCGCGGCTGGATGGGCGCTGGACGTCCCGCCGATGCCGGGTTGACGCTGTTCACGGTCGACGTTTCGCAGACGCCGGCCGAGCCGGTCCCGCCATTGCCCGACAGGCTGCGGCCGATCGCGCAACTCGGCGCTCCTGCCGTCAGCCGCCGCTTCGTCTTCACCGAAACCATGACCATGAACGCCACCGGCATGGAGATGGGGTTCCTGATCAATGGCGCCGCTTTCGACATGAAGCGCGTCGACATCGTCGCCAAGGCTGGACAGGTCGAACTCTGGGAGATCGTCAACAAGGCGGACATGGATCATCCATTCCATGTGCATGGGACGCAGTTCCAGGTGGTCGAGCACGAACGCGGCGGCGAGATATCAAAGCCGGCCTATCGCGCCTGGAAAGACACCGTCAACGTCGCGCGCGGAGAGACGGTGCGGCTGCTGTTGCGGCAGGACCGGCCGGGGCCGAGGATGTATCACTGCCACATCCTCGAGCATGAGCAGCTCGGCATGATGGGCATTGTCGACGTGCAGGCATAGTTCCCTCGTGGTGGCGCTCTATGGCGCGCTGTTCCTCAGCGCGTTCCTCGCCGCAACCATCCTGCCGGTCTCGTCGGAAGTGGTGCTCGCTGGCCTGATCGTCGCGGGCCGCGGTGATCCGGGACTGCTCCTCGTGGTCGCCACGATCGGCAACACGCTCGGCTCCGTGGTGAACTGGGTTCTAGGGCGGGGCATCGATTCGCTCCGGAACAGGCGCTGGTTCCCCGTCACTGCCGATCGTTATGAACAGGCAAGCCGAATCTTCCGACGCTTTGGCGAATGGACACTGCTGTTTGCCTGGTTGCCGGTCGTCGGGGATGCCTTCACCATTGCGGCGGGCGCGGCACGCGTGAACCTCGGTGTGTTCGTCGTTCTTGTCGCAACAGGCAAGGCCGCACGCTATGCGGTGATCGTTGCGGGGGGATTGTGGGCGACGGCGTGAGGAGCCGCCCTCATCGTCGCCCGCAAGCGCCACGTTCTATCCCCGCGAGGCCGTGTTCGGCCGACTGAAGACCATGCTTCGCATGACGCCATCGCGCAACAGCACGAAATGCGCCAGAGCACCCAGGATGTGAACACCGGCAAGCCCAAGCATTATCCAGACCAGCTTTGCATGGACAAGCGCGAAACCCCTTGCCGACAGTGCGCCGACGGATGGCGCTAACGGCACGGGCAAGGTTCCGAAAAGCCGTGCGGGCGGCATGAAGGGCATTGGCCGGTAGCCCAGCCATCCCGTTATCAGGACGGCAAGAATCGCGACGTAGAGAGACACGTGGAAGAAAGCTGTCGCAAACCGCGCGAACCGTGAGGTTTGCCTGACAGGAGCCTGGGTGCAGACGCGCCAGCAAAGCCTGAGCACGATGATGGCAAAGATCGTCGCGCCGATCGACATGTGGAGCGGAAGCCAGTTCATCGTCGCCATACCCGGCCCGTTCATCGGTCCGAAGGCCATGGTGATTTGCGCCGCAAGCGCGATCACGGTCAGCCAATGCAGCAGACGAATGCCGAAATGCCAATGCAGGCGGGGATTCTCTCTCACCTCCGAGACCCGACAATTATCAAATGCGCGCACGCGGGCGGGATGGTTTCGTCCTCTCCAATGACTAAATCTTCGCAAAAGTGCGGCGATTCTTCGCTAAACGATCGAAAAGCATGATGATCCAGACAAGAATCGATCCCTTGACCTGCAGATTAGGAACTTCCTCCGATCATTATAGGTCAAGGCCTTGCCGTCGCCATGTCGCAGTCGCTGCAGCAGCGAGGCCTCGGTATTCGCCGGCTCTGCGGCATCATCAGTCCTCGGGAACACGTGGCCGTAGGTGTCCATGATCAACGTGATGGAACTGTGGCCCAAACGCTCTTGCACCATCTTCACCGGCAAACCCAAGCCGCCATCTTTCCTGCGATTGATCAGCCATGACACCTAGAAATGGCTCAACGCGTGAAGGCCGGTGTACTTGACCTGTAGGGCGGGCTGGCCTGCGGCGCCCTTGTCGCCTCGCGCTCCTGAGCGCCGGCAGGGCGACGCCGGCAGGCTCGTTTTTGCTGCTTGGTGGGAACCGTAATTGGGTTGCGGAGTTCACGTGGCGCGACCTTTGTAATGGAGGTAGCCATGAGGATTCAGCTTGCACCAGAGACCTGCAACGTTGCGGCTGCAGCCGACAGAATCTTGAGCGAGCCAAAGGGGGAAGTCCCCCTCTCTGTCACAGAGGCGGTTTCCCTGCTCCGACAGAAAACCGGATCGATGCGATCGGATGCCGATCTGGAGGCTCTTATCGCAAAGATGGCTGCGGCTCGAGGCGTCGCCCTGGTGATGGACAGGAAGCCTGACCAATTCGTGCCTTGGTAAATGCCCAGCCCGGCTCTCGGGCCGGGCGGGCTTTTTTGTTCCGGGAGGGATAGAGCCCATTTGACTTGGATCAAGAGTCCAAGGAGCAGCACGACCTACGCTTTCTTAAAAATGGGAGAGCGGCTCATGCCTTTCGATTCACTCGTCATCGTGATTTCTGTGTCTGCTGCATTCGTGTTCTTTTCCGCAGTCTTGGCATTTGGGCAGATCACATCCAGCGGCCGGTAAGCCCTGGCTGGCCCTCGTTAAGTCTCTGTCGCTGGCACGCTCACTCAGTGGCGGGTTTTGTCGCTCAGGTCGGCGGCCTGGCAAATTTGCGCTGCCGAACTCCTTCACTCCGCTGGCATATCAACCCTGAATCGGCACAACAACGGCACCTCAGAGCGGTCCTCTATCGTCCGGGCGGATCGGAAAATGCACCTCGTCCAGAGGCGACAACAAATCAAGCACGAGCGAGCGCAGCCAGCCTTGTTCGAGACTGGTCGTATCGCGTGAGCGCCAGTACAGGAACATTTCCACCAAAGGCATTTCGAAGGGCAGACGGAAGATTTCGAGCCCAAGCTTGTCCGCGACCGACAGGGCGAAGCGGGTCGGCAGCACTCCAATAAGATCTGTCTGCGCAACGATCCGTCCGACTCCATAGTAGCCAGGCACGGACATTTGCACATGCCTTGCCCGGCCAATCCGTGAAAGGGCAGCATCCTCGAAATGGGTGAATTCCTCGGTCACCGAAAAGATCACCTGTGGAAGCCCGCAAAACAGATCGAGTGGCAGGGTATCGCGCCGCTGCAATGATCCAAGCAGCTTATGGCCGCGCCGCGCGACCACGGAGTTAGACGCCCTGAATGCAGGGCTGCGCTCCACCCATGCCGGTGTGTCCACGCCGATCGACAACGCCATGTCGAAACGGTTCGCCGTCAGCATGACGCCAAACGTCTCTGTTTCGGCTGCCAGCAGCTTTAGCCTGACATTCGGCGCTTGCATCGAAACGATGCCGGCAAGTCTCGGCATGAGCATTTCGTGAAAAAAGTCTGATGCGCCGATCACGAAATTTCGACTGATGTGAGCAGTGTCGAAATCGCCTCCGCCCGAGAGAGCCGATTCGAGATTGTTCAGCGCCGAGCGGACGGGTTCCTGCAGCGACAGTGCGAAGTCGGTCGGCACCAGCACCTGCCCCTGGCGGACGAAAAGCGGGTCGTTCAGAACATCCCGCAAGCGCCGGAGGGCAGAACTGACCGCAGGCTGGCTGAGCCCGATCGATTCTCCCACTCGGGTCGTGTTGCGCATCGCCAACATCCCGTCCAGCACGCGCAAGAGATTCAAATCAAAGGTTCGGAAATTCACACGGTCAATACCTAGGATAGCAACAATCAATTTCGATTATGCCGAAACTCGCACGATAAGTCACCACGACGCTGGCCGGCTTCGCTTGACCTGAACAGCACGAAGGAAAACAAAATGTATCAGACTGTGGACGCATTCCCCGCCGGAACCTCCGTCTCATGGCTCCAGTCGGTGTACACCATCCTCATCACGCCAACCGAAACGAATGGTCTGCTCGGCATGTTCTCGGCTGTCGTGAAGCCGCAATCCGGCCCGCCTCGCCACATCCACCGCAATGAGGACGAGATCATCCACATCGTTGAAGGGGAAGCCCGTTTCTGGCTTGAAGGCGAGAGCTTCATGCGTCAAGCGGGAGATACGGTGTTCATACCCCGTGGCAAGGAACATGCCTTCCTCGTTACCAGCGACACGGCGGCCCGCTTCGTGACGTGCGTGACGCCAGTAGGATTTGAGGGTTTCTTTGCCAGCGTCGCCAAGCGGGGACTCCAGATACCGCAGCACAAGGCGGAGATAGATGCACTGGCATCTGCCTTCGGATGCGAATTCACCGGGCCGCCAATCCAGGCTGCCGCGTAAAGAAGCTTGAAAGCTGGATGTGCCGAGGCTGTGGGCTCAAATGCTCGCAGCTTCGACTAACCTATGAACATGTCGATCGAATTTTCGAGCCGACTGCCCTCGGTCATCTTTGCTGTGAAACCATGGTGATCCCGACAGGAATCGAACCTGTGACCTACAGATTAGGAATCTGCCGCTCTATCCTACTGAGCTACGGGACCACGCGGCCCGACACATAGCCGCTTCGGATCGTTTCGCCAAGAGCCGGCCGAACGCAAATCGGCCAGCCCTTTCGGCGGATGGCATCAGGCAGCGAGTGCGGTTTCCGCCAGTTTCACCCAATAGCTCATGCCGTGCGGGATGACCTCGTCGTTGAAGTCGTAGGCCGGGTGGTGGAGGCCGGCGGTGTCGCCATTGCCGATGAAGATGAAGGCGCCGGGGCGGGCTTCCAGCATGTAGGAGAAATCCTCGCCGCCCATCACTGGCTGGATGCCGCGGTGCACATGGGCATCGCCGGCGACGTTTGCCGCGACGTCGCTGGCAAAGACCGTCTCTTCGGCATGGTTGAAGGTCACGGGGTAGTTTGCCCGGTAGTCGACCTCGATCTTGGCGCCAAAAGCGGTCGCCAGCCCGTCGCAAATGGCGCGGATGCGTTCTTCCGCCTTCTTGGCGATTTCCTTCCTCAAGGTGCGCACCGTGCCGGCGATTTCGGCGGATTCCGGAATGATGTTGTAGGCATCGCCGGCGTGGAACTTGGTCACCGACACCACCACGGCCTCGACCGGGTCGGTGCTGCGCGAGGCGATCGTCTGAAGTGCACCGACCAGTTGGCTGGCGATGACGATCGGGTCGATCGTGCCGTGCGGCATCGCCGCGTGGCCGCCCTTGCCTTTCACGGTGATGGTGAACTCGGCCGTCGCCGCCATGATCGGGCCCGGGCGAATGGCGAACTGCCCGACAGGCAGGCCCGGCATGTTGTGCATGCCGAACACCTTGGAGATGTCGAAGCGTTCCATCATGCCGTCCTTGACCATCTCGTTGCCGCCGCCGCCACCTTCCTCGGCCGGCTGGAAGATGACCGCCACCGAGCCCGTGAAGTTGCGTGTCTCGGCGAGGTATTTCGCGGCACCCAACAGCATCGCCGTGTGGCCGTCATGGCCGCAGGCATGCATCTTGCCGGGAATGGTCGAAGCGTAAGGCTTGCCGGTGATCTCGTTGAGCGGCAGCGCGTCCATGTCGGCGCGCAGGCCGATGGTGGGGCCTTCGCCCTGGCGGCCGCGGATGATGCCAACGACGCCGGTCTTGCCGAGGCCGGTCACCACGTCGTCGCAACCGAAGGCTTTCAGTTTCTCAGTGACGAAGGCGGCGGTCTTGAAGACGTCGAAGTTCAGTTCTGGCGTCTGGTGCAGATGTTGTCGCCAGCCGGCGACCTCGTCCTGCATTTCGGCGGCACGGTTCAGGATTGGCATGATAATTCCATCTCGCTGTTCGAGCAGGCGGGTATTGCCCGCCACCTTGCAATTGTGATCGTCAGGCACTTTGCCATGTTGGCGTCACATAGGGTAAATAGCACCGCAACGATGCGGTCCGGTTTTTGAGGGTCGGACCCATTATGCTGGCGATCGTGTAACGAAATCTTACGGAGCCAGGGGCGATTACGGCAAGAGGCGATTTCGGATTTGATCATGCGGCACAGGCATTTCCTCAAACTATTCTCGGCTGGCGCAATCGTGCTCTCGGCCGTGGCCGGGCCGGCGCTGGCCAATCCAGTGGTTCTGTTTGACCTGAACAGCGGCAAGATCCTGCAGCAGCAGGATGCCTTCAAGCGCTGGTATCCGGCGTCGCTGAGCAAGCTGATGACCGCCTATGTGACCTTCCGGGCGATCGCGGCCGGCGAGGTCCAGCTTGATTCGCCGATCAAGGTGACGAAACACTCAGCCGCCGAGCCGCCAAGCAAGATGGGCTTCAAGCCAGGTTCGGTGATGCGGCTCGACAATGCGCTGAAGATGATGCTGGTCAAGTCGGCCAATGACATCGCCATGGCCGTCGGCGAGAATGTCGGCGGCTCGCAGGCCGCCTTCGCCGACCGCATGAATGCCGAAGCTGCCCGGCTCGGCATGACCGGCACGCATTTCGTCAATCCGAACGGGCTCTATTCGCCCGACCAGTACACGACGGCGCGCGACCTTGCCGTGCTGGTGATGGCGATCCGCCGGGAGTTCCCGCAATACGCGCCATGGTTCTCGATCGAGGGTCTGGCCGTCGGCAAGAAGGCGATCCCGAACTACAATCTGCTGATCGGCCGTTATCCCGGCGCCGACGGCATGAAAACGGGCTTCGTCTGTCCCTCCGGCTTCAACATGATCGGCTCGGCGACGCGCAACGGGCGCACGCTGGTCGCGGTGGTGCTTGGCGAGAAATCGGCCGTCAGCCGCGCCGAGACGGCAGCGAAACTGCTCGACCAGGGGTTTGACACCCCGGCCGCCGGCTCAGCGACCATTGCCACGCTGGCGCCGTACGGCGACACCGTCTCGCCCAACGACATGCATGACGAGATCTGCAAGAAGAAGGCGCCGGAAGAGCAGTCCGAGGCGCCGCCGGCTGCCGCCCCAAAAAACGTGCCGAAGTCGCCCTATCAGGAAAAGCTCGACCATGTGCCGACACTGGTTGCCGTCGGCCTCGGCGGCGCCACCGGCCCGGCGCCAAAGGCCATGCTCGACCAAGGCGGCCAGGAATATGCCGACGTGCCGATCCCAAGCTGGCGGCCCGACAGGCCGGCACCGGCCGGCGGCGACCCGACGGTGACGGGCTCGGCGGCCCAGGGCGACCAGCCGGTCAAGGTTGCGAATTAGAGCATGATCCCGAACCGAAGGTCCGCGCCAGCGAAACTTGGAATCCGGTTTTCGGAAGAGATCATGCTCAAACAAAAAGTCAGAGCCTAATGGCGGATTTCCCGATCCCCGTCTCGGTGCTGACCGGCTTCCTCGGCGCCGGCAAGACGACCCTGCTCAACCGGCTCTTGAAGGATCCGGCACTGGCAGACACCGCCGTCATCATCAACGAGTTCGGCGAGGTGGCGATCGACCATCTGCTGGTCGAGCAGGCTTCCGACGGCATCATCCAGCTTTCGGACGGTTGTCTTTGCTGCACGGTGCGCGGCGAACTGGTCGACACGCTGGCCGATCTGGTCGACCGGCTGCAGACCGGCCGCATTGCCCGTCTCGCCCGTGTCATCGTCGAGACCACCGGCCTTGCCGACCCGGCGCCGGTGCTTCAGTCGATCATGGCGCATCCGGCGCTGGTCCAGGCCTTCCGGCTCGACGGCGTCATCACGCTGGTCGACGCGGTCAATGGCAATGCGACGCTCGATGCGCATGTCGAGGCGGTGAAGCAGGTCGCCGTGGCCGACCGCATCGTGCTGAGCAAAGCCGATCTGGTCACCGATCCGCGTGAACTGGAACCGCTGCGGGTGCGCTTGCGGCAAATCAATCCGGGCGCCGAGTTGCTCGATGCCGCCGACACGGGGACGGGCGTGGCGGCTCTGTTTGACTGCGGCCTCTACAATCCGGCGACCAAATCCGCCGATGTGCGGCGCTGGCTTGGCGAGGAAGCGGCGCATGATCACGACCATCACCATCATGACGGCCATGATCACGCGCATGGCCATGACCATGGCCATCGCCACGATCAGCGCGTGCGTTCCTATTCGCTGGTCCATGATGGGCCGGTGCCGTTTTCGGCGATCGAGATGTTTCTCGACCTTTTGCGCTCGGCGCATGGCGAACGCCTTTTGCGCATGAAGGGCGTCATCGAACTCAGCGAAGACCCATCGCGACCGCTGGTGGTGCATGGCGTGCAGAAGATCCTGCATCCGCCGGTGCAATTGCCGTCCTGGCCGGACGGCCAGCGCGGCACGCGGCTGGTGCTGATCACGCTCGACATGCCGGAAGACTATGTGCGCCGGCTGTTCGCCGCCTTCACCAACCGGCCGTCGATCGACACGCCCGACCGCGCGGCGCTGGAAAACAATCCGCTGGCGATCGCCGGTCGGTAGACCCTAGGATCGCTGTTCGCCGCGCTCGACCAGAAAGCGATGGCCGCCCGCGACCGCCGCCGTTTCGACGAGGCGGTGGCCGCTGTCGGAACAGAATGCGGGGATGTCGATGACGGCCAGCGGATCGGTGGTTTCGATCCATAGCCTGCTGCCCGGGTGCATCCCCGCCAGCCGCTTCTTCGCCTTCAGTACGGGCAAGGGGCAGTTCAGCCCCTTGAGGTCATAGACAGCATCGCTCTTGGTCACGGCGGGAAAACTCAGCCGCCGAACATGCCGAGCAGCTTGTTCTTCAGCTTTGTTACCTTGCTCTCATCGGCACTCGCGGCCTGCGTTTCGGCTGCCGGCGCGGCCTCGGTGGGGGCGGAAATGGTGGCGGTGGCGACAGGTGCTTCCTTGGCGGCCTTGGCCGCTTCCTTCTCGGCCAGGGCCTGTGCCTTGGCGGCTTCCTTGGCCGCCTTGGCGGCCTCTATGGCAGCCAGCCTCTGCTCCTCGGCCTTCTGCTTGGCGGCCTTCTCGGCCTCGAGTGCCGCCATCTTGCGGCCGGCTGGCGAATCGATGCGGCCCATGCGCGCCGTCTCGGTGACCGAACCGTCGGAATTCAGCGAGGGCGGATCGATCGGCACGCGCTCACCGCGAGCGCGGCGCTTCGACCAGTCGGAGACGATGCTGGCTTCCTTGATGCCGGCGATGGTCGGCTTGGGCGGCGGCACGCTGGCCTTGATGGCGCCGTTGAACGCCGCGTCGTAGGTGCTCATGTAGGAGTTGTAGGCGCTTTTCAGCGAATCCGGCTGCGTGGTCGCCGGGCAGGGACCCGTCGGATCGAACGTCTGGCCGTCGGCGGCAACCTGGTTGAAGACATAGCGCTTTTCGCAGACGTCGACCTTCGGCGGCACCTTGGTGATTTCGAAATTGTCGTAGCCGACCTTGAGCATCTTCCAGAATTCGTAATTCGGGTCGTTGCGGTAGCGCGCCATGTTGGCGGCGGTCATGCGGAACGGAAAGGCCTGGATCTGGAATTCGGTCTGGCCACCCTGGAAGGCGTCGCGGCCGAAGGCATAAATCTGCTCGATCTGCGCGTCGGTCATCGAATAACAGCCGGACGACGAACAGGCGCCGTGCACCATCAGATTGGCGCCGGTGCGACCATTGGCCCGGTCATAGGCGTTGGGAAAGCCGATGTTGAAAGACAAATGGTAGTTCGAGCGCGGATTCATCTGCGACGGGCGGACCGTGTAGAAGCCTTCCGGCGCCTGACGGTCGCCCTCGGTGTATTTCGGCCCGAGCTTGCCCGACCATTTGCAGATATCGTAGCTCGCCACCATGTCGTAGCGGCCGTTGGTCTTGGCCTTCCAGATTTCG
Organism: Mesorhizobium sp. RCAM 05099; assembly: GCF_059683685.1. NCBI lineage: Bacteria > Pseudomonadati > Pseudomonadota > Alphaproteobacteria > Hyphomicrobiales > Phyllobacteriaceae > Mesorhizobium > Mesorhizobium sp. RCAM 05099. The sequence continues at coordinate 1,295,491 of NZ_CM185035.1, forward strand.
AGCTTGCCCTCTTCCTTGAAGATGCGGGCCATCACCGAGGAGGTGCGGACCATGCCCTTGGCCTTCATATCGGCGAGGATCTTGTCGGGCAGCGGCTTGTTGGCCTCGGGCGCGAAATCCTTCATCGACGAATCGTTGCACCCGGCAACGCCGAGGGCGGCGATCAGGATTCCGGTGCGGGCAAGCTTTGCGAACATGGCTGCGGATATCGTCTTTTTCTCTGGCGCCGGGGCAATTCATGCCACGGCTACTGCACTGTGCGTGGACGGACCCTAAGCCCGTTAACCTTGAAAATTCCTTACCGCAAGTATCGACGCGTCCCCATGCGGCAGTCTCATTGAGCCGAATGCAGCGGCATTTTTGTGGCAAAAATGCTCCGCGCCGCCACATTGCGGCCGGGCAAGGGTGCTTGTGGTCAGAGACTGCGGCCCATTGCCAGGTATTTCTCGCGGCGCTGCTCGCGGAAATCGGTGTTGGCGCCGGAAAATTCCTTCATCGTCTTGGCGATGAGATCGCCGGTCGCGGCGATCACGGTTTCGGCGCCACGATGCGCGCCGCCGAGCGGCTCGGGGATGATGGCATCGATGATCTTCAGCTCCAGAAGATCCTGCGCGGTGATCTTCATGTTGGTCGCCGCGTCCTTCGATCGCGTCGTGTCGCGCCACAGGATCGAGGCCGCGCCCTCCGGCGAAATCACCGAATAGATGGCGTGTTCCAGCATGTAGACGCGGTTGGCGGTGGCGATCGCGATGGCGCCACCCGAGCCGCCTTCGCCGATGACCACCGAGATCGACGGCACCTTGAGGCCAAGGCAAGCCGAGGTCGAACGCGCAATGGCTTCCGCCTGGCCGCGCTCCTCGGCGCCGACACCGGGATAGGCGCCGGCGGTGTCGACCAGCGTCAGCAGCGGAATCTTGAACCGGTCGGCAAGCTCCATGAGCCGCACCGCCTTGCGGTAGCCTTCCGGCCGCACCGAGCCGAAATTGTGTTTCAGCCGGCTGGTCGTGTCGGAACCCTTTTCCTGGCCGATGATCGCCACCGGCTCGCCGCGAAAGCGGGCGAAACCGCCGACGATCGCCTGGTCCTCGCCAAAATTGCGGTCACCGGCGAGCGGCGTGAAATCGTTGAAAAGGCCCTTGATGTAGTCGACGCAATGCGGCCGGTCGGGATGGCGCGCCACCTGCACCTTCTGCCACGGCGTCAGCGCCTTGTAGGCGTCGCGCAGCGCATCGCGGGAGCGCTTCTCGAGACGGCTGATCTCGTCGCCGACATCGACCGCCTCGCCATTCTCGGCAAGCTTCTTCAGTTCGAGGATCTTGCCCTCGAGGTCCTGCACCGGCTTTTCGAAATCGAGGTAATTGTACATGCTTGAGCGGACCGATACGTCGGAAGGCAATGGCTGACGGAACCCTGAAATGCGAGGCTCCGGGCGGTGAAACGTCGTCCTCACATAGCGATATGAGGCCTAGTCGGCAAGCGGATGATGATCGTTGACCAGCCGCACCAGCCGCTCCTCCAGCACATGGGTATAAATCTGTGTCGTCGATATGTCGGCATGGCCGAGCAGTTGCTGCACGGCCCTGAGATCGGCGCCGTTCTGCAACAGGTGGCTGGCAAAAGCATGGCGCAGCACGTGTGGCGATATCTTGGCCGAGGCGATGCCGGCCCTGGCGGCCAGTCCTTTCAGGTCACGGGCAAAGACCTGGCGCGAGAGATAGCCGCTGTCGGAGGCGGCCGGAAACAGAAACGGACTGTCGGCGAAGGCCGGCACTTTGGAGCGGGCGGCAAGCCAGGACTTCATCGCCGTGCGCGCCTTGGCCGACAGCGGCACCATCCGCTCCTTGTCGCCCTTGCCGCGCACCATGAAGAAACGATCGTCGCGCTGCGCCACCGTCACCGGCAGGCCAACCAGTTCGGAAACGCGCAGGCCGGTGGCGTAGAGCACCTCGACCAGCGCATGCAGGCGCAGTGCCGCCAGACTGTCGCTATCGTCGAGCCCGGCATCGCCGGCTTCGGTCGCGGCGCGGTCGATCAGCCGGCCGGTGTCGGCCTCGCTCATCGTTTTCGGCAGCGGCCGGCCCTTTTTCGGACTGTCCAGCGTGCCGGTCGGGTCATCGCCGCGCAGGCCCTCGGCATAGAGGAATTTGAAGAACTGGCGGATCGCCGACAGCTTGCGCGCCTGCGAGGTTGGCGCAAAGCCGCGTACGGCGATATCGTCGAGATAGGCGCGGATATCGGCGACAGCGGCACCGGCGAGCCCGCCAGCGATCTCGTTGGAAGCGTCCTCGAGGTCGCGGCGATAGGAGGAAAGCGTGTTTTCGGCAGCGCCCCGCTCGACGCTCATCATTTCCAGGAAGGCTTCGATGCGGGCAGCACTGTTCATTCAGCTTTTCTTGTCATTCAACTTTTCTTGGGATTGAGCTTTTCCGGCGGGATGCGCACGCTCATTTCCGCCTTCTTGGGCTCGACGAACATCACCAGCGCGAACATCGTACCATAGGCAATGCCAGCCAGAATCGCGAGTGTCACGACAAAGCGAAACAGTGTCGGCATCAATTTTCGCCCGTCTACTTGTTCTGCGTTTCCAAACCCTGTCCCCTTATGGGACGCCAATCCGGCCAATTCAAGGAAGAAGCTGAGGCCTGTCAGCAACTTCCGATGCGGACCTTGCCAGCTCATATCAGGCTCGGGTGCTTGCCAAGCTTGACGCAAACGGGCTTTTCATGTCGATACGCCGGCAAAGAGGGCCCTGGAAACATCCGATGAACGCGCTACCGGCAAATCCTCCAGGCGAGAACCACGCCGCGCTGCTTGGCCGGCTGGGCAGCCGTTCCATCGTCTTTGTCGGGCTGATGGGCGCCGGCAAGACGGCGATCGGTCGCAAGGTGGCGACGATGCTGGCGCTACCGTTCATCGACAGCGACCAGGAGATCGAAAGTGTCTCGCGGATGACTGTTCCGGAGCTGTTCGAGCGCTACGGCGAGACCGAATTCAGGGCCCTGGAGCAGCGCGTCATCCTGCGCGTGCTGGAAAACGGCCCGCAGGTGCTGTCGACGGGCGGTGGCGCCTTCATGAACGCGCAGACGCGCGAGGCCATCGCCGCCCATGGCGTGTCGGTATGGCTGAAGGCCGAGCTCGACCTTTTGATGGACCGCGTTTCCAAGAAGCAGAACCGGCCGCTGCTGAAAAGCGCCGATCCCCGCGCCGTGCTGGAACGGCTGATGGACGAGCGCTATCCGGTCTACGCGACATCGGACGTCACCGTGCCGACCCGCGACGACCGCAAGGAGGTTATCGCCGCCGAGGTGATCGAGGCGCTGTGCCGGCATTTCGGCATTGATGAAATTGCCGCCACAGGCGAGGTACGATCGTGAGCACCGATGAACCCGTTGTTGTCGAGGTCGGGCTTGGCGACCGGACCTACGACATCCTGATCGGCTCGGGGCTGCTGTCGCGCGCCGGCGCCGAGATTTCGCGCCGCCTGCCAGGCACGCGCGCCGCCGTCGTCACCGATGCCAATGTCGCGGCGGCACATCTCGACGCGCTGAAGGCAGGTCTCGAAGCGAGCGGCATCCAGCCAGCAGTCATAACGTTGCCGCCCGGCGAGAAAACCAAGAGCTTTGCCCATCTCGAGGAAGTGGTGGACGGCGTTCTGGCCGCCGGGCTGGAACGCGGCGACATCGTCATCGCCTTGGGCGGCGGCGTCATCGGCGACCTTGCCGGCTTTGCCGCCGGGATCGTGCGGCGCGGCATGAATTTCGTGCAGATCCCGACCTCGCTGCTGGCGCAGGTCGATTCCTCGGTCGGTGGCAAGACCGGCATCAACAGCCCGCGCGGCAAGAACCTGGTCGGGGTCTTCCATCAGCCGAAGCTGGTGCTGGCCGATACCGGGGTGCTCGACACGCTGCCGATCCGCGAATTCCGCGCCGGCTATGCCGAGCTTGCCAAATACGGGCTGATCGACCGGCCAGAGTTCTTCGGCTGGCTGGAGCAGAACTGGGGCAAGGTGTTCGCTGGCGGACCGGAGAGGGCGCAGGCGATTGCCGAAGCCTGCCGCGCCAAGGCCGACGTGGTCGCCCGCGACGAGTTCGAGACCGGCGACCGCGCGCTGCTCAATCTCGGCCATACGTTCGGCCACGCGCTGGAAGCCGCCACGCACTACGACGGAACCCGTCTCGTCCATGGCGAAGGGGTCGCCATCGGCATGGCGCTGGCGCATCGGTTCTCGTCGCGGCTCAATCTGGCCAGCCCCGACGACGCGGCGCGCGTCGAGGCGCATCTGCGCGCCGTCGGCCTGCCGTGGCGGATGGCCGATATTCCGGGCGACCTGCCGGATGCCGAGGCGCTGCTGGCCTTCATCACCCAGGACAAGAAGGTGTCACGCGGCGCGCTGACGTTTATCCTGACGCGCGGCATCGGCCAGGCGTTCATTGCCAAGGACGTGCCGGCTTCCGAGGTGCTGTCGTTCCTGAAAGAGAACCATCCGGGCAACAGGAAAGCCGGCTGAGATGAACAACGAGACCGGCTGGATCGTCGTTGCTGTCCTTGCCGTCCTCATCCTGCTGGCCGTTGCCTTGCGCACGCGCCTGCTCGCCATGTTCGGCTACGAGCTGCTGCGCATCGAGCCGCAGCGGTCGAGCCAGGACGAATTGCGCGGCGCGGTCGACGATTTCCGCCGCGACGGCCAGGTGGTGCGCGAGGATCGCGACCGTGTCGGCAGCCTGTTCGACCTCGAAGAGCTCGAAGTCTCCGACATCATGGTGCACCGCACCAATATGCGTTCGGTCAATGCCGACAATCCGCCGGAAGCGGTGGTGCGCGAGATCCTGCAGAGCCCGCACACCCGCATGCCCCTGTGGAAGGGCTCGCTCGACAACATCGTTGGCGTGCTGCACGCCAAGGACCTGCTGCGCGCGCTCAATGAAGTCGGCAACGATTTTTCCAAGATCGATGTGATGAAGATCGCCTCGAGACCGTGGTTCGTGCCCGACACCACGACCTTGCAGGAACAGCTCAACGCCTTCCTGCGCCGGAAGGCGCATTTCGCCGTCGTCGTCGATGAGTATGGCGAGGTCGAAGGGCTGGTGACGCTGGAAGATATCATCGAGGAGATCGTCGGCGAGATCGCCGACGAGCACGATGTCGATATCCAGGGCGTCAAGCAGGAGGCCGACGGCTCCGTCGTCGTCGACGGCAATGTGCCGATCCGCGACCTGAACCGGGCGCTCGACTGGAACCTGCCGGACGAGGAAGCGACCACCATTGCCGGCCTCGTCATCCACGAGACGCAGTCGATTCCCGAGGAGAAGCAGGCTTTTACGTTCCACGGCAAGCGCTTCGTCGTGATGAAGAGAGACAAGAACCGGATTGCCAGGCTGAGGATAAGGCCAGCCGGCGATGCCTAGGATGATCGATCGGCGAACCCTGCTTTTGGCTTCGATGGCGGCTTTTCTGCCAGCCACGGCTTTCGCGGCTGGGCGACTATCTGCACCATCTCCCAAAACCTTCGACTATGGCCCTGCCAAGCTCGACATCTATGCGCCTGATGGCGCAGATGGCCTGCCCGTGGTCTTCTTCGTCCATGGCGGCGCCTGGCGGTTCGGCAAACGCAGCCAAGTGAACGCCAAGCCGGCTTTCCTGCTCGCCAACGGTTTCTGCTTCGTCTCTATCGACTATCGCATGCTGCCCGAGGTCGATGTCGCCACCCAGGCCAGCGATGTCGAAAAGGCCTATACCTATGTGCGCGCCAACATCGCCCAGCATGGTGGCGACCCCAACCGCATTGTCGGCATGGGCCATTCGGCCGGCTGCCATCTGATTGCATTGACCGGCATGCGCGGCGGGCTGCCTGGCGTCGCGGCACTCATTCTCGACGACACCAGGGCCTATGATCTTGCGGCACTCTCCAGGAATGGCGGCATGGTCCGGGCCTATCGACGGCAGCGCCTATACGCATATGTCGATCGACCGCGATTTCGGCGAGGACGGCGACGCGCTGACCAGTGCTGTGCTGGCGTTCCTGAAATCGACGGTCGGCTGAGCGGGTACAAGAACTGGCTCAGATCAAAGTTGGCGGCGGGATATTGCCGCGTGGGCGTCCGCGGGTGCAATTGCTGCATCTGTTTGTTTCATCGCAATTCCGACGGAAGACCGCTCCACACTTTTCCTGGAATTGCTCCTAATCGTCAGATGGGAGAGAATTTCATGAATGGCGCCGATGTCCTGTGCGACGTGCTGCTGGCCAATGACGTGACGGTCTGCTTCGCCAATCCCGGCACATCCGAAATGCATTTCGTTGCCGCGCTTGACCGCAAACCCGAGATGCGTTGCGTGCTCGGCCTGTTCGAAGGCGTGGTGACCGGTGCCGCCGACGGCTATGCGCGCATGACCGACCGCCCCGCAGCAACGCTGCTGCATACCGGCCCGGGCTTGGCCAATGGCCTAGCCAACATGCACAATGCCCGGCGCGCCTTGAGCCCGATGATCAACATTGTCGGAGACCACGCTTCCTACCATCTGGCGCTCGACGCTCCGCTGACCAGCGATATCGAGAGCCTGGCGGCGCCAATGTCGAACTGGGTCGGCCGCGTCGACGGTCCGGCCGATGTCGCGCCGGCGGCCGAGGCGGCCTTCCGCGCTGCGCTGATACCTCCGGGCGTCGCGACGCTGATCCTGCCGGCGGATGCGGCCTGGGGCGAAGTCGGCGCTGTCTCAGTCGGCAAGGTCAAGCTTGCGCCACCGCCCGCCGTCGACATGGACGCCGTGCGAAAGATAGCGGCTGCGCTCCGGGCCGCTCCGGGCCGTGTCGGCATGATCGTCCGTGGGCGCGCCGCGCGGGCCGATGCGCTGGAAATCGCCGGCCAGATTTCGACAGCCTGCGATGTCCGCCTGCTCAGCGAAGTCCTGATCGCCCGGATGCAACGCGGGCGCGGGCGTGTCGCGCCGAGCCGCATCCCCTATCCGGTCGATGCGGCGACGGCGGTGCTCAGGGAGATCGACGTCCTGATCCTGGTCGGGGCGAAGGAGCCTGTTGCCTTCTTCGCCTATCCGGGAAAACCCGGACGGCTCGTTCGCGACGGCTGCCAGGTGCTGACGCTTGCCGGCCATGGCGACGATCTGCAGGCGGCGCTGGAAGCGCTTCGCGACGAGCTCGGCATAAAGCCGTCGCAACAAACGGTGTTTGCCACCGCGTTCCCCGACGAGGCAACGCCGACTGGCAAGCTGACGGAAGATGCCATCGCATTGTCGGTGGCGCGAAAGCTTCCCGTGGATGCAATCGTTTGTGATGAGGCGATCACCTCGGCGCGGCGTTTCTTCGCGCTGTCGGCCTTTGCCGCGCCGCACGACTACATGATGGGCACGGGCGGATCGATCGGCGGAGGCATTCCGATGGCGACCGGGGCGGCGATCGCCTGTCCCGGTCGCAAGGTGATCAACCTGGAGGCCGACGGCAGCGGCATGTACACGGTGCAGGGACTGTGGACGCAGGCGAGGGAAAACCTCGACGTGGTGACGATCGTCTTTTCCAACAGGACCTATGCGATCCTGCATGGCGAAATGCGCAATGTCGGTGTCGGCGCGATAGGCGAGAATGCCAGACGAATGCTCGACCTCGACCATCCGTCGCTGGACTGGGTTTCGCTGGCGAAAGGCATGGGCGTGGAGGCGGCCCGTGCCGACACGTGCGAACGGTTCGACACGCTTCTGGACAGTGCCTTGTCGCGGCGTGGGCCGTTTCTCATCGAAGCGGTGCTCTGAGCGCCGCGGAAGGCGAGGGCCACCTGGCCTACCAGCGGGTCTTTTCGCCGGGAGCCGCCGGTTCGATCGCCAGCGCATGCACGCCGGCCTTCAGTTCGTCGGCGAGCAACTCGTTGACGGCGCGGTGACGGTCGATGCGGCTCATGCCGGCAAAGGCTGAAGCGACGACGCGGACGCGAAAATGTGTCTCGCCGGTGCCATCATAGGTGCCGTGATGGTCGGAGCCAGAATGGTGATGGCCGGCATGGAGATGGCTTTCGTTGATGATGACCAGCCGGTCCGGCGAAAATGCCTTGTTGAGCTTGTCTTCCATGGTCGTCTGTATGGACATCGCCGTCTCCCTTCACCACATATGGCTGGCGCAGCAGCCCATAAAACCGGAATCGCTTCTGACAAAAGCCGCTGACGCGCAACAAAATCCGCCATTCGCCCGCTTTATGCCGCGATTCAGCGGTTAGGGCGATCATCGCGAAAATGTCAATTCTTGTTTCGCATCTGCGAACGCCCCATAAATGGGTGAGATGAAGCCGTACCCCAAATATTTCGAGAAGATTCGCATCCGCCCGGAGAAGGATGCGGAGCTGAAGTCGCATTCGCCGATCTGCCAGTGGGACGGCTGCAAGGAAGCCGGCACCCATCGGGCGCCGGTCGGGCGCATGAAGGAGGGCGAGTATTTCCGCTTCTGCTTCGATCACGTGCGCGAGTACAACAAGGGCTTCAACTATTTCTCCGGCGTGCCGGACACCGAGGTCGCGCGCTTCCAGAAGGAAGCGATGACCGGCCACCGGCCGACCTGGAAAATGGGCGTCAACGGCGCCTCGACGCGTTCGTCGCCCGATATGGCGCAGATGCGTTCCGGCCGCGCCGGCTACTACAATCGCATGCGTGACCCCTTCGACCTGTTCAAGGGACCGAAGGATCCGCGCGAGGCGCGCGAGCGCAAAGCCAAGCCGCTTGAGGCCAAGGCGCTGGAAACGCTTGGCCTTGATACAAAGGCGACTGGCAAGGAGATCAAGGCGCGCTATAAGGAACTGGTGAAGCGTCACCATCCGGATGCGAATGGCGGCGACAGAGGTTCGGAAGACCGGTTCCGCGATGTGCTGCAGGCCTATCGCGTGCTCAAACAGGCGGGCCTGTGCTGAGCGACCTTTCGGTCGGGGTGTTTTTCCAACTTTCATAAGATTGGAAAAGGCTCTAAGACCGCCCCCGAACAAAATCGATTGCCGGCGAAATCAGGCGTTTCGCCCGTGGAGACGTTGAGAGATATGAACAAGGTCGATCGCGACATCGCCAACCTGCCCGACACCACGGTGTCGGTGAAGGAGAAATTCGGTTTCGAGTCCAAGATGGTGGTGCCGGCCTATTCGGCGACCAGCGAACATGTGCCCGACATCGATCCGGACTATCTGTTCGACAAGAACACGACCATGGCGATCCTGGCGGGCTTTGCCTACAACCGCCGCGTCATGGTGTCGGGCTATCACGGCACCGGCAAGTCGACCCATATCGAACAGGTCGCCGCCCGCCTCAACTGGCCTTGCGTGCGCGTCAACCTCGACAGCCATGTCAGCCGTATCGATCTCGTCGGCAAGGACGCGATCGTCGTCAAGGACGGCTTGCAGATCACCGAATTCCGCGACGGCATCCTGCCCTGGGCCTATCAGCACAATGTCGCGCTGTGCTTCGACGAGTATGACGCTGGTCGCCCGGACGTAATGTTCGTCATCCAGCGCGTGCTGGAATCGTCGGGCCGGCTGACGCTGCTCGACCAGAGCCGCGTTATCCGCCCGCATCCGGCGTTCCGGCTGTTCTCGACCGCCAACACGGTCGGGCTGGGCGACACCACCGGCCTCTATCATGGTACCCAGCAGATCAACCAGGCGCAGATGGATCGCTGGTCGATCGTCACCACGCTGAACTATCTGCCGCACGACAATGAAGTCGCCATCGTGCTGGCCAAGGCCAAGCACTATCGCGACGGCAAGGGTAAGGACATCGTCAACAAGATGGTGCGCGTCGCCGACATGACGCGCTCGGCCTTCATCAATGGCGATTTGTCGACCGTGATGAGCCCGCGTACGGTCATCACCTGGGCCGAGAATGCCGAGATCTTCGGCAATATCGGCATGGCGTTCCGGCTGACCTTCCTCAACAAGTGCGACGAATTGGAGCGCTCGGTGGTGGCCGAGTTCTACCAGCGCGCCTTCGGCGAGGATCTGCCCGAGAGCGCCGCCAACGTGGTGCTGGGCTAAGAGCGCGATGCCGGAAGGTCATATGACTTGTCCGGCAACATCGTGCTCCAGGGAATAATCGATGGCGGGTCCGGGCGACAACACGCGCAACAAGTCGAAGACGGGTTCTGAAGCCGACAGCTTCAAGCGCGCCGTCACCGTCTGTATGCGCGCCATCGCCGGCGACAAGGACCTGGAAGTCGCTTTCGCCAAGGATAGGCCGGCACTCGCCGGCAGCCGCGCCCGCTTGCCTGAACTGCCGAAGAAGGCGTCGAAGACCGACATCGCCATTACCCGCGGCCTCGGCGATTCCATGGCGTTGAAACGTGCCTGCCACGATGCGCGCATCCACACCAAGCTGGCGCCCGAAGGCAAGCAGGCACGTGCCATCTATGACGCGGTCGAACAGGCCCGTGTCGAGGCGATCGGCAGCAGAGCCATGCAAGGTGTGGCCGACAATATCGGCTCGATGCTGGAGGACAAATACGCCAAGGCCAACCTCGTCGACGTCAAGGACAAGGCCGACGCGCCGATCGAGGAAGCATTGGCGCTGATGGTGCGCGAGAAGCTGACCGGCCGCCCGATCCCGAAGAGCGGCGAGCGGCTGGTCGAGCTCTGGCGCCCCTGGGTCGAGGAAAAGGCCAAGGCCGACCTCGACGGGCTTTCAGCCAAGCTCGACGACCAGCAGGCTTTCGCCCGCGTCGTGCGCGAGATGCTCGCTTCCATGGAAATGGCCGAGGAGCTCGGCGACGACCAGGAGACGGAAGACTCCGACGATAATGACGACAACCAGCCGCAAGGCGAGGAGCAAAGCGAGGAAGGCGGCGAAGAGGATTCCGGCTCCGAACAGTCGCAGTCCGAGGATGCCGAGGCCTCGGCCGATGACGAGCAGTCGGCCGAGACGGAGGCGTCCGACGCCACCGCCGACGATCTGTCCGACGATGACGATGCGGATGCCGAGACGCCCGGCGAGGCGCGCCGCAACGACAATCCCTTCGCCAATCTGCCAAAGGAAATCGACTACAAGGTCTTCACCACCGCCTTCGACGAGACGGTCGGCGCCGAGGAGCTGTGCGAAGAGGAAGAACTCGACCGGCTGCGCGCCTTTCTCGACAAGCAACTTGCCAATCTGTCGGGCGTCGTCGGACGGCTGGCCAACCGCCTGCAGCGCCGCCTGATGGCGCAGCAGAACCGGTCCTGGGACTTCGACTTGGAAGAAGGCTATCTCGACCCGGCACGCCTGGTGCGCGTCGTCATCGACCCGATGCAGCCGCTGTCCTTCAAGCAGGAGCGCGACACCAAATTCCGCGACACCGTGGTGACGCTGGTGCTCGACAATTCCGGCTCGATGCGCGGCCGGCCGATCACGGTCGCGGCCACCTGCGCCGACATCCTGGCGCGTACGCTGGAGCGCTGCGGCGTCTCGGTCGAGATCCTCGGCTTCACCACCCGGGCCTGGAAGGGCGGGCAGGCGCGCGAGAAATGGCTGAAGGACGGCAAGCCGCCGAACCCGGGCCGGCTCAACGACCTGCGCCACATCATCTACAAGTCGGCCGACCATCCGTGGCGGCGGGCACGGCGCAATCTCGGCCTGATGATGCGCGAGGGCCTGCTCAAGGAAAACATCGACGGCGAGGCGCTGCTGTGGGCGCACAATCGCCTGATCGCCCGGCCGGAACAGCGCAAGATCCTGATGATGATCTCGGACGGCGCGCCGGTCGACGATTCGACGCTGTCGGTCAATCCGGGCAACTATCTCGAGCGCCATCTGCGCGCCGTCATCGAGTTGATCGAGACGCGGTCGCCGGTCGAACTGCTGGCCATCGGCATCGGTCATGACGTCACCCGCTATTACAGACGCGCCGTCACCATCGTCGATGCCGAGGAACTGGCCGGCGCCATGACCGAGCAACTGGCTTCGCTGTTCGCCGAGGAAAGCGCGCGCGACACGCGTCGCGGCGGCATGCGGCGCGCCGGATGATCTTTTCGCGGGGCGGCTTTCGGCAGACGTTTTTCGCCGCCATCGCCCTGCTTGCCGGCGCAACTTCGGCGCCAGCCGGTTCGGCCGGGCCGGCCTCGGTCGAACCAATCGAGATCTCGGCTCGCCCGATCACCGAATTCCGGATTGGCCGTGCCGGCAAGCAGTTCGGAACGCTCGAATTCGTCGGCGGGCTGGAGATGACCTCGCCGTCGCGCGACTTCGGGGCGCTGTCGGCCTTCCGCTTTCTGAAAGCCGGCGGCGATTTCGTCGGGGTGGCCGACACCGGCTTCTGGTTCTTCGGCACGGTGGTCCGCGACGCCGACCGGCGGCCATCCGGCGTACGGAATTTTCATATGCAGCAGATGGTCGACGGATCAGGCCAGCCGATCGACAAGAAGTGGGAAGTCGACGCCGAAGGTCTTGCGGTCAAGGACGGCATCGCCACGGTCGGCTTCGAGCGCAACCACCGCGTCGCCCAGTTCAAGATCGACCCCAACGATATGAAAGCGCCGTTCAAACAGCTGGACTTCCTGGTTCCGGCCCGGGAACTGCGCCAGAATCGCGGCTTCGAGACCGTCACCCATGCCAGTGCCAACGGCCAGCATCAGGGCGGGCTGGTGGTGGTGTCGGAGAAGAGCTTGGACAAGGCCGGCAACATCTATGCCGCCATCATCGAAGGGCCGCACAAGGGCGTCTTCACCGTCAAGCGCAACGGCGATTTCGACATCACCGACGGCGCCTTCCTGCCGGACGGCGACCTGCTGCTCCTGGAGCGCAGCTTTTCAATGGCCTCAGGCGTCAAGATGCGGCTGCGGCGCATCCATGGCGAGAGCATCGAGAAGGGCGCGGTCGCCGACGGGCCGGTGCTGCTGGAAGCTGACATGGGCTACCAGATCGACAATATGGAGGGGCTCGACGTCTGGACCCGCGACGACGGCGCGCTGATGGTGTCGCTGATCTCCGACGACAACCACTCGATCCTGCAGCGCAACCTCTATCTGGAATTCATCCTCCACAAGGATTGAGCGGCGCTCCAACCCGCGAAGCTGAAGTTGAGGGCTTTCAACTGCGGGTTCGATTTGGTCGAGCGCCTTCCCCCCACTCCGTCGCCGCATCGCGGCGCCACTTCGCCCCCATCCGGAGGGAGAGGAACGGTGCCTCCCGGCATACGCTCGCGCCCTTCCTCTACCCCGTCGATCGGGGGAGAGGTGTCGAGCGCAGCTCGACGGAGTGGGGGTCGACCGTTCATCACTCGGCTACGCGAGCCAAAACACTTTAGTCTTGACTTGACAATGACCGCTACCGACGCAATACTCAAGTCCATGCTTAACTATTCCGAGATCGACAGCATCCTTCGCGCTCTTGTCGAGCCGACACGCCGGCAGATCCTGGAAAGGTTGAGTCGCGGACCGGCCACCGTCAGCCAGCTGGCGGAGCCGTTCGGCATGACGTTCGCCGCAGTGCTGCAGCATTTGCAGACGCTGGAGGCCTGCGGGCTGATCCGCAGCGAAAAGATCGGGCGGGTGCGCACCTGCCGGATCGAGCCGGGCGGGCTCGCTCCGCTCGCCGACTGGATCACGGAACGCCGCATACCGGCGGAGCGGCACCTCGACCGGCTCGGCCAGATTCTGGCCGAGGCAGATCAATCGCCCCCGAAAGTTCACGATCAGGAAAAGGACGAACAGACATGAACCAGATCGCCCCCGTGAAAGACGAGCCTTCCGTCATCCACTCCACATTCACCATCGAGCGGACCTATCCGCAATCTCCCGAACGCGTCTTCCATGCCTTCGCCGACAAGGCGACGGTGCGGCGCTGGCGGGTCGAAGGCGATGGCTTTGCCATCGCCGAATTCAGCTTCGATTTCCGTGTCGGTGGTGGCGAGGTGTCGCGCTTCAGCTATGCTGGCGGCCCGGAGATCAGAATCGACGCGCAGTTCCAGGACATCGTTCCCGACCGGCGCATCGTGTTTTCCTACCGGATGGCAGTTGGGCCGCAGCCGATGTCGGCATCGCTCACCACCGTCGAGCTGACGCCTTCGGGCAATGGCACGCGGCTGACCTACACCGAACAGGGTGCCTTTTTCGATGGTGTCGATTCGGCGAAGGGGCGGGAAGAGGGGACGCGCGGGCTGTTGGAAGCCCTCGCCGGGGAACTTCAGAAGTCGAAGTAAACATAAACACCGCTTGCGGCCGGTTCGCGCCCGGCTTCCGGTCAGGGTCGTGAGCCGTTGGTGGCTATCCAGATGACATGACGCGCGCCGCGCTTGCCGTTGGCGCGCGTGTTGACCTCCTCGACCGTGAAGCCCGCCTGCTTCAGCCGCCGGGTGAAGCCACTGTCCGACCCTTGAGACCACACGGCCAGCACGCCGCCCGGCTTGAGGGCGGTGCGTGCGGCTGCCAGGCCCTGCAGGCTGTAAAGCGCATCGTTGGATTTGTGGACAATGCCTTCCGGGCCGTTGTCGACATCGAGCAGGATGGCGTCATAGCCTGATGCCTGCGACCGTATCAGCTGCCCGACGTCGGTCTCCTGGATGGTGACGCGCGGATCGTCGAGGCAACCGCCAAACACCTCGGCCATCGGGCCGCGTGCCCAGGCGACGACGGCTGGCACCAGCTCGGCGACAACAATTTGGGCATCGTCGCCCAACTCGGCGAGTGCGGCGCGCAGCGTGAACCCCATGCCAAGCCCGCCGATGAGGATTCTCGGTTGCCGATGGCTGGCAATTTTCTGGCAGGAGAGTTTTGCCAGCGCTTCCTCGGAGCCGCTGAGGCGGCTGTTCATCAGCTCGTTGGAGCCCAGCATGATCGAGAATTCGGAACCGCGCCGCTTGAGGCGAAGTTCCTGCGCGCCGTCGGGCGTCTTCGCAGAATCCAGCTGGACCCAGGGGATCACTGCCTGATTCCACTTTTCGGAATCATGACTATGCGGCCAACGCCGGCTGGCTCCAACGGGTGGCGAGCAGCCGGTAGGGGATAAGCGCCACCACGGCAATGATCAGCTTCACACTGAGGTCGCCAAGCGCCCACGAAACCCAACGCATGGCCTCGACATGGAAGACTCCCATCAGCGGTGCGGTTTCGAGCGCGAAACTGTCGTTCGGGCCAGCGAAGGCGAAAGCGGCCGAGAACGCGACGGTGAAGAACACGGCGGTGTCGAACACCGAACCGACCAGCGTGCCGACGATCGGTGCCCGCCACCAGCTCTGCCGGCGCAGCCGGTTGAACACGGTCACGTCGAGCAATTGCGCGCTGAGGAATGCCGCGCCGGACGCCGCCGCGATGCGCACCAGCCGGTCGGCGGCGGTTTCGAATTCGATCAGGCCGTGGCGGAACAGGAAGGGTGGGACAAGGATCGAGCAGACCACCGCCGTCATGAAGCCGACAAACACGATCCGGCGCGCCACGGCAGGCCCATAGCGGCGGTTGGCGAGGTCGGTGACCAGGAAGGAGAAGGGATAGGTGAAGGCGCCCCAGGTCAACAGGTCGGCCAGCGAAAGGCCGCCGATCTGTCCCTGCATCGGGAACTGCACGAGAATGTTCGACGCCACGACGACAAGCGCCATGGCGGCCACGAATGGCAGGTATCGCGAGAAGGAATTCATTTTTTTATCCTGGGTAATGGAACCAGCGGAGCATCATGCCCATTCGGGCGATGCTCGCTTCGTATTTGAGCACCGGATTGCCGAAACCCTTGGGCTCGATCCGATGCTCAAGGCCAACAAGAGGTTGGCCAGGGCAGTCGTCCCCCGCCTTAAACGATATCAGGCAGCGGGCTGATCAGCCAGCTTCTTGGCGATCTGCTTCTTCAGCAGGCGCGCGCGCTGCGACAATTCCTTGACGTCGGCCTTGGCCAGGAAAGCATCGAGACCGCCGCGATGTTCGACCGAACGCAGCGCGTTGGCCGAAATGCGCAGGCGCACATTCTGGTTCAGCGCTTCCGAAATCAGCGTCACATTGACGAGGTTCGGCAGGAAGCGACGCTTGGTCTTGTTGTTGGCGTGGCTCACATTGTTGCCGGACATGACTGCCTTGGCAGTGAGTTCGCAGGTGCGGGACATTGTTCTAACCTTCAGTTCTCGGGGCTTGCCAAACCTTTGTGCCCACGCCGGGTGGCGCGCGGTTCTGGTCAGGCGGCCTTATGGAAAAAGTTGGCGTTCCATAGTTGCATTTCGCCGGTGCGTCAAGCTCCGGCTTGGCCACGGAAGCGCCCGGCATTTCATATTAAGGCCGGATTTCACCCTATAAGCGGTCTCATAGGGACATGCCAGACCGGAGTTGCCCGCCTCCGGTCGAAAAATCGAGGATCGATCCCGCCATGCTTCGTTCGTCACACGCCCTCGCCATCGCGATCGCTGTCGCGCTGCCTTCGCCAGTCTTCGCCGCCTCACCCCAGTCCTTCAAGGGCGAGTACACGGTGTCGTTCCTTGGTCTCTCGATCGC
Organism: Mesorhizobium sp. RCAM 05099; assembly: GCF_059683685.1. Taxonomy (NCBI): domain Bacteria; kingdom Pseudomonadati; phylum Pseudomonadota; class Alphaproteobacteria; order Hyphomicrobiales; family Phyllobacteriaceae; genus Mesorhizobium; species Mesorhizobium sp. RCAM 05099. The sequence goes on from NZ_CM185035.1 coordinate 1,311,903, forward strand.
GAGATCGACGTTCTCAAGCCGCTATGAGAACGGCGCCTACGCGATCGAAGGCAGCGTCAGCGCTGCCGGTCTGGCCAAGCTGTTCGACGATACGCGTGGCACGGTCTCGTCCAAAGGCACGATTTCGGGCAAGAAGATGGTGCCGCAGGCGTTCCGCGCCGACTACACCTCCGGCAAGAAGGCGTCGGTGGTCGATATCCGCTTTGCCAATGGCTCGGTCGCCTCGACGCAGGTCATCCCGGCGCCGGGCAAGCGCGATCCCAAGAGCTGGGTGCCGCTCGGCGCCAGCGACCTGGCGTCGGTGCTCGATCCGATGGCGGCTACCGTCATCCATGCCGACAGCCTCGACCAGGTGTGCGGCCGCACGGTGAAGTTCTATGATGGCGAGATGCGCGCCGATCTGACGCTGACCTTCGATTCGAAGGGGGCGATCTCGGTACCGGGTTACAAGGGCGACACCGTCACCTGCCGGATGGGCTTCGAGCCGGTGGCGGGCTATCGCAAGGGCCGCAAGGCGCTGAACTATCTGAAGAACCGCAGCCGCATGATGGTGACGTTTGCGCCGCTCGGCCAAACCGGAGTATATGCGCCGATCCACGCTACGGTCGGTACGCAGATCGGCACCTTGACGATCAGCGCCGGGCGTTTCGAAGCGGTACAATAGGCAAGGCGCATCACTGGAGACAGGATGGGGCGTGCCACTGGAGACAGAATGGGGCGCGCAACATTGATCGGCTTTTCGGCGGTCGCCATGTGGGCGCTGCTGGCGCTGCTTACGGACGCGTCCGGCAGGGTGCCGCCGTTCCTGCTGTCGGCGATCACCTTCTCGATTGGCACCGGGGTCGGGCTGGTCGCGCGGCTGTTCATGCCGGCCTCCGACAAGAGCCAGAAGATACCGCCGCAAGTCTGGCTGATCGGCATTGCCGGCCTGTTCGGCTACCACTTCTTCTACTTCACCGCGCTGCGCAATGCGCCGGCGGTGGAGGCGAGCCTGATTGCCTATCTGTGGCCGCTGCTGATCGTGCTTGGTTCGGCACTGATGCCGGGCGAACGGCTGGCCTGGAACCATGTCGTCGGCGCGCTTCTCGGCCTTGCCGGCACCGTGCTGATCGTCACCAAGGGCGGCGGTCTCGCATTCGACGCCCGCTATGCCTTCGGCTATGCAATGGCCGCCGTCTGCGCATTGCTGTGGTCGTCCTATTCGCTTTTGTCGCGGCGCTTCCCATCGGTGCCGACGAGCATCGTCACCTGGTTCTGCGCGGCCACCGCGGTGCTGTCGCTCGTCTGCCACCTGGTGCTGGAACAAACCGTGCTGCCTGACGGTGTCGGCCAGTGGCTGGCCGTGCTCGGGCTTGGCCTGATGCCCGTGGGGGCGGCTTTCTATGCCTGGGACATCGGCGTCAAGCGCGGCAACATCCAGGTGCTCGGGGCGGCAAGCTATGCGGCGCCGCTACTGTCGACGCTGGTGCTGATCGCGGCCGGCGTCGCCGAGCCGTCGCTGCGCATCCTGGCCGCCTGCGTGCTCATCACCGGCGGGGCGGCCCTTGCGGCAAAATCGCTGTTCCCGCGCAAGCCGGCAGCATCCGCAAGCGGAGCCGGGGCATGACGCTGCCATTTGCAGGCGGCATCGACGCCAACGCCAATGCGACGCTGATCTTCTCGCTGGTGGCGGCGGTGATCTACGCCTTCACGCTTGGCATGGCGCCGACGCTTGCCCGCTCGGCGGCAAAGACGCTCGCGGTGGCGATGCTTGCCGTGCTGGCGGCGTTGCAGGGCGGCCCGCTTCTGCTGGTCGCCGCTCTTACGCTCAGCGCCGTTGGCGACGCCTTCCTGTCGCGCGACGGCGAAAAGGCCTTTCTCGGCGGGCTGGCCAGTTTTCTCGTCGCGCACATCGTTTATGTCGCGCTGTTCCTGCGCAGCGGCGGCGGGTTGGGATTGCTTGGCGCCGAATCGTGGCGCGGGGCGATCGCGCTGGCGATGTCCGTGTTTGCGATCGTCATGCTGGTGGCGCTCTGGCGTCGCGTCGGTCCTGGACTGCGTGTTCCGATCGCCGTCTACGTCGCGGCGATCCTGGCGATGGGCATGTCCGCCCTGACGACAAGCAATGTGTGGCTGATCGGCGGCGCCGTGCTGTTCATGGCATCCGATGGGCTGCTCGCCACCGAGAAATTCCTGGTGGCCGCCATCTCGCCGCATCGCGTCTGGATGCGCTTTGCGGTCTGGGCGCTATACTACGCCGCTCAGTTGGGGATCACCCTGGGTTTTCTGCTGAGGTAGGACTCCAGCCTGGCTCGGCCAGTTCGAAGGCGGCAAAATCAAAGCCCGGCGCGACGGTGCAGCCGACCAGCGTCCACTCGCCGAGGCTGCGCGCCGATTGCCACCAGCCCGCCGGCACGACGATCTGCGGCCGCTCGCCCGCTGCCAGCCCGACGCCAAGCACCTGCTCGATCATGGCGCTGCCTTCCTCCCACATCGACAGTGCCAGCGGGGCGCCGGCGTGGAAATGCCAGACTTCGGCGGCATCCTTTACCCGGTGCCAGGCTGACAACTGGTCTTGTTCCAACAGGAAGTAGATCGCCGTCGAATGGCCGCGCGCGCCGCCGGCGTGATCGCGAAAGGTCTCCGCGTACCAGCCACCTTCCGGATGTGGCTTCAAACCGAGGATGGCGATGATTTCCGCGGAGCTCGTCATGGTTTCGACGATACCACCGGTCTCAGAAATTGTCCTTGCGCTTGCGGATCTCGGCGAACACCTCGGCATCGCTCGCCTTTTCCATGCCCAGATGCTTGCGGATCGCAGGGTCATGCCAGCGCAGGAAGGGATTGGTCGACAGCTCCTCGCCGATCGTCGTCGGCAGGGTCGGCTTGTTGTCGGCGCGCAGCGCCTCGATCCTGGCAACCCGCTCCTTCAGCGCCGAATTGGTCGGGTCGACGGTCACCGCGAAACGGGCGTTGGCGAGCGTATACTCATGACCGCAATAGATCGCCGTCGCGGCGGGAAGCGCTGCAAGCTTCTTCAACGATTCATGCATCACCGGCGGCTTGCATTCGAACAGACGCCCGCAACCCAGCGCAAACAGCGTGTCGGCGGTGAACGCCACATTCGATCCCGGCAAGTAATAGGAGACATGGCCGGCGGTGTGGCCGGGCGTGGCGATCACCTCGATCCTCTCGTCGCCGAGATGGATGACGGAGCCCTCTTCGACGGTTTCGTCGATGCCGGGAATCTTGGCCTTTTCCGCTTCCGGTCCGACGACGCGCAGCTTGAAGCGTTCTTTCAACGCCAGATTGGCCTCGACGTGATCGACATGGTGATGCGTGGTCAGGATCATCGTCGGCGTCCAGCCGGTGCGCTTGATCGCGGCCAGAATCGGCGCCTCCTCGGGCGCGTCGATGATCGCGGTCTGGCCGCTTTTCGGGTCATGCACCAGCACGCCGAAATTATCGCTGCGGCACATGAATTGTTCGATTTCGACCGGCATTCTCGTCTCTCCGTTGTCGCCGCACACATAGGGCCCCGGCACGCGGATGTCATCCCAGGGTGACGAACGTCTTCAGGGTGACGAATGTCATCCCACCGAGGCGACGAATGTCATCCCGGCATGCCGAATGACATCCCGGAATGTCGGGCTCATCAAGGCCTTTTATTGAAACCCGACGATATCACGGCTACATCCCTCGCATGCATTCCGACATCGTCGATCTCCGCTCCTTCTATTCGACAACGCTCGGCCGCTTCGCCGAGCGCTCGATCACCATGGCGCTGTCATCGATATGGGCTGTCGTGCCCAATGAGCGGCTGGTTGGCCTCGGCTACACCTTGCCCTGGCTGGAACGCTTCGGCACTGACGCCGAGCGGGTCTTTGCCTTCATGTCGGCGACGCAGGGCGCCGTGGTCTGGCCGGCGACGGGGCCGACCGCGACGGCACTGGTCTTCGACGAGGAACTGCCGCTGGTCGATTCCAGCATCGATCGCATGCTGCTTGTCCACTCACTCGAGCATGTCGAAAACCCGCGCGAAACGCTGAACGAGATCTGGCGTGTGTTGTCGCCGGCGGGGCGCGTCGTCATCGTCGTGCCCAACCGGCGCGGCGTCTGGGCGCGCTTCGAGCACACGCCGTTCGGCAATGGCCGGCCTTTTTCGCGCGGACAGCTCACCGAATTGCTGCGCGAGGCGAATTTCACGCCCGCGGCCTGGTCCGATGCCCTGTTCTTCCCGCCATCGCGGCGGCGCTTCATGATGCGCTTTCACAATGTGCTGGAACGCGCCGGCCGGCGGTTGTGGCCGATCTTTTCCGGCGTCATCGTCGTCGAGGCGCAGAAACGGCTCTATCAGGGCGTGCCGGTCGCTCAGCGGACGTCTCGCCGCGTTTTCGTGCCGGTGCTGTCGCCGCACGGCGCCACGCGGCTCGGCCGCCGGGCCGAGGCCGACGGAACAATGTCGTCGGTTCGTCAGGTGACACCTTCGTGATCATGGTGAAAACTTGCGGCGCGCGGCTTTTCTCGACCTATCTGTCATGCGCGGCCCGTTGAAAGACCAATGCCGTCAAGTCTCTCCATCCGGTTTCAGCACCGCTTCTGAACGCAAGGACCTTGGCCATGGCTGATCAACCGGACTTCGACGTTTTCGCCCGGCCGGTTGCGGCGGTCGAAGCCAGCAGCCTGCGTGATCAGGTGGTGACGATCAAGCAGGCGCTGATGGGATCGCCGGTTCGCAAGTGGTTGATCTGGACCTCGGTTGGCATCGTGGCCGTGATCATCGCAACGTCGATCGGCCAGGTTCTGCTCAACCGCTGGAACCAGCCGTTCTACGATGCGCTTGCACGCCGCGACATGGCCGCCTTCCTGCACCAGCTTCTCGTCTTCGCGGCCATAGCCGGGGGACTTCTGGTGCTCAATATCGGCCAGACCTGGCTCAACCAGATGATCAGGCTGAAGCTACGTGAGGCGCTGACGCTCGACCTGATCGACCAGTGGACGCGGCCGGCGCGCGCCTTCCGGCTGGCCAATGCCGGCGCCATCGGCGTCAACCCCGACCAGCGCATGCAGCAGGACGCCGCGCATCTGTCCGACTTGTCGACGGACCTCGGCGTCGGACTGCTGCAGTCCTTCATCCTGCTGGTGTCCTTCGTCGGCGTGTTGTGGGAACTGTCTTCGGGCTTCGTGTTCCACATTGGCGGGACCTCCCTGGCGATCCCCGGCTACATGGTCTGGGCCGCCATCCTCTATGCCGGGACCGCCTCGTGGCTGAGCTGGCTGGTCGGCCGGACGCTGATCCGCCTCAACAGCGACCGCTACACGCGGGAAGCGGAACTGCGCTCCTCGATGGTGCGCGTCAACGAGAATGTCGATGCCATCGCGCTGTACCATGGCGAGGCCGACGCCAGGCGGCGGCTCGAACTCGACCTCGGCACGGTGCTCGGCGCCATGCGGCGCATCTACACCGCCCAGATCAACCTGTCCTGGGTCACCGATACCTATGGTTGGATCACCGTCGTGGCACCGATCCTGGTCGCCTCGCCGGTCTATTTTGCAGGTGACATCAGTTTTGGCGGGCTGATGGTGGCGGTCGGCGCCTTCAATCAGGTCCATTCTTCCTTGCGCTGGTTCATCAACAACATCGGCAGCATCGCCGATTGGCGCGCCACACTGATGCGCGTTGCCGATTTCCGCATCGCGCTGGGTGAAACCGATGTGCTGCACGACACGGAAAAACGTATCGAGTTCGTTGAGAACCCTGGCGGCAGCCTGACCTTCGAGAAACTCCAAGTGGCGTCGCCGGAGGGGTGCACCGGGCTCGCCGACCAGCATGTCGAAATCCGCTCCGGCGAGCGCGTCATGATCACCGGCGACCCGGGCGCCGGCAAGACGCTGTTCTTCCGCGCCATCGCCGGACTGTGGCCATGGGGACGCGGACGGATCGGCCTGCCGGCGGGCGAAACCCTCATATTCGTGCCGCGCGTCCCATATTTCCCGGCCGGCACGCTGCGCGAGATCCTCGATCACTCGAACGGACCCGCGCCGGCGAGTGATGCCCAGATTTCGGAGGTGCTTGCCGAGGTCGGGCTCGAGCGCCTGGCGTCCTCGCTCGATCGTTCCGCGCGCTGGGAACACGAACTGGGCGATGACGAACAGCGCTCGCTGGCCTTCGCCGTGCTCGCCTTGCGACAGCCAAAATGGGTGATCATCGACGAAGCCATGGACGCGTTCGACGGACCCTCGCTGCGGCGGGTGCTGTCGATGCTGGAGAAGCGCTTGCCCGGAGCCGCGATCCTCAACATCGGACGCGGCCAGCATAACATCCGGTTCTTTCCACGCGCATTGACCATCATGAAGGATACCGCTGCACCGGCCCTGAAACCTGCCCGTATCAGGGCCGGCGCGATCGAACCGCCGCCGGTCGCCGCGCGCCGCAAGAGGTAGGCCGCGTCCGGGCCACGGCGCAGAGCTTTATTTCGCCGTGATCGCGAGGGAAGCTTCCCAGCAGAAACAACCTCGGCGCTGGCCATGCTTGATGCTCTCCGCCTGCTTGCCTGTCTTGCCTGCGCCCAGGCAGCTCCTGTTGCCTCGCCGCCCGATGCGCTGGCCGTGGACGTCGAGCTGGTGCTGGCTGTCGATATCTCGCTGTCGATGGACGAAAGGGAATTCGCCCTGCAGCGCGCCGGCTATGTCGAGGCGCTGCGGCATCCCGATTTCATCAAGGCGATCCGCGCCGGCAACACGGGCCGTATCGCGCTCGCCTATTTCGAATGGGCGGGCACGGTGCGCGATGACGGGGTCATCGGCTGGCAAATCATCGACAGCGCCGAAAGCGCCAACAGCTTTGCCGACAAGGTCGCGGCTCGCCCGTTCCGCAGCTTTCGCGGCACCTCGATTTCCGGGGCGCTTGCCTTCGGCGCAGAGCTTTTCGATCGGACTGCCTTCCGGGGCGAACGCAGCGTCATCGATATTTCCGGCGATGGCCCGAACAATATCGGGCCGCCGGTGACCACGACACGCGATGCCGCCATCGCCAAAGGCATCGTCGTCAACGGCCTGCCGATCCTGATCAGCCCGTCGCCCACCTTCAGCCATCTCGATCAATATTATGCCCAGTGCGTGACCGGAGGACCCGGTTCCTTCGTGCTGCCGATCCACGCGGCCGCCGAGTTTTCCACGGCCATCCGGCGCAAATTGATCCTCGAGGTCAGCGGTGTTCAGGATAGGGGCAGGGTCGTTCCCGTCGATGCCGCGGCTGCCATCGACTGTCTGCAAGGCGAACGGGACAGACGGTTCTATTCCGATCCGTTTTTCCCGGAACTCGACCGATGAGCTTGCGCCGCACCTGCTTGGGCATGTCGCTGTCCCAAAACCGCTGCCCACCCCGGATCAAGCCCGAGGGCATGCTTTCGGGGACATATGTCAGGCCGGACGGGCACTAAGCCTTTTAAGATCACGTCGCCAGCGCCGGCCACGGACATAGCCGTGCATCAGTTCCGGCAGCGAGTAGCCGAGCGCTGTCGACGAGCGGTTGGCCATATAACCCGCAAATGCCTCCGGTATCCGGCCTCTGAGGATATCGGCAATGATCTGCCGCGAGATCATGTAGGGCGGAATGTGCGGGTAGGAGCGGGCAATATGCGGGTGTTTGCCCATCAGGTTCGCATAGGCTTCGACATAGCCGTCCCGGCGGCCCGAAATCGAATTCTCCGAATTGTATTTCGTCCAGTCCATATCCTCGGACAATTGCGCGCCGAAGCGCCGGGCAAGACGCAGCAGCAATTCCCGATCCTGCATCCGGGTGATGTCGCTGTCGTAGCCACCAATGCCCAGCAAGGCCTCGCGGCGGGCCGTTATCGCTGAACCGGCAATGAAGATCGTCTGCGCGACCAGCGCCCGTTCCAGCATCGTCGGGCTCAGTAACACATCGCGGTTGACGCAGTTGGTGGCGCGATTGCCCTTCAGGGAGACAAACGAGCTGATCAGGACCTGAAGCACCGGATTGTCATCAAACCAGGCCAGGGTTCGTTCGAGCCGGTGCGGCAGGTAGACATCGTCGGAATCGAGGAATGTCACCACAGGCGCCCGCGCCCGCTCGATACCGGCATTCCTGGCGGCGTTGGCGCCTCGCCATTTCGCGCCGACATAGATCAGCCGCGGGTCGCGAATGCGGGCGAGCGCGGCCTCGGTTCCATCGGTCGAGCCATCGTCGACGACAATATGCTCAAGTCTCGGCATGCTCTGGGAAAGCACGCTTTCCACCGCGCGCAGCACTGTTTCGCGCCGGTTGTGCGTTGGCGTTATGACTGTGATGAGGGGTTCGGTGATCCCGACCATGTCGCGTCAGCTGTTTCCCGCGCAAGGATGCGCGTTGATCCAGGGCTTTTCGATTTTCACAACGGTCGAATGGATCGGACTTCCCCCTCCGCCACACCTGAATCGTATCCGACGCAACGCTATATAAAACAGCCGCCCGTGTCACTCACCGCGCCGGTGCCCAACCCCGCATGAAATGACGAATTCCTGCCCCTAGCGTTCCAATTGCAACAGCCTTGCAGGAAAACGGGGGCGAATCACCAAAGAAGAGGTCGGTCCACCTCCTGCCAGACCGCATGCAATTCCATTACCTCGGGCGTAATCGCCTTGGGGTCGGTGTTTCGGCACATTGCCCTTGCGAGGCCGGGCTGATCGGCCTCGATGCAGAGGGAGTACAGTCATGACCGCCTACGCCGTTGCCCATATGCGCCACGTTACGCCAGGACCGTGGGTCGTCGAATATCTCGAGAAGATCGATGCCACGCTGGAACCCTTCGGCGGTCGCTTCGTCGTCCATGGCGGCGAGTTCGAGGTCGTGGAAAACAGTTGGCCGGGACATCTGATCGTCATCGAATTCCCGGACAGACAACATGTGAGCGCATGGTACAAATCGCCCGCCTACCAGGCGATCCTGGGGCTGCGAACCGAGAATTCGGAATCCGACGTGATCTTCGTTACCGGCGTTGGACATCCGCACAGGGCCACGGATGTTCTGGAGCAGTCGGTGGCTCCTGGACCAATTCGACATTTGCGGGCGCAATTCGAAGGACCGCCGCAAAGCATCTAGCTGTGTCCGACATAGTCCGGCACGAGTTCGATTTCGTCCCGGACGATCCCGGCTGCGAAACTGAACTGACCCCAAAACGCCAGGCCATAAAATGCCTGACCGACGACAAGGGAGAAGGGAATTTGCCAAAGGGGCATCCCTGTCTCGCGGGCATGGCTCACAATACGCCGCGTTGTACGCCAGGACATGGTGAACCAACGGGAGAATGACTTGACCACCCGTTGCATGCGGCTGGGTGAACTAAGCTCGACAAATTTCCGATCGGCATCGCGGCCGGTTACCAGCGCACGCCAGTAAAAGAATTTCCAGCCGCGCGGCGCGTAATGGTAGACACGCGCGTTGACGTTTTGAATTTCATGGCCCTCGCGTTGCAGTTTACGCATAAGCAAAGTGCAGGAAACCTTGAAGCCATTGTGCTTCGGAAAAGGGTTGTTTGTAATCCAGAGACGTCGAAAGGCTATATTGTTGGCGTTGATCGCCCGTTTCGAAGCAAATCGCTTGTCTCCCCGCGCCATCGGGAAAAACCAAATCAGCGCAAACGTCCTTGAAAAGAAATCGTCGTACAAAAGATATGTGTAGCCGTTTACGCAGACAATCTCCGGGTCCTCAAACGGTCCAATGAGAGCCGAGAGCCACCCCGGCTCCGGAACCGTATCGGAATCTGTTAAGACAACCACATCTCCATCTGCCCTCAGGACTCCATTATTCTTGAGGTCATAATATCTGCCGCCTGGGCAAGCGGCAAAGATCAGGTCTGCAACCTGTTCCAGTTGCGGCGCTTCCGCCGTGATGTCGTCAAGAAGAGATTTTGCATCCGTGTCACTGCCGCCGTGGGCAATGACAACCTTGGGTCTTGCCAAGCCGTTCGAAGAAACGACGGCAATTTCACGCGCCAAGGCCTTCAGTCCAACGCCGACCTCGGCCCAATCTATGGACCTGGCGTTCTCCATTTCCACGACGAGTGAATATGTTGTGCGTTCTTCAGCCATCTCTGCACCGACCAGTTATCAGTGCCTGGGTGGCTATAGTTCCCGCAACCCAATGTAAAGGCAACCCCTGCCGATCAAGTGACATCGTTTTCGCATGGCGCTCCGCGATCCGGTGTACTCTGGCGGATTGCCTTTACGATCAAATCGGAACCTGAGCGCGGATTACTATCGAAAAACTCGAATACGACGATTGCTGGCCAGAAATGTCGAGGTGTCGGAGTACTGCGACAAGAAAAGCTCCCTCCATTCCGCATTGACGGTGTCTCGTTGAATTTCGAGACCAGAGTTGGGGACAGAGGTAGGCTCAGAGGTGATCTTGGTATCAGCCAGATATGCGATTTTCTCGAGATTCGCCCGTGGAGCCTCCAAGATTTCCTCGTATATCAATGACAGGAAGGGCAATCCGTTCTTCGCCAGCCAGACATCCCAGGCCAGATTTTCCAGCGCGATTTTTTCAAGCGACTCCGCGATCGCCGCACCGTCGTAGCGTGGTGCCTGCCGACTGGTCTCGGTTGAGCGGAACCGACCGGTTTGACGAGCGCGCGTCCACGAAATCGCCTGACCAAGCAGATCGCGGCGAGTCAGACGGACATAGCGCAATCTTGGAAGGCTGGCAGGGAGATCCACGGTCTTGGCCACCTGGGAAAACTGGCTGGCAAACAGTTTGACTGCGTAAACTCCGGATGTAGATCGCCCGTCCGTCAAGGCACGCAGGACCTGGGCACGGGGATCGCGAGGATAGTTCGGCAATTCGAGAACCCGGCGGCCGCCGAACCATTCCAGGGGGTTGCCAAGTCCTACGGCTGCCATCAACCCAGCGAGGTGGTTGCTGCCGCTACGCGGTGACGTGCAGATCAAAATTCCGACTTTTATCCCAGCCAGGATGTCTGGCGGAATTTCAACTGGCAAAGGGCGTTTGCGAAATAGGTTCATGGCGAACAAAGCTACCGTCTCAGCAAAAACACCGCCTGCTGGCCGAAGAAATTCCAGAACCACCACGGCATCGACAGGCCGATCTTCTGGCCGTTGGCGTCGAGCGCGGTTGCCTTTTCCACCGTCGCGCCAAGCTCGTCGCACAGGTTGACGAAGTCGCGGATGGTGCAGAAGTGGATGTTGGGCGTGTCATACCAGGAATAGGGCAGGTCCTTGGTCACCGGCATGCGGCCGTTGAGGAACAGAGACAGGCGCACCCGCCAGTGGCCGAAATTGGGGAAGGACACGATCGCCCGATTGCCGATCCTGAGCAGTTCGTCGAGCACCAGCTTCGGGTTGCGGGTGGCCTGCAGCGTCTGCGACAGCACGACGAAGTCAAAGCCCTTGTCGGGATAGAACTCGAGATCCTTGTCCGCATCGCCCTGGATGACCGAGAGGCCGCGCGCCACGCATTCGTTTACGCCGCGCTGCGACAGCTCGAGTCCACGGCCGTCGACCTGCTTGGTGTCCTGCAGCAGTTCGAGCAGCGAGCCGTCGCCCGAACCGACGTCGAGCACACGAGACTGCGGCGGGATGAGGTTGGCGACAACCTCGAGGTCGACACGCTGGTCGCGGTTGACGCTCATGATGCGAGCCCTCTCGCCCGTGCCGCAGAACCGATGAAGCCGTTGATGGCGGCAAACAACTCCGGCTCGTCGAGCAGGAAGGCGTCGTGGCCACGGTCGGTCTCGATCTCGACGAAGGACACCGATGCGCCGGCGGCGTTGAGCGCGTGCACGATCGAGCGGCTCTCCTCCGTCGGAAACAGCCAGTCCGAGGTGAAGGACACCAGGCAGAAGCGGGTTTTCGTGCCGGCGAAAGCATCGGCCAATCGACCGCCATGGTCGGCAGCGAGGTCGAAATAGTCCATCGACCGAGTCATGTAGAGATAGGAATTGGCGTCGAAGCGGTCGACGAAGGTCATGCCCTGGTGGCGCAGATAGCTCTCGATCTGGAAGTCGGCATCGAAGCCGAAGGTGAGCGCTTCGCGATCCTGCAGGTTGCGGCCGAATTTTCGGTGCAGGGCGGCTTCCGACAGATAGGTGATATGGGCGGCCATGCGCGCCACCGCCAGCCCCTTTTCCGGGCGTTTGCCGTAGTCGAAATATTTGCCGCCATGCCAATCCGGATCGGCCATCACGGCTTGCCGGCCAACCTCATGGAAGGCGATGTTCTGCGAGGAATGGCGGGCGCCGGTGGCGATCGGCAGTGCCGAGAAGACGCGCTCCGGATAGCTCGACGCCCATTGCAGCACCTGCATGCCGCCCATCGAGCCGCCGAGCACGCAAAACAGCTTTTCGATGCCGAAATGGTCGATCAGCATCTGCTGCGCGCGCACCATGTCGCGGATGGTGATGATCGGCAGGTCGAGCCCATAGGGCTTGCCGGTGGCGGGATTGGTCGAGGCTGGGCCGGTGGAGCCCAGGCAGCCGCCGATGACGTTCGAGCAGATGACGAAGAAGCGGTTGGTGTCGATGATCTTGCCCGGGCCGATCAGCACTTCCCACCAGCCCGGCTTGCCGGTCACCGGATTGGTGTTGGCGACGTGCTGGTCGCCGGTCAGCGCGTGGCAGACGAGGATGGCATTGGAACGCGCGTCATTGAGCGTGCCATAGGTCTGGTAGGCGATCTGGAACGGCGACAGCAGCGTGCCGGCGTCGAGCTTGAGCGGCTTGTCAGGTCCAAAACGCAACACAGGGCTCGACGGTTGGTCGGCCTCGTTGTTGGTCTTTCCAGCGCGCAGAGCGGCCATCACATCTCTCTACCATTCCGCATCATGCTTTTCGAAAAATCGCTGCCGATTTTCGGGCCGATGCGCTCATCCGCCCGGTCGCGGACAATAAAAAACCGGCAATGCCTTCGCAAAGCCGGTTACGTCACGCAAACGGCCCTTTAGCGAATTGTTTAACGTGGCTGCAAGCCGACCGGCCAAATCACCACGGAACTGTCGCTGCCCTTCTAGAACTCGCCCGCCTTGCCGTCAATGCCGGCCACTGGCATCACCGCCACCTCTCGACATTGCCGGTCGTGGCTTGTATTTCCGCTGCGGCTCCTGCCGGGAGCCTTCTCGATGGATATCTCGAAATGAAGCAGACACCGGATCAGGCACGTCCAACCCCGCGCGTGGGCATCATGGACATCGACGCCTATGTGCCGGGCAAGAGCACGGCGCCGGCCGGCGTCGCCAAGGTCTACAAGCTGTCGTCGAACGAGAATCCGCTTGGGCCCTCGCCGAAGGCGATCGAAGCCGCGCGGGAGATTGCCGGAAAGCTCGACATCTATCCCGACGGCACCGCCGGGCGGCTGCGCGAAGCGATCGCCGAGGTGCATGGCCTCAACGCACAGAACATCATCTGTTCCAACGGTTCCGACGAGATTCTGGGCCTGCTGGCGCAGACCTATCTGGCGCCCGGCGACGAGGCGATCTTCACCGAACACGCCTTCATGGTCTACAAGATCTATATCCAGTCGGCAGGTGCCGTCCCGGTGGCGGTCAAGGAGACCGATGAGCGCGCCGACATCGATGCCATCCTGGCCGCCGTCACGCCGCGCACGAAAATCGTGTTCCTCGCCAATCCCAACAATCCGACCGGCACCTATGTGCCGTTCCAGGAGGTGCGCCGCCTGCATGCCGGCCTGCCCAGGCATGTGCTGCTGGTGCTCGACGCGGCTTACGCCGAATATGTCCGCCGCAACGACTATGAAGCCGGCATCGAGCTGGTCGGCAGCGCCGAGAACGTCGTGATGACCCGCACCTTCTCCAAGATCGGTCTTGGCGGGGCGCGGATCGGCTGGATGTACGCGCCGATGCACATCGTCGACGCCATCAATCGTGTGCGTGGCCCCTTCAACGTCAATGCAACGGCGATCGAGGCCGGCATCGCGGCGATCCGCGACCGCGCCCATGTCGAGCGCAGCGTCGCGCATAACGAGACCTGGCTGGCCTGGGTCAGCGAACAGATGACGGGGCTTGGGTTGCGGGTGACGCCCAGCGTCGGCAATTTCGTCCTCATCCATTTTCCCGACGACCAGAAACACTCCGCAGCGGCGGCGGACGACTATCTCACCGCGCGCGGCTATATCTTGCGGCGCGTTTCCGGCTATGGCTTTCCCAACGCGCTGCGCATGACCATCGGCACCGAAGAGGCCAATCGCGGCGTTGTCGCCGCACTCACGACATTCCTGAAAAGCTAAAGCACCATGGCATCACCGATGTTTGAGAAGATCGCGCTGGTCGGCATCGGCCTGATCGGCTCGTCGCTGGCCCGCGTCATCCGCCGCGAGGGGCTGGCCAGTCACGTCGCCATCTCGACCCGCAGCGCGGCGACGCTGGCGCGGGCGCAAGAGCTTGGGCTAGGCGATTCCTACACCACCGACGCGAAAGAAGCGGTCCGCGATGCCGATCTGGTCATCGTCTCGGTGCCGGTCGGCTCATCCGGCGCGGTGGCCGAGGAAATTGCGCCGGCGCTGAAGCCGGGCGCGATCCTCACCGATGTCGGCTCGACCAAGGCATCGGTCATCGCGCAGATGCAGCCGCACGTGCCGGCCGGCGTGCATTTCATTCCCGGCCATCCGCTGGCGGGCACCGAGAAGTCGGGGCCGGATGCCGGTTTCGCCGACCTGTTCGACAATCGCTGGTGCATCTTCACGCCGCTGCCGGACACCGATCCGGATGCGCTGGAGAGGCTTTCCGAATTCTGGCGCCGCTGCGGCGCCAACATCGACACGATGGACCCCCAGCATCACGACATGACGCTGGCCATCGTCTCGCACCTGCCGCACATCATCGCCTACAACATCGTCGGCACCGCAGATGATTTGCAGTCGGTGACCAAGTCCGAAGTCATCAAATATTCGGCTTCCGGTTTCCGCGACTTCACCCGTCTCGCTGCCTCCGACCCGACCATGTGGCGCGACGTCTGCCTGCACAACAAGGACGCCATCCTCGAAATGCTGGCGCGGTTCTCCGAGGATCTGGCGTCGCTGCAACGGGCGATCCGCTGGGGCGACGGCGAAAAACTCTTCGATCTGTTCACCCGCACCCGGGCCGTGCGCCGCTCGATCATCGAGGCCGGCCAGGACATCGACGTACCCGACTTCGGCCGCCAGGCGATCGAGCACCCGGCCAAGAGCTAGGGTCTATTGAGATTCAGGTGAAGCCTGCCTGCAAACGGCGCTTTCCTGCGCTTCCGGTGCTCACGTACCCGACGCTCCGCTGCGGTTCTCGGAAATCGCCTCATTTGGTCGCTTCGCGCCCGTCTTCGACTCCGACTCGGCCTGACCTGAATCTCAACAGACCTTATGACGCTATGGTGGCGCAGGCCAGGTCGCCGCAACCATGGCCAGCGTCTCGGCCCTGTCCGGGGCGCCGAGCCTGCCACCGAAGCGCAGGCATTTGAGCGCGGCGGCGGCACTGGCAAAACGCAAGGCCTGCTCGACCGGCATGGCTTCCGCCAGTCCGACGGCAAAGGCACCGTGGAAGACATCGCCGGCGGCAAGCGTGTCGACCGCCTTGATCCTTGGCGCCCCCACATGACGGGTTGATCCCGCCGCGCGATCGAACCACCAGGTTCCCGCCGCGCCGCCGGTGACCGCGACAAAGGCGTCGGTGCGCCGGGCAAGTGTCTCGCAGGCCTGGAGCGGGTCGAGATCCCGATTGCACAGAATGCGCGCCGCCGGCTCCGAGGCCACGATGTGGGACGCCAGCGGCAAGAGCTGCTCCAGCACATCGCTTGACGCGGTATCGGCATCGAGGATCGCCGGCCGGCCGATGGCACGCGCCGCCTTCAGTGCAAGCGCTGCCGCACCCGGCCAGCGCACGTCGACCAGCACGGCATCGAATGCGGAAAGGTCGGCCGCTGGCAGGGCCTCGGGATCGGCCTGGGCCTGGCTGTCATAGAACGGCACGATGATGCGCTCGCCCTGCGCGTCGACCAGGATCGAGGCCAGCGCGGAGCGGGCGCCGCCGACACGGCGGACAAAGCCGCAATCGACGCCCTCGGCCTCGATCGCGGCAACCAGATGGTCGCCGACCGGATCATCGCCGGCACTCGCCCACAGCGCCACGTCGGCGCCCAGGCGATGCGCGGCGCAGGCGGCGCTCGTCGCCATGCCCGAGGCGATCTGGACGCCGTCGGAGGCGATGAATTTTCCCTGATGCGCCGGTAGTGTCTCGACACGCAGGATTGTGTCCAGCGTCAGCGCGCCAACACTCAGCAGCTTCACCGGTCTTGCCATGGAAGGGTTATTCAACCGGCTTGATCTTGCCCAGCGGGATGAAGCCGAGCGAGGCCTTGCCCTTGACCACCTTCAGCGGCATGGACGGTTCGTTTCCGAGCATCGCCAAAGCGCCAAAGCCCTGTTCGATCTGGCTTTTCTGCTCGGGGATGGCGGTGCCGAGGATTGCCGCCACGGCCTTCGGATCCTTCAGCCTGATCATCAGATCGGCATCGATCAGGCCGTCGGCATCGACCGACAGCGGTCCAGAAACCGTAACGCGCGCCGTCCCCGACGACAGATCGAGGTTGCGGATCTCGATCTTCTGGCCGCGCAGGCTCTGCACGTGGGTGCCGATCAGCGCAACGCCGTTCTTCAACGTGGCGTCACCGCTGGCATCGAGGGGCGGCAGGACGCGCCCGCCGATTGCGTCGGGATTGATCTCGAGATCGCCAAAGCTGCCGAGATAGTCGATATCGCCGCTGTTCGGCTGCAACTGGCCGGCCGCCTTGCCGGCGCTGAACAACTGCACCGGATCGGTGTCGTCGGCCGGGTCGGTCTGGCCTGACAGGCCCTCGGCCTGCAGCGAGATCCGTCGTGGCAGCGGCCATGACAGTTTGACCTTGGCTTGCAGATTGTCCCAGTCGATCCACAGCGGCACCATGCCCGGGACCGAGGTCCTGAGCGGACCACGCAGATCGGCGACCGGCGACAAGGGTTGGGTGATCTGGGCGACGGCATTGAAACTGCCGGCCGAGGCGGCGATGTTCCTGGCATCGTCCTCATAAGCGAGGTTGTCGCAGGAGATGGCAAAGCTCAGGGGGTAGCCGCTGACCTGGAGATTGGCGCAGCCGGCCTCGACGCCACTCTTGTTGAGCGTGGCAACTGCCTTGTCGGCCTCGCTTCTGACCCGGTCCGCCAGATAGAACCAGCCGCCGCTGTAGATGGCGAACAGTATGACGATGAACGCCGCAAGCCACCACAGGCGGCGACGGTTACTCGGTTGGCGTTCGTCACTTGACGTCATGCTTTGGCTCTCATTAACGCATGGGTATTGGTGGACGGAGCTTCGATTCCGACAACAATAGGTAGACAGAGACGGGCGGAAAAAACACCGATTCGGTGCGGTGTTGGCATCTTTTGCAATCAGGCGCGGCGATATGGGCGATTTTTGGGTGTTTGGTTACGGTTCGCTGATCTGGCGGCCGGGTTTCGCGCATGTTGAGACACAGCGCGCGCGCCTGCACGGCTACCGGCGCTCGCTTTGCGTCTACTCCTTCGTGCATCGCGGCACGCGTGAACGGCCGGGGCTGGTGCTCGGCCTCGACCATGGCGGCTCCTGCGTTGGCCTGGCGTTCCGTGTTCCCGGCGAATTGCGCGCCGAGGTGATCGCCTATTTGCGCGAGCGCGAGCTGGTCACCAACGTCTATCTCGAGCGCACGCTCAAGATTCGCCTCAGCGGTGGCGGGATGGTCGAGGCGGTGGCCTACATCGTCGACCGTGGGCATGAGCAGTATGCCGGTGCACTGGACGCGGCGCATGCGGCGGCCGTGGTGCGCGGCGCGGTCGGCCAATCCGGTAACAACGAGGACTATGTGTTCAGCACGCTGGAACACCTCGAGGCGCTGGGCATTCGCGACCACTGGCTCGAGGATGTCGCCAGGCGGGTCGCGCCTTTGTGAAGCGCTGGATCTGCGGAAAAGGCGGCCAGGCCTTTGACCTCGATGAGGCAAGACCTAGGTTAGGTCCCAAAGCTGGGCGGCCATCCGCCCGTCCAATCATCACGGAGATCCGTCTTGCAGAAACGCCGTCTCGGTCGTACCGACCTTTCCATCGCGCCGCTGGTTCTGGGCGGCAATGTCTTCGGCTGGACCGCCGACGAGAAAACCTCTTTCGATCTGCTCGACCGCTTTGTCGGCGCCGGCCTCAATGCCGTCGATACGGCCGACGCCTATTCGCGCTGGGTGCCCGGTAACAAGGGCGGCGAATCGGAAACGATCATCGGCAAGTGGATGAAGGACCGCGGCAACCGCGACAAGATCGTCGTGGTCACCAAGGTCGGTTCGGACATGGGGCAAGGCCACAAGGACCTGTCCGCCGCCTATATCGAAAAGGCGGTCGACGCGTCGCTGAAGCGGCTGCAGACCGATGTCATCGACCTCTATCTCTCGCACTGGCCGGATCCGGCTACCCCCTATGAGGAAACCCTTGGCGCCTACGAGAAGCTGCTCGCCAAGGGCAAGATCCGCTATGCCGGCTGTTCAAACCTCGATGCCGGGCAGTTGCGCGCGGCGCTCGACGTGGCGAGCCTGCGCGGCCTGCCGCGCTACGAGGTGCTGCAGCCGGAATACAATCTCTACGATCGCTCTTCCTTCGATGGGCCGTTGCGCGATCTGTGCGTGGCCGAGGAGATCGGCGTCATCACCTATTTCAGCCTGGCCAAGGGTTTTCTGAGCGGCAAATACCGCAGCGAGGCCGATCTTGGCCAAAGCGAGCGCGGCGGCGGGGTTAAAGACTACCTCAATGCGCGCGGCATGCGCATCCTCGCCGCACTGGATGCGGTATCGGCCAGGCATTCGGCCAAGCCGGCGGAAGTGGCGCTTGCCTGGGTTATCGCGCGGCCAGGTGTCACCGCGCCGATCGCCAGCGCCACCAAGCCCAGTCAGATGGACAGTCTGATCAAGGCGGCGTCGTTGAAGCTGACGGCCGATGACATGGCCGAGCTCGACAAAGCCAGCGGCTGAGGTTTCGGCGAGCGCCACGCGCACGAACGTCCAAGACGACCCTCTTGTCCTGCCATACCGTCCTTCGCACGGGGCAAGGCAGAGGGTGAAATGACCGAATCGCTTCTTTCGCAGCCGGACCTTTGGCGCCAACTGTTCGCGCTGGTGCTTGCCGCGACGGTCGTCATGGGCAGCCCCGGGCCGGCAACGATAAGCGTCACCGCCGTCGGTGCCGCCTTTGGCCTGCGCCCCTCGCTGCGCTATGCCTGCGGGATCATCCTGGGCACGATCGCCGTGCTGTTGGTGGTGGCGAGCGGGGTGGCGGCGATGTTTGCCTCGATGCCGCGGCTCGCGCCGCTGCTGGCTGTCGCGTCTGCCGGCTACATCCTCTACCTGGCGTTCAGGATCGCCACCGCTCCGCCCTTGGCAACGCATGCCGGCCAGGCCGCGCGCCCGACGTTCTCGGGCGGCTTCCTGCTGGCGGTCGCAAACCCGAAGGCCTATGTGGCGATCGCCGCCGTGTTCGCCGGCGCCTCTTCGAAACAGGGTGCCGTTGAGCTTGGTCCATGGCTGAAGCTGGCCGTTCTCGCCCTGATGATCGTCGCCATCCATGTCTTGTGGCTTGTCGCGGGAGCAGGGTTCGCGCGTTTTCTGCGCCAGCCTGTGGCCTCGCGGATCATCAATCTGATCTTTGCGGCAACGCTGGTGTTGACCACCGCGCTGGCCGTGTTCGGCTGAGCGTTGCTCCGCGGGCTCCCGCTTCAGGCCTTGGCGCCGAGCTCCCGCAACCGTTTCACCGCCGTCGGCGGCAGGTCAGGCGGGTTTGAGGCGCGGGATGCCTCGATGAGGAACTGGTCGCAAGCCGCCTCGGTCTCACCGATCAGCCGCGCCATGAATTCGTCCTTGCTCAGGCCAGGCGGGATCGGCGGCAGGAAGCGCGCCTTTATGGTGCCGGGATAACGCAGGAATTTGCGGCGCGGCCAGTAGAGGCCGGCGACATGGGCGACCGGCACCACCGGGACGCCCAGCTGCGCATAGATTTCGACGATGCCGTATTTGTAGGCCGGCTCGTCGCCCGGCGCCCGGCGCGTGCCCTCGGGATAGATGATCAGCTGGCGCGGATTGCGCGCCATCTCTTCCTTGGTCGCGGCAACGACCGCCTTCAGCGCCTTGGAGCGGCTGCCGCGGTCGACCGGGATCATGCGCATTTTCATGATGTACCAGCCGAAGAACGGGATCCAGGTCAGTTCCCGCTTGAGGATGTAGAGCGGATCCTGGAGGAAGGGGAAGAAGGCAATCGCGTCCCAGAACGACTGGTGCTTGGGCGCCAGGATGAAGGAGCCTTCAGGCAGGTTTTCCTGGCCGGTGATGTCGTTCTTCGTGCCGGCGATCTTGTCATAGAGCCACATCGAGGTGCGCGACCAGAATTTCGGCACGAACCAGGCGCGGTGACGGGGTGACAAGAAATAGTAGGGGGTCCAGAGGATCATCTGGACGATCAGATTGACGTAGAAGACGAAATTGAACGCCAGCGATCTGACATAGAGCATGGGGGAGGTCCGGTGAGGAGGTGTGCGTTGGTTACACCAAGCGCGGGCAAAAAGGAAACAGGGCGATACGGCTCATTCTACCAGCTTGCTTGCGCCAGACGTTCCCTCAGGCGTGGCGCCGCGAAATCGAGGAAAGCGCGCAGTTTCACCGGCAGCCGGCCCTGGCCGGCGTGCACCCTTGACTGTAGAACGGCGACGATCTGGTCGAAAAGCACTCGCGTCATACCCACGTCGGCAACCCAGCATCGATCGGCTGACGCTCGCAAGCGGAATGCCCGAACGGCTTGCGGCGGAAAGGCTGCCGGCCTCCACCGTCGCGGCGGCCCGTCGCTTCTTCCGGAAAATGGAAGGGTTGATTGCAAATATGCCATCTACATCCATCAAATGGAAAGGTGCATATAACGGCGGCGTGTCGCTCTGAACACCTGGACCAACTCTATCAATGAGTTGCCGGCACCGAAATCGATTTTTTGGTTGTTTCTGTCCGCGAAGCTGCCTGAATCCGGAGCGGGTCAGCGTTATTCGCCGGTCTCCACTTATTCATCGCAGAGGAGTTGCCATGTCCGAAGCCCGCCCACCGCTTCCGCCTTTCACCGCCGAAACCGCCGCGCAGAAAGCCCGCATGGCCGAGGATGCCTGGAATTCCCGCGACCCGGCACGCGTCGCGCTCGCCTACACGACAGACAGCCGCTGGCGCAATCGCGCTGAATTCCTGCAGGGGCGCGATGCCATCCAGGCCTTCCTGACACGGAAATGGAGCCGCGAGCTCGATTACCGGCTGATCAAGGAGGTTTGGGCGTTCCATGGCAACCGCATCGCCGTGCGCTTCGCCTATGAATGGCGCGACGACAGCGGTTCATGGTTCCGCAGCTATGGCAACGAGAACTGGGAATTCGATGAACATGGCCTGATGCGCCTGCGCATCGCCAGCATCAACGACCTGCCGATCGGCGCGGCCGACCGCAAATATCACTGGCCGCTCGGCCGGCGGCCGGATGACCACCCGTCGCTGTCGGAGCTCGGGCTTTAGCACCTTTCCGTAAGGAGGCTTTCGATGAACGCGCATGCTTTCACCAGCGACGTCGCCTTCACGCCGACCGTCAAGGCGATCCAGGCCCGCAAGGGCTCACGTCAGTCCTATGCCCGGGTCGAGGAGCGTGGCGGCTGGCAAGCTCATATCACGCCAGACCTTGCCGCCTTCATCGAGGTGCAGACCAGCGTGTTCCTGTCGACGGCCAATGGCGATGGGCAGCCCTATATCCAGCATCGTGGCGGCCCTGCCGGCTTCCTCAAGGTGCTGGATGACCACACGATCGGCTTCGCCGATTTCTCCGGCAACAGGCAGTTCATCACCCAAGGCAATCTGGCCGACAATCCGCGAGCCTTCCTGTTCCTGATCGATTACGCCCACCGCCAGCGCATCAAGATCTGGGGCTCCGCGCAGGTCGTGGAAGGCGACGCTGAACTGATGGCAAGGCTGATGCCGCGGGATTACAAGGCGCGCCCGGAGCAGGTCATCCTGTTCACGATTTCGGCTTGGGACGCCAATTGCCCGCAGCACATTCCGCAACGGTTCGAGGCGGCGGATGTGGCGGCGGCACTTGCCGAGCGGGATCGGCGCATCGAACAGCTTGAACAGGAAATCGTGCGCCTTCGAGGCGCCTCGAAGGTCGGCGCCGGGGAATGAAACGGGTTTAGCCGCCGGCCGCTGTCTCGGCCAGCGCGATGCCGTCGGGTGTTGGCTTGACCGGCACGATACCCCGCGCCAGCGCCAGCAGATACTTATTGTACTCGGTGAACAGCACGCGCAGCGCCCGTGGCTTGGTCAGCCAGCCGCCATTGTCGAGGTTGGAATTCACCACCGGATAGGGCTCGAGCTTGGCGCCATGCAGCAGCCGGCGCATTTCCAGCAGGCTGCGAGGCATATGATAATTGTTGGTGACGAGGATCACCGTGCCATAGGCATGGCTTTCAATCCATTTGGCGCTTTCCTCGGCATTGCCGATCGTGTCGAGCGCGGCGCGGTCGATATCGACGCAGCAGGAAAACAGCCTCTTGTCGCCGCCGGTCGCGGCCTGAAGCTGGCGGCGGCTGGCCGAGGGATGCACGCCGCTGATCAAGAGCCGCTCGCCTTTTCCGGACGCCAGCAGATCCATCGCCGCATCGAGGCGTGACTGACCACCGGTCAATACGATGATTGCATCGGCCTTGGCCGGGTTGGCGGGCGTCGTCAGATGGCTGACCTTGTTGGCGAACCAACCGAAACCGCCGGCAAACAATGTCGCGAGCACCAGCAGGGACAGGGCGGAAATGCGCAGGACAGTCTTCAAACGGCCGGCCTTGCCGTGGTCGTGCAAACAAGCAACCACTGGCATCTGTCCAGCCGTCCCGGTCGAATCCCGCGCGTCCATCTCCATATGGTTAACCCCGAAATGCCGCCTTTGGTAGGTAAAAGACGCACTTTGCGTTACGCCAATTCTCCATCCGTGATCACCCGAGCTTTTTCCATGCCGTCAGCCTGCATCCGGTTGCCGGACGTCGATGTCGCTGAGATAGGCGACGACGGTGGCGTGCGAGGTTGCCGCCGTCAGCGCGCCGATCACCAGCACCATCAGCACGACACCGAGATAACCTGCCGAACCGATGGCGAAATTGCCGAACAGGGCGGCTGCCTGGTCGGCCTGCGGTGTCGCGATGTTGCGCGACGACCACCAGGAAAAGACGATGAAGACAAGCACGGCCGCCGCCCCACCGGCGGTAGCGCCCTTCATGCCGGTGACCAGGAAATGCCGGCGGAATTCGCGCGCGATGAAGCGCGCCTCGGCGCCGACGAAATGCAGCACCTCGATGATGTGGCCATTGCCGGCCATGGCGCCGCGCGTTGCGAACACCACGGTCAGCACCGTCGCCGACAGCATCAGCGCCAGAACGGCGATGCCGATTGTCACCGTGGTGCGGGCCATGGCCACCAGCCGGTCGACCCAGGTACGGTGATCGTCAAGCGACGCGCTCGGCAGTTTCGGCGTGATCGCGGCGCGCATGGCGGCGAAATCTGGCGGGCTGTTCTCGTCGATGGTGACGATGATCAGGCGCGGTACTGGTAGCTCGTCGATGTTGAGGCCGGAACCCAGCCAGGGTTCCAGCAGCCTTGCCGTCGCCTCGCGGTCGATGATCCGGGTCGCCTTCACGCCGGGAAACTCGCCGGCGATCTGCGAGGCACGGGCAAGGGCCGCCTCCATGTCGAGGCCATCGGCCGGCTTGATCTGGATCGTCGCCTCGCGCGAGATCTGGTTCTCCCAGACCGAGGCGGTGTCACGCACCAGCGTCACCGCGCCAAAAGTCAGGCAGGACAGGAAGGTCATGATGGCAATGACCAGCACCAGCGCTCGCCCGGCGATGTTCTGCGCCGGCACGATAGGCGCCATCTTGCGCTGGGCACGCGGTCTTGCCACGGCCGCTTCGGCGTCGTGGTCGTCAAGATGTTCGGCGGACAGCTCAGTCATAGATGTCCAGCCTTCCGCCAGCCAGGATCATGCGGCGTGCGTCGACCTGCTCCATCAGGCCGAGGTCGTGGGTCGCGATCACCACCGCCGTGCCGAGACGATTCAGCTCGATGAACAGCCGCAGCAGGCGTCGCGCCAGCGGCGGATCGACATTGCCGGTCGGCTCGTCGGCCAACAGGATCTCCGGCTGTTCGATCAGCGCACGGGCGATCGCGGCGCGCTGTTTCTCGCCGCCGGACAGGACCGGCGGCAGCACATGCATGCGCTCGCCAAGGCCAACCCATTTCAACAGCTCGGTGACATCGGTGCGATAGCTTGCCTCCTCGCGCCCGCGCACGCGCAGCGGCAGCGCGACATTCTCGTAGGTGGTCATGTGGTCGAGCAAGCGAAAGTCCTGGAACACCACGCCGATGCGACGCCGCAGATGCGGCAGTTCGCTGCGCGAGATGCGGGAACGGTCCTTGCCGAAGATGGTGATCAGCCCGCGCGTCGGCTTCAGCGACATGAACAGCAGGCGCAGCAAGGTCGTCTTGCCGGCGCCCGAAGGTCCGCTCAGGAACTGGAAGGAGCGCTCCGGGATGTGCAGGGAGATGTCGCGGAGGATTTCCGGACCCATGCCATAGCGGAGGCCGACATTTTCGAAGCGAATCACTTTCGACGACCTGAAATTTCTAGAGCATGATGCCGAAAAGTGTGAGGCGGTTTTCAGACGACATCATGCTCTATCTCTTAGTTTAGAGGCGGATTCAGATTTCAGGTCGATTTGACCTGAAATCATCCGGCTCTGGCGGCGGCAAGCCAGCCTGCTCTGGGAAAAGACCATCGGCCGGCATGGTTAACCGTCGGTTAATTCCTGGGCTCTTTCGGCTCGTCACGAGGGCTCCGGTGGGGAAGCGTTAACCATTTGCGTTTACGCAAAAGAAACGAAAAGCGAACACGTGCTGCAATGCTGGGGCCATGATGGCTGAGGATCGAACCGCGCGCCCGGTTTCCGGCGAAATCATGACCGATCCGCCGGCAAATGCCGTCGCGGACCGGATCATGCGCGGATCGGCGGCCGATATCATCGACGCCGACTATGAGGTGATGCCACGCCTTGTCCCTGCCGCTGAAAGCGCATCGCCACCGCCGCGGGCGATCATTCCGCCGTCCATCGAGGGCATGGACATGCTGCGCAAGCCCGAGGCCCCGGCTGAGCGGCCGCCGGCCGCGCGCGGCGGACCGATCTTCTGGATCGCCGGCATCGGCGCCGCCCTTGCCGCTTTCTGGGTCTCCGGCGGGCATGCGCTGGTGCGCCAGGCGCCGTTCCTGTCTGGAGGGCAAGTGTCCGCGCTGACCATTTCGGGGGTCACGTCACGCGTCGACGCCTCGGGGCCGAACCCCGTACTATTCGTCGACGGCGAGGCCGCCAATGACGGAACGAAACCGGCGCAGCTGCCGCCACTCGAAATCCGGGTGACCGGCAATGACGGACGCTTGACCCGCTATACGTTGGGGACATCCGGCCGTTCGCTGGCATCGGGCGAAAGATTCGGCTTTGCCAGCCGCCTCGACGTGCCTAAGAACGGCGTAAGGACTGTATTGGTCACCTTCGCCCAATAGCATGTGTCGATATTCAGGTGAGGCCGGCCTGCAAACGGCGGTTCCCTGCGCTTCCGGTGCTCACGTGCTTTAAGTACGCTCCGCTCCGGTTCCCGGAGACCGCCGTTTTCGGCTTGGCCTGACCTGAATCTCAACGCACGCTGGGCGTGAAGGGGTCTTGGGTAAAAATCTTGAGGGGGCGAAAAATGCCAGTTGTACGCGGCAAGGACATCGAAGTCCTGTTTTCAGCATCGGCGATCGCACGGCGCAATCTCGAACTCGCCAAGGAGATCGCAGAGCATGACTATCACGACCTGCTGGTGATTTCGGTGCTGAAGGGCTCGTTCATCTTCGCCGCCGATCTCATCCGCGCCATGCATGATGTCGGCCTGTCGCCGGAGGTCGAGTTCATCTTCATCTCCAGCTACGGCGCCGGCACCACCAGCGGCGAGGTGAGGGTGCTGCGCGATATCGACAATGAGGTTGCCGGCCGTGATGTGCTGCTCATCGACGACATCCTCGAATCGGGCAAGACGCTGAGCTTCACCCGCGACCTGATGCTGTCGCGCGGCGCGAAAAGCTGTTCCATCGCCGTGCTGCTCGACAAGCGCATGCGCCGCCAGACCGCGCTCACCGCCGACTATGTCGGCTTCGACTGTCCCGATTATTTCGTCGTCGGCTACGGCATGGACGTTGCCCATGCCTTTCGCGAACTGCCGTTTGTCGGTGTCGTCAAAGGTGACGTCTGAGCGACTTCCAAAAAGGCTCGTCGACCCGCCTCGCCTTCAGGAAAAGTCAACTTTTCGCCGCCAAAAATGCCGGCCATGGCAAAGCTTCTGATCGTCGAGGACGATGAGTCCGTCCGCACTCTCGCAGCCCGCGCGCTCGAACGCGCCGGGCACACAATCGATATCGCCGCGGACGGCGCGCAAGGGCTTTCGCTGATCCAGGCCGCGCATGGCCGCTACGATCTCGTCGTCTCCGACATCCGCATGCCGGAGATGGACGGCATCGAGATGGCGATTGCGGCGGCAGCGCTGTTCCCGTCGATGAAGATCATGCTGATGACCGGCTATGCCGACCAGCGCGAGCGTGCCGAGGAGTTGAACGGCATCATCCTCGATGTCGTGCAAAAGCCTTTTACGCTCGCCGAAATCCGCGCTCGGGTTGAAAAAGCGATCGCCTGCTTCGCTTAGGGCATGCTCGCGCATCCCAGGTCGGCGGTGTCTTCGATCCGGACGTGGGCGCTAACCACGTCGCAGCAAAAAACCGGGCTACGTGACATTCTATCTTCGCATCCCCTAATATGCTCTGGGGCAGATTGGGGTGGGCAGCATGGCGCGGCAGCGTCGCAAGGTGGAATCGACGGGCGAGCAGCCTGCAATGGCGGGAACTGCGGCACCGCCGCGGCCGCGACCACGCCGTCTGCACGAGCGATTTTCGCTTGCCGGTTTCGACACGTGGTCGACGACCGTCCGCAGCATCTTCCTGAATGCGCTCTTCTTGATCGCGGTCATCATTGTCTTCCCGGTGCTGGTGAGCCAGTTTCGCCGTGACGAGGTGGTCATCGAGCCGATCGCCGTGCCCGAAGCGCTTGCCAAGGAAGGGTTGACCGCCGATGTCGCTGCAAGCCGTGTTTGGGACGGCCTGCAGGACGTCACAGCCAAGGCCAAGACCAGCAAGGCAAGCATAAGTGCCATCCCACAGTCTCGCCGCGTCGAGTTTTCCTTCCCCGATTCCGGCTTCTCGATCGAGTCGCTGATCTTTCACGTGCGCCGGCTGTTCAACGCCTATGAGACGCGCATTTCGGGAGAATTCGTCTGTTCCGACAGCGAGTGCGCCCGCGCGGGCCTGCGCTTGCGGCTGAGGGTCGTGCGCGACGCGGTCGAGATCATTGATCTGCCAGCGATCGGCGACCAGGCCGAGCGGCAATATTTCACCGATGCGGCCTCCAGCATCATGGCAAGCCTTGATCCTTTTATAGCCATCGCGGCTGATGCCGAGAAAGAGCCGCTGCGGGCGACCACATTGGCGCGGCGGCTGATCCGCTCGCACCACAAGGATGCGAAATGGGCCTACAATCTCGTCGGCCTCATCCGCTACAACGCCAATGACTTGCCGGCGGCGATCGAGGACTTTCGGGCTGCCATAGCACTCGATGCCGGTTTTTTGCCAGCGCGCCTCAATCTGGGAAATGTGCTACGCGTCTCCGGCGACCTCGATGGGGCGCAGGCGGAGTTCAACGAGGTGCATGGCCGCGGCACGAACAACGCCCTTGCCATCGAAGGCTTCTCCGACATAGCGATGGCCCGCAAACAGCCCGACGAGGCGATAAAGTTCCTGGTCGAGGCGGCGGATCTCGATCCGGAAAATCCACGCTACTATGCCAAGGCCGGCAAGATCGAACTCGATCGCGCCCACAAGGAGCAAGGCGTCAGCCTGCTGCGCCGTTCGCTGGAACTCGATCCCGGCTATCTCGTTGCCTTCGCCTATCTGGCTTCCATGTATATCGGCGATGGCAACTACGAAGAGGCGGAAAAGGTTTTCCGCGACGCCGCCGACTATTCGCCGTCAAATGCCGAGGCCCAGGCGCAGGATGCCAATCTGCTCGCCTTGTTGCATAAATGGGATGCCGCTGCCGAGCGATATGACCGCGCCAAGACCATCGAGCCTGGCAACGCCGCGTATTGGCTGGAATATGCCCGTTGCCTGCAGGCGCTCGGTAAGCAGAAAGAGGCGTTGAAGGCGCTCGACGCAGCCGTGAAACTGGCGCCGGACAAGGCCGAAATCTACAGCGCGCTCGGCGACAGCTATCGCGACGCCAACCGCAAACCCGACGCCATCGCTGCCTACAAGAAGTTTCTCGAACTGGACAAGACGAACTCGCCCACTCGCCCTATCATTCAGCGCTTCATCGAAATTCTCTCCGGCTGATCAACCGGCTTCACGCGGTGTCCCTGGTTACGGCCAGCACCGGCGCGGCGCCCTTGCGCCGTTCCGTGCTCAGCGCCAGCAGTCCGGCGCCGATGATGAGGGCGGCACCGATTACGGTCGTCGATCGCGGTACCTCGGCGAAAAACAGGAAACCCCACAGCGGCGACCACAGGATGCCGGTATATTCGAAGGTGGCAACGCGATTGGCCGGCGCCATCCGGTAGGCCTGCGACAACAGGATCATGCCGGCGGAGGCGACGAAACCGCAGGCCGCCATCTTGAGAAAATCCGGCAGCGTCGGCCATAGCCACGGCCGCACCAGGAATTCCAAGCTCGGGTGGACGGCGTGGGTTATGCCGGCAAGATGAAACGCGCTGGCAACCACGGCCGCGCCAACCAGATAGGCGCCGTTCTGATAGAAGGCCATGACGGTGGACGATTCGGTATCGCCGATCTTGCGCGCCATCAGCTGCGAGAAACCGTAGAGCGCCGCAGAGCCCAGGGACAGCAGCGCCGCCCAGTCGAACAGTCCGGCGCCGGGGCGCAACATCACGACGACGCCGAGCAGTCCGATCAGCACGGTCGCCAGCGTCCGCCAGGAGACGCGCTCGCCAAGATACGGCCCGGCCAGCGCCATGATGAACAGCGGCGCCATGAAATAGAGCGCCACCGCGTCTGCCAGCGGCAAGGCGGCGATGGCCAGATAGTAGACCGTGTAGGAGGTGAACTGGATGAAGGCGCGCATCGTCAGCAGGCCGAATCGCCGCGACAGGATTGCATGCAGCCCGACATCGGCGTGGACGAGAAGGATCAGGATAGGCAAGGCAATGATCGAGCGGATCGCCATCACTTCGGTCACCGGATAGCCGCTCGAGACGGCCTTGACGAGCGGGTCCTGCAGCGAGAAGACCAGCACGCCCAGGCACAGGCTCAGGATGCCGAGCACCATCCGATTCCGCATGAAGATCCAGGCTCCAGTACCAAGGCCGCAAGCACGCTTGCCGCAAGCTAAAAAGAACCCGCCACCGTTTCGGGCAGCGGGCACGAGTGAGGACTCTTGATTGGTCCGCGGCTGATTTCACAGCCGCATATCCAATGGGTGAAGCGACTATCATCTGGTGTTTGACATGTTGCAAACGAATTGGAATGATACCAGTGATCAAATTTCCTTATGGCGGATAGAATGCGGCCAACCCTCGACAGTGATCTCCTGCGCACCTTCGTGGCCATTGCCGAGGCCGGCAATTTCACCAAGGCGGCGGAGCTCGCCGGCCGCACCCAGTCGGCGGTGTCGATGCAGATGAAGAAGCTCGAAGGCCTGGTCGGCGACAGCCTGTTCGAGCGCGGTTCACGCGGCGTCGCGCTGACGCGGCGTGGCGGCGAACTCATCGTCAATGCCCGCCGCATTGTTTCGCTGCTCGATGAGACGGCTGCGTCGATGACGGCAGCGCCGCTCGGCGGGCCGGTGCGCATCGGCATCCCGGAGGAATATGGCCAGGCCATCCTGTCGCGCGCGCTGGGTGCATTTTCGAAACGTCACACAAAGGTCGAGGTGACCGTACGCTATGCGCATTCGGGGGCGCAATTGGCGGCGCTCGCCGCCGGGGAACTCGATCTCTGCGTGGTGTTCGAATGGCAGGATCCCGCCGGCGGCGAAGTGCTGATGCACGACCCGACCGTATGGGTGACATCGAACCTGCACCACATGCATGAGGAGCGGCCGGTGCCGATCGCGCTCTACAACCGGGCCGGCTGGTGCAAGGACTTCGCCATCAAATCGCTGGAGCAACTCGGTCTTGCCTATCGCGTCGCCTATACGAGCGACACCACTGGCGGGCTCAAGCTCGCCGTCACCTCCGGCCTGGCGATCGCGCCGATCTCGCGCAGCAACATTCCGGCCGACTGTCGGGAACTGACTTCGGCGGACGGGTTCGGCCACGTCGATTCCTCGAATGTGGTGATGCATCGCAACCCGAATGCCTTCGGCGAGGCGATCGACGGCATGGAAGAGGCGATCCGTGAGGCATTCGTCAACAGGCAAGGCTAGCCCGCCGCTTCCTCATGGAAATGCAGCCGGTTGCCGAACGGGTCGCTCACCGATATTTCGCGGGTCTTCCACGGCGTCTCCTCCAGGCCTGGCCTGGCGAAACGGTACTTCTTGGCCGTCAGTTCGCGATGCAGGGCCGCGATGTCCTCGACCTTGATGCGCACGGCAATGCCGGGTGCGCCGTCGCCGTGATGCTCGCTGAGATGCAGGACGCAGTCATCGCGGCCGACCGCCATGTAGAGCGGCGCATTGTCGTCGAAGCGATGTTCCCATCGCACGTCGAAGCCGAGGAAACCGACATAGAATTCGCGTGCCTTGGCAATGTCGAAGATGCGCAGGATGGGCGTGACAGTGCCAAGTTTCGGCATGGTGCAACCGTTCGGGAAGTCTTCGGGTGAGGTCGGAAGCGGGCGGCGATCCCTATTTCAGCTCGAGCAGCCGTTCCAGGTAGCTGCGTTCGATGTCGGGGCTGAGCGCGTTGCCGAGCCGCTTGCGGATCGCTTCCAGGATCTGGCGCGCGCGCTGCACGTCGATCTCGTCGGGTACCTTCACCGAATCGCCGAAATCCGGGCCTTGGCTGGCGCGCGGCCGGCCGAGCGGGTCACGATCGGCGTCCTGCTGGCGCCCACCGTCCTGGCTGCCGCCCTGGTCGCCCTGCATGGCCTGCATCTGCTTCATCATGTCCTTGGCGCCCTTGCGCAGCGCCTCCAGAGCCCGGCCCTGGTGGCCAACGGCCTCATCGCCCTGGCCCTCGCCGAGCGCCTGTTCGGCGTTGCCCATGGACTTGCCGGCCTCGCCAAATCCTTCATTGGGCTCCATGCCCATGCCTTCGAGCCCCTTCTTCAGCTGCTCGAGGTCGCTTTTCAACTGGCCCTGACCCTGCTGCAGCTGTTTCAGCGCATCGGCGAATTCCTGTGGCGTCATCGGCTTCGGCCGCGCAAGCGGATCGCGGTCCTGGCCCACACCCGGCAGGTTCTCATCCTGGCCGCCACCAAGCTGCTCATCCCGGTTCTGTCCGCGCTGACGCTCGCCGCGCTGCATCTGGTCCATGCGGAAGGTGTCGTTCATCATCTCCTGCTGGCGCCGCAGGATCTCGCCGAGCTTGTCCATCTGCTGGCGCATCTGGCTGTCCTGCTCGCCGCCTTGCTGCTGACGGCCGGCCTGCAGATTGTTCATCATGTCCTGCAGTTGCGACAGCAATTGCTGCGCCTTGTCACGATCGCCCGACTTCGCCAGGTTTTCGATCTGGTCCATCATGCGGTCGATGTCGCTCTGGCGCAGTTCCTGGCCGTTCTGCTGCATCTGCGGTGCGTTCGGGTTCTGCTTGGCGCGCTCGGCGAATTCCTGCAGGAACTGGTTCATCGCCTCGCGCAGTTCCTTCATCGCCTTCTCGATTTCCGCGTCGCTGGCGCCATTCTTGATGGCGTCCTGCAGCGCTTGCTGCGCCTGGCGCAACCGCTTTTCCGCGGCCGAGAGATTGCCTTCCTCGATGCCGAGCGCGATTTCCCAGAGATAGGAGACCTCATTGCGCAACTGGTCGTCGCTGGCGGCCATCTTCAGCCGGCTGCGGGCGCTCGTGATGGCGAGGTAGTGCGCCATGTTGTCGAAGGTATCTTCGGGCCGCAGCGTGATCGCGTCCATCAGGTCGAGCACACGCGGCTTGGCGTTGGCGTCGAGCGCCAGCAGGCGGCGTTGCTCGATCACCGCCCGCGCCAGCGGGTTGGCGAACGGCCGCTCCGGCATCGTCAGCGTCTTGGTCTCGCTCGACGCGGTGTGTCCGGCATCGTCGGTGGCGACGAGCGTCAGCTTGATGCTGCTGCCGGCCCAGACATGCTCGGTCAGGTCCTTCGACGTCCTGGCGGCATTCGACTTGCCGCCGCGGCGCGGAAGCGTCAGCGGCATCTCGGGCGGACCATAGAGCGGATGCGCATTCGGCGCCTGCGGATCAGCGAGCGCGAAAACCGCCTTGGCGGTGGCGGCGCCATAGTCGTCGTCGATCTGGTAGTTGAGTTCGAAGGCGCCGTTGGCGGCGCGCTTCGGCTCGCCCACGAAGCGGATCTGCGGCGGCTTGTCGGGCACGATCGCGAAGGCCCAGCGACCAAGCTCGTCATCGCCCGATTTCAGGGTCAGCGTGCCGTCGCCGGTCAGCTTGCCGGTGAATTGCCGCACTTTGGACGGCGTCGCCGGGCTTGCCGCCGGCTTGGCCGTGGCGTCGGCCTGCGGGCCTGCCGGGTCGATGGGGCGGGAATTGCCATCCTTGCCAGCATAAGCCAGCGTTTCCTCGCCCGAGCCGCCGGTAACGCGCAGCGAGACGTCGCTGCCATCGGGAACGGTGAAGGTCGGCGTCATCTGGTTGGCATCGGCGGTCAGGAAGATCGGTGGCTTGCCGGTGTAGGCCGGCGGCGTCACCCATGCGTCTATGCGCGGCGGCACGGCATCATGCGCGCCGTGGGCATTGAACCCGTCGCTCAGTCTGCCCCCGGCCGGTCCGAAGGAGAAGGCAAAGGCGGTAACCAGCAGAAGTGCCGCTACCGCGCGCACCCCCAGGGGTCGCGCTCCGGCACGCGCGTGCGCGGCAGGTCGGCGCCGAGACTGTCGAGCTTTCCGGCCATGCGCTTCTGGTGTTCGCGCCAGAGCGCCCGCGAGAAGCTGCTTTCCCTGCCGCTTGGCCGGTCGGTCTGCACCAGCACCGGGCTGTGCAACAAATGATTGGCCGCCTCGATGCGGCGGTCGACCTCGGCGGCGCCTGGCATGCGGAAGAAGCGCAGCGGATAGAGCGCGGCCAGTGCGGCTATGCTGAATGCGGCGACCGCGCCGATGCGCGCGATGTCCGGCAACCGCGAAAAGATGCCGAACCAGGAGACGCTGAGGAAGAGGCTGGCGACGATGACAAGCGGCAGCAGCAACGGCCAGCCACGCTCGACCATCATCGAGACCCGCGTCGCCAGCCGGCTCAAGGCAAGGCGCCCGGCCAAGCCGCGATCGCTGCTGAAGGTGGGTCGTTCCGTCATCGGCCCTTCCATGGGGCGGGCAGGATAGCCCATGCCTCACGACTCGAAGAATACCAGCAAACACGGCAAAGGCGAGGCGGTTCCAAAAAACGTGAAGTCCGCCGCGGTGGTTGCGGTCAGGAGGTCGCCGGATTCGCGTTCGCGCCGCAGACCAGCACAGCGATCCGTTCACCGGGTTCCGGCGCGTAGCGTCCGGACAGAACGGCCGCGAAGGCGGCGGCGCCACCCGGCTCGGAGATGATGCGCACCCGGTTCCACAGTGCCTTCTGCGCGGCGATGATGTCGTCATCGCTGACGAGGATGGAGCGCTCGACAAAGGTCTCGGCGATCGGGAACATCATCTCGCCGACGCGCTTGGGCGCCAGCGAATCGGCGGCGATGCCCTCGGCCGGGGCGTCGACGGGTCGTCCGGCCTCGAAGGCGCGATGGAGCGTCGGCGCCCCTTCCGGCTCGACGGCGATGATGCGGATGCGGCCGGCAAACCAGGCGGCAATGCCGCCGATCAGGCCGCCGCCGCCGACGGCGACCAGCAGCGTGTCGATATCGGGCAGATCGCTCTCGATTTCCAGCCCAAGCGTGCCCTGGCCGACAAGCGTTTCCTCCTGGTTGAAGGCATGGATCTGCAAGGCACCGGTTTCCTCGGCGAAACGTTCGCTGGCGGCCAGCGCCTCGGCATAGCGAGCGCCGCCGACGACCAGTTCAGCGCCGTAGCTTCGGATCCGCTCCAGCTTGGCCGGCGGGCTCACCTCGGGAACGAAGATGGTTGCCTTGTGGCCAAGCCGCATGGCGGCATAGGCAACGGCGGCGCCATGGTTGCCGCCCGACGCGGCGACGACGCCGGCCTCGGGAACCGGCCGCTCCAGGAGGTTGGTGAAGGCGCCGCGCGCCTTGAACGAGCCGGAATGCTGCAGGCATTCGAGCTTGAGGTCGACCGCCAGCGGCGCGCGGTCGAAGTCGGCCATGTCGACGCGCAGCACCGGCGTGTGGCGCACATAGGGGCGGATGCGCGGTTCCATCGCGGCAATGCGTTCGCGTGTGATCGTGTTGCCCTGCGACATGGGTATCTCCCTGGGATTGACAGTAATTAGTAACTTGGCAAAATGACTAAATGCAAGAGGTCGATGTCCTCAAGGCGATCGCCAACGAACGCAGGCTGCAGATCCTCGATTGGCTGAAGGATCCGCGCGCGCATTTCCCGCGCCAAGTCGACGGCGATCTGGTCGAGGACGGGGTTTGCGCGCTGTTGATTGCCGAGAAGCTCGGCATCACGCAAGCAACGCTCAGCGAGCATATGCGCGTGCTCACCCAGGCCGGCCTGCTGCGAACCAGGCGCATCAAGCAATGGACGTTCTACCGCCGCGACGAGGACAGGATCGCCGACACCAGGGCGCTCATCCAGAGCCGGCTGTAGGTGCGTTCCGGACTGAACAGCTTTTATGCAAGCCAGTCGGGCACGGAATCCAGCCCGATCAGATCGTCATAGGTGAGGCGCGGACGCACGACGTGGAAACGGTCGCCGTCGACCAGCACCTCGGGCACCAGCAGGCGGGTGTTGTAGGTGCCGGCCTGCACCGCGCCATAGGCGCCGGCGGTGGAGACGGCAATCAGGTCGCCGGCCTTCAGCCTTGGCAGATCGCGGTCGAGGCCGAGATAGTCGCCAGTCTCGCAGACCGGGCCGACCACATCGACCATCATGCGCGGCGTGTCAGCCGGCGGCTGCACCACAGGGCGGATGTCGTGGAAGGCGTCGTAGAGCGTCGGCCGGATCAGGTCGTTCATCGCGGCGTCGACGACGAGGAAGTTCTTGGCGTCGCCTTCCTTCACGAAAATCACTTCCGAGACGAGGATGCCGGCATTGCCGACGATCAGCCGGCCTGGCTCGAACATCACCTTGAGCCCGAGCTTGGTGACATGCTTCCTGACGATCTGGGCATAGGCGTCGGGGAGCGGAGGCGGGTTGTTGTCGACGCGATAGGGAATGCCGAGGCCGCCGCCGAGATCGACATGCTCGATGGCGTGACCATCGGCGCGCAGCGTACCGACCAGATCGACAAGCAGCGCGAAGGCATCGTCGAAGGGCTGCAGTTCGGTGATCTGGCTGCCGATATGGGTGTCGATGCCGGTGACCCTGATGCCCGGAAGCTCAGCCGCGCGGGCATAGACCTGGCGCGCCCTCTGCCACGGGATGCCGAATTTGTTCTCGGCCTTGCCGGTGGAGATCTTCTTGTGGGTCTTGGCGTCGACGTCGGGATTGATGCGCAGCGAGATCGGCGCCACCTTGCCAAGTGCCGCGGCACGCGCCGACAAGAGTTCGAGTTCGGGCTCGGATTCGACGTTGAAGCAGAGGATGCCAGCGGTCAGCGCAAAGTCCATTTCGCGCGCGGTCTTGCCGACGCCCGAGAACAGGATCTTGCCGGCCGGAATGCCGGCGGCCAGCGCCCGGCGCAATTCGCCCTCCGACACCACGTCGGCGCCGGCGCCGAGCACGGCCAGCGTTCTCAGAACCGCCTGGTTGGAATTGGCCTTCATGGCGTAACAGACCAGCGCGTCGAGCCCGGCAAAGGCCTGGGCAAAGACCCGGTAGTGCCTGGTCAAGGTGGCCGTTGAATAGCAGTAGAACGGCGTCCCGACCTGTGCGGCGATATCAGGGATCGCCACGTCCTCGGCATGCAATACGCCGTCGTGGTAGTCGAAATGGTTCACGAGGATGGTTCCGGAAAGTTGGAGCTCGATGAGATCGGGTTCAGAAGGAAACCCAGTCTCATCGGCTCTAGATCAGCGGGTCGAGGATGAACTTCTTGTCCTGGACCGGTTTTTCCGGCTCCGGCGGCACGGGCTGGTGGGCCTTCGAGGCATCCTTGCGCGCTTGCACGGCGGCCTCATAGGGCGTGTCGAGAGCGCCCCTCCGGCCGCAGGCCGAGACGGCCGCAATCGCCACCAGCAGCGTCAGCGTCACCAAAATCCTGCTTCCGGTCATCGATCCATCCGTCCGAAACTTTTGCCAGCCGCCGCTTTTAGCCGAGTTCTCTGCGTATTGCACCCTAGCTCACGCTTTCGTCAGCCGCTTTTTCCAGGCGCGGATCTGCTTCCGCACTTCCGACGGCGCCGTGCCGCCGAAACTGGTGCGGCTCTTGACCGAGTTCTGCACCGCCAGCACCGAAAATATGTCCGCGGTGATGCCAGGATTGATCGACTGCAAATCCTCCAGCGAGAGCTTCTCCAGCCCGACCTTCTTCTCTTCCGCCAGCGCCACCGCCCGGCCGGTGACATGATGCGCCTCGCGGAACGGCAGGCCGAGCGTCCGCACCAGCCAGTCGGCCAGGTCGGTCGCGGTGGCGTGGCCGGAGCCGGCGGCCTTTTTCATCGCCGCTGCGTTCACCGTCATGTCCGAAACCATGCCGGTCATCGCCGCCAGCATGAGATCGAGCGTCTCGGCGGCGTCGAACACCGATTCCTTGTCTTCCTGCATGTCCTTGCCATAGGTCAGGGGCATGCCCTTCATCACCGTCAGCAGGCCGACAAGATGGCCGGTGACGCGGCCGGTCTTGCCGCGCACCAGTTCGGCGGCGTCGGGGTTTTTCTTCTGCGGCATGATCGAGGAGCCGGTGGAGAAGCTGTCCGAGAGCCTGACGAAGCCAAATTGCGGTGTCGACCAGATGATGATCTCCTCGGCCAGCCGCGACAAATGCGTGGCGCAGATCGCCGCCATGCCGAGGAACTCCAGCGCAAAATCGCGATCCGAAACGCTGTCCAGCGAATTACGCATCGGTTCGCGGAAGCCGAGCGCCTTGGCGGTTCTGTGACGGTCAATGGGGAAGCTGGTGCCGGCAAGCGCGGCCGCACCGAGCGGGCTCTCATCCATGCGTTCGATCGCGTCGCGGACGCGCGACAGGTCACGCGAAAACATCTCGACATAGGCCATGCAGTGATGGCCGAAGGTCACCGGTTGCGCCGCCTGCATATGGGTAAAGCCCGGCATCACGGTCGCCGCATGCTCCTCGGCCCGCTCCAGCAGCGCCTTGATCAGTCCTTTCAGCGCCTCGGCGACGCGAAAACATTCGTCCTTGACCCACAACCTCAAGTCGACAGCCACCTGGTCGTTGCGCGAGCGGGCGGTGTGCAGGCGGCCGGCCGCCGGACCGATCAGGTCGGCGAGGCGAGCCTCGATGTTCATGTGAATGTCTTCCAGCCGGGTCGAGAACTCGAACGTGCCGGCTTCGATCTCTTTCAGAATCGTGTTCAGCCCGTGAGCGATTTTTTCTTGATCGGCCGCCGAAATAATGCCCGTTTGCGCCAGCATCTCGCTGTGGGCGATCGAGCCTCTGATGTCCTGCGCATAGAGTTTGCGGTCGAACGAGATCGACGCGTTGATCGCTTCCATGATCGCGGCCGGACCCGAGGCAAAACGTCCGCCCCACATCTGGTTGCTGGTCTTCGTGTCGCTCATCGCTATAACCCGTGCTTCGGAGCAGTTTTGAGAAAATGGCAGACGGTAATAGATTCTTCCCGGCCCCACGCCTGATCCTCGCCGCCTTGGTGGCGGGCGTGCTGGCTGGCGCGGTCGCGGTATATGTCAGCGAGAGCCGGTCTGGCAACAATGCCGCGAACCAAGTCGCGGTCGGCGACAGCAAGGACGATGTCGCCTGCGCCGCCAAGAGCGGCCGCGCCAAGAAAATCGCGGCCGCGGCGACAGGCGAGGTCGCGGCACTTTTGCCGGCCGATCCGCCGCAATCCTTGAAGAACCTCGCCTTCAATGGGCCGGACGGCAAGCCGATGACGATCGCCGACCATGCCGGAAAGACGATGCTTCTCAATCTGTGGGCGACGTGGTGTGCGCCGTGCCGTGCCGAAATGCCGGCGCTCGACGCGCTGCAGAAGGAAAAGGGCAGCGACGCCTTCCAAGTGGTCGCCGTCAATGTCGATGCCGGCGATGATGTGAAGCCGAAGAAGTTCCTCAAGGACACCGGCGTCGAGACGCTCGGCTACTACCGGGACTCGACGATGGCGCTGTTCAACGACCTCAAGACGCGCGGCCTGGCGCTTGGCCTTCCCGTCACCATGCTCATCGACGGCGAAGGCTGCCTGATTGCCCACATGAACGGCCCGGCCGAGTGGTCGGGGCCGGACGCCAAACGGCTGGTCGAGACGGCGCTGGGCAGCTGAGGCAGGCTGGCCGTCGTCGGTTTTGCCGT
Organism: Mesorhizobium sp. RCAM 05099; assembly: GCF_059683685.1. NCBI lineage: Bacteria > Pseudomonadati > Pseudomonadota > Alphaproteobacteria > Hyphomicrobiales > Phyllobacteriaceae > Mesorhizobium > Mesorhizobium sp. RCAM 05099. The sequence goes on from NZ_CM185035.1 coordinate 1,350,704, forward strand.
CGCGCCTATTTGTCCCAAAGGCCAGCCAAACGGGACAAGGGCCTGGATCGTGTCGCCATCCGGGATCGTTCGGCGATCTGATCGACGATTTGCTGAAGGCCTCCATGTCGATCCTCGGATAGGCGATCTCGTTCAGCGAAAAATCAACCGGCTGCCGACCGCTTGTTGAAAGCGAAGGCGTCGTCCTCGCTCATTTTGATCGGCCAAAGCCTTGATCGGCCAAGCCTGGCTGGTGCTGTCTCGCATGGCCTGGTTGTCGGTGAGGGGAACATGTTTCGGCCGCGGCACCAGCATTTCATCCATCCATTTCGGCTCGATATCCACGACCGCCTCCCTCTGGTCTTGCTCAGGCCTTTACGCCGAAGCACGACGCTCTAGCTACCCTGGGCGCCGATGTGACGGGTTCATTTCATGTTGGCGCAAGCCGTCGAGGGAGGAGAGATTGGCTGTCCACAGGCCTGAAAAGGCAACAACAGAACTGTCACATACTTTCTCTAAGAGACGGCCGGGGACCTGCGCAACGATCCTTGAAACGAGCCACTCAACAGGGAATGAGATTCATGTCGATGATCAAAAATGGTCTGGCGGCTCTGGCCGCCGGCGCAATCAGCGTTTCCATGGCGCTGCCAGCGGTCGCCGCGCCCACCAAGTTCGACTTCTGGTTCGGCCTTTCGGGCGACCTCGCACGTGTCGTTGACACGCTGTGCAAGAACTTCAACGCCTCGCAGTCCGACTATGAAGTCGTCTGCACCAGCCAGGGCAATTACGACGCCACGCTGCAGAACACCATCGCCGCCTTCCGCGCCGGCAAGCAGCCCGCGATCGTCCAGGTCTATGACGTCGGCACCGCCACCATGATGCTGTCGGGCGCCTACAAGCCGGCCGACAAGCTGATGGAGGAAAACGGCTACAAGATCGACTACAGCGACTATTTCCCCGGCATCGCGCGCTACTACGCGACGTCGAAGGGCGAGATGCTGTCGTTCCCGTTCAATTCCTCGACGGCGCTGATGTACTGGAACAAGGACGCCTTTGCCAAGATCGGCAAGACCGAGGCGCCGAAGACCTGGGAAGATGTCGGCGCCGACCTCAAGGCGATGAAGGACGCCGGCTACGACTGCCCGATGGCGATCAACATCTCGGCCAACGAAAGCTGGCAGCTGATGGAGCAGTTCTCGGCCCTCCACAACCAGCCGATCGCGACCAAGAACAATGGCTATGACGGCCTTGACGCCCGTCTTGAAGTCAACAAGACCAAGTTCGTGCAGTACGTCACCGATCTGAAGAAGTGGTATGACGCCGGCCTTATCAAGATCAAGTCCAAGGACCTTGGCCAGGACATGGTCCAGGCCTTCGCTTCCGGCACCTGCCAGGTGATCATGACCTCGGTCGGCGATCACGGCACCGTCGGCAAGACGCAGAAGGAAGGCATGAACTGGGATGTCGCCGAGCTGCCGGTTTATGCCGGCACCGAGCGCAAGAACTCGCTCGTCGGCGGTGCTTCGCTGTGGGTTCTCTCCGGCAAATCGGATGCGGAATACAAGGGCGCGGCCGCGTTCCTCAACTTCATCCACGACCCCAAGACCGCGCTGTTCTGGTCGACCAACACCGGCTACATCCCGGTGACCAAGTCGGGCTTCGACTACATGAAGTCCAGCGGCTTCTACGACAAGGCGCCCTATAAGGGCCGTGAAACCGCGATCGCCAGCCTGACCGCGACGGAGCCTACCGAAATCACCCGTGGCATCCGGCTGGGCAACTTTACCCAGATCCGCGCCGAGTTCGGCACGCAGATGCAGGCGATCTTCGCCAACAAGGTCAGCGTCCAGGAAGGCCTCGATACGCTGGTCAAGAACGGCGACGCCATCCTCGACCGCTTCCAGCAGACCTATCCGGGCAAGACCTTGCCCTGATCGCTGAAAACTCCAGGGCCGCCCGTACGCTTGCGAGCATGGTCACTTCCGAAAACCGGTTTCCACTTTCGGGATCATGCTTGGATCGACGGGCGGCCGTTTCATAATCTAGACTGCCGTTTGAACGGCGTCGGCGGGACCGATGGAAAAACGGGTTACCTTCAGCAGTTGGACAATCGGCATCCTCTTCGCGGTGCCGCAGATCCTCCTGATCTTCACGTTCTTCTACTGGCCGGCGGGCCAGGCGGTCTATTGGTCGCTGACGCTGCAGCAGCCATGGGGTGGCGGCAACATCTGGGTCGGGCTCGACAATTTCCGTTCGATCCTGTCCAGCGCCGACTACTGGAACTCGATCACCGCCAGCCTTGTCTTTGCCGGCATCAGCACCGGTCTTGCGATGTTCATCGCGCTTGTGCTCGCCGCCTTGACCGATCGGCAGCTCACCGGCTCGCGTCTGTATCGCGTGGTGCTGATCTGGCCCTACGGCATCGCCGCACCCGCTCTGGCGATGGCGTTCCGCTTCATCCTGGCGCCTGAAGCTGGCTTCATGGCTGTCGTCAACCAGGTCTGGCCCGGCTTCTGGGACCCCGGCCTCGACGGCGCCGATGCCATGGCTTCGATCATCGCAGCCTTTTCCTGGAAATATGTCGGCTACAACTTCATCTTCTTCCTCGCCGCGTTCCAGGCCATCCCGCGCTCGCTGATCGAGGCGGCTGCGATGGACGGGTCCGGCGTCATCAGGCGTTTCTGGGACATCCAGTTCCCGCTGATCACGCCGACGATCTTCTTCCTGTTGGTCATCAACATCACCGAGAGCTTCCAGGATTCCTTCGGCATCGTCGACATCATGACCGCTGGCGGCCCGGCGAACGCCACCAATTTGATGGTCTACAAGATCTATTCCGACGGCTTCAAAGGCCTCGACTATTCAGGTGCCGCCGCACAGAGCATCATCCTGATGCTGCTCATCATCGTGCTGACCATCTTCCAGTTCCGCTTCATCGAGCGGCGCGTGCACTACCGGTGAGAATGACATGGTCGAGCGCACCCCAATCCTCAATTTCTTCACGCATCTGATCCTGTTCGTCGGCTTCGTCTTCTGCGTCGCGCCGTTCATGGTCGTGGCTATCGCCGCGTCGCATAATCTCAGGGATGTCAACGATGTGCCGATGTCGCTGCTGCCGGGCCGTGACTTCTGGGTCAACATCAAGACCGCCTGGACGACGGCCGACCTGGGTCCCAAGCTGCTCAACAGCTTGATCATGGCGACCGGCGTCGCCGCCGGCAAAGTGATCATCTCGGCGCTCACTGCCTTCTCGATCGTGTACTTCCGCTATCCCGGCCGCATGCTGATCTTCTGGCTGATCTTCATCACCTTGATGCTGCCGCTCGAAGTGCGTATCGTGCCGACCTACGCTGTGGTCGCCAACGTGCTCGAGCCTTATCAGGCGATCCTGGACCTGACCGGGCTTTCCTGGCTGATCGAAAAAGTGTCGGGTGTGCAGGTCTCCCTCAGCCTTGGACTGCTCAACTCCTACAGCGGCCTGATACTGCCGCTGGTCGCCACCGCGACCGGCACGTTCCTCTACCGCCAGTTCTTCCTGACCGTGCCGGACGAACTGACCGAGGCCGCGCGCATGGACGGCGCGGGCCCGCTGCGGTTCTTCATCGATGTGCTGCTCCCGCTGTCGCGCAACAACATGGCCGCGCTCGGGACCATCATGTTCCTGTGGGCCTGGAACCAGTATCTGTGGCCGCTGCTCATCACCACCGACCAGTCGCATGCGATGGCGGTGACCGAGCTCAAGCAACTCATCCCCAATGTCGGCGGTGCCCCGGAATGGCATATCGCCATGGCCGGCACGCTGATCGTCATGCTGCCACCGCTGGTCGTCGTGGTGCTGATGCAGCGCTGGTTCGTGCGCGGCCTGATCGCCACCGAGAAATAACAGGAGACAAAAAATGGCCTCCATCGCCATACGCGGCGTCAAGAAGAACTATGCCAAGACCCAGGTCGTGCACGGGGTCGACCTCGATTTCGCGTCGGGCGAATTCGTCGTCATCCTGGGACCGTCCGGCTGCGGCAAGTCCACGCTTTTGCGAATGATCGCCGGGTTGGAAGAGATTTCCGATGGCGAGATCGCGATCGACGGCACCGTGGTCAACAAGCTCGAGCCGCGCGAGCGCGGCTGCGCGATGGTGTTCCAGAACTACGCGCTTTATCCGCATATGAGCGTGGCGCAGAACATCGGCTATTCGCTCAAGGTCGCCGGAGTTCCCTCGGCTGAGCGCACGCAACGGATCCAGGCGGTTGCCCGCACGCTGGAACTGGAACATCTGCTCGACCGCAAGCCGATGGCGCTTTCCGGCGGACAAAGGCAGCGCGTCGCCATGGGCCGCGCCATGATCCGCGAGCCGAAGGTGTTCCTGTTCGACGAACCGCTGTCCAATCTCGACGCCAAGCTGCGCGTCCAGATGCGCTCGGAAATCCGCAAGCTGCATCGCCGGCTGAACGCCACCTCGGTCTTCGTCACGCATGACCAGGTCGAGGCGATGACGCTCGCCGACCGGCTGGTGGTGATGAATGGCGGACGCGTCGAACAGGTCGGTACTCCCGGTGAAATCTATACCCGCCCAGCCAGCCGCTTCGTCGCCACTTTCGTCGGCGCGCCGGCGATGAACATTCTGGAAGGCACGGTCGAACTCGACGGGTTGTCGTTGCTCGGTGGCAGCCGGCGCCTGGCCATGACACGTGCCGGCCTGCCGGTCGGCACGAAGGTCGCGATGGGCATCCGGCCCGAAGCCGTCCGGCTGGTGACACCGGCACGGCCGGCGCGCTCAAGGCCACCGTCGACCTGGTCGAGGAACTGGGCGCGGGGCGGGTCATCTATGTCGATCTGGACGGCGCGTCGTTTTCGGTGATGACGTCGGAGGCGGTCCACCCCGAGCCCGGCAGTGCTGTCGGCCTGAAGATCTTGCCCGAGGACATGCATTTCTTCTCGTCGGAGACGGGAAGCCGCCTCGATGTCTTCAAGGCATCCGTACCCGAGCCGGCGCTCTGATCCCGAAGCCCCCATCATCGCGGTGATGAATCCGCTGGCCCCCGGCAAGTCCAGGAAAGCATCATGAAAATCATCCAGGTCACCGATGTGCATCTCGGCCAGCGCGGCGAGCGCCGCTATGGGGCGGATCTGCATCAAAGGCTGGCGTCATGCATCGCGCACATCAATGCGCATCACGCCGATGCCGCGCTTTGCGTCTTCACCGGCGACCTGACCGAGACCGGAGCGCCGGAGAGCTATGCCGATCTTCGCGCTGCTCTGAGCACACTGTCGGTACCTTACAGGCTACTGCCGGGCAACCATGACCGGCGGGCCAATCTTGTCGCGGCGTTCCCGGAAAATCCGGTCGCCGAGAATGGCTTTGTGCAGTCTGTCCATGACACCGGCAACGAAGTGCTGGTGTTTCTCGACTGCCTGACGGAAGGACGCATCGAAGGCGAATTGTGCCAAAGTCGGCTTGCCTGGCTCGATGCCCGGCTCGAGGAAGCAGCCGGCAGGCCCGCCTACGTCTTCATGCACCATCCACCGGTCGCGCTCGGCCTGCCGCAGCTCGATCCGCTGGGTCTCGAGGATGCTGAGCAGTTGCTCGGCCGGCTTCGGCGGCATGGAAACGTCCGCCACATCTTCTTCGGTCACGTCCATCGCGACATCGCCGGCACGGTCGCCGGCATCCCGTTCTCGGCACAGCGCGGCCTGCATGCGAGGTTCGCGCTTGCCCTCGACAGATCGAGCGAGATCGTCGAGCAGGCACCGCCATCCTACGCGGTCATCCTCATCGACAGCGCAGGCGGACGCGTGGTGGTGCATGGCTGCGATTTTCTCGAGCAGTGGCCGACCTATTCCGCCGAAACCGGTGAACGCATCACCGCGGACATGGCAGCCGACCGAGCCTGAATCCACAAATGTGTTAACGCGCGGGGCGCTCAGGCGAACACGTGCGCTTTTCCCAACACGGTCAGCCGGACAATCTCGCCGACCGCAGGGGCATCCATGCCCGGCTTGCGCAGGATCAGCGGCGTGTTGCCGATCGCGGCCGCATCGGGCGGGTCGGCATTGTTCAGGAGCCGCACCGCGATCATGCACATCGAGCCGCCGAATTCCGATTCGGTCACTTCGCCGAACAGCATATCGGGCGTGCCCGACATGCCCTCACGCGACGTTCTTTTCAAGGCGATCTGCTCCGGCCGCAGCATGATGCGGGCCACGTCGCGATTGTCGGCGGTGTCAACCGGGATGCGGCCGAGCGGCGAGTTGGCGAAACCGCCCGATATCTTTGCCGGCAGGATGATGGCGTCGCCGAGGAACTCGGCGATCATCCTGTCCCTGGGTCTGAGATAGAGCTCGCGCGGCGTGTCGACCTGCGAGAACTTGCCGTCGCGCATTACCGCCACCTGGCTGGCGAAGGACAGCGCCTCGGCCTGGTCGTGCGTCACCAGGATGGTGGTGATGCCGGCCGCTTCCAGAAGCTCGGCCACCGCCTTGCGCATCGAGGCGCGCAGGCCGGTGTCCAGCGCCGAGAACGGCTCGTCGAGAAGCATCAGCCGAGGCTTCATCGCCATGGCACGTGCCAGCGCCACACGCTGCTGCTGGCCACCGGAGAGCTCGTGCGGGCGGCGTTTGAGGATCGCCTTGTCCAGTCCGACGATGTAGGCGAGTTCGACGATGCGCTCGGAGCGCTTGTCGTCGCCGCGGCTGATGCCGAAACCGATGTTGTCGCCGATGGTCAGATGCGGGAACAGGGCGCCGTCCTGCGCCACCACGCCGATGCCGCGGCGGTGCGCCGGCACGGCATTGCCGCCATTGGCCAGCACTTCGCCGTCCAGCGCGATGCGGCCCTGGTCAGGCGCCTCGAAACCAGCGATCAGCCGCAGCAAGGTCGTCTTGCCGCAGCCGGACGGGCCGACGATCGCCGTGCGGCTGCCGCTGGCGACACTCAGATCGACACCGGCAAGTGCCGCGACCGGGCCGTAATGCTTGTGCAGGCCACTGATTTCGAGAAAGCTCATCGTCCGGCCATCCGTTTCGACTGGACATAGAGCAGCCAGGTCAGGGGCAGCGACATCGCCACCATGATGAAGGCGTAAGGCGCCGCCGAGGCATAATCAATCTCGCCGCTATAGGACCAGAACGCCATCGCCAGCGTGCGGGTGCCGTTCGGCGCCAGCATCTGGGTCGCGGTCAGCTCGTTCATGATGCCGAGCGCCACCAGCGCCATGCCGGCCGCGGCACCCGGCGCCGATAGGCGGATTGTCGTCGACCACAGCGCATTGAGCGGCGGCCGGCCGAGACTTGAGGCGGCGCGTTCGAGCTCGACCGGTGCCTGGGCGATCGAAGCCCGCAGGCTGACAAGGGCTCGCGGCAGGAACATCAGCGCATAGGCAACCAGGATGGTGAACAGGGTCTGGTAGAGCGGCAGCGCGATGCGCACGGTGATGGTGACCAGCGCCAGCGCAATGACGACCCCGGGCAGCGAGCCGACAATGTAGTTGCAGCTCTCCAGCAGGCGCTGCAGCGGTCCCGGCGCGCGTATCGAAATCCAGGCCATCGGCATGGCGGCAACGGTGGCCAGCAACGCGCCGGCGAGAGCCAGGAACAGCGTCTGGCCTAGTGCCAGGCCAATCTCGTCGAAGCGCCAGACTTCCATGCCGCCGGCGACAAGCCAGCGGCCGATGGTGACGAACGGCACGCCAAGCGCCAGCAGTGTGGTGGCGAGAAGCAGCAACAGGCTGGGGATGGTGGCGCGACCGAGACGCGCGCGCTGCTGATAGCGCGCGGCGCCGGAGCCGACGCGGGCATAGCGCTCTTCGCCGCGCACGAGCACTTCGATGCCGAGCAGCACGAAGCAGCAGCTCACCAGCACGCCGGCCAGCATATTGGCTGCCGGTCCGTTGAAGGTCGACTGGAACTGGTCGACGATCGCGGTGGTGAAGGTATCGAAGCGGATGAAGACATAGAGGCCATACTCGGCCAGCAGATGCAGTCCAACCAGCAGCGAGCCGCCGCATATGGCGAGACGCAGTTGCGGCAGCACGACGCGCAGGAAGACACGCCAGGGTCCAAGGCCGAGCGCCGCCGCGGCGTCCTCCAGGGCAGGGTCGAGACGGCGCAGTGCCGCCGACACCGTCAGATAGAGGAACGGGAAATAGGCGATGACGGAAACAAGCACGCCAGCCCAAAGACCGTGCAGCCGGGGCACCATGGTGATCCACGCATAGCTGTGCACGAAAGCGGGGATGGCCAGCGGCGCCACGCACAGCCAGGACCAGAGCCGGGCGCCAGGCAGATCGCTGCGTTCGGTCAGCCAGGCCAGCGCAACCGACAGCACGATAGCGATCGGCACGGCCAGCAACACCAGCAGGCCGGTGTTGACCAGAAGCTCGCCGACGCGCGGCCGAAAGACCAGCGCCGAGACGGTTTCCCAGCCGGTTTGCACCGCGATCCAGATAATGAAGGCAAGCGGCAGCAGCGACAGCAGCGAAACGAAGACGGCAGCGATGACTATCCATGGCGCCATGCGCCGCAGCGTTCTTTGGCCTGTGCCCGAAGGCAGGCCCGAGCGCGCGAGATCGACCGCGGACTGCATCAGTTCAGGCGCCGCGCCGCTGCCGCCCGGTGGCAGCAATTGAAGGACCGCGATTGCGGTCGGGAACACAGCGTGTCGTCATGGACGAATGCCATCTCGAAAAACAAAGCACTCCCGCGGAAGGTGAATTCCCCGCGCGAGCGCGGTCGGTTGTCCTTTTAGGACGAACGGCAACTAAAGCAAGCCGGCTGCGGTCATCAGGTCGGTGACCTTCTTGGAGTTCAAGGTCGTCGCGTCGACCTTTGGCGCCTGCAGATCGGCCAGCGGCACCAGCTTCGGATTGGACTCGGCACCCTTGCCGACCGCGTATTCGAAGGAATCGCCGGTTTTCAGGATGTCCTGGCCACCCTTGCCGGTAACCCATTTCAGGAAGGCCTGGGCTTCTTTCGGATGCTTGCTCGAGGCCAGCACGCCGCCGCCGGAAATCGAGACAAAGGCACCCGGGTCCTGGTTCTTGAAGTAGTGCAGTTCGACATTCTTGCTGTTCTCGCCCGTCTTGGCCTGATCGCCGAAGTAGTAATAGTGGTAGATCACGCCGCCTTCGATCTCGCCGGCGTTGACCGCCTTCATCACCGTGCTGTTGCCCTTGTAGGCGGTGAAATTCGTTTTCATCGCCTTCAGCCAGTCCGCCGTGGCGGCTTCGCCCTTGAGCTGAAGAAGCGCGCTGACGATGGCCTGAAAATCGGCACCAGATGGCGAGGCGGCCCAGCGGCCTTTCCAGCTTGGGTCGGCGAGATCGAGCAGCGACTTGGGCAACTGATCGGCGTTGAGCTTGGTCTTGTTGTAGGCAAAGACGGTGCTGCGCGCCGCGATGCCGACCCATTTGCCGCTGGCCGGCTGATAGTCCTGCGGAACCTGCGCCAGCGTGTCGGCGTCGACGGGTGCGAACAGGCCGGCACTCTCGACCAGCACCATGGCCGGCGAGTTTTCCGTCAGGAACACGTCGGCCGGCGAGGATGAGCCTTCGGCGACGATCTGGTTGGAGAAGTCGCTGTCGCCGCCATTGCGCACGGTGACCTTGATGCCGGTTTCCTTGGTGAAGCCTTCGGCCCACGCCTTGGTCAGGTTTTCGTGCTGGGCGTTGTAGACAATGATGCCATCGTCTTCCGCCATCGCCGGGCCGGCGATCAGGCCGATTGCAAGCGCTGCCGCGCCGGCAAGGGTGGAAAGAGCGTATCTCATGGCGTCGTCCTCGGTCTCGTTGGTCTTGGTCTCGCAGGCTGCACCTATCGATACCTGACAGCGATAGTCAAGATTGATGATCTGCTTCAATCGGTCGCTGAGGCGCAAAGGCTGGTGACAGATGGACAATTCCGCGTGATGCCAGCTCGGCGGATTGGCGCGTGATGTGCCCGCGAAGCTGTTGCCGGTGGAGGGCGAAGCGGTTTGCGGTCGCCGCTAAAGAACCCGCAAACTTTCGTGATTTGCCCGTAGTTTGCCTTGGACATTATTTCGCCGGCCACGTAACAAATCAGCGCCGAGACGCGAAAACCGGGGGAGTAACTCTTGTGAGCGGCAAGGACGAGGCCGAGCTTTCCCGGCTGATGCGAGCCGCGATCGCGGGAGACGAAAAGGCCTATGGAGACTTTCTGCACCGGATCGCCGCGCTGGTCCGCGGTTTTGTCAGGCGCAAGATCGTACAGGGCGGGGTCGATCCCGAGGATGTCGTGCAGGAAACCTTGCTGGCCATTCATGTGAAACGGCATACCTGGCGCCAGGACGCGCCGGTGTTGCCGTGGATCTATGCGATCGCCCGCTTCAAGCTGATCGATGCCTTCCGGCGGCGCGGACGACGTATCGAGATCGATGTCGACGATATCGCCGAGACTTTCGCCGAGCCGGAAACGGAGACCGTCAGCGAGCGCGATATCAACCGGGCCCTGGACGGGCTGTCGCCGGCACAGCGTTCCGTGGTTTCGGCCGTATCGGTGGAAGGACGGTCAATCGGCGAGACGGCGGCGAAATTCGGCATCAGCGAAACGGCGGTGCGGGTGTCGCTGCATCGGGGGCTTGCCGCGATAGCCAAGCGATTTGGGCAGGGGCGGTTCGGGCGGGAATGACATGAGGACGGACGATCTCATCAAGGCGCTGGACGCCGATGCCCGCGGCAGGGCGATGCCTCTGAGCTCGGCCTGGTGGCTGGCCGCCGGTGCGGCCGCCATCATCGCGGCAGTCGTTTTCCTGCTGACGATCGGCCCGCGCCCGGACTTCATGACAGCGATGCACACGATGCGCTTTGTCTCAAAGTTCCTTTTCACCATCGTGCTTGCTGTCAGCGCCTTCGCGCTGATCCGTGTCTTGTCGACGCCTGGCGCGGCCACCGGCCGGGCGATGGCCTGGATGATGGCCGCTCCACTGCTGGTCGCTGTGGCGGTGGTTCTGGAGCTTTTCGCTGTGCCGGAAGCCGACTGGGGAACGCGCCTTGTCGGCTCCAACATGATGATCTGCATGGGTTTCATTCCGCTGATCGGCATCGGCCCGCTTGCCATCTTCCTGTGGATGCTGCGCTACGGCGCGCCGACACGGCCGGTGCTTGCCGGGGCGGTCGCCGGCCTGCTCGCCGGCGGACTGGCGGCGACCTTCTACGCCGCGCACTGCTTTGACGATTCGCCGCTTTTCGTCGCCACCTGGTACACTATCGCCATCGCGGTGCTCGCGCTGCTCGGCGCGCTCGGCGGGCGGCTATTCGTGCGCTGGTAAGTGCCCGTCGCGATCACGCTGCGCGCACACTGATTCTTAATCATGCCGGCAATGTTTGTCGGTTGGCGATGGCACCGGCATGCCCTACGCAACCTTTCCTTAAAGCCAATCCATCAGGGTCAGCGCGACAACATCGGCTTGCGCACGGGGGTGGCACGTATCGCGATGTGGCGAGGATTGATCGGCCGACGATTTTTTGGGCACGCAGGGTCGGCGCTGCTTGTGGCCGGCCTCTGTGCCGCGGTTGCCTCGATGGTGTTGTCGCGACTGGATCCCGGTGCTGACGCGCTGAAACTCTGCCTGCGGATATCGGTAGCGGTTGCGGTGGGTGGCCTCTTCCTCGCCGCCCTGTTGGCTCGCCGGATCACCAAGGACCGCCGGCAGATCGCGCAGAGCGAAGAGCGCTTCCGCCGCGCCATGAAGGATTCGGCGATCGGCATCGCCGTTGTCGGCCTCGACGGGAGCATTCTCGAGGCCAATCCGGCCTTCGCCGCCATGCTTGGCTACAGCCGCCAGGATATCGAGGCGCTGACCTTCTTCCAGATCACCCATCCCGACGATCTGCAGATCGGGCGGGAAACTATGGACGGTCTGAAGGCGGGCAACGTCGACGCCTTCCAATTCGAGAAGCGTTACCTGCGAAAGGACGGCACGCCCGTCTGGGCCCATCTTGCCGGTTCCGTCATTCGCGACGAGAAAAGCGGCCGTCCGCTCTATCTGGTCTCGCAGATCGAGAACATCGACGCACGCAAGCAGGCCGAGGCGCGTGTCGCCGAAGCGGAAACGCGCTGGAATTTCGCTCTCGCCGGCGCCGGCCAAGGCGTCTGGGACCTCGACATGCGCAAGGGCGGCACGACCTATTCCTCGACCTGGGTCAGGATGCTTGGTTATGCGGATGGCGAGCTCGATGGCGATCCCGACCATTGGCTGACGATGATCCATCCCGATGATCGCGAGACCGTCGCCGAGGCGGATCGCGCCCATCTCGACGGCAAGACGCCATTCTTCGAAGCCGAGTTCAGGATGCGCCACAAGGACGGCCACTGGATGTGGATCCTCGACCGCGGCAAGGTCATCGAGCGTGACGCCGAGGGGAGGCTGATCAGGGCCATTGGCAGCCTGACCGACATTACCCGGCGCAAGGAGGTCGAAGAGCGCCTCGCTGTGTCGGCGACAATGCTCGCCGATGAGAAGGAGCGACTCAGAGTGACGCTCCAGTCGATCGGTGATGCCGTTATCTGCACCGACGCCGCGAACCGCGTCACCTTCATGAATCCGGTCGCCGAAAAGCTGACCGGAGTTTCCGGCGGCGAGGCCCTTGGCAAGATGCTCGGCCATGTCTACTGGGCGGTAGACGAGGAGACGGGTCACAGGATCGGCGTAACCCGACCGGCGATCGGCGGCCAAGCCCCTTCCGACCAGAACAGCCGCGCCGTCCTCATCCGGCGCGACGACACGCGATGCAGCATCCGTCAGGTCGTGTCGCCGATCATCAACGAGCGGAACGAGTTCTGCGGACTGGTCATCGTCTTCCAGGATTTCACCGATGCGCGCGCGCTGCAGCGACAGCTTGCCCACGCCGCTGCGCATGACGCGCTGACCGGCCTGGCCAATCGCTCGAGCTTCATCCGCACGATGGAGGAACTGGTCGATCAGGCGCGCAAGGACGGCACGACAGTGTCGGCCGGAGGCGGCGGACATCAGTTCATGTTTATCGACCTCGATCACTTCAAACTGGTCAACGACACCGGCGGCCACGCGGCGGGAGACGCCTTGCTCAAGCGGGTCGCCGAGGCTATCCGCGGCGTCCTTGGTCCCGAAGACATCGTCGCGCGTCTGGGCGGCGACGAATTCGCGGTCATCCTGAAATCGGGTTCGGCTGCCCGCGCCAAGATCGTGGCGCGATCCATTATCGATGCGATAGCCGGCCTGGATTTCACCTGGGATGGCCGTCCCCACCTGATCGGCGCCAGCGTCGGATTGGCTGCGATCGGCGCCAATTGTGGCGAGGTCGACGAAATCATAGCGAGCGCCGACGCAGCTTGCTATGCCGCCAAGGCGGCCGGCCGTGGATGCGTTTCCGTGGCGCCGCATAGGGTCGACAACAAGACAGAGCCATCCGAGCCGCGGGCTGCCGCGTCCTGAGCAGGGTCAATCGGCCGGCGGCCTGTTCGCTGACGCGGACCTGACCAGAGCTCTTTGTTTCACGCAATTCCCAAGGGAAAGCGCTGTGCGCTTTTCCCGGGAAAACCGTTTCACACTTTTCCTGGAATTGCTTTAGCGCGTCGGAACGGGCTGTTCGCCGCGATAGTCGTAGAAACCACGCCCGGTCTTGCGGCCGAGCCAGCCGGCCTCGACATATTTGACCAGCAGCGGGCAGGGGCGGTATTTCGAATCCGACAGGCCGTCATGCAGCACCTGCATGATCGACAGGCAGGTGTCGAGGCCGATGAAATCGGCAAGCTGCAGTGGCCCCATCGGATGGTTGGCGCCGAGCCGCATGGCAGTGTCGATGGCGTCGACCGAGCCGACGCCCTCGTAGAGCGTGTAGATCGCCTCGTTGATCATCGGCAGCAGGATGCGGTTGACGATGAAGGCCGGAAAATCCTCCGAAACGGTGATCGTCTTGTCGAGCTGCTTCACATAGGTCTTTGCCGCCTCGAAGGTCTGGTCCTCGGTGGCAATGCCGCGCACCAGCTCGACCAGCTTCATCAGCGGCACCGGATTCATGAAATGGATGCCGATGAAACGCTCCGGCCGGTCGGTCTGCGCGGCGAGCCGCGTGATCGAGATCGACGAGGTGTTCGTCGCCAGGATGGCTTCGGGATTGAGCAGCGGACAGAGCTGCGCGTAGATCTTGCGCTTGACCGTCTCATCTTCGGTCGCCGCCTCGATCACGAGATCGGCGCCGGCAAGGTCGGCCATGGCCGGTGCTGCCGAAATGCGCGCCATCGCGTCGTTGCGCACCTTCTCGTCAAGCTTGCCGGACCCGACCTGACGGGCCATGTTGCCGCTGATGGTGGCGATGCCCTTCTCGATACGGTCGGGCGATATGTCGTAGATCAGCACCTTGTAGCCCGAAAGCGCGGAGACATGGGCGATGCCGCCGCCCATCTGGCCCGCGCCGATGATGCCGATCGTCTCGATCTTGCTCATTACACCGATCCCGTCAAAAGGCCTTTGCAGCCTGCTTTTTGTGCGGTGCAAACTAAAAGGGCGGGGCGACTTCGTCTACCCCACCCCTCACAATTTAATACGGTTTGGCAGAAAGCGTCAAAGCGCCTTTTGCAGTTCCGGCAGGATGACGAAGAGGTCGCCGACAAGGCCATAGTCGGCAACCTGGAAGATCGGTGCCTCCTCGTCCTTGTTGATGGCGACGATGACCTTGGAATCCTTCATGCCGGCAAGGTGCTGGATGGCGCCGGAGATGCCGACGGCTATGTAGAGATCGGGCGCCACCACCTTGCCGGTCTGGCCGACCTGCCAGTCGTTCGGCGCATAGCCGGCATCGACTGCGGCACGCGATGCACCAACGGCGGCCCCGAGCTTGTCGGCGACCGGCAGGATGACCTCCTGGAACTTCTCCGAGGAGCCGAGCGCGCGGCCGCCCGAGATGATGATCTTAGCCGAGGTCAGTTCCGGACGGTCAGTCTCCGAGAGCCTGTTCTCGACGAAGGTCGAGAGGCCGGGATTGGCCGCCGCCTTGATGGTCTCGACCGCTGCCGAGCCACCCTCGGGGGCCGCCTGGAAGGAGGCCGTGCGGACAGTGATGACCTTCTTGGCGTCGCTCGACTGCACCGTCTGGATGGCGTTGCCGGCATAGATCGGCCGCTTGAAGGTGTCGGGCGACACCACTTCGATGATCTCGGACACCTGCGCGACATCGAGGAGCGCGGCCACGCGCGGCGCGACATTCTTGCCCGACGAGGTCGCCGGCGCGATGATGGTGTCATAGGCGCCGGCCAGCGACACAACGAGCGCGGCCATTGGTTCGGCGAGACGCTCGGTGAGTTCGTCGGCGTCGGCGAGCAGCACCTTGCTTACGCCCTTGAGCTTGGCGGCGGCATCCGCTGCCGGCTTGGCGCCCTTGCCGGCAACCAGCACATGCACGTCCGAACCGATCTGCAGGGCCGCAGAAAGCGCCTTGGCGGTCTGCTCGGAAAGGGTGGCGTTGTCGTGTTCCGCAATCAGAAGAATAGCCATTTTCTTGTTCCTTTCCCGATCGCTTACAAAACGCCGGCTTCGTTCTTGAGCTTGTCGACCAGTTCGGCGACGCTCTTGACCTTGACGCCCGCCTTGCGGCCGCTTGGCTCCTCGGTCTTGATGACCTTCAGCCGCGGCTTGACGTCGGCGCCGTAGTCGGCCGGGGTCTTTTCGTCGAGCTGCTTCTTCTTGGCCTTCATGATGTTGGGCAGCGAGGCATAGCGCGGCTGGTTGAGGCGAAGGTCGGCGGTGACGATCGCCGGCATCTTCAACTCCACTGTCTGCAGGCCGCCGTCGACTTCGCGCGTCACCTTGACCTTGTCGCCGTCGATCACCACCTTGGAAGCGAAGGTGCCTTGCGCCCAGCCGAGCAGTGCGGCCAGCATCTGGCCGGTCTGGTTGGAATCGTCGTCGATCGCCTGCTTGCCGAGGATGACGAGGCCAGGCTGTTCGGCGTCGACCACACCCTTCAGCACCTTGGCGACGCCGAGCGGCTCGGTCTGCTCGTCGGTCTTGACCAGGATGGCGCGATCCGCGCCCATGGCGAGCGCGGTGCGCAGGGTTTCCTGCGCCTGCTGCGGGCCGATCGAAACGACGATGATCTCTTCAGCCTTGCCGGCTTCCTTCAGCCGGATCGCTTCCTCGACCGCGATCTCGTCGAACGGGTTCATCGCCATCTTGACGTTGGCGAGTTCCACCGCCGAACCGTCAGCCTTCACGCGAACCTTCACATTTGCATCCACAACCCGCTTCACGGGCACAAGGATCTTCATTTGCCTGTCACCTCTTCACGATAGTTGGGCGCGCTATAACAGCCTGCGCCCCTTCTGAGTTGTCGAAAGCCGACATTCCGGATGGAAATTCTGGTCTTTGACCGCCTTGGGCTCAGACGGAGACGTTTCCGTAGTTGCGGCAACCCTGCACGTCAATACGCCGCAAGCCGGTCAAATCGGTTCAGTCGGGACTGGAAGTGTTTCCTCGCCCCCAGCGCGGCATCGCGGCGGGCGGCTCGGGCGTCACCGGGGCGGAAACCGGAGACTGCTCGGGACGGGCAACGGCGCCATCCTCGTCAGCGGGCGCAAACAGCGGCACGCCGCGGCTGCGCAGGACAAGCACCAGCACGGCTCCGGCGATGATGCCGCCGATATGGCAGGCCCAGGAAATCTGGTCCTCGCCCCCGGCGACGAACATCACCACCTGGAAAAGCACCCACAGGACGAGCGGGATGAAGGCTGGAATGCGTAGCGGGATGCGGGCAAAGGCCAGCACCCATACCTTCACGCGCGGATAGAGGATCAGATAGGCGACGACCACGCCGGCAATGGCACCCGACGCACCGATCAGCGGCACCTGCGAGTCCCATCCGACGAGCCCCTGGAAGGCAGCTCCGGCGATGGCGCACAAGACATAGAAGATGAGGTAGCGGAAATGGCCGAGCGCGTCCTCGACATTGTCGCCGAACACCCACAGGAACAGCATATTGCCGCCCAGGTGGAAGATGTCGGCATGCAGGAAGGAATAGGTGAGATAGCTCAGGCTCTCGGGGATGACGACAAAGCGGGGGTCGAGTTCGGCGGTGTCATGAACGACCGACGGGATGAAGCCGAGGCCGAGCACCGCCGCATTGGTGAACGTCTCGCCGCCGAGCGATGTGATGAGATAGACCACGGCGTTGACCACGATCAGGCCGATCGTCACATATTGCAGCCTGATATGCCGCAGCCTGTTGGTGTCGTAAAGCGGGATGAACATCGATCCCCGGCCCCTTCCGCTTTCGGACAGTTCAGCGGTTCTTGCCGGGAACCCATAGCACGTCGGCATTTCCGTTGTCATTGACCGCACGGGCGGCGACAAACAGGAAATCCGAGACACGGTTGATGTATTTCAGCGCGTCGCGGTTGACGTGCTCGCGCGGGTCCTGGGCCAGGGCCACGATCAGCCGTTCGGCCCGCCGCGCCACGGTGCGGGCCAGATGCAAGGCGGCGGCCGCCGGCGAGCCGCCGTTCAGCACGAAGGATCTGAGCGGCTGAAGGTCCTTGTTGAGCAGGTCGATATCCTTTTCGATCCGGTCGGTCTGCGCGGCGATGATGCGTAGCGGTTCATAGCCGAGCGGCTTGCCGTCGTCGGGCACGGCGAGATCGGCGCCGAGATCGAAGAGATCGTTCTGGATGCGGGAAAGCATGGCGTCGATCGCCTGATAGGTCTGCGCGGTGTGGACGCGGGCCATGCCGATACAAGCATTGGCCTCGTCGACCGTGCCATAGGCGTCAACCCGCAGATCGGATTTCAGCCGCCGTTCGCCGGTTCCGAGACCCGTGGTGCCATCGTCGCCGGTGCGGGTGTAGATCTTGTTGAGCTTGACCACGTCGCCTCCTGGACGGCCGGTTTCCTCACTTGCGGGTGAAATACACCGCCAGCAGAATCAGCGCCAGCGCCATGGCCTGCAGGAGAACGCGCGCCTGCATCAGCTTGTTCGAGGTGACGCCGGAACCGCCACGCATCATATTGATGAGACCGCGAATGAGCACGATCACCACGGCGACCATGACCAGAATGGCGAGGATGTTGAAGGTGGTGGCCATTGTTGCGTTCCCAGTTCCCTTGCGTCAGGCGCGTTTGGCGAGCAGGCGGTAGAGCATCGATGCCGGCAGGATGCGCTTGAGCACGACGCCGATTCTGGCCGGCACTGTTACCACATAGTGCGGACGCGGGCGCCGCGACAGAAGTGCATGGCGCAGGGCCTTGTGAACCACTTCCGGCCCGGGCTTCAGCCGTGATCGGCTGCCGCCGGCCCTCAGCCGTTCCAGCTGCGCCTGGTAGTCCGCACGATGCACGGAATTCTCGTGGTCGATGTTCTTCAAGAACCACACCAGGCCGTTGCTGGCGATCTTCGATGTCACCGGCCCCGGCTCGATCAGCGAGACATGGACGCCGCTGCCGGCCAGTTCCTGGCGCTGGCAAAGCATCAAGGCCTCCAGCGCGTGTTTCGACGCCGAATAGGCGCCGCGAAAGCGCACCGGCGTCAGGCCGAGGATCGACGAACAATGGACGATGCGGCCATGACCCTGACGGCGCATCACCGGCACCAGACGGCGGGTCAGGTCATGCCAGCCGAAGAAATTCGCCTCGAATTGCTGCTTGAGCGCCGCAACGGCCAAGTCCTCGACGGCGCCGGGCTGAGCGTAGGCGCCGTTGTTGAACAGGGCATCGAGCTTGCCGCCCGTGCGTTCCAGAACCGATGCAACCAGCGCCTCAATGGATGCGGCTTCGCTATAGTCGAGGTAGAAAGCCTCGATGCCGTCAGCCTCCAGCGCGGCGATATCCTCAGGCTTGCGCCGTCGCGAACACCCGCCAGCCTTCAGTCTTCAACGCACGCGCGCAGTGGGCGCCTATTCCCGAGGATGCGCCGGTGACGATGATCGAGCGCAATTCTCGCGCCTGACTGTTCGTGGTTTCGCCAAGGGTTGCCATTTGCCGCAATCCCTTCCCATATTCCCGGCGTGGAGACAATTGGAGGGACGCGGTTCTCAATGCGGAAGATCGTAGCCCTCAAGCGCGTTCTCTATGACGCGCTCGGCCATTTCAACACCGATGACGGCTGGGCGATGGCCAGCCATCTGGCGATCACCTCGTTGATGGCGCTATTCCCGTTCCTGATCTTTGCCACGACGCTCGCCAGCTTCCTTGGCGCGCAGGCGTTCTCCGACACGGCGGTGCACCTGGTCTTCGACACCTGGCCCGAACAGATCGCCAAGCCGATCGCGCGTGAAGTGCTCAATGTGCTGACCGTCAGGCGTACCGACCTTTTGACCTATGGCGTGCTGCTGGCCGCCTACTTTGCCTCGAATGGCATCGAGGCGCTGCGCACCTCGCTCAACCGCGCCTATCGCGTCTCGGAAACACGTGGCATTATCTACCGCCGGGTGCAGAGCATCGTCTTCGTGCTGATCGCGACGGCCGGGTTCCTGGCCATCAGCGTGCTTCTGGTGTTCGCGCCGCTGCTGGCGCGGCTCGCCGAAGCCCATATCGAAGGTATCAAGCCCTATATGGGCACGATCACGCTATGGCGTTACGTCATCGCCTCGGTGGTCATTGTCGGCGGGCTGTTTGCCGTGCATTTCTGGCTCCCGGCGGGCAAGCGCCGCTTCGTGTCGATCGTACCCGGCATCATCTTCACCTTGGCGGCATGGCTTGTCGGCTCGACCGTCTTCGCTTCCTACCTCGATCATTTCTCGTCCTATGTGACGACCTATGCCGGCCTTGCCTCGATCATGATCGCGGTGGTTTTCCTCTATATGATCTCGGCGATCTTCATCCTCGGCGGCGAGCTCAATGCCGCGATCAGCCGCTACCTGGAGGCGCGCGCCCGAGTCGGCTGACCCTGTGCCTTGGTCTGTCGAGCTGTTGCCAGGCCAACCCCGAAGGTCGTGATCGCCATGCCGACAATCTGCAGCGCATTGAGCTGCTCGTCGAACAGGGCCCAGGCGATGATAGCCGTCACCGCCGGCACCAGGTAGAACAGCGAGGCGACCTTCGACATCTCGCCGTCGCGGATCATCACCATCAACAGGAAGATGGCGCCGAGCGACAGCACCAGCACCAGCCAAGCCATGGCGAAGATCAATTCGCCGTTGATGACCACGGTGCGTGTTTCAAAAGCGAGCGAGGCCAGTATCATCAGCGAGGCGCCGCCGACATACTGCCACATGGTCGCCGCGACGAGGTCGCCGCCGGAGGCGAAGCGCTTCTGCCAGATGGTGCCGGCGCTCATGCCGAGCACTGAGACCAGCGAGGCGGTGAGCGTGGCCGCCGTCACGCCGCCGCCTAGCGCACCAAGCTTTGGCCACAGCACGATGACGATGCCGACGAGGCCGATGCCCAGGCCAAGCCAGTGGCGCGGCAGGATCGCCTCGCCGAGAAACTTGCCGGCAAGAACGGCCGTGATCAGCGGCTGCAAGCCGACGATCAGGGCCGAGAACCCGGCCGGCATGCCCCTGTGGATGGCCCAGAAGACGGCGCCGAGATAGACGCCATGCATGAGGATGCCGGCGCCGGTGGCATGCAGCGCTTCCTTGCGCGTGGCTCGCTTCGAGCCCAGCACGGGCATCAGGACAGCCAGCAGGATGGCAGCTATGACGAAACGCGCGGCGAGGAAGGTGAACGGCTCCGCCCATGGCATGGCGTAGCGCGCGCCGATGAAGCCGGTTGCCCACAGGACAACGAAGGTGGCGGGGATGAACCGCTTGATGCTGTGCATTTTCCGGAGACCGCCGCGCTGGTGAGAATTGACCTGGCGATGCTCTAATGCGGTTCAACCCGGCGCGCAAAACGAAACGATTGATCCATGCATCACCGGAATTCAACGGGCGGCGAATTAGACGCGTGGTTTGTTCGAACCGCGCAGGGATCAAAGCCCGACCATCCGCCTGACGTCCTCCGGGGACGCGCCGGCATCGCGCAAGGCGGCAAGGCCCGTGTCCTTCAGGCTCTTCGACAGCTTTCGTCCGTCCGGTCCGAGGATGAGACGATGGTGGAAATAGGCCGGCCGCGGCAGTTCCAGGATTTCCTGAAGCAGGCGCTGCACGCCGGTGGCGGAAAACAGATCCTGTCCGCGCACGACATGGCTGACGCCTTGCAACGCATCGTCCATGACGACCGCGAGGTGGTAGCTGGTCGGGATATCGCGGCGCGCCACGATCACGTCGCCCCAGTCCTGCGGACGGGCTTCGACGGAGCGCGTCGCGGAAAGCGTCTCATCGACGAATTCGGCCCATGCGAGGTCGTGGCCCGCACGCGCCATGGCGGTGCTGACATCAAGCCGCCAGGCGAAGGGCGTATTCTCGGCGATCCGCCGCTTGCGTTCCTTGACCGGCAGCGCCTTGTCGGCCGGGGGATAGAGCGGCACGCCGTCGGGATCGCGCGGCCAGTCGCGCCCGCGCTGTTCGCTTTCGGTGATGAAAGCACGGATTTCGCCACGGCTCATGAAGGCGGGGTAGACGAGGTCCTCGCGGATCAACCGGTCAAGCGTCGCCCCATACTCGGCGAAATGCTCGGACTGGCGGCGCACCGGCTGTTCCCAGACAAGCCCCAGCCACTTCAGATCGGCTAGCATGCCTGCCTCGAATTGTGGCGTGCAGCGCGTCGTGTCGATGTCCTCGATGCGCAGCAGCAGCCGGCCGCCGGCGGCGCGCGCCAATTTTTGGTTGAGCAGCGCCGAATAGGCATGGCCGAGATGCAGTTCGCCGTTGGGGCTGGGAGCGAAGCGGAATGTCAGGAGTGTCATCTGTCCGGCGGCAATCATGTTTTGCGGCGCTTCGCCAATTGCTACCTTGTAGAGGATCAAGGAACAAGAATGCATGCAACGCATCGCCACGCTCGACGACATTGCACGGGGGCTCGACGCGCTTTGCGTGATCGACCCGCGGCTGGAAAAGGTGCGTGGCATGGCAGGCGAAGTGCCGCTGCGGCTCTCCGAGCCAGGGTTCAGGAGCCTCGCCTCGATCGTCGTCTCACAGCAAGTGTCCCGCGCCAGCGCCGATGCCATCTTCGGACGGCTGACCAGGCTCGTCGATCCGTTGACGCCGCAGGCGATCCTTGCCGCCGGCGAGGACATGTTTCGCGAGGCCGGCCTGTCGCGGCCGAAGCAGCGTGGTCTGGTCGCCGTTGCCCAGGCCGTGGTCGGCGGCCTCGACCTTCACCACCTCTGTTCGCTCGACGCCCAGGAGGCGATCACGACGATGACGGCGGTGCCCGGCATCGGTCCCTGGACGGCGGAAGTGTATCTTTTGTTCGCCGCCGGCCACCCCGATATCTTCCCCGCGCGCGACGTCGCCTTGCAGAGCGCGGTCGGCCACGCGCTCGGCATCGATCCGCGTCCGCCGGAGAAAACGCTGATCGCATTGGCCGAATCATGGAGCCCGTGGCGAGGTGTCGCATCGCGGCTTTTCTGGTCCTACTACCGCGAAACAAAGGGGCGGGATGCCGCGCCCCCGGCCTGAATCCGCGAAAAGGCATAAAAATCATACATTTTTGGCGCTTCAGCGACGCGACAATCCGCTTCACATCCCTGTCATGTCGGGCTTACAGTATCCGCGCCGTTCGGTCCTAGAACGAAGGAGGTCAACACGTGACGGTTGCCGTATCTCCGGATGGGCTTCCAGCGCTGGTGCTGAATGCGGATTACCGTCCGCTCAGCTATTACCCCTTGTCGCTCTGGTCGTGGCAGGACGCCATCAAAGCGGTGTTCCTCGACCGGGTGAATATCGTCGCCGAATACGAGCACGCCGTATCCTCGCCGACCTTCTCGATGAAGCTGCCGAGCGTCGTCAGCCTGAAGGCCTATGTGAAGCCGTCCAGGCATCCGGCCTTCACCCGCTTCAATGTCTTCCTGCGCGACCGCTTCCAGTGCCAATATTGCGGCACGCCGGAGGATCTGACCTTCGATCACGTCATCCCCCGCCATCGTGGCGGCGCGACGACGTGGGAGAATGTCGTCGCCGCCTGTTCGCCATGCAATCTCAGGAAGGGCGGCATGATGCCGGCGCACGCCAAGATGTGGCCGCTGCAGAAGCCCTACCAGCCGACGGTGCACGACCTGCACAACAACGGCCGCCTGTTCCCGCCCAACCATCTGCATGAGAGCTGGATGGATTATCTGTACTGGGATGTCGAACTCGAACCCTGAGATCGTCCGAGAATTCGGGAGGCTGGCCGTCTGGAGCGATTGTCTGCGCTTCCGATGCTCACAGACCAAATGTCCGCTCCGCTTCGGTTCTCGACAATCACTCCATACGACTCAGCCTGCCGAATTCTTGAACGATCTCGGATCGGCTCAGTTCTGGTGAGTTAGTCGCGGGTGAGGGCGCCGCGGAAGGCGACGGCGGCGAGGACAAGGCTGGCGATGGCGTTCCAGCCGGCCAGCGACAGGCCGAGGATGCGTAGCGCCGCCTTGTCGCAGGAGGGCGGCACGAATTTGTCGAGCGCGTCGAGCACGCCCTTGCCGCCGGTATCGACCGGCCCTGCGCCCGCGGTGCAATCGGTCGGGCCTGCCCACCACGCCCATTCGACGCCGGAATGGTAGACGCCGAGATAGAGGCCGTAGAGCATCAGCAGGCCGCCGATGGCCAGCAGGCCGCGCGTCACCCATGCGGGCGCTTGCAGCGTTGATGCAAGCACCGCCAGCACCATCAACGGCACGCCGACATAGTAGGGTGTGCGCTGCTCGAGGCAGAGATGGCATGGGATGTATCCGCCGAAATATTGGAAGCCCAGCGCCGAGCCGACCGTGGCGGCCATGGCGACTGCGAGAAACAAGGCGGTCCGCGTCCGCTGGCGTCCGGTGTCGGCATTCATGGTCGCTGTCATGGGTCTTTCGTCCGTTGCGTTCGCCGCCCGCTCAGTCTCGTTTCAATCCATGTGTCCCAAAGCCGCCGGGCACTTTTTGGGCGACATGGACTAGAGGGCGTATTTGACCAGGATATAGAGCAAAATCAGGGCAGCCGCCGCGGCACCCGCGATCAGGCCAAGGCGCTTTTCGATGAACTCGCGGATCGGCTCGCCGTAACGGCGCAACAGCCAGGCCAGCAGCAGGAAGCGGGCGCCGCGTGCCACGATCGCCAGCACGATGAACAGCGCCAGATTGACGCCGATGACGCCGGACAGGATGGTCACCACCTTGATCGGCGGCAAATGGGCAGCGCCCGAAGTGACCAGCATCAGGATGATGAAGCCGACGCCTGACGAGGTGCGCAACTGTTCGAATTCGTCATATTTGCCATAGAATTCGAGGATGGGCCTCGCCACCGCGTCATAGGCGTAGTGGCCGATGAACCAGCCGGCGATGCCTCCCAGCACCGAGGCGACGGTGGCGATCAGCGCGTAACGATAGGCGCGATCCGGCCGCGACAGCGCCATCGGCAAGAACAGCACGTCGGCCGGCACCAGAAACACCGAGCTTTCGACGAAAGCGATGAAGGCCAGCCACCATTCGGCGGATTTCCTGGCCGCCAGCGACAAGGTCCAGTCGTAAAGTCCGCGAAGCATCGGCACTCCTAATGCGTGTCGCCCAAAAGTGCGCAGCGGTTTCGGGACAAGACAAGGAACCCAAAGCACGCCATCCGTCCTTTCAGACACGCCGCGCCTTGATGCGCCGCCTGTCTAGAAAGATTTTCCGCGCTGCACAATGGCAGGGCCATCACGAAATCGAAAGGCGCAGTTTGGTCGCATCCGGGGCACCTGAGAATTGGCCTGTTGACGAACAGGCCTCCGACCGTATAGTCCGCGCCCATCCAGGCCGCCCGGCCTGAGCCCCTATGGCGGAATTGGTAGACGCGCTCGACTCAAAATCGAGTTCCGCAAGGAGTGCTGGTTCGATCCCGGCTAGGGGCACCAATTCATTTGTCGAGCCATCGGCGCTCAGCGCATGTTGCCGGTGTGGCCCTGCGAATCACGCTGCCCGGCCCCTTCGAACGGCCTTGCTCCACTTGTGCGAGCCGCGGTTCGAAACGAAGAGCTTTGTCCCGTCACGGCTCACGACAAACCCGTGCGTTCCGATACCGGTGGCGATGAAGCCGATCTCGGAAAAGCTGTCTCCGTCGATCACGCCCGTCGTTCATCATGTCGGCGACATGGAAGACCTTGCCGCGTCCATCCAGCCGCGGAAGATCGAGGTCATGGTCTACCGCCGTTTCAACAAGCTCTTCATCCGGTTGCGCAACAGGCGGGCCATGTTGCGGGTCTCGCGGTAGAGATGCAGTTGCGAGGCGGCCTGGCGGGTGAGCCGGTCGGCATCGGGTGTCAGCCCGATCACCAGCGTGCCCATTGGCTTGCGCTCGGTCCACAGCCGGCTCATCACCGGATGGTCGGGCACGGCGCAGGAATCGGTCATCATGATGTTGGGATCGTCGAGATGCTGCTTCGTCACCTCGATCATCAGCAGCGTGCCCGGCGAATAGGCCGACAGCGTCTCGTCATAGGCCGTCTTCCAGGTGTAAGCGACGCCAGCTTCGACGAAGACGATCAGGCAAGCGATGGTGCGGCCGTCGAGCGTCAGCGAATGGATGCGGCACATGTCCTGCTCGGCCAGCCGATGCACGGCTTCGCGGGCAAAGGCAGCACGGTAGCGGTCGATCGCCATGGCGGTGCGTTCGCGACCTTTCCAGCCGGCCGCTTCCAGCGTCAAGAAGCTTTCGATGGCATGGCGGATGTCTTCGGGCCCGCGCGCCACGATATGGTCAAGCTTGCCGAGGTCGCCAAGGCGCCGCTTCAGGCGGCGGAACTCGCGATAGTGGTGCGAGCGCAGCGAGACCTTCAGATACTCGTCGCCGTCGAGCGCGCTCTCCAGCACGGGGCGCTGGGTCTCACCGGTGGTGACCAGCATCAGGCCGCGCGTCTCGGCCACGGTGGCCAGCAGGCTCGCCACCTGGCCGTCGAGCCTGATGTCGGGCAGGACGAACACTTTCGGCAGCTTGAGGTGCGGGCGTGACAGCATCGCGAAGAAATCCTCGACGACGCCGACCGGGTCGTCGCGGTCGACCAATGGCGTGCCTAGCGGGCCGAACGGGCTCGACCATGTGCGCATGACCGGGACACCGAGCGGCGTCACCGGCCGCTCAACCGAGAACGGCACCAGCAGGCGCAGCCTGTTGCGGTATTCGTCGCCGTCGCGGATGACCGCCAGCCGCACCTCGCGATCCTCCAGCCGGGGCATGGCGGGCGCCAGGAAGCGCGGATTGAAGAAAACGTTCGGCTCGATCGTGCGGGCGCACAAATAGTCGAGTTCCTCGACAAGGTCGAAGCCGGCCGATGCCGGGTAGATGGCCAGTTTGCGCTCGGGCCGGTTGTTGGCGAGGATTTCGATATGGGCGGGATCGGCGTCGCGGGTCAGCCCGGCAAGGCCGGACACCATCGCGCCGGCCGTGCCGCCACTGGTTTCCTCGAGCAACGGGACGGCGGCCATCACGCGGCTCCTTTCGCGGGCACGAAGATGAGCATGACGATGCCGAGCTTGCGCCAGACCGTGAAGGACAGCGCGCTGGCCTCGAAGATCATGGCAAAGGCGGTGGCCATCGCCGCACCCCACAGGCCGAAAAGCGGGATCAGCACCACGTTGAGAGCGATGTTGAAGGCCAGCGTCATGGCATAGACGGCGGCGCAGATGTTCTGGTTGCCGCTCATCGTCAGCAGGCTTTCGCAAGGGCCGACGGCGGCCCGCGCGACGACGCCGAAGACGAGCAGGAACAGCAGCGGATAGCCGCTGGTGAATTCGGGGCCGAACAGCACCAGCATCGGTTCGCCCAGCGCCAGCACCAGCGTCGCCATCAACAGCGACGGCCAGAATGTCCACGACACCGTCTCGCGGGCGAAGGCGGCAAGTTTCTCCGGCTCGCCATGGGTGAACTGCGCATAGCGCTGGGCAACGCCGGCCTTGACGGCGAAATAGACGAAATGCACCAGCGCCAGCGTCTTGACGGTGGCGAAATAGATGGCGACGTCGTTGGGATCCATATAGGCGCCGACCATCAGCACGTCGGCATTGGTGAGCAGGAAGAAGAAGCTCTCGACCAGGAAGATCGGCAGCGAGACGACGAACCATTCGGCGAAATGCACCTTCATCGGCCCAGCCGGAATCCGCTTTTCCAGGCGATGGGTGACGCCGATGAGTTGACCGAGCGTGGTGACGTAGGTGGCGGCGATCGAGGCGAATATCGCCGTCCTGGCATCGGGGGCGTAACCCGCCAGCAGCAGCAGCGCCATGAACAGCAGGATCAGCACCGGCCGCACCAGATAGGTCGGCGACAGGGCGAACAACGCCCAGCTGTTCGCCCTGGCCTGGCCTTGCAACAGATCCGAGAGCGCGATCATAGGCAGGCAAATGACGCCGAGGATGAACGGTATCACATAGTAGTTTTCGATCCACGGCGAAGCCAGCCAGACGCCGAGCGCGCCGAGCCCGGCGATGGTCGTCGAGGCGATCAGCACGAACAGGCGGCTGGCCAGCACGATGCCGCGCAGTTCGTCCATCAAGCCGCGCTCGCGGTATTCGGGGATGAAACGGATGACCGAGGTGTGGAAGCCGAGGCAGGCGAGGTTGCCGACGATGACCATCGTCACCCAGACGAGGACGAAGATGCCGTACTCGAACGAGCCTATCCAGCGCGCCATCAGCACCTGGCTGACGAAGGCGATGACGGCGCTGATGATGCGGATGGAGAAGGCGATGACCGACATGCGGCCGGCCTCGCCGCGCTCGTCGGCGGTGAACAGCACGGCATCGATGCGGTCAAGCAACGGCCCGATGCGCAGCGCCAAACGCTGCGGCAGGAACCGCCCGGCTGTCGTGGCCGCGGAAAAGCGCACCCCGATTACTCTCCGTTTTCCGCCTCTTTTTCAGGCGTTGGTGTAGCGGAGACACCTTAAGAAACGGTTGGGTGGGTTCTCCCTTCGCCCCGTTCACGGGGAGAAGGGAAGAAGCGCCTTACGCGAACGCGCCGTGGCAGTGCTTGTACTTCTTGCCTGACCCGCACGGGCAGGCTTCGTTGCGGCCGACCTTGCCCCAGGTCGCAGGGTTGTTCGGGTCGCGGTCCTCGGGAGCAACGATGGCGGCCGCATCCGGGCGGACCAGAAGGGCGGTCTCGCCGCCTTCAAAATCGTTCTCGCCGGTGGTGCCGTCGATATGCGTGCCGAACATGTCGGGTGCCTCCGGCGGCGGCGCCTCGGCGGCCTGGCGGACCAGCTCGACGCGCATCAGCTGCGCGGTGACGGCCTGGCGCAGATTGCCGAGCATCGCCTGGAAGAGCTCGAACGCCTCGCCCTTGTATTCCTGCAGCGGATCGCGCTGGGCGTAGCCGCGGAAGCCGACGACCGAACGCAGATGGTCGAGATTGACGATGTGCTCGCGCCACAGATGATCGAGTGTCTGCAGCACCACCGAACGCTCGACATAGGTCATCACCTCGGGGCCGAAACGATCGGCGCGCTCCTTGGCGGCGGCTTCGGCAGCCTGGGTGATGCGCTCGCGGATGTCGTCCTCGGCGATGCCCTCTTCCTTGGCCCACTCGTCGACCGGCAGGTCGAGATTGAGGAATTCGGCGACCTCGGCCTTCAGGCCCGCGACATCCCACTGCTCGGCATAGGCGTTTTCGGGAATGGCCTTGGCGACGATCTCGTCGATGACGCCTTCGCGCATCTCGGCGATGATCTCGGGCAGACCCTCGCCGTCCATCAGCTCGATGCGCTGCTCGAACACCACCTTGCGCTGGTCGTTGGAGACGTCGTCGTACTTCAACAGGTTCTTGCGGATGTCGAAGTTGCGCGCCTCGACCTTCTTCTGCGCCTTTTCCAGCGCCTTGTTGATCCACGGATGGATGATCGCCTCGTCTTCCTTGAGGCCGAGCTTCTGCAGCATGCCGTCCATGCGCTCGGACCCGAAGATGCGCATCAGGTCATCCTGGAGAGACAGGAAGAATTTCGAGCGGCCGGGATCGCCCTGGCGGCCGGAGCGGCCGCGCAGCTGGTTGTCGATGCGGCGCGATTCGTGGCGTTCGGTGGCGAGCACATAGAGGCCGCCGGCGGCCAGCGCCTTTTCCTTCAGCCTGGCGACGTCGTCACGGATAGCCTTTTCCATGGCCTCGCGCTCGGGCCCTTCAGGCATGTCGCCCAGCTCGTCGGCGATGCGCATGTCGGCATTGCCGCCGAGCTGGATGTCGGTGCCGCGACCGGCCATGTTGGTGGCGATGGTGATGGCGCCAGGCTTGCCGGCCTGGGCGACGATCGCCGCCTCGCGCTCGTGGTGGCGGGCGTTCAGCACCTCGAAATCCTTGAAGCCCTCCTTGCGCAGGCGCTCGGCCAGCTGCTCGGACTTCTCGATCGAGGTCGTGCCGACCAGCGTCGGCTGGCCCTTGGCGCTGGCTTCGCGGATCTCCTTGACGATCGCCTTGTATTTTTCCTCGACCGTCCGGTAGACCTCGTCGTCCTCGTCCTTGCGGATGACCGGCAGGTTGGTCGGGATCTCGGTGACGTCGAGATTGTAGATGTTGCCGAATTCCTCGGCCTCGGTCAGCGCCGTGCCGGTCATGCCGGCGAGCTTTTTGTAGAGGCGGAAATAGTTCTGGAAGGTGACGGAGGCCAGCGTCTGGTTCTCCGGCTGGATCGTCACGTGCTCCTTGGCCTCGAGCGCCTGGTGCAGGCCTTCCGAATAGCGGCGGCCGGGCATCATGCGGCCGGTGAACTCGTCGATGATGACGATCTCGTCGTTGCGGACGATGTAATCCTTGTCCTTCTGGAACAGGCGGTGCGCCTTGAGCGCATTGTTGACATGGTGGACGATGGCGACGTTCTCGACGTCGTAGAGCGACTCGCCCTTCAGCAGGCCGGCGTCGCGCAGCAGGTTCTCCAGCTTCTCGGTGCCTTCCTCGGTGAAGATCGAGGTCTTCTGCTTTTCGTCGAT
This sequence comes from Mesorhizobium sp. RCAM 05099, assembly GCF_059683685.1. NCBI lineage: Bacteria > Pseudomonadati > Pseudomonadota > Alphaproteobacteria > Hyphomicrobiales > Phyllobacteriaceae > Mesorhizobium > Mesorhizobium sp. RCAM 05099. Next base: position 1,380,611 of record NZ_CM185035.1, read on the forward strand.
CTCGTAGTCCTGCGGCTGCAGCTGGATGATGAAGGTGTCGATGGTGTTGTACATTTCCGAGCGGTCCTCGAGCGGACCGGAAATGATCAGCGGTGTGCGCGCCTCGTCGACCAGGATGGAATCGACCTCGTCGACGATCGCGTAATTGTGGCCGCGCTGCACCATCTGGGCGCGCTCGTATTTCATGTTGTCGCGCAGATAGTCGAAGCCGAGCTCGTTGTTGGTGGCGTAGGTGACGTCGGCGGCGTAGGCGACGCGACGTTCCTCGTCGGACAGGCCATGGACGATGACGCCGACCGAGAGGCCGAGGAACTTGTAGACGCGGCCCATCCATTCGGAGTCGCGGGTGGCGAGATAGTCGTTGACGGTGACGACATGGACGCCGTTGCCGGCGAGCGCGTTGAGATAGACCGGCAGCGTCGCGACCAGGGTCTTGCCCTCGCCGGTGCGCATCTCGGCAATGCCGCCATTGTGCAGCACCATGCCGCCGATCAGCTGGACATCGAAGGGGCGCATGCCGAGCACACGGCGCGCCGCCTCGCGGGCTGTGGCAAAGGCAGGCACCAGCAGGTCATCGAGCGTGGCGCCATTGGCGATGTCCTGGCGGAATTTCGCGGTGCGGCCGACCAATTCCTCGTCGGAGAGCGCCCGCATCTCGTTTTCCATGGCGTTGATCGCCTCGACACGGGGCCGGGTCGATTTGACCCGACGGTCGTTGGAGGAACCGAAAACCTTACGGGCGAGACCGCCGAGACTGACCATCCAATGGTCCTTTCGATAGAATTCTCAATCTTGAGACGGGCGCCGGCCGGCCCCATCAATTCCACGTGAACGCACCGCCTGAATACGGGCAAACACAAAAAGCGCCCGGAAAACGGTTCTGGACGCAAAGTCGTTGGACAGATAAGAGGGGGCTCAACTGATGTCAACGTCGCGCCGGCCCTGCCGGTCGCGCCAAATTCCGCCACAATCTGGCTGATCTGGAAGCCACCCCGCTCTTTACAATCCCTTACCGGAGTTATCTTCATGTCCTTGTTGTTCCGCCGCGCGTCGCTCGCCAGCCTTGGCTTGGCATTCGGCCTGTCGGCTCTTTCGCTGTCGCCGCTGAGGGCGCAGGAAGCCGCTCCCGCCCCAGCCGATGCCGCAGCACCTGCCCCGGCGGACGCGGCAGCACCTGCCGCGAAACCCGTCGACCCGAACGCCGTCGTCGCCACGATCAACGGCCAGCCCTTGACCGAGGCCGACCTCGTGCTCGCCGAAGGCGAGCTGTCGCAGCAGTTCGCGCAGCTGCCGGCCGAGCAGCGCCGCGCCGCCGCGCTTTCGGCGGCCATCGAAATCCGCGTCATGGCCGCCCAGGCGGTCACCACAGGCCTCGACAAGGATCCCGACTTCCAGCGCCGCATGGCCTTCCTGCAGCAGCGCGCGCTGCATGGCGAGATGGTCGAGAAGGGCGTCGTCGACAAGGTCACCGACGCCGAGGTTCGCGCCCGCTACGACCAGGAAATCGCCAACACGCCGCCGGTCAACGAGGTGCATGCCCGTCACATCCTCGTGAAGACGAAGGAAGAGGCCGAGGCCATCATCAAGCAGCTCGACGGCGGCGCCGATTTCCAGAAGCTCGCCAACGAACACACCAGCGACCCGAGCGGCAAGACCAGCGGCGGCGATCTCGGCTGGTTCGGACCTGGCCAGATGGTGCCGGAGTTCGACAAGGCAGCTTTTGCGCTCGAGGTTGGCAAGTACACCGAGCAGCCGGTGCAGTCGCAGTTCGGCTGGCATGTCATCAAGCTCGAAGACAAGCGCACCAAGCAGCCGCCGGCCTTCGACGAGGTCAAGGACCAGGCCAAGCAGGCGGTCATCCGCGACAAGTATTTCGCGCTGGTCAAGTCGCTGCGCGGCGGCGCCAAGGTCGAGATTCCGGACGCCAACCTGAAGAAGGCGGTCGATACGCTGGAAAGCGCCAAGTAAGCCTGGAAGGGTTTTGAAAAAGGGCGCGGCAGCCGAGGGTTGCCGCGCCCTTTTTTGTCGACCCGGCGCCAGTCGTGTTTTATCTGCCCGGCGCGGCTATGCCCCGCATCACGTAGTGGACCGCCTTGCGCATCGTCGCTTCGTCCTCGTCGAGACGATTGGTCAACAGATGCGTCCAGGCGAACGACGCGATCAGGTCGGCGACCAGCGCGGAATCGACATTGTCGGCAATTTCGCCCCTGGCCTTGGCGCGCTCCACCATCTGGCCGGTATGAGCCCGGCGTCCCCGGCATAGTCGGCAAGGGCCGCGGCCGCGATTTCGTCCGACTGCGCCTCGGCGATCAGCGACCTGAACACGCTGCCCGACGATGTCTCGCGCCAGTGCGAGAACAGGTTCTTCAGGAAGCCGACGAGATCCTCCTCCAGCCTTCCGGTATCGGGAATGTCGACGCGCTTCTGCCGCTGGTAGACTTCGAGCAACAGTGCCGCCTTGCTCGGCCACCAGCGGTAGATGGTGGGTTTGCCGGCGCGGGCCCGCCGCGCCACGGCCTCGATCGAGAAACCGGCGTAGCCAGCCTCGACCAGCACCGCTTCGGCTGCATCGAGAATGGCGCCGGCGCTGTCGGGGTTGCGCCGTGCACCGATCGATTTGCGCGCCGGATCGACGTCTTCGGCCATTCCTGTCGTCCTCGCCAACAATTTCGTCGGCAATCATAGGTGAGCTCGCGACGAAACGAAACGGCCCGTTTTCAGGACTGTTTCCACAAGCAGGCGATCAGCACAGTGGATTGCCACCGGGGAGGTCGCCAATGATGGCGGGGCAGCCCACCCCGCCGCCGACGGCCGGTGTTCAATTCATCGCTTCCGATGTCTCCGAGACGATGCGCCAGCCGTCGTCTGCCTTGACCAGCCCAAGCGTGACGCGCGCCTTGCCGGTCAGCCGTACCGCTGACTTGTCCTTCGGCACATAGTCATAGCGCATCGCAAAGGCGGCCTTGGTGCGATCCTCGCCAAGCGGGGTGACCTCCAGGCTGCCGGGCTCAAGGCCGAGCGACCAGGAGGCCCATTGCGCAAACCAGTCGGCCTTGACCTTGGCGATGGCATCGGCGTCGTAGCGCGTGCCGAAAATGGTGGCCGACGGTGCATAGAGCCGCTTGACGGTCTCGGCCATCGCCCTGGTATCGGGTGCCAGGTAGTCCTGGCGCAGGAATTTTTCGATCGATCCCTTGTCGTCGCCGACGGACCGTTCCAGCGCCGCCACCTGCGTGGCCGGCGCCGGTGTGGCCGCCGGCTTGGCTGGCAGCGCCGGCTCGCCGCCGGGCACAAACTCGAAACGCTCGAGCAGCGAGCCCTGTTCCCAGGGGCGCTGGGCCTCGCGCGTCTGCGAGACCACGTCGCGGCGCACCGCGATCATCATGTCGTTGATGCTCTGGCCCGGCTCGGCGATGTGCCGGAGCAAGGCGGCGGCGAAGGGCGAGTTGCGGCCGCTTCCGTCCATGGCGACGGCGCCGGGCGCGGTCGAGAAGGCAATGAACGAGCCGCGCGTCGAATCGAACTGTGCCAGCCCGGCCAGCGCCGTCGCCGAGCGGGTTGTGGCGTTGCGGCTCAGGCCGCGGGCAAACGGATTGTTGCGGCAGGCATCCAGGAACACCAGGCTGACCTTGGTCTGCTGTTCCATGATGTCGAGGACTTCGTCGATCGGCACGGCCTCGAGCTGCAGCTTCACCGGCATGTCGAGCCCGGCGTCGACCGGCACGATGTAATTGCGCCCCTCGACCTGCAGGCCATGGCCGGCATAGTAGAAAAGCCCGACGCCCGCGCCTTCAAGCGCATCGGAAAACGCACCGATGCTGCGTTCGAGTTCGCGCTTGCCGAGATCGTTGCCTTCGATGACCTCGAAGCCGATGGAGCGCAGCTTGTCGGCGATATCGAGCGCATCGTTGACCGGATTGGCCAGCGTCCCGGCTTCGGCATAAGTGCCGTTGCCGATGACGAGCGCCACGCGCCGCTGCGGCTCAGCGTCGGCGCTCAGCAGCAAAAGTCCCAGAAATGCCCAAGCGAGGATCGCAAGCCTGCCCATGGGGCAGGATCATAATGCCATGGCCCCCGGCAACGCCAACAGATTTGAAATGCAAGCTTAATCCCGGGCGAGCTCTGCCTTGCCGCAGCGACGAAAACGCCCTTGCGCCCGCGCGGCGTATCGGGCAAACCGGCCTTCCCTTGCGATTTTTGCCGCCCGAGGTCCCATGTCCACGACGATTTCGCCGCTCGCGCCGAAGAAATACCCCAAGATGCCGGCCATCGAGGGGGTGCGCATCGCCACCGCCGAGGCGGGGATAAAGTACAAGAACCGCACCGACCTCTTGACCATGGTCTTCGACGCGGGCACCGCGGTCGCCGGTGTTTTCACGAAATCGAAATGCCCTTCGGCCCCGGTCGATTTCTGCCGGCAGAATCTCGGGGCTGGCACAGCGCGGGTGCTGGTCGTCAATTCCGGCAACGCCAATGCCTTCACCGGCAAGAAGGGTCGCGAGTCCACCGCGGTGACGGGCGAGGCGGCTGCGAAGGCTGCCGGCTGCAAGGCCAGCGAGGTTTTCCTGGCATCGACCGGCGTCATCGGCGAGCCGCTCGACACCACCAAGTTCAGCCATTTGCTGGCTGGATTGGTCAGCAACGGCAAGCCTGACCTGTGGACCGAAGCGGCAAAGGCCATCATGACCACGGATACCTATCCGAAAGTGGCGACCGCGACCGTCAAGCTCGGCGACACCGATGTCACCATCAACGGCATCGCCAAGGGCGCCGGCATGATCGCGCCCGACATGGCGACTATGCTCTCCTTCATCGCCACCGACGCGCCGATCGCGGCCCCCGTGCTTCAGGATCTCTTGTCGCGCGGCACCGCCAAGACCTTCAACGCGGTCACCGTCGACAGCGACACCTCGACCAGCGACACGCTGCTAATCTTCGCCACCGGCAAGGCCGCCAGTCGCGGCGCGCCCGCGATCTCCGATCCAAAGGATGCGCGCCTCGGCGCATTCCGCCGGGCGCTCGGCAAGGTGCTGAAATCGCTGGCGCTGCAAGTGGTGCGCGACGGCGAGGGCGCCCGCAAGCAGGTCGAAGTCACCGTCACCGGGGCGAAATCGGCGAGATCGGCCAAGCGCATCGCGCTGTCGATCGCCAATTCGCCGCTGGTCAAGACGGCGGTCGCCGGCGAGGACGCCAATTGGGGCCGCGTCGTCATGGCCGTCGGCAAGGCCGGCGAGCCCGCCGACCGCGACCGGTTGTCGATCTGGTTCGGCGACAACAGGCTGGCGCACGAGGGCGAACGCGACCCCGGCTATTCCGAGCAAGCGACGTCGGCTTACATGAAGCGCGACGATATCCGCATCCGCGCCGATATCGGTATTGGCCGCGGCAAGGCGACGGTGTGGACCTGCGATCTCACCAAGGAATACGTCGCCATCAATGGCGATTATCGGAGCTGATGGTTTTGGCTTCCAAGCATCCGGCAAGCATGCTCGCGATCGTACGCCGCTATGAGGCGGCCGGCTTTCGCGCCTGGCCGGCAGCCGCTGTCCATTATGACGGTACCTGGGTGGTGCGGCTGACCGCCGGCCATCCGGCCAAGCGGCTGAACTCGGTCAATCCGCTCGATCCGGGCGACATACAGCACATTGCCGATCGTATCGGCCGCGCCAGCCGCCGTTTCGATGCCTATGGCAGGCCGCTGACCTTCCGCATGTCGCCGCTGTCCGGTCCCGATCTTGCCAGCCATCTCGACAAGGAGGGCTGGAGTAAATTCGACGAATCGCTGGTCATGCGGCTGCCGCTGGCCGATGCCCAGCTCGATGCCGCCATGGACCAGATCCCGCTGAAGGATATCAGCCGCTTCATCGGTGCCTCGCTCAAGGTCAGTGGTTCGGATGTTTCGCTGCGGCCTGGCCTGTCGGAGATCATCGGCGCCATCCAGCCCGAGGCAGGGCTGTTCGCGCTCGAAGACGGGGCCGAACCGCTGGCGACGCTGATCTGCGTGCACGACGGCGATCTCGCCGGTCTGTTCGAGGTCGCCACCGACAAGTCGGCGCGCAACAAGGGCCATGGCCGCAACCTGATCCTGTCGGCGCTGAAATGGGCGCGGCTGCGTGGCGCGCGCGAAGCCTGGCTGCAGGTCGAAGCCGGCAATGCGCCGGCGCTGGCGCTCTACCGTTCGCTCGGCTTCGACGAAGTCTATCGCTATCATTATCGCCGGCCGCCTGGCGCATGAGTGGCGTGACGATCGCCGGCAAGCGCCTGCTCCTGGTCGCCGCCTGTGCGCTGGTCGATGCCGATGGCCGCGTGCTGTTGGCGCAGCGCCCGCAGGGCAAGCAACTCGCCGGCCTGTGGGAATTTCCCGGCGGCAAGGTCGAACCTGGCGAGACGCCCGAACAATGCATCATTCGCGAACTGCATGAGGAAATCGGCATCGAAACCGACATTCCTTGCCTGGCGCCGCTCACCTTCGCCAGTCACTCCTACGACGAGTTCCATCTGCTGATGCCGCTGTTCGTCTGCCGCCGCTTCCGCGGCATCGCTCAGCCCAGGGAGGGGCAGGCGTTGAAATGGGTGCGGCCAAAGCAGATGCGCGACTATCCGATGCCGCCGGCCGACGCTCCGCTGATCCCGTTCCTCATCGATCTTCTTTGAGGGCGCCCTTCCGGCCGGCTGCCGGTCGACGTATCAGCCAGCGTTAATGGAAGATTTATCTCGTCATGAAAAATTGAAGCAAGGCCGTGTCGCGGCCGCGCCACCGATTCGCTGGGGAGCGATAGCATGAGCCTAGACAGGGATTGGGACTCGATCCGGCCCGACCGCAGCTTTCGTGTCGCCGACGCTGGCATGGGCATATTGCGCATCACGCTGCTGTTCGGTTCGGCCGCGGTGGCGCTGGCACTGATCGCGGCCCCGTTCCTCGAGAGCCAGACGCGCTCGCTGGCTGCCCGCAATGATTTTCCTGGCGGGCTCGACATGACGGCCACCGGTTCAGTCAGCCGTCGCGACACCTACACGGTGCGCCGCAGCGTGCTGCAGCCGCAGCCCGATTCGGTTTGCATTATACGGTCCGATGGCAAGCGCAGCGGCGACTGCTGACATGGTTAAGGCATTGGCGGAAACGCGGCGGTTTCACCGCCTGTTAAGCCTTTGCCGTTAACCTTTCTTAACAGATCGAGGGTAGAGTCATGGCAAGAGGGATCGAGGTCATGAAAACAGTGCTGCAGCGTTTTCTGAAGGACGAGAACGGCGCCACGGTCGTCGAATATGCCCTGATCGTCGCGGTGCTGTCGTTGACCATCATCGGCGGCATCGGGCAGGTCTTCAACTCGATCACATGGCTGTTCAGCGACAACACCAGCAGGCTTTCGAACGCCTTCGCCCCCTGAACTGGCGCATCCGCGCCCGCGGACGGTTTGTTGCCCTTAGTGGCCTTCCAGTATCTGCTTCAGCGAGACCTTGGCCGAACCCGGTTTCAGCGGTTTTTGCTGCGAGGCGTCAGGCGCCCAGCCGGACATCCAGACGATCGAGAAACTTGCCCTCACGCGACCGTCGGGGTCGGAAAACCGCTCGGCGTAGATTTCCGCCGCTCGGGCAAACAGCTTGCGTGCGCCGGGCCGCCGGCTGCGATCGGTGAGCGCGCTGGTTTCGCCCATGGCACGCAGGTCCGCCATCAGGCCGAACAGGTTGGCATAGCGGACCGTCACCGTCTCGACGTCGGCGACCGGCAGTGCGAGACCGGCGCGCTGCAGCAGCGCACCCGCATCGCGCACGTCGGTGAACGGGGTGACGCGCGGGCTGGCGCCTCCATAGAGCTCGGTCTCAGCCGCGAGCAGGCTCTCGCGCAATTCACCGAGCGTGCCGGCACCCGCGAAGGCGCCGAGAAAAAGTCCGTCCGGCCGCAGCGCGCGGCGGATCTGGATCAGCATGCCGGGGATGTCGTTCACGGCTTGCAGCGACAGAAGGGAGACCGCCAGATCGAGGCTTTCCGGCTCGAAGGGCACGGTTTCCAGCGGCGCGATCAAGCCGGCAGCGCCATTCAGGAACGCGGCGTCCGTCTCGACGCGGACAATCTCCGCTACCTTGCCGCTCTCGCCAAGCACATTGGTCGCCGCCGGCGTCTGGCAAAACAGCACCGCTGCCTTGGCGAACTTGCGCTCGACGGCACCCAGCCGATCGGCAAGATCCTCGGCGGCGCGGTTCATCAGGAAGTCCGCGCCGTCGACCGGATCGGCGAGCGCGCGCCGCTTGCGCGTCAGCCAGAGAGAGGTGTCCATTATAGGCTGCAACGGGCGGATCCTTGTTTGTCCACGCTCTGATATAGTTGATATAGTGGCGCCGAGGACCAATCACGTGGCCGATCCGATGCCCAAGATCAAGCCCATCGCGATCAGCAACTTCGCCCGATCGGCGCTCGCCCGGCCGGCGCGCATCCTGTTTCCGCCGGTCTGTGCCGGCTGCCGCCGGCATGTCTCGCAGCCCGGCGTGCTGTGTGGCTCCTGCTGGCCGAAGCTGCGGCTCCTGGAACGGCCATGGTGCCCGGTGATGGGCACGCCGTTCACCCATCATATGGGCGAGGGCTTTCTGTCGGCCGAGGCGATTGCCGATCCACCGCCCTTCGAGCGGGCGCGGGCCGCGGTGGCGTATTCCGGCGTCGCGCGCCAGATGGTGCAAGGGCTGAAATACCAGGACCGCACGGATCTCGCGCCATGGATGGCGCGCTGGATGGTGCGCGCAGGCGCGGATCTCATCGCCGAGGCGGATGTGGTGGTGCCGGTGCCGCTGCACTGGCGGCGCTTCTTCAGGCGGCGGTTCAACCAGTCGGCGGAATTGGCAAGGGCGGTCTCGGTGCTCAGCGATCTGCCCTTCGCCCCCGCCGCGGTGCGACGCGTGAAACTCACCCGCCAGCAGGTCGGCCTGGAGCGAAAGGAACGCGAGGAGAATGTGCGAGCCGCCTTTCGGGTGCCGGCCGAGGCGGAAATCGAGATTGCCGGCCGCAGGGTGCTTCTGATCGACGATGTCTACACCACGGGCGCCACTGTCCGCGCCGCCACCAAGGCACTGAAAAAGGGTGGCGCTGGCGCTGTCGACGTACTGACCTTCGCGCGTGTGTTGCCGGGGGACTTCCGGGCGGACGAGTCCGCGACTATATAAGTCGGCAACGAACAGCGGAAATTCGTCATGGTCGACGTCACCATCTACACCCGCATGATGTGCGGCTATTGTACGGCAGCCAAGCGGCTGCTCGAGCGCAAGGGCGTCGCTTATACCGAGCACGACGCTTCCTTCTCGCCGGAGCTGCGCCAGGAGATGATTTCCCGCGCTCATGGCCGCTCGACCTTTCCGCAGATTTTCATCGGCGACACGCATGTCGGCGGCTGCGACGACCTTCACGAGTTGGAGGCCGAGGGCCAGCTGGACAGACTGCTCGCCAACGGCGCGACGATTTGAGGAAGATGACGATGGGTGTTTTCAAGGTCGCTGCGATCCAGATGCGTTCAGGCGAGAGCCCCGAGCGCAACGCGATCGATCTCGAACGGCTGGTGCGCGAAGCGGCGGCGCAAGGTGCGACCTACATCCAGACGCCGGAAATGACCGGAGCGCTGATCCGTGACAAGGAAGCGCGCGCCGCTTCCTTCACCTCCGAGGACAAGGACATCATTGTCTCGACCGCGCGCGGACTGGCGAGCGAGCTCGGCGTCTTCCTGCATATCGGCTCGACCGCCATCCTGCGCGCCGACGGCAAGCTCGCCAACCGGGCGCTGCTCTTCGGCCCTGACGGCGCCACGCTCGCCAGCTACGACAAGATCCATATGTTCGATGTCGATCTCGACAATGGCGAGTCATGGCGCGAATCCGCCGCCTATGAGCCGGGCACCGAGGCCGTGGTGACCGGGATCGCAGGCGCGAAACTGGGTTTCGCGGTCTGCTACGACCTGCGCTTCCCGCAATTGTTCCGCGCCGAGGCGCTGGCCGGCGCCGATCTGCTCTCCGTACCCGCCGCCTTCACCCGTCAGACGGGCGAGGCGCACTGGCATGTGCTGCTCAGGGCGCGCGCCATCGAAAACGGCGCCTATGTCGTCGCCGCCGCACAAGGCGGCCTGCATGAGGACGGCCGCGAGACCTATGGCCATTCGCTGATCGTCGATCCGTGGGGCCGCGTCATCGCCGAAGCCGCGCATGACGAGCCTGCGGTGATCGTCGCCGAGATCGACCCGGCGCAGTCGGCCGCGGCGCGCAAGAAGATCCCCAACTTGAAAAATTCGCGGGATTTCGCCGTCAAAGCCGGTTCGCCGGAGGCGTCGCGACTCAGGGGTGCGGCGTCTTGATACGCTTTGCGCTGATCTGCGAGCACGAGCACGAATTCGAGGGCTGGTTCCGCGGCAATGAAGATTTCGACACCCAGAAGAAACGTGGCTTCGTCGATTGCCCGACCTGCGGCTCGCACAAGGTGCAGAAAGCGCTGATGGCGCCGGCCGTCTCCACGGCGCGCAAGCAGGAAACCATCGCGCTCGCCATGGGCGAAGCGCAGAAGCAGGCCCTGGCGCAGCTCAAGGCGATGGCCGAGAAGGTGCGCGAGAATGCCGACTATGTCGGCGACAAGTTTGCCGAGGAAGCGCGCAAGATCCATTTCGGTGAAAGCGATGCGCGCGGCATCTATGGCGAGGCGACGTTGGAAGAGGCCAAGAGCCTGGCTGAGGACGGCGTCGAGTTCATGCCGATCCCGGTGTTTCCGGACGACCGCAACTGACCGGTCAGGTCACGATCCCGATCAATTTCTCCAGCAGACGAGAGAGCGTTTCCCGTTCGGCCTGCGACAGGCCGGACAGGATCTGATGCTCATTGGCCACATGGGCGGTAACAGCCTCGTCGATCAGGGCGAGACCCTTTTCGGTCAGCCGCACGACAATGCCGCGCCGGTCGTTGGGGTGCGGGCCGCGCAGGATCAATCCAGACGATTCGAGCCGGTCGAGCCGGTTGGTCATGGCGCCCGACGTCACCATCGTCGCTTCGTAGAGCGCGGTTGGCGTCAGCGCGTAGGGTGATCCGGAGCGACGCAGCGTCGCCAGCACATCGAATTCCCCGGACTGCAATCCATAACGGGCAAACAGCGGCGCGAGGCGTTCGCGGGCGACCAGGGATGCGGCCTCGTTCAGCCGTCCAAGCACGGCCATCGGCGAGACATCCAAATCGGGCCGCTCCCGTTTCCATTGCTCGATCGCTCTTGCTGCCCTGTCCAACTGCCTCACCATCATGTATCTTGACGTTAAGAATCTTTCCATTATCTTACCGCAAGATGAAACGCTGGCCAAGGGCGGCGCACGACAGGGCTCGATCATGAAATTTCTCTGGGATTCGGCGCTCGGCCTGCTGGTCGTCACCGGCGGCCTGCTCGGCCTGACGCTGCCGTTCGGCAAGCTTGCCACGGCTGCCGGCGTTCCGGCCATGGTCTGGGCTTTCGTCATCTCGCTCGGCGCCGGCGGCGTGCTGCTGTGCTCGTTGCTGCTGCACGGCCAGCGCATCCGGCTCACCACACACAAATTGCGCTACTTCTTCGTGACCGCGGCTGTGTCCTATGCCGTCCCCAATCTCCTGATGTTCTCGGCCATACCGCATCTTGGCGCCGGCTACACCGGCATCATGTTCACGCTGTCGCCGGTGATCACGCTGGTGTTCTCGATCCTGCTGCGTGTCCGGCGCCCGAACATGCTGGGCATCGTCGGCATCGCCGTCGGCTTCGTCGGTGCGGTCATGGTGGCGGTGACACGCGGCGAGGCCGGTCAGCCGGCCGAGCTGTTCTGGGTGGTGATGGGCCTGCTCATTCCGGTCAGCCTTGCCGCCGGCAACATCTACCGCACGGTCGACTGGCCGGAAGGCACCGGCCCGATCGAGCTTGCCGTCGGCAGCCATCTGGCATCGGGGGCGCTGCTGCTGGCCGGTATTCTCGCCTTGCTGGGCGCGGGGGCTTTCGCTCCGCTTGGGGGGTGCCACTGGTGGTCGTCGCGCAGGTCGCCTCGGCGTCGGCGATGTTCGCCTTCTTCTTCCGGCTGCAGGCGGTCGGCGGCCCGGTCTATCTCAGCCAGATCGGTTATGTGGCGGCAGCCGTCGGCTTGTTTGCCGGCACCATCTTCCTCGGCGAGCATTATCAGTTGCTGACCTGGGCAGGCGCGGTCATCGTCACCGCCGGCGTGTTCATCACCGCCATGGCGCAAAGTCAGAAGGCTAGGACATCCGTTGCCTGAATGGATTCAGGGTCAGACCGATCCCTTTTCCGCCAGCACCATGTAGTTGACGTCCATGTCCTTCGACCGCGTCCACCGGTCGGCAAGTGGGTTGTAGGTGACGCCAGTGCGGTCAATGATGGTCAGGCCGGCCCCGCCAAGCGCCTTTTCGAGCTCTTCCGGGCGCACCAGCTTGCCGAATTGATGGGTGCCGCGCGGCAGCCAGCGCAGCACATATTCGGCGCCAATGATGGCGAGGCCCAGCGCCTTCAGCGTGCGGTTGATGGTGGCCACGAACATGATGCCGCCGGGCCGAACCATCTCGCCGCATTTGGCCACGAACAGATCGATGTCGGCGACATGCTCGACCACTTCCATGTTAAGGATGACGTCGAATTTCTCGCCGGCGTCGGCCAGATCCTCGGCCGTCGTGGCGCGATAGTCGATGCTCACATTGCCCTCGGCCGCGTGAAGCTTCGCGACTTCGATGTTTGTTTCGGAGGCATCCGCTCCCACCACCTCGGCGCCAAGCCGCGCCATCGGCTCGCACAAAAGGCCGCCGCCGCAGCCGATGTCGAGGATGCGCAGGCCCTCGAAAGGCCGTGCCGCGCGTGGATCACGGCCGAAGCGCGTCGCTATCTGGTCGCGGATATAGGAGAGCCGGACCGGGTTGAACTTGTGCAGCGGACGGAACTTGCCGTTCGGGTTCCACCATTCGGCGGCAAGGGCGGAAAAGCGTTCCACTTCTCCGGCATCGATCGTCGATCGTCGGGGCTCTGGCATCGGTTGGTCTCCTCAAGCGCTAGGAAGTCGGGCGTGAGGCCGCGAATGTCAAGGCGGCAATTTTGAATGCTGACAAGTGCCAGACCTCAAGTGCTGGCGTCGAGTACTTCGCGCAGCTTGGCCTCGAGTTGCTCGATCGTGAAGGGCTTGGCCAGGAAGTGCACGTCATGGTCGAGCACGCCGTTGTGGACCACGGCGTTCCTGGTGAAGCCGGTGGTGAAGATGACCTTCAGCCCGGGCCGGCGCGACACGGCCTCTTCCGCGAGCTTGCGGCCGTTCATCCCCGGCATGACGATGTCGGTGAACAGGAGCGCGACAGTGGGGGTTTCCGCCAGCTTCCGCAACGCTTCCTGACCGCTCGCCGTATGGATGACGGTGTAGCCGAGTTCACGCATGGCATCCGTGGTGGAAGCACGCACCCGGGCGTCGTCCTCGACGACGAGAATGGTTTCGGTAACAGACGCAGGACGCTCGCCTCGCCCTGGCGGCACGGCGGCTTCTTCGGTCCCAAAAAAGCGCGGCAGGTAGATCTTGATCGTCGTGCCTTCGCCGGGCTCGGAATAGATCTTGACGTGGCCACCCGACTGTTTGACGAAGCCGAACACCTGGCTCAATCCCAAGCCGGTGCCCTTGTTGACCGGCTTGGTGGTGAAAAACGGCTCGAAGGCCCTGGCCATGACTTCCTGCGACATGCCCTCACCGGTGTCGCTGACCGCGATCATCACATACTGGCCGGCTGTGACCTCCGCATTGGTGGCGGCGTAGTCGTCGTCGAGGTGGCTGTTGGCGGTCTCGATGGTCAGCTTGCCGTCGTCGCCCATGGCGTCGCGCGCGTTGACCGCGAGGTTGAGAATGGCGTTCTCGATCTGGCTCGGGTCGGCGTGGGTCTTCCACAAGCCTCCCGCCAGCACGGTTTCGATACGGATGGTTTCGCCGAGCGCCCGCCGAAGCAGATCGGACATTCCGGTCACCAGACGGTTGGTGTCGACGATCTGCGGCGCCAGTGGCTGCTGGCGCGAGAAGGCAAGCAGCCGGGCCGTCAGGTTGGCGGCCCGGGTTGCCGCGTCGGTCGCGGCTTCTATGAATTTCGCGATGTCGTTCTCGCCACGCGCCAGCTTGCGCTGGGCGAGGTTCATGGCGCTGATGATCACCGCCAGCATGTTGTTGAAGTCATGGGCGATGCCGCCAGTCAGTTGACCGACGGCCTCCATCTTCTGCATCTGGCGAATCTGGGATTCTGCCTTTTCGCGCGTTTGGATTTCATTGCCGAGCGCGATGTTCTTGCGCATCAGCTCCTCCTGGGCAACGGCCACCTCGCGGAAGCGGCGTCGGGATTCGCGGATGGTGTAGGCGCCAAGCAGGAAGATCGCCAGCAGGGCGGCCAGCGAGCCGATGCGCAGCCAGGCCTCGACCTGGTCGGTATGCTCGTCGCGGGCGGCGATGGTGGCGGCGCCGATACGCCGGATCGCGTCCATGCTGGCCCGGATCTCGTCCATGGCGGCCTTGCCCTGGCCGCCGCGCACCAGTTCCAGCGCCTTCGTTGCATTGCCTTGGTCGTACAGGGCAATTGTCTCGGCCAGTTCGGCCTGCTTTTGCGAAAGCGCCTCTTTGATATGGCTGATCTGCAGGGTGAGTTCGTCGTCGGGAGCAGTCATGCTGTCGATGCGGGCAAGTTGCCCCGGGATGGCCTCGACGGCCTGCCGATAAGGCTCGAGATAGGATTTCTCACCAGTCAGCAGGTAACCGCGCTGACCGATTTCCGCATCCTGCGCCAGCGAAAGCAGTCCGGAAAGCGCGTCCTGATACTCAATTGCCTGGCGCGCGGCGGCGCGATTGGCCCTCTGGCTCTCGACGAGCACGGCTCGGGTGCCAACGATCAGCGCCAGCACCGCGAAGCCGACGACGAGCGGCAGCGATTGCCGTCGCATGGCACGCCGAAGACGAGCAATCATCTGTTATGCCGAACCAAAAGGAACTCCCCACACGCAGCATTTGGTAAGGGCCGCCGCCGCGGAACGCAATATGCCGTCGTCTTGAACTCGGCAATCCGCCGCCAGCCTTGCGAAACCTTCATCATTTGGCTAAGGAGGCCGCGCATTCAGCGGCCGGCGTCAGCCGGGCGTCCTCTTCCGCTTTCGGCTTCGGGCCGGCTTCAGTCAAAGGCATTTCGCTTCCATGGCGCGCATCGTGATGAAATTCGGCGGAACCTCCGTCGCCGACATCGCCCGCATCCGCAATGTGGCGCGTCACGTCAAACGCGAGGTCGATGCCGGCCATGAGGTGGCGGTCGTCGTTTCGGCGATGGCCGGCAAGACCAATGAACTGGTTGGCTGGACGCGCGAGGCCTCGCCGATGCACGACGCACGCGAATATGACGCGGTCGTCGCCTCCGGCGAGCAGGTCACGGCCGGCCTCCTGGCGATCACCTTGCAGAATATGGGCGTGCATGCGCGTTCCTGGCAGGGTTGGCAGATCCCGATCAAGACCGACAACGCCCACGGCGCGGCGCGCATCCTCGACATTGACGGCGCGTTCCTGATCAAGCGTTTCGGCGAGGGCCAGGTGGCGGTGATCGCCGGATTCCAGGGCATCGGCCCGGACAATCGCATCTCCACGCTTGGCCGCGGCGGCTCAGACACCAGTGCCGTGGCCATCGCCGCTGCGGTCAAGGCCGATCGTTGCGACATCTACACCGACGTCGACGGGGTCTACACCACCGATCCGCGCATCGAGCCCAAGGCGCGGCGTCTGGCCAAGATTTCCTTCGAGGAAATGCTTGAAATGGCCTCGCTCGGCGCCAAGGTTCTGCAGGTGCGTTCGGTCGAGCTTGCCATGGTGCACAGGGTGCGTACCTTCGTGCGGTCGTCCTTCGACGATCCCGATGCGCCCGGAATGGGGGATTTGCTCAATCCGCCCGGAACGCTCATTTGCGACGAGGAAGAGATCGTGGAACAGCAGGTCGTCACCGGAATTGCCTATGCCAAGGACGAAGCGCAGATTTCACTGCGCCGTGTCGGCGACCGGCCGGGCGTCGCCGCCGGCATCTTCGGGCCGCTGGCCGAGGCAAACATCAATGTCGACATGATCGTCCAGAACATTTCCGAGGACGGCAAGTACACCGACATGACCTTTACCGTCCCTTCGGGGGATGTCGACAAGGCGCTTGCCGTGCTCGAACGCCTGAAGGCCTCCATCGGTTATGACGTCGTGCAATCGGAAGCCGGAATGTCCAAGGTCTCGGTCATCGGCATCGGCATGCGCAGCCATGCCGGCGTCGCCGCCACCGCTTTCAAGGCGCTGGCCGACAAGTCGATCAACATCCGCGCCATCACGACGTCCGAGATCAAGATTTCGATCCTTATCGACGGTCCGTACACTGAACTCGCGGTTCGTACTTTGCATTCGGTCTACGGTCTGGATAAGCAGTAGCAAGACTGAATCAGTTGTTGCGTGAGCGCCGGCCGCAGCCGAAACTGCGGCGGGCAAAATGCCCATTGGAGAAGAAGCCGCGATGCGTGATCAGGCCAGTGGCCCGCGCGTTTTGCTGAAACGGCTCCGCGAGCTCATGCAAGAGCCGCTGGAGCCGCAGGAGCGGCTTGACCGCATTGTGCGCGACATCGCCTCCAACATGGTCGCCGAAGTGTGCTCGCTCTACGTGTTGCGCGCCGACTCGGTGCTCGAACTCTACGCCACCGAGGGTCTGAACCCGAACGCCGTCCACCTGGCGCAGTTGCGGCTGGGGCAAGGTCTGGTCGGCACGATCGCGGCAAGCGCGCGGCCGCTGAACCTCTCCAACGCGCAGGAACATCCGGCCTTCGCCTACTTGCCGGAGACTGGCGAAGAAATCTACAACTCCTTCCTTGGCGTCCCGGTGCTGCGGGCAGGGCGCACGCTCGGCGTTCTGGTTGTCCAGAACAAGACCATGCGCCATTACCGCGACGACGAGGTCGAGGCGCTGGAAACCACGGCGATGGTCATTGCCGAGATGATCGCCACCGGCGATCTGGCGCGGCTGACCCGGCCCGGGCTCGAACTCGATTTGCGCCGCCCGGTCAGCTTCACCGGCCTGTCGTTCAATGAAGGCGTCGGGCTTGGTCACGTCGTGCTGCACGAGCCGCGCATCGTCGTCACCAATCTGTTCAACGAGGACAGCGAGGAAGAAGTTCGGCGGCTCGAAAGCTCGCTCGGTTCGCTCCGGCTCTCCATCGACGACATGCTGGAGCGCCGCGACGTCGCCTTCGAGGGCGAGCATCGCCAGGTGCTTGAAGCCTATCGCATGTTCGCCAACGATCGCGGCTGGGTGCGCCGGCTGGAAGAGGCGATCCGCAACGGCCTGACGGCCGAGGCCGCCGTGGAAAAAGTGCAGAGCGACATGCGCGCCCGCATGCTGCACATGACCGATCCCTATCTGCGCGAGCGAATGAGCGATTTCGACGACCTCGCCAACCGGCTGCTGCGCCAGCTGATGGGGCGCGGGCCGGAGGATGTCGCCGCCTCGCTGCCGAAGGACGCCATCATCGTCGCCCGCTCGATGGGGGCCGCCGAACTGCTCGACTATCCCGGGGAGAAGATGCGCGGGCTGGTGCTCGAGGATGGTGCCGCCACCAGCCACGTCGTCATCGTCGCGCGCGCCATGGGCATCCCCGTCGCCGGCCAGATGAAGGGCGCCGTTTCCATGGCGGAAAATGGCGACGCCATCATCGTCGATGGCGAAGAGGGCGTGATCCATCTGCGGCCGCAGCCCGATCTCGAGGCCGCCTATGCCGAGAAGGTGCGGTTCCGGGCTCGCCGGCAAGAGGTTTACCGCGAGCTGCGCAAAAAGCCCTCGATGACCAAGGATGGGGTGCAGGTCGACCTTCTGATGAATGCAGGACTTGCCGTCGACCTGCCGCAACTTGCCGAGGCCGGAGCGGCCGGCATCGGCCTGTTCCGCACAGAACTGCAGTTCATGGTCGCTTCGACGTTTCCCCGTGCCGAGGCCCAGGAGCGGCTCTATCGCGACGTGCTCGACGCGGCGCGCGACAAGCCGGTCACCTTCCGCACCATCGATATCGGCGGTGACAAGGTGCTGCCCTATTTCAAGGGCTCCATCCAGGAAGAGAACCCGGCGCTCGGCTGGCGGGCGATTCGTCTCACCCTCGACCGACCGGGGTTGCTGCGCACCCAGATCCGCGCCTTGCTCAAGGCCAGTGGCGGGCGTGAGCTCAAGCTGATGCTGCCGATGGTGACCGAGCTTGGCGAGATTGCCCAGGCGCGCGAGATCATCGACCGCGAGGTGCGGCATCTGTCGCGTTTTGCGCACCATCTGCCGACCAGCCTCAAGCTGGGCGCCATGCTGGAGGTGCCGTCGCTTCTGTTCCAGCTCGACGAATTGATGAAGGCGGTGGACTTCGTTTCGGTCGGTTCGAACGACCTCTTCCAGTTCGTCATGGCGGTCGACCGCGGCAACACACAATTGGCCAACCGTTTCGATACGCTGTCGGCGCCTTTCCTGCGCGTCCTGAAGCAGATCGCCGATGCCGGCGTCCGTAACCACACGCCGGTGACGCTGTGCGGCGAACTCGCCGGCAAGCCGATCTCGGCGATGGCGCTGATCGGTCTCGGTTTTCGCTCGATCTCGATGTCGCCGGCCTCGATCGGCCCCGTCAAGGCGATGCTGACGGAACTGCCGCTGGAGGAATTGGAGGCGTTCTTCGACGACAATCTCATGGCGCCGGCGCAGGGGCTGCCGATGCGGGCGCTGCTGCAGGCCTTTGCCGACGACCGCTCGATCCCATTGTAGCGCCCTGATCATGGTCAATTTGCCCCGCGATCGTATGGATCAAGTCGTCAAGCGTTTCGAGATGCTCGAAGCGCAGATGTCGGCCGGGCCGGCGCCGGATGCCTATGTGCGGATGGCGTCGGAATATGCCGAAATCCAGGACATGGTGGCAAAGGTCAGGGCGCTGCGCGCGGCCGAGCATGAGCAGGCCGACCTCGAAGCGATGCTTGCCGACAAGGGCACCGATGCCGAGATGCGAGCTCTGGCGGAGGCCGACCTGCCGGAGGTTGAGGAGCGCATCGAGGCGCTGCAGAAGGACATCCAGATCCTGCTGCTGCCCAAGGATGCCGCCGACGACAAGAACGCCATTCTCGAAATCCGCGCCGGTACCGGCGGCGACGAGGCGGCACTCTTCGCCGGCGACCTGTTTCGCATGTATGAGCGCTACGCCGCCGCGCGGGGCTGGCGGTTCGAGACAGTGTCGGCCAGCGATGGCGATGCTGGCGGCTTCAAGGAAATCATCGCCACGGTGTCGGGCAGGGGCGTCTTTGCCCACCTGAAGTTCGAATCCGGCGTGCATCGCGTGCAGCGTGTGCCGGCGACCGAGGCGAGCGGGCGCATCCACACGTCGGCGGCGACAGTGGCCGTGCTGCCGGAAGCGGAAGAAGTCGACATCGACATAAAGGCCGAAGACATCCGTATCGACACGATGCGTGCCTCCGGCTCCGGCGGCCAGCACGTCAACACCACCGATTCTGCCGTCCGCATCACCCATTTGCCGACCGGCATCATGGTGGTGCAGGCGGAAAAGTCGCAGCACCAGAACCGCGCGAAGGCCATGCAGATCCTGCGGGCACGACTCTATGACCTGGAGCGCAGCAAGGTTGACGAGGAGCGCTCGGAATCGCGCAAATCGCAGGTCGGCTCGGGCGATCGCTCGGAGCGCATCCGCACCTATAATTTCCCGCAAGGGCGGGTCACCGACCACCGCATCAACCTGACCCTCTACAAGCTCGACCGGGTGATGATGGGTGAACTCGACGAGATTATCAACGCGCTGATCGCCGATCACCAGTCGAAGCTGCTTGCCGACATCGGCATCGATGGCTGACAAACTGCCCGAGACGCTGGGGCCGCTGCTGCGGGCAGCGCGGGCTCGGCTTGCCGCGGCCGCTGTTGATGATCCGGCGCTCGATGCGCGGCTGATCGTCGAACATTTTTCCGGCACGAGCCGCACGCAGGCGATTGCCGATCCGGAACGCAAGGTCGAGGGGAACGCTCTCGCGGCAATCGATGCCGCCTTGCGACGGCGCGCCGGCGGCGAGCCGGTGCACCGCATCCTGGGCTATCGTGAATTCTACGGCTTGCGCCTGTCGCTGTCGCCGGAAACGCTGGAACCGCGGCCAGATACGGAAACGCTGGTCGAGGCGGTGCTGCCCTTCGTCGAGGCGATTGCGGCGCGGGAGGGCGAATGCCGCATCCTTGATCTCGGCACCGGCACCGGCGCCATTGCGCTGGCACTGCTCAGTGCCGCGCCAGCCGCGATCGCCACGGGCGTTGACATTGCCGCTGGCGCGCTGGAGACGGCGAATCGCAATGCCAGGCAACTCGGGCTTGGCGGCCGGTTCACGGCGCTCCAGTCCGACTGGTTCGAAAAAGTTTCCGGCCGTTACCATGTAATTGCCGCAAACCCTCCCTATATACCATCTCAAGACATTGGAAATCTGCAGGACGAAGTCCGCGATTTCGACCCACGCCTGGCCCTTGATGGTGGCGTGGACGGGTTGGCCCCGTACAGAATCATCGCCGCCGAGGCGGCAAGGTTTCTGGAAGCCGAAGGCAGAATCGCGGTAGAGATCGGCCACACGCAGCGCAACGAGGTCAGCGAGATATTCCACGCAGCCGGCTATGCGGCCGCTGGGGTGTTTGGCGATCTTGGCGGAAACGACAGGGTTCTTGTCTTTCAACAGGGAAAGCCTTGACGCAGTGCGAAAAAAGCGCTTGGCAATACAGGGGAATGCGGCTAGGGTCGCCTCAACCGGATGAGACGAAGCAGGCAGTGCTCTTAGCGATTCGGTTTCCTTGGAAATAGCTGCCTTCTTGCGCAAACGACGCCCAAGCTTCGTGCGGGAATCGTCCGGCAAGTGATGTAACCGGAACAGGATGGCACGTGGCGCCAACGCAATCGATGCGGGCGAACGCCGGTGAAGAAACGAAACGGCTGGCTGCATGAGCGCCTCCGTTCGTGAAGAGTTTTTCGAAAATTTCAAAATGAAGAGAGTCGAATGAGGCCACAACAGCAGAACAGGCGCATGCGCGGTCGCAACAATAGTGGCGGCGGCGGTGGCAACAACAATAACAACAACAACAACCGCAAGGGGCCAAATCCCTTGACGCGCAACTACGAGAGCAACGGCCCGGACGTGAAGATTCGCGGATCGGCTCAGCAGATCGCCGAAAAATATGCCACCCTTGCCCGTGACGCGCACAGCTCCGGCGACCGGGTCATGGCGGAAAATTATCTCCAGCACGCCGAACACTACAATCGCATCATCGCGGCCGCGCAGGCGCAAATGCCGATCCAGAACGTCCAGCAGAATCGCGACGACTTCGACGATGACGGCGATGAGGATCGTGACGAGTTCGATAATGCCGGCAATAGCGGGAACGCCAATTCCGAGACACAGGTGCCCGCAGCCAGCCATGGCGCCGGTCCGCAGCCGATCATCGAAGGCATGCCGGCCGAGGTCGCGCTGAACCGCGAAAGCGGCCGCGACACGCGTGACAACAATGGCGGACGCAACAATGGCGGCCGCGACAACAATGGCGGGCGCCATCGCGATCGTCGGCCCAATGGCGGTTATGGCCAGGGTGGCCAGCGCGATTATGGTTCGTCCGCCGAGCAAGGCGGTCAACAGCAGCGCAACGAGGCCCCTATCCAGGCGGAGACCGGCTCGCCAGTTGAATCCATTGCGTCCGAATCCATTGCGGCCGAACCGGCTCCGCTGTTCGAGCATCTCTCGCCGGCCGATCTTGCCGCCCGGGCCGAACTCAACGAGGCGGCTGCCGAAAGTGGTGCCGCCCGTCGCCCGAGGCGTCCGCGCCGTCCGCGCGTCAATGCCGACCAAGTCGACGGTGGTGGCGACAATGCCGATGCCGGCGAGGTGGCCGTGGCTCCGGTCGACAGCGGCAACGCTGAGCCGGTGATCGTCGACATCGACAACTGATCGAACGGCTCTCAAGACATTGAACGGCGGGGAGAAATCTCCGCCGTTTTTGTTTTGTGCCGCGGCGGAATATTATGCGTTGACCGATATCAAAGCGTCTTGAGACAGCATGGCCTATGCACCATATCTCGGCTGAACAGGATTCGGCTCGAATGGGCGGGTCCGTCACCGCAATCTGATCCGGTGCCGCAAAGTGGGCCGGTGATGGAAGGAGACAGATATGAACCTTGAGAAATATTCCGAGCGCGTACGCGGCTTCATCCAGTCCGCACAGACCATGGCGCTCTCGCGCAACCACCAGCAATTCACTCCCGAACACATACTGAAAGTTCTCGTCGATGATGACGAGGGCTTGGTCGCTTCGCTGATCGAGCGCGCCGGCGGCAGCGTCCGCGACGTCAAACTTGCCGTCGAGGCGGCACTCGAGGCGATGCCCAAGGTCGAAGGCGGCAATGGCCAGCTCTATCTGGCACAGCCGCTGGCCAAGGTGTTTTCGACGGCGGAGGAATTGGCCAAGAAGGCCGGCGACAGCTTTGTCACGGTCGAGCGGCTGCTGCAGGCGCTCGCCATGGAGAAATCGGCCAAGACCGCCGAGATCCTGGCCAAGGCCGGCGTTACCGCGCAGGCGTTGAACCAGGTCATCAATGACCTCCGCAAGGGCCGCACCGCCGATTCGGCGAGTGCCGAGCAGGGCTACGACGCGCTGAAGAAATACGCGCGCGACCTGACCGCCGATGCCCGTGCCGGCAAGCTCGATCCGGTCATTGGCCGTGACGACGAGATCCGCCGCACCATCCAGGTGCTGTCGCGCCGCACCAAGAACAACCCGGTGCTGATCGGCGAGCCGGGCGTCGGCAAGACGGCAATCGCCGAAGGCCTGGCGCTGCGCATCGTCAACGGCGACGTGCCGGAATCGCTGAAGGACAAGCAGTTGATGGCGCTCGACATGGGCTCATTGATCGCGGGCGCCAAGTATCGCGGCGAGTTCGAGGAGCGGCTGAAGGCCGTGCTTTCGGAAGTCACCTCTGCCGCTGGCGGGATCATCCTGTTCATCGACGAGATGCACACGCTGGTCGGTGCCGGCAAGGCGGATGGCGCCATGGATGCGTCGAACCTCTTGAAGCCGGCGCTGGCGCGCGGTGAACTGCATTGCGTCGGCGCAACCACGCTGGATGAGTATCGCAAGCATGTCGAGAAGGATCCGGCTCTTGCCCGCCGTTTCCAGCCCGTGTTCGTCGACGAGCCGTCGGTGGAAGACACCGTCTCGATCCTGCGCGGCCTGAAGGAGAAATATGAGCAGCACCACAAGGTGCGTATCTCCGATTCGGCGCTGGTGGCGGCGGCGACGCTGTCCAACCGCTACATTGCCGACCGCTTCCTGCCGGACAAGGCGATCGACCTAGTCGACGAAGCCGCCTCGCGGCTGCGCATGCAGGTCGATTCCAAGCCCGAGGCGCTGGACGAAATCGATCGCCGCATCATGCAGCTCAAGATCGAACGCGAGGCTCTGAAGGTCGAGACGGATGACGCGTCGAAGGATCGGCTCGCCCGCCTGGAAAAGGAACTCGTCGGCCTCGAGGAGGAATCGACCGAGATCACCGCGAAGTGGCAGGCGGAGAAGCAGAAGCTTGGGCTGGCGGCTGACCTCAAGAAGCAGCTCGACGAGGCGCGCAACGACCTCGCCATCGCCCAGCGCAAGGGTGAATTCCAGCGCGCCGGCGAGCTTGCCTATGGCAAGATCCCGGAGCTGGAAAAGAAGCTCAAGGACGCCGAAGCCCAGGACGGCAAGGTCGGCATGGTCGAAGAGGTGGTCACCCCCGACCACGTCGCCCATATCGTCTCGCGCTGGACTGGTATTCCGGTCGACAAGATGTTGCAGGGCGAGCGCGACAAGCTGTTGCGCATGGAAGACGAGATCGGCAAGCGCGTCGTCGGCCAGGGCGAGGCGGTGCAAGCCGTCTCGAAAGCCGTGCGCCGGGCGCGTGCCGGCCTGCAGGATCCGAACCGGCCGATCGGCTCGTTCATGTTCCTCGGACCGACGGGCGTCGGCAAGACCGAACTGACCAAGGCCTTGGCCAGCTTCCTGTTCGACGACGAGAGCGCCATGGTGCGCATCGACATGTCGGAGTTCATGGAGAAGCACTCGGTCTCGCGGCTGATCGGCGCGCCTCCCGGCTATGTCGGCTACGAGGAAGGCGGCGCGCTGACCGAAGCCGTGCGGCGCCGGCCCTATCAGGTCGTGCTCTTCGACGAGATCGAGAAGGCGCATCCGGACGTGTTCAACGTGCTGCTGCAAGTGCTCGATGACGGTCGCCTGACCGACGGGCAGGGCCGTACCGTCGATTTCCGCAACACGCTGATCATCATGACGTCGAATCTCGGTGCCGAATATCTGGTCAATCTTGGCGAGGACCAGGATGTCGATCAGGTTCGCGACGAGGTGATGAACGTCGTCAAGGCTTCGTTCCGGCCGGAGTTCCTCAACCGCATCGACGAGGTGATCCTGTTCCACAGGCTGCGCCGGCAGGATATGGGCCGCATCGTCGAGATCCAGCTCAAGCGGCTGGAAAACCTGCTTGTCGACCGCAAGATCACGCTCCGCCTCGACCAGGAGGCGGTCGACTGGCTGGCGGCCAAGGGTTACGACCCGGCCTATGGCGCGCGGCCATTGAAGCGGGTGATGCAGAAGGAACTCCAGGATCCGCTGGCGGAGAAGATCCTGCTCGGCGACATCCTCGACGGCTCGACCGTCAAGGTGACAGCCGGTTCCGACCGGCTGAACTTCCGCTCGAAGCCGACGATTGTCGCGGCCGAGGCGGCAGCCTGATACAACGCCGCGCATCCAATCTGGATGCGCGGCGTTTTCATATGAACGGCGAGGGCAGGGATGACGCTGGACGACTACAACAGCTTCTGCGCCTCACTGCCTTCGACAACCCATGTCGTCCAGTGGGGCGGCGCCCATGTCTGGAAGGTCGGGACCAAGGTCTTTGCGATCGGCGGCTGGGATCAAGGCCAGCAGCTGTTCGTCACCTTCAAATGCTCCGACATTGCCTATGATGTGCTCAAGGAGCTACCGGGACTGCGGCCGGCGCCCTATCTTGCCTCTCGCGGCATGACATGGATCCAGCGTCGGACAAGCCAGAGCGTGGATGATGCTGCGCTGAAGGACTATCTGCGCGAAAGCCATCGCCTGGTTGCCCTCAAGCTGACGAAGCAGGCGCGCAAGGAACTGGGGCTTGCCGCCCGCTAGCCGACATTCATCGAGGCGCCGGGAAGCCGCCATCTTCATGCCCGGTTCATATTGGAACCATATGCTGGGTAACTGGTTTGTTGGCGAAGGGTTCGCCTCACAGGGACACTGCCGGGCGGCGGCAATTACGGACCGGAGAGTTTGGCCACCATGTTGCGGACGATCTTCACTCTCTCGGCGCTCGCCGTCGGGATACTTTCTTCAAGTGCAATGGCCGCGCCGACCGACGATACCTCGCCACGGGCTGTTCGCACTGCTGCGGCCGGCGGCATCCTTGTCGCCCAGGACGGCAATCTGGACATCTATTACGACGCCAGGGAAACCGCGTCATTGTCGATGCCGATACCGGCAAGGTGATCGCCATCCAGCCGCCGCAGACGCGGCTCGACCGTCGCGCGCTGCGCCGTGAGACAAGGCTGCGCGAGCTTGGTCGCGTCCCCGCCGAAGACGACCGCTACTACCTCGACAATCCGGAAGATATGGCGCGGTTCCGCCGCAAGCAGTTGCAAGAGGAAGGCCGGGTCATCCCGCCGCCGGCGGACGAATACGATCCCAATAGTGACAATTCCGTGGAAGCCTACCCGCCGGCGCCTCAGGACGACGGCAGCTACGACAACAATTATCCCGAGGCACCACAGCCGGCAGAGCCGCGCACCATCAAGCGTCAGCCGCTCAACGAGGCATCGATAGAACCTGTCCAGCCGGCAGCGCCCGCCGAACAGGCCGCGCCTGCCGATCAGGCGGCACTGCCACCAAAGGCTGGCGACAAGACCACTGTCGAGCCGTCGCTTTCGCTGGGAGCGCGCCAGGATGTCGCCGCACTTCAGGTGCTGCTCGACCGGGGCGGCGCTTCACCTGGCGTCATCGATGGGCGATTCGGTTCGAATGTCGACAAGGCGCTTGCCGCCTACAACGAAATCACGGGCAGCAATCTGCGATCGACCGATGCGGTCGGAATCCAGACGGCACTTGCACAATCCGGCGGCGATGCCTTCGCCAACTACACCATCACACCGGAAGATGCGGCCGGCCCCTATGTCGCCTCGATCCCGGAAGACTACAGCCAGAAGGCGCAACTCGATCGCATGGGCTACATTTCGGTGACCGAAGCGCTCGCCGAGCGCTTCCACATGGACGAGAACTATCTGAAGGCGCTCAACCCGGACGCCAACTTCAATCGTCCGGGCACGATCATCAAGGTCGCCAATTTCGGCAGGCTGGTCTCGACGCCGGTCGCCCGCATCGTCGCCGACAAGGGCAAGAAAGAGGTTTTCGCCTATGACGCGGGGGGCAAGCTGGTCGCGGCCTATCCCGCGACCATCGGCTCGTCGGATACGCCGTCACCGTCCGGTACGCACACGGTGTCGCGCGTCGCGCTCGATCCGAACTACACCTACAACCCCAACATCAATTTCAAGCAGGGCCAGAACGACAAGATCCTGACCATTCCGCCGGGCCCCAACGGCCCGGTCGGATCGGTGTGGATCGCGCTCGACAAGCCGACCTATGGCATCCACGGCACCCCGGACCCGTCGAAGATCGGAAAGACCGAAAGCCATGGCTGCGTGCGCCTGACCAACTGGGATGCGCGAGAACTCGCTAAGCTCGTCTCGCCGGGTGTCACCGTCGAGTTTGTCGACTGAAGAGCCAACGGCCTCCGCTGCGCCTCAGCCGATAATCCTGCGCACCCACTTCGCGCTTGGCGTGGCCGCGTAGATCAGTTGCACAACCAGAATGAAGCCGACGCTGAGCAACGGGGTGATCAGGCACAGTGCGGCGCCGATCGCCCACAGGATCTGCGCCTTGACGATACGCAGGTAGACCGTGTGTCGCGTCTGCGCATCGACATCTTCCGCCAGAAAGCCGCTTTGCTCCGCATAGCGCCAACTGGCGAACAGCGTGACGCCGAGCATCAGCAGATTGAGCCAGTAGACGAGCACCGCGGTCCTGAATTCGAGGAAGTCGGCCAAAAGGTCGGTCGAGAACGGTAGCAGGGCGATGAAGGCGAGAAAGCAGAGGTTCAGCGTGGCAAGCCGTCTGTCGGATTTGGCGATCAACCCATGCTGCGCCTGCTGGCCGAACCAGAAGATGGTCAGCGTCAGGAAGCTCAAGGCATAGGTCAGGAAGCGTGGCGCGAGTGCCGCGATCGCGGCAAGCAAATCGCGTTCCGAATGGATCGCCTCGTGCGCCGGGACCCTGATCTCGAGCACGATCAGGGTGAGTGCAATGGCGACACCCCGTCGGTGATGCCGACGACGCGGCCGCGTCCCTCCGCCGATGCCTCGAGTGGACGCTTCATCGATTTCTCCACGCCTGCAGCTCCCCGGAAAACTTAGCATGACTGCCACCGTTTGCATCCGGATAGGTGCCACCCTGGCGCGACGGCCGGTCTCAGGTGAGACTGGTTTCAATGACTGCAAGCCACTGGCCGGTTGTTGCCGGTGCGCTGGGGGTCTAAGCAGGGTTCCATGCATTCACCAAGCGAAGTCGCCGCGGTCCCGCTGACCAGCCCGGTCACGAACGGAACGTTCTGTCCGCAATCGCGGCGGCGGTTTGTGTTGATCGCGGCGATCCTGGCCTCGGCGCTTGGCTTCATCGACGGTTCGATCCTGGCCATCGCCATGCCGGCGATCCGCGTCAACCTCGGCGCCAGCCTTGCCGAGGCGCAATGGATTTCCAATGCCTATGCATTGACGCTCTCGGCGCTGATCCTTGCCGGCGGCGCCGCCGGCGATCGATTCGGGTTGCGCCGCGCCTTTGTGGCAGGCATTGCGCTGTTCATTGTTGCCTCGCTTGCCTGTGCCCTGGCGCCGAATGCGGCTGTGCTGATCGCGTTTCGCGCCATCCAGGGCATTGGTGCCGCGATCATGGTGCCGGGCAGCCTCGCCATCATCGCCAAGGCCTACCCGAAGAAAGAACGCGGCCGCGCGATAGGCATCTGGGCGGCGGCTTCGGCGCTGACCACGGCACTTGGCCCGGTGCTCGGCGGCCTTGTGCTTTCTGCTTTCGGCGACGGCATCTGGCGAGCAATCTTCGCCATCAACCTGCCGCTCGGCCTCATCTCGATCTACCTTCTGCTGGCCAAGATCCCGGCCGACGCGCCGACGGCGAAACGCAGTCTGGATCTTGGTGGTGCGGCGCTTGCGACATTGGCCTTCGGCGCGCTCGCCTACGGGCTGACCTCGATGAGCGCCAGCGGCGAGGGGCATATGTCGGGGCCGAGTATCGCCGCCGGCGCCGTATTGCTGGCTGTCTTCATCTTCTTCGAGCTTCGGCAGCGCGAGCCGATGATCGATCTGTCGCTGTTTCGTGTCGGCGCTTTCGCCGGCGCCAATGTCGCAACGTTCTTCCTCTATTTCGCGCTGTCGGCCAATCTTTTCTATCTGCCGATGCTGCTGATCGCCGGCTGGGGATTGAGCACGGCGGAGGTCGGCTTCATCTTCCTGCCCTTGTCGGCATCGATCGCGCTCCTGTCGGGACCGGTCGGCCTGCTCTCGGACCGGATCGGGCCGCGTTTTCCGATTGCCTGCGGCAGCCTGGTCGTGGCTCTCGCCTTCGCCGGACTTGCATTGCTCACCCATGCTGGCATCCATAATTTCTGGGCGGGAACATTTCCGCTGATGGCGCTGATGGGGCTCGGCATGGCGCTGGTGGTGTCGCCGCTGTCGACCGCGATCATGACGGCAGTGGAAGACAAGGATACGGGTGCTGCCTCCGGTATAAACAATGCCGTTTCGCGCATCGGCGGCCTGATCGCCGTGGCGGCGATGGGGTCGCTTGCAGCCTGGGTCTACGCGCATGCACTGGATGGGAATGCAATGCCCGGCGTACCGGGCTTCGGCGAACCGGCACCGGCCGGACTTGCGCCGGCACTCGATGCGGCAAGGCTCGCCGCCAGCGATGCTGCGTTTTCCGCGGTCTCCTCGGTGACAGCGCTGCTTTGCCTGCTTTCGGCTGTCATCGCGTGGACGACCATTTCCGGCGAGCGGCTGCCATGGTCGCGGCGTGCCGAAGATACGCAAGGCTGAACTTCAACCAATCAGCCGTCGATCTTGGCGCTCGCGACTTTCAGCGAATCGCTGTCTTCCTGCTTCAGCAGATCGTCGATGCGCTCGCGCTCGCGCTTGAAGGCGACAAGGTCATCG
>NZ_CM185035.1:1415000-1417500 GCF_059683685.1 Mesorhizobium sp. RCAM 05099
CGGATTGCGCGGGTGGGCATTGGCAATGAGAACGATCAAGTGTCTTAAGGGCAATTGGTGGATGCCTTGGCATGCACAGGCGATGAAGGACGTGATACGCTGCGATAAGCTACGGGGAGGTGCGAATACCCTTTGATCCGTAGATTTCCGAATGGGGAAACCCACCTAAGGTACTTGGAAAATCAGAGCAGCAGGGTGACTTGCTGCTGTGGTTTCCAAGTATCGATAATAGGTAACTTACCCTGAATACATAGGGGTAAAGTGGCGAACGCGGGGAACTGAAACATCTAAGTACCCGTAGGAAAGGACATCAACCGAGACTCCGGAAGTAGTGGCGAGCGAACCCGGACCAGGCCAGTGGCGATGATGAGACAAGCGGAACCTTCTGGAAAGTAGGGCCATAGTGGGTGACAGCCCCGTACGCGTAATGCAAATCATCGTCCTCGAGTAAGGCGGGACACGTGAAATCCTGTCTGAAATTGGGGGGACCACCCTCCAAGCCTAAGTACTCGTGCATGACCGATAGCGAACTAGTACCGTGAGGGAAAGGTGAAAAGCACCCCGACAAGGGGAGTGAAAGAGTACCTGAAACCGGTTGCCTACAAACAGTGGAAGCCCAAGGTTCGTCCTGGGTGACCACGTACCTTTTGTATAATGGGTCAGCGACTTAGTGTGACGAGCAAGCTTAAACCGCTAGGTGTAGGCGCAGCGAAAGCGAGTCTGAATAGGGCGTTCAGTTCGTCGCATTAGACCCGAAACCGAGTGATCTAGCCATGAGCAGGTTGAAGGTAAGGTAACACTTACTGGAGGACCGAACCCATAACTGTTGCAATAGTTCGGGATGACTTGTGGCTAGGGGTGAAAGGCCAATCAAACTCGGAAATAGCTGGTTCTCCGCGAAATCTATTTAGGTAGAGCGTCGACCGAATACCCCAGGGGGTAGAGCACTGGATGGGCTAGGGGTCCTCACCGGATTACCAAACCTAACCAAACTCCGAATACCTGGGAGTACTAGTCGGCAGACACACGGCGGGTGCTAACGTCCGTCGTGAAAAGGGAAACAACCCTGACCTACAGCTAAGGTCCCCAAGTTATGGCTAAGTGGGAAAGGATGTGAGGATCCCAAAACAACCAGGATGTTGGCTTAGAAGCAGCCATCATTTAAAGAAAGCGTAACAGCTCACTGGTCTAAATAAGGGTCTTTGCGCCGAAAATGTAACGGGGCTAAAGCCATACACCGAAGCTTAGGGTTTGGTCCGCAAGGGCCAAGCGGTAGCGGAGCGTTCTGTAAGCTGATGAAGCCATACCCGTGAGGGGTGGTGGAGGTATCAGAAGTGCGAATGCTGACATGAGTAACGTAAGGGGAGTGAGAGACTCCCCCGCCGAAAGACCAAGGGTTCCTGCTTAAAGCTAATCTGAGCAGGGTTAGCCGGCCCCTAAGACGAGGCGGAAACGCGTAGTCGATGGGAACCACGTTAATATTCGTGGGCTTGGAGGTAGTGACGGATCATTGAGGTAGTCCAATCTTATCGGATTGAACGGGCTGCTGCGTGGTTCCAGGAAATAGCTCCTCCTTATAAACCGTACCCGAAACCGACACTGGTGGTCTGGTAGAGTATACCAAGGCGCTTGAGAGAACTATGCTGAAGGAACTCGGCAAATTGCACGCGTAACTTCGGAAGAAGCGTGACCCTTTTCTACGCAAGTAGAGGAGGGTGGCACAGACCAGGGGGTAGCGACTGTTTATCAAAAACACAGGGCTCTGCGAAGTCGCAAGACGACGTATAGGGTCTGACGCCTGCCCGGTGCTGGAAGGTTAAGAGGAGGGGTGCAAGCTCTGAATCGAAGCCCCAGTAAACGGCGGCCGTAACTATAACGGTCCTAAGGTAGCGAAATTCCTTGTCGGGTAAGTTCCGACCTGCACGAATGGCGTAACGACTTCCCCGCTGTCTCCAGCATAGACTCAGTGAAATTGAATTCCCCGTGAAGATGCGGGGTTCCTGCGGTTAGACGGAAAGACCCCGTGCACCTTTACTATAGCTTTACATTGGCATTCGTAGTGGCATGTGTAGGATAGGTGGTAGGCTTTGAAACCTGGGCGCCAGCTCAGGTGGAGCCACCCTTGAAATACCACCCTTATTACTATGGATGTCTAACCGCGGCCCGTTATCCGGGTCCGGGACAATGTATGGTGGGTAGTTTGACTGGGGCGGTCGCCTCCTAAAGAGTAACGGAGGCGCGCGATGGTGGGCTCAGAACGGTCGGAAATCGTTCGCTGAGTGCAATGGCATAAGCCTGCCTGACTGCGAGACTGACAAGTCGAGCAGAGACGAAAGTCGGTCATAGTGATCCGGTGGTCCCGCGTGGAAGGGCCATCGCTCAACGGATAAAAGGTACGCCGGGGATAACAGGCTGATGACCCCCAAGAGTCCATATCGACGGGGTTGTTTGGCACCTCGATGTCGACTCATCGCATCCTGGGGCTGGAGCAGGTCCCAAG
>NZ_JCASJC010000002.1:0-246403 GCF_059683685.1 Mesorhizobium sp. RCAM 05099
TCTTGCGCCAGTGTCGGAAGGGTCGCGGTGAAACGGCGATTGTCTAACTCCAATGCTGGAGAAGCCTCGCTGTTGGGCAACTAGGCCGTGAACTCATAAATGCGAAATGACCGAGATGTGGTGGAAGCGGACTTAGCGCGATTTTGAAATAGGACTACCGCAAGGGCTGCCACCCGGCCCGATACTGCTCTTCGGGTTCCTCAGTTTGCATACGTCGGCGAGAAGAGCCGAGAAGTCCTCGGACGGTCCGATAGCGTGGCGCACAAATGCGGTGATGGATTTGCCTTCGCGCTCAGCTTGCCGAGAATGGGTCTCACCAGTGCTATCCCAAACCGTCCATACTGCAGCAAGATGCTGTTTGATTTGTATTGCTGCCGTGCAAATAGCGGTTTTGGAAGGCTCAAGATTCCGATCACAAACGACAGATGCTTCGTTAACCTTCAGTTGCATCGAATGAAGTTGGTCGGAGACGCGTTCGCCGCCAACGGTGAAATAGTTGTCGAACGCATCAAAATTCCTGTCGTTGACAACATAAAAGCGATTTTCCGGCATCGCCTGTTTAAGCGCCGCCCATGGGTCATCGCAAACGGACTTGGACCATTGCCGACTTAGCCGAGCACAGATTCTTTTGAACGGCTTCGGGTCGAGGTCATTCCATCCATACGCATACACCGCAATCTCAAGCTGATCGATCTTCGGCGCGGCTTGGGGGTTGATGGCAGCTTTGCGAAACGCCTCCAAGCGATCTGTCGCCGCCTGGCGATCTTGCTGTCTGTTGAGCGAGAATGAGGGTTTCGCGGCGACATAACCGGTGAGCGCAATAAAGGGCAAGACGAGAGGCACGTCGCCGACAACGACATGAGCATCGGAGGCGAGGAAGTCTATGTCAGCATCCGAGACAGGTTGTGGCGAGGGCGAGCACGATGCCAAGATGTTGCTAAGCATCACGAGGCAAGTGAGAAAAACGGACGAAGACAAGGAGCGTCGTATCATTCCCCGCCTCTACATGATGCCGATTGCGGAAGAGTTAGCGGTTGTCGCTGAATTGTCGCAACGTCAGCAATGCGTCGTTTTCCAACTGACGTCTTTCATATTGCACTGGATCCTGATTCAAGCTCGACATGAGCCGATATGATCTGACCGACTTCGAGTGGCGCGTGATCCAACCGCTCCTGCCCAACAAGCCGCGAGGAGTGCCGCGCGTCGATGACCGGCGGGTGCTCAACGGCATCTTCTGGGTGCTGCAATCCGGTGCGCCATGGCGCGATCTGCCAGAGCGATACGGCCCACGCACCACCTGCTACAACCGCTTTGTCCGATGGCGGAAAGCAGGTGTGTGGGACCGCCTCATGGCCGACATTACAAAAGCCCATGACGGCGAGGTGCAGATGATCGACACCTCCATTGTCCGCGTCCATCAGCAAGGCGCGACGGCAAAAAGGGGGTCGAGATTATTGCCTCGGTCGTTCTCGGGGCGGCCTGACCACCAAAATCCATGCCCTTGTCGACGCTCAAGGGAGGCCGATCAAGCTAACGCTAACGGCAGGCCAGAAGAGCGACATCGCCTCCGCAGTCGACTTGATCAGGGATTTTCCCAAGGGTGCCATGCTGCTCGCCGACAAGGGCTATGATGCGAACGCGTTGCGCACGGCCATCACCGAGCGAAAGGCTTGGGCTAACATCCCGCCCAAGGCCAACCGCAAGGACCCGATCTGCTTCAGTCCCTTCCTCTACAAGGCGCGCAACCTCGTAGAGCGCTTCTTCAATAAAGCCAAGCAGTTCCGGCGGATCGCGACACGCTACGACAAGCTGGCAGAAAACTATCTTGCTGCGCTCAAGCTCGTCTCAACTCGCATCTGGCTACGCAGTAATGAGTCTACGCCCTAGGGCGTCAGCTCGATCGCGTTAAGCGTCTCCAGGCGGATCAGCGCGGTGATCCTCTGGCGATCCTTTGCAGATTGTGACCAGCGCCGCCAGCCGAAGGCCTGCGTTCTATTCGGTAGCTACCAGTATCAGCGATACCAGCACCCCGCATGCCAAATCTTGAGGCGGAGATCGCAATAGGCCTCTCAGGAGTAGGCTGGCACGAGTCGAGTATCGCGAAGCGGCAGCGCCATCGTGAAATGCAGGCCGTCCCGGTCGTAGTTCAGCTCGACCTTGGCATCACACTGGACTGCCACCACCTTCTCCAGCAACGTCGTGCCGAACCCCCGCCGCTTGGGCGGCTCGACCTTCGGGCCGTCGTGCTCGCGCCAGTCGAGATTGACGATCTGAACGTTGCTGACGCTGCCCACCGACCAACGCACGTCGAGCCGTCCGTGCGGGCGCGAGAGCGCCCCGAATTTGGACGAGTTGGAGGCAAGTTCATGGAACGCCATGCCAACCGGTATCGCAATGTCGGCGACCAACGCCACATCAGGGCCTTCGAGCAGGATACGCGGCCTGTCGCGCGTCTCGTAGTGCCTGAGTTCGCCCTCCAGCAACTTCTTCAGCGAAGCGGTCTGCCAGTAATCGTCAGTCAGCATTGAGTGGGTATCGGCGAGCGACACGATCCTGGCCGAAAAGTCGCGCACGAAATCCTCGATGCTGCCGCTAGACCGTACCGTCGCGCCCATCATCGCCCTCACATTGGCCAGCGTGTTCTTGACGCGGTGATGCAACTCCCGGATCAACAGCTTCTGCCGATCGGCAACCTCTTGCCTCTGCTCGATGTAGGATCTGACCTCCAATTGACGTGCCCTGGCGCGCAGCGCCGACCGCACCGAGTTGGCAAGGCTGGAAGCCAGGAAGGGCCGCTCAAGCACGATCAGGTAGCGATCGAGAAACGCCAGCCGCTTGTCGAATTCGGTTCCGCGCATCACGAGGAGCACGATCGGAAAATCGGACCATGCCGGTTGGTTGTCCAGCCATGATGCGAATGCGGCACGATCAGAACTGATCAAGGCTTCCTCGGCAACGACCAGGCACTGCGCTTCCGCCAGCAACGGCACGGTCTCTTCAAGCGACGCACAAATACGAGTGCAAATCTGGCTGGTCGCCAGGATCGATGCGGCGATCTGGGCATCCCGCCCCAATGGAGTCAGGATCAGGACTTCAGGTTTCGTCGGCATCATGATGCCTCGTCACTCAGCAGATCGGATTGTTTGCCTTCGAAAAAGGGAACTCCGGTCAGAATGCCTCTGAACTGATCAAGTGGCTCGCCGACAGAAAGGCCCTGGCTGCTGATCCTGAATTCCCGGATCGTATCCTCATGCGAACCAACACGCTTTTTAACCACCGATATTGCCCTTCGAAGACGTCCACCGCTCTCGAAGAAGCGCAATAGCATCACGGCATCGCACAGATAGGTCATGTCCACCGGTGTTGCCATCTGGCCGATCAGCCCATGGTTTGCCAGCAACAGGATGGTGACCACTCCCTTCTGGTTCAAATAGGTCAGGATTTCATGCATCTGCAGCACCAGATGCTGCTCTTCCGACATGGCATTGAGATAGCCGGTGAGGCTGTCGATGACGACAATCCGGACGTTGGATTCATCCACGCCGGACTGGACGCGCGCTGACAGCTCACCCGGCGAAATCGCCGCTGGATCGATCTGTTCGAGCAGGAGGGCGCCGTCGTTGATGAACCTCTTGAAATCCATGCCAAGACCGGCCGCTCGGGTCAGAAAGATACGCTCGGTCTCGTCGAACAGAAGCACCTGAACGCGTTCGCCCCGAAGCAACGCGGCGTGACAATAGGTGCAGGCGATCGTCGACTTGCCGACTCCTGACGGTCCAATCAGCAGCGTGCTCGTGCCACGGTCAAGGCCCCCTCCGACAAGCGTGTCAACGGAGCTTTCACTGAGTGCCGGCGCTCCGTGCTCGGCTTCCTTGTGCTCGCCCGCCACGAGCCGGGGGAACACGGTGACGCCGCCCGGCCGGATGACGAAATCGTGGAACCCACCGCGGATTTCCACGCCCCTCATCTTGATGACACGCAGGCGGCGTCGCTCGCCACCGTAAATGGGCGATAGTTGTTCCATGCGGATAACGCCATGACTTATGGAATGCAGATTGAGGTCATCATGTTCAGCTGTCAGGTCGTCCAGCAGCAGCACGGTGGCGTTATTGAGAAGAAAGAAGCTCTTCAGCGCCAGGACCTGGCGGCGATAGCGAAGAGAGCCCTGTGATAACAGCCGAATTTCCGAGAGGGAGTCGAACACAACCCGGTCAGGTTTTATTCGCTCGATCTCGGCGAGTGCGGCCTGCACCGTTTCGCCAAGTTCGAGATCCGAGGAATGGACAAGCGTCTGCAGTTGTGACGGGTCGAGGCTCAATTCCGGGGGAACCAACTCCAGGATTTCTATGCCCTTGAGGTCCCAGCCATGCCGGTTGGCTACCGAGGTTAGTTCCCGTTTGCTCTCGGAGAGCGTGATGTAGAGACACCGCTCTTGATTGCGGGCGCCCTCGATCAAGAACTGAAGGCCAAGCGTGGTCTTGCCGGAACCAGGTCTCCCTTCGACGAGATGAGACCGAAACTTCGCGTATCCCCCTCTTAGCACATAGTCGAGGCCTTCTACGCCCGAAGCTATTGGTGTTGCATCGTCAAGGATCACGCTGCCCCCTTTTTGATACCCTTAGGGACTGCGTAACGCCGTGGATTTTCAATGGTTCCCGCACGGCAAGGCCCGTTGATGATTACCCTGTTGCCCGCCGACCGGTTTTGACTGGGGTATCGCCGCGACTGTGCCGGATGTGAAAACATCCACGCGCGCGCTTGAATCAAGGACAATGAGATGGGCTTCTTCAGCAAACTATTTTCAAATGTTGCGAGCACGCAATCGCCCGGGAGGAACACTCAGGCGATATGCACAAGGACACCGGCGCTGGGCCAGCGCTGGCGGCTCACTCCAAAGATGCGAAGCGCATGGCCCCCCGGTCAAAAATCCACAGGCAGCAAGGAAAGAAAAACCCAGAACTGACAACAGATGGCAATGAGGTCTCGCCAAGCGCTCAACGGCCGCTCTAGGCAGCCGTGCCTCGTGCGCTTAAGGCCCGAGGTTCCAACCTGGATAGGAGGCGCCATTATGGCTCAGGACAAAACAAGATCGCACGACGAGGAGCGTGAGGCGATCCGTCTGGCCGAATAACCCGACGTATCGCCGAAGCAGGCGAAGTATTTGTTGCGCGAGGACCGGCGGCGACTAGAAAAAGGCTATGGACAAGGCAAGAGGCGGAGGGTTAGTCGGCAGCCACAAGAAGGTTGAAACACAACCTCGCCGTCGCGGGCATGTACCTCGAAGCGCAGCACTACCCTTGGTCCCGTTTCCTACCCTTGCGATCCGACGATCCGCCTTCCTCGATAATCGCCTCAGCAATGTACTCCTTCAGGTCACCAACCTCGTCCTGGATGCCCTCGGCCGCAATGCCTTCCTCTCGCGCATCCGCGATGCACTGGCTGGCGAGTTCTGAAACAACGTCGACGCGGTCCGCGACGAGGGTGGCTTCTCGACTACATGCTCGTCAATCCAGTCTGCGACAAAATGGGCCGTTCGATTGACAATGAGATCAGCATCTTCGGACAGTTTGGCCTCACCTTCCAGGTCATCTTTGGTCAACGCCTTCATGGAACTCACCGTTTGTTGGATTTATCTCCAAACGCCCATCCGCCCCCAAAAAGATGCACGTGCCTGGCGATAATAATCGAAGCCGCATATGCGCTTCGGCAGTGAAGGAACAGGGAGCGCGCGCCCACGTTGTTGGGCGCGACTCGAACCAGGTTCGATGAATTTAGGAGGCGGGCGATGAAAGACCTGGCGTTCAAACATCGGCCAAGGTGGGCCTGCGTGAAGGCGCCAAGACCGGTGGATTGGTACCGTGCAGGAAGCATTCATTCTACTTGAAAGTGCGGATCGGCCTGGAGACCGGACGCGGCTTCATCGTGACGCTTGCGAAGTCGCGGACGACGCGCTGGGCGGCAATCGAATCGCGGAAGACCCACTCGACGCCTTTGTCCTGGAAGAAGGCCTTCGCCTTGAGCCTTCAGTGGCGATCGCTGAGCTGGGGCGCTCTCATCGCGACAGCGGTGTGGATCTCAGCTTCATGGCTCTTCTCCTTCTATCTGCAGCATTTTGCCAACTACAATGCGACATACGGATCGCTTGGCGCGGTCGTCGGTTTGATGATGTGGACGTGGATTTCAGTCATCGTCCTGATCGCCGCCGCCATCAACGCGGAAATGGAGCAGCAGCGGCCGTCGACTCCACCACGGGCCCGGCGCGGCCGATGGGAGAGCGCGGGACGGTGGTCGCTGACACGTTAGGCAAGATTGCGGATTAACGCGCTTGAGGCCGCTACGATCAATAGCCACCAATCACCGGCAGGATCTCTCCAGTGATGTAGCTGGAACATTGTGGCGATGCCAGAAACACATAGGCCGGTGCAATCTCTTCCGGCTGTGCTGGCCGCTTCATGGGCGTCTTCGCACCGAATTTCGAAACGTCGCCTGCCCGCTTTTCAGAAGGGTTCAGCGGTGTCCACACCGGACCGGGCGCGACTGCATTCACGCGGATTCCCTTGTCGATGAGGTTGCCCGATAGCGCCCTTGTGAAAGCGTGGATACCACCCTTGGTCATCGAGTAATCGATCAGTTCCTTTGACCCATCTATGCCCGTTATCGACCCGGTGTTGACGATTGCCGAGCCGGGCTGCATATGCGCGACAGCCTCCTGCGCCATATGAAAATATCCATAGAGGTTGGTCTTCAAGGTGGCGTCGAAATGCTCCTCGGTCAGGTCGGCGAAATCGGTCGAATGCACCTGGAATGCTGCGTTGTTGACGAGCACGTCGAGCCTTCCCAATTGCTTGACCGTATTCGCCACGGCCTTGCGGCAGAAGGTTCGGTCCGCCACATCTCCGCGCAGAATGATGCAGCGGCGGCCTTCGCTTTCCACCGCCTGCTTGGTCACCTCGGCGTCGGCATCCTCGGACAGATACACAATCGCCACATCGGCGCCTTCGCGTGCAAAAAGAACGGCGACGGCCCGCCCAATGCCGGAATCCCCTCCGGTGACCAGCGCCACCTTGCCCTCGAGCTTGCCAGAGCCGCGCCAAAATGGAGCATCGTAGAGCGGAGCTGGTTTGATCTCTGCTTCATGGCCGGGTTTGAGATGATGCTGCTTTGGAAATGGCGGCACCGGGTATTTTCGCGCACCCGCCTGCATCGCCCCGGTGGGTTTTGATTTCGGTTTTGCTCGATCGTCGGCATCGACCCTGCGCTGTATGCGCTGCTGCTTTTGCACGGTCGTCGAGGTCGCGGTTTTCCTATCGCTCGGCATCGCTGTCTCCTGGGTTGCTGAGGACAACGTGCGTCTAAGGAAAAGGTGGCTGGGTTCGCTGCAAAAAGCGCAGGTGTTCGATTCGTGGACGGTGGATTGCCAGATCGGGGGGGCGCCTGCTTGCTCCGAAATCGGCATCGTGGTTTGGACCTTGCGTCAATTAAAGTACAGCATTCATACCGCATGTGGGGCGGTAGACCTTGGTCATGGGGGCGGCAAAATCGCTTCACCGCCTCGTCTTCCGAACAAGCCAAGCCGAACTCCGCGCCAGCGAACCACCGAGGTCATGGCCACCATTTTGAATGTGTGACCCACGGCCCGGCTGGGCGGTGGCCGAGGCCAAACCGTGCAGCCTCAAGGCGCGAATGTTGCGCGCAGCCAAGCGAAGAAACCGAGCCTCGCCGATATTGCCGCATGCACACGAGAGGCCGCCCATCGCGGTCGTATCGTTGCCCCGACATGGCAATGGCAGACGATTTCGTGCAACTGCGGATCGGTCAATTCGAAGAAGCGCTTGGCTTCACCGTAAGTGTCGTCTCGCAAGCCTTGCGCGCGAAGAATCGCATCCTCGAAGGCAACGGTCAGCGGCGAGTTGTCGTGACGCATTTTTTTGCGTAGTTCCGGGGGCTCGTGTTCGGTGCCCGTAAGCGCCTCGAGACGCCGACCGGGATTTTGCTCCAGAAGTTTCGCCCAACGTTCGAGACGCTGGCTCCGAGTCGCAATAAGGTCCGTTGGTTCAGCGTGAACGTCGGCAACGCTAGAGAGTTGGTCAAGTGTCTGGTGCTTCATAGCCTCCTCCTGTTCAACAGGTGAGTTCTTCGTCCCTTCGCGAGGGGAATTGTGGCGCTCCAAGGGGCCGACAAGGTCCGCATGCGCGGACTATTCGATCACTTTTCTGATGCCGTGGCCTTGCCAAGCGCCACATGCCGCTGGGCCGCTCATCTGCCTGATGTGACGCCGATGTGTGAACCTGATTAAGGGGCTTCAGGCGGGGATCCGCACCAACGAGCTGACCGTGGCGGCCGCAAGGGCCATGTCGAAAACCATCTGAGCGAGACGGTATCGACGCAGGACGGCTTGTTATTCAGGAACCGGACAGCGGGGTCCCAGAACGCTTTCGCCTGCGTGCTCGATTTTGGTCGCCACGTCCGCAGCCGCAATCGAAGTCCGGGACGTTAGGCATCGCCATGTGCGCGGCAGAGACCAGCGCGGCGCACCTGTTGCAAGACGTCAAAATCCCCGAGACGCGAAACAGATGGCCCGGGAAACATCACGAGCGCGCGGCATCCGCCTGGCAAACGTTGCTGCGGTCCGCAGCAGGAACTCTGTCAATCGAGGTCCCCGCGCAGCGGTGTGCAGCTTTCCCCGACGATCAATGCCGGCTGAAAGACGATGTTGCGCGTGGGCTCGGATCCCCTTTCCTCGATCCGATCCACAAGCAGGCGCAGCGCTTCGTTGGTCATATCGGCAATGGGGTGCTCGGTTCTCGTCAGCCGTGGCTTCAAGCCACCGGCGCCCGCGACAGTATCCGTCGAGACAATCGAGACGTCCTGTGGACAGCGCAAGCCAAGATCGGCAATGGCGCGCATCACGCCGATTGCCATGACGCCATTGGCAACGTAGATCGCACTTGGGCGGTTTGGCGAGCCCATCATGTCCCGCGCGACCGAATAAGCGGCTTCTTCGCGAAATTCGCCGGACCGGACGTGGCCGGGCTGCGGTGCAAGCCCGCGTGCCGCCATCGCCTCGATCATGCCGTCGAGCCTGCCCCTGCTCGTCGACAGTTGCATCGGACCGGTGATCGAGCCGATACGCCGATGACCAAGGTCGAGCAGGTAATCGACGGCCTGACGTCCCGCCGCACGATTGTCTATAGTTACCGTATCGGCGCCGTTGCCTTCGATCGATCGCCCCAGAAGAACGGTCGCCATCCCATCGAACTCATGCGGTTGGTATTGATTGGCCGCGCCCACCGGAACCAGAACCATTCCGTCGCACCCAAGAGTACGAATTCGTGACAGGATGCGCCGCTCGGTGTCAGGCTTTTCATCGCTGTTGAAGAGGACGAGTGAATAGCCCCACGCGGCCACGGCGGCCTCCGCCGACCAGACAATGCGCGCGTAGAACGGGTTGGAGAGATCGGCCACCGCCAGGGCGATCAACTGGCTGCGGTTGCGGCGCAGGTTGCGGGCAGCCAGCGAGGGTTCATAGCGCAACTCGCGAATGGCGGTGACGACGCGAGCCCTCAGCTCGGGGCTGACAAACGCGGTATCGTTCATGACGGCGGAAACCGTTGCGGTCGATACGCCAGCCCTTCTGGCAACGTCCTTGATGGTGGCCATTGTGCCCTGATAGCTAATCGTTTCGCTGAAGTTTCGTTTAGATTTGTGGCGCTGTCTAGCGGATTCATACTTGCATTGGACCGCAATTTGCGGGACGTTAGCGAAACGGTTTGCTGTCAGGAGGCATTGGACGGCAAATGAGGCGAAGGGAGGAGTATATGAAGAATCTAGCTTGCATGATCGCCGCTGGGACGCTCTCGCTCATGGCGGCCGGTGCCGCGGCGCAGGACAAGCCGCTTCTTGGCATCGTGTCCATCAGCGCCACGGAAGCCAACAATGTCCGCTACATCCAGGGCGCCACGAAAGCCGCCGATGAACTTGGCTGGGCGACCAACGTCGTCGATGCCGCCGGCAGTGCCGATCAGGCGAACGCTGCCATCCAGAATTTTGCGCAGCTCAAGGCGCATGCGATCATCGACATGGTGTTTCCCTATTCGTCGATCGGCGCGGGTCTGGCCGCTGCAGGCGACGCTGGAATACCCGTCGTTACCTGGGGCGGTGGGCTTGGCTCTACCGTTGCTGCAACAAACGGCTCGGGTGGCCCGATGGCGATTCCGGTGGTGGATCTCATGGTCAAGAAAATGGACGGCAAGGGCTCGATCCTGGCCCTCACCTACAGGACCGGGGAAGTTTGCCGAAACCGCGAAGTCGTCATGGACGAGATCGTCGCCAAACATCCAGAGATCACCGTCACCAAAAACGAGGTGCGCATTCCCGGCTACTTCGAGGACGGAGCCCAATACGCCAATGCTTGGTTGGCCTCGCATCCGGCCGGCAAGGAAAAGCTGGCGATCTGGGGTTGCTGGGACGACCCGGCGATCGGCGCCATCGGCTCATTGCGTGCCCAGGGGCGTGACGACGTCCTGGTTTATGGCATCAATGGCAATGCCCAGGCGCTGGAAAACATAAAGAACGGCTTCATGACGGCAACGGCTTGGCAGGACAGCTTCACCGAAGGCTACAACATGGTCAAAATGCTGAAGGACATCAAGGACGCCGGCGGCGCGTGGCAAGCCAAGGCGGCTGAAGTTCCAGCCGTGCTGGTGACCAAGGAAACTGTCGATGCCTTTCTCAAGGACCATCCGGAAGCCATAAAGTAGGATCTGGTTTGGAGGCGGCGTACATGATGGGTGCGCCGCAGCCAGGCGGCGCTGAAAATGACAAGTCCATTCCTGGTTGCACGCGACATCGCAAAGGCCTTTGGCGGCACGCAGGCGCTGAAGGGCGTATCGCTCGACATTGCGCCGGGTGAAATCCATGGCCTTGTCGGTGCCAATGGCGCGGGCAAATCGACCTTCATCCGTATCCTGGCCGGACTGAACCATCCCGATGCCGGTTGTATCGAACTCGACGGCCACAGCCAGGAGATTGGCACGCCGCAGCGGGCAACCGAGCTCGGCATGAGCTTCATCCATCAGGAGCTTGCATTTGTGCCAGGCATGAACGTGCTGCAAAACATAATGCTGGGCGTTCCGAAGAAAACGCGCTTTGGGCTGACTGATTGGCGGGCGATCACGCGCGACGTTGCGCCGATCGCCAGGCGTGTGGGCATATCCGCGCCGCTCAACGCGAGCGTGAAGGGCCTGTCGACGGCCGAGATATGGCTGATCAACATTTGCCGCGCGCTGGTGCGCAAGGCGCGGCTGATCGTCATGGATGAGCCGACGGCATCACTTGCGGCAAGTGAGGCAGAAAGGCTGTTCGCGATCGTGCGCGATCTTTCTGCGTCGGGCGTGGCGGTTCTCTACATTTCGCATCGGCTGGACGAGATCCTGAGCCTGTGCACCCGCGTCTCGGTCTTTCGCGACGGCCGCTCCGTGACCGAACTCACCGGGGACGCGCTGCGCCGCCCCGCGCTGGTCGAGGCAATTGTTGGCGGTGCCATTCGGGACGCTCAACGGATAGCCCCCGTAGGGCCGCGCGGCGATATCGTGATGGAAGCCAAGAAGCTGACGCGGGCGCCGAAAGTCCGCGGTGTCACTCTGCAACTCCACGCCGGCGAAGTGCTGGGAATCGGCGGCCTTGTCGGCGCCGGGCGAACCGAACTCGCCCGACTGCTGTTCGGGGCGGATCGGCCCGACAGTGGCGAGATGACACTTGCCGGCCGGCCCTACGCCCCCGCCTCCCCCGCGGCGGCAGTCCGGGCCGGGCTTGGACTTGTCCCTGAGGAGCGACGTGCGGAAGCGCTCTTTCTCTCCAAGAGCATCGCCTTCAATTTAGGCATCGCCAATCTCGACAAACTTGTTGTCGGCCGATACCTGCCGCTGATGAACCGCCGCGCTCGGACGTCCCTGGCCGGCGAGGTGATGCGGTCGCTATCGATAAAAGCGCGCAGCGCAAGCACGCCCGTTGGCAGTCTCAGTGGCGGCAATCAGCAGAAAGTTGCGATCGGCCGCTGGCTCCAGCGCATCCCGAAGGTGCTGATCCTGGATGAGCCGACGCGGGGCGTCGATATCGGAGCGCGCGCGGAGATTCACCGACTGATCCGGCAGCAAGCTGAATCCGGAATGGCGGTGCTGGTGATCTCGTCGGAGCCGGACGAACTGCCCGAACTGTGCGACCGGGTTCTGGTGATGGCGGAAGGCCGCATTGTTCGTGAGCTCAGGGGGCCGGCGGTGTCGCGACGGTCGATCGTCGAGGCAAGCTATGTCGAGCCGGAAGCACTGATGGAGGGTCACCTGGCATGAGCGATGTTGCGATAACCGCCCGGCGTCTTTCGCCTGCGACCAAGGCGGCGCTTGGTATATTTGCCCGCTACGGCACAATCATCGGACTTCTGGCGATG
The DNA here is from genome assembly GCF_059683685.1 of Mesorhizobium sp. RCAM 05099. NCBI lineage: Bacteria > Pseudomonadati > Pseudomonadota > Alphaproteobacteria > Hyphomicrobiales > Phyllobacteriaceae > Mesorhizobium > Mesorhizobium sp. RCAM 05099. The sequence continues at coordinate 12,446 of NZ_JCASJC010000002.1, forward strand.
ATCGTCACATTTTCGATCCTGTCGCCCAGGGCCTTTCCCACCGTGGGCAACTTTACCAATGTGCTGAACCAGGCCTCGTTGGCCATGATCATTGCCGGCGGACTGACGCTTGCCGTGGTTGTTGGCGAACTCGACCTGTCGATCGGCTTCGCCGCCAGCCTGCACGGCATTCTGATCACCGGCCTTGTCGTCCACGACAAGCTGCCCATCCCGCTTGCGGTGCTTATCGTCATCGCATTGGGCGCGGTGATCGGTCTCGTCAATGGCTTCATCGTCACCAAGGTCAGGGTCAATTCCGTTATTGCCACGCTGGGAGTGGGGACCATCCTTACCGGCCTGGCCTTCGCCTATTCCGCCGGCGTCCCCATCGTGGCAGGCGTGCCGGAGGCTTTTCTCCAGCTTTCCCTTGGCCGTTGGCTGTTCGGTATCCCGAACAACATCATCGTCATGATCGTCGTTCTCGGCGGGCTTTGGGTTCTGGTCGAGCGGACACCCCTTGGCCAGGAGATTCAGGCCGTCGGCGGCAACGCCGTGGCCGCCCGCCTTGCCGGGGTGAATGTCGACCGCATCAAGATTCTCGGTTTTGTCATTTCAGGAATGTGCGCTGCGTTAACCGGGATCCTGCTCGCCTCCCGCCTTGGCAGCGGAACGGCAAGTGCCGCCGATTCCTATCTCCTCACCGCATTCGCGGCGGTGTTCCTTGGCTCGGCAACGCTGCGTGACGGTGAATTCCACGTGCTCGGCACGCTGGTCGGGGCGCTCATCATCGCCTTCGGCTTCAATGGGCTCAACATTTTCGGCGCCCCGACATTCTCGCAATATGTCCTGCAGGGCGCCATTCTGATCATCGCGGTGGGCATGGCGAGCCTGGGCCGCTCACTGGCGGAACGCTGAAGGAGAGAGCGATGACAAGCGAAACCATGTCTTGGGAGGTCTACGTCGTCGAATTCGCCCGATCCAAGCAGCAGCCTTGGGTGGATCTCGTCGCCGGCATGTATGACGACGGCAAGGTTGATCTGCCCTTTTCCTTTGTCCTGCTGAAGCGTGGCGACCGCAACGTCCTGGTCGACACCGGCTTCATTCAGGAATCGACCACGGCTTTCTCGCTGAAATTTGGCATTCCCTACTGGATCTCGCCGGTTCGCATGCTGGCCGAGCTTGGCGTTGGCCCCGACGCGATCACCGACATCTTCGTGACCCATGCGCATTTCGATCACATGGGGTCGATCGCCGAGTTTCCCAATGCAGTCCTCCATATCCAGAAAAGCGAGCTGCTGTCCTGGTACGAGGCCATCGCCTTGCCACGCCGTTTCGGCTACCTGACCGCCATCATTGATCCCGACACCTTGCGCGCCGCTCTTGATGCGTCGGTGGAGCACCGCGTCTCCTTGATTGACGGCGACAAGGACGACGTACTGCCAGGCATCCATGTGCGACTGGGCAGCGGCCACACGATCGGACAACAATTCGTCATCGTCCAGTCCGCGCGGGGCAGATTGGTAATCTCCGGCGACTGTGTCTATTCCACCCGCCAGATCACCGGACACAGGCACGACGGCGTGTACGCGCCGCTGAACAATGCTGTTGGCAGCGTCTGGGAGCAGCTGAAAACCATCGACCGCATCAACACCGAGATCGGCGGCGATCTTGGGCGATTAATCGTCCTCCATGACATAGAGCGATGGAATGGCCTGCCGGTCATCGCCGAGATTGAAGGATTCCGGATCGTCAGGGCCGGATAGCCGCCTCAATGGCCCACGCCAAGTTGGGCCGGCTTCGTGTGGGGCAGCTCATGCCCTGTTGCATTGATCCTGGAACACGACTCTCAGCCTTTGGCGCAGGAGGTTCGCTGCGCGCGTCGTCATTTCAAGCTGCGTGCGCTTTTCAGGGAAGCTGCCGGCGATGGCTCCAAAGTTTGAAGTGAAAGCCTCTGCTCCCGTTGGCGGTTAGTCACGGGTAGCGGGTTCCAAAGCGATGGTTGACAAAGCTTCACGCGTCGAACGTTCAATTCGGTCGTTGTCTTTGGCCACTCTGGGATGTGAAACCCACTATCGATGGCAGCCTTAATGCGGACCATCAACAGGACGTTCCTGCCGGAATCGATTGGTACGAAAGCGACTGCTTTGATATGCCTAGCCAGGGGCCTCGCCTCTTTTCAAGGTTAGATCGCGATACTTAGCTGTCCAGTCACGGCCGTTGCCGGTGCAGATCCGGGTTTCGTCTTCGTCCATTTGAGCGGCGAGCGGTAGCGGTCGATTTTGACTTCGTGAATCCAGCCGTCGTCCGCGGGAGGCTTGCCGGCGAGAATTTGGACGAATTGCGAGAGTTGCTGACGAGAAGCCCGTCTCGGACTGTCTGCCCCACCCGAGACGGGCTGTGGAAGCTGTAGAGGCAGCTTCCGAGGCCTTGGCCACGGGGAGTTAAAACCAAGGCAAAGTCAGAACTTCGCCGCACCAAGAATGTTCCCGCTCGCCCGGTCTGCCTCGTATCTGTGGACACCAAGCAGAAACAATCGCATCCTGCGTTCGGGGAGTGAGGGCGTGGACAATTGCCGATATGACAAGCGCTCGGTTCACAGGCGCAAACGGGGAGGCGCTCAGCCTGCGCGTCTGCTGGCAAGCGTCCCAACGCGACTCGTCTTCGTGACGTTAGCCGCGGTCGCGGCCTTTGGGACGCAGTTCGTCGTGCAGCACAGTGAAGGCGCCGGCTTGGACGTCACCCATTGGATTGGACCTACGCCGGCGCCGATTGCCGGCGCCGCCTCGATCATTGACGGCGACACGATCGAAATCCACGGCATGCGAATCCGATTCAACGGCATTGATGCGCCCGAGTCCGCCCAGCTATGCGACGATGCCAACGGCATACGCTACCGGTGCGGCGCGAAGGCCGCGGCAGCTCGACGGGTTCCTGGCCGCATCATGGCCAGTCCGCTGCACTTTCGTCGGTTGGGACCACTACCATCGCTTTGTCGGGAACTGCCTGCGCGCCGATGGCGCCAGCGTCTCCGCGTGGATGGTGGAGCATGGCCAGGCGCTTGACTGGCCCCGCTACAGCCATGGCGCCTACGCCGCGCAGCAGGCGAAGGCTGAGGCCGCCAGGGTAGGTCTTTGGGTCGGGACGTTCCAGGCGCCGTGGGATTGGCGGGCAAAGCACTCGCAAGGACCTTCTATCAGCCAATCGCTCGGCATCATGGACCGACGGCTGGTTGCGCAGAGCTACGCATGCCAGCCGCGGCGAACCTGTTCGCAGATCAGGTCCTGCGATGAGGCAAACTGGTATCTGGGCAACTGCCCCTGGGGAGGCAAGCTCGACCGCGACAAGGACGGGGTTCCATGTGAAAGCCTGTGCTAGGGGGACCTCGTGAGGATCGACAGAGCTCGTGTTCGGAAAAAGATGGCCCGGTGCCTCTTGGGACTGGTCGCCGCTATGACGGCTGGGTGCAGTTCGATCGACTATCACAAGCTGGCCGCAGGCCATCTGTCTGGAAGCCTTTTTGTCATGTGGGTTTCCGAGGGCAACACTTCTGGCGATGGAAATTTCCTGTTCGTGCCCGATCCACGCGATCCGTTGATCTTTCATCGAGCAGATCCGTCTTCTCCGGGCGGCACGATCCAGCCGGGTCTCATGTACACGGACGGCGGTTCGATCCCGAAGATCGCGCAAGTCTTCAAGGGGCTGTCGCCTTGGGGGTACGCGCCGGCCTACATGATCCACGACTGGGTCTTTGTTGCCCATCACTGCATAGTGGACGGCAGTGCCGAGAGCCGGTTCGACCAAGTTCGCGGAATCGGGTTTGACGATTCGGCCGCGATCCTTGGCGAAGCGATCAAAACCTTGATCAAGGCGCGCCAAGTGGCTTCAAACGATGTGGCGCCAGGGGCCATAACATCGGCCGTTGGGAGCGCTGTAGCAAAGAACCTGTGGGATGAGAAAGGAGCATGTAAGTCCCTGCAGGTCAGCGCAAGAGATATCGCTGCTGCGGAGGCTGCTATTCCGGGATCGACCACCAAGGCGCAGAACCTGAGAACCTTTCGGGTTCCAGAATCGATCTTGCTTGCGGTTCCGCCGGCAAAGCCGGCGAAGATCGTGGCTCGCGTGACATTTTGAGGGGGGGATGGATTTTTACGTTTATGAGAGTTGGACCCGTGATCGGGGAAGGATCCATCGATCCGATTGTGGCTTCTGCAATGATGGCCAAGGCACGCAGGTCAACGGGGGGGATAGGAACGGTCGCTGGCACGGCCCGTTTGACCGAGACGCTGCATTCGCAAAAGCCGCTCAACTCAATCGCGCTGATATACGCGCCTGCGCAATATGTGATCCGTAACGGCCGCTGGGACAGCGGACAGGGCGAAGTCTATGAACAGGGGGCAAGTATGGCTCCATCTGCCCGTGAGCTTCTCATAGCGGCTGGCATCGTGAACGGTGAATGTTGAGGTCACTCGACCCTCCTTAAGGCCCTGAGAGCCTGGACTTCGAGGCAGAGAATGCCAAGGCAGGGTGCAACCATGATGCCGTTGCAAATGCCGCTACAGGCGAGGCAGATGCCGCTACCGCCCAAAACGGAATGTCGGCGTCAATCAGCGGCCGAATTCGAGTGGGAACGTTGTGGTTCTGGCGATCGTTGAATGCTTTTGAGCGAGTCGTCGCAATGCATTTCGTCCAGATCCTATGCCCCCGCGCTGAAAACGCCGTTCGGCTCCAGCCTATTTGCAGGCGAGGCGCCGCGTTGAACGACGCTTCAGGCAGAATAGGGTGATCATTCATTATATACCGTGGCACTGATCTAGGCCAACCATGCCTTCGACGTCGATCCGTAAGACCGAATACAATCCGGAAACCAGGGTCCTCTCCGTCTGGTTCGTTGCCAGTGGCAAGCGTTACGATTACGAGGCCGTGCCGCCAGAGACTTACGCGGCGTTTCGCCAAGCCTTCGCGAAAGGCCGCTTCTTCAATGATTTCATCCGAGAACGTTTCCGCTACCGGCTCATAAAAGATTCATAGACATGATCTGCGCCGGATTTGACCCAATGCGTTTTTCTGCGGCCGCCAGGCTTGTTTCTGGACGCGCTTGCTCACAAGTGAACAAAAGGGGTGCCTCGACCGCGAGGCTGGCACGGCCTACGGTCGAAGAAGCGCGCCACCGAATTGCGCCCACAATCGCTCGCAGTCCCACGCCCTGAGACTTGCCGTGCCCGGTTCGCCATAGAAGACCATCGCAGAGCGAACATCGTAACCGAGCACTGATGCATTGGCCACGAAGTGGATGGCCCTGCCCAGGCTGATCGCGCCGATCTGGGCTTCAGATTTGTTGGTCAGGTCTACCACGCCGAGAATTTCAGCGTTCCCGTTCCTGCCAGCCAAGACAGTCATCGAGATCGCGTTCTCCATGGCAAGGAGCATTGTGATTTGTCCTCGGAAGGCCTCTGTAACTCACTTCCACCAACATTGTTCCTCAGCAACCCAAAGAGCGGGTCGGCTAATGGCTGCCTCGCGCATTCTGCTAAGGTCCCGACGCTGGGCTGCGCGGCCGCCGCCGGCGCCACTGCCCGGGCGTCTCGTGCAGCGTAACTTGGTGGGGGTCACGCATGTCGACCGGTTTGCCGCAAGTCGGGCACTTGTAGAAATACCTGCGTTCGTCGGCGAGGTCGCTGCCGTGGCGCTTGCCTACAATCTTTCAATCTTTGGCCCGAGATCCCGAATCTGCGTCATCGCTTCCCCAGGCCCTTATCCCTTCGCGGCAGCTGCCGCGCCAACCAGTCCGAAGCTGCGAGGCTCGCGACCACACCATAGGTGATTTGGCTTGTTCAGGCGCGTCAAGTCCCGTCTCGCGGCGCGTGGGCTGGCTTGCTGCCCAAGAGGCGCGCAGCGCCTCCGTTGAGCGCTCGCGCCGCGACCTGTCGTTGGAAGTGGAACGATCGACACTGGACATTGCCGTTTTCAAGCACGCGGACGACCCTTTGACCAAGCACCTCAACGGAGTTTTGACTGGCCACTCGCGTTCTCTCTATCCCGGCCTCGCCTAGCTCCCACGGATGATATTTGTCCTCCTCGGCGGATACGACTTGGCGCCGTCCCTTGCCTCCAGTCCGCCGCCAAAAAAGGCCCGCTGACGAAGGAGCGGGCCGTACGGAAATCTATTGGCGAGTGGGCGCCTACCGGCCTGCCCGGGAACGCTGCCCGACAGGTCAGCGAAATGGTGGGTCACCGTGCGCGAACGGTGAAATGCGTGGAACCTCGGCTGGCCTGCGTTGTTCTGTGCCACAGTTGTTCTGTGCATAGGAGGAAGAGCCATGGCAGACGATAAAAGCAAACGCGACTTTCGCGATCGCGACCGGGTGTCAGCTGATGAAGCCTATGAAGTGGAATATTTCGCCCGAAAGGCAGGAATCACAACACAGCAGGCGAAGGAATTGATCCAAAAGCACGGCAACGACCGAGCGACCTTGGAACGGGAAGCAACAGCGCTTAAGGACCGGTGACGAGCAATGCCAACTTACCAGGTAGAAGAACTGTCCGGCGATACAGTCGTCGCCTCCGAAACCGTCGTGGAGGGCAATCCCATGAAGGCGGTGGAACGGGTTGCGGGCTGCCCGGTCTCACCAAGAGCGCGGCAGGAACACTGGTTCCGCGTCGTCGATGAAGAGGCAGCCGTCGTCCACGAATTCAGCATTGCCGATGCTGAGGAGACACGTGATTTCTCGAAATGACTAGCCTATCGGCGATCAAGCTACAGCGCCTAAGGCAAGAAGCGGAGGCGCAAGGAAAACCCCCTCCCCGAATTCTTTCGTTGGGCGTGGCCGAACGAGCAGCTGAACCGAACCTTGCCATGCAGCCGCAGTCGAGCGCTGTCACGAGCTGCGCTCTCGCGGAGCCATTCCGCCGTCCGGGTAGTAACCGGAGGCAACACGGCAGATCTGATTGACCCTGCGCCAAGACCAGTTATCGGCAGCGGGGGTCACCCGCCTCGATAGCGGGAGAAGCGGGCCCGGCAAAAGCGCCCTTGGCCAGCAGCGAGGGGCTGCCATCACACAAACCAGCCTGCAAATGTGAGGTTCCGCTCATATGCAAAAAGGCCCGCCCGTATGGGAGCACGGGCGGGCAGGGTCTGGAGTGCTAGGGATCGACCCAGCTAAGGTCAACGAGCGGTGGACGTGTTGGTTGCGGCCGCCTCCACTCGAGCCCGGCAAGCTTGCTGGCCCTCAGCAGGACGTTCCGAGCGCCACGCCAACAATCAGCCTTCCCCGCCACCTAGGAAAACCCAAGGACGGACTACTCGGGCGATCGGGTGGAGTTCGTAGAAGCTGGCGTGTGAACGCGGGAGGATCGGGCGTGCGTCCATCGCAGGAGGGATAGAGGACAACTTGGTGAAGCGGTCTCGGTGGTGTTTCGCAGTGGTTCCTCGCCGCCTTGAATTTTCTTCCTCCAAGACTACCGACGCTCCGGTGCATTGGTTGGAACGCAACGTCGCCAGGTTCATTGCTGGAAGACAGGAGGTGTCCATGCCCAAATTTCGATTTGAGACCATTGAATTCGGACGCACCACGACCTGCGAGGAGGAACTGGCAAGTGCCGAACTCGCCAGTCCCAGAGCAATAGAGATGGCCCACGCCGCGCTCACTGCGGGCCGGCCCGCCGGCGTCGACCACTCTGGCTCGAGCACGAGGGTCTACGATGAAGCTGGATATCTTGTCGCGACGGTCAATTTTTCAGACGTGCTTCGTGAGCGCTGCGAACCATCCTCGGTCGGCTCCACGACAGAGGAGCCGGGAGTGATGCGGTCTGGTTGACCGAACCGCTGTCTGCGGCCGGTGCGTGTGGGCTACGTGCTCTCAAAGCTTAGGCGGAGCGGCTAGGTTAAAACCGAGTGAAAATGCGGATACCCGTCGCCAATCTGTGAGCGCGTCGAGGTATCCCCAGTTCTGCAAGAATTGGCATCTACCAGCACCTGAAAAGTGCGTTGAATCCTGCTGGTCGCGAGCCTTGTCGAGTCCCGCCAGTGACGCTGAGCATCACCTTCATGATCTTGTGCCGGATGCATTTGGTGGCACGGGACTTCGAGGACGGCGACAGCTTACATGCCAGATCCTGTGTGGGTCCTACTTGTTTGCCCGTCTCGCAGCCTCGGCCTCAGCGACATCAACTGTATAAAGCAGTTTGCCGTTTTCATCGGAGACCCGAACCAACCATCCGGATAGCGCGTCCGCGCCCGGTCGCAAGTCGACCAAGAGATCAACAGCACAGCGAATGGCTTCCGCGCGGGCGGCGTCAAAGCTCGGCATGCGCGATGGCGGTATCCTTCGGGCGGTTTCGCCGTCGCGATATTCAAAGACATAAACCTCGCCAGCCGTGTCGCGTGCCGACGGAACTGCAACTTTATCAAGATCGCCCTTGCTGGTAGCGCCGTCGTCCTTGACAGCGAAACCGAAATTAGCCGCGGTCTGGATCAGGATAGTCTGCGCGCGGGCCAATGCCGCTCCGCCATCACCATCGACCCTGGCCATATCCACGGTCACACATTCGCTCCCCTCACCGCGAAACATGACCCGAAGGATCGCTTGGCCGTTTGGCGCGGTGGCATTCACAACTTCGGTACGAACGATCTGCATTAGCCGGCTCCTTTCCGTCTCATCGTATTCGGCCCCGACCTAGGCTGAGCCTCGGGACTTCTCAGTCCTGATGCTCTGGCATGTTCTCAAGTTGGTTCTTCGTCCAGCTAGCGACAGCGTGAACGTCACCGTCCTCGTCGCGCATGAAGTCCACCTGATTGGCTGGTACAGCGACAGGCTTGGCGCCGATGCCGAGGAAGCCGCCGACATAAATCACAACCTGGCTTCCGTGGAGATGTGAGACTTTGCCGACCTTCTCGCCACCGGCACCGTACAGGATCGCGCCGTCAACAATTTCGGGGGTCAATTCATTGCTCGCGAGCCGAACATGGTTGGTGTGGTCCATAACTCGATTTCCTGATTTCCTGGTGGATGAGACTCCCGAAACCTACGAAGCGCTTAACTGTTCCAACAGTCGACGCACTGCAGCCGGCAATGAAGCCAGCGACGATGGCGGTTTGTATCGATTGCGGCGTTGAAGGAGCCCAATGCGCAATGAAGCATCGAGTTCACGTGCGGTTCGCAACCCGGCTTGCGTCACCCTTGGTTGGCGGCGTTTCTGACCTTGGTGATCAACGCGGCAACGCGCCGCCCGCTATGGACAGCCAGCCGGCCAAAGGCACAGCTTCCTCGTGCCGGTACGCGGGGTGCCACCAGCCCTTGGTCGGTGGAAGACAGATGTGCGCGATTTCGGCCTTGCTGTGGAACGACGGGCGCAGACGCAAGTTGTGGCGAGCGGAGCGCGGCAATGATCATCGATGCACACCTTCATACTTCTGGCCAGGAAACGACGGCGGACGTGCTTAGGTCCCTCGACGATGCCGGGGTCGACATCGCATTCCTTTTGGCTCCGTTTCTTACAGCGCCGTATTGTCTCGATGACAGGGCCTCTCTGCGTGCCGGCAATCGCTACCTTTCCGACTTGGTCAGGAGGCACCCGGATCGTCTCGTGGGATTCGCCGTTGTGAATCCGCAGCATCCGGAAGCGGCCGAGGATCTCGAGGAAGCGGCTGCGCTCCCGGGCATCCGCGCCCTGAAAATGGTGCCGACCGGCTGGTATCCCTATGATGACTGTGCGCATCGCGTGTATGCGGTGGCGGCGAGACTCGACCTACCGATCCTGTTTCACAGCGGTATCTTCATTGATGGACGCTCTGGCCGCTTCTGCCGACCTTCTTTCTACGAGGCGGTGCGGGATCATCCCGGCCTGCGTGTGACGCTGGCGCACCTGGGATGGCCATGGTGTGACGAAGCCAACGCCGTAGGCGTGATCGACCGGATCAACGGCATCGATCCGGCCGAAAGCCAGTTCCGGTTCGATCTTTCGTTCGGGCCACCGCCCATTTATCGCGAAGAGGTGTTCCGCAAGGCCATTGACGTCATCGGTCCCCGTTCGTTGCAATTCGGCAGCGACCGGTTTCTGCCTTGCAGCGGCGCTCATATCCGCGCCGCAATCGATGAAGTGACCGCCATTCTTGACCAGCTCGACGTCGCGGCAGCCGGACGGCAGGCCATCATGTGGAGTACCGCATCAGACTGGCTCAGGCTCAATCCATCACAGGAAGCCCACTGATGGCACGCACACCCCGATTGCTTCCCGGCGGCCAGGCTGACGAGCGCACACATATCCTTGAAGTCCTGGGGAACGCGATCGTCGGCGGAATGGAAAACTATGTGCGCAACCTTACCGCCAACCTTCCAGCGGCGGAATTCAAGATCTCGCTGCTGTGTCCTTTCGAGAGTGCCATGACGGAAGCGTTACGCGCCGCAGGATACGAGGTGTACATCGCACCGCTGCACGACGATCCGCCCTGGAGGTCGGTTGAACTGATCTGCACATTGGTCCGTGAGATCGGCGTCGACCTGCTGCACGCCCACCTGATGAACGCCCACACCGTCGCCGCCATCGCCGGCAGGTTGAGTGGGATACCGACTGTAGCCACGCTGCATGGCATGAGCTTGCAGTCACAGGAAATCAGCGTGGCACGCACGACCGGGAGCCATACCATCGTCGTCTGTCGGCAAGCCTGGTCACAGGCGCTCGCAGTCGGATTGCCGTCCGATCTCGTGAGCCTTGTTCCAAACGGCGTCGACCTCACAGTCTACCATCCCCTGTCGGCCGATCCGGCCGAGTTTCGACAAACCATTCATGTAGGCCCCTCCGATATGCTGATCGGCTTCGTTGGCAGGCTGGCGTGGGAAAAAGGCCCGGACAAGTTTCTGAAGGCGGCCGAGTTCATCTTGGAAAGGCGCCCTGACGTGCATTTCGCAATGGTCGGCACCGGATCCATGGAAAAGGACCTTGCCGCAGCCGTGCGGCGTGGCGGGCTTGAGTCGCACATCCACATGGTCGGCCTCGCCCGCGAGCCGCACCGGATCTATCCGGCGCTGAACCTGCTGTTGCACACGTCACGCGCGGATGCGATGCCGCTCACGATCCTCGAGGCGATGGCGTCTGGCGTTCCGGTGGTGGCGATCGGCGTTGGCGGTATTCCCGAGATCGTCGCTACGGGGGAGACCGGCATCCTGATCGGTACAGCCGAATGGCCGGGTATCGTCTCGGAGTACCCGGGAGGCTGGGAAGGCGTGGCAGAGGCGGCGCTCGCCGTCCTCGCCCAGCCAGAGCGGCTGAAGGCGATGGCCGTCGCGAGCGTCAAGCGGGCGCAGGCTTGCTTTGACATCCGTCAGTCGGCCGTCCTGACCAGTCAGATTTTCCGTCAGCTCCTCCGGTCGCGCCAGGACAAGGCCCGTTTGCACTCGGTGCCCTGAGCACAGCACCGGCGCGAGTTGCAAATCGACTACGCAGGAGATGAAGGCCCCCAAGATTTCGTGGCCCGGATGCCTGTGATGACAGGGTAGAGAGGGTCAACCACGTCGAGGCTGGCCCGGTCTACCTCCTCGAAGGCGAGTCCATGCAGGAACGCCGTGGCAGCCAGCACATTGCCATATTGCTGAACCTCGACGCAGGAAGGGCCGAACCTTTCCGAGAACAGGCGTCGCGCAGCGCTCTGGGTCATCGCCCAGAACCATTTTTCCGGTCCGTCATGAGCGTCGATGGACGTGATGCCTGGCACCGTCGCCAGCACTACTCCTCCCGGGGCCAGCGCACGATGGATCGTCGCAAGGGCCCCGCGAAGATTGTAGATCATGTGCAGTGTCTGGGTAACGATCATGCAATCGAAGCAGCAAGCCTCGATAGCCTCATCATTTTGGAGATCGACCCGTACGGTCGCGTTTGGATTGGCGGATTCAGGGGCATCGATGATGTCAGAGCGCACCACCCGTTCGCCGCCGAATCGGTGTGTGTACTCACGGTCCCCGATCTCTGCGACACGCCCCCTGACATCCGTGGCATGATGGCCCAGGAAGCTCTCAATGTAGTAGCGGTCAAGCGGCGTGCCGCGATCGCCGCCAAATGCCCGGCTGAATGGCTCAATCTGGGCGAAATCCCCAAACTCGACCGTTCCTGGCATGGGTGCCAAACGACTTTGGCCACTCGTCATGACGCCAATGAATCCAAGCTGCGATGTTAGGCCACAACTTAGGACAACATGCAAAGTTCCTCGGAACGGCGCGGCTCCGCTGCACGACATGGGCCAACGAGTCTGGCAAGTGCTTCGATGCGTTGCTGGCGAAACGAACGCTTGAGAGCGGGTCCGCAATCAGAGCTGCTTAGGTGCGCAAATGTCCGATCAGTCGCTCGAGGCAACCGTGGTTGTTCTTAGACCGAGGGCGGTACCATGGGTAGGCAACCAACCGTTCGCCGCCTGCCGCTGCGGCGGCCGTCACCGCGGGGATACCACGTATCCCAATTTCAAAACTGGCCTACGCGCCCCTTCGCGTCGGCGACTATCCGCCTGATCTCGGCCGCGCGACCACAGATCGAAGAGCGGGCCTTTTGTTTTCTTAGGGAACTTCAACCAACCAGCCGCTGCCATCGAGAACTCGCCGGTCGTTGCACGGCGCCCGCCGGGGGCCGCAGGACGTTGGACATTTTCATGGAACGGAAAGCCAAAAGTGAACTTGATTGGCTACGCACTTCGAAAGGACCCGCTATGTACGCAGGCGATATAACGCAACGGCGACTGAAAATCCTTATCGAGCAGTACGTCGAAGCCCGAAAAAAGAACCACGATTTCGTATCTACAGAACTTGCCTGCAAAGCGATCCGCCAGATTATTACCCCCCGGTCGGGCAAGTAACTCTCGATAACATGGTCGCAAGATGCGCGGTTGAGCACGGGCTTACTGTTCGTTTTGATCGTAAGGACGAACCAACGACTTGATCATGCCAACCCCCGCCCGCTGGAGCAAGCAGCGACGGGCCCTTTGTTCAGTTGATGGATCGACCAGTGGAGGGTCAACTGGCATGCTTGAGGCCCTGGTGGCGTGCCCGCATGGCGATGAGCAACATCGTCTCGTCGGTCATGCCACTCTGGAAAAGCCGCACCAGGTCTGCTGCTACCTTCCCAGCTTCCGGCGATCCTGGATGCAAATGGCCTTCTTCGCACAGCTGAATGAAAACGGCCTTGAAGGAGTTCAAGTCGTTCGGATAGAGGGCTGGGTCAATGTTTAGGCGGTCAATCATCTTGTCCTCCACGCGGGCGACAGGGTTGAACGAAATGAGCGTCAAACATGGCATCAGGCCCCGCTTGTCGTCATTTAAAAAAGACATGCCAATGTGCCTGGTACGAATCGCCCTCAGGGAACACTTTATGGCGATTATTCCGTACCCCCAAACACCGGCGGCTCAGGAGCATTCGCAACTGCGTGGCGTACACGGCAGATCCATGACGGTTACTCAAGGTGATCAGGAACGTCTGACGATCCAAGGTCGACCCGCCCGTTCGATGTTCCGCCTTAAACGGAACGCTATAGGCTCAGTCGCAGATAAAGCGCCGCAGGCATAAGCAGCTGGCCGGTACTGCTAGTTTTGGATTTGGAAGGAGATTAATGGCCCTTGGTCGGATCTATCGTCATCAAGCGTTCTTTGGCTGCGACCAAGCGCCTTTGCTCGGCCCGGATCCGGGCGCACAGTGCCAGATTAAGTGCGACGCCACCTTCCTCATCCAGCAAGTCATTCGCGCGCTTTAAGGAGGTCTCAGCGCGCTTTACGCGCAATCTGGCGTTGGCCGCTTCGAAGCTATGGATCTCAATCATGGTCCGTCCTTGGATGTTACGGTCCCTTCAAAAGATAACCGCCGCCGATCGCATTGGTTCCTTCCATGGCGGACCCCGCCTTGGAGGGCACGCGACGGGGTGCACCAAGGCCGATGTTTTTGCTCTCCTTGGCGGCAGACCGGCCGAGGCGGACCTGTCTTGTCCGGACCCCGGCTTGGCCGGGTGTGCGGACGACGCCAGCGCCCATGACCTCGTGCAAGCGGGTAACCGCGATGACCGATCGCTCTTGACTAACGTAGTGCGGCGATGGTCGCTACAAACATTCGGGCCAAAGAATTTAACGCGCGATAACCTCGCCATTGCCGCTGGAACCTCCATGCCACGAGAAGATTTTCGGAGGTATGCACAGCTTGAGAGCAGAACGATGAAACTCATTGGAGATCGACAAGGAAGTATTGAGATGGTTGCGCCAGCCGAGACCTCGCGCCGGGGCATTGATTGCAAAAATGCCCTTTCTCCTCATATCGAAGAGATTACACGCGTTGCCCTAGAAGCTGGCTGGGAGCCTTGCGAGGTGGGCCTCGCCCTGATGGCCTTGGCCGCTGGCCAACTGAAGGAACTCGGTTATGGTCAGACGTTGAATTGAGGCCATGCCAAGCCTCGCATTGACGTCCTCGGGGACGTCGACGTAGGAGCCTGCCCTGGCCCTAAATGAAGCTTCAACTCCCTGAACGCCATCTAGCCAAACCCCACCAAAACAGCTGCGGCAATTGCAGGTAGAAGTCAGCACATCCGGTCTGGCCAGTCTGTCGCTTAAGCGACGACGACCTGGCTTGGCTAATACCGGCGGCCGTGTCCGCCGCCCTTCGCATCGCGGCCGCAGATAACAACGCGCAACACTTGCGAACCGGAACGGACCAAGGCGGAACTTGTCCAGAGGAGGCTCGTTGTGAGGTTGTAACGGGTGCCGCGCCCGGCCCCTTGCAACGGGTCAAGCCGAGCGCGGCGTGCATCAACGAAACGCACAAGGAAAACATATCATGATCCGCAAACTTTTGACTACCTGCGCCGTGGTCACGCTGCTGTCATCTGGCCTGCTGGTATCCGGCGCTCATTCTGAAGATGCGACCAAGCCGGCTAACGCAACCAAGACAGCGACAACCGCGCCGGTGGCAGTCCCTGACGGCAACTTGGTGAGCAAGATCATGGGCGCTGCGGTCTACAACAGTGCCGCAGATGACGCTGAGAAGATCGGCGACGTAAAAGACATTGTCCTGACAAAGGACGGCAAGGCCCAGTTCATCATCATAGGCGTGGGGGGCTTCCTGGGCATTGGTGAAAAGAATGTCGCTTATGACTTCAGCAAGGCTGAATGGGCCGAAAAGAACGGCAGCCGCTGGCTGGTCGCCAAGACGACCAAGGAAGATCTCAAGGCCCAGCCTAACTTCGATACAAAGGCTTATGATAGGGTCGCCGCCGCGCCCGGTGTCCCGGCAGCAGCTGCCACTGACAAGACAGCCACCGCCGCCATCGACAAGTCCACTCTGTCAGAACTGCCGGTCGACAAGATCAGTGCGCAGAATCTAATCGGAACCACTGTATATGGCGCCGATGATGCCAAGGTTGGAGAGATTAGCGACGTCGTCTTAACCACCGATAAAAAGGTAGATGCCATCGTTGTCGACGTCGGCGGCTTTCTTGGAATCGGCGAAAAGTCCGTCGCAGTCGGAATGGAAAAGCTTAAGTTCATGACCGACAACAACGGCAACCGCTACCTTTACACAAACCTAACGAAAGCGCAGCTCGAGGCGCAGGTCGCCTACGATAAGGGTACTTATGCGCAGAATCGTGACCAGCAGCGCGTCATCGTTAACCCCTAAGCATTAGCTGCCTGGTGGCTCGCGTCACTGGGACGCGAGCCAATCGATAGAACGGCGAAGAAATAGCACCGTGCCGGGCATGGCGCCCGGCACCTACGCTGCGCAAGGCATCGTGATTGGACAGATGGCGTTGAGTCATGCCGCTCTTGGGCGGGCAATGGACCGAGCTTCGTCCCCATCGTCAGATTTGCCGGCCAGGGCCGCCCTCCGCGAGGATCCGGGTAGGGCGCACCGTCGCCAAGCACAGCCGTCCTCCGTCACGTGCACTGACGAAAATACCTGCTAGATGCCGTGGTCACATGGCTCGAAGCACATTGTGGATATGTGACGCGGCCGTGGCTGCTTGCCCAAATGCTACCGCGATCTGGTTGAGACCCTTGGCGACGTCGCCGATGGCGTAGAGGCCCGGAACCGAGGTTTCCAAGGCCTCGTTGACGACGATATAACCCTCGTCATCGCAGTGGGCGCCAAGTTGGATCGCCAGTTCCGCGCGTACGTCGCACCCCATGGACGGATAAATGACGTCGATCTCGGCGTTGGAGGCGCCGTTGGCCATGGCAACCGTGAAACCCTCGCCACGGGGGACTAAGTCATCGACCGAATCCCAAATTTCTATATGGGCCTGTGCCGCCCTCTCTCGGGTGGCCTTTGACACATCTTGCGGATGATTAAAAAGCATTGTGACGTGAGGACTGTAGTCCTTCAAGAAAAGCGCTTCCCGTAATGCCGATTGATCGGCGCCAACAACCCCGATCCGCTGTCCCCTCGCCTCGTAAGCATCGCAAACGGGACATAGGCGGATCGATCCGCTGTCAATTGCCTGGCGCAGTCGGGGGATGGCCGGTGCCCTGTCCACGATCCCGGTTGCGAGAATGACGCAAATTGCCGAAAAATGGCCAACGTCAGTCTCGAGCAAGAAAGCGCCGTCGGTTGTTACGACCTTTTCAACGGCGGCTTTGACCAGTGGAGCGCCGTGCGCCACAGCTTGGATTCTCAAGCGCGAAAGCAAGGCCTCCCCTTGCAGGCCCTCCGGAAAACCAGGGCAGTTTCGTGTACGCGGGATCAGTTTGGCCCTCCCGTCGTCAGCATCGAAAACCATCACTGACCGTAGAAATCTGGCAAGATAGACGGCGGCTGCAAGGCCCGCCGGCCCCCCGCCGACGATGGCGACATCAACCACGCCTGTACCCGAAACACAAACCATGCGGGCCAACCTCCAACACCGGGGAATGTTCCGCGGCCAAGTGGTGCGCCAAAATCTCGATCTGCGGCGCGAGGCGTTTCCGGCGTCGGCAGCATCAATCTTCGATGACTGCGGGCGCTTGAGCGCGGGTCCCCCAGCACGTGTCCCCGCCTATCCGCCGGCGGTGGGCCAGGCATTCTTAGGCAGACTGGCCGTCGAATGCGACACCCAGCCCGTGGGCTACTGCACTTGCCGCGATCATGTCATCGAGTGCCCTTCCTGTAACCGGGCACTCCCGCAGCACCGTCCTGATCGCCTTGCCCGCTTGCTGGATGTACACGATGTCATGACGTTTCTTTCTCACCTCGACATATTGCTCGATCAACATTTTCAGGTGGCGGCACGCGATGTTGTCCGCATCCATGTGTTCCTCCATTGCCGGTCAGGCGCCCGCCGCGACGCCAGAGGCAGCGGCGGGCTCGGGACGGTTGGTTATTTGCCACCAGGCGCTGGTTTCTGGCGGCGATCCGCTATTCTCGGTCTGTGCGGCCACAACAATTCAAGCGCACGCCAGCTCGGCTGTAGCCGCGAAAGCAGGTCCGCCGCGGTCGACCGGGCGTGGCTTGATAGTTGCGGGGCAAGGCGGTGGATCGTCATCATCATGGTCCGGAAAGCGGCGCGGCCAACGCCAGCGCCCCCGCTCCCTTTTCCGCCGGCGATCCATGGCCCGCCACATCAACACGCGTTGCTGTGCCTTCGGAGGTTGCTGCGGCACGTCGTCCAGCGACTGCAAGGCTCGCAGGACGTCTCGGAGCATTACGACCGTGCCATTTTCCAGCCGTCGCAACGTCGGTCGGTCGGGGACCGTGAAGGCATCAGACGCCCAAGCCGAGAGTTTGGCCCGTTTGGCGTCTCGATCGAGGTGGGGGTCGGTCAGGATTCCCACGATGGGGTCCAGAGAAGAACAAGAAGCGCCCTTTGGGGCGCGCTGTTCAGTGCAATGTCTTGTTGAAGCATCTCCGTTTCTCCGCAATCCAAGGCCTCCCGGCCAATGGCCGGGAGGGACCGCAGGTTGGCGTTCAGGGTATCAGGCGACCTTGCGTTCCGGCTCGACGTCCTGGGCGATCTGCTGGGGAGCGGCAGGGCCTGTTGTCGTGGCGATCTGGATCCGCCGCGGCTTCAGCTCCTCGGGGATTTCGCGCACGATGTCGATCAGAAGCAAGCCGCCGTCCAGGGTTGCCCCGGTTACCTTCATGTGGTCTGCCAGCTTGAATGCCTGTCGGAAGTTGCCCAGTGCCAGACCCTGATGAAGCAACTGGTGGCTCTGGGGTTCGGCGGCTTTCTGGCCGGTCACAACCAGTTCGTGACCGTTTTGGCTCAGCTCAACTTCATCAGTGCTGAAGCCCGCGATCGCCATGACGATGCGATAATCATTGTCGCCCCTTTTCTCAATGTTGTAGGGAGGCCAGTCAGGGCGGTTGCCACTGTCAAGCATGTCGAAGAGGCGGTCAAAACCGACCGTCGAGCGGTAAAGGGAGTCAAAGGTTCTCATAGCCACATCCTCCTTGAAGCAACATGGATACAAGGTGCGCCGCCTTTGCGGCGCCGCATGTCTAGCCATTCAGGCCTCGACGGCCGACGATTTGGGGATGGACATTTCTCCCGTCAAGAATGCGGCGCTAAAAATTCCTGTCGAGTAGATTTACGCGTCGGGTCCAACCTGGATCAGGTTGCGGGAGGGCGCGCGATGAGAGTTGGCGTATTGGCTGCGACCTCGGCCATTCTGACGCCGGAACACCGGCCATCCGTAAACGACCGGGGCGATTTACGCCAACGAGGTTTAGGGGAAGGCAAGTGCCCCGATAGGGGTTTATCGGCCGATGGCGCGGCTCGGCCCTGTAAGCGCCGCGCTCGATTCGGCGCGAGATCGGCGGGTGCGCTAGCCTACCTGATTCTAGCGTCGGCAGAATGGTAACGAGCCGGCCACCTGCCAATGCCGGTGCGAAGGCCAGCGGATAATGTGCTGATCCCTTGCTAAGTGCCGCGGGATGTCCATCATGTCTCAACCATACGATAGTGTGAATGGATCCCTTTGGTAAGGAGACATCCATGTGTAACGACTACGAGCAGCATGTCGCTTGGGCCGAATATTGCCGGATCATGGCGTCCCTGGCGCTCAAAATCCCCACCCATCAAACCGAATTGGATCTGCCCCAGGCGGACGACATTCGCATCAAGGACCCCGCACCAATAATGCGCTCCGCCGGGTATGCGATCGAACTGGCCTCGATGACGTTCGGATTTCCGCCTGCCCGACCAAAGGGCGGGCCGGTGTTCAACTTCCGCTCCGAAGGCCGGCAATTCGGAAACAGCAAACGCTGCCTCGTCCCGGCGTCCGCGTTCTTCGAATTCACCGGCACGAAATACCCGAAGGCGAAGCATCGCTTCACGCTCAACGGCTCGCCGTTCATGGCCATCGCAGGACTTTGGCGTGAGGCTGTCGGCAACACGCCCCCCACCTTCACCATGCTGACGACCGATCCGGGACCAGATGTCGCGCCGTATCACAATCGGCAGGTAGTGGTCCTTCAGCCGGTGGACTGGGAGGCCTGGATTAATTTAACAAAGCCTGAGGCCGAGCTGTTGCGGCCACTTCCGGCCGGGTCGCTCTCGGTCGAGACAGTTCGCCCCGAAAGCTCATGACCTAGCTGCGCAGGATCTCTGGCACGCTTAGCGGCCCGAGGTCGAGAACTGGCGTGTATTCGCCCGTTCGGCGCCAAGCTCCCCGCACCTTTCCATTCTCCCGATCCCGCCTTGGATCGAACGTCAGCCCCTCAAAGTGATCACGGAACGCCTCCGCCGATGCGGCATCGCTGAAGCAATGGAGCCGATAGGATTCGTATTTGCCGTTGGGCCATATCGCCTGCACATGCCGCGTCTGGTGCTTGAGCCCTCTTTCCTGGCAGAAGGTCGCGATTGTGGTGAAGTTCCGGGCGGTGCACAGGTCGTCGGGCAGCGCCACCTGGTGTGGCCAGTCGCGGTCGATGACTGATGGCGTTGGTGAGGCTCGACTGCGTTTGACCACTATTCGAAATGCACCGACTGGCCGCGCATCATGGCCAGCGTCAGCGCGATTGCGGGATTTGCCGGCGGCTTCTCCATGTGCAACGAACCGTCGAAATCACGCCACGCCGCCATGCGCAATGCATCATTGTCATCGCTGGCCGCCGGGTCGAAAACGTGGGCATCACAAGGATTTCGGTCAATCTCGATCGTCCAGTCCTTGAGTGCCTTGCGGGCCATCTCTTCGACCTGGGCGAGGTCGCTGGTGAAGAAGGGGATACGGTCTCCATCTTCCGAAAGCGGCTCGACCCGATCCAGCGTCGGCCGCTCGGGAACCCAACCCAGAACGAAGGCAATATCGAAATCGATCTGGCGGTCCGGGCCGGTCGTGATCTCCAGCCGCCTGACGACGTCAGGATAGAGCTGCCTCCGCTGCGGCCAGGTGTCTGGAATTGCCTCGGCCTGCAACTTCGTTCGGTCGACGTTGATCAGTTCCATGATTTGATGGCGCGGGATCTTGGCCTCCGGCCAGCCCGCACAACAGGCTGCCGCCGCAGCCTTGTCGGCTTCGATCCAGACGGCCGCAGCTTGGTTCTCGTCCTCGGTAGGCTTGTCGTCGTCGGGAAAGCCCTTGATATCCCAGCCTTCCAACGCAAACAGGCCTTCCGCGCCTTGCAAGGCCGTTATGCCGGAGCGTGCAAACACCGCCTCGGCCGCCGCGATGCCGCGTGCGAGCTCTTGGGGTGTTGCGTTCCCAATGTTCAAGCGAAGTTCCATCATTCGCCTCCTGATTGATCCTCTTATGGGAACAAAATAAGAACAAAGAGTCAAGCGCACCCCTTGACGAGAGAGGAATATGTTCCTTATTTCACGTGATCTGGAGCAGCAAGGGACCATGGCTCGGCGTCGATCGCGCTGGCCGGCGAAGCTATGGCAATAACGGCGGAAGACAATTTTCGGATCGAGGTCTGGGATCGCGACGAGCAGGCCCTGTGCGAAACCATCTCGCGGTCCCCCGATTCCACAGTGAGCCAGGCAGCCTGGCAGGCTGCCATTCGGCGCCGGCCAGGCATGTTGCTGATCCACTACAACAGTCGGCATGTGATGGAGAAAATCCTGACACCAGGCGAGGTGAAGATCCCGCCGCAGACGATCGTTGACGGCAGTGTTCACGCCAGCCTGGATGTGGCGCTCGGAGATCTTCGCGAGTGGCATGGTCTGCGGGCCTGGTGCAGATCCTGCTCGCACCATGCACCGGTAAGGCCTGCCGTACTCATCAAGCGCTACGGAAAAGACGCTCTGTTCAGTTCGGTCGAGCGCGTGATGTTCTGCACGAGTTGTGACAGGGGCGGCCCCGTCAGGCTGGAAATTCACAAGCTGCCCCGCAATTGAGTGGAGTTCTAGGAATGCAGGACCTCATCGATTTCTTCCAAGCGAACTCGGCGCTGGTGCTGGCCAATCCGGTCGCCTTCGCGACGATCGCGGTCCTTTTCGGGAGCGGCGGTTTCATCGTAGGGCGCTACTTCTTGACCGAGCGCATCGCTAATCTCGAGAGCCGCATTGCGCGTCGCGATGACGAAATTGGAGAACTCAAATCTCGGCGTTCAGCAACGAAGCCTGAGCTGCCCCTCGTTCCCATCATAGGCACCACCGCAATCGGCGGCCACGACACGGCAACGCCCCTTGGCAGGTTGCCAGATCGACGCCCGCTTGGCAGTCTTTCAGACAGGCGGCTTCGCGGAGCGAACTGACCTCCCTTCCCCTGGAAGGGGGCACTTGCTTGCCGATGCGCCTGAAAACGAAGCAGGCTCAGGTCCATTTGGGTAACCTGGACTGGCCAGACTGGCGCGCTCGTCCCCGTTTGCGATGGCAGCCTATACGCTTGTCAAGCGTCGTATTGCTCGAGGCCGGCCGGAGCGCCACTGGAGTGACACCACCATCCTTGATGGCCAGCGATCATGTCGAACGCCAGTCTGCGTCCGGCCCGCGACTATCCCACCTTGGGGCCAAAGCCGAAGCTTCGTCCAAAACGAAGGCATCGTCGTCTTGGCAAATGGAACCAGATCTGCCGCGCAACGTCATAGAAGCAGCTTCCCGTCTGTGATGCCGGAGTAACATCGATGATCAGGATCGTTCTTGGCCTAGCCGCTTTGTTCATTATCATGGGCGACGCCGAGACGGCGAGACTGGACATGGTCGCCATCAATAATGCTCAATTTGGCGAACGCGAGCCGAAAGGCATCGACGCCACGGTGGTAAAAGCGCAGATCCTTTTGGATCGCTCACGTTTCTCGCCGGGCTTGATCGATGGGCGCGGAGGAGAGAATTTTAACAAGGCGCTCCGTGCATTTCAGGCTGCTAACGGACTCAGTGCCGATGGCACGCTGACCCGAGAGACTTGGGACAAGCTAGTAGCAACCTCCTCGCGCCCCGCCCTGGTTCCCTACGACCTGACTCGCGAGGATGTGCAGGGGCCGTTTGCCAAGCGAATTCCGGCGCGCATGGAACGGATGGCCCAACTGCATAGGCTCGGTTATCAAAATGCAGTGGAAAAGATGGCGGAGCGCTTCCATACCAGCGAGCAACTGCTTGAAAGGCTCAATCCCGGCATCGGCTTCAGGAAGGCCGGCCAGAAATTGCTGGTGCCTGACGTCGGCCGAGGCGACCCGCCCGGAGGTATTGCGAACGTCGAGGTTGACAAGAGCGCTCGTCTGGTTCGTGTGCTTAACTCGGACGGCAAAGTGCTTGCGGCATATCCCGCGTCGATCGGGAGCCAGGAAAAGCCGGCGCCGAGCGGGCTGGCTGTGGTGAATCGGGTGGTCCACAACCCGACCTATCATTACAATCCAGATTTCCACTTCAAAGGGGTTAGAACAAACCGGCCCTTCACAATCGCTGCCGGACCGAACAATCCGGTGGGATCGGTCTGGATCGATTTGTCCATCAACGGTTACGGCATTCACGGGACTGCTGACCCAGGCAAGATTGGAAAGAGCTTCTCCCATGGATGTATCAGACTGACCAATTGGGATGCCGAAGATCTCGCCTCCGAGGTGCAAAAAGGCACAAAGGTCATTTTCAAGGACGAAACCGAGGAGGCACTTGACGATGGAGCTAAGTAGGACGCTGCAGGCTTCCTGGCCGCCTCGTGATTTCAGCAGTGACCAGCGAGTTTGCGGATCGCCGCGCAGGTGAAGCCGACTGAAAAGTATAACCCAGATCCGCCGCCCTGCATTCCTAAAGGGGTCTCCCAAGCCGCGCCGGACGCATGTCGCGTACGGTTAAGAGCGGTTGGAACATTGTGGTCGCTTGGAGCTTACTTTCGCGCGGCAGCTTCTCTCCACCCGAGGTGAGCCAAAATGTCAGTAGTAGGATTCGCACTGGTCTATTTTTTCGGCTTTTCAGTCGAAGATTTTGTTGCAGGGATTGTCCCGCTGCTCGTGTGCCTCGTCTTTTTCAATTTGGTATTGAGATACAATCCGAATCCCTAGCGGCAGGGTACGCTGAAATCGATGAAGGGCGGAAGGCCTCTACCGGACGCTTTCGCGTGGACTGTAGACTCCCCCGGTTTGCCTGAGTAGCCGATGGCGATCATTGCGGCACTGTCGGCGCAGCAAGACCGTTATCTTGTGTCCTGATCGAAGTTCTTCGTTCCTCATTCGAGGCAATCAAAAAGGAAGACCACTCATGCCAACGACCGAAGCAGCTTCACCCAAAGGCTTGGGAACTGTTCGACCGGGGCGCGGCTACTCTCTTGCGAGACAACTCGGCTGGCTCCGGGCGTGACGACTCGGCCGGTGGAGGCGTTCAGTCGGGCTAATCGACGTCCGGACTGTACGCTCTGAACCAAGGCCAATGCGGGATTGCTCTCATTCGGCGGGCGCTAGCTGTGGCAGTGGCGCCACCGAGATCGCCAGAGTGACCGACGGGAGCAAACCATCACCGGCAGCCTCGCGTCGGTCATTTCCAATGCTTCAGCGTTCTGGCGGCGCGGAAATCCTGTTAGGCGTGCCTCGCGCCTCGGCGGATCAACGGAACAATGGATAAAATTGTGCGTTTTGGATTGAACAACGGAGCAACGAAATGATGCGAAAATGCGCTATTGCTATAGCCCTGTTCAGTCAGTTGCCCACCTCGGCGTTTGCCGCCACGGAATATTGGGTGGCGAAAGACGCGGTCTCCAAGCAGTGCGAGGTCGTCACGAAGAAGCCCGACGGAACCCTGGTCATCGACCTTTCGAAAATCACTTACAAAACCGAGGCGGAGGCGAATGACGCGATGAAGAAAATGCCAAGCTGCAAAAAATAGTTATCTTCGAAGGTCGAGCTGATCGGCGCGATCCATAGGAGCCATTTTGGACATTCCTCCTCACGCTGAGGATTGGGTTCGCCCGCTTCGGGGAGCATACTCGTCCGGGTCACAAGGCTGCCTCTACCTCATGTATCTCCCGGGACGCATTCATTGCCTGTCGCCCTCTGGGGCTCGACTCCGACCGTATGGTCCCGCCCGCGTCACTGACGTCGGGCTAACCAGGCTAGGTCGGGGTTCGCACCGTTCCCGGGCAAATATTCAGCCCCTATTGGGCGTGCCCAGCCCAGTTCTGCAATGCGCGCCAGGACATAGTCGTAGTCGAGTTCGCCATGATCCGGCGTACTGCGATCAGGTACCGATGCGATCTGGATATGGCCTATAAGCGGCAGCAAAGCCGCGAGGCGCCGCGTCACGTCGCCCTCCATGATCTGGACGTGATAGCAATCGAACATCAGCCTCAAGTTCGGCTTGTCGACTTCACGGATGACGTCCAGGGCCTGCGCCGTCGTGCTCAGGAAATAACCCGGTGCATTGTAGTGGTTCAGTGGCTCGATCAGGACCGTGACGGCATCACCTGCCGCTTCACAGGCATAGACAAGGTTTTCGCAGAACGCGGCTCGGGCGCGCGGCCCGCTCGAGTTCCCGGCCATGACATGGACGGCCGACGCCGAAATGTCGGACGCATAGGCAAGTGCTTCGTCAATGGCGCTGCGTGCCGCCGTCTGCCGACCCGGCAGGGCCGCCAAGCCATTCTCTCCGCGGGCGACGTCACCACGCCGCGTGTTGAGCCCGAGCATCGAGAGGCCAGTCTCCTCCAGAGCCGCTTTCGTGACGGCTGCGGGCACGTCGAAGGGCCAATGGCATTCGACGGCGTCGAACCCTGCCGCCTTGGCAGCCCGAATGGCATCTGGAAGCGGACGGTCGGCCCACAGGAAGCCCAGGTTGGCCGAGAACCTCATGCATCCCACTCGACGTTGAACGTGCTCACGACATCGCGAAGTTGCGCTGTCGTGAGCAGACGCGGATAAAGACCGCGTGTCAGCATCGCCAGGCGGGCTGTAGCTTCCAGTTCCTCAATCGCATTACAGGCCGCCTCGACGTCTTTTCCCGCCACGACTGGCCCGTGGCTGGCAAGCATGACGGCCGAACGCTTGCCGGCGAGCCCGCGCACCGCGGCTCCCATGGCCGGGTCGCCGGGGCGGAAGAACGGGAGGAGCTTGACGCGGCCGAGCTGCATCACGGCATACGGCGTGAGCGGTGGCAAGAAATCGTCCTCATCGGGGTTCGAGATCATCGACAAAGCGACCGCGTGACAGCTGTGCAAATGAACGACCGCGCGCGTTTGGGTCCGGGTATCGTAGAAGGCGCTGTGGAGCGGCATTTCCTTGGTGGGCGGGTCCCCGTCGATATGTCGACCTGCCGCGTCAAAACAGCTCAGACGGGCCGGATCGAGCCGGCCGAAACTGGTGCCGGTGGGGGATACCAACAATCTACCTTCGGTCGTACGGGCGGAGATGTTTCCTGTCGAGCCGTGGGTTAGCCCACGATCGAACATCGACTTCGCCAACGCGCACATCTGTTCCCGAAGGCGGGCTTCCTCGGTCATGATTCCAGGGTCTCCAGCGCATGGCTAAAAAAGGTTTCGCCGCCGAAATTTCCCGACTTCAGCGTGATGGCAACCGGATGTCCACCCGATCGCGCAAAGCACCACGGTACGCCAGGGGCGATCTCCTTGCCGATATCGAGCTTGGCTATGCCAAGCGCCTTGGTAATTGCCCCGGATGTCTCGCCGCCAGCGACGACAAAGCGACGCGTCCCGAGGTCGCGAGCCTTCACAGCACAGGCGGCAAGCGCCTGCTCGACCAGCATGCTGGCGCGTTCAACGCCAAGCCTTTCCTGCGCCGTCCGGACAACGTCCGGCGCGGCCGTTGCATAGATGATGGGGCTCGCAGCCGGCGCCTGTCTTGACAGCCAGTCGAGCAGCTTGTCGGGGCCATGTTCATCAAGATCGAGAGGATCCAGTCGAAGGCTGGGCTGTCCGCTTGCCACGTAGGCCGACACTTGGCGGTTGGTCATAGCCGAACAGCTACCCGACAGCACGATCGCAGCGCCCTTGTCGGCTCTCAGTTTTTCGCCCGCATGGTCCCGCGGCAGGAGACCCTCGTTCAGCCAAATCTGGGGCAGGAACATTGCCACCGCGCTGCCGCCAGTCAGGAGCGTCATGTCGTGACAGGCTAGGTCGATAGCGTGAAGATCGTCATTGGCTACCGCGTCGACAACCACGTGGGCGATGCCATCGGAATCGAGCTGGGCAAGCTTGTCGCGTATCGCTTGCGGCCCTTTCGCGACGATAAGCCGATTCACCAGCCCGACGGCCGCGGTGACCTGCGGCTGCAGCAGACGCATGAGGTTTGAATCATTCATCGGCGTCAGCGGATGATCCTTCATCGGACTTTCGGCGAGAGGTTGTTCGCCGACGAACAGATTGCCCATGAAAATCGAGCGGCCGTTTTCGGGGAAGGCAGGGCAATAGATGGTCTGGCTTACGACTAGCGCCTTCATGAGCGCTTCGGCAACGGGGCCGATATTGCCTTGCCTCGTGGAATCGAATGTGGAGCAGTACTTCCAGAAAAACCGCTTGGCCCCAGCCCGACGAAGCCAGGCCAGCGCGGCAAGGCTGTCAGCCACGGCTTCGTTGACGGGAGCGGTCCTGCTTTTGAGAGCAATGATCTCGATCGCCGCGGTGTCGGCAGGCTGATCTGCCGGCACGCCCATGCGCAAAGAGACGGGCGCGCCGGAGCGCGCGAGGAGGCCTGCCAAATCGGTCGCGCCAGTGAAATCGTCTGCTATTGCGCCAAAGAATGTGGTCATGCCGTCGTCCGTCGTTCCAGCCTGAGGCTGATTAGTTCAGTGTGCGTCTGGCAGCTTCAGACCCGCGTTGCGGGCGTAGACTTTGGCAACGGCAGCATCGTCTTCGCGTCCCAGGCCCATGCCTGATGCGGCGACGAACTGCTGCAAGGCAGCCGCGGTTATAGGCGCGGCGAACTTTGAATTCCGCGCGACGTCGAGCACGATGCCAAGATCCTTGGGCCAGATATCGATGGCGGAGCGTGGGGTATAATCGCCATCAACTACATGCGGTGCCCGGTTTTCCAGCATCCAGCTGGTTCCCGCGCAAACGGGGATCACTTCGAGAAAGGTGTCCGGGGTGATCCCCTGGGTCATGCCGAAGGTGATCGCTTCCGCCATCGCCGCGATGTGGATGCCAGCCAGCATCTGGTTGACCGCTTTCATTGCCGATCCGGCACCAGCATTGTTCCCAAGTTCGAAAACCTTTTCGGCCATGGCGTCCAGTGCCGGGCGAGCCGCCGCGAAGGCGTCCGGTGCGCCAGAGCCCATAACAGAGAGCTTGCCCTCGGCCGCCTTGACCGATCCACCCGAAATGGGAGCGTCGAGGAATAACACCCCGCGTGCCGCGCACCGGTCGGCAGCACTGCGCGCATAATCTGGTGCAACCGTCACGCACATGATCACGACTGCACCCGGGGCAAGCCGAGGAGCCAGTCCCTGCTCGCCGAACAGCACCGTCTCGGTTTGTGCTGCGTTCAAGACCACGACGACGACCGCATTCAGTGCAGGCGCGGCGGACAGGACGTCCCTATTCGACCCGCCTTCGGCACGCAGACGCGTCACCGCGTCAGCATTGACATCGGCTCCATAAACGTCGTGGCCCGAGCGAAGCAGTGACATGGCAATGCCGTACCCCATCGAGCCGAGCCCAATTACGCCGATTTTCATAGCCGGTGACCTGCTTCGTTGTCGATTGGTGAAGTGTTGGACCCACGGATCGCCGCGATCACTGCGGCGGTGACGTCACGGGTCGTCGCTTTCCCGCCAGCGTCTGGCGTGGCCAATCCTGCCGCACAAACGTCCTCGATGGCTCTCATCAGGAGAGAGGCAGCGTCCATTTCGCCGAGATGCTCCAGCATGAGGCAGGCTGACCAGAACGTGGCGATCGGATTGGCGATCCCCTTCCCCGCGATATCAAAGGCGGAGCCATGGATGGGTTCGAACATGGAGGGAAACCGGCGTTCCGGATTGATGTTCGCGGTCGGGGCAATGCCAATGCTGCCTGCGAGGGCCCCGGCCAAATCGGAGAGTATGTCCGCATGCAGGTTTGTCGCTACGATGGTATCCAGACTTTCGGGATGCAGCGTCATGCGGACGGTCATGGCGTCGACCAGCATCTTGTCCCAGGCCACATCCGGAAACTCCAGGGCGACCTCCGCCGCGATCTCGTCCCACATCACCATGCCGTACCGCTGGGCATTCGACTTGGTTACGACAGTAAGCAGTTTGCGGTAACGAGATTGCGCCAGTCGGAATGCGTAGCGCATAATGCGCGTAACGCCCACGCGGGTGAAGATGGCGACCTCGGTTGCCACCTCCTCCGGCATACCCCGGTGGACGCGTCCGCCATGGCCCGAATATTCACCCTCCGAATTCTCGCGGACGATCACCCAGTCGAGATCTCCAGGACCCTTCCCTGACAATGGAGCGGAGATGCCGGGTAGAATTCGCGTCGGGCGAACATTCGCGTACTGGTCAAAACCCTGGCAGATCGCCAGGCGAAGGCCCCAAAGAGTGATATGGTCAGGAACATCCGGTGCGCCGACGGCGCCGAAATAAATCGCATCATAGGCTTTGAGCTGTTCAAGCCCGTCGTCGGGCATCATCTCCCCGTGAGCCTTATAATGGTCCGACCCCCAATCATAGCGCGTAACGTCGAGGCGAAAGTCGCCTGCCCGCTGGCTCAACGCAATGAGAACCTCGAGCCCCGCATCGATGACTTCCGGCCCAATGCCATCGGCTGCGATGGCGGCAATCGCGTATCTTCGCATCACCTCGCCCTGTATTCGACCTTGGGTATAGAGGCCGCCTCTTCCTCGAAACCGCAGACCGATCTCACCTCCAGGGCTTCGTCAAGCCCGAGTTTCCCCATCGAACGATCAATATCGGACTGCTTGTACCTGCCCTTGGGCGTCGCCGAAATGGTCGACGCGCCGTTGAAGGAGATCCGCCCTCCGCGCAATGTAGCCCTTCTGCGATCGCGACCGAATGTGTAGCACCAAGGTCCTCGGGACTGGCGATTTGCGACGTCTCCTTCGCGGTGGAATATGGAACCACTGCCAGCACCGGGCCAAAGATATGGCGCGTAATTTGACAATTCTGTTGTCGTCCAACGGCAGAAATCCAGGAGGCGCACGCGGCATGTTTCCACGCCAAGCCGAACCATTTCACCGTGGTATGGGAAAGACAAGGTGTTTTGCAGCCGACAGCCTGGATGAGAAGGTGAGTTTCTGGACAAACAGCCATCGGCTTTTGCCAGCGAATTGCAGCAATTATGCGCCGGAGTGGATTCGCCGGCAGTGGCGCGGAAATTCATCGAGCGCGCTTGCAATCGACCCTACACCTTTCGGCGATGGTCCTTCATGCCGATGCGCTGTGGCTCTTGCTTCAGGGTGAGCGCATGCTTCGGGTCAGCCAGCACAGCGCGCGTCCCCCGAGCCATGCTGGTCAGGCCCAGCGGCCATCGCTGCTAGTCCCCTACACGACCCAAGCCGCTGGGCCGTTCCGAAAACGCTCCCATCAGCGCTTGGCCTTCGGCGTGATCTCTGTCTGCGCCTCTCGTCTGATGCTCCGCAATCGTGGCGCGGCCTTCCTTTTGCTTTTAGCAAGCAAGGCCGATGCGATCACCGGGCTCGATCGTTGATCACAATCCCGCTTCCTAGAATCCTAACGCTTGCATAGTCTCCATGATCGCCGCCGTCAGGATGGATCGTGCGATTGGTTGAGGACTTCATACGTCGCTGGCACAGGAGCCACCCTGCGCGCAATTGCGCGCTCCATGCTCTCGCAAACCAAGCTTCAATCAAGAGAGGGACGTGACAGACTCGACCGACGGTCCGGATCGTGGCGTCTTGCTCTCTTCAGCCATCACCAGCAATGCCTCAAGCGTTACCGCGATACCCGACATCAGCGCGGAAATATCGGTATTGCCGCCGGGCAACGCGAGCTCGGCAGCCCTGGTTTGCATGCTGACGCTGAGTTCCCTCAATTTTAGGCGCAGATCATCGTCCATGACATTCCTCCAATTGGCTGGAGGCCTAACGCTGTTATCGGCGACCAGTTCCTTTAATGGCTCAGCCTGGGGAGGGGGCACCAGTTCTCGGTCAGCAGTTGGAACTGCATCGGGCAGCCGGCTTCTGGCTTTCAACCGCAGTTGTTGCCCATTTGGCGGATCGGTACAAAGACGCCGCCGAGTCTTGAGTCGAGAACGCTGTTGCCGTTCTCCCAAGCCGCGGCGTCACGGATAAGACGGTTTTTGAAGACCAATTGAGCGATGCCTTGGGCGTGTCAGCGTGCGATTTGGCGGCTCACGCCGATGCCACATCCCATGGGGTTCGGTGGGCTCGACAGTGACCGAGTCACCCTTGTCCGCGACCCTTCAGATCGGACCAACGCTGCGGCGTTCGAGTTGCGCCGATGTGAGAAGCGGTTCGCCCTTTCGCGCCGTCGTTCGATTCATTCCTTCGCTTCGACATAACCGTCGGCGCGGTGTCGGTCGCAACCCGCGTTCCGACAGCGGCTGCTCGAAAACGTCATTGCTGCCGGGCAGCCATCATCATTCCGTCTTACGGGCGAACGCCCAGACCATGAGCGGGTATTCTTCGTCATTGCTCAAGTCGCGCCACAGGCCGTAGGCACGCACGGGTCCGCCGATATGGGCCCTGGCGCAGGCCTTGTTGCCCCAGCCATGGACCTTGACTTTGGCTTCGGGAAAGCCGCCCTCGACCATCAGCTGTTTGAGGCCGGCGGGCGTCCATCTGTTGTAGTCGTGCGGCCTGGCATGCACCCGAAACAGGAAGGGCGTCGCCACCATCGCCCAGCCTCCGGGCCTGGTCATTGCATGAATATTCTGTGCCGCCGCGATCGGCCGCTGCACATGTTCCAATACCTGGTCGGCGATGACGATCGAATATTGCTCTTCGGTGCGGTCCTTGCAGATGTCGAAATCGGGGAAGTCGACCGACCTGTAATTGGGGCACAGCGCCCGCCAAGAGCGGTTCCAGCCGGGAGAGATTTCGATCACATCGGAGGCTTTGCGGTTCGCCGCTTCGAGAAAGAGCGTGAACGCCTCGATCTGGCGAATGCGCAGCCAGTTGCGGGAATCGTAGCCAAGCAGGCGCTTGGCCACCTGTTTGCCGCGGTTTCTCAGGGTGCCGGCAAGGCTTGTCATTATTACATCGACCTCCTGCGAGGCCCACCGCGTCATCCTTATAGCGTTGAGAGATGCGCAAAAGATGACATCGTTGCGATGCTTTGCGTCGGCGCCTGCCTCAGTGCGACGATGCCGCGACAGGCGACGCCATCCGGCTACGTCCCCTTCTCCAGCGACGGGAGAAAGGGACGATGTACCGCCTCTGCCTAATAGTTGCCGTTGTAGTAGCGGTCGTCGCAAGGCGCGGTGTAGATGCGGCCGTAGCGGTCCTGGTAGCGGCACAGCTGTTGGCCGCGGCGCTGCGGGGTGGTGGCTGAGCCGACGACGGCGCCGAGCAGGGCGCCGCTGGCCGCGCCGATGACCGTGCTCTTGGTGTTGCCGCCGATGGCCTGGCCGACGAGGGCGCCGCCGGCGCCGCCGATCAGCGCGCCAGTGGTGGCACGCTGCTGGCCTTCGGTCTGCGTCTCGCAGCCTGCAAGGGCCGCGGTCATGAGGACGGCCAAAATCGCTTTCTTGATGATCATCTGAAGAACCTCCTTTTGAGGCCACGCGGGCCGATACCCAGCCAAGTGCGGTTGCATTGCGGCGGAACGGCGGCGTTCTTTCTCACGAAGTGAATCATGGTTTCTCGGGCGTTGATGGGGGATTCAGGCAGAGTTTCGTTTCTTGTCTTACAGCGCCATGTTCAAACATGGCACCATTCGACGCAAAGTGATCGCGGCATCGCTGTTGCCGTTGCGCCTCGTTTAGGGCTGAGCGCCCCGGCCAGTGTAGGCTGATCAACCAGCAAGGAGCCCACCCGGTATTGACCTGAGGTTGCGTCTCGTTGACCGCCACGGGCATATAAACCGCGCTTGCTCCGAAGGGCCTTCAAACTGAACTGATCGGGTACCATCACCACGACCCGGACTGGGTTCGTGGCGAATTCCCCGCCTCGCCCCGTGATGGCGTCAAAGCGAGTCCCGGCGGCGCATCAGGGATTCCGACGGCTCCTGCGGCAGTGTTTGTCTGGTATCTGGTGATCGCCGGCCCCCAGAGTGGGTTGGTTGGCGAGCATATTCGACGTGCGCGAACAACGCGTCGCAGCAATCGGCGAATACCAGAAGCAGCCAATGCCATCAGGGTGCCGATGCAGTGCGTGCCTGGCGCCTCGCCCTTCCTTGAAAACGGCTCTGCGAGTAGGCATCACCCTCCGAACACCTTGGCCTGCGAAGCGTTTGAGCAGATGCTGCTCGTGACGGCCTGACCAAGCCTGAAAGTGGCCGCCAGCAACCATCCAGCTTCCATACCTCGAGATTCGGGTAGGGCCTCAGCGACGCCGCCATGATCGTACGATTGAAGCCCTAGATTTGAAGATGAGACAGCACCGAGCTTCTTTGTCGCTGGACCTTTTTCACCTGTCGCCCCTGGTCGAAAGGAGAGGGTTTGCTTGCCGCAAGGGAGCGGTGAACAAGCCCTATCGGCGCAGGAAGGGAGGTGGCTGCGCCGATGTGGTGAGCAGCTGCCGGTCATATGTTGCACCGTAAAACAAGTGCGATAGAACTTGATCGCCACCGCTAGCATCGAAGCAAGCAACCAGCGCGCTTGACCAACACCCCGGCCTATCAGCTGCCCCCCGCTATCCGCGAACAACGATGCAAAGCTCCCTCATCCGCGCAGCGCTTTGGGTAGCACCACTGCGTTTTAGCCATCAGCCTTTGGTCTGACATGACCTCAGACAAAAGCCCACGCCTGGAACATTTTCAGGTTTCTTAGGTTCGTTTGACCGGGCGCCTGACGATCCTGTCGGTGCCAGGTCTAGAACAGGAGGAAGTCATGAAAATGCATCTTAGCGGAGCTGCCGCGGGGTTCCTGCTCCTCGCAGGTATCGGCGCCGCCGCCGCCGAAGACGTCATTATCCAGCCCGAACAGGATACGGTCATCCGTGAATATGTGAAGAAGCAGCCGCTAGCCTCGATAAAGCTTCCCGGTGTGGAGCTCAATGTCGGCTCACCCCTGCCCGACACTGTCGAGCTTCATGAAGTTCCGAATGTCAAGTACCGCTACGTCGTGATCGACAACCGCACGGTTCTTGTGGACCCGGGCACCCACAAAATCGTCAAGGTCTACGACTGACTACCTTCAGCCTGAAGAGCCCGTCGCCCTGAGGGCGACGGGCTGGCAATGAAATGGATGAGCGTTACGATGTCCGAGCCCGAGGTCCTAAAATCCCACGTCTTGGAGGCGCGCGTTGACGAGCTCAAGACCAAATTGCAGAGAGCCTGCATTACCGAGGGCGAAATGAGGATCTTCCAGAAGATCGCGGCCATTATGGAGGACGGTCAGGGCCACATTGATGGCGACGACCTGATTGCGGCGTCGTTCCTCACGGATGCTCTGTCGTACCGGCAGACGCCTTGAGCCGACCATGCCTACAATCTGCAGACTTTTTGCCTCCCGGACGCAAGCAGCCATTGTCGCGGCCATCTGGTAGCGCCGGAGCGGTTCGCGTTCAGATTGCGGTCATCGGACCGTACAATGACGAAATGGAAATCTCCGGAAGGTCCTTGGGCTTCGTGCCCTGGTCGGAGCTGCCACCGGCGCCCTAGCGTGCGTCGGCGCTCACGGCTTTGATCCTCTTGCAGCCAGGTTAGGGATAGCGATGCCGATAGATACGACCGGCGGCGGCGTTGCCGGCGGTCTGCCGGGACGCAAATGACGTTCTTTGCGAGAATGCCTGTTGGCTCTGCCGTCCTGAAGCTTCGAGACTTGCGCATGAACCAGGCGATGGCGTGCTCATCTTGGACGGTCATCGGCGAACACGTGCTCTCGAAAAACAAAACCGCGGGCCTTGGCTCGATCGGTCAGTTGTCGTCGGTCTTCACGTGCGGAGCCGTCGGAGAGCCGTAGCGGGCCGGGTCTGGAATCAGCTTCTGGAAGATCGCATCGTTCTTCGCTCGCCATGCTTCATCCGCAAGCCACAGATATTCCTGGTCCGGCATCAACGGAACGGCTTTGACGTCGGCGCTGGAGATGCGCAGGTAGAAGCTGGTACGCTCCTGGTTGACCTGCAGATAGCGCAGCGGGACAACGATGCTGTCCTTGCCCGCGATGAAAAACCCGCCGGCGGCAACGACTGCGTAATCCCATCGGTCCTTGGTACCGATCACAACATTTCGGACTTCACCGACGATCTTGTCGTCCGAACTGCGCACCTCGGAGCCGACAATCTCGTCCAAGATCTTGCGCGCAAGGGTGTATCGAGCATCTCCACCAAGCCCGTGTCGTCCGATGAGTTGTTAAAAGTGTTTCAGGACATCCATTCGAGGAAGCTGCGCATCCAGCGCCGGGTCCTGGTGGCCGATCCAGATCCGGAACGCCGGTTGTCGCTGGTTGAAGCAATACGCGACGGTGTCACGTCGGTGACGGCAATCGCCAGGGTTGTCGCGAACGCCGATGATATCGATATCGCGTCATATGATGCGGTTGTGCTCGGCCTCGGACGGTCGGGCAAGGAGAACGCGCAGCTGCTCGACGACCTTGCCAGCCAATTCGCTGGCACCTTGCCGCCGCTTTTGGTGCCTCCGTACTTGCGGCTGGTGGTGCCGTCAGCCTGCTGGAAGGCCTCGAAGATCAGCTTCTGCTTGTCTTGCGGGATGCCGATGCCGGTGTCGGCGACCGCAATGGCCAGTGCTTTGGCGGGGTGTTTGTCGCTGGTGCGACGGCCGGACCGTTCGAGACGAAAACTCAGGCTTACCTCACCCTCGGAGGTAAACTTGAATGCATTCGAAAGCAGATTGAGAACGATCTGCTGCAAGCGCTTCTCGTCGGTGCGAACCGCCTCGGGAAGCGCGGGATCGACATGGATCGTGAAGCCAAGTCCTTTGTCGGCTGCAAGCTGACGGAATGTCCGCTCCATATGCTGCCTGAGATGCGCCATGGGCATATCGTTGATGTCGACCGAAACCGTTCCGGACTCGATCTTGGACAGATCGAGAATGTCATTGATGAGACTGAGCAGATCCGTTCCGGCCGAATTGATCGTGCGCGCAAATTCGACCTGTTTCTCGTTGAGATTGCCATGCTGGTTGGTGGCAAGCAGGTTCGAAAGGATGAGCAGCGAATTGAGGGGCGTCCGCAGCTCATGGCTCATGTTTGCAAGAAATTCGGACTTGTATTTGGAGGTAAGCGCCAGCTGCTCGGCCTTTTCCTCGAGCGCCCGGCGTGCCATCTCGATTTCGAGATTCTTGTTTTCGACCTGCTTCTTCTCATTCTCCAGAAGCTGAGCCTTTTCCTGCAGCTCTTCATTCGTGGCGTGCAACTCCTCCTGCTTCTTGGTCAGCTCCGTCTGGCGCGCCTGCAGCTCGGAGGTCAGCAACTGGGATTGCTTGAGCAGACCTTCGGTGCGCATCGTCGCCGCGATGGTGTTGAGAACGATGCCGACCGACTCCATCAGCTGATTGAGAAACGACTGATGCGTGTCGCGAAACTCGCTGAACGAGGCGAGCTCGATGACGGCCTTCACCTCATCTTCGAACAAAGCCGGAAGAATGATGATGTTCGCCGGCGATGCGCCGCCAAGACCTGAGGTGACGCGCAGGAAGTCCGGCGGCACGTTGTCAAGCATGATGGCCCGCTTGTCGGCCGCGCTTTGGCCGACAAGCCCTTCGCGCAGGTCGAGGCGTTGCTTGATGGCCGCCTTGCTCTCGGCCCCGTAGGAGGCCGCGAGTTCAAGATAGGATTCCTCCTCGTCGCGATTGGTCACGTAGAAAACGCCGTACTGCGCGTTCACCAAAGGAGCGAGCTCGGACATGATCAGGCGCGACACGGTCGCAAGATCGCGCTCGCCCTGCAGCATGCGTGAGAAACGAGCGAGGTTGGTTTTCAGCCAGTCCTGCTCCGCGTTCTTCAGCGTCTGATCCTTGAGGTTGCGGATCATCTCGTTGATGTTGTCCTTCAGCGCTGCGACTTCGCCGGAGGCCTCGACACTGATCGAGCGGGTGAGATCGCCCTTGGTGACAGCGGTCGAAACCTCCGCAATGGCGCGCACCTGGGTGGTCAGATTGGCTGCCAGCTGGTTGACGTTGTCAGTGAGATCTCGCCACAGGCCCGCGGCGCCGGGCACGCGTGCCTGACCACCGAGTTTGCCCTCGATGCCAACCTCCCGTGCCACATTGGTCACCTGGTCGGCGAAGGTCGCCAGCGTCTCGATCATGCCGTTGATCGTGTCAGCCAGCGACGCGATCTCGCCTTTCGCATCCACCGTCAGTTTCCGCTTGAGGTTGCCTTGTGCAACCGCCGTGACGACTTCGGCAATGCCGCGCACCTGATTGGTCAGGTTGGTTGCCATCAGATTGACGTTGTCGGTGAGATCTTTCCAGGTGCCGGCGACGCCTCGCACTTGCGCCTGCCCGCCGAGCTTGCCTTCGGTGCCCACTTCGCGCGCCACACGCGTCACCTCGCCGGCGAAGGAATTCAACTGGTCGACCATGGTGTTTATGGTCGACTTCAGTTCGAGGATTTCGCCTTTTACGTCCACGGTGATCTTCTTCGAGAGATCGCCGCGCGCCACCGCGGTCGTCACTTCGGCGATGTTGCGAACCTGTCCGGTGAGATTCTCCGCCATGGAATTCACATTGTCCGTCAGGTCCTTCCAGGTCCCGGCGACACCGCGCACCTGCGCCTGCCCGCCCAGTTTTCCTTCGGTGCCGACTTCGCGTGCGACACGCGTCACCTCGCCCGCAAATGAATTCAGCTGGTCGACCATCGTGTTGATGGTGGATTTGAGCTCAAGAATCTCCCCCTTCACGTCAACTGTAATCTTCTTGGAGAGGTCGCCGAGCGCCACCGCGGTCGTCACTTCGGCGATGTTGCGCACCTGACCAGTCAGGTTGGCGGCCATGGCATTCACATTGTCAGTCAGGTCTTTCCAGGTGCCGGCCACGCCTCGCACCTGTGCCTGGCCGCCGAGCTTGCCGTCCGAGCCAACCTCACGCGCAACGCGCGTCACTTCCGAGGCAAAGGAGTTCAACTGATCCACCATCGTGTTGATGACATCCTTGATCTGCAGGATCTCGCCCAATGCGTCGACGGTGATCTTCTGTGTAAGGTCCCCTGTCGCGATGGCCGTTGCGACCTTGGAGACGTCGCGCAGCTGCACCGTCAGGTTGCCCGCCATGGCGTTGACGTTGTCGGTCAGATCTTTCCATGTGCCGCCGACGCCTTCCACATGCGCCTGGCCGCCGAGCTTGCCTTCCGAGCCGACCTCGCGCGCCACCCGCGTGACCTCGGATGCAAAAGAGTTGAGCTGGTCGACCATCGTGTTGACGGTATCCTTGAGCTCCAGGATTTCGCCTTTGACATCCACGGTGATCTTTTTCGACAGATCACCGCGGGCGACGGCCGTGGTCACCTCGGCGATGTTGCGGACCTGGCCGGTCAGGTTTGCAGCCATCAGGTTGACGTTGTCGGTCAGATCCTTCCAGGTACCGCCGACACCCCTCACTTCCGCCTGGCCGCCCAGCTTGCCTTCCGTTCCCACTTCACGCGCCACGCGCGTCACCTCGGAGGCGAAAGAATTGAGCTGATCCACCATCGTGTTGATGGTGTCCTTCAGCTCCAGAATCTCTCCCTGGACAGCAACCGTGATCTTTTTCGACAAGTCGCCGGAGGCGACGGCGGTGGTGACTTCGGCGATGTTGCGCACCTGGCCGGTCAGGTTTTCAGCCATGGAATTGACGTTGTCGGTGAGGTCCTTCCAAGTGCCCGCGACGCCACGCACCTGCGCCTGTCCGCCGAGCTTGCCCTCGGTGCCGACTTCGCGCGCCACGCGCGTCACTTCCGAAGCGAAGGAATTGAGCTGATCGACCATCGTGTTGATGGTGTTCTTCAACTCCAGGATTTCGCCTTTCACATCGACCGTGATTTTCTTGGACAGGTCGCCCAGTGCCACGGCTGTCGTCACCTCTGCGATGTTGCGCACCTGACCCGTCAGGTTCTCCGCCATGGAGTTCACATTGTCGGTCAGGTCCTTCCACGTGCCTCCAACGCCTTCGACACGGGCTTGCCCACCGAGCTTGCCTTCGGTGCCGACCTCGCGCGCCACACGCGTCACTTCCGAGGCGAAGGAATTGAGCTGATCGACCATCGTGTTGATGGTGTTCTTGAGTTCGAGAATTTCGCCTTTCACATCGACCGTGATTTTTTTCGACAAGTCGCCGGAAGCGACCGCGGTGGTCACTTCCGCGATGTTTCGCACCTGGCCGGTTAGATTGGTGGCCATGGCATTGACGTTGTCGGTCAGATCTTTCCAGGTACCAGCCACGCCTTTCACGCGCGCCTGCCCACCCAGCTTTCCTTCCGTACCGACCTCGCGGGCGACACGCGTCACCTCAGAGGCAAACGAGGCCAGTTGCCCGACCATGGTGTTGACGATCTTGCCGATGCGCAGGAACTCGCCACGCAGCGGTCGGCCGTCGATTTCAACCATCATCGTCTGCGACAGGTCCCCCTTGGCAACAGCGCCGATGACGCGCGCCACTTCCGCCGTGGGCTGAACCATGTCTTCAATGAGATCGTTAGTGCGCGAACCAATCGATACACCGAGCCGACACAACATCCTTGTCAAAGTTGAATGCAAGTGCGGCAACCTACTCCTGCGCGGGTGCGACGATCAGCTGCGAGCGGTGGCCGTCGAACCTAGCTTTATGCTCTAACGCACGAACCGATTCCAAAGCGGCGAGTTCAACCGCCAAAGGCGCGTCTCAATTTCCAGGAGATCGGGGACACTGACTTTGAGGTGGTGCATCGTGCCTACGTTATGTCACACCGCTTGCGCAGCCGTAGGATCGTCATTGGGGGGCCTATGCGCAGCCGGCGCCTGTAAAGGGTCAGAGGGACGGCTGTCTCGTGTGGCCGACCAGCTCGGCGGGCGTCTTCCGGCAGCTCGGCGATGACGGTTTGCGGGTCCCCTCCTTGTCAAAATTGAGACCTGGGGCAAACGCGACAATCGCCGCCATCGGAAGGTATGATTAGTGCTATGGGCAGATCATGATGCGCGCATTCTTTCGATTGGTTGCCGTTGTGATGGTGGTGTCCGGCCTGACTGGCTGCATCAGTATTCCCTACTACGCGCAATCCGTGGAGGGGCATCTGCAGATCATGACGGCGCGCAAGGATGTCGAAAAACTGATCGAGGATCCGTCGACGCCGAAGGCGTTGCGCGCCCGACTGGCCTCGGCGAGCGCCATACGACAGTTTGCAACAGATGAACTGGCCCTTCCCGACAACAAAAGCTATCGCAGCTATGTCGATGTCGGCCGGGACGCGG
Organism: Mesorhizobium sp. RCAM 05099; assembly: GCF_059683685.1. Taxonomy (NCBI): domain Bacteria; kingdom Pseudomonadati; phylum Pseudomonadota; class Alphaproteobacteria; order Hyphomicrobiales; family Phyllobacteriaceae; genus Mesorhizobium; species Mesorhizobium sp. RCAM 05099. Next base: position 52,205 of record NZ_JCASJC010000002.1, read on the forward strand.
TGACATGGGCCGTCTTTGCCGCGCCGGAATTTTCGCTGACGCCTCGAAGCTGGTGCTTTCCCGTTTTCGGCTGCGTCCCTTATCGCGGATATTTCTCCAGGAAGGCCGCGACTGAAACCGCTGTCGAACTTCAAGGCCAGGGCATGGACGTCTATGTGAGCGGCATTACCGCATATTCCACGCTTGGCTGGTCAAGTGACCCGCTGCTCAGCACGATGCTCAGCCAGGATGAAACGTATCTTGCAGGGCTGGTTTTCCATGAACTGGCCCACCAGCGCGTCTATGTGCACGACGATTCCGCATTCAACGAGGCGTTCGCTGTCGCCGTCGAAACAACGGGCGTGAAAAAATGGCTGCGCGCGGCTGGCAATGCTGCCGAGTTGCGCCGCTACGAAGCTGTCTTGAGGCGCAAAGCTGAATTTCTTTCGCTCGTCTCGCAAACCCGGAAGGAGCTGGCGCAAGTCTATCACAGCGCCGCCACCTCGGAGCAGAAGCGGGCGGCCAAGATGGCCGCGTTTGAACGGCTACGATTGCGTTACCGACATATGCGCGACAGCCGCTGGGGTCGATACCGGGGCTACGATGCCTGGTTCGCTTCCCCGATCAACAACGCAAAGCTCGCCGCGACTTCCGTCTATAGTGATCGGGTGCCCGCGTTTCTCCACCTGTTCGACTTGTGTTCAGGCGACTATGCACGGTTTTATGCGTTGGTTCGACGAATTGGCGCACAGGACAAAGCTCACCGCGGCGAAGCGCTTGCAGCGGCGCGTAGCTGTTATTAAGCCGATTAAACGTGAAGGCGCGAAGCGCCACGGTTTATGGATTGTTTTGGACGCTTCGCGGACACACTCGCGCAGCATAGAGGAGCTAAGTGGATCATTGGTCAGCCGAGCGCCAAAGTCTGACCGTGATCATCAAGGCCGAGCTGACGGTCAGTTGTCAGGCGGAAGACATCAGCGAAGCGGACGTTCCGCAGGCACCTGATTGCGGACCTAGATACTACGAGCAATCACTTTTGGAGGATGGCCCAAACCTAACAGCCTGGCATCGCGTAGCTCGGCGACAGTGACGATCCGTTGTCCGCGTCGAGCGCCAGTCGCTCGCAGCGCTCGCCGTCGGACTCATCAATGAAGCTCTCTAAATGTCTGAAGCCGAGCTTCGCCAATATCCGCCGCGACGCCACATTGCGCGCAGCCGCCTCGGCGGTCACCCGTTCAAGCGCCAGAGTTTCAAAGGCGTAGCGCAGGACTTCGCGCGCCGCCTCGCTGCCCAGTCCGCAGCCCCAATGCGCCCGCGCCAGCACAAATCCCAAGGCGGCCGCCTTGTCGTCAGTTGCGCTGAAGGTCAGGGTGATCGTCCCGATCGCGTCTGATCCTCCTGCTTGGTCGATGGACCACTGGATCGCCTTGCCGTCAGCGAACCGCTGACGCGATCGGGCAACCCATCGCTCCCCTGCGCTTATGTCGTCGGGAACGGGATCGCCGGCAAGAGAGGCCGCTTCGACATCTGTCGCGCGCGCAAACCATGCTGGGATATCCCGTTCGATCGGCGCCCGAAGCACGAGCCTTGGTGTCGTGAGCTGGGGAAATCGGATTGTCTCCATCGGGGGGATTTTCAACTTGAGGCGGTGCCAACGCAACGGCGCTGACGCGCACTTCAGGTCAGGTCAGATCAGGTCAGGTCAGGGCAGGTCAGGTCAGGTCAGGATAAGGACGATCTTCAGGTGTCCGGATCGACGATGACGATGCGACGGTCGGCCAATACGAAATACCTGTAGGTTCATAGGCTGGTATATCTTGACGATACGCGCCGGCAGACGATGCAGCCGAATCTTGTGCCGGGCACCCTCTATGGCAACAGAAATTTCGAAATCGCCATTGGACACAGTCCCATACGGCTCACGTCTGATCGTCGAACACCTTCGACTGACGGCAGAAACCGGACAACGGTTCCATCGACGTTCCCAGCATCGCCTCAGTTCAACCGTCGGCCGGTCGATTTGTCGAAAAGATGAATCGACCGGGGCTGACCAGTCAGATGGATCTCTTCTCCGACCGTGATCTCGGCGTCGCGGGGCAGTTCCACCGTCAACATGCGGGTATCGCCGATCTCCACATACGCATATGTTTGGCTCCCAAGGCGCTCCGCCACGACCACCTCTCCCGAAAACCAAGCCTGCTCGGGCAAACAGCTGGTGAGATCTTCCGGGCGAATGCCAAACACGGCGGAGGGAATGCGGCGTTCGCCGGCAAGTCCCATGGCATCGATCGAGCGCCCGAGAACGGTGATCGTATTGCCATCACCGAACGACGCATCGATGGTGTTCATCGTCGGGCTGCCAATGAAGCGTGCCACGAACAGGTTTGCCGGCCTGTGGTAGAGGTCCAGCGGCTTGCCGATCTGCTCGACCACACCCGCATTCATGACTGCGATCCTGTCGGCCAATGTCATGGCTTCGACCTGGTCATGGGTGACGTAGATCGTCGTCGCTTTCATGCGGTTGTGAAGCTTGGCGATCTCCAGGCGCATTTCGACGCGCAGGGCGGCATCGAGATTGGAGAGAGGTTCGTCGAAGAGAAATGCCGCCGGTTCGCGAACGATCGCGCGTCCCATGGCGACCCGCTGGCGCTGGCCGCCGGACAATTGCGCAGGCCGCCGCTTGAGAAAATCCTTGATCTTGAGAACATTGGCGGCGTCTCCCACGCGCCTGCCGATTTCGTCTTGAGACGCGCCACGCATCTTCAGCCCGAAGGACAAATTATCCTCCACAGTCATATGCGGGTACAGCGCGTAATCCTGAAACACCATCGCGATGTTGCGCTCGGACGGCGACAGGGTGTTGACCTTGCTGCCCGCAATCGCCAGATCACCGCCCGATATGTCCTCAAGCCCGGCGATCATGCGCAGAAGCGTCGACTTCCCGCAGCCGGACGGGCCAACCAGCACAAGAAATTCGCCGCTGGCAATCTCGAGGTCGATGTCGTGGATCACCGGAACCTCGCCATAGGACTTACGGATTTTCTTCAGCGTAATCGCCGCCATGGTATTTTTCCTCCCGAAGCGTTTCGGCCTTGACGGCCATTATCGATATCAATATCGATAATGATAAGGTGTCAAAAGTGCAACCGCAGCAGGCCGGATCGATGACTTATTTTTCAGCGCGCCCCTCGGTGAGCAGGCCACCCAAGGCGGCAACCGCCTTCAACGCCTTGAAGCGAGATATCATGTTGGGAAATCTGGCGGCCGGCACTAGCCTGACAGAGCTGGAACTGGCGGCGCATTTCCAGTGCAGCCAGGGGACGGTGCGTGAGGCTCTCCTGCAATTGCAGGAGGAAGGTCTCGTTCGCCGCCAAGGCCATCGCGGAACGCAGGTGTGTGAATGCACGGCGGACGAAGCCATCGAGATGTTTCGCCTGCGCACCCAGATCGAATGCAGCGGCCTGTCTCGCACGATGAGTTCGCCAGACCGGAAATTGATCCCGGAACTGAATGCCATGCTGGACGACATGCTTGCGGCGGCCGATTCCGACGATGAACTTCGACTTGCCTCCATCGATCGGGATTTTCATCGTCGTATTCTCGAAAGCGCCAACCTGTCCGCCCTGGACCCGATCCTGCACCGCTGTCTCGTGCACAATCACCGCTTCAAGATTTCGCGAAGCAAAATGGCACGCGATCTGCGGGCAACGGCCTTGCGTCATCGCAGCCTCATCGAAGCCATCGAAAGCGGCGACGTCGCCAACGCCATCACGGCCATGCGCCACCATATCGCAACCATCGTCGACTTCGGTCCCGAGGTTTTCCCGGATGGCAACAGGTGAGCGCGCATCAGCCAGATCCGGGCATCATCTCGCCGCAGATGCAAGCGCTGATGGAGAAGGTGGCGGCGGAAACCGGCCCTCAACCAGATCCGACCCTTTTGCCGGCCGCGGAAGGGCGGTCTGTGTCGGCGCGCAATAGCCGGCGCTGGAATGTCAACCTGCCGGAAATGGCAGCAGAAACGGAGGTGTGGATCCCTGCCGATCCGGCGCTCGGATCCGAGCGGTGCCGAATACGCATCTTGACACCGGACAATGCCGACAACGGCATCGTTTTTTTCGTTCACGGCGGAGGTTTCGCCTTTTGCAGCCCTGAAACACATGAGCGCTGTGGCCGGGTGCTCGCAAACGAAACCCGCATGCCGGTGGCCATGCCGGATTACAGGCTTGCACCGGAAAACCCGTTTCCCGCTGGACTGCTTGATGTCGTCGCCTGTCTGCGCGCGCTTCTGGACGGCCGGGTCGACGGAACGATCGCTCGTCCCTTTTTCGTGTCAGGAGATTCGGCCGGCGCCAATCTCGCGCTGGCGGCGATGCTGCACGAGCAGGCGGCGGAGCGAGCGCTCCCGGATGGTGGCCTGCTCTTCTACGGAAACTATGCCGACGATTTCAGCGCTCATTCCTATGCGCGTTTCGCCAACGGGCCCGGCCTGACGACCTCGAGAATGCAACGCTACTGGGACTGGTATGCCGGTGGTCGCGCGATCAGCGCCGATCCGCTCGCCTGTCCGCTCGCGGCGAGTGACGAGGCGCTGTTGCGGCTGCCGCCCCTATACCTGATGGCGGCCGGAGTCGATCCGCTGTTTTCAGACACTGTGACGTTGCACGCTCGACTGAAAGACCTGGGGCGCGCGGACGATATGGAGATCGTCCCCGGCGTGACCCACGGGTTCCTGCAGAACACCAACGAGCTCGAAGCCGCACGGGAGGCGCTGCGATCCGCAGGCGCGGCAGCAAGAAGGATGTAATCCCTACTTGAGACTGAATTGCTGAAAAACGGAGGAGACAACGGCAATGAAACTTTTCAGGAAACTCGCACTCGCACTCGCAGTGGCAACAGCCGCGTCGCTGGCGTTCAGCCCGACTCGGGCTGCCGAAACAGTCCGCTTCTGGTACCATTTCGACAATCCGGCAAATCCGATGTCGGACCTGGTGGCCAAGTTCGAGAAGGCCAATCCCGACATCAAGATCGAGGCTGAAAACGTTCCGTGGAACAGCTACTACGACAATCTCTATACCGCCCTCGTCGGCGGCAACGCGCCGGACGCGGCCATGGTCAAGCTGTTCGCCCAGCCGCGCCTGGCGGAGATGGGCGCTCTGGAACCGCTTGGCGAGCGGATCGACGCCTGGCCGGGCAAGGCCGACCTTCTCGACAACCTGCTTGAACTGAACAAGAGCGCGGACGGTCAGCAGTATTACCTGCCGATCCAGTATGTCGTGCTCTACCTCTATTACCGCACCGATCTGTTCGAGGCGGCCGGCCTCAAGCCGCCGACGACCTGCGAGGATTTCCGCGAGGCGGCGATCAAGCTTACCAAAGCGCCCGACACCTACGGCTTCGGCCTGCGCGGCGGCAAGGGCGGCTGGGACCAGTGGGGCGCCTTCGTATTCTCAAAGGGTGCCGAACTGAAGCCCGGCGGCCTGACGACACCGCAAGCAATTGCCGCCAACCAGTGGTTGCTCGACCTCTTCCAGAAGGACAAGGTCATTCCGCCATCCGCGCCGAATGACGGTTTCCAGGAAATCATCGCCGCCTTCAAAACCGGCAAGACGGCGATGACCATTCATCATATCGGCTCATCCAAGGATCTCGTGGCCGCGCTCGGCGACAAGGTTTCCGCCGTGCCGGTACCGAAATGCGGCGGCAAACAGTGGACCTCCTATGGCGATGAATCGCTGGCGATCTTCTCGTCGTCCTCGGTCAAGGATGCCGCCTGGAAATGGATCTCGTTCCTGGCGGAGGGCGAAAACAACGTCGCCTTCAACACGGCGACCGGCCAGATGACCGTCACGAAAAGCGGGGCAGCGAACTGGAAGCTGCATGAACGCCGCTTTGTCGATGCCACGGTTCAGTCCTTGCCGTTCGCGCATGTTCTGCCGCAAAGTTCAGGCACGTCCGAGTTCGTCAATACCGCCTGGCAGACGGCCATGCAGCAGGCGCTGACCGGTCAGATCACGTCGCAGCAGATGATGGAACAGCTCAACACGCTCTTTGCGCAATGAGGCTCTCGCGGTTTCGGCGGCCTGCCCGGCGGAACCGTCCCGTCGCAACAGCCTGAAAATCAGGAACGCCCGCATGTCGACGATCGTTTCAACGCCCGACGTCCACAAGGCAAAGCCCTTCTGGCAAAGCCAGCATTTCATGCCTTACTGGCTGCTGGCGCCGGCTGTTTTGGTCACCGCCGTGATCGTTTTCCTGCCGATGATCCAGGCTTTCTTCACCAGCTTCTACGATCTCGTCCTGTTCAAGCCGAACGCCAGTCGTTTCGTCGGCTTCGGCAATTATATCAGGCTGTTCAACGATCCGGTGTTCTGGACGGCGTTGTGGAACACGGTGATCTGGATCGGCCTGACGGTCCCTCTGCAGATGGGGCTCGGGCTGCTCACCGCACTGCTTCTCAACCGGGAGTTCCCATGGCGCGGACTTGCGCGGGCGCTGGTTATCATTCCCTGGGCGCTGCCGAGCGTCGTCATCGCGCTGATGTGGCGCTGGATCTACGATCCGAACACCGGCGTTCTCAACGATATTCTTCTCTATCTCCATGTGCTCCAGACGGCCGTTCCGTGGCTTGCCGATCCGGGCGTCGCGCTCTACGCGATCATCGCGACACTCACCTGGCAGGGCTTTCCCTTCTTTGCGGTGATGATCCTTGCTGGCCTTCAGGGCATTCCGAAAAGCCAGTACGAGGCGGCGTCCATCGATGGCGCGTCGGCATGGCGGCAGTTCGTGCATATCACCCTGCCCGGCATCGGCCCGGTCCTGGCCACTGCCGGTCTGCTGCGCGTGATCTGGGTCGCCAATTCGATGGATGTGATCTTCGTCATGACCGGCGGCGGGCCGGGCTATGCCACCCATACGTTGCCCCTCTATGCCTTCATCAAGGCGCGACAGAATCTCGATTTCGGCTACGGCACCACCATCGCCGTCACCTTCACCCTTTTCCTCGGCGTCTTCGTCGCCGTCTATCTGGCCCGCACCATGCGCGAGGTTGAACGATGAACAAACCCAGCACCCTGCGCCGCATCCTGACGACGGACCTGCCCGTCCTCCTGATCGTGTTTTTCGCCATGGCCCCCTTTGCCTGGATGATCCTGACATCGCTGACGCCCACGGCCGTTCTCAGTGCCACCGGCGTCTCGATTTCGCCCTCCGGCTGGAGTTTCGACAACTACGTCCGCCTGGTCGAGCAGACGTCGTTTCTGAAGAACATGCTGGACAGCCTGATCATCGCGGTGGGCACCGTCATCGTCGGCCTGCTGGTATCGGTCACCGCAGCCTATGCCTTCTCGCGCTTCCGGTTTGCCGGACGCAAGGCGATCATGCTGCAGTTTCTGCTGATCAACATGTTCCCGATCGTGCTTTTGATCTTGCCGCTCTTTGTGCTGTTTCGAAAGCTGAATATTCTCGACACGCATTTCGCGCTGATCCTGGCCAATGCGACGGCGGCCATTCCCTTCGCTGTCTGGATGCTGACGAGCTATGTCGGCGCGATCCCGAAGAGCCTCGACGAGGCGGCAATGACGGACGGCTGCTCGCGGCTGACGGCATTGCGCCGCATCGTGCTGCCGCTGATGATGCCCGGCATCATTTCCACCGGCATCTACATCTTCATCACGGCCTGGAACGAATATCTCTACGCGCTCACCCTCGGCGGCCGAAACGTTCGCCCGGTGACCGTCGCGATCCAGACGCTGATCGGTGAATATCAGATCGAATGGGGCCTGCTAGCCGCGGGCGCCGTCGTGGGTGCCCTGCCCGCCACGCTGCTGTTCCTTCTCGTGCAACGCCGCCTGATCGGCGGGCTGACCCAGGGTGCCGTAAAAGGCTGACCGCAATGCTGGCGTCGGCAACGATGCCGGGCCGACCGTGAAAGAGGACCGACACATGAACCCGATCGGGTTGATCTCCATGCAATATGCAAGGCCTTTCGTGGCCGAGCATTACCCGCTCTTTGCACGCATGCGCGAGCATGGCTACGATTTCGTCGAGCTCCTGGTTCCCGAAGTCGGCGAGATCGACACAAAGCAGGCGCGCAAGGCCTTGGATGATGCCGGGCTCGGCGTCGTTCTGGCCGCCCGCGTCAACCTGCAGCGCAATCTTTCCTCGGCGGACGACGACGCCCACCGGGCCGGCATTGACTACCTGAAATACACGGTCGACTGTGCCGGGGCGCTTGGCGCGCAGATCGTCGGGGGCCCGTTGACCGGCAATCCGCTGGTCTTTGCCGGCCGTCCGCCCCAGCCCGTAACGGAAGAAGAGCGCCTTGCCCGCAAGGCGCGCTGCGTGGCCGGCCTGCGCGAGGCCGGCGACTATGCGAGAGCCGCCGGCATCCTGCTTGCCGTCGAACCGCTCAACCGCTTCGAAAGCGACGTGCTGTGCACGACGCAGCAGGCAATCGAACTGCTGGATGCGGTCGACCATCCGGCAGTCCAGCTTATGCTCGATACCTTCCATATGCACATGGAGGAAAGCTCGATTGCCGAGGCCATTCTTCTCGGCGGCAGCCGGATCGTGCATTTCCAGGCCAACGAGAACCATCGCGGCTTTCCCGGAACCGGTGCTACCGATTGGGTCTCCGTCTGCCGAGCCTTGCATGCGGTCGGCTACAAGGGTCCCATTTCGCTCGAACCCTTCCGCCGTAGCGACGATCGTTTCGGTGTTCCCTTCGCGCAATGGCGCCCGCCGCATGAGGACGAAAGCGATCGCCTCAGCGCCTCCAGCGTCTTCATCAAGTCCCACCTCACACTGACGGAATATCGCCGATGACATTGAAAATTGGTTGGATCGGGTGCGGCATTCACGCCACCCAGATGCTGCTTCCCCAACTCGTTCGCCATGACGTCCAGATCGCCGCACTCTGCGATATCGACGGCAAGCGGCTTGCCGATGCGGGCCGCCAGTTTGGCGTCCGCACCCTGACCGGTGATGCCGAAACCCTGCTCCGCACCCCCGGCATCGATGCGGTCGGCATGGCGGTCGGGCCCGACCAACATTTGGCGTTTGGCAAGGCGGCGCTCGAACGCGGCCTCGGGGTCTTCATGGAGAAGCCTCCGTCAGGCACGGCCGCCGGCGCACGCGAGCTTCTCGCTGCTTCCGAAAAGGCGCAAAAGCCGCTCCTCGTAGGGTTCATGAAGCGCTACTCGGTCGGCAACAAAATCGTCGCCAACATCGTCAGGTCCGGCCGCTTCGGCGATGTGCTCGGCCTGACCGGCTATTACATGACGGCACCCGGCTATTTTGTCGGCAATGTCGATTATACCGGCTTCTTCCTGCATCATTGCGTGCACTACATGGACCTCGTCTCCTTCCTCGTCTCCCCGGTGCGCTCGATTTCCGCGCGCAAGGTGGAAAAGACTCCGGGCCGCGTTCTCTTTCATGTCGGCTTCGAATTCGAATGCGGCGCCATCGGCAATATTGCCATGGGCACCATCCAGTCGCGGGGCACCCCGGTCGAGCGTATCGAACTGATGGGCGACCATCAGCGCATCGAGGTGGAGGATGTCATCGAGGTTCGCTGGCATCGCAACCCGCCCTTTAAGATCGACGATCCTGCCGCGACGCTGTCCGACAACGTCGATACGCTGACCTGGAAACCCAACTTCACGGCCGCCGCCAACGAGGACCCCAAAGGTTATTACTCCTTGCTCGCCGACGTCGTCCCCGCCCTTGCCGGCGCGCAGACTGCAGCACCAACCATTGCCGATGGCGTCATCGCCATGGAACGTCTGGAGACGATGCGGCACGCACTGAGCCTGTAACCACACCCAGGCCCTTGGCTGAGAGGCATCCTGTCCTGAAGATACATATCCGTGAAGCGATGAAGCACCGCCGCGCGTGAAGATCGGCCCGCCTCTGCCCTGGTCTCGAAGCTATCGCCGGTGAGCGCGAGGTCGGTCCAAGGCGACATCGCCGGAGCCCCGACCGGTCGCACCGTGCCCTTAGTCTTGTCAGAGGCGAGAACCGACAGCAGCGCCAACGTCAGACCGCCGCCCGCCGGATCGCCAACGACCACGATCGGTTAGCGACCAGCCTCTTGAGCGAGGAGCACATTGGACACGTCGCCATTTCCCTGGCGCTGGCGGCCCATCCAGCGCGGGAGCTTATCTGAAGCGGTCAATCCGATGCCAACAGGCGATGCTGGCTGGTGATGCACACGTGTCAATCCATGGCGGGCCATTGGCAGCGGTTGGTGGAGGCCAACCGGGCAGCAAAGCGCCGTTCGCTGCCCCAGTGATGGTTAGCTGGCTTTGACCGGACCGGCGACTTACGGATTCGTAAGTCTAGCGCTTGTTTATCTTTGCTGTGACAGTCTCCCGCCGGAGCTTGTCACCGATCTCTTTGGCGCCATTTGCTTGCCATTCATGGCAAGGACCGTGCGCCTATGCGTTCTCGAGGGCGCTGACAAGGTAGGTTGTCACAGGCTTTCCGGTCATCTCATCGCTGATGAATTTGAAGTCCGCGTCTCTGGCGGAGAGCGCGGGCCGATCTAGGTTTTTGGACCTGATCTTCGGCAGGCAACACGAGGGAGCATCGCTTGCCGCGAATACAAACACGTAGAGCTCGCTCATGTTCCTCTGTGGCCATTGAAAGTCGGTGCCCAGGCGCTGTCGCGCTCCGACGTCCGCCAGGAGAACTGGCCGCGACATCAGCAAATGCCGCCGGAACCGAATGAGCAAACAACAATAGATTTCGCGCCAAGCGTCTCGGCGGCTGAAATCACGGTATCGGCCAGAACCTTCTTTTTCTGCCGAAGGGGACGCGCCACGCGAATCACCGATCTCCGGAAGGTCGAAAGCCAAAGTGAAGTGTCGCGTGCCAAGTTCCTCGATCACGCCGTCATACATCTGCCGAGTGTCGTCAGTATGGGCAAACTCGAACTCTGTACCGTGTCGGGATTGGACCAAGACACGTCCGCACGTTTCAGACCAGGCTTACTCATCACGTCAGGGAGGACCAAAATGGGAACGCAGCAAGAACGAGTCAAGTCTTGGCCGCGTCACTCCGGAGTGCCGGCGTCGAAGTGCACTATCGACTCGAGGATGGTGCGGTAAAGACTGTCGACCTCTTCGTCGATTTCTTCCCGCTTGATGCCGAGCGCCTTGGCGTCCGCGATGAGCTTGTGCGTGAGTTCGTCGACTGAGATGACATCCACCTTCGTCGTCTCGGGGACATTGTTGGCGATCCATTGACCGAGGAAATTGATGCCGCGTGCGCTCATCTGGCGACAAGCTCGCGAATGCGTTTCGGTTCCGGCGCGGCCTTCTGGGCGGATCGAAAATCGCACTTGCGAGTTTATGGATTGCGGGAAGGCGCCCCGTTCGGCTTCGCCAAACAGTTGAAGGAGGCGAAATGATCAATCCGCCTAGGCGACAGGGCGAATACCTCGACCGCGACGTCGACTGCCAGGAGGCCATGGAGCCCGGCTTTCAGGCAATCGTCGATTGCATGTTGGAAGTTGGCTGGACGCGAGGTGAAATTCAGCGATCACTGAGGCGGCTCATTGCCGCCGACAACATGACCCAGAAGGAGAACGCCAAGACGGAAGCGCAGCTGGCGATCGCGCGGGCCATGATGCGCGCCGGCAAACCGCTATAGGTGCGCGCGCCGTTGAATTTGCCGAGTCGACACCACCGGCAGGCATTTGGCAGGACGAGATGATCAGTCGACTAACAAACGGACGATTACTAAAGGTCAAGATGTCTAGTTTGACAGCGCCGCTAATCCGCAAGCTCGAAAGCCTTGGTCGACTTTCATCAGATGAGCGCGAGAGCGTCGAAGCTATGCCCCTTGTAGGTAAGGCGTTGAGGCCCGGTGAGGAGGTTGCGGTGGAAGGCAACGAACCAGGCCACTGCTGCCTGGTGATTGAAGGGCTCTTGCGGCGGTACAGCACTTTGAGCAACGGCACTGTGCAAACACTCTCAATTCACATCCCCGGCGATATACCCGATCTTCAAGGCCTGCACCTTAGAATCATGGACCACACGCTCGCGTCGATCGCTAGAAGCAAGGTTGCCCTCATTGCACACCGCAACATCCTCGAGGTTCTGCGTAAATCACCTCGCTTGGCAAATCTATTTTGGCGCGAAAGTTTGGTTGATGCAGCCGTTGCGCGCGCGTGGGTCAAGGTGTTGGGGGGCCATGATGCGTTAGGCAGGTTCGCCCACCTCGCCTGTGAGCTTTATGTGCGCATGGAGGTTATGGGGCTGGTAAGGGACAATGCTTATCCCTTGCCACTAACTCAGGTTCAGCTCGGCGAGACCATCGGGGTGGCCTGCTGCCGGTTTCGTGGACACCGAGATAAGGTGTTTAACGGAACTGGAGAGTGGGAATGCAGAGAAGGAAGTTCAGCCGCGAGTTCAAGCTTGAGGCGGTGAGATTGATCGAGGATCGGGGCGTTGCGGTGGCCCAGGCTGCCCGCGACCTCGATGTCCACGAGAATGTGCTGCGCAAATGGGTGCGCGAGCTATCGGCCGATCCGCAGCGTGCGTTTCCCGGTCATGGGCAGATGAAGCCGGAGCAGCAGGAGATTGACCGGCTGCGTAAGGAAGTCGCGAAGCTGAAGGCGGAGCGCGACATCCTAAAAAAGGCCGCAGCCTACTTCGCGAGGGAAGTGACATGAGGTTCGCTTTCATCGCGAGGCACCGGAACATCTGGCCGGTGGCATGGCTGTGCAGTGCGCTGGATGTGTCCCGCTCGGGCTTCCATGCCTGGCTCAACCGCAGCCCTAGCGTTCGCTCCCAGCATGACGAGATCCTCGTTTCCAGGATCGACCGAAGCTTCAAGAGCAGCGACCGCACCTACGGCGCGCGTCGGGTCTGGCACGACGTTCTGGCAGAGGGGCTTTCCTGCGGACTGCATCGCATCGAACGCCTCATGCGGGAGAACGGCCTCCGGGCACGTCCACGCCGGCGCGGACTGCCGAAGGATACCGGCGAGCGAGCCGCCGTGTCGGACAACCTCCTCGATCGCGCCTTCGAGGCATCGGCCCCGAACCAGAAGTGGGTCGCCGACTTCACCTATATCTGGACTGCGGAAGGATGGATCTACGTTGCCGCCGTCGTCGATCTGTTCTCCCGCCGTGTCGTCGGCTGGGCGATGAAGGCCGAGATGACCGCGCAGCTCGTCACCGACGCTCTCATCATGGCGATCTGGAGGAGAGGCAAGCCCGACAGCCTGCTGCACCACTCCGACCAGGGATCGCAATATACGAGCGAGCAGTTCCAGCGACTGATGGCCGACCACGGCATCACCTGCTCGATGAGCCGGTCGGGCAACGTCTGGGACAACGCTGCGATGGAGAGCTTTTTCTCGTCGCTCAAGACCGAGCGGACAGCCCGCAAGGTCTACAGGACGAGAGATGATGCGAGGGCGGATGTGTTCGATTACATCGAGCGCTTCTATAACCCTCGGCGAAGGCACTCGACGCTGGGCTATCTGAGCCCCGTGGAGTTCGAGGAACAAGCTATGTTAGCTTAACCTCGTGTCCGAAAAACCGGCAGCAGGCCAGGGCGAGCACTGTTCACGTAAATCGTATTTTGAAGAAGCTGCGCGCTGACCGCTTTTTAGAGCACAAAGAAGGGCGGCTAGTTATTATGAACTGGGACGGCTTAAGCGAGGCGGCAGACTTCGATCCCAGCTATCTAAACCTGCGAGATCCGCTCCATTTAGATCTAACACCAGCAGCCGACAGTTAGCCATCTCGATCCGTAGATCTCATGCGTCCGGCCCGCAATTTATGCTCGCCAGATTGTTCAAACGACATGCGGCGACGTCCTCCATAAGGCCGGAACGACGCCGCACCCTGATGGCCGCGTCTTGCTGAGACACTATTTTCCGGCTATATTACCGGGCATAGTCGGAGGGTTCAGTGGGCATCTCGCAAAAACGCGCCATCCAAAATTATCGATCTCGCCTTAGTGAGCGTGGCCTGACGCGCTTTGAGGTGCTTGGTCGTGACGTTGATCGCGACCTCATCCGGTCATTGGCTCGCCGGCTGGCAGAAGAAGGCCCCGATGCCTCGCGCCTTCGTGCGGCTGTCAGCCAGACCATCGCCGGCGAGCCGCCGAAGAAAGGTGGCATCCTTGCCGCGCTACGTCGCTCCCCGCTCGTCGGGGCCGATCTCGACCTTAGCCGTTCTCGCGAAGAAGGACGCAAGGTGGAGATTTGATGCGATATCTGCTTGATACGAACATCATCAGCAACATCACCAAACCGACACCATCGGAGCCCCTGCTCGCGTGGATGGCTGATCAAAACGACGATGACATGTTCATCGCCTCACTCACAGTCGCCGAAATTCGCCGCGGTGTGCTTGAGAGGCCTTCGGGAAAACGGCGGAACGAACTGGAAAAGTGGTTCTCCGGTCCGGAAGGTCCACAGATGCTTTTTGCAGGGCGGGTCCTATCGTTCGACGAGAAAGCCGGACTGATCTGGGCGCGCCTGATGGCCGGCAGTCGAGCAAAGGGCCGCCCTCGAAGCGCACTCGATACGATCATTGCTGCTGTTGCTGAAGCCAACGACTGCGTCGTTGTGACCGACAACGAAAAAGACTTCTTCGATATCAAGATCGTTAACCCGATCCGGGACAACAGCGCCTAACGGAAGTAACACCATCCCCGTCGTCAGTTGGGTCGACGGCCGGGTCGGCTTGCTGCTGGGAACCGTTATATATGCGGAACGAGCCGCAACGCTCGGAATAAATCGGCACGCGCGACGATAGCGCCTGGCTCGTCTCCAACCAGGTTCCATTAGAACGCTGCACTTTGGAGAACCAGGAGCCCTCAAACGGCACCCCCTCGCCCGGGTGTCTGGTGTTGATAAGAGGTCAGGGCCAGCTGTTGTCGCCGGCAGATACGTTGGCCTGCGCCCCCTCTATCGGATTACACCTATCGGGCGAATTGAATGCAAGGCGAGACGCGCTCACTATCCAGTCTTCCGAAGCCCAGCACATTTCAACCCATGCTGATCTTGCTATCGGATTGTTTGCCGAAAACCCGTCTTCCCCCCGAAGCAGCTCGGCAAGCAAAGGCGGACCCGTGTCCCCCGGGTCCGCCTTTTCGCCTTATGCCGCCCACGTCGGGGTCCTACATGTCTCACAGCTGGCCACGCAAGCCGCCCGGGTGCGACACCCGGCCACGATGCACGCCTGGGCGTTGATGACCGGCGGCGAGCGCTACAGGGAGCCAGTCGTCGCATAGAACGAAACAAGGCGCGCGATCGCCGACGAAGTTGGAAAGGGCGGACAGGAGCTAATCCACAAAGCAGGTTGAAACCGCCAGATCAGGAGAACCCACTGGGGCAGTGCACTTCAAGTGCGAGCTTCCGATCGGAACCTAAGACGCGCGAACAGCATCATGGCCATCGGCACATGACAGGCCGCACCAACAATGGCACAGACTCAGGGCGGCCAGCTGTCCGCATTCTGCGCCACGTTGGCGTTTTCGAGCAGGTTGAAGAAGGAAAAGTCCAGGTTCGCTCTCATAACTACATCCTCCTTGGAGCAACATAGGTACGAGGGAACGCCAAGAAGCGTGGCGCTCCCCGACACACCGGCCCTTACGCGGCGACCGACAAGCACGAGTTGGGAATTGATTTCTGCACCGTCAAGAGGGATCGGTATGGCGGCTTCGCGAAGGTCTTCTGCCTAGTGGCAAGCGCTCCATTGAATGCCCATCTACTTCGCGGATATGTCGAACACGGAGGAAGGGAATGACTATGACACGCCAAGACGTCGTCTCGGTCCTCGGATCTATAGACGACGTGACGATTGCGCAGATAATCGCGTCCGGTGCCTCGCTCGAGGACTTGAGAGAGGCTTCGGCCTGGGCCTTTGGTGATGAGGCGCTGATGAGCCAGGGACGACCATTGCCGGGAACACGGATAGCAGCGCTAATCGACCTGATCGAGCCCGATGACGAAGGCGACCTGGCAGATCAGGCCCAGGTGCATCCGGGCGTCGGCAATTGATCAGATGCATGGATCGCCACGACATTTCGACGATCCAGAGCGCGCCGTTTAAGGTCTAGAGGGTCCTCGCAGATTTGCGCCCCCTCGCCCCAACAGCTGGGTGTCGTTCGCATCAGAGTTGGCGAGGCCCGTCGCAGGTGTGCCAGGTTTCGAGTCCTCGTTCCTGAAAGACCGCGAAGACGACCTTTGGCCGATAGTGAAGGCCGCCCTGGCGGACCAGTTTCGCAAACAAGAGCGCGAAACATGCCATGATGACGACAATCATAATCAAGCCAATAAACGGCAAGCGTAGTCTCCGCTGGTCAAGCCTCGTCAACCGCCCCACGCTGCTTCTGTCTCGGGCATCGCTGCACAGGAGGCGATGGGCAAATTGCCGACGAGTTGGCAGCTCGCTAAGCTGGCGATGTGCTGCTTCCCGTCGATATCGCAAATGTCCAAGATCGCCCAGGGTCGCGGTCGAATTTCCTCCTCCCCGTGGCACCGGTGACGCGTCGATCGATGCGGCGGTACGATTTGCCGCCGCAAGCGAAATCAGCGGTCAAATTCCGTAGGATGGCCTGCCCCGCTAATCTCAGGCCCCGTCATCCACGGCGGCGCCACGGGAACATCCTCGATCACACCGACCCTGCGTGCCCAAGTCGTAAATGTCTTGTGCGCCGCATCGACGGACTTTCGACCATCATATGCGGAGTAGCAGGTATCACTCGCCGCTGCGTGAAGCAGGCCGCGCCTTTCGACAGGCCATTCCTCCAGAAACTCTATCGCATCCATGACACAACCGATCCTTCGGAGAGCGAAGCCATCGTCTCGTACGAAAATCGCGTGCTTGAACATTCCATCTTCCATGGTGACCTCCCTTCAAAAACCCTACCTCACGCCACCTGGCGAGGATGTCGTTTCCAGCAAGTCGACGAACTTGGACGAACGCCACGGCAGCGGATCGGACACAGCGTTCAGAACAGATCGTTCCATCCAATCGACCCGACATTGCGAAGCGGCGCTCGACATAGAAGAGATTGGAAAGGCCTCTTTTTGGTTCAAGAGGTGCCTGGCAATGGAAGGGCATGCACCGCCCATGGAACGCAATGGTGTCTTGCACATTGCATGGAACGGGAGTTTCCACGCCCAGCGCCGAAAGGCGCGATTGGGCGCAAGTTGATGCCAGCTCGACGGTTGGATTGCTCGGGCATGGTTGATTGGCAGATGCCTTTGAGGTCCTAAATGCCCAGCATCGCAACCTTCAACGTCAACGGTGTCAACGGGAGGTTGCCCGTGCTCCTGAAGTGGCTGAGCCAAACCAATTATGACATCGTTTGCCTTCAGGAGTTGAAGACATCCGACGAGAAATTTCCCGCTGATGCAATAAGGACGGCAGGTTACGGCGCGATCTGGCACGGGCAGAAGTCTTACAACGGCGTGGCGATTCTCACGCGGGGAATGGACCCGGTGGAACGTCGGCGTGGCCTGCCTGGAGACCCGGACGATACTCACAGCCGCTACATCGAGGCCGAAGTGAACGGGCTCATTGTTGGCTGCCTCTATTTGCCCAACGGCAACCCAGCGCCTGGTCCAAAGTTCGACTACAAGCTCCGGTGGTTCGATCGTTTGGGCAACTATGGCCGGCAGTTGCTCAGAGATGGTATGTCGAGCGTTCTGTGCGGTGATTACAATGTCGTCCCAACCCCGATCGATGCTGTGCAGCCGGAGCGATGGCAAGGAGACGCTGTCTTCTTCCCCGAGAGTCGGGACGCCTATGCCGCAATGCTTGACAATGGTTGGATCGATGCGCTCCGGCACATCCATCCGGAGAAGGGCATCTATACCTACTGGAACTTCTCCTTCCGCGGTGGTTACGATCGAAATTCCGGCCTCCGGATGGATCATCTTCTCGTGAGCCCTTCGCTGTCGGATAGACTACGCGACGCCGGCGTCGACGTTGAGGTGCGCGGGTGGGAAAAGCCAAGCGACCACGCCCCAGCCTGGATCAAACTTGACTAAAGGAATCGCCACTCGGCCGCTGACGTGCACCAGAGGCGGTGTCGACGAAGGGGCCAGCGGTTCAGGCCATCTTCGAGCGGGACGAGGACCACTGCGTGTATAGGCTTGAATTGGAGCCTCCCGCAGCAGGATCCTGCTATCAGGACCGCCCCTTCCTGCTGTCAGGACCGGACTCATCCCTCGCGGCGCGGTGCATCAATGACGGTCACGACCTGCCCGGCCTCTGCAACCGAAACCGGACCGAGTCCCGGGCTGCTGCAACAGGCTTATCGAAGCGTCGTAGCCTGGCAAATATACGAGAAGGACGGTGACCAATGCCGGCTTGCGGGCCGAGAGCGGCAGGGTCTGGAATTTCAGTAGGCTGGCGCCATACGTGAATGCGTATATCGGGCGCCTATGCGCATTCGCGTATAATCCCATATTATACCCGATCGCGTATATTGAGAAATCATACGCGAATGCGTGTACCAGCCTCTGGAGGGATTACTATGACCAGCCAGATCGCACGCCACGAAAAGCAACTCGGCGCCATCCTGCGTCGCGCCCGCAGGCAGGCCGACCTCACGCAAGAGACGCTTGGCAGTCAAATCCATCTGCGTCAGGCTACGGTGTCTCGCCTTGAAGCTGGCGTCAGCGGTGCAGGTCAGTACGTTGATGGCCGCTCTCTCGGCCCTGGACCTTGAACTGGTCGTTCGCCCGCGCAGCAAAAGCAGCGCTACCGAAATCGAGGACCTGTTCTGATGGCTCGGCGGCCGGCTCACATGCCGCTGCACGGCAATAGCCAAGCGCGCGTTGCTTCTCGCTGAGCCACAGTGATCGAGCTCAAAAAGTGGTCGGCCAAGAAATGCAGACCACCGATCGGTCGCTCCATACACCGCTCGAACATGCCGTCTCCGAATCCGGAAGATTGGACTATCGGTGCTGGCTGATTGAGGCAAATGGTTGCAATATTGGGTGGGCAAATGCAGCGCGTCGGCTTCGATGGAAAACACAATTAACCGCGAGCTGCGCGAGTTTCACGACGCGGTTCGGCGCGAGCTTGGCTGCGATCTGGACAGGGCCAGCGGCCAGGAGGCAGCGCAGCACGACGTCAGCCTATCGCACCGCGGCCACATGGATCGAGCAAGCGGGTGGCCTCGACCAAAACGACCGCTGCCTGTTCAACCCGATCTGCCGCATGGTCAACCTGGTCGAGCTTCTTCGCCAGCCTGTCGTGCAGCGTCGAAAGCCGTGCTGCGTGGTAGACGGCGCTTCGCTTTCGCCCGTCCAAGGTGAGCGGTTCAAAGAACATGGAGACTGCTCCTCACTGTACGAAGGCAATCTTTATGGCGCCTCATCACGGTTTGCGATTCCTTCAAAAGGAGAACGCCCTATCCCTTTGGTCCCGACCCGGCCTCAGAGTCGGGCCCAAG
This sequence comes from Mesorhizobium sp. RCAM 05099, assembly GCF_059683685.1. Classification (NCBI taxonomy): domain Bacteria; kingdom Pseudomonadati; phylum Pseudomonadota; class Alphaproteobacteria; order Hyphomicrobiales; family Phyllobacteriaceae; genus Mesorhizobium; species Mesorhizobium sp. RCAM 05099. The sequence continues at coordinate 71,620 of NZ_JCASJC010000002.1, forward strand.
CACCGATATTAGTCGTCGCCGGCGTTCTCGATGATCAGGTGGCGATGGCGATGCATGGGGCGATCGTCGGAGTGCCTGATTACGGTGCCGGAGCGGTGCTTTGCCAATTGCGCTCGCCGTTATCGTAGAATGTCTCCGTGCCGTGCTTCCGATGACGGAGGCGCTGGTCATCATTGTTGATGCCGGGTGCGTCCGGAGCCGCAATCTTGACGTCAGCTCCATGCAGCCGGTCGGCCATACCGCATGGACCGGGGCGAGGCCGCACTGATGATTGGGGAACCCGGTTCATGCGAAGCCGTTGTGTACAATATGGATTGAGGTCCTGCGCTTGAACGAACCAGTCCCAAATACCGAGCGCGGGCCCCCAAGGAGTTACGGGCCTCGCCCGCCGGGTCGTACTGGTGGCGGTGCGTCCGCGCAAGTCAAAAACAGGCTTGTTGCGGGGTTGCTCGTAGCATGCCTCGTTATCGGCTTCGGGGTGCTCGCCGAGGACGTCCTGGAAGGCGACACGACCGAATTTGACCTTGCCATTATGTCGGCTCTTCGCGCAGCCGATCCGGCCTATCCGATCGGTCCGCCATGGCTTCAGGAAGCCGCCGGGGATGTGACCTCAGTCGGCAGCTTGGTGTTTCTTGGCTTCGTGTTGCTGACAGGAGTTGTCTATCTTCTTCTGATCCACAAGCGGGCTCTCGCCATCTGGATGGCGGTGGCGGTGGTTGGCGGCGAACTGCTCGGCACAATCCTCAAGCTGAGCTTCAATCGGCCTAGGCCGGAGATCCCTCATGTCACGCGAGTATTCACGGCAAGCTTCCCGAGTGGACATGCAATGCTTTCAGCGATCGCGTTCCTGACCGTGGGCGCACTCCTTTCACATGCAAACCAGGAGCGGCGTCTTAAAGCGTTTTTCATGTCGATCGCGGTGTTTCTGACGGTAGCCGTTGGGATAAGCCGGGTCTATCTCGCGGTCCACTACCCCACGGATGTCTTGGCCGGATGGTGCATTGGTTCTGGTTGGGCGATCCTGTGTTGGACCGTCGCGTTATGGTTCCAGGAAAGGCCAAAACGGGGGCTGGGAACTTGAAGGTTCTGGCCCTCATCAACAAAAATGCCGGCGCTGCGGCACGCAACGGCGACATAGAGAGAGCCGTACGGGATGGGTTCGCCGAACGTGGCATTGAGGCGGATGTGCGATTGGTGGAGGGACGAGAGGTTGGAGAGCTCGCTCGGCGCTTCGTTGGCGAAAACAAGTCGAGGTCCGGCCGTGGATCAATATTGGTCGTGGGCGGTGGCGACGGCACCATCAGCAGCGCGGCCTCGGCGCTGGTGGGGACTGATCTGTTGCTCGGTGTCCTTCCGCTCGGCACATTAAACCACTTTGCCAAGGATTTAGGTGTGCCGCTCGACCTCACGGCGGCGATCGATACAATCGCGACAGGTAAGCCCCTGGCCGTCGATGTCGCCGAGGTCAACGGCCGCGTCTTTCTTAACAACTCATCGATTGGGATCTATCCCTTTTTTGTTGCAAAGCGTTCAGTCGAGCAGCGGCGCCGCGGGTTCGGCAAGCTTGCCGCCATCGGACCCGCTCTCATGAGAACGTTGAGATCCGCCTCGTGGCAGGCTGTCCACGTCGCTGCTCAGGGCACCCGCGAAAGACTGCGGACGCCCTGTGTGTTTGTTGGCAACAATTTCTACGACATCGCCGATCTTGGCCGCCGCCGCAGCCTGTCGTCAAAAGAGCTGTGCGTTTACGTCGTCAAGCAGCAGTCCTGGTTTGGACTGGCATTGCTTCCGTTCAAAATCGCGTTCGGCATGATCGACTCCACCCGAGATCTTGAAATCTATCGGGCCAGTTCACTCCAGATCACATCGCATCGCCACGCCATGCTGGTTTCTCTGGACGGCGAAGCCGTCAGTATCGACATGCCCCTGAACTTTCAGATTCGACCAGCGGCCTTGCAAGTCCTTGCACCTGCCAAAATGACCAGAACCGGTGGCCGTGGCTGAAAGCGGAGAACCTCGGTGAAAACCCTCGTGCACCTTTCGGATTTGCACTTCGGAAGAACAGAGAGCCAGCTTGTGGTAGCGATCGCGGCCGCGGTTCGCGCCGTCGACTCTGATTTGCTCGTCGTATCGGGGGATCTGACGCAGCGCGCCCGGAAAGACGAATTCCTGCAGGCGCGGGCCTTCCTTGATTCCCTTCCTGGCCCCCGCATCGTCGTGCCCGGCAATCACGATGTGCCGCTCTGGAATGTCCTCGCGCGCGCATGGAGGCCTCTATCGCGTTACAAGCGCTACATTGAGGCGGACACCGAGCCGTTCTATGCCGACAGTGAAGTCGCTGTCGTCGGGATCAACACGGCACGATCCCTGACAATCAAGGATGGCAGGATCAATGTCCGCCAGCTCGAGGCGGCGACAGAGAAGTTCTCACATATGTCCGATGACATTACCCGGGTAGTGGTCACTCATCATCCTTTTGAAGGGCTGGATTTGGAAAGCGACGAAGGCATCGTTGGCCGCGCGGATCTGGCAATGGATGCCTTCTCACGCAGCGGCGTAGACGTCATATTGTCTGGCCACCAGCATCTTCACCGCACCGGCTCGAGCGCAAGGCGTTACCTTATCGACGGCTATGCGGCGCTGCTCATTCAAGCGGGAACGGCGGTTTCATCGCGGCTTCGCCACGCTGCAAATTCCTTTAACATCATTCGCATCGAGCACCCAAGGATCTCCGTCGAATGTCGAGCCTGGCAGCCTTCGCGGGCCGGGTTCGAAATCTCAGCCAGTTATTCCTTTCGGCACGGTCCAGGCGGGTGGGAAGCTGCGTGAAGGTGATCAGGAACAGCGTCTTACTCATCCGCAAGGGAGACACCGCGCTAATGTCGCTGCCCCAGCCCTGAGAAGGCTCGCGTACAATTTCCGACCGACTTGCGAGATGTCATAGCGCTGACAATCTTTGCGGCGTCCTTGTGACGCTCAATACGACTTCGACTGCGGCCCCAGCGTGCATGCTGAGTGGGATGCAGAGCAGCACCCTTCGGGCAGGCGTGGCGGAGCCAACCGCTTGCGCTCATTGACATCGTTCGGCCCGAGTGCCGTGCCTGTCGGGGCTGAGGTCGAAGCGATGAATTTGGACGCAACACAGTTGGCCGAGGCGACGCTTTGCGCCACGACAATGCCTGACGGTCATAAAGAGAATAGCGGCTGCTGAATCAATCTGCGTCGGCAAGACTTATTCGGGCCCAGGTTCGTAACGCACGATGGCGTCGAGGATGGTGCGGTAGAGGCTGTCGACCTCTTCGTCGATCTCTTCCCGCTTGATGCCGAGCGCCTTGGCGTCGGCGATCAGCTTGTGCGTCAGCTCGTCAATGCAGATGACATCCGCCTTGGTCGTCGCGGGGACGTTGTTGGCGATCCATCGGCCGAGGAAGTTTATGCCGCGTGTGCTCATTCAGACTGAAGCTCAACCGCCGGCCTTGGTTCCCCACGACTGTTGCCGTGAAGCCTTTGCTCCCGCAATCGAGCGGTCTTGGCTTCCCTGGCCTGCCGTTCGGCATCAAGCACGAGCCTGCTTTCCCGATCGGCTCTCTCAATCTTTTCGCGATCTACTCGACGTTTCAAGGCAGCCTCCTTTGGTCCGACGGGCCAAAAAAGGTTGACGGACAAAATGGTTCCCGGAGATATTTTTCGGAGCCTCCATCATTTGTTATTGAGGGAAGTGGCAGGCGAAGATTCGTCGGCGAGAGCGGCAAGGCTCGGTTGTCTGATTATTACAAAGTGCTAAAGAATCAGCGATGTCCGATCTGAAAACACCGCTAATCCGAAAGCTCGAAAGCTTGGGTCGCCTTACCTCAGATGAACGCGAGAGCGTCGAAGCTATGCAGCTTGTAGGTAAGGAGCTTACGCCCGGTCAGCAGATTGCGGTTGAAGGCAACGAGCCAAGCCATTGTTGCTTGGTGGTTGAGGGACTCCTGCGACGGTATAGCATTTTGAGCAACGGCAATCTGCAAACCCTCTCAATTCATGTCCCCGGCGATATACCTGATCTCCAGGGCCTGCATCTTAGAACCATGGATCACACACTCGCCTCGATCGGGCAAAGCAAGGTTGCCCTGATTGCACACCGCGACCTTCTTGAGGTTCTCCGCAAATCACCTCGCCTCGGAAATCTATTTTGGCGGGAAAGCTTAGTAGATGCAGCGGTCGCGCGCGCCTGGGTAAAGGTCTTGGGGGGGCATGATGCGTTGGGCAGGCTAGCCCACTTGGCCTGTGAGCTTTACGCTCGCATGAACGTCATGGGGCTGGTCAGGGACAATTCTTATCCCTTACCACTAACTCAAATGCAGATCGGCGAGACCGTCGGGGCGAGTATAGTTCACGTAAATCGCATATTGAAGAAACTCCGCGCGGACCGTCTTTTAGAGCACAAAGACGGGCGGCTGGTCATTTTGAACTGGGACGCTTTGAGCGAGGCTGCAGACTTTGAACCCGGTTATTTGAACCTGCGAGACGCGCGCTATTTGGATCTATCGCCAGCGGCTGGCCGTTAGTCGTCTCCGTTCATTCCTCCCAGAAATCCTGCACCGAAGCATGGCGCAATTTCGCCTCGCGCGATGAGCAAGCCGCACGCAAAGTTCTGCGAAAAGCTGAAGGCACTTGGCGGATCCAAGTAGCTAGCTGCCGACGGTTGGGGAGGCACTGTGGCCTGCTGCCGGTTTTTCGGACACGAGGTTAAGCTAACATAGCTTGTTCCTCGAACTCCACGGGGCTCAGATAGCCCAGCGTCGAGTGCCTTCGCCGAGGGTTATAGAAGCGCTCGATGTAATCGAACACATCCGCCCTCGCATCATCTCTCGTCCTGTAGACCTTGCGGGCTGTCCGCTCGGTCTTGAGCGACGAGAAAAAGCTCTCCATCGCAGCGTTGTCCCAGACGTTGCCCGACCGGCTCATCGAGCAGGTGATGCCGTGGTCGGCCATCAGTCGCTGGAACTGCTCGCTCGTATATTGCGATCCCTGGTCGGAGTGGTGCAGCAGGCTGTCGGGCTTGCCTCTCCTCCAGATCGCCATGATGAGAGCGTCGGTGACGAGCTGCGCGGTCATCTCGGCCTTCATCGCCCAGCCGACGACACGGCGGGAGAACAGATCGACGACGGCGGCAACGTAGATCCATCCTTCCGCAGTCCAGATATAGGTGAAGTCGGCGACCCACTTCTGGTTCGGGGCCGATGCCTCGAAGGCGCGATCGAGGAGGTTGTCCGACACGGCGGCTCGCTCGCCGGTATCCTTCGGCAGTCCGCGCCGGCGTGGACGTGCCCGGAGGCCGTTCTCCCGCATGAGGCGTTCGATGCGATGCAGTCCGCAGGAAAGCCCCTCTGCCAGAACGTCGTGCCAGACCCGACGCGCGCCGTAGGTGCGGTCGCTGCTCTTGAAGCTTCGGTCGATCCTGGAAACGAGGATCTCGTCATGCTGGGAGCGAACGCTAGGGCTGCGGTTGAGCCAGGCATGGAAGCCCGAGCGGGACACATCCAGCGCACTGCACAGCCATGCCACCGGCCAGATGTTCCGGTGCCTCGCGATGAAAGCGAACCTCATGTCACTTCCCTCGCGAAGTAGGCTGCGGCCTTTTTTAGGATGTCGCGCTCCGCCTTCAGCTTCGCGACTTCCTTACGCAGCCGGTCAATCTCCTGCTGCTCCGGCTTCATCTGCCCATGACCGGGAAACGCACGCTGCGGATCGGCCGATAGCTCGCGCACCCATTTGCGCAGCACATTCTCGTGGACATCGAGGTCGCGGGCAGCCTGGGCCACCGCAACGCCCCGATCCTCGATCAATCTCACCGCCTCAAGCTTGAACTCGCGGCTGAACTTCCTTCTCTGCATTCCCACTCTCCAGTTCCGTTAAACACCTTATCTCGGTGTCCACGAAACCGGCAGCAGGCCAAAGCGGTGCCTTATCCCCTGAGCTATAAGCGCGATTATCTTGAGAGCTACGGCGGCCTTCTGGGAACCCGAATTGAAGTATTTGAGGGCCAAGACCAATGGTTCGTGGGGGTAGTGGAGGACGACGAAGAACGCACCTACTCATTCACGCTGGAAACCTTCGCCCTGGCGTTTGCGGAGCGCCAGAGGATGCGACTAAAGCTTCCTGCGATCGTGAGGCTATAGCGCAACCCGCAACAAATCCTATCGTTCGAGGCGACGGCTAAGAGCGCAGTCTTACGATTCTTATCTGCCAGCTCGTGGTCGCGATGCGAATGACACCTCGTCCTGTTGCGCTGTAATAGCGCTCTAGTCAGCGCAGAAACCCAAGATATGCGGCGTCGGAAACAGGGATCGGAACAGTCGGCGTCGACAAGTTTGGCGGGGCGAATATTGAGAAAGTTGAGATAACGGTCGGTGAGGAAACCGCATCTGCAAAAGCAGTCGTGACCATGGCGTGTCGGTCTTCGGATAATGTGGTCTTCAAAGGGGACGCTTCTGCGACAGTCGATCTTGACGCCGAGATGAACCTTTCAACCTGCGAGATGAACCACCTGGAAGTCCAGATCGTCATAGCTCCCGCGATGGCGCCGTTGGCCCCCGCTGGCTAAATTCGGCCAAGTCCGTATCGCAGTCAGGATCATCCGCCAGTGCGGCTTGTCGAAGGCGCTGACAATGGTCGTGGTCGGCTTGTCGGTCATTTTATCGGCCGCCCTGTGAAACACCGGTGTCTCGACGAATGGGCTGAACAGGTTCCGGTTTTTCTTCGGTTCTCTTCGTAGCGGACCTATAGAAAAGCACGAACGCGAACAGCAGATATCCAACCTGCAATATGATCAAAGTTAGGAAAGTCCAGGCCAGCGCCCTCCAGAACGAACCCGTTGCAAGGTAAGTCCAGATCGCCACTACGGCCGAAGTGGTGAACATCCCCACTAGGAATTGCGGAAAAAACACGGTTGTTGCCCGGCCCCCGTTGACGATGGCCGCCGCTCAATTTGCGAAGCGGCGGGGCCCCTCGTTTGCCCCGATTGCCGGGTGAGAGATGCCCCGGCATTGCTGAACAGTGCAATAGCGATGCCAGCCACCACGACCCATTATGGGACACCTCTGCAAAGCGGTGTCTATCGTCCGTCAGTGCGGCTTGTCGAAGACGACGACGATGTAGCTTGTGGTTGACTGTCGCTCATCGCGCCCCTTGCCAGGTAAAAGCCCGCGCCTCTGGCGGAGAGCGCGGGCCGATCAGGGTTGCCCCCGATCTTCAGCAGGCGATGGAGGGCACCGCCTGCCGCCACGCGCAAACTTTCAGAGACGGCTAATGTTCCGTCAATCCCGGTTTTGCCGTCGGTCAAAGGTCGGCTTCCAGTCGCGATTTCGGTCCCTCTGCTGGCTTTCGTAGTCGGGAATTACGGTAAAGAACACCGCCTCCCCAGCCGTCGAGCGCATCGCCGATGGCTGGCCAAACAGCAATATCGGCGCCCTCATGCCCTGGAATTACCAGAGCTGAACGGCCTCAGCTGCCCGCTTGCGCTTCCTCGACGATGGGCGCATCTGCCTGAGCAACAACGCCGCCGAGCGCGCGCTGCGGGGCGTGGCCTTGGGTCGCAAGTCCTGGCTGTTCTGCGGTTCGGATCGCGGCGGCCAGCGCGCGGCGAGCCTCTACAGCCTGTCGTCAACCGCAAAGCTCGATGACGTCGATCCTGAGGCTTGGGCTGACGTCCTGGCCCGTATCGCTGAGCACCCCCCAGCAAATCGATGAGCTGCTGCCGTGGAACTGGCGGTCGGGCGCCGAGTCAGCGCAGGCTGCTTAGCGCTCTACGGTAACGTCCGCAAGTCGGCACGGGCCTTACTTCGTGTGCCGACCCATTGCGGAAGTTCAACAGTAACCGCGAGCAATCGGCCTTCATCTTCTCCATTGTATGGCTTAGACTCGCCGCATGGGACTATTGACCTTCAGCATCAACGTCACCCTGGACGGCTGCGTCGACCACCAGGAGGGAATTGCCGACGACGAGACGCACGCCGTCTTCACCCGCCTTATGGATGAGAGCGGAGCAATGCTGTGGGGTCGCGTCACCTACGAGATGATGGAGAGTTACAGGCCGACAGTCGCCCGCGGCGATGAGGAGGCGCCGCCAGCGATACGCGAGTGGGCGGTCAAGCTGGAGGCCAAGCCGAAGTACGTAGTTTCATCGACGCGAAAGGCCTTCCCGTGGACCAACAGCCACCACATCGACGGCGACCTGCGCACGGGCGTGCAGAGGCTCAAGGACGCGACCCCGGCCGGCGTGCTCCTCGGTAGCGGTAAGCTCGCGACCGAGCTGGACCGGCTGGACCTAGTCGACGAGTACAAGCTCCTCGTGCACCCCAGGATCGCGGGCCACGGCCCGACCCTCTACCAGAGCGGGCTGCCCAGCACGCGACGGCTCGAGCTGATCTCGGCCAAGCCGCTTCGCAGCGGCGCGGTCGCCATGCATTACCGGCGCGCCCGCTGACCTAGCGCAGCCTCTTCGCGCCCAACTCGCGAGCCTGGGGGTCATAGGAAGCCTTCTCGCCGCGCAGCACGGCATACCCGCTGCTTCGCCATGGGAGCTCGGGTGATCAGGCCTAGGCCTTGTGGGCAATGGCGGCCTCCCACCCCGCCTGGAACTTCGTCCTGTCCGCTAACGGGACATAGGCGCCGCGGTGCTCACCGGATGGGTACCCCCAACGAAACCGCAGATCGGTTTTTCTTACACTCCGTGGCAGCGGGATCAGCAGGATGACGTCAGCCTATAGCAGCGCGGCCGCATGGATCGAGCGAGCGGGTGGCCTCGACCAAAGCGGCAGCTGCCCGTTCAACCCGATCTGCCGCATGGTCGACCTGGTCGGGCTTCTTCGCCAGCCTGTCGTGCAGCGTCGAAGGCCGTGCCGCGTGGTAGACGGCGCTTCGCTTTCGGCCGTCCAAGGTAGAGCCGCTGCTTCATAACCGGGCCGCTCGGGTTCCTCATCGGTCTGGTCGTGGGGTCATATTATCGCTTCGGTCAAGTCGGTACCGCCCCTTTCGTCCAAGCATGCCCTTGAGGCGGCAACGCTTGCGCGCGGCCACTCAGACACAATCCAGAAACACGCCAGAAAGACTCCAGAAATCAATCGAGCGCATAATTGACTGGAGGGTCAGTTCATCGGCTGCAGCACTGCAGCACTTGCTCGGGTTTGCGACAAGCGATGCAAAGGATCTCGATCAGCTTGATGGGTGCGTTGCTCGGCATTTCGCTCGTCACGGCCGTGGTTGGGGTATCCGATGCAAAGGTGGCGATCACCAGGGCGGAGCGTTGCAGCAATCTCAGCCGCCAAGTTGACGAAGCCCTCGAAACCCACGCCACGGCAACGCAGGTCACCGCGGCAAAAGCACTTCAGAAAAAGGGAAACCGGTTCTGCGCCAACAAGAAGCAGGCACAGGGAATTCGGATGCTAGCAAACGCTCTGAAGCTACTTGGAGTTACACCGATCGACCCAGATCAGTGACACTCAAATTCCGACCCGCATAAGAAGGAAATGACGCCATGAAAAAGTCCCTTCTCTCCGCACTCAGTCTTGCGTTCGCGCTCGCCGTCTCAATGCCGGTTCTCAGCGCCACCACTGCCGACGCCGCCACGAAGCAGGCGCCCGCAGCGGCGACCACAACTGCATCCGCGCCGGGGTCGGATGCCATGACGAAGAAACATGTCAAAAAGCACAAAAAGCACGTCACCAAGGCCTGCAAGGTGACCAAGAAGCACAAGTGCCCGGTGAAGCACAAGAAGCACACCGCGAAGAAGGCCGCCCACAAGAAGGCCTACTAAGCTCTGCTGTGTTATGAGGAGGCCGCCCCATCTGCATTCACTCGGACGGCCTTTTTTCTTGTGACTCGCTTGGTGGGTCAGCATGGCGCCAATGCGGCTTGTCGAAGACGCTGACGATGTAGGTTGTGCCGGGCCCGTGTTCCACCTTTTGGTGCTTCATCGTCCCTATTGATAAGTCGCCTATCTATTAGCTTAGGTGTATGTTTGGCCAGCCGGACGGGCCCCCGTCTAGAAGGCTCGCTGGTCAGGCCCAGGGGCCTTGCGCTGCCAGTACCCCCCTAGCAACCAAGCCGCTGGGCCGTTGCCTAAGTCTCTCGATTGGCGCGTTCAGTTCGCTTTGCTTCTTGGCGGGCAGGCGGTTTACCATCCACGCGGTCGAGAAATGTCTGGAGCGCTTGGATCATCATGCTGGCGCTTTCGACCCGTCCGCCTCCAGCCGCGAGTGTGCCCCCTCTGCTGCCCTTCGTAGTCAGGAATGACCGTGAAGGATCAGACGTCGAACAGGTCGGTTGGCCCGAGGCCGATCTCGTCGATGATGTCGGGCGTGTTAATGGCAGGTTTCCTCACCTTGCTGTCGATCGGCCACATCTTCATCAACTCGGATGGATAGGGCATGGATGGTGGCGATCAGCTCGTTCGGCTCGCAGGTTACGATGGCGAATGTGCCCACAAGTTCACCTGTCGCCTTATTGGCATACTCTTCCCATATGCCGGCCATGGCGAAAGGCTCGGCAGACTTCATGGCGATTGCATAAGGCTGTTTCTTCTTGCCCGATGGTTGAGCTTCTGCCATTCGAAATAGCCGTCGACCGGCACCAGGCAGCGTGAGGCGTAGGCCTTGCGGAACAGGCCATTGGAGGCGATGGTCTCGCAGCGCGCGTTCACCGGTGGCGGCCGGCCGCCGCCCTCCCGAGCCCAGCCGGGAACGGCCCCACTTGGCCGACAGGAACCCGGCCTTGCTCTTCACGAACGATGATCGGGTACATGAGACTTGGCGCGCCGTTCCAGATCGGAAAGCCATTTCCCATGCGCTCGATGTCGCCGGGATGGGCGGATTCGAAGCGCCGCACCATGTCGAGGATGGGCGATTTTACAAAGGCGCATCCGCACATATCGCACCCGGCATTTTGACGTTGGGAAGGCCAAAATGGGAACAGACTAGGAACATGTCAAGGCGTGTACGGGTGCTGGGTCAGTCGAGGTGCTACTTCCGCACTATCCAAACCAGCAATTCGGGGTCCACCCCGGGAACGCCGGTAAATTCTCGGATCATCTGTTCCGCGCTACTCCGCCAGCGGTCCTCGGGGATATTCTCTTCGAGCACCCACGTTCTGAAGGTATTGCGAATGACATCGCAATCGAAGGCGGAAATATGATCGGCATCGAGCAAATCAGCTTGGGCCATAGGAACCTCCGGCGTATGTTGGGCGGGAGCACCTGAGTTGACTTCCAAGCGCCCGTTTGCCGTTAGAGGCGGGCGACAATTCACGGTATGCTTAAATTCGAAACTTGCGAGTCAATTCGCAGATCGATTCGCCCCCCTTGGGCGTCACTTGGGAATGCCGGCGTCGAAGTGCACTACGGACTCGAGGACGGTGCGGTAAAGGCTGTCGACCTCATCGTCGATCTCTTCCCACTGTATGCCGAGCACCTTGGCGTCGGCGATCAGTTTTGTGTCAGCTCCTCGACGGAGATGATATCCGCCCTTGTCGTCTCGGGGACGTTGTTGGCGATCCATCGGTCGAGGAAGTTGATTCCGCGTGCGCTCATCTGGCTAATGTTGCCCCTTTAGTGCCCTGGCCTCGCGGAGCAGCGTTGAGCGGTCGTCGCCAATCGTATTTACAAGGTCTCCAGCCTGCGCCTCGGTAATTCCCGTCTCGCGCGCGAGGAACCGCACAAGAAAGTCCTCCTCTTCCTCCATCCGCGCTTGGTTCTTCCGCTTCCCCTCCCCCGTACGGTCCAGGTTTGACGGTGTTCGATGCGCTGCCTTTTTTGACCTTGGTTCGGACTGCAAAACCATCAGGCCGGCTTCTTGCGCCGCGGCGAGAAAGGCCTGGCGGGCCATCTCTATTTCCTCTGACGTAGTGATTTGACCTGTGCAAGCTTGCAGCAGCGCCGTAGAGTGTCCCATGCTCGGCGGGCCATCTCTCCATCATAAAATCGCTGCCTCAGCCACGCTGACGATTGTGCGAAAGGCTCCAGGCATTGACGCCTCAATGATCACAGGTTCCCCAAAGAACAGATCGCGCATGCTGTAGCCCTCGCTGCCAAGGAGACGAAAACTCGTTCCATCTACTGGTCACTGCACATTTGGCCTCGGGTGGGCTTTTAGGAAATACCCTAGCTGTCGGTCCTCTCGTCAGTCGGCGACTCCAGCATCGTGGTGCACAATCGCGTCCATGATTGTCTCATAAGCGCTCCCGATGTCTTCCTCAATCTCTGCGCTTGAGATGCCTATCGCCTTGGCGTCGGCGAAAAGTTTTTGGGTGAGGTCCGCAACTGACAGCATATCGTTGCTCGCGGTCTTAGGCAGGTTGGCGCCTATCCATTTGTACAAAAAGTCGGTTCCGCGTGTGCTCATTCAGCCATAAGTGCAAATGCGCTACTTTGTTCCGGAACAACTTGGCGGCCCACAGGTTCCCTAGCTGGAGGGTCACCAATGCCGACTTATTACATCGACGAGATACGGAACGACCAGCTTGTGGGATCCCACATAGCTACCGGCGACAGCCCAGAGGCCGCCCTTCAGAAGGTCACTGGAAGGAAGGTCTCGACACGAGCGTTGCAGGAACACTGGTTTAGGGTTGTGGACGAAGGCAAAAGGTCGGTGTCAGAATTTAGCTACGAGCACACGGTAACTCGACCCCGTGTTTCGGGTTAGTTTTTCGATCTAGCTCTCGTCGCGAAAATCCTGCAGCGAAGCGTGCCGCAAATCTTCCTCGCCGCGCAAGTGTTTCACGCGGCCGATCAGACCCGGCTTGACCCACTGCGTTGCCGGTCGTTTCATCCCCTTGGGTGCCGGGCCGGCATGCTCCTGGACACGCTTCCACAGGCGCTCACCGATCGCGCGGTTGTAATTGATGAAGGCCGAGCCGACATACTTGCCGGTCGCCCGATCCGCAGGGCATGACGCCCGACCATTACAGAGCCAAGTTGAGTTTGCCGCAGGATTATCCCATGGTGGCTCCCAGCTATGCTGCTCAGCGGTCGGCCCTTGAAAAATCATTGGCCTTGGCCGAAAGGCGATAACGAAAATGCCGCCGAAGAAAGGGCAATCAAGCGGAAAGAAGGCCTGATTGTAAATTCAACAACGTCGAGTTGCGTCGGCAAAGGCGAGATCTTGGTGTGGTGCCCGTGACGAGCTTCGCGGAGCCCAGTCCAACTCCGGGCGACAAGAACCCCGAGACTGGCATTCAACGGAACTACTGGTTCGTATTGAAGAGGAACGTCCCCTATTCTTCTTAGCTGGCCCGTGGACCGCTTAGCACGGGGTGCGCAAAGTCAAGGAGGGCCCGGCCGATAGTTGCGTCGCCAGCGCGTCACGCGTACGGATCCATAAGCCCCAGTACGCTTACGTCCAGAAGCACGCCAAACCCAATGACTTGCTCCAGCGCTACGTTGCGAGACAACGTTTGCAAGCTCTTGGCCGGAGCAGACTTCATGCGACTAACGAGGGCGTATCGATTGTAGACCGCCAAACCGACCATTGCGACGAATAAGCTGAACTTGAGCAGGAGAACCCAATCGTAGCTGCTGCTCGCATCGGGAAACCCGCCAAGGATCCGCCAAGTGTTCATAGCGCCCGTTACAACAATAAGCGCAACTGCCGCCATACCAAAGCGGGAGAATCGCCACAGCACGATCTCCGCGACTGCGACTTGGGATGGATGCCGCTGCGCTGCCGCGATTAGGCGACTGAGGGGCAGGAGTCCACCGATCCATGCCCCGGCACTTGCAACGTGGAGAGCTTGAGTCAATGAGCCTATGAAGCCATACGCCGCCGCGTGGCCCTGCCAGCCCTCGCAAGCCAGTAGCAGGAAAGCCGGCCCAACGATCAATTCGGGCCGCCATGAGAAACTCATCACCAGCAGCAGGAGAACGAGCGAAAGCCGAACTAACCAAACAGTTCCGAAGTCGGTTTCCATGAGAACGCCGCGCAAGGTCTCAACCATTCCTTCGCGTCCAGAGAGCCCTGCCGTAAAGCACAGGAGCCAAATTGCCGCGAAGATTAAAGCCGCAAGCGCGAGGGCAGGATAGAAGTTACGGGGTAGGGGCCTAGGCGCGGGCGAGTCGGTCCCGTTCAGCGCATAGAAAGGGAAAAGCGCCGACCCGAACAAGATCATCGCTGAGAGGAAGTAGACCCAACGGGCAAAGGCCAGACTCCCATCCACGTCCATTTCTACGGTCTTACTTCAAATTTGAAATTACCCTTCATTTTGTGCCCATCTGGTGACAGCACGTGCCAACCAACTTGATAAATACCTGGCGCAAGGGACCTCGATACAGGCGTCACCATGTCGTTATCCTGCACCGCGATCTCCCCCGTGGTCACCTTCGCACCATCCGGCCCCGACAGATCGATGCCCGAGAATCGAGCCTCAATATGTTCGCTAAAGCGCAGCCGAATCTCAGCCGGCGGAGCGGCGATGGTGCTATCGGCCTTTGGAGTAGCCTCGACCAAACGAGCATGCGCAAGCGCCTGGCCGGGGATAGCCAGCTCCGACAGAGCAAGAGCGGTGACCAGTCGGATAGTCCGGTTCAATGCGAGCTTGTTAGTGGCCGCGCATGCAACAAACACGACTGCCTGCGCCATGGCCGCGAGCTTGTACAATCAAATCTCCCGTCCACGAGAGTGACCTGCCGCCGCGCCAAGCGACAGGTCTTGCCTGGTCTACTTGACCGGAATCATGAGGTGCGCATAGGGGGTGTCGGGGAACATTACATAAGGCTGTGTCTGGTCCGGTTCGTGAGGATACAAGGCCATTATGGTCGGGGCGTTCATGACCATGACGTGGGGACCATCGTGTACCCATTTGCCGTCTGCCGGCGGCCTGGGCGCATAGGGGTCGGCATTGCTGGCCGCATCGCCCCCCTTCAGCATATAGGCGAAAGCGACCTTGCCTTCCGGCGGCTCTTTCTTGGACATGATCGCGTGCATCCAAGCCATTCCGTTCTCATCTGTGCACATGGGGTCGTCGGTGGGAGTACCAGGGTCGTCCGGGATGCAAGTGAAGCCGTTCGTGCCCTTTCTTAGCGTCTTCATCTCCCAGTTCACGACGGCGGCATTTTTGCCGACGGCCTCCGGTGCTGCCGAAATTGCATTCTCGATCAGTTGCTCATCGGTTTTGTCGGCCGCAGCCGCGGCGGATGCCCAAGCCACGGCAATAGCTGCCAAAAACACACGGCTTGAAAGTATGCGCATTGCTTACTCCCTCGCGAGCGTCAGGGTGGACCTGCGCGTCACAACGGTCAGCTCCCGCTCTTGGAGTTGGCTGCTACCCTAGGATCTGGAACGCGCCGAGCACAAGATACTCCTAATATTACGTTGGGTCACCTACGGATGTGTGGCCGGGTTCTGGCCCGAAACTGATCTCCGGAATGGCCGCTCTTGGCGCGTATATGCCATCGATGGCGTCCAGGCGATGACGGCTTCCCACCCCAATCCGAGACGGTGGTTTCCGGGCCGGCCGAGGTTCATGGGCGCGTAAATTCGGCCAGGCGCAAACGAGTTTCCCCTTAGGGCCGAATGCCGGCGTCATTGAGTGGTCGCGTGATGCTAATCCCTCCCTTGGCGAATACGGAGCCCACGACGCTCCTTGTGGGCGGCGACGTGTCGGACACGGAGTAAGGCCCGTCCTCAGTGCGAGTGCGTCGCCTTGTCCATGAGCAACCGCAATTCGGGCTGAGGCGCGACCAAGAAAGTTCGAAAAGCTTCCATGAACCCCAGTCGATCGCGAATTGTAGAACCGTACAACGACGGCTTGCGGCCATGGGTGGAGTGTGCCCTTCCGAGGAGGCGAATGGTGTGACTGCCTCCTGCAGGTTAGTCTCGACCTTTGAGGCCGGTTCGCCGTGTAGGAAGTATTGGCGACGGATGCAGCGGCGGCGATCCAAGGTTCGGGGGTGATTCCAATGACACCGTCGACCTTGGTAGCTAATCTTGTTAGTTGCGGCCTCATAAAGAGAATTGCCGCCCAGCTCCTTGCGATCGATCGACGCGTTGCCCTTGGCGTCGCCACCATTCTTGGATTGCTGGAACGCTGGCCACCTACGTGAGTTGGGCTCTCTAACGCGGTGGAGGCCTATCGGGCTGTTGGCGCACACCGGCCCCGGCCGCCCTGCCCCACGAACTGCAACCGGGCTGGCGGCAATTATACTTACTAACCTGCGTTGACCTGCGGCATCTGGAAATCGCCAGCCTGCTGTTTGCCAAGGAATCTTTCTACCTCAACGAGGGCAGACTGAGCAGAAGGCCCCTGGCCGAGGAATGACGTTCCTTCGTCGCGCGTGAGCATGTTTGGATTTCCATGAAGATCAAGCGAGCCCGGTGTCGCGTACGCTTCAGGGTGGTACCAGGCGCCTGACGCCAGTTGCACAACACCCTCCATGACGTCGCTCGACAGCACTGCGCCAGCCAGGCATGCGCCGCGGTCATTAAAGACGCGCACGGTGTCGCCATTTCCGATCCGTCGGGAAGCAGCATCGATGCTATTGATCAGAATCGGCTCACGCCCAGCCACTTTCGACTCGCGGCTCAGCTTTGCGTCGTCCAGCTGGCTGTGAAGTCGCGTCGAAGGCTGATTTGAGATTAGGTGAAGCGGAAACCGCTCGGCGGCTTTTGCCGAGTGCCATTCCTTCGGCGGCAACCAGACCGGATGGCCAGGGCAATTGTCATAGCCAAAGCCCGCGATCGTCTCACTGAAGATTTCAATGCGCCCCGATGGCGTGCGAAGCGGGTGAGCCACGGGGTCGGCACGGAAATCGCCGAACAGAACAAAGTCCTCATTCGGCGCAGGCACCTCGACAAACCCGTCTTTCCAGAACTTGTCGAACTCTGGAAGATCGACGTTTTGCGTTCGGGCTTTGGACCTGCATAGGTCGTAGGCATACTCGACCCATCCACGAATATCGCGGCCCTCCGTGAAGTGCTCCTGGAAGCCAAGCCGGCCGGCCAGGTCACTAAAGATGTCGTAGTCGTTGCGCGCCTGGCCAACCGGTTCAATCAGTTGCGGCATCGCGACGATGAAGCGGTCGCGGGGTGATGCTCCGACATCATCCCGTTCAAAGGTGGTCGTCGCCGGCAATACGATGTCCGCTTGGCGCGCCGTCGCCGTCCACCAGACCTCATGCACGATGATTGTCTCTGGCCTGTTCCAGGCTTCGACCAGGCGGTTGATGTCCTGATGGTGATGGAACGGATTGCCGCCCGCCCAATAAACGAGCTTGATATCCGGGTAGGTTATCGTCTTGCCGTTGAAAGGGATTGTCCTGCCCGGCTGAAGCAGCAGATCCGCCATTCGGGCGACTGGAATTGCCAGACCCAGCGGGTTGGTGCCAGGCTCCATCGCCGGAGAGCTGGTCGGCCGGCGCGGCGTACCCATCCCGTTGATCGACCCATAGCCGAAGCCGAAGCCGCCGCCCGGCAGTCCGACCTGGCCAAGCAAAGCGGCCAAGGCGATGAGTGCCCAGTAAGGCTGTTCGCCATGGTCGGCGCGCTGCAATGACCAGGTTGCTGAAAGCATCGTGCGGGCGTCGGCCATGCGCAGCGCCAGACCGGCAATCCTGTCCGCATCAATCCCGGTCAGGCTGGCGGCCCAGACCGGGGATTTTGGTTTGCCGTCAGCCATGCCGAGGACATAGTCGCGGAAACGCTCGTAGCCGACAGTGTACTTGTCCAGGAAGGCGCGGTCGACACGTTCATTGACAATCAGGGTGTGTGCAAATGCCAGCATGAGAGCGGCATCGGCGCCCGGCCTGATCGGCAGCCACTCGGCACCGAGCCAGTCACTACAGTCGCGTCTGAGAGGGCTGATCGACACGAACTCGACGCCTGCGTCCCGCGCCTGTTTGAGCCAGCCCGGACTCTCGTGGTTGCCGGCGCCGCCGGTGGTGATGAGCATGTTCTTTTCAGCCGCGCCGCCGAACAGAACCATGAGCTTCGTGTTCTTGATGATGCTCGGCCAGTCGGTGACAGGCCCTGCAACCGCTTCGATGCCGCCCACGATGTGCGGCAGCAGCACTGCCGCCGCACCCCAGCTGTAGTTGGTCACCTGATCGACGCAACCGCCGAACCCGTAGAGGAAACGATGGACAAGCGTGCGGGCGTGATTGATCCGCCCTGCGCTTGACCACCCATACGAACCGCCGAAGATTGCCTTGTTGCCGTGCTCTTCCTTCACCCTGCGCAGTTGGTGCGAGACCAGCTGAAGCGCCTCCTCCCAGCTTACCGGAACAAACGGTTCGGCTCCGCGCCGCCGGGACACGTCGCTAGGCCCTCGTAGCAGATAACCCTCGCGCACCATCGGCTGTGCGACGCGCGAGGCCGCATGCACGGCGCTTGGAACAGACTGGATCAGAGCCGACGGGTGGCTGTCATGGCCGAAGGGCGAGACGGAATCGATCCGACCGTCCTTCAGGTTCGCTTCGAATGCCCCCCAATGCGCGTGGCTCAGCCTGCGGCTCATTGCGCGCGATTGCCCCCGGTGCCGAGCGTCACGACCTCGCTTCGGTAGAGCTCGTCACGGCGTGTCTCCATGTGGCTTTGCACCATGGTGCGGGTCAGAACCGAGTCAGGCCATCCCGCAACGAGACAGTCATCGCTGCTTGCCCCAGCCGGACCTGCCAGAAGGCGGCCGTTGGGCCCGACGATGAAGCTTTGCCCGAGGAAACGTACGCCACCCTCCTCGCCGGTGCGGTCGGCGCAGGCGATGGTTATTTCATTGCTACAGGCGGCGGCCATCGCCAGGTGCATCGCCATCGGCGCGGCATTTGGGGGATCCGCAGACTGACGTGGCGGGACGGACCAGTTGCTGGGAGAGGCGACAAGCGTTGCGCCGCTGTTGGCGAGGGCGCGGGTCACTTCCGGAAACCAGAGATCGTAGCAGACCGCTAGCCCCACTCTCCCCCAAGGCGTGTCGATGCAGGCGAGCTGATCGCCAAGATCAAACAGGGTCGTCTCACGGCCAAAGACATGCGCCTTGCGATAGCGCGAAACAGCCCCGCCGGGCGTGACGATCACGGCGGTATTGTAGAGTTGCTTTCCATCGCGCTCCGCCATTCCGGCGATCAGATAGATGTTCAGGCGCATGGCAATCTCGCACCACGCCTTCACGCTCGGACCGTCGATGGTCTCGGCGATTGCAAGCAGTTGGGATCGGTCAGGGAAGACAAGCCCTGTCGTGCAGCATTCCGGCAGGATCACGATCGAGGCGCCACGCCGCGCCGCCTCATCGATCTTTGCCAGGGACAAAGTGAGATTTGCGGCGACCGCGCCATACAATGGCGCATACTGGGTCACGGCGACGATCGGTCGCTTGGCGCTGCCTTCATGCTGCGACATCGATATCGCTCCACTCGGTTGCCAGGAAGGCGACGCGATCTCCCGAATGCACGACCGGGTCGCGCCTCACCGCGATCACCCAGCTATCTGCCTCGACCGCAACGTCCTCTATAACATCGCCAAACAGGTTGCGGATGCTACCGATGCTGCCGCCAGCATTGACGGCGGTTCCAGGCAGTACCTTCGGCTCGAAAAGGCCGCCGGCTCTCGCCAGCCGGTGGGCGCGCCTGGTGACCCGTCTCATCTGGCGGGCTATCGGATCCGTCGATGCGGCCAGGATGCCGATCTTGCCAGCCAGCCGCATGAGGCCAGCGACACCATGTTCGACGTGATCTTCCTCCAGCCGGCCGCCCCCGCCGAGTTCGATCATGAAAGCGATCGCCCCTTGCGAAAGCGACTGGTAATCCAGCGCACCGCCGATGTTTCCCGGCAACTCGCCTGACGCGTTGGTGACAGGCATGCGGCAGGCAACAGTGGGTTCGAAGCACGCTATGTGTGCCAGCAATTCGGCTTCGGAGATCCTTGCTTCGGGATGGACCTTGTAGACGGCATAGGGCGCCGCATCGAATGGCGTGCCAAGCGTGTGGATGTTGATCACCACATCGGCGGACTTGCCGAAACGATCGAAAAGGGCCGCCGCGGCGCGCTCGGTCGCGAAACCGTTTGCCCGGCCCGGAAAGCTCTGATCCATGTCGATGCTGTCGACCAGCGCCGTCTTGCGCCGCTCCGCGAAGGCCAGCACGTTGGCAACCGGTGTCACCACGACGCTTCCGGCCATGACAGATGGGTCGAGCCGGTCAAAAAACCGCTGCGCGGCGAACACGCCATTGATTTCGTCACCGTGTACGGCGGCATTCACCCACAGACAGGGTCCGTCACCTTGGCCGCGCTTGATCAGATAGGGAATGCTGATCTCGCACCCGCTTGCCGTGGTGCCGGCACAGATTGTGCCGCGTTCGCCAATGGACACAGCAACGGGTTGCGACTGCAGGACACGCTCGTTCATGCTTCTTGATCCGTCCATCTCGCGGTTGTCAGACTGGCGCGGCCGACTTTGCCGCAGCAGGCCTGGGTAAAGCGTTGGCAGAGCCGAACGGGTAATCGGCGGCTCCGCACTTGATCGACAGCGTTCGCGCTTCGTCGTGCAGCAACGCCGTCAATGCATCCGTCTCCTCCTCAGCGAAGAAGCGGTCGGGGATGATGAGGCCGAGGGCAGCGACGGTGTCGTTCGACCGCCCCAGCACAGGAACCGCAATCGCCGACAATCCTGGCGCACTCTCTCCTCGGGTCAGCGAGACGCCGCTGCTTCTTGTCTCCTCGATCTGGCGCCGAAACACCTCGGGATCCGTCACGGTAGACGGCGTGATCGGATCAAGACGACGATTGGCGACAAACGCCTCGAAACCAGCGGGCGTGAGGCCCGCCAGCAGGACCTTGCCGGCCGATGTCGCGTGGAATGGCAGTCTGTTGCCGACGCGCCAGCGCCCGTCGATATAGTGCGGGCCTTCAACAGCGAGGATATGAAGGATGAGATCACCACGCATCACGCTGAGCGTTGTCGAATGGCCCGTTTTCTCGACGATCTGTCGCAGCACCGGCAAGGCTGCGTGCGCCAGCGGCTGTGATTTGATGTAGTTGGAACCGAGCTCAAACGCGGCAAGACCGACGCGGTAGCGTCGTGTCTGTTCGTCCTGCTCCAGAAAGCCGTTGGCGCGAAAGTCGGCAAGCAGCCGCGATACCTTGCTTTTCGGCAGGGACGCCGCTTCTGCGATTTCCGTTACCGAAAGGGTCTGTTCCTCGGTTTCGAACAGCTTGAGCAGTTTGAGCGCTGTATCGAGCGTTTTCATATCTGATGGCTGCCTCTGGTTTCGAACATGCTGACGCTTTCAGTTCAGGATCTGGAACGCGGCGTCAGTCGGCATCTTGCCGACGCCGTTGACCGTCTGGATGTCCTGCGGGCAAGCGGAAACAACCATCAGGAGATCGGCTTTCACATCGAACAGAACATGGTCGCCCGGCCGCGAGACGGGAGGCTGGCGGGTGATGACGCCTGCGCCCGACACCGGGAAGTTCATGAATAGGTTGAGCGGCCCGGGTGTGAAGGCTGACTGCCTGCCGACGCCTGCCAGCGCGGCATGAAAGTTGTCGTTGCAGTTGTCATGGTAGCCTTCGTATTTCAGCCGCTCATAGGTCTTGCGGCTGCAGCAGCACATCAACGTATCATGAATGCCCGGCGACGTGTCCTCGATCACCGTGAGCATCGGCGTGAACTGGTTGCTCACATAGGTGTCGCCAGGAGCCGGAATGATGCGGCTGGTCGCCGATCGCGTATGCTCCATCGACATGTACTCCTTCATGTCATCGAGAGCGAAGGCCCAGGTGTCGAGCACCTGCGACCCGTGCGTGTTGATGATCTTCAGCCGGCTTCCGCGGCGCACCTCGAAGGCAACGCCCTTACGGGCCGGGATGACGGTGGTTTCAGGATGGTTCATGTCTCGCTCCGCGCTTTTCATATGTCTGCCGTCTCGACCACCGGCTCGCCGCCGAGGAAGGCAGCCTTGATGCGGGGATCATGCATGACGTCCCTGGCGGGGCCGTCGGCGAATTTGCGACCGAGCTCAAGGACGATCGCACGGTCCGAGATCATCAGCGATCCGAAGACATTCTGTTCGGCCATGATGACCGTCACGCCTTTGGCGCGGATCGAATTGACCGTCTCGAACACCTCCGACTGCATCCTGGGTGAAAGGCCTAGCGACGGCTCGTCGAGCAGAAGCAGCCTGGGGCTGTTTTCGAGCACCATCGCCGTCTCCAGGATCTGCTGTTCGCCGCCGCTTAGATTGCCGGCAAGCTGGCGCCATTTGCGCCGCAGCATCGGGAAAAGCTCGGTCACGTTGTCGATGGCAGCCGAGGCCCGGCTCCTCGGCAGAAGATAAGCCCCCATCTCCAGGTTCTCGTGAACGCTCATCTGCGGGAAGTTGCACCGCCCCTGCGGCACGATGCCGATACCGGACTTGAGCCTCGCCGCTGGCGATAGACCCTCGACGGCCCTGCCTTCGAACGTCAGTTTTCCGGAGAAGTGTTTGTTGAGGCCGAAAATGGATTTGAGCAGCGTCGATTTCCCGGCGCCATTGCCGCCGATCAGGCTGGTCACCGAACCGGTGGGAAAGACCGCCGAGAAGTCACGCACGATGGGATGATCGAGATAGCCGACCGACCAGTCGCTGATTTCGAGTGCGATGTCATTGGCCATGGAATGCTAGCTCCATCGCTACGGCGTCGGCCTTGCCAAGATAGGCGTGCAGCACCCGCTCGTCCTCCTTGATCAGGGACGGCGGCCCCTCGGCGAGCTTTCGACCCTGCTCCATCACCACCACCCTGGAACAGTGCTCCATGATGAACTGCACGTTGTGCTCGACGATGATGAATGTCTGACCGTCGCTGTTGAGTGACTGGATGAGGCCGGCGATCCTCCTGATGACTGTCGGGTTAACGCCAGCCAGCGGCTCATCGAGAATGACGATCTTCGGATTGGACATGAGAGCCATGGCCAACGCGAGCAGCTTCTTTTGCCCGTAGGACAGGAACGCGGCCGGGAAGGCCGACATCGTTGAGAGCCCCACCAGATGGATCAGCTCGCGGCCGCGCTCGCTGGCCCGACGCTCGGCACCACGGCAGGCCTGCGTGCCGGCCAGCGCCTGCCACCACGGGACGCCGTCATAGGCCTGGCGCGCGATCAGCACATTTTCCATGAGTGTCAGCCGGTCATAGACGCGCACATTCTGGAACGTCCGGGAAAGGCCTGCCTGGGCGATCTGCTCGGCGCGCGCACCAGTCAGCCGCTTCCCGTCAAGCAACACGGAGCCTTGGTCCGCCCTGGCGAAGCCGGTGATACAGTCAATGGAGGTGCTCTTGCCCGATCCATTTGGTCCGATCAGGCCCAGGATCTCGCCGCGCTCGACCGCGAAGGTCAGGTCATCGACCGCCCTGATGCCGGAAAATGACTTGCTGAGACCCTCAACCGAAAGAAGTGGCTGCTGTGACGGCATCATTCGGTCCTCCTCAGCATACGGTTTCGGCGATCGGCCAGATATCCGCCCAGTCCCTGGGGCATGAACTGGATGGTTATGATCAGGACAAGTCCGAACAGGATCATGCGCAGTTCCGGTGCGAGGCGCAGCAGCTCGGGCAGCGCGGTGAAGACAAAGCTCATCAACAGCACGAACCAGAAGTGGCCGGCGCCGCCGACAATGACGATGATCAGCATCATCTGCGCATAGTAGATGTCGAAGATGCCAGGATCGACGATGCCGAGCTTGAAGACGTAGAGCGCCCCGGCGAGGCCGCCGATCAGAGCCGAAAGAGCAAAGGCCGACAGCTGGTGAAGGAAGACGGAAATTCCTTGCGACCGCGCCAGATTCTCATCGAGGTTGACCGCGACGAACGCCCTGCCGACGCGCGATCGAAGAAGCCACCAGGTCGCCGCGATGACCAGGGCACCGCAGCCCAGCGCGATCCAGTAGAACCCCGATGCCGTGTTGCCATCCAGCAGGATCGCGTTACCCAGGCGAACCTGCGGAGACGGCAAACCGGGAATGCCCATGGCGCCGCGGGTCAGTGATGTCCAGCTGCGCGCGAGCAGCTGCAAAAGCAGGCTGAAGCTGAGCGTGATGACGACGAACGCATCGCGCGAAACGCGCAGCGCGGCAAGCCCTCCGACAAGCGAGGTGACGACGCAGACGGCACCCGCGCATCCAATCGCCGTCCACGGCGAAAAGCCATGATCGGTAACCAGCAAAGCCGATACATAGGCCCCAAGGCCCCAGAACCCGACCTGCGCGAACGACAGCAGGCCGGCATAGCCATAGACCACGTTGAGGCCGGTGCTGGCGACGGCGAAGAAGATGGCAAGCGTCGCGATGCCGGTGATGTAGTCCGATGGCGACCAGAGTGGCAGCGTGAGCAAGATGACGGCACCTGCCGCCAATCCAAGCCGGCGCAAGGGAGGCCAGGGCGAATTCATGCTGGCGGCTGCCATGCTCATATCCTGACCCCTTTGCCGAAAAGACCCATCGGCCGGAACTGCAGCATCGCGATCATCACCAGGAACACCGCCGCATCCTGCAGCGAGGCCGAGCCGAGGCCACCGGCCAGGCTCTCGGACACGCCAATGATAAGGCTGGCGACGACGGCGCCCGGCAGGTGTCCGAGACCGCCGATGATGACGATCGCGAAAGCCTTGAACAGGATCGGCGCGCCCATCAGCGGATGGACTGTAAAGACTGGTGCCAGGACCGCACCGGCAAGCCCTGCGAGAGCCGTCCCGATCACAACCGCATGACCGGCGATGACCGCGGGCCGCATGCCAACGACGAGAGCGGCCTCGCGATTTTGTGAGAGCGCCCGGATCGCCATGCCGAACCGCGTCCGTGTCAGCACCAGATGCAGCGCGGTGATCGAAACGATGGCGAAACCGACCGCGATCGCCTTGATCAGCTCCACCCGCAAGCCCAGGAAGCTGATGTCCCTGAAACTGAACTCGGTGTCGACGATCTGCGGCGTGGCGCCGTAGAAGTAGATCAGCGCGTTCTGAACGACGATGCCGATGCCGAGCGTCAGGATAATGCCGCGCTCGAACTCACCCTTGCGGATGTGCCGCAGGAAAAGCACGTAGAGGAGATAGCCGAACGCGGCGACGCCAAGCGCCGACACAAACGCCGCCGGCAGGAAGCCGAACCCGAAATGGCCAACCAGCAACGCCAGGGCCAATGCGCCGAGCGTGTAGATCTGCCCGTGCGCGAAGTTGACGATTTCCAGAACCCCGAAAATCAGCGACAGGCCGACCCCGATGAGCGCGTAGATCGCGCCCATCACGAGGCCGTTGAGAATGAGTGTCGAGACAAGCATGACAACCTCGTTCGCGAAAAGGACCGCCGGCGCGATCAGGTGTTGAACAGCCCTTTGACGACAACCTTGCTGTTCTCGATCTGCAGAATCACCGCCGAGGGATGGGCCTGGTGATGATCGTCGAACTTCAGCACATCGCCCAACGTTGCCTTGAAGGACGCACTCTCCAGAGCATCCCGGATCTTGCCGGGTTCGGCCGACTTCGCCCGGTCGATCGCATCGGCGATCAGCCTGATGGCCGTGTAACCCTCATAGCTCTGGGCATTCGGCACCTCGCCAAACTTCTTGCGGAACCGCTCGACAAAGGCGGTGTTGTCACCGACCGTGATCTGTTCGGAATAAGGGAACACGCTCGTCGCGCCATTGATTGCACCGCTTTCGACGACGCCTTCCTGCAGCTCCGAAAACTCCACACGCCCGGTCAGCGGAATGGTCAGTCCGGAGGCGCGGTACTGCCGCAGGAAGTTCAGCTCGTCCGCGCCATTGAGGTAGACTGCGATTGCGTCCGGCTTGTCCGAGCCCATGCGGGCCAGAAAGGCGGAGAAGTCCTGTGTGTCGCGGCCGAAGAAGTCACCATCGCCAACCTCGACGCCGTTCTTCTCGAGCACGGTCTTCAGGGCGGCATGACCACCACGACCGTAGTCGGTGTCCTCGCCGGCGAAGGCAACTTTCTTGATCTTGCCATCGGCAATCAGATAGCGGGCGAGGCCGATGGCCAGTTCCTGGTCGGACGGGTTGATGCGGAACGTCCATTTGTTGCCGCCGACACCCGCCATCTCGGTGATTTTCGGCGAGGTCGACGTTTCGACCACCAGCGGGATCTGAGCCTTTTCGATGATCGGCATGATGCTCAGCGTGGCCGAACTGCAGAGCGCGCCGACGATGGCAGAAACCTTGCCAACACTGATCAGCTGTTCGGCGCTGGCGGCGCCTTGTGTGGGGTTGCACTGGTTGTCCTGGACGGAGAGCTGAAGCTGTTGGCCTATCGTGCCGCCTGCGGCATTGATTTCCTCGACCGCGAGCTCCGCGCCCCAGCGTTGATGCTGGCCGAGATAGGCCGCGCCGCCAGTCTGTGGGCTGCTGAGCCCGATCATGATGGGATCGGCGACGGCCATCTGCGTGCCCAGGGCCAGGGCGGCCAGGGCAGCTGCAATTCGGATGGATGTCTGCAAGGTCATGTCTTATTCCCCTATTTTAGCGTTGCAAATAGTGCAACTATTTTTCAGTTTATAGGCATGCTTTGATCACCCTCACGCTGAGGGTTTCTGTTTTCATCCCGCTTTGGAAAGTCGGTTTCCGTTTTCTTGAGGCATTGCGAACGATTCCGTTCGCGTCCGCAGGCAATGGCTCAGTTCCAGAAGCTCCGCCGGGTCGAGGCGACCAACCAGACCCGTTTCCCAGGACAGGTAGCGGCGGGCCGCCTCAAGGTTGCCGCTGTGACGGTCATGGGTGAAAAAGACGAAATCCAGCGCCTGGGCGTCCGAAGGCTGCTCCGGGGTGGAAACCACCTCGAAGCCTGCTTCGCGCCAGCTTGCGGCGCTGCCCGAGAGGTCGGCCAGATTGCAAAACCCGTCTGCCTTGAGATCTGAGGCGACCAGCCCGAGGACAGCGCTGTCGTCAGCGCACAACACAATCAGCGCCGATTTCGCCACATGTTTCAACCGCTCGCCAAGCTGATGTCTCAGTGCCCATTGAGCGCCTGAAATGTGTCCAGAGCGATAGGCCATGCTTGGCCTGAGATCCAGGATCATGGCATCCTGCGGACGCGGAAGCGGCGCGCGGGGCAGGGGCGTCGCAGGACTTGCTGGCTGCGGCGATACAATGTCGCCCCACGCCTCCTCTGCCGCCGTCAGCACGTGGCAGTCGAGCCCCATCATCGTCAGATAGCGCGCAACGACCACGGCCCGAAGACCGGTATTGTCGGCCAGCACGATGCGCGCCCGGCGCACGGCAACCCACTGGTCGGTCGACTGGATGAGCTGGCCACCAGGTGCATGGATGGCACCCATTATGTGGTGGTGGTGAAATTCGGC
The DNA here is from genome assembly GCF_059683685.1 of Mesorhizobium sp. RCAM 05099. NCBI lineage: Bacteria > Pseudomonadati > Pseudomonadota > Alphaproteobacteria > Hyphomicrobiales > Phyllobacteriaceae > Mesorhizobium > Mesorhizobium sp. RCAM 05099. Next base: position 98,918 of record NZ_JCASJC010000002.1, read on the forward strand.
ATCGCCGCGCACGTCAAAGAGATAGGTCGTCCGACCCCCGTCGCCGAGCCAGGCATTCACGGTCGCAATATCGATGAACGGCACCTGCCAGGCTTCGCCAAGTGTCCGTGCCCTGGCCCGCATCTCGGCCTTTGCCCGCTCGTCTGGCATTTCGTCGACGGCCCGGTCCGATCCACGTTCGAGGTCAAGACCGGCAAGTGTCCAGCCCTGGGTCCCGTTCTCCAGCGCGAAGACCGGATTGGGAAAGCCCAGGTCACGAAGGATCTGCGCACCGATGATGGATCTGGTGCGACCGGCGCAATGAACCACGACCGGAGTTTGCGGATCCGGGATAATGGCGCTTGCCCGATACGCAAGGTCGCCGTTGGGCAGACAGATGCTGCCCGGAATGTTCATCCGGCGATGTTCCTCGGGTGGTCGCCCGTCGAGCAGGACGAGCCTCCTGCCCTCCCGCTGCCAGCGATTGAGCTCCTCAGGCGATACATGTGGTACCGAGAATGCTTCCTCGACCAGTTCACCGAACGCCTTGCTCGGAACGAAGACGCCCTCGAAAAGAGATAGGCCCGCGCGTTGCCAGCCGGCCGCTCCACCATCGAGAAAAGACACATTCTGATAGCCGAGCCGCCGCGCGATTTCCGCGGCGCGTTCGGCTCGCTGCGAATAGCCGTCATCCATGAAGACCAAGCGGCAGGCCATTGAAGGCGCCAGGACCGGCAGTCTGACTTCAAGCAGGCCAAACGGCAGCGACGTTGCAAACAGCGGATGGCCCGAGGCGAATTCTCCCGCCTCGCGAACGTCGAGCAGGGCCAGCTCTTGCCTGTCGGACAGCCAAGCCTTTGCCATGGAAGCACTGATGGGTGAGGAAAATAGCATCGCGCCTGCCCTATTTCTTCGTCGCGACAGTCATTTTCATTGGCCTTGCCTCACCCGCCTCGAGATCAAACATCAGACGCTCGCTGAGCGTTTCGAGCGCCTTGCCGTAGAAATGCAGATGTCTGATCGGCTGCTCGCCATGGATTTCCACCGAGTGAATGTCGTCGGCCAGAAGCGCGATGCCCCTGCCCGGCCGCACGTCGACCTCGCCAGTCACGCGCAGGGTCGCGGGCCCGGCGCCGGTGCGTCCGTCGGTGCGCTCGTAAAGTGTGTTGTGCTCGGCACCCTCGACGGCAGCGATGCAGGCCCAGGTCGTGTGATTGTGGGGTGGTATCCGGTTTCCTGGCCGCATCACATTGAGATAGAGCGTGAAGCTGTCGTCGGGATCGGTGGCGATCAGGTAGCGGGCCTGGCGTTCTCCGGCTTCGGGGTCGGGATAGCGCTCGGGACCCCAGCGCCCGGGCAGCCTCGCGGCCCGCTCAATGACGGCGAGGACATCGGCGAGACTACCGCGGTTCGCGCCATCACGCTCGACACGCGCCTTTGCCTCGGCGATGAGTGCCTGGAGGTCACCATCAGCGATGCTGGACATTGCTTTTCCTTTCGTCACGGCGGTTGGCTGCATGCAGCACGTCAAGACCGCGCTGGAGGTCGTCGAGAAGATCCTCGGGATCCTCAAGTCCAATGTGAAGCCGCAACAGGGGACCTTTCCAGTTTGGTTCACTGGCCGTGCGTACCGGCTTTGAGGGAAGGATCAGGCTCTCGAAACCGCCCCAGCTGGATCCGATTCCGAACAGCGCCAGAGAATCGATGAAGGCGCGGACCGTGCCAGGGCTGGTGCTCACCAGTTCAACCCCAAACAGTCCCGTCGCGCCAGAAAAATCCCGGCTCCAGATCGCGTGCGAGCTATCCGTATCAAGGGCTGGATAGAGCACTCGTTCGACGGCGGGATGATCCTTCAGCGACCCAGCTACCGCCTTCGCGCTCTCCTGGTGCTGGCGCAGCCGGGCGCCCAGGGAGCGGAGCCCCCGCAGAGCAAGCCAGCATTCATCCGGCCCGGCAAGAAGGCCGTGTCCGGCGGCCCAATCGCGGATCGGCTGCAAATGGCGTGTTTTCGCCACCGCCACACCCAGCATCGCATCCGAGTGCCCGACGATGTATTTCGTCGCCGCGTGGATTGCGACGTGGGCGCCAAGGTCCAGCGGCCGGTGGAAAAAGGGGGTCGCCCAGGTGTTGTCGACAACAATGGTGATATCCGGCGAAGGGCAGGCGGCCACGATCGCCGGAATGTCCTGGACCTCGAAGGTCAAGCTGCCTGGCGACTCGCAATAGACCACCCGGGTCTGTGGGCGCACCAGATCGCCAATGGAGGCGCCGATGCCAGGAGCGAAGAACGTGACGTCGATCCCGCTGCGGCGAAGCTCGGTATCGCAGAAATTGCGCGCCGGGCCATACACCGCGTCGGTGACCAGCAGATGGTCTCCAGGGCCGAGCAGGGATTTCAGCACGCCGGCAATTGCAGCGAGTCCTGACGGATAGAGAACGGCTCCATCGCCACCTTCAATTTCGGCCATCGCCTCTGCCAGCGCGAACGACGTCTGCGTACCATAACGGCCATATCGCAACGCGCCAAATTTGCTGGCGCGGGAGCGTTCATAGGCGCCGATATCGGGATAGAGCACCGTCGAGGCGCGGACCACCGGTGTGTTCACGACACCACCGAACTCGGCCGGGTGCCGGCCGGCATGCACCAACTGCGTATCCCGTTTCAGGTTCGGAGACCGCATCGTCTAGCCCGCCATCTTTGCATGCGGCGGCAGCACCCTGCCCTGAACGATCCACGCCGGATGCCCTGCGGCGCACACAATTACGACCGGTACAAACCCGTTGAACCTGGCGACCACCGTTCGCAACTTTTTCAGCAATGTTCTCTCCCGCGCGTTGCACTATTTGCAACTCAATTGCATTATAAACAAAAGGCGTTTTACCTGTCAAGACGGGTCGGTTGCCTGCAGGCTGGATCGCGGTGACCTGACCCGCGCTGCCGGTCGACCCCGAATGGGGACAGCTCTGTAACTTACGCAGAGGCGGCGATGTCGGGAGTGCAGATGAGAGCGACGCCGCGCTTATGTATGAGCCGGCCCGGCACAGTTGCAGGCGCAGCCAGGGCCCTAGCGGGCTTCCCGATCGAAGACCGTGCCTGTCGCCGCCGGCTGCCGGGTGCCTTTGTTGAACCACACAAGGGCAACCAGTGACGCGGCAAAGGGCAGGATCAGAAAGATCTGATAGGGCACAAGCGGATTGGAGAACTGCAGCTGCAATTGCAACGCGTCGCACAATCCAAAGAAGAGAGCCGCGACGACCGCACCGACCGGATGCCAGCGGCCGAGGATGATGGCGGCCAGCGCGATAAAGCCCTTCCCCGCACTCATGCCTTCGGAGAACATGTAGACTTGGCACAACACAAGATGGCAGCCGCCGGCGGCGGCGAAGGCGCCGCTCAGTGCCAGGGAAACGTAGCGGATCGCCGTTACGTTGACGCCGGCGGAATCAGCCGCCCTCGGGCTCTCCCCGGCAGCTCTCAGTCTCAAACCCGCCTGCATCCGGTATAGGCAGACCGTGACCGCTGCCACGAGCACGGGTAGCGTGTAAGCCAGCGGATCCTGATCAAAGAGGGCCGGACCGATCACCGGCAATACCGAAAGGTAGGGGACAGGCAGCGAAGCAAATCCGCTGACTGTGGTTCCGCCGCCGGCAAGCCCGAACGTAGCGCGGGCCAGGAAGGCCGTCAGGCCAGCGCACAGCAGGTTGATGGCAATCCCGGCAACGAGCTGGTTGACCGCGAGGCTGACGCACAGCAGGGCAAGCAGCAGTCCCGCCACAGCGCCCAGCAGGATCCCGGCGACAAGCCCCACGACCGGCGAGCCTGTGAGATATGTGCCGGCGGCCGCCCCAAACGCGCCCCACAGCATCATCCCTTCCAGGCCGACATTGTAGACGCCGCTGCGCTCGGCCAGCACGCCGCCCAGGGCCGCGAAGCCGATCGGTGTTGCCAGCCTGACCCCGGAAGCCAGCAGTACGGCGATCAGACCAATGTCAGGGAGGAAGCTCATGATTTTCGTTCCGTCGGGTTGACGTGGTCGACCGGCATCGGCTTTAGCCTGAACCCATCGATCAGGCCGCCCAGAAGATCGCCTTTCCAGGCCAGGCTGGCGGCGACCAGTATGACGACCAGGCCAACAATGGCGTCGACGACGGTCCCCTCCACGCCGGCCGCCCGCTGCATCACGCTGGCGCCGGATTTGAGCGCGCCAAGGAACAGGGCTGACAGCGGGGCAACGGCCGGATTGGCGTTGGCGATGAAGGCGGCGACGACGCCATCGAAACCGTAGCCGGGGCTGAAAAGATGGAAGAGGCGATATTTCAGGCCGAGCACTTCGATGCCACCTGCGAGACCAGCCAGCGCTCCGCCCGAGGCCATCGAGGCGACGACGTGGCCCTTCACATTCAGCCCGGCGTAGCGGGCCGCCGCGGGACTTTTGCCGACGATATCAAGGGCCAGTCCCGTTGCTGTCCGGGCAAAGATGAAGGCCAGGGCCGCGGCGGCGGCGATACCGAAAACGATTCCAATATGAGCGTCGGTCTGCGGCATCAGCAGCGGCAGCCGGAATTGTGCGGGGATCTCGTCCGAGTAGGGGTAAGGTGCCCCGCTGGCGATCATCGGGCCACTGACCGCGAAACTCACGACGTAGATCGCAATATAGTTCATCAACAAGGTCACGATGACTTCGTTGATGCCCCGCCATGCTTTTAACAGCCCGGCCACGCTTGCCCACAGCGTGCCACCCGCCATCGCGCAGAGCAGTGCCGCCGGAATCGCGATCATCGAAGGCAGCGTGGGAAGATGCAGCGCCGCCAGCGTGCCGAACAAGCCGCCCATATAGATCTGTCCCTCACCGCCTATATTGTAGACGCCAGCCCTCAACGGGACGATGACGGCAAGCGAGGCAAGCAGGATTGGGGAGCTCTTGACGATCGTATTGGACAGCCCCCAGTAGTCAAAGAAGGCTTCGTGAACGAGAGCGACGTAGGCTTTCACCGGATCGGCCCCGGTCACCAAGATCAGAATTGAGCCAAGCCCCAGCGCCACGGCGACTGCCGCAACAACCCGCAGGCCAACAAGTGTCTCGCGCAGTCGCGTCATTGTGGTTCTCCCGCCGAAATGCCGGACATCAGCAGGCCAATGCGCTCGGCCGTCGCCTCCCCTGGAAGGACCTCTCCCGTGAAGCGGCCGCGATGCATGACAACGATGCGATCGGCAACCTCGGCGACATGTTCAAGTTCCGTCGAAATGTAGAGGACTGCGACGCCGCGATCCCGCGCCTCGAGTATTTTCCGCTGGACGAATTCGATCGCGCCGAGGTCAAGGCCCTTGGTCGCCTGCATGACGATCAGGACCTCGGAACCGGCTTCGATTTCGCGCGCCAGGATTATCTTCTGCTGGTTGCCGCCGGAAAGCTCTCGCGCCGGCTGACCGGGCGAGCGTGAGCGCACGTCGTAGCGTTTCATCATCCGCCGTGCCTGCTCGGCGATAAAGCGCGCGTTGATCAGGCCCCAGCGTGAAACAGGCCTGCGACGAAAGGATCGCAGCACGAAGTTGGTTGCAATCGAGTGGTCGAGCACAAGGCCGGTGCCATGCCGTCTTCGGGCACAAACCCTATCGGTGAGCCGCGCATCCGCGCTGAAACGCCAAGCCCGGTAATCTCCGCCGCGCCTGCGCTGACGCTGCCTGACACCGGCTTGCGCAGACCGCAGATAATTTCGGCCAGTTCGCTTTGTCCGTTGCCGTCGATGCCCGCCACGCCCAGGATCTCGCCCTGGCGTATCGTCAGCGAAACACGGTCAAGCGCCGTTAGTCCGCGTTCGCCGCGCGCGACAAGATCCACGCATTCCAGAACCGGATCTCCTGGTGCGGTCAGACGCGGAACCCGTACCGGCTCGACGTCCCTGCCGACCATCAGTCGGGAAAGCTGCCGCATGTCCGTCTGCCCGATGTCACGCTCGGCCACCAACTGGCCGTGCCGCATGACGGAAACCGTATCGGCGACCCGCATCACCTCATCGAGTTTATGCGTGACGAATAGGATTGTGGTGCCCGCGTCGCGCAATGCCTTCACGCGCTCGAGGAACGAGTCGATCTCGTTGGGCGCCAGCACGCTTGTCGGCTCATCCAGCACCAGTATCCTGGCGCCCCTGTAAAGCATTTTCAGGATTTCCACCCGCTGGCGCATGCCGATCGGCAGTTTCCAAACCGGCTGATCGGGATCGACAGCGAGGCCATGCCGCTCGCTCAACGCAGCGATTCTTGCCGAGTGCTGGCGCAAGTTGAGCGGACTGTGCAAAGCGCCGAGACCGAGTACAATGTTTTCGGTAACGGTCAGTGCCTCGGCCAGATGCATGTGCTGGTGGATCATTCCCACGCCATTGGCGATGGCATCGGCCGGCGACCTGAAAGACACGGCCTTGCCATCGATCTGGATGCTTCCCTCGCTGGGCCGGTAGAGACCGAAGAGCACGTTCATGAGCGTGGTCTTGCCTGCTCCGTTCTCGCCGAGAACGGCTCGAGCCGTTCCCCGCTCGACCGAAAGATTGATATTGCTCAGCGCGCTGAAGCCACCGAACCGTTTGCTGATCCGGTCAAGAACTAGGTACGACAACGACCTCTCCCGCTGTTTTCCAGGGCAGCCGCCGGCCCGGGTTCGACATTCACGGCAGGCAACGGACCCGGAGGGCCGATTTCGCCGCAATCGCGGTTCTCAGGCGGGTTCGATGACAAGTTCGCCGGCCCTGATCCTGGACGTCAACGCTGCGACCTCAGCGACGGTGTCGGCCGGAACGTCAGGCCCGAACGTCCCCAACCGCACCACATCTGGATTGTTGAAATCGTATCTGTAGTTCTTCCCGGTCAGGCCTTCGTCCCTAGCCGTGGTCAGCAGCGCGACAATCAAGGCCTTCACGTCAAGGATCGATGACTGCAGCATGATGTCGGGCCATTTGGTGATGGCGTCGTAGTAGAGCCCGAACGCCTTGGCGCCCTTCTCGCGAACGGCCTGCAAGACGCCCTGCGTGGCACTGTCCATTGTAGGCCAGATGATATCCGCTCCCTGTGCGATCTGGTTCAGCGCAGCCTCCTTGCCCTTGGCAACATCGTCCCAGTCGCCGGTCCAGGTGGCGAACACGGCGCCATCAGGTCGGGCAGTCTTGAACCCGGACTCGAAGCCGGCCAGCGTGTCATTGGTGAACTTGAACTTCTGCGCCTGGATCAGGCCCACCTTCCCGGACTTCGACAGGCGCCCGGCAAGAACGCCCAGAACGTAGGCCGGCTGACTGAAATAGAAGTCGGCCGTGCTGACGTTGTTTGCGGCATGAAGGCCGTTGGTGACAATGAAACGGGTTTCGGAAAACCGGGCCGCGACGCGGTCAATCGCATCCTGGAACTCTCCGCCGTGTCCGATCACATGGGTGAACCCGCGCCGTGCATAGTCCGAGAGAACCTCGACGTGATCCGGTTGTGTCACCTTTTCGCTGTAGGCCGTCTCGATGCCGAGCTTTTCGGTCGCGACCCCCATCGCCTCATAGCCCGACTGGCTCCAGCCATGGTCTGTGATGGCACCCGGCATGACAATCGCCGCCTTCAGGGTACCGGCGGTGGCGAGGCCGGTGCGCGCCAGCAAAAGCGCCGGCGCGGCCAGGGCCACTGTTCCAAGCAATCCGCGTCTGGTGATCTTCATCAGGTTCTTCCTCCCAGGAATTGCGCGGTCCCAGCGACTGACGCTTCCGCACGCCGGCTACTAACTGCTTGCCGTGCGGGTCACTCAAGTGAGCAGTTCTCAAGAGGGGTTGAATGGAGGATGGCCAGATGGTTGTGCTCAAGACACGTTGAGGTCTTTTCATTGGCAAGGGCCGCTCGCTTCGCCAGAAGCTGCAATCCGGAGGTTGAAGGATGAATGACGCATCATTGGCCGCACAGGCACGCCTGCTGACTGAAAACATCGAAACGCCGGACACGCTCGTTCGGCGGGCGCTTGAGAGGGCCAAAACTACGACCGGTGTCTTCATAAGTCTGATGGAGGAAGCCGCGTCGGAAGAAGCCCTGGCCGCGACGCGACGACGGCGCGGCCATACACCGCTCAGCCCTTTCGATGGCATCCCTTTCGCCGTCAAGGACCTGTTCGACGTCAAGGGCTCGGTTACCGCGGCAGGCTCACGGACAAGACTGGCTGTGGCTGCAGCGCAGCGCGACAGCGCTATCGTGGCCAATCTGCGCAGGCTCGGCATGATCCCGATCGGCAAGGCCAATCTCAGTGAGTTCGCGTTTTCCGGTCTCGGTCTCAATCCCCATTTTGGTACCCCCGCCGCCTCGGGACAGGAAGACCGTGTTCCCGGCGGCTCGTCTTCGGGATCAGCCATCGCGGTCCAGCGCGGTATAGTCGCAGTCGCGCTCGGGACGGATACGGCCGGCTCCGTGCGTGTGCCGGCCGCTTTCAACGGCATCGCCGGCTTCCGACCTTCAAGGGGACGGTATGACATGCGCGGCGTCTATCCGCTTGCCGCGAGCTTCGACACCGCCGGCCCGTTGGCGAAAAACGCCGAGGACTGTTTTTTGATGGACGCCCTGATGCGCGGCGCCGCGCCGACCAATACGCCCGCGCCGCGCCACTTCATCGTTGAGCACAGTCTTCTCGATGATCCTGATCTCGAGCCGGCGGTTGGCCAAAACCTGCTGGCGTTCGGCGATCTGCTACGATCGCGCGGAATGCTTGTCGAACGGCGCGTCATCCCGTCAATCGGCCGCGCCAGGGCTGCCATCGCGGAGTTTGGCTGGCCCGGCGGCTTCGAAGCCGCGGCGTTTCATCGGGATATCCTGGCGTCGCAGGACCGTGCGCTACTCGACCCGCGTGTGGCTGCCCGCCTCGATATCGCGGCTGCAACGCCACCGGAGAATATGATTGCCTTGCGGCGAATCCGGACGGAGCTGATCGGTGCGCTGCGCAGTGAACTCGACGGCGCCATCCTGATCCAGCCGACCGTTCCCCATGTTGCCCCGTTGCTGGCTCCGCTGGCAAGCGATGACGAACGCTTCGCCAGACTCAATCTGCGTACGTTGTCGATGACGATGATTGGCAGTTTTCTCGACATGCCAGGACTGGCCGTGGCCTCTGGAACCGACTGGCAGGGGCTGCCAACATCGGTGCTGCTGACCGGCGCAAGCGGCTCTGACGATGCGGTCCTTGCCGCCGGGCAGCTGGCACATGGCCACGGCATCGATAGTTTTTTGTAACAGCGGTTGAGAATATCCCATTCGTGCGGGCGTCTTCGCAATGGCAAGGATGTTGCCATTGAAGGAGAACAATCATGGCGCCATCCCGGGCAATGAGCGAACTGAGCATCGCCGACGGCCGCAACGGCAGTTCGTCCGGCAGCGTGTCCGAAAACGGCATCCCGATCCTCGGACAGCTCTATGAAATTCCCGCCCGCGAGGGTCGCGCCGTCGTCGTCGGTGCTGGCCAGTCGCTCACCATCATCAACGTCCATGGCTCCCAGGTCTGCGATTTCTGGGCCTTCAACGCGGCCGACCTCAACGAATTCTCGTCGATGCCGCACCAGCATGCGGTCGCGAGCGGAATCGGGCTGCGCAAGAAAGACGGGCTGATGAGCAATGCCCGCCGTCCCCTGATGACCGTCATCGAGGACACCTCGCCAGGCGTTCACGATACGGTTGTCGCCGCCTGTGACGTCCATCGTTATCGTCAGCTGGGAGCGCAGGGCTACCACGACAACTGCACGGACAATTTCAGACAGGCACTGCAGGCTATCGGCCACCAGCCGGTCACGGTGCCAGCCCCCCTCAACATCTGGATGAACACGCCCGTTGCGGCCGATGGTTCGATTTCCTGGCTGGCGCCAGTCTCATCCAGCGGCGACCGGTTCGTGCTTCGCGCCGAGATCGATGTTGTTGCGGTCATGTCGGCGTGCCCGCAAGACATGGTTCCGATCAACGGCGCTGACCTGATGCCGCAAAGCCTTGCGTTCATTGTCGGTGAGGGAGATTGATCGGATGATCCTTAACCCCATTGCCTGGCCGAACGGGGCCCAATGCGCATGCTCGATATCGTTCGACATGGACGCCGACAGCCTGATCCACATTGCCAGGCCGCGCGACGGTTTCAACCGGCTCTATCCCATCACAATGGGCCGCTATGGCCCGACAGTGGCGGTGCCGCGGATCCTGGAAACCTATCGGCGCCTCGGGCTGAAACAGTCGTTCTTCATACCCGCCTGGACGATGCAGCAGTACCCGCAGGCAGTGGAGGCAATCCTGCGTGACGGTCACGAGATCGGCCATCACGGGTTCCTGCATGAAGATCCCACCACCATCGCGCAATCCGAACAGCGTCACTGGTTCGAACAGGCTCTCGAAGTCCATCAGCACATGACGGGCAGGAAACCCACCGGTTATCGGGCACCTGTGTACAATGTCACTCAGGGAACCGTGGACCTGCTTGTCGAACATGGTTTCAGCTACGATTCCTCGCTGATGGCCGACGACATTCCCTACCTGATGAAAACCGCGGCCGGAGAGCTGTTCGAAGTGCCGCCGCACTGGGGCAATGATGACTGGCCGGCCTTCGCGCATTTCGAGGAGATCGGCTATATGATGCCCGTGCGCTCCCCTTCGATTGGCCTGTCGGCATTCGTCGAGGAGTTCGAGGCCCACTACGAGGCCGGGGGATTATGGATGCCGGTCTGGCATCCCTTCCTGACCGGCCGGCTCGCGCGCTGGCGGCTGGTGGAACAGTTTCTCGAAAGGATTCTGGCCAGCCACAATGTCTGGTTCGCGCCGCTTGCCGAGATCGTCGCGCATGTGGATGCCTTCCGGCGTGATGGGGGCCATGTGCGCGTGGAGAACCTGCCTTACTATGACCGCCCAGTGGCGCTGATGAATGATAGTCGTCAGGCGGCAAGTCCTCTGTAGGTGTTGCCGAAGTCGGCGGCTTCGCTACGCAGCCAGTCGGTGAACCGTCCAATGGTGCGCCTGGTCTTGCGCGTCGGAACAAAGGCGACGCGGTAGCTGAAACCGTCCAGGTCGGGACCATCAATCCGCGCCAGCCTGCCACCTTCGAGGCCTTCGGCGACCATGACACTGGAACACAGAAGAGGCCCGAAGCCGCGTTCCATGGCATGCAGCGCGAGACTTTCGTCGTTGATCCAGGACAGTCGGCAATCCTCCGCGCCTGCCTTGCCGGCGGTGCGTAGCCACTTCGCCCAGGTAGGACAGTCGATCGACCTGTTGTGCCATCGATATGCCAACAGCGGACGCGTCATGTAGTCTTCTATGCTGGTCGAGGCACGGGCTCCTGCCGGGATGGCGACGGTGGCGTGGTAGACGTCGGCGAGAAGAGGCAGCGACGAAAGCTCGTCGCCGACCGGCATGCCGTACCGGATCGCAACGTCGGTGTTGGCCGGACGCATGTCCACCACAGCATCCGATCCCTCGACATTCACGCTCAGCCCCGGAAATGCTTTTGTGAAGCGGGCGAGCCGGGGCATCAGCCAGCGCTCCGCGAAAGCGCGCGTCGTGGTCACGGTCAGCGTGTCCCCCTGGCTCCTGTCTTCCAGTTCCTCGAAGGCTTCCGCAAACCGGTCGAAGCCCTCGCGCAATGCCGGAAACAGCCTTTCGCCAAGCACGGTCAGGGTGACGGCCCTCGGGGTGCGATCGAACAGCTTCTGCCCGATCTGCTCCTCGAGATGACGGATCTGGTGCGAGATCGCAGTCACCGTCACGCAAAGTTCTGACGCCGCAGCCGTGAAGCTGCGGTTGCGTGCGGCAGCCTCGAATGCGCGGATGGCGTTCAAAGGCGGTATCTTGCGCATGCCTATCTCCTTCAGACAATTCGTTGCAGATATGGCGCCACCGCGGGCTCCGGCAGGACCGAAAGAACCTTGAGCCGGTCGAGCGTACGGCGGCCTTCGTTGTGCAGATGCGCGGCATGAAAAGCCGCCGCCTCGTCGAATGCGCCCGCCAGCAACCTGTCGATGATTTCCACGTGCTCGGCGAAGGTCGCGTCGTCCCGGTAGATCCCTATGAACTGTGCGAACAGCGCGTCCACGATCATCGGCAGTCGACATCCATGCAGTATCTGGCCTATGCGCTTGTTGTCGAAGTGCCGCAGGCAGGAAATGTGGAGGTCCCGCTCGATGCCTTCGACGACACCCCTGGCGATCTTGCCCTGCATCGTCATGGCGTCCAAAACCGTCTCGCGCATCTCGGCCAGGTCTTCTGGCCGCAGTTGCGGCGCTGACTGTTTCAGCGCGTGCGGCTCAAGCAGCATGCGCACTTCGCGGTCTTGCCCGATAGCCTGTGCCGTGACCGGTCCCACCAGCCATGACGAGTGAAGATTTTTCTCGACCAGACCGGATTCGCGCAGGCGCCACAGCACTTCGCGCGCAACCGGGCGACTGACGCCAAAACTGTCGGCAAGCCGCTGCTCGTCAACCCGGTAATGGCCGAACGCGATGGCGACCATGATGGCAGCCTCGACGCTGGCGATCATCTGGTCCGCCGCCAGCTTGCCGTCCGGCCTGACTGCTTCATCGAGCAGGAAATCCTGCCCCGACAGACGCCGCTTTGTCAGTGGCGACCCTTCAGGCCGGCCCGCGACGGCAAATCCGCGCCCGTCGAAACGCTCGATGAGACCCTCATCGGCGAGGGTGGCCATTGCCTTGCGTACCGTGCCCCGGCTCGTCTCGAAGACGAACGAAATCGGGCCTTCCAGCAGGATCAGCCCGGGCTCGAGCGCGCCGGTTCTAATCGCAGACGCGATCTGAAGGGCGCAACGCCGGTACAGCGCAACACTCGCGCTTTGCTGATCTGAACTTTCTGAAACCGAGGGCTGCATTGAACCTGTCGCAACGGGAGCATTCAGGCGGCTCCGTTTCCGCGATGATTACGTCCCACAAAAAATGAAGCTTGTAAACAATAGTCGTATTTCGCAGTATGGAGAAGACCCCGAGGATCACCGATCATGCCCGCCGCCCACGATCCGCTCTCCCGTCCTGCCGTTCACACCAAGCCACGTATTCTGCGGGTGCTTGGCACCGCATCCACGGTGCTGGACCCCATCCTTCGGCAGGCGAAGGCCGATCTCGGCTTCGCAGTCGAGGGTAAGGTGCTTGATGGGAACGTGGCCCACCAGGTCGGTGTCGTCGCGCCCGAAAGCTTCGACGTCTACGATCAGTGGTTCCACAATCTCGAATTCGTCTGGACTGCTCATTCCATCCGTCCGATCGAGCTCGACCGGATCAGAAGGTGGAGCGATGTCGGTCCACTCGCCCGCACCGGCAAGGCGGACACAGCCCTGCCGCCGGTGCCAGGCGGCGGGCCGAACAGGCTGCTTTACGTGCAGGGGGACGGTCGCCTCGCCGAAACGCCAGGCGAGCGGATCAGCATGCTGCCGCTGAGCCATTGTGCCGACAGCTTCGGTTATCGCCGCGAACTGCTGCCGGATGGAGCGGATATTGGCGCGGAGAGCTGGTCATGGCTGCTCGATCCAGCCTGGAAGCGCGTGACCCTGCAGAGCAATGCTTCTATTGGCGCCATCGATGCCATTTTGGCCGTTCAGGCTGCCGGTCTGGTCCAGTTCCGCGACCCTGGCAATCTGTCTGTCGCCGAAATCGACAGCCTGATGAGTGTTCTCATGTCATTGCGCCGACGCGGCCATTTTCCCCATTTCTGGGAAACCCAGTCACAATCAGCCGAGCTGTTCGCAAGAGGCCGCGCCCGCATCGGCAGCATCTGGTCCTCGGCGTTGGTGTTGCCGGCACTGCGGGGCGTCGACATCAGGACCGCGGTGCCCAGGGAGGGATATCGCGGCTGGTTTGGCGGCATGGCGATATCGCGACACACCGAAGGTTACGCTCTCGACATGGCCTATGAGTATATGAACTGGTGGCTGGACGGCTGGCCTGGCGCGGTCGTGGCCCGCCATGGCTACTACTTCTCTGCCCCTGAACTTGTCCGCAAGCACCTGAAGGCCGCGGAATGGGACTACTGGTACGGGGGCCTGCCTGCCGCGGAGGATCTTGCCGGCCCATTCGGTGACCCCGTCATCGGGCGGGGCCATGTCAGGGAGGGAGGCTCCTATCAGGAGCGCGTATCAAGGATAGCCATCTGGAATGCGGTAATGGACGAGCACAATTACCTGGTCAGGCGCTGGCATGATTTCCTCAGCTTTCGCCACTGACTTGGTGATGGCGAGGGTTGATGTTGCCCGCAGCACGCGGGCATTGCCGCCGCAACGCGTTGGGGCGGCGGCTCGTTGCAGGCCTCAGGCGGCCGCCTTGAGGCCCGAAGCGATAGAAATGGCCAGCGCCTTTGCTTTCGCTTCTGCCTGTTCGACCGATTTCGCGCGGCGCTCGCCGCCAAATTCTTCATATTCTGCCGATATCGTGTGAATGCGGGACGCGCCTAGATAATGTGCGCATGCCGCGATGCCGGGATCGAGCGCATTCATGTGCCGCCGGATGCCGTCCTCGAAACCGAATTCACCCCGCGAAGACACCACCACCAATGTCTTATCCCGCAGAATTGGCTCTATCGGGAAGTCGCCGCGCGTGAGGTCAAAAGAAAAAGTGCGTCCGATCCGCGCGATCTGGTCGAACCAGGCCTTGAGAGCCGCCGGCATGTTGTAGTTGTACATCGGCGCCCCGAGCACAATCACATCGGCCTTTTCGACTTCGTCGATAAGTTCGTCGGAACAGGCAAGCGTCGCCTTCATGGCGTCGGTGCGCGCCTCGGGCCTGGTGAAAGCAGCGGCAATCCAGTCCTGGGTCATGAACGGTGGCGGATTGGTGCCGACGTCGCGGTAGATGACTTCATCCTGACCACGCTCGGCGAGCCAGGCCTCTACAAATATCCTGCCAAGCCGGCGGGAGTGCGACCGTGCGACGCGAGCGCTCGAATCTATGTGCAGTATCGTAGGCTTTTTCATCAGGGCCACCTCTAAGCTGAAGAAGGCCGGGTTACCGTGGTGTCTCCTCAAGCGCAAAATCGAACTCCTCAAGCGCCTATGAATTGCGCTCAACCGTGCCTGACCGAATTGGGAGCTGCTCGACATAATCCACCGTCCCCTCGAAGAGATAGTCTGCACCGGTGGCGACGATCGGATCTTCCGGCCGCACGCCGAAACGCAGCGCGTCGCCGGCGGACTTGCGAGTCCACCCCTCAACAACCTGCGGTGCCAAGTCTAACCCGTTGATCGCCACAATTTCGATCCCAACAGGTCCCGCTCAGCCGGCTTCTCAGCATCAAGACCGCGGAGACCTCCGAGGCGCCGGGCCATTGATAAGGCCTCCGTCAGTAAATCTTTGGCTGTGCGGATTGACAAATTATGAAACTGTATTCATTTTCATAATTGAAACAGACAAGCGCCGCAAAAGGCGCGCCAAACATGGGGAACTGACATGAAGTCACTGATCGCACTGTCGACGGTTGCAGGATTGACTCTCGCAGGCTCGGGAATTGCGAATGCGGAGGATGCAGCGCTTTCTGGCAAAACAGTCTGTGTGAACAGATATGCGTCCGCACCCGTCATCGACGACATCCTCAAAGGCATGAACGATGGGCTTAAGGCTTCGGGCGGTGAAAAGGTGGTTCAAAATATCCAGAACCCCGAGGCTGACGCCGCTACACAACAGACGATCGCGCAGCAATTTGCCACTGGTGGCTGCGATCTCATCGTCGTCATTGGCACCGCCGCAGCTCAATCCATACAGCAGGCGACCAAAACCGTGCCTGTAGTGTTCGTCGGCGTGTCAACCCCGGTCGAGGCCGGTATTGTGCAGTCGCTCGACAAGCCCGGCGGCAACATGACCGGAGTCTCGGATCCTCTTCCCGTCGAATCGGAAATCGACGGCATGTTGAGTATTCTGCCGACGATCGAGACAATCGGTCTTATCTACAAGGTTGGTGATCCCGCAGGCGATCCGCTGGCGGCGCGCGCTGTCGCGCACATTGAAAGCAAAGGCTTGAAGCACGTAACCGCGGGTATCGCCAATGCCGGTGAAACCACCCAGGCGGCGCAATCTCTTGTAGGGCGCGTTCAGGCGATCGAGTTTCCCTGTGACACGACGACGATCTCGGGCATGGCCGGAGCGCTGAAGGTCGCCAAGGACGCCAAGCTTCCCGTGTTCGGCTGCACATCCGATGCCGTCAAGGGTGGCGCGATCCTGGCGGGCAGCTACAGTTATGTGACCGTCGGGGAGAAGGCAGCCGACCTTGTGGTGGCGGTGCTGAAGGGCGCCAGCCCCGCAACGACACCGGTGATCATCCCCAAGATTGCCGGCTTCGAGATCAACAAGACCGAAGCGGGCGCTTTGGGGCTCAAGATTCCCGAGACTATGATGACCTCGGCAGTCAAAACCTACTGAGGCGAATTTCGATGCTCATCGATGTGCTTGTGATCGGAGCCCAGATCGGGCTTCTCTATGGACCGTTGGCGCTTGGGATTTACCTAGCGATCAACGTGCTGAGCCTGCCGGATCTTACCCTTGAAGGCTCCTTCGGCCTTGGTGGTGCAGCCGCGGCAAGCAGTCTCCTCATGGGGTTCGATCCGATCAGCTCGCTGTGGCTCGGCATGTGTGCCGGCGCGCTTGCCGGACTTGTGACGGCTCTGCTGCACGTGATCCTGCAGATGAACGTTCTGCTCGCGGGCATTCTGATGACCACGGCGGCATGGTCCGTCAGCATCGCGGTGATGGGCACGGGTAATGTCTCTCTCGTGCGGGTGGAAACGTTGTTCACCTGGGCCGAGCATCTGGGCCTCGGCAACCAGTCCGCTTCGATACTTGTGGCGGGTGGTGTCACCTTGATTTTCGCCACTCTCCTGGTCTGGCTCCTGCACACCGGATACGGCCTCGCGACGCGCGCAAGTGGGCTGAACATACAGACCGCGCGCAGCCTCGGCATCCGCACGGAGATGCACCAGGTTCTTGGCCTCATGCTGGCTAATTCATTGGCGGCCGCATCGGGGGCGCTGGTGGCGCAGAGCCAAGGGTTTATGGATGTCTCCATCCAGGGCGGCGTGATCGTGGTCGGCCTGGCGGCCTTGACGATCGGGACCAGTGTCATTCGTTCCGACAAGGTCGCTGTCGGGGTGACCTCCGTCATCATCGGCGTCATCATCTATCGCTGTATCGTGGCGCTCAGCCTCAGAATGGGCATTCCGCCCAACTCCGTTCGGCTGATCACGGCGTTGCTGGTCTTCGCGTTCATCGCGGCCCGCATCCACGGCAAGGGCACGCTTACGATTTCCGGGTTCGAAGGCTGGCGTGCCCGTCGGCGCAAACATTTGCAATTCTTGGAGAACGATCGTGTCACCACCCTGCTCTGAGCGACGCATTGGTGGCGCACCACCAGCGATCCGTCTTCGCCACGCGACGAAACGCTTTGCCGGCCTTGGCAAAAAGGAAGTCTTCACCGCGCTGGATGATCTGACCCTCGATATCGCGCGCGGCTCCTACGTCGCGCTGATCGGGTCCAATGGCGCTGGCAAGTCAACCTTGTTGTCCATTCTCATGGGGACGCTGCTACTCGATGAGGGATCGCTTACGATTGACGACGAGGACATGAGCGAGAAGCCCTCATGGCAGAGGGCTTCCAAGATTGCCCTCGTTCGCCAGAACCCCGAGCACAACGTGCTGTCCTCACTCAGTATCGAGGAGAATTTTGCGCTCGCCGTGATGGGCAAGGAGCGTGCCTTTCGTCTTCGCCGCTATGACCGCGCTAGCGTGAGGCTGGCCGCGAGAAGCGCGCTTCAGCGATTTGGCATGGGACTGGAAGATCGGCTCGGCGAATCGACGGGCACTCTGTCCGGAGGGCAACGCCAGGCAGTGGCGATGGCGATGGCCGCGGTCCGCAATCCGCGCGTTCTGCTGCTCGA
This sequence comes from Mesorhizobium sp. RCAM 05099, assembly GCF_059683685.1. Classification (NCBI taxonomy): domain Bacteria; kingdom Pseudomonadati; phylum Pseudomonadota; class Alphaproteobacteria; order Hyphomicrobiales; family Phyllobacteriaceae; genus Mesorhizobium; species Mesorhizobium sp. RCAM 05099. The sequence goes on from NZ_JCASJC010000002.1 coordinate 116,791, forward strand.
TGAGCATGTGTCGGCGCTCGATCCCAAGCGCGCGAACATCGTGGCTGACGTCACCGAGGAGATCGTGCGCGCGCAAGATATCACGACGGTCATGGTCACGCATGATCTTGGTCATGCGCTCAGCCACACGGATCGCGTGCTGATGATGCATCGCGGCAAGGTGGTGATGGATCTGTCTGGGGAGAAGAAAGCAGCGCTCGACCTGGCCGAGTTGGCCGTCCAATTCGAGAGACTGGTCGGTGAGGCACTGCCTGACCGCACGCTCCTTGCGGCGGCTTCCTGATGAGGGACAAGATGACGGATCGGAACGCGCCAAAGGCCTCGCCGGCCGGACCCTCGTCAGGCCGGAGTGAGGCGGCCCTCGCCGGACCGCATTTGGCATTGGGTGATCGCTACGTCGCCGCGCTCAATGCGCAGATCAAGGGCGCGGGTGGCGAAGGCAAGAGTGCGCGGACCCGGGCAAAACTGAAGCGGGCGGCGTTCGATTGCTTGACGGAAAGCGATCTTGCCAGCCTGACGATTGGCTCGGTGACCGGCAAGGCAAAGGTCGCGGCAGGGACGTTCTACCTGCATTTCGACAGCATCCGCGACCTGGTGCTTGAGGTCTTCTCGGAGTTCGCCGCGGTCGACATCGCGCCGGCAATTCCCGAAGGCGACGAATTTGTCGACCTGTTCTCCCAGATGAAGGCGACATTCGTCGAAATCGTGGGAGCGTTCCGACGCCGTCGGATGTTCTTCCGGTCGCTGTTCCAGATGAAGCGTCAGGACGCGGAAGCCAACGCGGTCTGGCTGAGGCTGACAGCCCAGTGGGCGGAAATACTTTCGGCCATCGCGAGGGATCATGCGAAGCAGCCTGTTCCCGCAGCGTTCGACCGATTTATTGGGCACGCAACGAGTGCGTTGGCCGACGAGATCATGACCCGTATCTATGTCGACGAGATTTTTGGCGCGGCGTTCCCCGACGATCCGCGCAATGACGAGCACGTGGCGGAGCTCCTAGCCTTTACCCGCCATCGCATGCTGTTCGGATCCGACCCCGACCCGAAGCTGCTGACAGCGAATTCCCCACTCAATGGTTTCTCTTACCCTGCCAAGCGGTCCTGAAAAGACCCGCCACGCAGGCAACATTGCGAGGATACTCATGACACTGCGCTATCAGCATTTCATCACGCCCGAAGGCACGAAAGAATTCCCGAAAGTCGTCCGTGGTGAGGGCATCTATATCTGGGACAGCACCGGTCGCCGTCTGCTCGACGGATCGTCGGGCGCCATTTCGGTTAATGTCGGCCATGCCCATCCCAGGGTCCTGGAAGCGATGCGCGACCAGATGGGGCGCATCATCTACGCGCACAGCATGAGATGGGACAACGACCCGAATGAGCGGCTTGCCTCCAGACTCGAGCGCTTGAGCAACTGGAATTATGGCGCCGCGTTCTTCGTCTCCGGCGGCTCGGAGGCCAATGAGGCCGCGATCAAATTCGCGCGTCAGGTGGCGGTGGCGCGGGGTCAGGCATCACGCTTCAAGATCATCAGCCGCGTTCCTTCCTATCATGGTGCAACGACCGCCCTTCTCGGCATCACCGGTGACCCCGACTATGCGGCAGCCTACAGGCCGATGTTTGTCGACATGCCAAAGATCGACGCGCCGTTGATGTATCGGCGCCCGGCCGGCGAAAGTGAAGAGGATGTCGTCGACCGCTGTGTGCGGCAGCTGGAAGAAACGATCCTCAGGGAAGGTCCCGAAACCATCCTCGCCTTCATGATCGAACCAGTCGGTGGCGTGTCGACCGGAGCCCTGGTGTCCCCGGACAGCTATTCCACCCGCATCCGGGAGATATGTGATCGCTATGGCGTCATGCTGATCTACGACGAGATCATGAGCGGCGCTGGCAGGACGGGCAAGTTTCTCGCCGGCCATCATTGGCCGGATTGCCGGCCCGATATCGTCACGCTCGCAAAGGGCGTCAGCGGCTCCTATGCACCACTCGGCGTGGTCTTGGCGTCAGCAGACATGGTGAGCGATGTGCGCCGTTCCGGCGGCTTCAAGCACGGCCATACCTACTCGGCCAATCCCGTCAGCTGTGCTGCATCCGACATGGTTCTGAGGGTTGTCGAGGAAGACGGTCTGATGGAGCGGTCGCGGAATTTGGGCGCGCTGATCAAGTCCCGATTGGAGGACATCAAGGGCAAGACCGGCATCATCGGCGACATCCGAGGGCTTGGACTGCATATGGCCGTGGAGATCGTCGCAGACCAGGTCACCAAGGAACCGTTCGCGGCGGAAATGCGGGCGAGCGAGCGGATCGGAATGATCTGCCGCGACCACGGACTGCTGTTGTTCTCGCGGCGCACCGCCGGCGGTTCGTTTGGAGAATGGCTGATGGTCTGCCCTCCGCTGACGATCAGCGAAGCTGAAATCGAGGAAATGATGGAGTCGTTCACCGCCAGCATCCGCGCTTTCGAGAGAGAGATTTCGGCGAAGCCGGAATTGCGCGCAAGCGCCTGAACGCAGTGGCGGCAGCGTTGCCGCAATCAGAGAACTGGCTGATTGAACGGCGCTCGTCGAGTGCCGAAAGGAAGAGGCATGGGCAAAGCACAGATGATCGGGTGGGCTCACAGCAATTTCGGGAAGTCCGCCGCCCCGGACACCGAAACGTTGATGGCGGAGGTCGCTGGCCCGGCACTTACCCATGCCGGCGTCGGATCCGCCGACGTCGATGGCATCTTCGTTGGCGTCTACAACAATGGGTTCTCCCGACAGGATTTCCAGGCAGCCCTTGTCGGGATGAGCAATCACGAACTCGCAATGACGCCTGCGGTGCGTTTCGAAAATGCCTGCGCGACCGGTTCAGCCGCTCTTTTTGGTGCTCTCGATTTTATCGAGGCCGGTCGCGGACGCATCGCCTTGGTGATCGGCGCTGAAAAGATGACCGGCCTGCCCTCCAGCGAGGTCGGCGATGTCCTGATGTCGGGCTGCTATCGCAAGGAAGAAGCAGACGTCGAGGGCGGTTTCGCGGGTGTGTTCGGACGCATCGCGCAGACCTATTTTCAGCGCCATGGCGACAGATCCGAGGAACTTGCGATGATCGCCGCGAAGAACCATCGCAACGGCGTCGCCAATCCGGTCGCGCATATGCGCAAGGATCTGGGCTTCGACTTCTGCAACACGGTGTCGGAGCGCAACCCCTATGTCGCCGTTCCCCTAAGGCGAACCGATTGCTCCCTGGTTTCAGACGGAGCGGTAGCCATCGTCATAGCAGACGAGGAGGCAGCGTCCCACATGTCTCGAGCGATCGCATTTCGCGGCAGAAGCCATGCCAACGACTTCATGGCGCTAAGCCGGCGCGATCCCATCGCCTTTGATGGTGCGAGACGAGCTTGGGTAACGGCGCTCGATTCCTCCATGTTGACCATGGATGATCTCGACCTTGTCGAGACACACGACTGTTTCACCATCGCGGAACTGATCGAATACGAGGCGATGGGGCTGGCGTTGCCAGGTCAAGGGTTTCGCATCGTGCGCGAGGGGGTTGCGGAACGCTCCGGCCGGCTGCCGGTGAATCCATCTGGCGGCCTCAAGGCCAGAGGCCATCCGCTCGGCGCGACCGGCGTCTCGATGCATGTGATGGCGGCACAGCAACTGATGAACGAGGCCGGCGGAATGCAGGTCCCCGATGCCAGCATTGCCGGCGTCTTCAATATGGGCGGTGCCGCGGTCACCAACTACGTCTCGATCGTGGAGCGGGTGCGATGAACGGGGGAACCGCAGGTCCGATTGAACCGGTGTCGACGCGGGTGATGAACCTGTCGCATTTCGTCACCCAGGCGGCGCGCCGACTTCCCGAACGGATTGGATTTGTCTGGGGAGACAAGAGCTGGACTTGGCGCGAAATTGATCGGCGGATCGATGCAATGTCTTTTGCCCTTGCCGAGACCTATGGGGTCAAGAAAGGCGATCGCGTTCTGGTGCAGTCGCAAAACTGCAACCAGATGTTCGAGTCCATGTTCGCCTGCTTCCGCATCGGTGCGGTCTGGGTGCCAACCAATTTCCGGCAAACACCGGAGGAAGTGGCCTACCAGGCAGAGTCAAGTGGTGCCGTGGGAATGATCTGCGGCAACATGTTTGCTCACCATCAGAGCGCTTGCGCTGCTTCCAGTGCGCCTCTTCGCTTTTTTATATCGATCGGCGAATCCGAATACGGTCCTGACTACGATAGTGTCGTTTTGCAGCATGACGACAGACATGTCGAAACGGCGACAGTAGACCGGGACGACCCCTGCTGGTTCCTGTTTACGTCCGGCACGACAGGCCGGCCAAAGGCAGCGGTTCTGACGCATGGCCAGATGGCGTTTGTGATCACCAACCACCTTTGCGATCTCATGCCGGGGACGACAGAGGACGACGCATCGCTGGTGGTGGCACCACTGTCTCACGGCGCAGGCGTCCACCAGCTGACACAAGTGGCGCGAGGCGCCAAGACGGTGCTTCTGGCGACAGATCGCTTCGACATCGAAGCAGCGTGGGCCCTGATTGAGAAGTGGCGCATCACCAACGTCTTCACCGTCCCGACAATCCTTAAAATGCTCGTCGAGCATCCAGCTGTGGATCGGTATGACCACTCGTCGCTCCGACATGTCATCTATGCTGGAGCCCCGATGTATCGCACGGATCAAGAGCACGCCCTGACGAAGCTCGGGCATGTTCTGGTCCAGTATTTCGGGCTGGGCGAGGTGACAGGCAACATCACGGTGCTCCCGCCCAATCACCATCAGATGGGTGACGGTCCCGATGCGAGGATCGGCACTTGTGGCTTCGAGCGAACAGGGATGCGGGTTGCCATCAAATCACCCGAGGGCAAGGAGCTGGAACTCGGCGAGACGGGAGAAATTTGCGTGATTGGCCCTGCTGTGTTCCCCGGCTACTTCAACGATCCAGAAGCGAACCTAAAGGCTTTTCGGGATGGTTGGTTCTGCACCGGTGACGTCGGGCACATGGATAAGGAAGGCTTTCTATATATTACCGGCCGAGCGTCAGACATGTATATTTCCGGTGGTTCGAACATCTACCCCCGCGAAATCGAGGAGAAGATCCTCATCCATCCCGGCATCAGCGAGGTGGCGGTACTAGGATTCCCGGACCCAATTTGGGGCGAAGTTGGGGTCGCCGTTTGTGTCGCCGCGCCCGGCACCGACGTCGCAACGTTGGACATCGATGCTTGGCTGGTCGACAAGATTGCACGCTATAAGCTGCCGAAGCGCTATCTGTTCTGGAGGGAGCTGCCAAAGTCCGGTTATGGGAAAGTGGTCAAGAAGACGATCAAGGAATTGCTCGCCAGCCAGATCTAATCGACGCCGATCATAAACGTTTTCTGGTCAGACCATAAACCATGCTAGTCGAGAAGGCTGGAGCGTGCGTCGGTTGAGGGGCCGATAGCGGACTAGCTGCTTCTGGCGCAATATCTGCGGGAGCAGACGTTCAGCCGCTCCAAGTAGCGTCATGACAGGTTGATGTTGCTGAAGAACTTCGCAGGGCGACGTCTACTTACTCTCGCGGCCGCTTGAGGCCAGGAGATGCTGGCACTTGCAGCAGTAGCCCAATCACTCGGTGTCTTCTATGTCAAGGAGCTGCAGATAGGCGCTGGCGAGCATGGCTTGGTTGGCGGCATGCCGTACCCTCTCGTTCAGACCCCGTGAGTATGAAGGTCGCCGACCTCGCCCGGGGGCGCTTCTTCCGCCGGCAACGAAAAGCGCTCAAAAAAGCTAGGCACTCACAAGCCTCATAATGGTGTCGATATTAAATTCTAAGCGCTCATCTAAGGCGTCCCTGTCCATCAGGTCACGCTCGAAAATAATTGAGCCGGTGAAGCGGTTCGTTAGGTAATAATATCCAATTGCGGCGATAGTAATGTTCAGTTGAACGGGGTCGATCCCCGGTCTGAAATCTCCGCTGATCACGCCTCTTTCGAGTATGCTTGAGACCATCGCAACAAATTTACGGCTCGCCGTCTTGATCAACTGAGACTTCTTCACATGCTTGGCCCGGTGAAGATTCTCGCTGTTGATCAACGTGATAAATTCGGGGTTTTTCAAGTAATATTGCCATGTGAATCGAACAAGGCGCTCAAGAGCGTCCCTGGGCTCCAAATCGTCCAGATGGAGCTTCTGCTCGGCCGTCCGAATGTCGAGGTAGGCATTTTCAATGACGGTCTGGAAGAGGTTATCCTTGCTGCCGAAATAGTGATAAATCATACGCTTGTTGGCCTTGGCCTTCGCAGCGATGACATCAACGCGCGCACCGCCGAGGCCATTCTTGGCGAAATCACTCTTTGCCGCCTCCAGGATGCGAAGCTTGGTCGCTTCGGCATCGCGCGGTCGCCTCTTCTTAGCGCCATTTTTTGATTTCTCGGACGTGGCGTCCACTTCGGCCGCTCCCTTGGTTACCGTGCAGGCGACTGTGCTGATGTCGCTGAAAGTCAGTTCAATTGGCTGAGAAGTCAACAGGCCATGGATAGGGCTGCCGCTTGACTCGCGCACTCCAAAGAAGTAACTAGATAGTGCATTAAGCGACTGGGAGTGCCGACTGAACGGCGACGCTTCTCGACGTTGCTCAATAAATGCCCGCGCCTGCGGGTCGTTGCCAAATGGGAGGTAGCATGTCGACTTTCATCAAGGATTTCATCGAGCGCGAGACCATCAATCGGCGCAATTTCTTATTCGCCACGGCTGCCGGCATGGGAGCCATGGCCGTGCCATTCGGATTGGGTGGCGGCACCGCTCAAGCGGCTCTCACAGACCCGGCGATCGCCTGGTCCTACCGCGACCGCGCCTCAGCTTACTGGAACTCGATCGTGTCGGGTGGAGAGGCTTTCGTGGAATCTCTCGGCAAGCCGAAGGATTCCCTCGTCTCTCTGATCAACGAGGGATCCTCCGAAAAGTCGCTGGCTGACATCAAGGCGTTTCTTGCGAAAACCAACGGCAAATGCGCAATCGCCTGCGATGCCAATGACAGCCCGAACGCACGTCCTGTGGTTGAGGCTGTGCGGGATGCCGGCGCCTACATTTCCACCATCTGGAACAAGACCGACGACCTGCATCCGTGGGACGTCGGCGACAACTACGTCTCGCATATGACCTGGTCGGACGAAAAGCCGGCCGAGCAGACGGCGCGTATCCTGTTCGAGGCCATGGGTGGCAAGGGTGGCGTCGTGCATCTGGGCGGCATTGCCGCCAACAATCCGGCCATCGAACGTCTCAACGGCTTGAAGAATGCACTGAAGGATTTTCCCAACATCGAGCTTCTCGACGCCCAGCCCGCCGATTGGGACACGACCAAGGGCACGGAGCTGATGGCGTCCTTCCTGACGCGCTTCGGCGACAAGATCACCGGCGTTCACTGTGCCAATGACAATATCGCCTATGGCGTCATCGAAGCACTGCGCGCCGAAGGCATCGAAAACATGCCGATTGTCGCCTATGACGGAAATCCCGAGGCGGTGAAGCTTGTCATGGACGGCAAGCTTCTGGCGACCGTCTTCACCAATCCGCACTGGGGCGGCGGGATCACGGCGGCGCTTGCCTACTACGCCGCGACCGGCGCCTTCAAGCCGTCGGAGGAGCCGAAGGAACACCGCGAATTCTACGGCCCGACGGTCCTCGTCACCAAAAAGGATGCGGCGGATTTCAAGGCCAAGTACCTTGACGCTGTTCCTTCCTATAACTGGAAGGACTTCTGGGGCCCGAGCAACGGGCAGATCAAGTACAAGTAGGCGAAAAGCTCGATTGAGCGGCCCTGAAACGGGCCGCTCTCCTATTCACGGCATGCTTGGACGGGAGGCCGAAGTTGCCACGCATCCTCACGCGCGAGAACGCGATCCGCTGGGCGCCATTCCTGGTGCTTCTCGCGCTCGTAATTCTGTTCACGGCGATCAACCCCTCATTCCTGTCGCAGCGTAACTTCGCGCGCATCACGATTGCAGCCGCGCCCGCGCTCATGGTGGCGATCGGGGTAACCTTCATCATCATCATGGGCTCCATCGACCTTTCCATGGAGGGCGTCGTTTCCCTGACAGCTGTCCTGTTCTGCTTCCTGATGCTGGCGCTCGGCGGAACGCTGGCCTCGGGCGGCTGGATCGCAATCCCGGTCGTTCTCGTCGTCGGGGCCGCGATCGGTCTGGTCAACGGTCTCATTCACGTCAAGCTGAAGATACCATCCTTCATGGCGAGCCTCGCGCTCGGGTTCGTGGGCACTGGCGCCGCGATCCTCCTGACCGGCGGCGATATCGTCAAGTTCGAAGATCCGACGTTCCGCGCCCTGCTGACCTGGCGCATTCTCGGTTTCCCGCTGATGGTCTATGTCGCGGGCCTGTGCCTCGTCCTTGCCTGGTTCATCCAGGCACACACCCGCCTTGGGCGCTATTTCTATGCCGTCGGCGGCGGCGAGGACCTTGCCCATGCCTCGGGTGTCCGGGTGCAGCAAGTGCGGATGGCGGGGTTTTCGCTTGCCGGCTTCTTCTACGCCATAGCCGCGATCCTGCAGGTGGCCAAGCTTGGTCAAGCCGAGTCGGTCACCGGATCGAACTTCATGTTCGTGTCCATCACCTCGGTCGTGGTTGGCGGCGTGGCGCTGTGGGGCGGCGTCGGCGGCGTATGGAACACGCTCGTCGGCGTTCTGATCGTCGCCGTGATCAACAACGGCATGGTGGTCATCGGCCTGCCCGACTTCCTGCAGGCCGCCGTTCTCGGACTGCTCGTCATCATCGCGGTCATCCTGTCGACAGACCGGCGCTCGGTCGCGTTCGTCAAGTGAGGGCGCCATGTATGAATTGAGAGCCGTCGAAAAGAAGTTTCCGGGTGTCAGGGCGCTGAAATCGGTCGACTTCTCCATCAGTCGCGGCGAGATCGTCGGGCTGGTGGGCGAGAATGGTGCCGGCAAATCCACGCTCATGAAGGTGATTTACGGCGCCTACCAGCCCGATGGCGGCGAAATCCTCATCGATGGCAAGCCTGTGCGGTTCAGCGGCCCTCGCGACGCGATGGAAAGGGGCATCGGGATGGTGTTCCAGGAGCAATCGCTGATCACCAACCTATCGGTGATGGAGAACATCTTCCTCGGCTATGAGGACCAGTTTTCGCGCTTGGGCGTGGTCAACTGGAAGGCAATGGCCAAAGCCGCCACGAAGCAACTCGCCAAGGTCAAGCTGGATATAGACCCGCGCACGGTCACCTCGAGCCTTTCCTTCGCGCAACGCCAGCTTGTGGAACTGGCCAAGGTGCTGACCCTGGAGGAGCGGGTGCAAGGCCATCTGGTCGTCCTGCTCGACGAGCCGACCTCGGTGCTGGCAGAGGAAGAGGTCAAGCTGTTGTTCAAGCTCGTGCGGGAGCTGACGACGCGCGCTTCATTCATCTTCGTGTCGCATCGCATGGACGAGGTAATGGAGCTCTCCGACCGCATCTACGTGATGAAGGATGGCCAGGTGGTCGATGTCGTCTCGCGCGGCGCGGCGACACCGGAGGCGATCCAGCACAAGATGGTCGGCCGCCACGTCGACAAGGAATACTACCGTGAGCAGCGACAAAAGCCCTACGACGCAACGAAGCCTTTGGTCGAACTCTCGGATGTCAGCCTGCCTGGACGGGTCCGCGACATCTCGCTGACGCTGCATGCCGGAGAGGTGCTGTGCCTGGTCGGCACCGAGGGTTCGGGTCGCGAAGCGATCCTTCGAACCATCTACGGCATGCGAGCGCCCATCAAGGGTACCCTGAAGGTCAAAGGCGAGCTCATCTCCCGGCTGACGGCTCGCGGCGCGGTGGAACGGGGCGTCGGCTATGTACCGCGCGAGCGCAAGGTCGAAGGCATCGTGGCCGGTATGAATGTCTACGAGAACATGACGCTCTCGCAAATGCCGCGCTACGCTCAGATGGGCTGGCTCGACGTGGCCAACGAGCGTGCCCTTGCCCGGACATGGATCAATAAGCTGTCCATCAAGGCAAGCTCCGAATACGCCGATTGCGGCAATCTCTCCGGCGGCAACCAGCAGAAGGTCGTGCTTGCCAAGTGGCGGTCGGGGGGCTCCGACATCATGCTTCTCGACCATCCGACCCGCGGGCTGGACATCGGCGCCAAGGAGGATGTGTACGACATGATCAGGGAGATGTGCGACGATGGAGTCGGCGTCATCCTCGTTGCGGACACGCTTGAGGAGGCGATCGGCCTTTCCCACACCATCGTCGTCATAAAGGACGGTGAGATCCAGAAGCGCTTCGACTGCGTGCCGGGCTCCAAGCCGACGCTCTACGACCTTCTGCACTACATGATCTGAGAGGCCTCCATGGACATCCAACGCCTCAAGCCGCACTTCCCCTGGATCACCCTTCTGATCCTGGTCACGATCGTCGGCATCGCCGATCCGAGCTTCTTGAAGCCGGCCAATCTCTTGAGCCTCGCTGGCGATATCGTGCCGCTGTTCATCATGGCGCTTGGATTGACCTTTGCGATCTACATCGGCGGCATCGACCTTTCGGCACAATCGATGGCAAATATGATCACCGTCGTCGCTTCGGTCTATCTGGCGTCACTGGGCATATGGGTTGCCGTGCTGTGCATCCTTGCAGGGTTCGTGCTGGGCACCCTCTCCGGCTATCTGACCACCCGCATGTACGTCCCCTCCTTCATCTCCACTTTGGCCGTCGGCGGCGTGTGCTTCTCGGTGGCGCAATGGCTGTCCGGTAATCGAGCCCTGAACATGGACGCCACGCAGCGCAACGAAACCTTCGGCTGGATGATCGGTCGAACGGGCATCGTGCCACACGAACTCTTCATTGCGCTCGGCTTGCTGGCGATCTGCCTGGTCATAGAGCGGCGCACCATACTCGGCCGGGCTCTGAAGGCCGTCGGCGCCGGTGAACGGGCGGCAGCGGCATCTGGCCTTGACGTCGCCCGCTACAAGATCCTGGCCTTTGCCATTTCCGGAGCGCTGGCCGCGGTGGCCGGTCTGCTTTTCTCTGTCAAGCTGTCGGGCGGCGCGCCGACGATCGCCAACGGCTTCCTCCTGCCGGCCATCGTCGCGGTGCTTGTAGGCGGAACGCCGCTGACGGGTGGCGTCGGCGGTGTGCTCAACACCGCGATCGGCACGCTGATCGTGGCCGTCATCCGCGCCTCGATGCTCTACTTCGGCATCGCGGCGACGCAGCAACAGATGATCTTTGGCCTGGTGCTGATTGCCGCTATCGCGTTGACCATCGACCGTTCCAAGCTCCGGACCGTGAAGTGAGGCACGCCATGGCAACGATGCGCGCCGCCGTTCTGACCGCTCCTCGACGTTTCGAGTTGCAGGAGGTCGCCGTCCCGCAGGTGGGTCCCGACGACGCCCTGATCCGCGTCCTGCGGACCGGCATATGCGGCACGGACATCCACATTTTCAATGGCCATTATGCCGCCGATCGACTGCCACTGGTGCCGGGCCATGAGTTTGCGGGAACCGTCGCCGCGACGGGCAAGCACGTGACGCACATCAAGGTCGGGATGACCTGCGTCGCGGACATCAACATCGGCTGCGGCGGGTGCTACTGGTGCCGCCGCAATGAGATACTGAACTGCCCATCCATGACGCAGGTGGGCATCGGACGCGACGGCGCCTTTGCGGAATATGTGTGCATGCCGGCGCGGCTCGTCATACAGGCTCCGGATCATGTGCCGGCTGAAGTTCTCGCTCTTACGGAGCCCGTCTCCTGCGTTGTGCGCGCCGCGCGCAAGGCGCGAACGGCCTTCGGCCAGTCGGTCGTCATCCTCGGCGCCGGACCGGTCGGCAACCTGCATGTCCAGATGATGCGCCTTTGCGGCGCAGCGCCGATCATCGTCGCCGACTTGTCGGAAGACCGCTGCCGGCTGGCTCTCGAGGCCGGCGCGGACGCGGCCATCACCGACCCTGCGGAGTTGAAGTCGGCCGTCCTGGAAAAGACCGGCGGACGCGGTGCGGATCTCGTGATCGAGAGCGTCGGCTCGGCGCGACTTTACGCGCTCGCGTTCGACCTCATCCGCAAGGGCGGTCACGTCGCCTTCTTCGGCCTCACCGGGCCGAGGGACGCGGTGTCGGTCGATATCCTGCGCACCATCCTCGAGGAGAACAGCCTCAAGGGCTCCGTCGCCGGCATGGGGGAAGACATGCACGATGCGCTGACACTGTTGTCGCACGGTCGCTTTCGGACCGAGGCGTTCACACGCGCGACCTTCCCGCTCGATGACATCCAGCGCGCTTTCGAGACCCTGGCGGAGCGACCCCAGGATCTCAAGACGCAAATCGTATTGAACTGAGAGCCGGCGCGACCCGCTTGCAAGGGATCGCGAAGGGCCGGCGCACCGCCAGAACGGAGGCATCCCATGCTCGATTTCACTGACCGCGCAACCCTGCCGGATGCACCACGCGAATTCGGGTTCTGGTCGGACGGATCCTGGCGCAAGGGCGGCGCCATGTTCGAGCGCCGGTCGCCCGGCCACGACGTGCCGGTGACGCTTACGCCCAAATGCACGGTCGACGACCTCAACGCTGCCGTCGCCGCAGCGCGCCGCGCCTTCGAGGATCGCCGGTGGGCCGGACTGCCAGGGGCCGACCGCGCCGGCGTGCTGCTGAGGGCGGCCGATATCCTGCGCCGCCGCCGTGATGAAATCGCCTATTGGGAAGTCCTCGAGAACGGCAAGCCGATCTCCCAGGCCCGCGGCGAGATCGATCACTGCATTGCCTGCTTCGAGGTCGGTGCGGGCGCCGCAAGGCTATTGCACGGCGACAGCTTCAACAGTCTCGGCGATGGCCTTTTCGGCATGGTCCTGCGCGAACCGATCGGCGTGGTCGGGCTCATCACGCCGTGGAATTTCCCGTTCCTGATCCTGTGCGAACGCATTCCCTTCATCCTCGCCAGCGGATGCACCGTTGTCGTCAAGCCTTCGGAGGTCACGTCCGCGACCACGCTGCTGCTCGGCGAGATCCTTTCCGAAGCCGGCGCGCCGAACGGCGTCTATAACGTCGTCACCGGATCGGGTCGGACGATCGGCCAGGCTTTGACCGAGCATCCGGATGTCGACATGCTATCCTTCACGGGATCGACATCCGTGGGCCGCTCTTGCGTGCACGCCGCGGCCGATTCAAACTTCAAGAAGCTCGGCCTGGAGCTCGGCGGCAAGAACCCGATTATCGTTTTCGCCGACAGCGATCTCGAAGACGCGGCAGATGGCGCGGCTTTCGGCATCAGCTTCAACACAGGACAATGCTGCGTGTCGTCCAGCCGCGTCATTGTCGAGCGCTCGGTCGCTCGGGAGTTCGAGGAAATCCTTGCCGCCAAGATGGCCAAGATTGTCGTTGGCGATCCGCTCCAGCCGAAGACGCAGGTCGGCGCCATCACGACGGATGCGCAGAATTCAACCATCCTGGGCTATATCGACAAGGGCAAGGCGGAGGGGGCGACCCTGGTCACCGGCGGTGAAGCCCTGGACCTTGGCGGCGGCCAGTACATTGTTCCGACGCTGTTTTCTGGCGTCACGCCCGCAATGTCGATCGCGCGCGACGAAATCTTCGGGCCTGTCTTGTCATCCTTCCACTTTGACTCCGTCGAGGAAGCGATCAGCCTTGCCAACGACACAGTGTACGGCCTGGCTGCCAGCGTGTGGACAAAGAACATAGACAAGGCGCTGGTGGTGACACGACGGGTGCGCGCCGGGCGATTCTGGGTGAACACGATCATGGCCGGAGGACCGGAGATGCCGCTTGGCGGGTTCAAGCAGTCCGGCTGGGGAAGAGAAGCGGGAATGTACGGCGTGGAAGAATACACTCAGGTGAAGTCCGTCCACATCGAAATCGGCAAGCGTTCGCACTGGGTCAAATAATGGCGAAAGGATTCGACTATGTGATCGTCGGCGCCGGCTCGTCGGGCTGCGTGCTTGCCGCGCGGCTGTCCGAGAATCCGGCTGTCAGGGTCTGCATCATCGAGGCCGGTGGCAAGGACAGCCATCCCTATATCCATATGCCGGTCGGGTTCGCCAAGATGACCACGGGGCCCCTCACCTGGGGGCTGGTTACTGCCCCGCAGAAGCACGCCGACAATCGTGAGATCCTCTATGCGCAGGCAAAGGTGCTGGGCGGCGGCTCTTCCATCAATGCGGAGGTCTACACGCGCGGCCATGAGTCCGACTACGACCGGTGGGCCAACGAGGAAGGCGCGGATGGCTGGGCGTTCAAGGACGTCCAGAAGTACTTCCTGCGTTCCGAGGGCAACAGTATCCTCTCGGGCAACCTGCATGGCACCGATGGCCCGCTCGGCGTATCAAACATACCCGATCCGAACGTGGTTTCGCGCGCCTTTGTCCAAAGCTGTCAGGAATACGGGCTGCCGTACAATCCGGACTTCAACGGCGCGAAGCAGGAAGGCGCCGGAATTTACCAGACCACAACCCGCAACAACCGCCGCTGCTCGGCTGCCGTTGGCTACCTCAAGCCTGCCCTGAGCCGCCCAAATCTCGTGCTGATCACTGGGGCTCTGGTTCATCGCGTCGTCTTCGAAGGCAGACGCGCGGTCGGCGTCGAATACTCGATTGGCAGTTCGCGGCACGTCGTCAACGCTGGCAGCGAGGTGCTGGTGACTTCGGGTGCAATCGGCACGCCGAAGCTGATGATGCTGTCCGGCATCGGCCCTGCCGACGACCTCCGTCGCCACGGCATAGAAGCGATCCAGGATCTTCCGGGTGTGGGGCAGAACCTTCAAGATCATTTCGGCATCGACATCGTGGCCGAGCTAACGGGCCACGATTCGCTCGACAGGTACAACAAGCTGCATTGGATGCTGTGGGCCGGCATCCAATACACGCTGTTCAAGACCGGACCGATAACATCAAACGTGGTCGAGGGCGGCGCCTTCTGGCATTCTTCCGCAAACGGCGCGTGGTCTGTTCCCGATCTGCAATTCCACTTCCTGGCGGGAGCCGGTGCGGAGGCGGGCGTGCCGTCGGTCCCGAAAGGGTCGTCCGGGATCACGCTGAACAGTTACACGCTACGTCCGAAATCGCGTGGAACCGTGACGCTGCGCTCGGCCGATCCGCGTGACAACGCAGTCGTTGACCCAAATTTCCTCGCAGACCCCGACGATCTGAGAGTATCGGTCGAAGGCATCAAGATCAGCCGGGAGATATTCAATCAGCCATCGCTGCGCAAATTCATCAAGGAGCTCCGTTTCCCCGACACAAGCGTGCGCTCGCAATCAGACTACGAAGCTTACGCACGTCGCTATGGCCGCACCTCCTACCACCCGACTTGCACCTGCAAGATGGGGAAGGATGCGATGTCGGTGGTGGACCCGCAATTGCGGGTGCATGGGCTGGACGGCATTCGCATCTGCGACAGCTCGGCAATGCCGTCGCTGGTCGGCTCAAACACCAATGCGGCGACCATCATGATCGGCGAGCACGCGTCAGACCTCATCCGGGGCAACCGCTGACGGTCGGCCATCACCACTTTGTTGGCCGACCGGTGGTTCTCGCTGTCATGCGTCGAAATCCGGTGCATAGGGGATGAGCCGCTTGCCAACCACGCGGTGACCGACGGCATTCATGGCGTCAATGCGGGTCATGTCTACGCTCGACAAGGTGAAGTCCATCACGTCGAAATTCGAGCGGATGTTGTCGGGCTTCGTGGACATGGTGTTGATCGGCAAACCCTTCTGCAGGATCCACCGCAGCACGACCTGGGCGGCCGACTTGCCGTAGGCCGAACCAATCTCGGCGAAAAGCGGATGCTTGAAGACCTCGCCGCGCGCGACCGAGCAGTAGGACGAGAGCGGGACGCCGGTCTCGGCAGCGGCCTCCAGCAGCTTGCGCTGGTCAAGAAGCGGATGGAATTCAACCTGGTTCGTCACCAGCGGGGTCCCGATGATCTCCCGGGCCTGCCTCATCATTGCGGCTGTATAGTTCGACATTCCGATGTTGGCGGCAAAACCCCGTTCATGCGCCTCCTGAAGGAGCTCCAGCGAGAGCCTGATATCGCCTCCTGGCGTCGGCCAGTGAAGCAGAAGGATATCGACACGATCCAGCTTCAGATCCCGCAACGACTGTTCGACGGATGGTATGAACCGCTCCGGCGAGAAATTCTCCACGGTAACCTTTGTCGTAACGCAGAGCTCGGCACGGGGTATACCGCTCTCTGCCAAGGCCTCGCCTGTGTCGGCCTCGTTGCCATAAGCCTGGGCCGTGTCGAAGGCGCGGTAACCTGCATCGATGGCCGCCGCGATCGCGGCGCGGAGCGGATCCCCTTTAAGGGGGAAAGTCCCAAACATCCGCTGGTTCGTCTTCTGGAACATGATGTTCATCGAAATCCTCCCACTGGTTGCCGGCGGCGTAGAGCTTGCCTTGAAAGCCGCAGGCGGCTATACCACGGTTATAACTATCTAGTTACTTATTGCCAAGCCTTATGGAGAGGAAGCGTGAGCAAGGTCAGGTCCGCAGCGGAAGCTGTCGCCGCGATAGGCGACGGAGCGGTGGTAGCGGTCAATTCGTCGTCCGGCCTGCTTTGCCCGGACGCCGTGCTTGAAGCTCTCGGCAAACGCTTCGCGGCCGAAGGGGCGCCGCGCAGTATCACCACCATCCATCCGATTGCCGCCGGCGACATGTTCGGCACCAAGGGCGTCGACCACATCGCCCTGCCAGGCTTGATCAGCCGCATCATCGGCGGCTCATACCCCTCAGGACCGACCAACGCCGAGCCGCCGCTGATCTGGCAGCGTATCCTTGCCGAGGATCTGGCGGCCTGGAACTTCCCCTCCGGCATCGTGTTCGACATGCTGCGCGAGGGCGCGGCGCAGCGCCCGGGGGTGTTGACCAAGGTCGGCATGGACACATTCGTCGATCCGATGCTCGAGGGCGGAGCCATGAACGCGACGGCGCGGAAGGAGCCGATCGTGCGGCGCGTCGAGTTCAACGGCGAGACATGGCTGCACTTCCCCGCCCTCAGGCCGGATGTGGCGATCATCCGGGCGACCACAGCGGACGAGAAAGGAAACCTCACCTTCGAGCAAGAGGGTGCGACGCTCGGCGCCATGGAGATGGCGCTTGCGGCGCGCAACTGCGGCGGCATCGTCATTGCGCAGGTCAAACGCGTCGCGGCCCAAGGCACTTTGCGGCCGCATGATGTGCAGGTGCCCGGTATCCTGGTGGATTTCATAGTCGAGGCGCCGGATCAGTTGCAGACCACCGCGACCGCCTACGATCCAGCCATATCGGGCGAGCTATTTCGGCCGCTGCACACATTCCGTACGCCGGAATACAATGTCTCCAAGGTCATCGCGCGCCGCGTCGCCCAGGAGCTTCGTGCCGGATGGGCCGTCAACATCGGCTTCGGCATCTCCGCCAACGTGCCGCGCATCCTGATCGAGGAGGGCCTGCACGGCGCCGTCACCTGGGTGATCGAACAGGGGCCGGTCGGCGGCGTGCCGCTGCTCGATTTCAAGTTCGGCTGCGCCTCCAACGCCGAGGCCTTCGTCGCCTCCCCCCACCTGTTCACATATTTCCAGGCCGGAGGCTTTGACTGTTCCTTGCTTTCGTTTCTTGAGATCGGCGCGGACGGGTCGGTGAATGTCTCGCGGCTTTCCTCGACGCCGCACCGGACCGCTGGCGCCGGCGGCTTCGTGGATATCACCTCGCGGGCGCGGAAGATCGTGTTCTCAGGCAATTTCAATGCCGGCGCGAAGATGCGGCTGGAGGACGGAAAGCTGGTCATCGACAAGGAAGGCAAGGTCGCCAAGATCGTGCCGAAAGTGGATCAGGTCAGCTTCTCGGGGCAGCGCGCCGTCAGCCAGGGCCAGGATGTCACCTATGTGACTGAAAGGTGCGTCATCCGCCTTGCGGCCGAAGGCCTGGTCGTCACCGAAATAGCGCCCGGCCTCGACCTTGAGCGCGATGTCCTGCAGCAGGCGACATCACCGCTTTCGGTCTCGCCGCAATTGAAGGTGATGGACGAGGCGCTATTCCAGGACAAACCAATAGGCCTGCGGCTGTGAGCGACCCACGTCTTGATCTGAGCTTTGACGGGCCGATTGCGCGGTTGACCATCCGCAGGTCTGAAAAGCTGAACGCACTCGATGCCACGATGGTCGATGCGCTGGTCCCGCTTTGCAGGACGGTGGAGCGCTCCGCGGCGAAGGTGCTGATCCTGATCGGCGAGGGCGAGAAATCCTTCTGCGCCGGCGGCGACGTCTCCGCCTGGAGCGCGCTCGGCCCAGCGGAGTTCGCGCGGCACTGGATACGCGACGGCCACGCAGGCTTCGACGCTCTCGCCAGGCTCTCGCAACCGGTCATTGCCGTCCTCAACGGCCATTGCCTCGGCGGGGGTCTGGAGCTTGCGGCCTGCGCCGACTATCGGATCGCCGAGAGCCACTCCCGCATCGGCCTGCCTGAAACCAGCCTTGGGATCATACCCGGCTGGTCAGGCACCCAGCGCACGGTCCGTCGTTTCGGCTCGCAGCTTATCCGGCGTATGTCGATCTTCGGCGAGGTCTATTCCGCCGACGAGGCGTTGAGGCTGTCGCTTGTCGACAAGGTCGTCGACAAGGGGCGCGGCCTGGCCGCGGCTGAGGATCTTGCCGCGATCGTCGCAGCCAGGTCGGCTACAGCCACAGAGCTTGCCAAGATGCTCATCAACGCTGCTGAAGGCGAGGAGCGTGAGCGTGTTTTGGATGCGTTTGCCGGGCGTATTGCAGCCGGCAGCGATGATCTTCGACAGGGTCTGGCGGCCTTCCGGGAGAAGAGCCGCCGGCCGAAAGACTAATCTTGGGACCGATCTGAAGGCCGCAGAAGGCCGTTTCTCAGGAGGTGGCTGACCACGCAACAGCCCCCTCACCCGGGGGCTCTCGCAGGGCTGCGTCCACTGTCCAGCCTCCGTCTTCAACAAACGGAGCGGAAACGCTCCACACAAGCGTCCAGAACCTCCTCTGGATTACGCTTCCACCAGTTTTGCGCCGAGAACACCTCCACCTCGCACGGCCCGTCATAGCCGGCCGCTTCCACCGCCGCGCGGATTGCCTTCAGGTCCGCCACGCCGTCTCCCATCATGCCGCGGTCGAGCAGCACGTCGTGTGTCTGCGCCAACCAGTCGCAAAGGTGATAGCCGAAAATGCGCTTCGGCCCGGCCCGCAGCAATTCGTCGGCCAGCGAGCGGTCCCACCAGACGTGGTACACGTCGACCGCGACGCCCACATTGGGCGCGTCGATTGCAACGCAAAGATCGACCGCGTCGCGGATCGTCACCAGGCAGGACCGGTCGCCGCCGTAGACCGGATGCAGCGGCTCAAGAGCCAGGCGAACGTTTCCGGCAGCCGCATAAGGCGCCGCCTCGGCGACACGATCCGCGACCAGCTTGAGGCTTTCGCCGACGCCTTTCGTTCCCGGCTCCACTCCACCGGCGACGATGGTCAGGACAGGCGCGCCGAGGCCAGCCGCCATATCGATTGCGGCACGGAAATCGTCCATGATTGCCTGGCGGCCGGGCAGCGCCAAGGGGCCGGTGAGATAAGGGGCGCGGCATAGGCCGACCACATTCAGGCCGGCCGCGCGAACCCGCTCACCTATTTCGACGGCGCGGCTATCGATCTCGCGACGCCAGAAGACAATGCCGCGCAGGTCGCGTTCAGCGCAGGCATCGAGCACACGCTCGATCGACCGGCCCGCGCCGTACCCGTCGAGATTGTGGCCTAGCGTCGCCGTGTTCAGCGCCAGCGCGGAATGGTCCTTCCTAAAATCGCGCATAATGCCGATCACAGGCCATAGAGGGCAAGCAGCTTGCGCATGCGCCCCGCCGCGAGTTCGGGATCTCCAAGAAGACCGCATCCGTCGGCCAGCTTGAACACATCCACGAAATAGGGCAGCGGCCGCATCGACTGAGCGCCACCGAGCATGATGAAATGATCCTGGAACCCGTTCAGCCAGGCAAGGAAGACGACGCCCGTCTTGTAGTATTGCGTGGGCGCGCGGAATATCAGTCGCGCGAGCGGCACGGTTGGATCCAGCGTGGCGTGGAACCCTTGGATATCCCCCCGGCCGAACCGGTCGATGGCGTAGGCGGCGGCCGGCGCCAGCGGGTCGAAGATGCCGAGAAGGGCATGCGAGAAGCCCTGCTCGTCTCCGGCGATCAGCTCCGGGTAGTTGAAGTCGTCGCCGGTATACATCTTCACGCCGGCGGGCAGACGGCGGCGCATCGCCACTTCCTTTCCCTTGTCGAGAAGCGAAATCTTGATGCCGTCGATCTTGGCGGTGTTATCCCCGATGATTGCCAACACCGTCTCGAGCGCGTCCTCGAAGCGGTCGGCTCCCCAATAGCCCTTGAGGGCCGGATCGAACATCTCCCCCAGCCAGTGCAGGATCACCGGACGGTCGCAGCGTACAAGCACGTCGCCATAGACCGAGACATAGTCGTCCGGCGAACGCGCCACGGCCGCCAGCGCGCGGCTGGCCATGACGATCAACCTGCCACCGGCCTTCTGGATGGCCTCGATCTGTTCGAAATAGGCGCGGCGGACATCATCGAGCGAGCGTGCCTCGGCCGGTCCGAGCTGATCGGTGCCGGCGCCGTTGAAGACGAGCGCGTCCGGCAGTTCTTTCCGGGTCCGGCGGATGAGCTCCAAAGCCGAAGGCCAGTCGAGACCCATGCCACGCTGCGCGGTGTCCATTGCTTCGGCAATCCCGAGGCCGAGCCCGTCGAGGTGGCGCCTGAATGCCATCGTTGCCTTCCAGTCGATGGCGGCAGGGCTGCCGGGATCGCTGGCGCTTAAAGGATCCGCCACGACATGGGCCGCCGACAGCACGGTGCGTGGCGCGTCGGAGGACAGTCGCGCGGCGGGAATTGCCTTGCCCTGAAGCCGATAATCGGAAAATTTGCCCGTGCTGTCCGGCAACTGGATGATCATGGCGTTCTCCCTGGCCCTGCCCCGCGGTCAGAACCGCGGCACCAACATGCCCGCGTCGACGGCAATGACATGGCCGGTCGTGTATGGCAGCTCACCTGTGGCAAGCGTCGCCATGACGCGACCGACATCTTCCGGCTTTCCGAGACGCCGGATCAATGTCAGCCCCTCTTCGTCGATGCGGCGCCGGTAGGTCTCGCTGACGGCCTTGGTCATGGCCGTCTCGATCAGACCAGGCCGGATGTCGTAGACGGCGATGTTCTCGCGGCCAAGGCGAACCGCGAAGACCTGGCTGACCATCGCGGATCCGGCCTTCGACACGCAGTATTCGGCGCGCGGCTCAGCCACCGCCGTGGCATTGGAGGAAGAGACGTTGATCAGGCTGTAGAAGCGGCCGTCATCGCGCTTGCGGGCGACCAGCCGCCTGGCCCAACACTGCGAGAGGAAGAACTGCGCCTTCGTGTTGATCGCCTGACAGCGGTCATAGCTCTCCTCCGTCACATCGAGCGGATCGCCACGCGAGATGACCGACACGCCGGCATTGTTGATCAGTGTCGACAGCGGACCGATGGCGGCCTCGGCGGCGTCAAGCATGCTTTCGTGGGCGCTCAGATCGGCGACGTCGCCCGCAACGCGCGCGACCGGAACGCCGAGCGCCGCGACCGCGGCTTCGGCGGATTTCAACTCCTCGTCGTCGGCCGGACCGTTGAGCGCCACGCCGAATCCACGCCGGGCAAGCTCCAATGCAGCCGCCAGCCCGATGCCGCGGCTCGATCCTGTGACGAAAGCCGCATGACGCGATGGGATTGTCACGCCCGGGCTCCATGCTTGAGAAGCTCGCGAGCGATGATCATGCGCTGGATCTGGTTGGTGCCTTCATAGATCTGCGTGATCTTGGCGTCCCGATAGAGGCGCTCCACCTCGAAGCCGCGTATGTAACCGGAGCCGCCAAAGACCTGCACGGCATCGGCCGTGCGCGCCACCGCTATGTCTCCCGCAAAGCATTTGGCGATCGAGCAGGCCTTGGTTGCATTTTCCCCTGCATCGATCTTCTCGGCGGCGCTGCGCACGAGCAGGCGGGCCGCCTCAATGTCCTTCGCCATGTCGGCAAGCAGCCACTGTACGCCCTGGAAGTCGGCAATCGCCTTGCCGAACTGACGTCGCTGCCGGGCATAGTCGACCGCCGCCTCGAGCCCCGCCTGCGCAATGCCGACGGCCAGTGAGGCGATGCCAACACGCCCCTTGTCCAACACGCTCATCATCATGTGGAAACCGCGGCCCTCTTCACCCAACAGTGCTTCAGGACCCAGAACGACGTCATCGAAATTGAGCGCGCCAACCTGGCTGGCGCGCTGACCCATCTTATGTTCCTTCGGCCCGCGCTCTATTCCCTTGGAGTGCAGGTCGACGATGAAAATCGACATGCCGCGATGGCCTGCCTCCTTGTCGGTACGCGCCAGGACAAATCCGACGTCGGCAACCGGCGCGTTGTGGATCCAGATCTTGCCTCCGTTCAGCCGCCATCCATTCCCGTCGCGCTTGGCGGTGGTACGAATCCCGGAAACATCTGTGCCGGCTTCTGGCTCGGTAATGCAGTAGGCGGCCCTCTTTTCGGCGCGCATCGCCGGCCCCAGCCACTGCTGCCGCTGTGCCTCCGTGCCATGCTGAACGAGCAGCGTGCTGATCAGCTCGACGAGGCCGCACTGATCGGCGACGGATGCGTATCCGCGCGACAGCTCTTCCATCACCAGCGCATAGGTAAGCGTGTCGAAGCCTGGGCCGCCCATATGCTCCGGAACACCGATGCCGAACAGACCGAGCTCCCCCATCTGCTCATAAATCTCGCCAGGGAAGCGCTCGTCCCGGTCGAGCGCCTCGGCAACCGGACGAATGACATCTTCTGCAAACTGGCGCGCCATTTCGCGCACCTGCAGCTGCGTTTCGTTCAGCGGCACCGCCGACCTCCGTATGTAACTATCTAGTTACTACTATGCCGGAATCGTCGCCTGCGTCAAGCGGCGGACTTCGGATCGCGATGCGTTGTCGTTACAAGAGCTTGCGGCGCCGCGCGAACTTGAATACAAATAACCAGATGGTTACTTAAGGGAGGATATCATGAAGCCGTCTGACAAGCGCGTATTCGGCCGATCCGGTCTCAACGTCACGGCCTTCGCCTTCGGGACAGCGCCGATCGGCAATTTCCTTCAGCCGATAGATGAGCGCACTGCGGACACGATGATCCAGACCGCATGGGACGCAGGGGTTCGCTTCTACGATACTGCCCCCATGTACGGGCACGGCCTTTCAGAGCTGCGAACCGGGCATTCGCTGCGATGGAAGAAACGTGACGAGTTCGTTCTCGCCAGCAAGGTGGGCCGCCTGTTGAAGGCCGGCAAGCGCTCGCATATCGATTTCGCGCCGTGGTCGAACGCCGCGCCGAACACGATGGAATTCGACTACTCCTACGATGGCACCATGCGCTCGTTGGAGGATTCGCTGCAGCGTCTGGCACTCGAACATATCGACATGCTTTTCATCCACGACATCGACCGTTTCACCCGAGGCGACGAGCAGCCAGAGGTCTTCCGGCAGGCGATGGATGGCTGCTGGAAAGCTCTGGAAAAGCTGCGCTCGGAAGGTGCGGTGAAGGCGATCGGCGTCGGTGTGAACGAATGGGAGGTCTGCTACGAGGCGCTTAAACAGCGCGATTTCGACTGCTTCCTGTTGGCGGGCCGATATACGCTGCTGGAACAGGAGGCCTTGGACGCCTTTCTCCCGCTTTGCGTCGAACGCGGCGCGGCCGTACTCGTCGGCGGAGGATTCAACTCCGGCATCCTGGCCACGGGTGCCGTTCCGGGCGCCAAGTACAATTATTCACCCGCACCAGAAACCATCATGGCGAAAGTCGCGAAGATCGAGGAGGTCTGCCGTGCGCACGGCGTGCCGCTGCCGGCCGCCGCCCTGCAGTTCGTGGTGGCGCACCCAGCCATCCCCTCCTTCTGCGCCGGCACCCGCACCGTCCAACAGCTCGAGCAGAATCTGTCCTGGTTCAGCTACCCCATCCCTGGCGATTTCTGGCAGGACCTGAAGAAGAAGGGACTGTTGCGAGAGGACGCTCCAGTCCCGGCATGAGCGTAGACGCTCAGGGGAAATCGTTCACTGGCTTCGGGTTGAGCTATGAAGACGTGGAGATCGGCGAGCATTTCGAAATGCCTTCGAAAGATATAGCGGCGGCGGTCATCGAGGCATTCGCGGAAATGACCGACTTGCCCGATCCGGAAGCGCCGATGATGCTCAGCACCTCGCCCTTGCTGACCGTGAGGTCGATTCCTTTCAGAACGTGAAGCGCTCCGAAATACTTGAGCGCGGAGACTAGCGCGCTGTCCTTCATGACGCCGAGCGCCACCCCTACCCAGGAGGGCAGGACGGCCCTTAGCCCAATTGGCCAGACGATGTAGCGCATGTCCTGCCAGTAGTTCATGCCGAGCGAGCGGGCGGAGCGACGCATGGGTTGATCGACCGCATCGATGCCGGCACGCGCGACATTGGCGACCAGGGCGCTGGTGCAGAGCGTCAGGATCGCGCAGCCGGCTTCGAACGGATTGATACGGATGCCAAGGCTGGAAGGGTTATGACGGCAGGTCTATCGCGAAGGTCACCCGGATCGGGCTCTTCTTCTTCACCCCGATCGGCCAGCACCTGTTCTTGAGTTGCACGGCCAGGCTGGTTGCTGCTTTTGCCGCCGCGTCGGATTGTGGCCCGTATTCAACCACGTCTACCTTCTGGGCTCTCGAGGTTTTGTCCAGAGTGATCTCGAAAACCACTTTGAGTGATGGGCCTTCGACGTCAACCGGGATTCTTAAACAACCGCCGATTTTCGTTTCGAGCTGCGTAATCTCGTCAGCGTGAGCTGTACTTACGGATGCCAGTAGGGCCAAGGCAACGGCGGTTCGCATACATATCCTCCCCCAGGAGGGCTCCGACCTTACACCCCAAACATCGACCTCGCATCCTGGTTAAAGCGAGTTTGCCCGCTGCGGGTCCGGCCGATCAATCCCTCCACAGAATGAAGGAACATTATTATGGCACGTGGACTTCCACGAACCCTTGCGCACGACGCTGCGCTTGAAGCTGGCACTCATCCCCCGGTCGCTGGCCTGAAGGCAGGCCCTCATCACACATGCGAGCTAGATAGCAACGGGGAATACCAAGGCTTGTGCCGAGCGTCGGTGCCGTAACTGTCGATGCGACGACTGCGCTGCCGGAGTGGACGAGCAAGGCGCGGCGGTTGATCCTAGACGGCAAACTCTCCCATTTGCTGTGATGATGATCAGGCCAGTGACGTAAACCATCAGAGGGTAACACGACGGTTTGCGCATTTGTGTCAGGATGGAGAGACATCGGTAGTCGACAGTCAGTGCTGCTCGGCGATGCACATTGCCCACATCTCGGACAGGATATCGCGCCCGACCAACCTGCGACGGAAGCTTCGATTTGGTACGAGGCAGTCGCTCCCGGGGCGCTTCCATTGGGGCCGTGATGCCAATGGATCCGCGGTGCGGTGTGGGAGCGCCAGCCGACTAGCCTGCACTCGGCCGCAATCCTACGGCCGGCGTCCTTGCGGCGCGGTCGAGATGGATGGCACAGTGGCCATGCCGCAATGGTACCATCATTCCCGCCATTCCTGGTCCTGTTTCATGACCAGAGCCGGACATATCTACCGGCGACGTGACAAATGACCGAGGAGACAATTCCGATGAAAGCAATCGTAGTGACAGACCAGGCCGCCGGGACGGCCGGGATGAAGCCGGCCGAGCGGCCCGAGCCGCAGGCAGCGATAAACGACGTCGTCGTTCAGGTTCATGCGTCGGGCTTCGTCCCGACCGAGTTGGAGTGGCCTTCGACCTGGACCGACCGCCGCGACCAGGCGCGTACGCCATCGATCCCTGGACACGAGTTGGCCGGAGTGGTCATTGCCCTGGGGTACGGCACCACGGGTCTTTCAGTGGGACAGCGGGTGTTCGGTCTCGCGGATTGGTATCGCGATGGCACACTGGCGGAGTATATTGCCATGGAAGCACGCAACCTCGCGCCGCTGCCAGGCGACGTCGACTTCACCGTGGGCGCGAGCCTGCCAATCTCGGGTCTGACCGCGTGGCAGGGACTCTTCCAGCACGGCCGTCTTCAGGCGGGACAGAGCGTCCTTGCACATGGCGCAGCCGGCGCGGTCGGTTCGATGGTGGCGCAACTCGCACGTGAGGCCGGTGCCTATGTCATCGGCACGGGGCGCGCCGCCGACCTTCAGAAGGCGCTGGATTTCGGCGCAAATGAATTCATCGACCTTGAGAACGACGCCCTGGAAGACGTCGGTGGCGTCGATCTGGTGTTCGATGTCATCGGCGGGGACATCCAGAAGCGGTCCGCAGCTCTGATCCGGGCCGGAGGAACGCTGGTGACCGTCGTCGGCCCGGCCGAGGCGCGGCCCGCAGACGGCCTGGCGGTTGACTTCGTTGTCGAGTCCGATCGCGCCCAACTGAGTGAGATCGTCCAGCGGGTGCGGGACGGGCGACTGCGGACGAACATCGGCAAAGTTTCGGCCCTTAACGAGGCCGTTGCAACCTTCAACGCGAGCGAGCGACACACTGGGAAGACGGTCATCCGCGTTCGTTCGTGAGCGACAAGCGCCTATCGGTGTAGGGGCGACCGGCCATACTTCGAGGCAAGTACGACCGGCATAGGGCCGGCGAGATGATTGCCCTTGAGCGCAGCCATCAATCCGCCGAGGGCGCCGCCGACACATGCCAGGCAGACACGAGCCGGCTTCGGTCTCATCCGAGCTCGTGGATTGTCACGCCCGGCACAACCGCCTTGGCGATCTCGCACAGGTGCTGATGATGCGTGAGGTAGATCACCTGACCGGCACTCGCCATCTCACCGAACAACCGGAAAACCTCCTCTGACCGGACATGGTCGAAGGTCTCCATGATGTCGTCGGCGATGAATGGCACGGAGGGCCTGAACTGTGCGAACTCGTAATATCCGGCAAGCCTGAGCGCCAGGTAAAGCTGAAAACGCGCCCCCTTAGACAGCGCGTCGGCAACCTTGGACTGGCCGTCGCGCTGCAATGCAATGAGCACTTCACCGCCTTTGACCGGTTGGGTTGTCAAGCCCGAATACTGGCCGCGCGTCATCAGCGCGAAAGCGTCGGATGCCCGCCCCATCATTGCGGAGCGATGACGCTCGCGGTACACGCGCAGAGCGTTGCCGGCAGCCATGATACCCAGTTTCAGTTCGATGTAGCGAACGGCCCTGTCTTCGATGTCCAGCAGGACGGTGCGCCGTTCGGCATCGATACGGGCAACAGCGCTGTCGCCGCCAATGGCGTCCAGCTTGTCGGTCGCGCGCGTTTGCCGAATGAGCTGTTGCTGTATCGCCTCGTCAGAAGCGCGAAGCCGTTGCTCGGCTTCAGCCTTCTCGATTGCAAGGCTATTCAGATCGAGAGCATCCAAAATCGGACACGCCTGCTCGAACCCTTCCACCGCGAGCTCGGACGCAACCTGCTCCTCAAGCTCGGCGACCGCTGTGCGCAGACGGTCCCTGTCGCGCAGCAGTTCGTCGCGTTGCACGACGTCCGCTAGCGTGGCCACACCAAAGACGCCTAGGACGTCGCTCTTGCGGCGCTCATGGGCCGAAATTTCAGCATCGAGGATCTCGCGCGCATCCTGCAGGCGCTGCAGGTCATTGACGAGGCTTGCCTTGGCCTCGCGCGAGCGTTCGGCACGCTCAAGGCGTTCGGCAAGGCGGACCGCAAGCTGTTCCGGATCTTCGTCGGTCGCCGCCTCACCCGCTTCGGCCGCAACGGCGCTGACCTCGACCAGGAAATTGTCCCTGTCGGTCTCCATCTTGTCGATGCGCAGCCGCATGGCGTCCCTGTCTTGAAGACTTTTGTCGAGGTCGGCCAATTGATCAAGGACGCCGCCAATGCCAGGCGCCGATATGCCGCTCTCCAGCCAGGTGCCCTTGAGCGCTTTGGCAATTTCGGCCAGCCACTCGTCCTCGCGTCGCTCCGCGACTTCGACGGCTCGGCGCCCGGCAGCCAGATCCTCCTGTCTTGTGCCGACCGTCTTGAGCGCCTCGGTGCGCTCGGCGTCAATCTTGAACTGCCTGTCGAGGAACAGCTGCGCGACGGCCATGACCGTCTCCAGACTGTCGCCGGGATCCGTACCGACGCCGACGCTCGCCAGCGCCCCGCTCAGCTCCAGGCGTATTCGGTTTCCCTCATCAACCGCTCGCTCGGCCTTCTTGCCTGAAAGCTCGATCTCTTCAGAGGCCGCGAGCGCATCGACCCGGGCAGCAATGCGCTCCTCGATCAGTCCGATCAGACGTTCGGGGGACGTGTCCAGACCGTCTGCGAGCAAGTCTCGTGCCGCTGCGCGTATGTCGCAGAGCAGGGCCTGCCGCTCCGCGCCGTTGCGCGCAAGTTGGTCGCGCGCATGGGCGATGGCTGCCGCGGCTTCAGCGAGGCCGCGGCTTGTCGCGCGGATCTCCACGAGCTCACGCGCGTTGGCCAGGCGGCCTGCCCCAACACTATCGTCGCGAGCCATCGCTCCTGCGAAAATATCCGCCGTTTCGCCAGTGAGGTCATCGCGATGTCGTGCCCAGGCCTCGTCGCGGGCGCGGCGAATGGCGGCGGCCGCTTCGTCGTCGGTGACCGCGACCGAGGCCCGAAGCGCGTCCAGCTGTGCTGAAAGCAAATCGTGATTGCCCTGGTACTCGGCAAGACGTTCGGAAAGGATGGCCCTGCCCTTCCCGAGCTCGGCGGCAAGCGCCTTCCATGCGCCAAGCTGTCCGGCATTCGGAATGGCGATCCTGGCCAATGTCGCGGCATCTCCCGACCAGGGATGCAAACGCCCGACCGCGGCCTCCCACCGAATTGCGCCGGCATCCGCGGCCTCGCGTGCCGCCTTGATTTCGCTCAGGTGCCCACTGGCCCTGGCCGCCGACAAAGCTGAGACGAGCCTCGCCCTGGCAGGCTCTGGTACCGCCCGTTCCTCGCCAACCCGCTCGCGTGCCGCCTGGAGCGCATCGACGGCTGCCGCGGCCTCGTCGCGCGCGACGCGCAGACCGGTCGCGATCCCGGATCGCTGCTCGATCATCGTGCGAACAGCACCGATGTTTGCAGCAGGCAAAAGCAGCTTGGCAGGGTCTGCCTCGGAGGCTCGTCCCAGGGCGGCAAGGGAGCTCCTCACGGCATTGTCGAGGATCTGCAACTCCGTCCTGCGACTTGGCAGGTCGAGGCCCGCCGAGACGTGGCGCACCTTGCGGTCAGCCAAGCCGCGAACCCGTTCGGAGATCGCGAGGATCACTTCGTCGACATCGACCGAGGCGATCTTGGTCGTAACTCTGTCGAGTTCATCGACGCTTGCAGCCAGCCGCGTTCTCAGGCTGGCGTCGTCATCGATCATCTCGGTGACACTGCCCGTCCAGGTCCGTGACGGTGAAGCAATCTCAGGCAACGCGGCTAGCTGGGTTTTCTTGCGTCGGATATCGGCAAGGATCGGGATCGCGCGCAGATATCTCGCAATGGTATCGAGCCTCGCCGACAGCACCGACCGTTCGGCGATGCTGCGGTTGTACTTTTCCTGGGCGTCGAGACGTTCGGCCTCAAGTCCCTCATAGGTCGATGCCAGGGTGTCGATCTGATCGCGGCGCGATTTCAGGTCCGCAAGGCGTTTCTTGAGCAGTGCCAGTTCGGTTCCATGCGCCTGCTTGCGATAAAGCCCGTCGGCCTCGGCCTCGAGCGCGCTCAGCGTGTCGCTCGCATGGCCTAAGCCGGCGCTGGCCGTGAACAGCAGCTTGCCGAGGTCGCCGCGCGACTCCAGGATTGATTTTCCACCGGCCTCCAGCGTCTCGTCGTCCAACGAGAACATGGTCTCGTATGCGTCGCGAGACAGCCCGGCGAGATGTGCTGATATCGCCATTTCGCTGACCGGTTGGCCAGTCGCGTTCAACAATGAATTGGTGCGCTGCTTGGTGCGGGTGAACGTGTGCTCCGTGCCGCCGAGTTCGAGCACGCCGCCGATGCGCATGGCGCTGTACTCGTGCAGGAAATTGTAGCGGCTGCGTTCTTCAATGCCGAACAGCAGGTCGAGATAGCCGGCAAGCGCGGTCGACTTGCCGGCCTCGTTCAGGCCGAAGACGATGTGCAGATCGGGTCCTGACGTGGGTTTTGGCCCGAAGTCGATCGTCCTGTCGGTGAACTTGCCATAGCGAATGAGGTCAAGGCGCCGCAGCCTCATGGCGCACCGCTGGCCTTGAGACCGGCGGTGACCAGGTCAGCTCCGCTGGCAAGCACCCTGTCGAGGAACAGTTCCAGCCCGGCCTCGTCCTTGCCGGCGAAGTCGCGTCCGTCAGGAGGCAGGTCCGCAACCATCTTCTGGACGAGCGCTCTCGCCTCGGCACGGAAGGCTTCCGAGCTGGCGTCGGCGCGCATGGACTGTGCGAGTTCGAAAATCGGGTCCGCGATGCCCTCGGGTGTTTCAGCTGTGGATGGAGAGACGCTAACCTCCAGCTTCTCCACCCAGCTGTCTCCCGTCTGCTCCGCGACCTGCTCGGCTTCTGCGAGCAGCAGGTCGCGGTCGCGGATCAGCGCCCAGGATAGAGGTGATGTCCCGGTCAGGCCCAGACGGACCACAACATGACGGGACCTGACGGAGGCGCGCACATCTTCGAGCGCGGAGCGGACGCGTCCGACGACGTCGGACCATTCCAACGTTTCGGACAGATTGACGTTCACCCGCTCGAATTGCGCGATACTGGTCAGCCGTTCCTCGATCTCGACGGTGCGGTCGTCGCGTATCGTCACCAGGGTGACGGATTTTTCTCCGGCCTCGTTGATGTCCCTGCCCTGCGGGATTCCCGGCATTACCACCGTGCTCGCCCCAGGATGGACCTGGCGGACATGGATGTGCCCGAGCGCCCAGTAGGCAAAGCCATGGCTGTGCAGGTCAGCGACGTTACAGGGAGCGTAGACGTCGTGGCCCGGCGATCCGGCCAAGCTGGTATGCATGATGCCGACATTGATCGCGCCTTCGCGCGGGGCTGAGTACTTGGGCAGCAGACTGTCCGGCGCCTTGGGGCTGGCAAAGCTCAAGCCATGGAACATGACGTCCAGTCCGCCGGCGCTCTGCAGCACGGACTGAGGACGCCCACCGAAGATCGTGACCGTGTCCGGGAACACCAGCTGCTTCGATATCCGCGACATAGCGTCATGATTGCCACGGATCTTGAAAACCTTGATGCCGGCGTGGTGCAGGCGTGTCATCTGTGACGCCAGGAACCGCGCCGTTTTCATCGACGTCTGATCGCCATCATAGAGATCGCCGGCAATGACCAGCGCATCGACACGTTCCGCAAGGCAGAGATCCACGATCGAGACAAATGCCTGGCGGCTGGCGTCGCCGACGAGTTCGGCAAGATCGGGGTTTCGCAGCGCCAGCGAACGAAGCGGCGAGTCGAGATGAATATCTGCCGTGTGTAAGAATCGAAATGCCATTAAGCGGTCTCCGGCTGCGAACATACCGATGTTCGACCGTGGCCCGATAGAAGAATTTCACGACGCAGCGTTGGTGTGATTGTTGAGCCTCAGGCGAGCCCGGCAAGCGAGAAACGTGAGGCTTAGGTCGGGCCACACAATGGGCGTTGGGCCGTGGGCACGCTGAGTTCAGTGGAACCCGGGGAGGACTATCGGGCAATCAGGACGTTGGAGGTAATACATTTTTCAAATGCGCTCTATACGCTTTCGCTATGGACCTTTCCCAGGTCGCGGGCCTCGTTTCAGGCGGTGGCCGGTCACGGTACACCTCTCCCGCATGTTCCCTTGAGACTATCGTCGTTGCCTCCGCTCCGACGATGTCCGCAGCCGCGTAGCGGTCAAGGGAAATCTCCCGCTCTTCGTGAACCGTGCTGCCCTTTGGCATTGCTCGTTCTGCCTTGCGGCGAGGTGGCCCTCAACCTTTCGGCTCCTGCTTGGCTTTGGCGAAGCCGCGATCCGTCGCGATGAAGCGCTCCAGCATCGGCACAATCAGGCGAACAGGATCAGTGGGTGGCTGACCCGCGTCGCGGCCAAGGATCTCAGCATATCTGGACAGATCGCGGTGCAGCGGCGCCGGTAGTTCCACTGTGACCTTAACCGGCTTGTCGTCTGCAATCGGACCGAGTTTCAGCTTGGCCATATTCAGCCTCCGTAGGGTTCGAGCACGAGATCGCGCGTAACGACGACACGCACATTGACGCCCGGCCGTATCGTCAGTGTCGGGGCGATGTTGAGTTGGCGCTGGACGATCTGCTGGCCCACCTGGCTGAGGCTGTCGGAGGCGCCGTCGCGCAACGCGCGCACGATGTCACTTTCCTGACCGGACGAGCCGGCCTCCGCGCCAACGCTGAGGATGGTGGTGAGTGCGGCCGCCTTGAACAGCTCGGCCCAATGGTAGTCGACGCCGTCCTCAAGGCCGGCATAGCCTTGGGCGTCAGTGCCGGGCTGGCGTTCAAGAACAATAGAACGGCCGCTGGGAAAGACCAGCCTGCTCCAGACGAGCAGAACGCGCCGCTGGCCGAAGCCGACCCCGTTGTCATACTGGCCAATGACCCGCGTGCCCTGCGGGATCAGCAGCGAGCGACCCGTGGGACTGTCATAGACATTTTCGGTGACCTGGGCCGTGATCTGGCCAGGCAGATCGGACCGGATGCCGGTAATGAGTGCTGCCGGAATGACAGCCCCTGCCTGAAGCACATAGGGCGACGCCGGCGGCGTGACGCGATCCGGCGCCACGGTGCGCCGATCAGCGGCCGCATTCAGAAAGCCGAGCTGGCGGTCTTGCGTGGTCGACTGGCCGATCTGACCGGCAAGGTCGGGGCCGCCAAGGTTCGGCGGGGCAGTTCCTCCGGGCGGGGTTTCGGCCATCGCCGCGGTTGACTGCCCTGTCTGGAAGAAGACACGCGAGGTTCGGGCCGCCTCCTCTTCGGCCCGCCGGCGCTGTTCCGCCTCATCGACCATGGGTGTCGCGATCGTTGACGGCACGACGGGCTGTCCCTTGTTTTGGGCATCAAGCATCGGCCGGCCAAGATCGCCAGGCAGCGGCGGTCCAAGTACAGGCCCGGTATAGTCGCGCGGCAGACTGGCCAGTCCGTCGGCGGGCTGCCTGTTGGACGTCGAGTAGAGCTCGTCGCCATGCCTGCCGGTTTCACTCGTCTGAAGCGCGTAGATCAGCGCGCCGCCGACGCCAAGCGATGCACACAAGCCGATGCCGGCGATCACCTTGCGCGACAGGCGCGTGACGCGCGGCGGATCGGCGCGAAGCTTCATCGGGGCGGCAGCGATTTCGTTCTCGTTCATGAGTGCTCCCCTCCCCTTTGAGGAAATGTGTTCTTTGCATTCGGCGCCGCGTTGGTGCCTGACATCCACAGACCTCTCCTCGTGGCATCGGTGCGCACGATCCTGACGGTCTGTTGCCGCTTGCCACTGCCAAGCCGCAATTCCGCCGCGCCAAAGAGACGGTCGACGATCAGGGTGTTCTGGTAGACGCGGCTGTTGGCGATCTCGGCCTCGCCGTCTGGGCCGATGACGAAGATGGGCGGCATCTCGCCTTGCACGATCCCGCCTGGAAACTCGACCATGACGGCGCTGTAGAACCAATCGGGCAAAATCAATTCGACGCCGAGCGGGCGCCCGTTTAGATCGAAGCGCTCCTGCCATTCATTGATCCACGAGAAGCGATGGCGCCGGCCTTCGGCGGGCTGGCGAATGGAGGTGACGACGCTTGTCGACTGCAGGCGATCGAGCGCCGCCTTGAGGCGCAAATAGTCTCGCTTCGAGACACCGCGGCCGACGAAGGTGAGCATTTCATAGGGCGTCGCGGCCATCAGGCGCGACGTGCGCAATCCGGCATCCCGCGCGTTGACGATCTGGCTCGCGGCCCAGATCAGGATATCGGCATCCCAGATCGTCGCCATGCCGTGGTCTGGCACCGCCTCGACGCGGATCGCCACATCGCCGGCGCGGAAATCGATCGGCGCGATGCGCCTGGATTTGGCAAGGGAAAAGAAGGGATAGGCCATGAGGTCCTGCGCATCGCGTGGCGCGACAACACCGGGCAGCGCGTGGAACAGATCAAGCTGTCCGCGTTCCGACGGTTGGCGTGTGCGTCCAGACATAGGGGAGATCAGCCGGGTCAGCGCCTCTCGCGCCCGGCATAGGCGATCAGGCGAGCGGCTTGAGGCTTGGCTGGCATCACCGAGCCATGCGGATCGGATGTCGACGTCATCGCGCCGCGCTGGACCCAGGCCTGGAGGTCGTCGACGGCGTAGACGACGCGGCCGCCGAGTTTTCGATAGGCAGGCCCGGTGCCGTAGGTGCGGTGTTTCTCGAGCGTACGCGCAGAAAGACTGAGGAAATGCGCTGCTTCCGAAGTGCGCAGGTAGCGCGGCGGCAATGGCGCGGCGTCGGCATTCATGGGATGTCTCCTTGCGGCCGTCGCGATTGAACGGCGATCCATGGCCAGGATGGCGGAGCAAGGGCACCGTGGTCAGGTGCGCAATTGCGGGCCGCTATTTCGCACCGCCAAGAGGCTTTCAGGAGTGGCGGCGTCGCGCGCACATCAATTGGTGGTAGCCGCGCTCAACCATCTTCACGCCATCGCGCATCAAGCAACGCATCTGATGACAGGAAGCCCGGTGATGGCAGCCCGCGGCGCGAAAAGCTTCCGCGGTCACCGGCAGAAGACGCCTCGCCCGATACCGGGCGAGGCGTTGGCCAGTTCACTCGCCGTTGCGGCGGTTGGGGCGGGACCAGATGAGGCTGTGGCCCTCGCCTTCCTCGTCGGCGAAGAGGTTGGCGTAGATCGGAGCGGTGAAGCTCGGATCGTCCAGCTTGAGCCCGAGATAGTCGCGGCCCTCGTTGGAGCGCTTGGACCAGGCGGCGCCGATCTCGGCCTTGCCGACAACCACGCGGTGGCTTGGAGCGTTCTCGCCGCTGGCCCGGGTGTCGGGGACGATGCGTACGCCCTTGGCCTGGACGCTGAGGGTGACAATCTCGCCGGTGAACTCGTTCGCATTGGTCTTCTTGAAAGTGCCGATGGTAGCCATTTTCAGTCTCCGTTTTCTTCGTTTCCGAGCCCGCACCATGCGACCTCGATGGCGATCGCGGGGCCGGAGGCGACCGCCGCCGCATCGCTTGCGGCCGCAGCAAAGCGGAGGATGGCGCAGGCGCGCGTTTCTTGGTTCCGCGAGGAATGGGCTTTGCTCAGGGGAAGAAACGCGCGCCGCGCCATTGCGGCATAGGCGGTCGAGGCTTCAGCCGTCCTTCGGCCAGATCAGCCCGTTCGAGAGGTCGTTGGTGCGCTCGCGAAATGAAGGGGAGGCAATGGCGGCATCGGTGGACCCAGAGCCGATGCGGACTGGTTCGCCAAGATGTCAGCCTACAATGGCTTGACCCGCATCAAAGCCCCTGCCCATCCGGTTCCAAGTGCACGACCCCACACTACGAAGGTCCTGTTTGGGGCCGACAACGGACGGTCTGCTCCTGGCGCCGAGGATCGAATAGCTGCCGTTGAATACAGGATGATTTCAACGACGGCTTGCGGCTCCGTTGCCGTCATTCAGGTTGAATTGCTGAGCGCTGGAAACCTGCCGTCCAGTTTTTCGGCAATTTCCAAGGTGAATAGTGAGGGACCACCTGTCGCCAGGTGGCCCAATTCCAGTTTTTTGCCTAGACCTATTTCGCGGCCTTCTGTGCCGCGTAATAGCTTTCAAACAACGCCCCATATGCGGGTTCGACGTGGTCGACAAAGACCTTGGCGAAATCCATCGCGTCTGGGCGATCCCAAGTGTGCATCACCTCTGTAATCGCCGCGAATGTGTCAATCGGCATCGCGCCCGCCTGCGTGACCCGGGCAATGGATATGTCGGTCGCCATCTTCGACCAATTGCCCGATGCATCCACGATGCAGAACACTTTGTATCCAGCCTCGAGGGCTTTCAGTGCAGGAAACACCATGCAAATGCTGGTGAGTGTGCCTGCGATTAGCAGTGTCTTCCGCTTGGTTTTCTCGATGGCTTCGACAAAGGGGCGGTGATCCCACGCGTTGATCGGGCCGCTGCGCGGAACGTACACCGCATCGGGGTTGCTCAGAAGGATATCGGGAATGGTCGGACCATTAGCACCTTCGGGAACTGATGCCGTGACAACTGTCGGGATCTTCGCGATCTTCGCTACCTTCGCAAGAGCAGTTACGTTGTTACGGAGTTCCCTGTACTCCATATCACGGACCAACTGGAACAAGCCGCTCTGATGATCTATCAGCAGCAATACAGCATCGTTCGGGTCAATCATCCACTTGTTGGATGTCATGTCATTTCCTTTGGTTTTGGAACTGGATATGCTGCCTGCGGCGGCGGCTACCGCTGTCGTCGGCGTCGTCAGCAATGTCGCTGCGCCGGCTGCAGCGCCGGCAATAAGTATCTCTCTGCGCTTCATTTACTTCTCCGATCGATTGATATTTTTAAATGAGTTCCATCAAGCTGAAGAGGCGCGCGCTCGACCATGACTGCCAACTCAAGCCGTTTCTCGCCAATGACAGTGGACTGATCCAGTATCAGACACCGCCATGACCACCTTGGCCGCCCGGAATGCATTCTGGATGTCCACCGCGCTGCGGCGCTCTACCCGAGGCATGCCAGAGAAAATTGCGGCGAAACTTGTCGATAGCGATTTCCATAGTGCCTACTTGCCAGGTCATGAGCCGGCAGACTCGACCCGCGGCGGCTCTGGCGGCAACGGGATGAACTCCGTTTCGCCAGCGACTTCGGGGAAGCGGCCCTGCCGCCAGTCGTCCTTGGCCTGCTCGATCCGGTCCTTGGAGCTCGAAACGAAGTTCCAGTAGATGTGACGCTGCTCGGGAAAAGGTTCGCCGCCGACTAGCATCAGATGCGCTCCGCCGCGTGTGCTCACGATGATCTCCGCGCCAGGCTTGAAGACGACAAACTGCGCTTCGCCGAAAGTTCCTGTCTGGCCGGCGATTTCGATCTCGCCAGAGACGATAAACACCGCCCGCTCAATATGCTCCGTGGGCACTTGCAACCGCGCGCCAGGCTTGAGCAGGGCGTCGACATACATCAGGTCCGAATAGACCGGCACCGGCGAGCGTTCTCCGAACGCACTGCCCGCAACTACGGTGAGCGAGGCTCCCTCGGCCTGGAGCCTAGGCAGAGTGCCGTTGGCGTGATTGGAGAAACCCGGCTGCATTTCTTCGAGCGCCTTGGGCAAGGCGACCCAGATTTGCTGGCCGAACATCGTTCCACCTTGAGCCTGCAACTTCGCGGGTGAGCGCTCGGAGTGGACGATGCCGCTGCCCGCTGTCATCCAGTTCACGTCACCGGGACGGACCGTCTCAACGCTCCCGATGCTGTCTCGATGAACCATTTCGCCTTCGAGGAGATAGGTGAGGGTCGACAGACCGATATGGGGATGGGGGCGGACATTCAGGCCAGCCCCTTCTCGAAACACCACTGGTCCGAAATGATCGAGGAAAATGAAGGGACCAACCGTGCGGCGCTGTGCGGATGGGAGCGCACGGCGAACCTTGAACCCATCGCCCAGATCGCGAACAGGCGGAACGATCAAATGTTCCACTGCCGAGTCTGGCAGGGCACTCGTAACAGTCATTGCCGCCTCCATTGCAGAGTTCCAATTTGGCGCTGTCGCGCAGAGACCACGCTCCAACAGCGCAGTTTTCATCTCAAGAAGGACGTTGAGGTCCCGTCATCACATCCTGCATGGCTTTCAGGGGCGGATGTGTTGCGCCACCCATCGGTTAGGCTCGGGGTTCGGTAGAATTTCTTGATCGCGTCTAAGGATCGTAAATGCCACGTGCGTAGGTGTCGGGAAAGCCGGTATGTTACGATGCTATCCATCGGCACGGCCGATGGCTTTAAATCATCGAAGCATCCGTGGTCGACACGCAGTTTTGCCGGCGCGCCTTGCCGCCAACGATTGTATCGGCGAGCGTTGACGTGTCAGTGGGCGCTTGCATAAATAGGAGCAGCCTGCATGTTTTTAGGAAATCCATCGGTAAATTCGATAGAAAGGCCCAACGTGCTTGATGGTGTATCTCTCGACCAGTTGCGGACCTTTGTTGCTGCGGCTGACGAAGGAAGCTTCTCTGCTGCGGCCCGACGCCTCAGGCGAACCCAGTCCGCCGTCAGCGAAGCGATGGCCAACTTGGAGACGCAGCTTGGTGTCACGCTTTTCGACCGCAGCGCTCGATATCCGCGGCTGACGACCGAAGGTGGTGTCCTTCTTGCCGACGCTCGGGCTGTCGTTTCCGGCGTAGATGGCATGAAGGCACGCGCGAAGGGAATGTCGGGCGGGCTGGAGGCGGAGCTGGCTGCGGTGATCGACGTCTTCTTTCCGATCTCCGCGATTGCCGAGGTCGCTCACGAGTTTCGCGGACAATTCCCCGCCACACCTTTGCGGCTACTTGTCGAGGCCCTCGGCGGCGCGGTGCAACCCGTCTTGGATGGTCGCGCGAGCTTCGGCATTGTTGGATCTTTGCCAGTACTGCCCTCTGGCCTTGTGGCTGAGCGTGTCACCAGCGTTGACTTTGTCATGGTCGCGGCTGCAGACCATCCGCTCGCGGCGTATGGTGGCCTCATTCCACGGGATGAGCTGGCGCGACACGTTCAACTGGTGCTGACAGATCGATCCGATCTCTCGGCCGGGAGGGAGATCGGAGTCATATCGCCTTCAACCTGGCGGTTGGCTGACCTGTTTGCCAAGCACGCCTTTCTCATCAGCGGGCTGGGTTGGGGTGGCATGCCGCTCCATACCGTCGAGAAGGAGATCGCCGAGGGGCGGCTTGTTGAACTTTCGATCCAAGATATACCACGGGGCGGACTTGAGCTGCCGATATCGGCCATCTACCCAATCGCCTCACCTCCGGGACCCGCGGGCCGTTGGATGATCGAGCGCCTTAAACAGTGTTCAAATGAAATGCGGGGCAAATGGCCTATGGACAAGGTCTTCTCGATGTCCATGTCCGGCCCCGGGCGGTGATTCTGATACAGATCAATGTGATCGGTCTGCAGGCGACGCAGGGCGTAGTGTTTCCG
Source organism: Mesorhizobium sp. RCAM 05099 (assembly GCF_059683685.1). NCBI lineage: Bacteria > Pseudomonadati > Pseudomonadota > Alphaproteobacteria > Hyphomicrobiales > Phyllobacteriaceae > Mesorhizobium > Mesorhizobium sp. RCAM 05099. The sequence continues at coordinate 155,884 of NZ_JCASJC010000002.1, forward strand.
AGCGATGGTCGAGTCTCTCGCGCACCATTGTGTCGTCGACACCGAACAAGACTGAAGCCGAACAACCGCTTTCGGAGAACGCATCGCCATCCTAAAGGGCCGAAATTGGGCACAAAGCCGCCATTTGCTTCACGATTGAGAGTAGGTGTCGGCTTGGAGACAGCACAAGAAGTGGGCAACGCGGCGGCACTCGTCAGAGATGGCGCCTTCGCGCGCGCAACAATTGGCGGTAGTCGCGCTCGACCATCTTCAGTCCGTCGCGCACGAGGCGATGCGTCTGGTAGCGAAAAGGCGAGTCCTGCCAGCCGGCGGCGCTGACCAGCCGCCGACCGAACAAAGCGGTCGCGACTTCAAAATGGGATGCCTGCTGGTCGCGGCCATCCAGGCATCGCAGCATGAGGCCAAGGCGTCGGCGCTGGGCGGCAGTCAAGCGAGCGTCCGGAACGTGCTGCCTATGGATCGAGCGAATGAACCGTTCGATCGCCTGGAGCCTGTCGTACGCCATGTCGTCGAGTGGAATGATGGCAGCCAGCGGTTCGCCTGGCTGCGCGTCTGCGAGAAGCGCCAGTTGCGTGCCGTCCGGCGCGGAGCGCACGTGATGGCCCACTTCGTCACGCTGGCCAGCGGCCAGTGAAACGTGGAGGGCGCGACCCTCCCGCACTCGCAGATTCGGCGGAACCTCGACTAGGTTCACGACCCCAGGGTCGATCTGAGGCGCCCAATAGACGGGCTGCTCGAATGCAGTTTGGTCAGGCCTGGCGGCGAAACTGCAAACCCCAGCGCTTGCGCAATGCGTGCATCGCCTTGGCCGAGCGAGAGGACGCGAAGTCCTGCTGATACTGAGGATTGCGTCGCAGGAACTCCCAGGCAATCGCATCGGCGGCGGCCCCTTTGACGAACGCATATGCCTGTGGGTCACGCCACTGCGATGTATCCGCCTTCATCCGCATCCTTCCCTTCTCAAGGATTTGATAGGGGGATGCGGCGTTGAGCGAAATCCTTGGATTCCGTCATTGACGAATGGACGAGGAGATATCCCGGCGACGAACGATCAGGCCGAGCTTTTGTGATGTCTACTGGCTTGCGCCTTGCAGTGTCTTGAATGTGTCCGTCCAGGCGCGATAGGCCTCATCATTGCCCTGGCTCCATGCGCTGAAGGCGCGCCAGGCAGCGAACGATGATGCAGGCTGCTCGAACAGCGAGCCGATCGGCTGATCGCCTGCGGGCCAGCCGGGAGGCTGATCGCTTATCGCTTCATGCGTGAGGCGCCGCAGATCGGCCAAGGCCGAGCGGATGTGCGGCAGCGGAAATTCGCAAAGGTCGGTGTTGTCAGTCGCCTCCCGAAGGATGACCGCGAGCTTGGCGACCACGCCCGCCAGGGACTGAGCAGGCGTCGCGGCAATCTCAGCCAGCAAGGCGTCCGCCTTTTCAGCGCCATCCTGCCCTTCCTTTAGGAAATCAGGACAGTCGCGGTCGGCGCCAACCCCCTCCCCGCGCCCAATCACTTCGCCTACAGGCATGAGCGCGCCGCACTCCAGGACCCCCTCCTCAGCCTGCTGCTGCCGGACGCACGAGGCCAGCATCGCAACGTGAGCGTCAATCCAGGCAAGGGACAGGAGAAGTGCTGGATCGGCCGACGGCTGGTTGTCGCCAATTGGTGGGGATTGTGAAGCTGCCTTATCTCCACTCACCGGCGCCTCCCGTTCTCACCCGTGACGAAAGGTCAATTGGTAGCTATCGTCAGAATCAATGAAGATTCTGAGCTATCAACGTCGTCGCGTAGTGGGGCCGAGCGAGGCTATTTCGCCAGACCTCATCAATGACTTCCGTAGGGTGGCATACTAAAAGCGGCTTTTTTGACCTATGTCAACCAAAAAGAACGATATTGAGAGTGATGCGATCTCTGTTCAGCAGTGTCGTGCTGCACGAGCCATGCTCGGATGGAGTCAGGGCGACCTAGCCGAGGCAGCCGCTGTTTCCAGGACTACGATAGTAGACTTCGAGAGGAGTATTCGTATTCCGCACCGAAACAATCTTGCTGCGATCCGCCGTGCGTTTGAGGCAGCGGGAATAGAATTCCTTGCGGAAAATGGCGGCGGTGCGGGCCTGCGATTTGCGCGAAGGTCTGATCAGACCTAGAGCACTCTCGCCTGGCGCGATTGCCAGGCGAGAGGATTTCGATTTACTCGCCGTTGCGGCGGCTGGGGCGGGACCAGATGAGACTGTGGCCCTCGCCTTCCTCGTCGGCGAAGAGGTTGGCGTAGATCGGAGCGGTGAAGCGACGCTTTTGTCGCGGACGTCCCCCATGGCTGAGCCCAAGGAAAACGACCCGCTTCCAGCTCGGCAATTATCTTGCCAGTGATCTCGTCGTAGAGGTTCGACCGGCCGGCGACAGGATGAGTTCGATTGGTCCGGACAGACATTGCGGTTCTCCGCGACGGGCGCCGAAGGCCTCTCCTTCCGCTTTTAACCCGTCGCGAAAAACCCGCCCCTCCTCTGACTCTCCGTCGGGAGAGCTCCTGCTCTCCCGACCATGTGAAAAAAGGGCGTACAAGGCGGAAGCACCGAAATGTCAGTCAGCGGGAATAAGTCAGTTCGGTGCTGGAGCAGGTTCGTGGCCCTGAGACCGGTTCAACAGGGCGGCCGAAGGAGCATCAGCATAGCGCCGCCGTGAGGCGGGATGCGGGACCGACCGCCCCCGGCGAAGGGCGCCATATGAAACTTTGCTCGCTAACGTGACCGCGGAGCAGGAAGCCATCCCCCCGCATGACGCATGTGGTCGATCCGGGCCACAGCTAACCCTCACCGGCCGATATTCACGAAATGACCGCCCTGCATACGCTTGCCGGCTTTCGCCATTTCCAGAAAGAAAACGCCAAGACGGAAGCGCAGCTGGCGATCCAGCGCGCCATGATGCGCGCCGGGAAGCCTTTACAGCCCGAGCCGCAGTTATTCGAAGGCGGACCCGGGGCCCGCCTTCGACGTCCGGCCTGGATTAGCCGCCCATCTTCTTTGCCATGGCGCAGAAATCTGCGTGCGACTTATTGAGCGTGGTATCGCCGCAATCTTTCAACACCGCTTTCTGCTCATCGGGTTTCATAGACGTCCATGCGGCCTTGAAATCCTTTTCCGTCTTCAAAGTTTTCATGCCGGCATCGGTGAAGAACGGTGACATCTTTGCCGGATCGTCGAGTGCAGATGTGTTGCCAGCGGCAAGAGCCGAACCGGTCATCATCGCAAGCGCCATCGCGCCCATTGTGAGCATCTTGGTGTTCATGGTTTCCTCCGTCGTTGGGTCATTCAGCATGACCTTCGGAAAAAACGTCGATTACCGAACTCGGTTCCCAGCGCTCCATTAGCGCAATCCCTGCATTACGAATTTGTAGCCCGGAATGCCGTGGGCCTCAGCCGCCCGTTTCGCATCCACACAGCCATTTCAATGATCAGCAGCGCGGGGGGTCAGAGATCGGCTCGTCAGGTAAATGGCCCGATATCCAATCGTAGATAAAATCGCTACCTCGTCTGCTCATTCCTCTCGGAAATCTTGCAGCGAAGCGTGCCGCAAATCTTCCTCACCGCGCAAGTGTTTGACGCGGCCGATCAGTCCGGGCCTGACCCAGTGGGTCGCCGGCCGTTTCATCCCCATGGGCGCCCGGCCCTGCGTGCTCCTGGACACGCTTCCACAGGCGCTCACGGATCGCGCGGCTGGAATTGATGAAGGCCGAGCCGACATACTTGCCGGTTTCCCTGTCGGCCATGAGCGCGAACGCAGGCTTGCCGGCCTCGCGCTCCACGCCAAGCAGATCGTATTCGTCGATGGCGTAGCATTTCGTCTTCAGCCAGTTCGTCGACGGGCCGCTGCGATACTTGCTGTCGCGGCGCTTTGATACCATGCCCTCAAGTCCGGCCTGGTCGAGCAGATGATAGATCGCATTGGCTTCGCCCGGCATCGGCTCGCTGAACTGGATGCGCCCGCCGGGCTCGATCATGCCGGCCAGGATTTCACGCCGCTCTTCCAGCGTCGTGTCGCGCAGATCGTGGCCATTGAGGTAAAGCAGGTCGAAGGCAACGAAATAGAGATCATGCTGCCGGCGCGTGATCGCCTGGCGCAGCTGGCCTGGGAGTTCCGTCGGGCAGCCTTGCGCTCGACGTCGGTGAGTTCCTGGCGACGCGGAAGTTCACGGTCAGGTTTTCTGGATTGGCCGCACACGCCGGGAAATCACCGGAGCAAGGCCGAAACGCGCTGCTCGCTGCGTGTCAGGCCGCCCTCGGGCTACACAGCCTCGCTCAGTCGGGCGAACCCGGCGTTAGGGTCAATGTAGGAACATTGCATGCAGGCGCGACCCTGAACGTCGTGCCGGACGAAGCGGTTCTGGAATTTGAGATCCGCGCCGCCGCGATGCCGGCGCTACAATTGCTTGATATGCGATGCCGGCGAATGATTGAGGCGAGCGCCGGCGCTTACGAAGTCACGACAGGTATCGAGCTTCGGGGCGAAGCATCGGATTGGCGCAACCCACCGACGATCGTCGACTGGGCCAAATCGGCAAACAGCAAACTTGGCGCTTTTGCGAACGTCCTGGACGCCCACTCCTTCGGAGCGAGCGAGGACGCAACTCTTCTCGCCTCAGCTGTTGCCGATCGAGGCGGGATTGCCGGTATCTTTGTTCTAGGCGCTGACATAGCGGACGGCCATCACACGCCACATTTCGACTTCGACGAAACAGTGCTTGCGGGCGGCACCCTCTTGTTGAGCGGCTTGATCGCGGCCGCGCTTTCGACTGAAAAGCAGGCTTCTGCGCAGACGCCACGTCTGTAGAGGTCGACCGGCGTGCGAAAGGTCGCGCCACGGTCAGGCCCCTCGCCGTTTCCTTTTCCTCGGGCGCTCTCCTCGCAATGGAGATGCAAGTACGCTGCCAGCCGCGGCGGCGTTGCCTCCGCTGGCCGAGGGTCGGCATGACGTCAGGCGATCAATGCTCAGCGCCATCAACAGGCTTCACGATTTCCGTTCCTGCAGAATGTTCCCGCCGTCGACAACGAGGACCGCACCGTTGATATAGCTGGCGGCAGGCGATGCAAGGAAAACGACTGCCGCTCCAACCTCTTCTGGGCGACCGGCACGTCCACATGGTGTGTTCAGGGCCGCTGACAACTCGGAGGGTGTCGACGCACCAGTTTGAATCCAGCCGGGAGCGACCGCGTTGACCGTAACCCCATTCGAGGCCACCTCGAGTGCCAGCGCATGGGTCAATCCCACCATGCCAGCCTTGGCCGCAGAGTATGCGGAAGAACCGGGACTCGATACGTACGGCCCAGTCACCGAAGCCACATTTACGATGCGCCCATATCCTGCCGATAGCATTGCTGGAAGGAAGGCCCTGGTGACCAAGAAAGCGGTCTTGAGGCTCACCGCGAGTTCATGATCCCATTCATCATTGGCAATTTCTGTGAGGCGCTTTTCAAGGGCGGGCTTCGCTCTTGTGCCCATCCCGGCATTGTTGACAAGAACATTGACCCTCCCGAGTTCGGACAAAAGGCGATCGACGTCCTCGGTCAGGGTTAGATCGCCTATGTGGCCACTTGCAGTGTGACCTGCGGCATTCAGTTCGTTCGCACGGTCGAGCACGCGATCCGTGGTTGCGGATAGTGCAACTGCGAAACCAGCCTCGGCCAGGAGCCTGGCACAGGCAAAGCCAATTCCATCTTTTGCACCTGCGCCGGTGATCAATGCTCTCGATCGCGTCACTTCAGCTCCCGTTTCGGTTGTTGCCGCGATTGGAGCCGATCACTCTCGGCCGGTCGGGGCATGCTCGTTTTCGATCGTGGCAAGGTTCAATTGAAGCTGTCAGGCCTAATTGGCCGACGTGTCTGCCAGCTTTCCCGAGAATAACGCGGCGCCACGCGTCTTGAGCAGGGCCATGGAAGTGTAATCGAGGATCGACAATCCGCCATCGACCACAAGCGTCTGACCAGTAATGAAGGACGCTTCAGCACTTGCGAGGAAGGCCACCGCCGCGGCAATCTCGTCTGGGGTCCCCATGCGATTGAAGACCCCTGGCGCAGTCTCCCATTCGCCCGAACTATCCGAGCTTAACGCAGGTTCGCTTTCATCCAAAGTTGTAGAGATCCAACCGGGGCTGACACAATTCGCCCGGATTCCGAATGGTGCACCTTCAACCGCCAACGAACGCGTGAGCGCCTCTACCCCCGCCTTCGCAACGCCGTATAGTCCCCAGTTTCCATGCAGTGTAGCTGTCGATGAGATGTTTACGATCGCACCGCCGCCGCAGTCGCGCATTGCGGGGAGCGCGTAAGAAGAGACGAAGTACGTCGAATCGAGATTAGGACCCCGCAACTTCGACCAGCGCAGGCCGGGCGGTTCATTGGCCTCAATGCCCGACCGGCGGGAGCCCACCCCGGCATTGTTGATCACGACATCCAGTCTGCCCCATTGGGCAACCTTGCTCACCAATTCTTCCACTGCCGCTTCGCTTGCCAAATCACATTGGAAGAAAGTTGCGCTACCGCCCGCAGACGCGATCTCCGCTTCTACCTCCAAACCTTTGGCACCGTCGCGACCGACAAGGGCAAGTCTCGCGCCCTCTTTGGCGAAGTACCGCGCTATCCCACGTCCAATACCGGAATTTCCCCCGGTGACGATCACGACCTTGTCTTCAAAACGCATCTCGCCCGCTCTCCTGATGAGATCATTACGCTGCCCAGTCTGATAGTTTAGAATTTTTCGCATACTCTAGCCGTCGCGGAGCCGATTTTTCGACACAGATGTCCTTCTCGCCAACATTGCCAGTGGCCTATCCAGAATGCCCTAGAACGTCAGCGTACTTTCGACAACATCGCCGATTCTCTGCCGCTTTCTCACCTGATTAGGTTGCACCGCAAACGCCTGTTGGAACGTTCGCCCGCCGAAGACGAGCGACATGGACAGCGCCTCACCATGTCGAGGCCGTCTTCGTCTCTGAGGTAACTGCCAACGGGATCGTAGCGAGGCGCATCCGGCGACCACGACGAACACAATACCATCACTTGCTTTATCCTCCCGAGGTGTAGGTTCAGCGCCCTGGTAGCAGGACGATGCTAGACATGGCCGGTGAGGACACATGTTCGAAGCATTTGTCGCGCCGGATTCAGGATGAACCTGCGAGGGGAACTCGGGTGGGAAATACGACTCGGCCAACCCACTCCTTCTTTTCTGGGCATCACAGCCACCCCGCCCCAAGGCTTGTCCTGCGGAGGATCGCACTCAGCAGGTGACGAGATCGGTGTGGCCAAAACCCTTGGAGTAGTCGAGCACGGATATGACCGTCGGCGTCACGCGGAATATTCGGACCTGGTCCGGAGTCGGCATCGGACCTGGCATGGAGGCTTGCTCCGGATACTTCAGCGGCAGCATCCGCAGGACCTTTTCTGCTTCGGCCCGGTCGGCCACCACCTGCGCGCGCGCCGCCATGGAAAGTCCAGTGATTTCCATCACCTGTGGCGTATCGTGATCGATGGTCAATGACACGCGATCATCTCGCGCCAAATTCATTGCCTTCTGGCTTTCCAGACCGCAGAGAAAATAGATGTTAAGGCCTTCGTTCACGTAGCCGACGGTCGTCGCTTGCGGCCAGCCGTCCGGCCTCAGCGTAGCGATTGTCATGATCCGGTGCTGGTCCAACAATGTCAGAACCTTGTTCTTGACCTCTTCGTTCATCGGGCGTCTCCAACGTCATTGCAGACGATCGTAGGGGCCACGGATCGTGTGACATTGATGCACATCAAGGCGATGGCCAGTTAACGCGCCCTGATGGGGAACCAGCAAGTAGCGCCACGAGCGGACATCGACCATCGACATTGACCGCCAGAGGGGACATTCGGCTCTGTTCGCCATTACGATGCTGGCTGTGAGGTCAGCCATCAACCCTCAAAACCACCGCACATCGGGCTAGGTTGAAGACGACGGGCCGAGGTCGACTCGCGCCACGGCATAAGCACCAAGCGAGATGAATTGGTCTTCCAGCGGTGTTGCGGAACTTTTCATGAAATTCGGATCGGTTGCCGCCCGCTCGAACTGGTCGGCGCCAAGAAGGGCAATACGGGCGCTGCTCGGCGCATCCGAAAGCTGCACGGAGTGCGTTTTGGCGGTGAGGTTTGCGATCCACAGGGTCGCGCGCCCATCCCTTTCAGCTGCGATCGCAGCGATGCTGTCAGCTCCGGAAATTTCTACGGACAGCAGAGTGCCTCCGCCGAGCTCCGACAGACCTGCCAACACATGGAAAGCGGGATAGACCGTTCGGCCATCCTGCTGATCATACCATGGCTGCACGAAATCGGCCGTCCTGTAGAGGTGCCCAAACGGGCCGGTGAAGTCGCCGAACGCAACGGCCTCCATTCCCTCGCGCGCGCAGGCCGCGAAATAGCCGAGCGTCCAGGCCGCATTGAACAGGCCGCGCTGGCGCGGGTCGATGCGGCTCAGACAGACGCGGGCGTTCGCTTCATTCGGCGCGGTGGAGCTTCCGTAGGGGTTCTCGCGGCAGCCGAGCTGACTGGGACCTATGCGTAGCGGCACTCGGTCGCCCATGAAAGCATGCGCAGAGCGGATCTGATGAGGGATAGCCTGAAGCGTTTCCATCACCGAGACATCATCTGGCGCGTGCACGCTTGGACAGGTGGTGAAAGTCACGTAATCGAGCGCTTCTGCTGGCGGACGCTTACGGTTGAGTTCGGTGAAGTAAGTCGCCATGCCGCCGCCCAGCGCGATCCCCGGAAAAGCCCGGCGAGCGGCGGCGTAGCTTTCGTGGAAGCTGGGCATGGCAGGCCACGGTGCTCCCGGCTGTACCGATTTCATGTCCTGTGCCGGGAAGACCGTGACGGCTTCCAGATCGAGGCCGATCCCATGAACGGCATCGGCGACCGGCTGCAATTCGCCGAAGGGATCGAGCTTACCCTTGGTAATGATCTCGAGCACGACGCCAGCGCCGGTCAACCGTGCCAGCGCGGCGTAGCTTTCGAGTTCATCCACGCCGTGGCCAAACCGGAGATCGACCTGGCAGACCATCCAGCGCGGAGCCAGACGTCGAATGAGTTCAGCTGCCTTCAACGCATGCTTCGCCTCATCGGCAGCGACGCCGACGCCAATTCGGGGTACTCGGCCGACGGCTGCGCCGATCGTTAGGCTGGTCGTAGGATTGCCCTGTTCTGGCCCCCCGGCAGGAAGCGTCCCCGACACATGGAGCCGGATGGACTGCGTGAATTTTTGGCCTTTGGGCAGGCTGTAGGGCCATGGGCGACGCAGAGGGCGCACGTAGGTCTTATAAGAGGCGTCGGACCAATTGCGTTGATCCTCCATCTCAAAGGCATCGCCTTCCATGGTGCAGGTGGCCCAGGTTCCAGGCGCGATCTCATGCGACAACGCGCGGATGTCGGTGAACGGACATTTGGGATCGATGTCGCCGGGAAACAGCGATAGCTCCTCGCCGCCATCCTCCCGCAGCACCTTCACCGGCATGCCGGCCAGGGTCTCGATCGGATGCAGCACGATGAAGCCGGTCCGGTTGGTCAAAAAGGCAGTCTCTGGCTCTGCCTGAGCGATAAACGACAGCGCGCCATCACTCCTGCCCGAAATCCGTGCCTGGTAGGTCAGGCGACCGGACGCAGCGCCGCATGTTGCACGGTATGCGACGCTGAACGCATCCGGTCTTTCGTCGATCTGGAGATCATCGAGAACGGGCGAATAAGTTCCCCAGTTTTCGTCCCGTACGAGGTACGAGATCCCGCGCAGAACTTCGATCCCGCCAATGCGGATATAGCGCAACGCCCCATTGTCGAACTCGACCGACAAGGCCCCCGTGCGCAGTGTTCGCACCGGCGACTCAAGCTGCTCGGTTCCACACAGGCGGATTGCTCGAGATGCTGCCGAGGTCAAATTGCCCGCTCCGTCGTGGCGTCGAAAATCGAGGCCCGGTTCATGTTGATGTCGATCGGCAGCCTCTCGCCGGGACGGCTGACGTCGTGCGCCCGCAGTTCCGCCATCACCGGCGCGCCGGCAAGGCGAAAGGTCGCATAACTGCGCGAGCCAGTAGGCTGCAGCAGGTCGATGGTTGCATCATAGCGAAACGTGCCATGCGCGGGCGTAGCAGTGAGCGCCCGCGTCAGATGTTCGGGGCGCAGCCCGAGCAGCACCGACTGCCCGTCCGTGGCGCCCTTCAGCGTCCGCCCCGCTACGATCGGCAGCAGACTGTCGGCCAGTTGGATGGCGGCGACGCCGCCGTCCAACTTCAGCGTGCCCGGCAGGAAGCTCATGCGTGGCGAACCCAGAAAGCCAGCGACGAAGGTCGAGGCGGGCCGCTCGAACAAGTCCAGTGGCGCGCCCTGCTGCTCGATCAACCCGTCGCGCATCAGCACGATGCGATCAGCCAGCGTCATCGCCTCGATCTGGTCATGCGTGACGTAGATCATCGTCGTGGCGATCTCCTGGTGGAGACGCTTGATCTCGCCGCGCATTTCGTCGCGAAGCTGGGCATCGAGATTGGACAGCGGCTCGTCGAACAGAAAGATGCGCGGGTTGCGGACTATGGCGCGGCCGATGGCGACGCGCTGGCGCTGCCCGCCGGACAATTGACGCGGAAACCGCCCGAGCAAGGACGTGATCCCGAGCATGCGGGCTGCCTCGGCAACGCGCGCCGCGACCTCTGGCCTCGGCATCTTGCGGGCCTTGAGACCGAAGCCGATGTTCTTGGCCACGCTCATATGCGGATAGAGCGCATAGTCCTGAAACACCATCGCCACGTCGCGGTCGCGCGGCCGGAAATCATTGACCACCTCGCCGCCGATCTCGATCGTGCCTTGTGAACTCTCCTCCAGTCCTGCGATGGTCCTCAAGAGGGTGCTCTTGCCGCACCCGGACGGGCCGACCAGAACGGTGAACTCGCCGTCGCGAATGTGGAGGTCAATGCCGCGCACCGCATGGAAGGCGCCGTAGCGCTTGTGCAAGCCGGTGATCCTGACTTCGGCCATGCCGCCCCTTTCTATCCGCGAACGGCGCCGAGCGTGAGCCCGCGCACGAGATGTCGTTGAGCAAGGACCCCCAGGGCGATCGATGGCACGAGGGAGACTATGGCAAGGGCCGCCGCTTCGCCATATTGCGCGCCCTGGAAGCCGATGAAGGCGCGGAACACCGTTGGCAGCGTAAACGCGGTTCGACTGGTCAAAATCAGCGCGAAGAAGAACTCTGTCCAGCAGGCGATGAAGGCGAAGACCGCCGCCGCGACGATGCCTGGCGCGGCGAGCGGAACGGCAACGCGCCAGAACGCCTCCCAGCGCGTGCAGCCATCGACCAGGGCCGCCTCTTCCATCGACTTCGGCATGCCGCGGAAATAGGCGAACATCATCCACACCGACACCGGCAGCGTGAAGACCGTGTAGGCTATGATCAGCCCGATATGGGTGTCGTATAGCCCGACGCCGCGGTAGATCAGGAATACCGGCAGGACGATGCCGATCGGTGGCAGGAAGCGCTGCGACAGCACCCAGAAGGACAGGTGGTGGCCGCCCGTGTTGTAGCGCGCCAGGCTGTAGGCCATCAGCGTGCCGAGCAACGCCGAAAGCACCGTGGCCGACAGCGAAATGATCAGGCTGTTGATGAGCCCGTCGAGGCCGCGATAGGCGAACAGCGCAGCTTGGTAGTGGACAAGCGTCGGCGCGGCCGGGAACCAGACAGGCGGTACGGTCAGGTAATCATCGCTTGGCTTGATCGAGGTGTTGAACATCCAGTAGAGAGGCCACAGCACGAACACCAGGAAGAAGCCGAGCAGCAGAATGCGGCCGACCGGCACCGACCGGCGTTTCCTGCGGCGGGCGGGTGCGACGGCGGCCATCAGACCGGCTCGACCTTCAAGAGCCGCCGCACCAGCAGCGTCACCACGAGCGCGGTGAAAACCAGGAACAGCCAGCTTCCGGCTGTCGCCTGCGACAGATGAAACTGAGTGAAGCCGACCGTGTAGAGATAGTAGGAGGCGGTGTAGGTTTGCGTGCCCGGGCCGCCGCCGGTCATGATGAAAATGGTATCGAACATGCGAATGGCGTCGAGCAGACGGAAGGTCAGCGCCAACAGCATCATCGGCCCGAGATGCGGCAGCGTGATCGCCCAGAAGGCCTGCCAGGCATTGACGCCGTCGAGTTCCGCCGCCTCGTAGAGGTTCGGGGGGATGGCGGTCAGCCCGGCGAGCAGGACGACAAACATGAAGGGTGTCCACTGCCAGACATCGGCGATGATCAGCGAGACGTAGAGCCATGGCCGCTCGGTCATCCAGCCGATCGTCACCTCCTGCCCCAACAGTTGCGTCAGGATGTAATTGGTCGGCCCGAAAGGCCGCTGGAGCAGCAGCGTCCATGCCTGGCCGACGATGACCGGGCTGATGAATAGCGGCACGATCAGGATCGACATGATCACGCCGCGGCCCGGAAAGCTGCGCACCATGGTGAGTGCCACGAGAAGGCCGAGCACGAACTCGATGGCGACGCTGATGCCCGACAGGCATGCCGTCAGCAACAGCGACCAGCGTGCCACGGGATCAAACACGACCCGCTCGAAGTTCTTCAATCCGACAAAGGCGTGGCCCGGCACCTGGAAGTCGTAGTTGATGAAGGAAACGACCAGCGAGAACAGGAGCGGATAAATCGACAGCGCCAGTATCAAGAGCACCGCGGGCGCGACCAGAAGCCATTTGAAGTGGCGGTCCGCCCATTGCGCGAAGACCGACAGCCGTGGCGGGGCGCCGGCGGCTTTCATGCGACTGATCGTGGCGGTCTGCGGCATCGGCTGTATTCCAAAAATCGCTAGCGGTTGCGGCGAGGTGTTGCGAGCCAAGCGCCCGCAACACCAGTTTTGCGCAGAAAAACCCGGCGTCCCCTCAGGCGGGGCTCAGAGGGTAACCGCCATGCCAAGCTTTTCCACCGTGTTGTCCGCGGTGGCGCCCGGCAGCTTCAGGAACTCGGTGTAGAAGGCCTTCTGCGACTCCACGCCAAGCCGGTCGGTGGTCTCGTTCCACTCCGTTGCCGCCGTCTCCAGCGATGCCTTCGGGTCCGCACCGGCCCACACCGCCGTGCACATCCGGTCGATGCTCAAGAAATAGTCCTGTGCGCCTGGCATGATCGGGTCGAGCAGGCCGACATTGGCCGAGTTGTTGAGGTTGGCCAGGTACTCCTTGGCGCTCGGGAACAGTGCGCCATAGAGCTCCGATTTGAAGTGCGAGATGCGGTATGGGTCGCGCAGCGCGTAGGGCAGCATGCAGCGCGCCAGCGAGATGGGCGGCGAGCAGGCCCACTGCATGAACAGATACGCTGCCTCCGGGTTGGGCGAATCCGCCGACAGCGCCTTGTTGTAGCCGGTGGCATGTTCGGGATTGCCCGGGACGACGGCATAGCCAACCTTGCCAGCGATCTGCGACTGGGGAATGAAGTTGATCGCCGTGGCGGATTGCGAATAATTCGCCGCCATACGGCCGGTGGGAGGCCAGGAATAGATCATCGCAACCTTCCCGGTCAGGAATGCCGCCCAAAGAGAGACGGCGTCGAGTTCGTTGTTGCCGGGGATCGATGCCTTGTTGGCCGCGAGCATATTCGTCAGCGTCTTGACGCCTGCATCCGAAACCAGGCCGGCCTTCATATCGTCGCCGAACAGTTTGCCGCCATTGGCGCGATATTGCTGCAGAAAGTCGAACTGATTGCCCGGGCTGCCCGCCTTGCGGAAGTGGCCGGCGCCATAGACCTTCGGCGCCATCTGGTCGGTAATGAATTGCGCGATCTGGGCGTATTCCTCCCAGGTCTTCGGCGGTGCAAGCTTGGTGTTGAACTTGGCCTGGTAGGCCTCCATCATCTTCGCATCCTCGAAGATGTCCTTGCGGTAATAGAGAGCGAACATGTCGCCATCGTCGAAGAAGCCCCAGATCTTGCCCTTGTAGGTCGGCAGGGCCTTGTAAAGAGGATGATAATCGGCGAGGTCGGCCGGGTTCATGTATTTGGCGATGTAGTCGTCCAGCGGTGCGATGACGCCGCCATCGGCGAGCGAAGGGGTCCAGGCCGGCGAGATGTCGAGGACATCATAGGCGCCCGAGCCGGCAATGTGCTCGGCGACCGCCTTGGAATACTGGTCGGGGTTCGACAGTTCGACCACATTCGACTTCATGCCCGTAAGCTGCTCCCACATCGGTCCGCTGAAATTGCGCGGGTCGAGCGCCTGCAGGCCGACCTCGTAGGTCATGTTGATCGTGACGCCCGCATGCGCCTTGGCCGCCTCGACCGCGCGGAAGGCCGAACCGTCCGCCGGTCCTTCCTTTGATGCTTTCAGGGCCGCGGCCTGCGCCTGGCCAAGCGGCGAAGTGGGATCGGCGAGCTCGAGCTTCTGCTGTGCCAGCGCCCAATCGGTCATCATCGCCAGGATGGGTGCGGACGCCGCCAACATGCCGGTCATCTGGCCGAAGCGGGTTATGAAAGTCCGGCGCGTGGTTTCGCCGCGCATGAAGGCGTCGACCTCTGCTTCGAGACCTGCCTGAAAGTCACGTTTTTCATGATCGTTCATAGTGCTTGGTCCTCCCGTTTTCCATTTGCGTCACTCGTCCGCGGGCGCGGCGGCCGAGCATTCCTCCCGTAAAGCCGCCGCGAAGGGGCCGCGGCGGCGCGCCAAATTCTCGTACTTCTAAGTCCCGAAGCGGGCGGCGAAACCGGCCAGCCTCTTCTTCCACAGCGCACTCGAAAGCACCTGGCGGTTGACCACACCGCGCGGCTCGCGGCCGTGCTGGACGTCGATCACCGCCTTGACGTCGGCGGCACCGTTGCCGGCAAAGCACTGGTCGGTCCAGCAAAGCGCATGCGGTGACAGGATGACGTTGTCGAGTTTGAGGATCGCATCGTCGACATCGGGCGGCTCCTGCTCCAGCACATCGAGACCGGCGCCGGCGATGCGGCGCTCCCGCAGGGCTTCCGTCAGCGCCTTCTGGTCGACGATCGGACCGCGCGCGGTGTTGATCAGATAAGCCGTCGGCTTCATCAGCGCGAGCCGGTCGGCATTGACGAGGTGGTGGGTCTCAGGCGTCAGCGGGCAACTCACCGACACCACATCGGCGCGGCGAAACAGATCCTCCAGCCCCACCAGTTCGACGCCCAGTTCGGCCGCTATCTGCTTGTCGGCAAACGGGTCATGGGCGATGAACCTCATATCGAACGGCTTTGCCATGCGAAAGACCTCGGCGCCGATGTTGCCGATGCCAAGCGACCCCAGCGTACGCCCGACGAGGCCGACGCCCATATGGTCCGAGCGCTGCTGGAAGCCATGAGGTCCCTTGCGGGTGAGCGCGTCCTTTGTCAGCAGCTTGCCGGTCAGTGCCAGCAACAAGGTGATGACGGAAACGGCGACGGGCCGTCGCACGCCATCGGGCGTGATGACCAGGGCGATCCCGGCGGCGGTGCAGGCCTCGACGTCGACGGTATCGTAGCCAACGCCGAAGCGGGCGACGACGGCCAGCCGACCGCTTTTGGGGACACTCGTGGCATCGAAGCGATGGGTGAGGAGGATCAGCGCATCGACGTCCTCGAGCTGGTCAGCGCGAAGCGGGCTATTCGATTCCAGGAATGCCATCTCGACGCCCGCTGCCTTGCGCAGCGGCTCGAGGTCGAAGTCGGGATAGGTCAGCGAGCCGTCCGGCTTGCGGAAATCACCGGAAAGCGCCACCTTGAACGTTTTGTCGCCCATCGTCTCCTCCGTTCTTACCGGCAGCCGTCCCGGATCTTGGACACCGCGTCGGCCATCGCGTCGTGAAGGACCCAGACGTCGCCCGAATAACAAATAAAATCAAAGCCTTGCGCATAGAAATCGTGTCCCTGCTGGACGGTGGGCACGAGGCGTCCGAGCGATTTGTTATGCTTCTTGGCAGCGGCGACGATCTTGGCCATCGCAGCGGTGAAGGTGGGGTGGGCGAAGTCGCCGGGAATGCCGAGCGAGACCGACAGATCGAAATGTCCGACCCAAAGACAATCGACCCCGGCCAGTCCCGCAATGCCGTCGATGTTCTTGACGCCGTCGGCGGTTTCGATCAGGCAGATGAACACCGAGCGCTGGTTGGCCGCTTCGAATTTGTCCGCGACCGAGCCAGGACGGTAACGGTCATGCGCGATCTGCAGCGCCACGCCACGGGCGCCAGCGGGATGATATTTCATGGAATTGATGATGTGCTGCGCCTGGTCGACGGTGCTCACCATCGGCGCGATCAGGCCTTCGGCGCCCATATCCATGGCGCGAGCGAGGAAGTGGTAGTCCTGCGAAGGCACACGCACCATGACCGGCAGATCGGCCGCCTCGAAATAGCGGATCGCGCTCTTCACAGTTTCCAAGCTGAAGCCCGAATGCTCCATGTCGAAGAAGACGAAGTCGCAGCCGGCGGACTTCAAAATGTGACCGATACCCGGCGTCGCGAACTCGGCGACCAGCGTCCCGAGCTTGACCCGCCGGTGAGACGCTAGCGCCTTGAGACCTGGCTCCGACATGCACTTGCCTCCCGTTCGCCCCAAAGGGGCGCATTGCGCCTATGCCTTGTTCAAGGCGATGCCTCGAGAACCAGGTCGCAGACCGTCACCAGCTTGGTGTCGACGAGCGGCGCGCTCTGCGTATTGAATTCGTCGAAATGAGCCGTCCGGCAGTGGTCCTCGAATGAGGCCTGGCTGTCGTAAATCTCGTAGAGCAGGACACGGTCGGGCTCGCCGCGCGCCTCCGTCACATCGAAACGACGGCAGCCGGCTTCGCTGCGCACCGACGCGGCCGCATTGGCGTCCACGAGTTCTCGGAACCTCTCCCGGGCACCCGGCTTGAGGCGGAAATCGACCCAGACGACGAAGCCGGTCATCACCTGCCTCCCGCAATTTCCAGATAGCGCTTGGACACATATTCCAGATGCCTGCGCATGGCCGCTTCGGACGCGTCGGGATCGCGCGCTGCGATAGCTTCGAAGATTTCCCGGTGGGCCTCGTAGGCCTTGCGGTCCTCACCCTTGGCCAGGGTCGTGCGCCGCTGTTCGAGCAGCCATTCGGCCAGCGCTGCGTGGATGGCCGTGAAGATTCGATTGCGGGTGATCACCGCCAGCACGTAGTGGAAGTCGACATCCGTGCGCTCGAAGCGCGTCAGGTCGCCGATCGACTGCCGGTTGATTTCGAGCGCCTCCTTGAGGCTTGCAATGTCCTCCGGGGTGGCATTGACAGCGGCGTTGCGGGCAAGCCCGACCTCGAAAAACAAACGCGCGCTCTGAAAGTCGTGCACCCCGCCCGGTGCCGATATCATATGCCGCGCCGGCCCCGAGAGGGAATCGATCACGAATTGGGGAGTGGGTCGAGTGACGCGGGCGCGCTCGCCGGATTTCACCTCGACAAGGCCCATCTTGCTCAGATGCATTAGAGCCTCGCGGATTGAGGGGCGCCCTACCCCGAACTGGCGCATGAGCTCCCGTTCCGACGGGAGCCGGTCGGCTTCGACCAGCTCTCCCTTGCGGATCATCCGCTCGAGGTGCGCTGCAACGTCGTCCGAAAGCTTCCGCTGCTTGATCAGAACTCCGATCATGTGGCATACCTGTTATACCAGTCCGATACGCTATTGCCCCAGAGCCCCTTTTGTCAACGCGGCTTCTATCAACAAACACTGGTCTTGAGTGCAAACCAGTGTGAGCGAGGCAACGCACGGTACCAACATCGGCATTTCGCGCTCCGATACCCTTCATGTCGAGCGAGATAGGGGGCCGTCAGAAGTCTATCCCTTCCACAAAAGTCCTTTGGGTCGGCAGGATGGTGCCAGCCGTGGCGCTACGTCAAAGGGATGTCCAAGAAATGGTCTGGCACCTCCCGTTTTCGCGAAGTCCACAGCCTGTCCGCGGCTTGCATAAAATCTTACCATTCACCTTCAGGCATCGTTCGGCGTGATTTGGTAGCGTGCCGTGACAACAATCAGGAAGCGAAGGTAAGGTCTCAACAAGGGAAAGAATGACTCAGTCCCCGTCAACGATCGCAATGTCCTTGATCGCCCCAGGGATGTTTCTTGTGTTTTCCTTGGTTTTTTGCTGCGCGTGGCTGGTCGAACGAAAACGGCACTACCTGCTGCTTCTTGCCCTCTCTTGCACACTGTTCTGCACGGGCGCTTCGGTGCAGATCTTTCATCTTCCGGACTCGGCGTATCCCAACGCGGTTATATCAAGCCTGTTTTACACATCGGCCGTCATTGCGGGCACCGAAGGGATCCTCGGGCGATCGCAAAAACAACTCGGGCTGCGCGTCGAGCTAGCGACGCTGCTGGTCATCACGGGCCTGATCTGGTTTTTCTGCTACGTCACGCCGCATTTGCTTGCGCGCATTTATGTCCAGAATTTCGGATATGGCGCGATCCTGCTGATCGCATCGCTTCGGCTCGTTCCCGGACGACGGACAAGGCCGGTGGACCGTGCCCTTTTCTGGATCATGTTCGTCTTTGCGGTTCAGTTCTTTCCCAGGACCGCGCTCACGGCCGGGCCGAACGCTTTGTTCTCGGCGCGCGACTTTGGCCAATCGCCGTTCTGGCAGGCGCTGCAGGTGTCATTGGCCGTGCTTGGCGCCGCGCTCGCTTTCGCGATCCTGGCGGCTGCGCTATCCGATCTACTGGATGATCTTCGTCGCGAGCGTGACAACGATCCGCTCACGGGTGTGCTCAATCGGCGAGGATTCGAGGAGCGATCTGGCGTTTTGGTCACTCGAGCCGGCGGAGCCTCCGTTTCTCTCGTCCTTTGTGACCTCGATCACTTCAAGTCGATCAACGACACCTATGGTCATCCCGCCGGCGACGACGTCCTTCGACGGGTAGGTGCGATTTTAGTCAGCGAGATCCAATCATCCGACATCGCCGGGCGGATTGGTGGAGAGGAGTTCGCTATTTTGATGCCTGACACGCCGGAGGAAGACGCCGCCGCCGTCGCGGAGCGGATTCGAAAACGGATAGAACGCCAGAGCTTTGATCGAATCCCCCCTTCGCGTCGCGTTTCTGCAAGTTTCGGGGTGGTGGAGCGTCGATCCGCGGAGAGTCTCCATGACGTGATGGTGAGAGCCGATCAACTGCTTTACAAATCCAAATCTGACGGTCGGAACCGGCTGTCACGAGCGGTGGAGGAAGAGAGGCCGCCGGCCAGTATTTCGTCGCCAAAGCTCGCCGCCGTTCACCTACTTCCACGAATGGCTCCCCGCGTCCCCCTGCGTTGAGCCCGTCCCGATTTTACAATTCCATTAGTTTCAGGGCGCGCTGAGTTCGGCGCCCTGTGTCGTACATCGGCGGCATCAATCCTACCAACCCGACAAACCCGAGCGATATTGGCGAGCAGGCGTCGTCGCTCAGATGGAAAGCCAGGTCGCGCGGTTGATGAAGCGCCGCGCGGACGTGCTCGCCAGTCCCGGCAGCTACGACAGCGACCTCCATCAACTCTGCCTGCTCATTGCGCGCCGGTAAACGCGCAAAGCCCGTCGGCTCTGGCCGGCGGGCTAGCAATGGCTGACGGCTAGCACCAGCGGGCAGAGCGTCAGGAAGCATGAGTCCTATTCCGAAGCCATCTCGCAGTGCGGTGATCAGTGCGATGTGCGTCGACACGCGGCATCCTGCGAGCCACGAAAACCGCGAAGACAGTGGCGGACACGAAAACCCAAGCGTTGTCCTCGGCCGGGGTTCAGGCAATCTGGCAGATCCTGAAAGTTAGCTTTCGAAGCCGTCGAAGTTGTGCTGCGCCACGATTTCTCCATGGCGGAAGGCAAAGCAGATTGTGCAGTGGGCGACCTTCTGATCGCCGCCCTTGACCTCGCCGTTACCGACACCAAGGACCCCGGTTTATCTAACTTGCAGGACGACGAGGTTCAGCTGCGCCGTCACGTTGTCGATCCGTCGTTTTGGCTAGCGAAAAATCTGCGGCAAGTTCGGCCACGCCGTGCCTGCCGCCCTTCGGCTTCAGCGCATTCGGCTATTCAGTCTGGATTGTTTGCGTCGTCACCGCCGGCCGCAACAGCATCGCCGCGCTCGATCGTCCCAAAGGAAAACAAGCGCGGCGCGGACGTTGCCGGACACGCAGTAAGGGTCGTCTTCAAATCATGATCCCCTCTGCTTCGACGGCCCCGCCTTGGCCAGTCAAGCAGGGCGGGGTCAAAACGCTCATCTGGCATTCCCCGCATCCGGCCCGTCCCTGCTGGACTGCGAGTAGCTCATCGAGGTGTAGCGATCGATTTCCGAGCGAGCTATGCCGAGATCCTTCAGCAGGTAGTCAGGCATCTCAATGCAGCGCGGCGCGTTCGCTGCAAACCTTCATCGCGTGATATGCCAAGCGCAGAATGCGGCTGACTAAGGCGGGCACGTTGAACTTCGCGCGGCCTCTCTTGTAGTTCGTATGATCCATCGTTGTCATTGTCGTCTCCATCTACGCGACGCAACATTCGCGCCGTCGATCGCAAGATTGTTAAGGATAGATCGGGGGAACGAGCGTTGGAGCCTCCGTCGAAATTCCCGTGGAATTCGACGGTTCCAACATTCGAAGCGTTCCCTGATGACCCTTCCCGGTGTCGACATGACAGTCACGCTGGCGATGTAGCCCGCGACCAAGGACGTGTCGCGGTTCGGCGATCCGCAGAAGCTCGTGGGCTCTCTCGGTTTTGAACCCAAGCGCCCCAAAGTCCGGACCTGCTCCGGCCTGATGCCAAGCAGGGCGGCGGTCACGTGCGTGGCAACAGCGTCGAGGCGCTCTGAGTGGCAACACGCCCGCCTGGGCCACCCCGTGCACCTTCCTGCGGGTGCGGGCCGGCCTTGGCAAGCACGTCGCCGCCGTCGCGACCGCGCGCAAGCGCCTGCTGACTAAGGGAGCTACGCGTGGGCAAGGCCGTCCCTGCGCGACGTTCAGCTCAAGGCAGAGGGCAGAGGCTGTGGGCGGTCAAAACGGGGTCGCGCACGCTTACACAACAACAGCCACAGGGAATAGGAACGCCGCTGGGTGAAGCAGGCTGAGGGCGGCCTATCGCCGGTCGCCGGTGGCATACGCGAGGCCGCAAACGAGGCGCGACGCTAGCGGCTGCGCGGCAGAGCTCTCACCCTCGAACCCAGCTCTTTGCCACGCGGTGGTCCGTGCGCGACTTAACAGATTGCCGCAAGCGACGGGCCCGCTAATAAACCGCATCCTCTTTGGCAAAGGGCTACGATAACTCAAAGCACGATCTCAGCGCGATTTTCCATGGGTATTATATTCCCTGTTTGCTTTGTAATCGATCGTGAAGGTTCCCCTGTCAATCTCGACCCCCTTATTCACATTGAAGAGAGTGACAGTTGTTGTCAGACCCTTCTCATCGGTAAGGCTCCATTTGCGCAAATCGAGCGACTTGTTATCAAAAGTCAAAGTAATGGTTGATTTTCCAAACGCTGACCTGTCGCCGAGCTTGATCGTGACAAAGCCGTCCTGTTCCCGGATACTCTTGAGTCGACTTCCAGAAAAATCGACCTTGTTGTCGAGTAACACCTTGAGGGGCGTTTTTGATAGCGAATAAAGCCGCGATGTTTTAAGCCTTTTGTTAAACACAACCAACGATTTGCCGTCGGATATTACGCTTACGCCCGACTGGTCCGCGTAGTTGAACCGGACTTTACCCGGGCGCTGGAGAAAAAACCTGCCACGGGTCTTCTCCCCCTTGGGACCTGATTGAACAAAGTCTCCGGACATTGATTTTATCGATGAGAAGTGATCGGCAATGGTCTGCGCTTCGACCGGAGCGGCAATGAGTGCGAGCGTAGATCCAACATCGATCGCGACAGCGCCGACAAGGATGAACCAAAGGCACATCAGTTTCGCTTTAAAGTGCATATCGATTGTCCGAGTCGATTGAGGGCGCGTGACCTGCAAGAGACCACGCGCCCGAATATCAATAGCCGTCCGGGCAGCGTGCAACGTAAACGCGGCCGTGACGATCGCGGTACCTGCATTGGCCGGCCTCGCTAGCGTGTCCGATTACAGCACCTGCAATTGCTCCCACGGCACCGCCGACGACCGCGCCTTGCACCGGGTCGCCGGCCACCGCAGCGCCGATCGCTGCTCCACCCAACCCTCCAACAGCAGCGCCTTGTTCTGTGCGGGAGCATGCTCCGAGCGGGATGAGCAGGCTCAAAATGAGCAATGTCTTTCTCATGATTCTCTCCTTCCTTTAATTAGCCAGTCAATAAATTCGCCACGAGATTTTCGATCCGACGACACCTGTTCCTTCTTCTTCCTTATTCGGAAGGTACTCGTGACCGTCGCGCAGACGGCTATGGCCGACGAAGCGCGGGACAACAGAACGCTTCGTCGGCACCCTGATCCGTGCGAAGGTCTTATCTGAGGAAGACGACGAGCGCCTGGCTCAGCGTTTGATCAGTCGACCCACAGCGATCAAAATACACGCGCCAATAAAGCCAGCGACCAGATAGCCGAGCCAACCGCTCAACGATATGCCGAGAATCCCGAGGATGGCGTTGGCGACAATGGCGCCGACGATCCCCAATACGATGTTCATCAGCACGCCCATGTTGCTTTTCATGATCATCTCGGCGAGCCATCCGGCGATGCCACCGATGATGATTGCCGCGATCCACCCGACACCAGGATTCTGCATAGTTTCCCCTTTCCTCGAACCACAATTGGTCCGGCGGGGGAACGTTCATTAGTCAACAAAGTTCCCGGCATCAGATGCTCCCGCAACACAAAAAAGGCGCGCTTGATTCAAGCTCCTGATGGAACGGTTGCCTGTAAGGCGGTGAGCGGGTTTCTGCCGTCTTCGCCGCGACCGAAGTAATCGCTGGCTGCTGCCAACACGGCCAGCAACGCGGCACCATTCCCTGCGAAGCCGAAGGCCTCTGCCGCCGCGAGTTTTGCACCGCGCAAATGGTCACTGACAAACTTGTCGGCAGCGCCCCGAATTTCTCCCGCAGCCTTGCCGAACAGCGCGCGTTCTTTTGCTGTTGGCTCGAATGCCTACCCGATGACATGGCCTAGCAACAATCCTGCGGCGGAGCCGGCGACTGCCTTTGCGCGATCCATGTTTGTTACGGCCCCGCGGAGGCGATTGATAGCGCAATGGCGCTGCGTCGACATGCTTACCGCGTGCCACCTCTGAGAGTCAGCATACGCAGCATCGGCAATCCCCGCACCGCCGTCCAGTTTTGAGGGTAGGATGAACTACTGGATCTACGAAAGCTGGACCCGTGATCGAGGACGTATCTATCGAGCCGATTGCGGCTTTTGCAACGAGTGCCAGGGCACGCACGCCAAAGCGGGGGACAGGAACGGCCGCTGGCACGGCCCTTTTGATCGAGAAGCTGCATTCGCAAAAGCAGCCCAGCTCAATCATGTCGATACGCGAGCCTGCTCAATATGTGATCCGTACATAACCCTCGCGCCTCCAAGGTTTCTGTTGTCACTGTGACCGACGAAAAGCCGCTCCCCGGGGCAAGACATCGGCGAACGCCGTGCACAGGGCCTGAGGATGCGCGGATTGGCGGTTGCGCCATGTCGATCCAGGCCGGTGATCGTTCGATTGGCGCAGCTCTCCGGGGGCATGCCCTGTGATCGATGGCAAGCCGCTAGTCATGGGCGGCTACGGCCATTCTTGGGTCAGGGACTTGGTCCTGGGTGGCGCGACCGACGGTGTACTCACCGACAAGACACTTCCGATCGTCCTGTCTCACTAAGAACAGCACACTATGCTGTCGATACCACGCTCGCGAAGCGTGGGTGACCGGGGTGCCGACCGATGCCCAGGCTTCTCCAGAGCCAGGATCCTTACTTGCGGGTCGTGCCACGCAGCGAAAGTCGGGCGATGACTTGGTCTTCATATTCTCGGGTTTGCCGATCCTTCGCGATTCAGGCGTGGGTGAAGGTCTGCTGCAACCAACGGCATATCCGACACCCATAGGTGCAATCGGGCGTGCGAACGTCGATGCGTGAAACTTGACCGTGCACGGGGTTTTCGGCTCCACTTCGCCATTCGCCGAGGAACCGTGGCGGCGCACCGTTCTGAGTGAGCAAAAGAACCAAAGAGAGCATCCCTATTCCCTGGTTGGGGGACGGCCGGCACGTTCGCAGTCGGGGGGACATTGAGGGCGCGCCGGCCGTGGCGGGGTGGCTTATAGGCTCTGTCCCGCTTTATCCAGCCTATCGGTATATTAGCAAAGTTGCAATTACGAGGTAGCCCTCACCGCGACCGCGAGCTGCGGTAGATAGCCTATCGCATTCAGCAATGCTTGGCCGGATAGGGAAGACGGGCCTAGGCCTGCTATCGTTTCGGCTTCGGCTAGAAGACCTGCTGTGCCAGCCATGTTGATCCACACCTAGCCAATGTCACCAGCATGGTCCTTCCTACTCCGCACCTTAGCATGGCGGCTTCTCGGACACGCTGAAGAGGTTGCCTGCCGGCTTTCGGAAATTGCTTGTCAGGGGCATTAAAGCCCGCGCCTCTGGCGGAGAGCGCGGGCCGATCTGGGTTTCTCCACCCGATCTTCGGCGAACGGCACGAGGGAGCGTCGATCGCCGCTAGCTCAAATACGCCGAGCTGGATAATGTTCCTCTAGCCTCAGTCGAAATGTCCATTTGCCGCTCTCGGTTGCCCGCGACCGTCGGCTTCGAATGCGGGATCGAAAAGGACGGAGTTAGCCCGACGCGGATCAGCCGAGATCGATCGCGCTATGCGGAATTTGCCGACGGGGAACAGCGGGGAAGAGTCTAATCACAGCGCTGAACAGTAGCGGTTCATCTTGAAGTGTGGGCGGCACGCCGCCATAGAGCCCAAGCCGGTGCCCGCGCTTAGGATAGACCGCTCCAATGATGGACAAACCGGTTTCGGACTAGCGCTCACCCGTGAGACGGCGATCCGTCGGATCGAGCATTTCGCGCAGCCTCTGCTTCGAGTAGGGAGAGTTTTTCCCGAATTTCTTCGGGCTCAGCATGCTCCAATCCGACAACGTCGTTTCGTGTCTCTGCCAGCGAAACAATGAGCTCATCAAGTTTTGCGTGGATTGCGGCGGTGTCACGATAGCCCTGTATCAGGACAACTCCTGTAATCACGATGGCCGCGACAGACAGCGCGTAGGTAACTGCATTTGTTAGGCCGAAAGGGACCAGGGCGGTGCACAATACCATCGCTACTAACATGACGTAGAACCCGGGTGGCCGGGAAAGAAAGTCGGCTGCCATGAAAAGAATTCGGTTCATTAACCGTCTCCGTCCAGATGATCGGCACCCTCAATCTCGCGTCCACGGTCGGTTCGCCAAACAGCCTGTCTCACTATACTCTGGCCAAGACGAAGACAGCTATCAGCGCGGTGATCGTCACGCAGATAGGCACAGCTGCGAGTAACGCTGCCTCGATTAGGCGGGTCTTGTTGTCGCTCAACATTAGGTGGCCTCGCGCCCGTATACTCGAAGATAGAGGGTTCGCCCGCTGCACGGGGAGCGGCGGGCGAACCCTATCAACGCAGGAAGGGACATAGCTGCGCAGATCACGAAACCCCAGTCTGAAGCTCCGCCAAGGGTCACTCCAATGGTCAGGAAGGTAATGGTTACCGCGAAGATTGGCGCCAACAGCCAGCGCGCTTGCACAACACTGATATCTATACTTTCTCATCGGGTTACTGCAGACAGGAACTTCCGCAGCAGGCACACGTTCCAAGCACCGTCCTCGTTCGGACCATTGCGCTTTCCCGCCAGACTTAGGTCTTGTGTCGTGCCAGACCGAAGCCCTGACGTGGGAACAGATGCGTTCGCCTCAAGTTGGCAATCGACGCCAATCAATGTCGTTTGGCGCCGATTTCGTAAGGAGTAAGATCATGAGAATGCATCTATCTGCGGCAGCCGCGGCGTTTCTTCTGTTCGCAGGCGTCGGCGTTGCGGCGGCCGAGGACATCCTTATCCAGCCAGAGCAGGATACGATCATCCGTGAGTATGTGAAGAAGCAGCCGCTGGCCTCGGTGAAGCTTCCCGGCGTGGAGCTCAATGTCGGCTCAGCTGTGCCGGACACAGTCGAGCTTCATGAAGTTCCCAATATCAAATATCGCTACGTCGTGATCGACAACCGGACGGTCCTTGTGGACCCGGGCACCCACAAGATCGTCAAGGTCTACGACTGACGCCCAAGCAGCAGGGTCCGTCGCCACTGGCGACGGGCTCTCTCGTATGAGCGGATTGCTATTCAAATGTCGAAGCCAGAAACCCAAAAGTCCCATCTGTTGGGAGCGCGCGTGCTGCCTCATGACAAGATTACACGAAGCCCGCATTAGCGACCGCGAAATGAGGGCCTTTCAGAAGGTCGCGGCCATCATGGCGGACGGCCAAGGCCGCATTGATGCGACGACTTTATTGCCGCGTCGTTCCTCGCCGACCCTCTGCTTGACTAGTAACGCTTTCGGTGACCACGCCAACGATTAGGTTTACGGCTCCCATGCGAAAGCAGCCAGGATCGCGTCGGGCGCGGGTGCGCTCATGGCATCACCCCCGCTCGCAGTGCGGCTATGGGCGACCGTCATCGTGGGCTGCGACCATTTCGAGGAATTCGCCCACGCATCACCCGGGCACGTCCGTCCCGGTCAAGGCGCGTGCCACCCAGGTGGCACCCTGTCACTAAATCTTGGAACTCGAAAAGAGCCCGAGCGGCCGTGGGCCGATGACGGGCCCGTTGTCCAGACCGGGGCTAAGCTACTCGACGGCCGGCAATCTCAACCTTGCAACAACTGAAGTCCCGACTGCTGGGATTGGAGGAGCGCCGCTCCCGTGGTTCGCTGCCTTGAGACAATGGGGGCATTGCTTTGGCTTCTGCCGGAAGGAAGATCTGGAGTCTTTCGAGAAACAGGATGGAGATCGAATTAGAATCTATTCCGATCTTGGGAACCAAAGAGCTTCGAAATGGTAGAGCCATCGACAGATGGCAGCAGGGACCCCGTGCGCTGTACGACAGCACGGCCACCATGGCGCATTTCAAGCATGGCCATGTGGGTCCCAAAGGAGGTGAACAATGGCCGAACCTCTGGCACGGAGAACCTGGCAGATCGCAGTTCGTGTCTTCGCCACGGGTGGGCTCGCCCTAACTCCTTATGCGATTGAGCTCCCGCATGGAGGCTTGCCCCATCTCGTTTTCGCGGACGCTCATGCGAAGGGTGGCAGCGGCGGCAAGGGTAACAGCGGCAATTCCGGCAACGGCAATGGCAACTCAGGGAACAACGGACAGGGCAACGGTCCCCCTGGGGGCAATACCGCGGGTGGCACCGGCCAAACCACTACCAATCCGGCGAATGCGGATGACGTGGGCATCCAGGCAGCGACGATCCAGGTCGTGCATCCCGACGGGATCAGCGAAACGGTGAAGGGTGGCCGCTTCCGGATGAAGGACGCTCAGGGTCGCACAATTATAGACAGGCCAGCGAAAGCATCCGATATTAAGCGTCTCAAGGCCCTGTGACCCTGACACCTGATTAGACGTCTCGGTCGGTCGAGTGGAGCAAAAGTACGACAGCTTCTGTTCGATTGCGAACATTGAGTTTGGTCAGGACCTGGGTCATATGATGTTTGATTGTTTTTTCCTGCAGGCCAAGTTTGATGGCAACCTCTTTGTTGCTAAGTCCCTCGGCAACAATTTTCAAAATTCCAGCTTCTCGATCCGAGAGCTGACTGACCAGATGGGCCTTGCCGTTGTCCGGCTGCATCCGGCCGGTGAGGAGCCTGGCTGAAAGCGTGGGAGAAACGTATCGCTCTCCAGCGGCCACACTGTGGAGGATTTCAGCCAATGATTTGGACACGACGCCTTTCACCACATATCCGCAGACGCCAAGCCTGAGCGCTTGGGCCACGTCGGCGTGGGCTTCTGAAGCAGTCAAGATCACGATCTTCTGAAGCGGGTTCCTCGCCAGGATTTTTGCAGCAGCGGCTAGCCCTCCCCCTGGCATACTAATGTCGAGCAGCATTATGCCTTGTGCGCTATCGTCTGCCAGCGCTAAGGCATCAGCGGCGTTGGCGCCCTCACCAACAATCTCGAAACCGCCGATTTCCAGCAGGCTGCGGGCAACGCCTTCACGGAAAAGCGGATGGTCGTCCACAATGGTTATCGGTACCGCGGCAGTCATCCGCCTAGCCCTCAAGCGACAGAGAGATCGTCAACCGCGTACCGCTGGCACCAGAGAGGGTCTCAAAATGGCCTCCGATACTTTCTATGCGCTCCCGAAGGCCTGCCAGGCCAAGCCCTTCGCTTGAAGAGCCGTTGAACCCAGGGCCGCTATCCGTCACTTGAACCTGGAACTTTCCGCCTTTGATCAAGGCCCTCAAGGCTTGGTCCTTTCCTTTCCCGTGGCGCCAGGCGTTGTTCAGGCCCTCTTGTGCGAAACGATAGATGCAGATCTTTTCGGAAGTCCCGAGTTCCGGCATGTCGTCGGCAAGGTCCAGCGCGACGCTTGACGATGTCCTGCGTTGGTGCTCGGCAGCGGCCAACTTCAAGATGTCGACAACGGCCGACGTCTCGATCTGGGGCAGTACCAGCCCGTGGCAAATAGCGCGTATTTCGCGCAGTGCATCATCTAGGGTGCTATGGATGTTGAGGATTTCGGCCTCGCGCAGTGCCGTTGGAGTAACGGGATCGGACAGCAGCGGGCTACCCAGTCTCAAGGCCGCCAACGCGACAAGCTGGGCCGGCCCGTCGTGAAGATCGGCCCCGATGCGACGCAGGTGACGTTCGTTGATCGCCGTGGCCCGACCCGCGGCTCGCTGAACGCGCCGCCGGAGCGAAGAGTTCTGGGCCAACAGATCTTCCAACTCGCCGACTTTGACCTCAAGGGTTGAACGTTGCGTCGCGATGGTGCGGCTGCCTCGCAGAACAATGCCAAAAAGCAACGCGAGGGCCATCATTGTGGCTCCGGCCACGACCAGCGAGCTCGACCACAGCGCCGACCTTAGCGTCGCGTGCAAGTCATCAGCGACTTCGTAGAATTCAGAGACCGCGACGACATCGCCTGACCACGGTTCGCGGATCGGACTGTAGACTTCGAGCAACGGCGACGTCGCTCCTGTCTGCTCCTGACGTTCCGTTGCATCCAGGTTGTTGAACTCAGCGGCGACACTGCCGCCGAACGCAGCCAATAGGTTCTTGCCGGGCTCGACCACTCTGCCGATCAGTGCGCTGTCGGTGGCGTAGAGAATTTTTCCGTCTCGCCTCCATAGTTTGAAAGAGACGATCCTTTTTCCAAGGACTCCCTGATCCAGGGTCTCATCAAGGGCCTGTTTGACGCCGTCGGTCAGCTCCTCGCTTCTGCGCATATCAGGTAAAAGGGGCGAGATGACGCTGTCGACGTAGAGAGCAGTTGTGCCGGCAGCATTGGTGATGACGCCGTCGCGTATTTGCGATGTGACCCACAAGCCGACAATCCACATTACGGCGATCAGGCAAAAGCCGCCAACGATGAGGAACTGAAGAGCCAACGAGGCCGTGGCCCACCAGCGGTGCAGATGAGATGCAATTGCTGCAGGGTGACTCCGCCTCACGTGCACTAAGCGTTCGACTTTACGGCTGTTCCCATCGACCACGCCATCCGAAGCATGAAGTGGGCCGTTCATCTGGGACATCACCAAAGTTACAAATCATAGCCCGGCGAGACGCACAAACCTCGGCGGCCCGGTCGAGGCCCTAACGCGCCAATTCGGTAGCGGTTCCGCTCGCGTTGACCGCCGCCGCGTTCGTTGCGATGTCGCCCACGGACTTGGCGCTGAAGCCTTCCGGTCGCGCAATCGGCCGTGTGAGGCACTTGCGCGGCAAAGAAGGTGCGGCCTGCCTCATAGCAGGAGTTTCGGCAGGAACAAGTTACATCGCGCTCGCCTCGCCCTGGGGCGGCTACAGCGAACCCGTCGCCGGGTTAGGCAAATTCAGATATCGACCACACTGGCGCGGTCAAAGCTAATTGTAGCTACAACAACCGGCCCAGCGAGAGCCGTTAAGTCCGTCGGCGATACTATCGGGTCGAGCCGCAGGGCATACGACCCGCTCATGATCATACCCCATCAACGAGCGTCGAAGCCCGCTTTCAGGGAAAGGCGAGGCGCTCGGCACGCTGTATCGCAAGAGAGGAATTTTCACCGGATCAGACATTCAAAGTCTATAGGCCTGCCGCCCAGGAGGCTTCATGACCGTTTGAAAAGTCGACAGAGAGCCGTGGAGAGGCACTCTCGCTATTGTTTCGGCCAGGCGCTGGACCAGCCGTTACAAACTAATCCACCCCATCAACGATGACGGCGTTGCAAGTCATGCTCTGCAGGCGAAGCGGCAAGATCGCTTGATAGGATGGCGAGGCATACCAGCCCTCGGCAGCGGCCCGCGAGGGAAATTCTATGATTACGGTGCGGGCGAAGGGCCAGGAGCCCTCAAGAATTGAGAACTCTCCACCGCGAGCAAGAAACCTGCCTTCGAACGCAGCCAAGGTGGGTAAAACAACCTTGCGATAGGCGTCGAACTTTGCCTGATCGTGCAGGTTTTCCTGGAAAACAACAAACGCCCGCATGCCTGAACCTCAGCCCGCCACTGTACAGCATCGCACCGATTTGACAGCCTAGCATCCGGCGTGGCCGGGGCGGCTCGCATTCACCGAGACGACAACGCCGGACATTCCCCCTGCGGCCTACATGATGCTGCAGCAAGGTCGGCGCGCAGCGCGCTAGTGTGGATGTTATCGTCACGAGTGATCCGCATCATCACTGCCTTGCGCGCCGGCCTTGGAAACGGCCGCGGCGGACCCCGAGGTTGAGATGAAACCCGTCCCCGCTCGATTCTTCGCCGGTCGCAAACGAACGTCGCTTGCCACCGCAACCTTTACCTCTGCAGATGACGGCGAAGCAGTCTGACGTTGCGATTGTTTGCCTTGAAATAGACGTCGAAGATTGAGGCGAGAGCAGGAACGCTTCCCAAGACCGTATCGAGCAGCACGCGGAGCACGGGGACCAGTCCGAAACGAATTGATGTTCCAGGGATACGCCAGCGGGAATCGAGTAGCGCAACCACACATCCAATTCGGCAATTGTCCTTGCCGCCTCAGAGGCTTGATAGCCCTGCCGGACCCCAGCCGTTGGCTTGGGGCGGGTAAGCAGATCTCCGCGCTGTAGAGCTCATTCTAGACGTCCCCGGACCAGCTGAATTCTATCCCTGAGTCCGACGCGGGGGTACGTCGTCAAGCAGGGTCGTCCTATCCGCTTGCGTCGGCTCCGCAGGCAATTCACCATTTGGCGTCATCTTGTCGACTGCCTCTGGTAGATCTTGCGTGATCCGGCGGATGAGCTCCTCGCGTGAAAGACCCGTCTGTGTCGAAAGCGAAGTCAGGGTGTCTTCGTCGATAGCTGCTTCCACGTCACTTGATTCGATTGGGGTGTTCGGCCCCCTCCCAACCCAGGAGTCGACCTTCGACCCTGCCCCTGCCCCTCTGAATCGGTCGAGGATGTCACCGAGGGCTGTTCCCGACACGCCTTTCGATATCTCATCCAAGATCCCGCCTTGAGAGTCGCTCGGGTTTCGTCCTCCGGCTCCCCGGATCATCTCACTGATCTTGTCGCGATTTTGGTATGCCAGGACGCCAAGCATAGCGACCGCCAATTTTCCCAGATTTGCCATTGAGTCCTCCATGGTTCGAATGGAGAAGGGCCTGGCTTCACAAAAGTTCCGAGAGCCACGATCGAATGTTCTGCCGGATGCAGTCGAACCCTGCGGTCCCGACTTCGATCTTGACTTCGCAGTCCACGTGCCATTGGGGCGGAGGATCAGCGTGGCTCGGGGGATTAGCGTATGCTGTTAATCGACGTAACGGCCAGGTTCGTCAGCTTGTTGTTGGTCGCCTTCTCCTCGTCGAGGATTTCACTGAGCAGCTTGTGCGCCTCGTCATGCCCGAGCTCCTTTGCCCATTCCCGCAGAGAGCCGTACCGGGAGATTTCGTAGTGCTCCACGGCCTGACAGGCCGCCAGCAGGCCCGCATCCAGGGCCGTTCCTGACGCTTCCTCCATCAGTCCGTCAGCTTCCTTGATCAGACCCTCGATAGCGTCGCACTTCTCGCCGGAGGCCTTCTTCCCTATCGACTTGAACACCTGATCGAGCTTCTTGATCTGTCCCTTCGTTTCCTCGAGGTGGTCCTCCGCGGCCTTCTTGAGCTTGGCATCCTTCGCGGCCCCGGCAACCTTCGGCAAAGCCTTGGTGATCGCGTTCTCCGCATAGTACATGTCTTGAAGTGTATGCTCGAAAATGTCAGCCAGCGTTTTCATCAGAATGCTCCTTTAGCCCGGATTGGCTTGGCAGAAAGAACGGGCGAAGCGAATGGTTCCGTGCTTTCACCGTTGGCTAACGCACTTCGCCTGTCTCTCGCGCCTCGAACCTGGTCTGGCCCAACGTGTCCAATTTGGCGCCGGCGTTGCAGCGCCTGCTGTTCATTCCGTTATGAAATCTTTCGTCACCTGTTAGATCCAAACCAAACCGTCCCGCCACAATAAAGCAAAGGCTATTTTGTCTGGCGCATTGATGCTGGAGCGAGGGCAGAAGACGTTTGCGGCCGAGCGTCGGGTCCCATGGTCATGGGCATTTACAAGGGTTCGAGTGGGCGAACTTGCACAGCTGAGAAAGCAGGTTGTGTCTCTAAGCGGCGGCGGTTCGGCAATCCGCATTGCTCCTGAAGCTGGAGCAGTCAAAACAAACGGAGTCCGCGAGATCCCCATTCATCACAGGCGGTAGACCTTGTTTTTAGCCTTTGCAAGAAGCGCGACCGATGGTCACCTCTTTCCGAATGTTGGGAGGGTGCGTGTGGGAAGTGAGGCCCGGTTTCCCCTACCTCCTATCGGGCAGAGCTACTCTCAGACAATGCCGCCGGCCCGAAGACACGGTCCAAGGCCGCCCGCCCCCTCACCGATGGATTTTCCCGCGACGCAGTCCGAGGGTGTCCTAAGGCGGTCATGGATAGGGTGTCGCGCCTTTCTTTGCTGACTTCGGCTCCGGCTTTGGCTGCTGGAACACTATTCCGCAGCCCTTCTGCGCACTGGCTATTTCGAGCGCCTGCATCTGGCCTTTCAGATTGGCGACTTGGCCAGCTTCGGCGCCGTCGCCGTGCATGAGGAACAAGGCGGGCCAGAAGACAACCATGCCGACCGTAAAGGCGACAGCATCACCTGTCGCTTTCTGATTCTGGTTTCCGGTTGCTATCGCAACTTGAGACGTCACCGCCTGTGCCTCGGCTGCGATCTGTTGACATGTTAGATTCTGATACAAAATCGGTGAGGTGTAAGCGGCAGTGATTTTCTCCGCAGGCGTGGCGCAAGCAGTCAGAAGAGCAGCCGAAGCTGCCCCCAAATATCCAAGAGTTTTCAATATTCTTCCCCCAATATACGGCCCGCCCCCGAGCCGCAAATCACAATAGGTCAGACAAATGGCTGAGAAACAATGGCGCTCTGCATCAATTGAAGGGTTATCCAGTGGGCCACTGGAATGAGCCCTAGTAGGACTTTTTGGGAACGTGCTCTTTCGCCGGACGAGTTCCAATACCCAGCCCTTGCTATAGAGCGCAGGCCATGTGCGGCGCTCAGTTGAGGTGTCACATATCGTCACGATCCTCTCGTGTACGTGCCCGGTCGCCTGATGCGTCGAAGGCGGGCTTTCGGATGCTCCTATACGAGCTTCAGTAGAAAGCCGCTGCGAACGGGGAAATCACGTTCAAGATCCGCATCGAAGAGTTTTTTTGTAAGGCTGACAGCGGCCATTATCGCTCGCGGACGACGATGCCAACTCACCCCTTGCATTGAGCAGCTCATCCGGGAGAGATCGCTCGCTCGTTGCCGATGTGAGGGTTGAACGCTAGATAAGAAGCCCTTGATCCAGACGGAAAGTGTATGCCCATTCTCGATCGCTTTCTTGCTCCCGTCGCTGATCTGATGAAACCCCCAAGGGGGCTAGATTTCGACTTCAGCCAGCCAGCGGGAGAATTGGCTCTTATTCCGCCAGATTCCATCTCTTGGCGCATTTTCAAGAACCCGGTGACGCTGTTCGTGGGAGGCGTGGCTGCCGTCATTCTCGAACTTGCAGAGCCGTCAGTCCGCTCCGGGGTCTGGGATCACAGCAGCTTTCAGAAGGACCCGGTCATGCGCCTACGACGTACAGGCGCGGCGGCGATGATGACCGTCTACGGGCCTAAGAGTGCCGCCGAAAAGATGATCGCGAGGGTCGTCAGGGTGCACGAAGGGGTCCATGGCGCAACGCCGGATGGCAAGCCCTATCACGCCAACGACCCTCGGCTTCTCGACTGGGTGCAGGCGACGGCATCATTCGGGTTTATCGAGGCCTATGCACGCTTCGCCAGTCCCATCAGTGGCGCCGAAAAATCCCAGGCTTTCGCGGAAGCCGAGCCGGCTGCGCGCCTTTACGGTGCAATCAGCGCGCCCCGTTCCATGGATGAATGGCACTCGATGCTCGACCAGATGATGCCATCGCTGGAGTCCTCGGGCATAATATTCGAGTTTCTTGACATAATGAGGACGGCATCGATCGCCTCGGGCATGCGTCCTGTGCAGCGACTGCTTGTGGCAGCCGCAGTTGAAATTCTGCCCCAGAAGGTTCGCAGGAAGTTGTTGCTGGAGGACCATGGCCTTGGAAGATTGCAATTCCACGTGGTCAACCAGATCGCGCGCTTCGCCAACATATTACCAATTAGGACGGCTCCTCCAGCTAAGGCGTCTGTCAGGCTTGGCAGGTCGCCGACCTTCCTGTACGACCTCCGAGGCGAGCATCGCTCACCGAGAAGCGGGTAACGCCCGCACAACTCGCACTCGCCTGGGTACTTGCGCAAACCCATCGATCGTTGCCATTGCAGGTACGACCAAGCTCCTCAGCGCGGTGCAATGCACAATGGAGAAGGTCGTCGCCTTACGCACCAACGCTTCTCCGAATTCGGCACGATCGTCTCGAACCTAGTCGCCGATCTCTTTGGGTAGATCGAGGGTCGCTTGCTTGTCGCTAGTGGTCAGCACCAGTTGCCAATGCAGCTTTTTGAGTGCGCACGTTCGTTACCCGATGACGGCGCTGTCCGGCACGCGTGACGCCGCGATCGTAACTCAGTCAGCAACATTGATCCGTCGGTTATGCCGCGCTGAAATGCCATCAAAGGCTGAAAGCCAGCATTTCGCCATCAACTTCCGATCGTTCCGATCCGGCGTCGGCAGAAATGGGTAGAAGAGCCTCGTGCTTCCGACAGCTCTGGCCTGGTATCTCGTCGTCCCAGGCCCTCAAGGTGGCTTGGCGGTGTTGCCAGAAACGTTCGCCAAACGCGAACAGTGCCCAGCTGCCATCATTGAATATGAGAAGCAGCCAACGCCAGCCGGCTGGCAGCAATGCATGCCGAGCGCCTCACCCCTCATCGACGACGGGTCAGCGAAGTAGGCTTCGCCGCCGGCAACAGTTCCAGTGCGGCCAGCAAAAAACCCGCCGCTCCATTCACGGCAGCGGCGGGCCGCCCCCGGGGTGTGACGGGGACTATGCCGGGGTTTCGCATACCCCTGCGGTGCTAAGGTCGGCGCATTGCGTTGCCACGGCGATTCAATTAGCTGGCGCTGAAATGGTTCCAGAAATTGGGTCGTGGTTTCAATGTGCGTCCACCAAGGATTCGCCAAGGCGTGTGTGCGCGTATAGGATGCCGTTTGTCGTCCGGACCAACCGAGGCAGACGGACGCTTGAAAGAGCCGATCACGCTTTCGCCCAGACAAAGGGAGGAGAGCGTCATGCCCTTCAAAAAATACAGTAGCGTATTCAACCCAGCCGACCTGGCAATCATCCAGAGGGTGTTCGACCACTTGTGCCATGAGCGCCGGCTCGCCCTTAAAGACGTGGATCAGAGGAATATGCTTGCCGGCGAAGTTATCGAGGCTTTTGAGAGCGGGTTCATCGAAGAAGCAGAGTTGTGGCAGTCGCTTTCCAAGCGTCGCGCGGCTCGAGCGTAAGCCTGGCTGCACTTGGCGGCGCCGGACGCGTCAAAAAGAGAAAGCCCGCCACCGAGCAAGCAGTGACGGGCCTTTCTGTTACACCGGCTCGGTGAGGGAAACCGAGCACCAGTAGAACTTGACTGCCGCAAGTCGGTTCCGAAAAAACCGTACGTCGCCTATCACATTGGTTTTGGCGTACAGCCTTACCGGGTACGCACGATCCAGTCCCCAGCTGCAATCGGATCGGCCCCTCTCCAAGCGGCGGATTGTTGAGGCTTCATCACGCCGGACGCGTCTCAATGAGCGACGGCGGGACGGCTTGAAACAATCGACTCAACCGTCATCCAAATTGCGGGCCCTGCGAAAAAAGCAGAATCGCGACCGAGATGAACACACTCGCCGGACATCCGCATTCCTGACTCCTCGCCACGATGAAACCGGATCTGCTAAAGCCGACAGCCCGCTGCCAAGGTTGATTGGGACGAGACA
This sequence comes from Mesorhizobium sp. RCAM 05099, assembly GCF_059683685.1. Lineage (NCBI taxonomy): Bacteria > Pseudomonadati > Pseudomonadota > Alphaproteobacteria > Hyphomicrobiales > Phyllobacteriaceae > Mesorhizobium > Mesorhizobium sp. RCAM 05099. The sequence continues at coordinate 192,387 of NZ_JCASJC010000002.1, forward strand.
GCGGGCCGCTGGATGTGGTGCACCCAATGAGCAGCGGGGCTGAATCTCTGCTGCTCGCTCTCACTTATAATCGCTTGGCCAAGGTTCACGCCTTACATATTCGTAAGGAATTGTGATCCTCGCAAATCCAGGAAGTTGGCGCCGCCGCGCTCATCCAAACCAGCCGAACGTAAGGCTGACCATCATGATCGATATCAGGATCGATAGAGGCACTGCCGCGAACAGCCCCGCTTCCAAAACTCGTGTTTCTTTGTCACTGAACATATTGGACGCGCCCTGGGGATTTCTTCGTTGTCTCCTAAAGCTGCGAACCCATGATTTGTTCCTGTCCGCCAAGCCGAGAGTTGACAGTCGGCTAGCGACCTAAAGGCTGTTTTGAAAGCGAAACCAGTTCGTTCTCGTCGTTGACCCCGGCCATGTAGTTGGCGATGATGCGAGACGCGAGCCCGTCACGTGCATCGGTGGATTGATTATCGAGCTTTAGCCGCTCGTAGACTCGCGCCAACATCGCCAATTCAGATGGGTCAAAAATACCTGCTTCCGTCGCTTTTCTCTTGATCGGCATGGCTAGACGTCCCCCCTCTCCTCCCAGAAATCCTGCAGCGAAGCGTGCCGTAAATCCTCTTCGCCGCGCAAGTGCTTGACGCGACCGATCAGGCCGGGCTTGACCCATTGCGTCGCCGGCCGTTTCATTCCCTTGGGCGCCGGCCCGGCATGGTCCTGGACACGCTTCCACAGCCGCTCACGGATCGCACGACTGGAATTGATGAAGGCCGAGCCGACATACTTGCCTGTCACCTGATCGGCCATGAGCGCGAAGGCCGGCTTGCCGGCCTCGCGCTCGACGCCAAGCAATTGGTATTCGTCGATGGCGTAGCATTTCGTCTTCAGCCAATTTGTCGACGGGCCGCCGCGGTACTTGCTGTCGCGGCGCTTCGACACCATGCCCTCGAGTCCGGCCTCGTCGAGCAGATGATAGATGGCCTTGGCGTCGCCCGGCAGCGGCTCGCTGAACTGGATGCGCCCGCCCGGCTCGATCATGCCGGCCAGGATCTCGCGCCGCTCTTCCAGCGTCATGTCGCGCAGATCGTGACCATTGAGGTAAAGCAGGTCGAAGGCAACGAAATAGAGATCATGCTGCCGGCGCGTGATTGCCTGGCGCAGCTCTCCGAAGTCGGACAGGCCGGCTTTGTTGAGCACGATGATCTCGCCGTCGACAATGGCGCTTTCGGCGCCGAGGCTGGCGGATTCGTTTACCAGGTCGCGATACTTGGCCGTCCAGTCGTGGCCGTTGCGCGTATAGATCCTGGTGCCGGCGCCGTCGATGATCAGCTGCGAGCGATAGCCGTCGAACTTGACCTCGTGAATCCAGTCGTCGCCCTCGGGAGGCTGCTCGACGAGCGTCGGCATCAACGGCGGAATGAACTTCAAGCGCATGAACTGACTCGCACGATCGCGACTCAATTAGCGTATGCTTAATTAGTTCCGAGGCATTTTAACGAATCGTTGACCGCGCCGTCCTATTCTGGGACAGCGCGGTCGACCCCAACCCTGACTGCGCAGGCGGCTCCGGCAACCCACCCCCGTCGCAGTGTCGGAGCCGCTACCACACTTCCCTAGAATACCAGCAATGGTTGAATCAACTGTTACCGTACCCGCCGTTCAACGTGGGCGATCGTCCAGGAGTTTCGGCCAAGTCGACATCGGCCCATGGTGCAGGCAGGAGAGCGCTGCGATACGAGAAAGCCAAGCCGGATGCTCGAAGGGCTGGTGGGTAGCCCGACACCTCGCAAGCCACCGACAGGTCAAAACAGCGTCAAGCGGTGTGCTCCTCGAATGCTGTTCGAAATCCCCGTCGAGGATCTGGCGCAGCCCTTTTGGCGGCATGCCCCTCTATCTCAACGCGAAGGCGCCAGGCAATCGCGAGCTGATTGCTGTGCCCGCAGTTGCGTTGTGACCATAGAAAATGGCCGGACTGTTTAAGCCCGGCCAGGTATGAAGGTTCAAAACCTCCAAAGGGGAACGCGTCGGACGCAATGGGAGGAGACATCCAACGCGGTGTGCATGTGGGTCAGCACCGGTCACGTTTCAAGAGCAGCCCGCTGGCCATCGTAGCGCTTCGTAGAGCCACCGTTGCATATCATCCGTAACCGGCGCGCCCTCCCCTCCGCGGTCTGCGTACGCGAGGAAAGTCAGCTCGCTTTGCTGAGACTGTCCAGCAGAAGCCTTCCACGAGATGGATCCGGGGAAGGCTCTGCGGATGGTCATAAAAAATAGGCCTTGGATCTGCACAGCGGCGCCATGTTTTGTTAGGCGCCGTTTCGCCGCCTGTCAGGAAAATGCTGGGCGGAACGGTCACCGCGCTCTTTTCGGCAACGGCGCACGCGCCTCGCGTCGTACCGTGGCCGGTGCTCAGCCTTCACCACAGATATACCGGATCGACGCACACACCGATCGGCCGGGACATTTCCTGGGGCGACCGTTTTGCCAAGGCCGCAATGCACCTGTCAAAGCAGTTCGGCGCCCTATGAGGGGCGGAGGTGACAGCAGCCGAGGCAGCGGAGGTCGTCGTCGGCCGAGCTTGGACAGGTAAATCCGTGACACGTTGGATGCGCGTGGATGGGGGCCGATCTGGGCCTGCGACCAGACCGGCTGGGCACTCGAGCATTGATGGGGCGGTTCCGGTTCGGCACAGCCGACAGTGAGCATGGCGCCTCTGCGCCGTTAATGATCCTACGGTCGCGCAAGAACGCAAGCGTGGGATCGGCCGCGTGGCACATATGGGCGCGCGTAATAGAAATTGCGAAACACAGCCTGGAGGCATCATCGCAGCTCTGGAGGGGGATGGGCGCCGGTTCCTCGTCGCGTCCCAAGCCAGCATTGAGGCCCCTGCCCCGAAGCTGCCTCTCCTAGGGAAATTTACCGCAGTAAAAAAGGCCCCTTACACCTGTGAAAACATGCGCTTAGCTTTGAAGTAGGACACGTCCTGGTCTTTGCGCACGCCCCGCTGACTTTCAGGAGCCTGATAAAAGGAGCAGCCGGTCTCGTTAACCTTCTGTTAACCTAAAACTTCTTGCCGGTCTGTCCGAATCGGAGCTTAATGGCGCTTGTTGAGGGGATTGCTCACAAAAAGCGCCAATTCGGGTCGGACGGAAAATGAACATTGCCATGCGATTGCCACGCTTCGAGTTCGACGACAAGATCCTCGAGCAGGGCGCGGAGATATCGCGGCGCCTTAATCAGCTCCGTATGGAGAAGTTCCCCCCCAATGCGACAAAGACCCTTCGGTCATTTTCGATGGCGGAAGTCGCCCATTACCTCGGCGTCTCGCAGAACAATCTGAAGCGCCTGCATCTCGAAGGCAAGGGACCAATGCCCGAGCAAATCCCCTCGGGGCGCCGGTCCTACACCGCCGAGCAGATGCTCGAGCTTCGCCACTTCCTGGATCGGCATGGCCGGACCGAGGTCAAGAAGTACGTCCCGCACCGCAAACCAGGAGACAAGCTTCAGGTGGTCGCGGTCGTGAACTTCAAGGGCGGCAGCGGCAAGACAACGACCGCAGCCCACCTCGCCCAGCACCTTGCGCTGACCGGGCACCGCGTGCTTGCGATCGATCTCGACCCGCAGGCGTCGCTGTCTGCCCTGCATGGCTTCCAGCCCGAACTCGACCGCAACCTCTCGCTCTACGAGGCGATCCGCTACGACGACGAGCGCAAGCCGATAGCCGACGTGATCGTGCCGACGAATTTTCCGGGGCTTGATATCATTCCAGCCAATCTCGAGCTGCAGGAGTACGAATACGACACGCCGCTGGCCATGCAGGACAAATCCTCCAGCGCCGGCCGCCAGTTCTTCACCAGGATCGCCCGGGCGCTGACCGAGGTGGACGAGCGCTACGACGTCGTGGTTGTCGATTGCCCGCCGCAACTCGGCTATCTCACCTTGACGGCGATGTCGGCGGCGACCTCCGTGCTCATCACCGTCCACCCGCAGATGCTCGACCTGATGTCGATGAGCCAGTTCCTGCTGATGCTCGGCGGCATCCTGAAGACCATCAAGGCTGCCGGCGCGTCCATCGAGCTCGACTGGTTTCGCTATCTGATCACGCGCTATGAGCCGACGGACATTCCGCAGGCGCAGATGGTCGGCTTCATGCAATCGATGCTCGCGGGCCAGATCCTCGACAATCCGATGCTCAAGTCGACGGCAATCTCGGACGCGGGGCTGACGAAACAGACGCTCTATGAGGTGGAGAAATCGGCTTTTACCCGTTCGACCTACGACCGCGCGCTTGAATCGCTGGATGCTGTGAACTCGGAGATCGCAGCGCTCATCCATCGCGCATGGGGGCGGTCATGACGGGGTGTTTTACGGCAGTAAAAAGTGGACATTTCCCTCGTGAAATCAGTCGACTAACCGAAAATCGGAGTGGTTGAATGGCGCGCAGGGACATATTCGGCAGTGTTATGACCCCGGCAACGCCAGTCGCTGACAATCGCGATGTGTCGGGGTATGCGGTTCGCGGCGCGTCGCGATCGATCATGCAGTCATTCGAGGAGCTGTCCAAGAGTTCGGTCGTCGATCTCGATCCGGCTTTGGTCGATACGTCCTTCGTCTCGGACCGCATGGACGACGACGACGAAGCCTTTCAGGAGTTGCTGGCGGCAATCCGCGCGCGAGGGCAGGACTCTCCGGTTCTGGTCAGACCTCACCCGGAGGTTCCGGGCCGGTTTCAAACCGTCTTTGGCCACCGGCGCGTTAGGGTCGCCCGCCAGCTGGAGAGGCCCGTCCGCGCTGTCGTCAAGAAAATGGACGATGAGGACCATGTCATCGCCCAGGGCCAGGAGAATGCGGCGCGGGCAAACCTGTCCTTCATCGAACGGACGCTGTTTGCAGACCGCATTCTCAAACGGGGGCATTCGCCGGAGACGGTCAAGTCAGCCCTTGCCCTCGACGATACGACCTATTCGAAGATGCGAAGCGTCACCAGCAACATTCCAGAGCAGGTGATTGTGGCGGTCGGCGCCGCCAAGACCATTGGCAGGGATCGCTGGTGGCAGCTTGCCAAGCTGATGGAGCATCCGCGAGCCGTGGCGCGGGCGACCGAGTGTGTGACAAGCGCCGAGTTCGCCCAACTGGGCAGCGACGGCCGCTTTGCCCGCCTCTTTGACTGTGTGAGCGCTCCGGTGAAAAGCCCGGGGGTGAAATCAAAGCCCAGGGAGAGGGCTTGGGCGCCGCAGGACAAGTCGGTGCAAGCCAAGATCACGGACACGGGAAAGGTGTTTACGCTCGCCCTGAAATCCCGGGAAGCGTCACCCTTTGGTGCATTCATTTCCGACAGGCTGGACGAGCTTTTCGAGGCGTTCCGGGCATCGGAAGCGGCGAAGAAAACAGGAGACTGAAACCGCAAAAGAAAAAGGCCCCCGAACGAAACCGTCGCGGAAGCCCTTCTCATGTCTGTAGCAAGCTGAGAATCGCACTTCCCCGAATCACTGTCAAGAGTCGTTGGCGTCGTTTCGACGAGCAGTTTTCTTTTGCCTGATTGAAAGGCGAGGGAAATGGAGAGGCACTACACGACGACGCCCTTTGGGCGGCGGCCAATGACGCTTGGCATGATGGCAGCCCAGGTCGCGGCGAGGGCGGTGGACAAGGATGCCACGGTGCACAAGTGGCATGTATTCCAGCACGTCCGCGAGGCCCGTGACGCGGTCGGCGCAACCGATCGCGCGCTGGCGATCCTTAATGCACTTTTGTCGTTCCATCCGGACACGGCATTCAACGGCGACAGCGATCTGATCGTCTTTCCGTCAAACGAGCAGCTCATCAGTCGGGCCAACGGCATGTCGCCGGCGACGCTGCGGCGGCATCTTGCCGTCCTGGTGCAGTGCGGACTGGTCATTCGCAGGGACAGTCCCAACGGCAAGCGTTTCGCGCGCAAGGGTCCGAGCGGGGAGATCGAGCAGGCTTATGGCTTCGACCTGGCGCCAATCGTGGTGCGGGCACAGGAGTTCAAGGATCTCGCCGAGGCCGTCGTGGCCGAACGGCGGGCTCTCAAGCTGGCCAAGGAGCGGATCACTCTGTGCCGACGCGATATCGTCAAGATGATCGCGACAGGCATCGACGAAGCAATCCCGGCCGACTGGAGAGGGTTCCAGCGCGCGTATGAGGGGATCGCCGGCCGGATTCCGCGCACGGCACCGCGCCAGTCGTACGACGCCATAGCGGGAGAGCTCGAGGCGTTGTGGCTGGAGGTGCAGAACACGCTGGAAACGTTCGTCAATTCACACAATAAGAACGCCAATGAGTCTCATTCTGAGCGCCACATACAGAATTCAAATCCAGACTCCAATACTGAAATTGAACGAGGCTTTGGAGAACAGAAGGAAGCGAGCGCCAACGCCGCGGAAACCGACAACGTGCGGCACTTGCCCAAACGCGAGCTGCCCCTGGGGATCGTGTTGGATGCCTGCCCGGATATTGTGACCCTGGCCAAGAGCGGTGAAATCCGGACATGGCGGGATCTGATGGCCGCGGCCGCCACGGGCAGGGCGTATCTCGGGATCAGCCCCAGTGCCTACCAGGAAGCATGCGAGGTGATGGGCGAGGATCAGGCAGCGACCGTGATTGCCGCGATCCAGCAGCGGTTCGAACATATCTCCAGCCCTGGCGGCTATCTGCGAAGCCTGACAACACGGGCCAGGGAGGGGAAGTTCTCGGTCTGGCCGATGATCATGGCGCTGCTGCGGGCAAAACTCGAGAAGAGGAAGCAGGGTTGATGACGCCGGCGGGCGGCCCGACGCCGCTACCCGCCTCGTGCGCTAGCCGGGTTTTTTAGGTCGGGCAGCTGAACGCGGTGCGGTGCATCCTTGTAAGGGACTCGAATGTGCCATATCTTGTGTACAAGAAATATGTCCATGGATATGGCAAGGTGGCCTGAATGACTCAAGCTCTGAAACTCTCGCCAGCGGGCCAGCCACTGGTCCTGTCCTATATGGACACGGGCGGAAAGATTGCGATCGACCAGGTGGCGGCCGGATTTGGCATGTCCAAGGGCCAGCTCGCGGAGACTGCGGGATTGGCTCGCGAAACCGTCTACCGCGCTGAACGCAGTGGCGCCGCAAGAACGCAGGGTCGCCTGCGCGAGATGCTCGAGATCATCAGCCGGGTTACTGAATGGTCGGGGGGCAAGGAACAGGCAATGGCCTGGTATCGCGCCCAACCCCTGCCGGCCTTTGGAGGACGCACCGCCGAAGCGCTCGTCAAGGATGGCAAGGCGGGTTCCGTTCGGGATTATCTCGACCATATGGCCCTCGGGGGCTTTGCTTGAGGTTCGTGGGGACCTGCTACCGGGCACACGATCCACGCTGGGCATTCAAACCGACATCGGGCGATGGGGCAGCGATCAGGGGCGCACGCTTCAATCCCAAAGGCGTGCCTGCGCTTTACCTCGCTTTAAGCGTCATGACCGCGGTCAAGGAGGCCAATCAGGGCTTTGCGCATCGCATCGATCCGTGCGTCCTGTGCTCTTATGAAGTCGATTGTGCGGATGTCGTCGATCTGACGTCCGAGGCAGAGCGGGCCAAGGTCTCGATCACGACGGAAGACATGAGTTGTGCCTGGGCAATGGCACTGGCAAAGGGCGAACGGCCGCCGTCGTGGAGCATTCACGATCGCCTTGCCGCACAGGGCGTTGCCGGAATCCTGGTGCCGAGCTTTGCTCCAGGCGCCGAGGCGGACGATCGCAATCTCGTACTTTGGAAATGGGGACCTGACCTGCCTCACCAGGTGGTTGTGTTCGACCCAAGCGGCCGATTGCCAAAAGACCAATTGTCATGGCGTTGATGGGTGGGCCGAGGCCCGGCGATCTCTTGGGGTCCCGCCGGCGAGATCGGCCGATCTCGAAACCCATGTCCGTCGTTGAAACCGATCACGCCCGTCACTTGATGGAAAAGAACTTGCGTTGCGTTCAACAGGGCAGGGGAGGGGGCTTTTCGCGATCGGCTACAGGCCACTCGCCTTGGTGAGATTGACGCGGAACCGATCTCTTCGGCGCTGATACCGGCGGGTCATTTCGGCGGAGGCATGGCCGAGCTGCCTTTGCACATAGCGCTCGTCGACCTCGGCTGACGAGGCCAAGCCCGCGCGCAATGAATGGCCGGCGAACTTTTCCTTCCGTTCGCCTTCCGGCAGGTCGCCTCGGACACCAGCGGAAAGTGCAGCGCGTTTGACCAGCCGTGCCACCTCCTGGTCGTTCAGCCGCTCCGAGCCAACCGCCTTGCCTTGCCCGGTGACGCGCCGGAACAGGGGGCCATGGCCGATCCTGGCCAGTTTCAGCCAGGTCTGCACGGCGACAACCGGGCAGGTGGTATCGGATGAGCCGCGGCCGATCTCGACCTCGCGCCAGCCGGTCTTTCCGCGCAATGTGACGAGAACGCCTTTGTCCAAGACCTCGATCCAGCCGCGGCCGTCCTCGGTTTGATCCCTGGCAACGTCGAGGCCGACGATTTCGGAGCGGCGCAGGCCTCCGGCGAAACCCAACAGCAGCATGGCGCGGTCGCGTAGGCCACGCAGCGTGCCGCGGTCAAGCGTCTCGAGCATGGCAATCAGATCCTCCGGAAGAATGGCTTCTTTCTGCCGGGGAGGGGCGGCGTGGCTGTTGCGAATGCCGGCCATGACGGTGGCGATGTGTCGATCCCTTCTGTCCAGCGGCTGCCCACGCTGAGAAAAATTCCAGGTCAGGGAAGAGAGACGTCGCTCGATCGTCGAGACGGCGTTCGGTTTGGTGTTTCCTGTTCCCTTACCGGACGCGCAAGCCGTGATGTAGAGGCCGACGACCTGCGGATCTGGCGGCAACACCTCGAGATTTTGCCTGCGCGCCCAGGCACGGAAATGCTTCCAGTCCGCGGCGTAGGCGCGACGGGTGTTGGCCGAGCTTGCTGCCTCAACGTAATCGCGAGCGCGCGCGGCGAGCCCTTCCAGATAAGGCGGAACGCCAAACGCTGGCTCCAAACCGGACGTCGGCCGCGGCCCATACGCCGTCTGCGGAGCAGGCGAGGGGGGATCAACCGGTGCCTGGCTCATTTCCATCACCACGCCGATGATATCCGGCAGGTCGTCGACGCTTGCCTCGTCTTCTCGGGCGATAGGTCGCTCCTCGGATTTGCGGTCCATCATGCCACCTCGATGTCGGTGTGCACGAAATCATTGCCCTTGAACAGCAGCGGGATGTCATAGAGCTTGGCACAAGCGTAGGCGAAGCAATCGCCCATATTCAGATCCGCCTTGTGCCGGCCCTTGCCGAACCGATGGAACGCCCGGATGGCTTCGCCCCCGATCGCGCCATTGATCTCGATCATTTGCGCAGGAATCTCGTCCAGCATCAGGGTGACAAGTTCCTCCGCCTCTTTGACCGGGCAGGCACGTTTGCGCGCCAGGCCGGCCACGGCCTCATACACAACGATCGGCGAGACGCGGACACTTCCGGCCTGACCGAGGCGGGCCGCAAGCGCCAAGCCATCGTCTTCGTCGCCGATGATGGCAATGATGGCCGAGGCGTCGACAAACATCAGCTATCTCCCGACAGGTCGTCGAAAAAAGCCTTGTCGGCTTGGGCGCCGGTTTCGGGAAAGGCGCGATAGCGCTCGGCAAGCGCCTTCAGCCGCTGGGGCAGGGGGATTGCGCCGCGGCTGCGCTGATACTCCTGTTCCACGGCGTCGCGGATCGTTTCGGTAAGGCTCATGTTCTTGAGCTTGGCCAGTCTGCGAACCGCCGCATCGGTGCGGTCGTCCTTGACGGAAAACGCCATCCCCATACTCCGTGTTCTATACTGCTATACGATCCTATATAGATCCTCCGCCTATCCTCCGGCAAGGAAATCTTTGGCCTGGCGAGTTGACGGAGGGGCGGGAGCAGAGGCGCGGTGACGCTTTTGGGGGAAGCTACAATGGCCACGCCGATGCCGCACACGCTGGGCGATCGCGCGACGAGAATTGTCGCCCACACGGCCGTGCTGTGGGACGGCGCGGAAGCGTCCCCGGCACGTTTTCGGGATTTTGCTCGACGAGAAGCACATTTCTCCTGGGCAGACGAGAATGATCGATAATGCAAGATTATCGTTCGTTGTGTTTGTGCGACAGGTACAGCGCTTTTTGCCTATTTCCGTTGCCAGAAGCGCCGCCATGATTCATCGTGACTGAGATGATTCTGCGTCCCAAATCCTCTTTACGCCACGTGGCCCTTCCCGGTGCCACGGCGGTCGCACCGATCATGGCGGTGCCGGCATGGTTGCGCCGGGCCATCCCGGATGCGCAAAACCTTGCGGGAAAAGATGTTGAGGAGGTCGCGCTCGCCGCCGGCGCTACCATTGGCGCGCTCGATGCGATGGTGCGACGGCAGGAGCGGTGGGCTGGCGCCTGGCGGCAGAGGCTGGCGGTTTCGGCGGCCGCGGCAACGGCGAAGCAGGCCGGCCGCGTCGAGGATGAAAGCGCGCTGCGCGACGCCGTGCTTCACACACGACCGGGCGACAATCCCGGGCCCGCCGGCAGGATGCTTGTGGCCTGGCGCAGGCTGGCCGCAACGCCTGCGGAGAAACTGCTCACCGAGGCGGGCATCGGCGCGGTGCTGGATGACCTCGGTCTCTTGCGTAGTGATGCGGGCGTGAGCGACCTGACGGACGATCTTCGGCGGCTCGCCGCCAGTGACGGGACGGTGGAAATGATGACCGGCGCCATCGCGATCGCCGAACGCCACGGCTTTGCAGGCGCCCTGGGAGCCTGGCTCGCCGACGCCCTGCTGGCGCAACGACTGGGTTGGGCACACGCGGTGCCGCTGCTGGGCGCGGAAGCGACCTCGGGAACGGGCGCTCGCCCGCGTCGATCGGCGGCCAGCTCGGTGGCGACAAGCATTTCGACAGATCGTCAGCGTGCGAAAGGTCTGCTTGCCGCCCAGGCACGCGCTGCGCTGCGCGCCATCGATCTTTCCGCGGAGCTCGAGCGCCGCGCCAACCGGCTGCTTGCCATTGCGCCGAAACTCAGGGCCAAGGCAGCGGACGCCGTTGTCAAAAGGCTCCTGTCCGACGATGCGATCGTTGCCTCGGAAAAGATCGCCGGCATGAGTGACCGTGGGCTGCGCCGCCTGTTCGACCGGCTGGTCGAACTCGGCGCCGTCCGCGAACTTTCCGGCCGCACCGCGTTCCGCATTTACGGGCTTTGAAGACTATGGCGGAAGCGGTGCGCAGACGAGGAAAGGATCGGCCTGATGACCATCTGTTCGATCGCGAACTGGATCATCTGCCGCCGGAGGTGCGTTGGCGGGAATGGATGCTCCGCGTCGAGGCGACAATTTTTGCTGCCAGCGAGCCCGTCACGCGCGACACGCTCGCCCGCATCGTCGGCAGAAGTTGCAGCATCGACCTCCTCATCGACGACATCCGTGAAGAACTGCGCGGACGACCCTATGACCTCGTCGCCGTCGCCGGTGGCTGGAAGCACCTAACCCGGCCTGCCTATGCAGACGCCATCCGCAGTGCGGTCGGCGGCAATGAGGGCGCGACAGACCTCACGCAGTCAGAGGTGCTGGTGCTGATGTGCGTTGCCTATTTCCAGCCCATCACCCGCGCCGAGTTGTCGTCTTTCTTCGGCAAGGAGATCAGTCGCGATTTTATTGGTCATCTGCGCGGTGCCGGCCTGATCGCTTGCGGTCCGCGTAGCCCAACGCCGGGCGCCCCCTACACCTACGTGACGACAAAGGAATTCCTGCTGGAGTTCGGGCTCGACACGCTGCGTGACCTGCCCGACTTCGAGGCGCTCGAGGATGCCGGACTGCTGTCGAAGGAGAGGGTGCTGGGCGGTGAAATCATGCCCGACTTTGCGGCCGGCCAAGAGGACGTTGGAGACGAGTCGAGCGAATGACCGCGCGTTGACGACGGACGACCGCTGCGTTTGCTTTTACGGGATCGATCGGCGGTATGCGGTGGTCGGAACATTTCGGCCGTGGACCGAAATTCATGCGGAGTTCGTTTGTCATCAATGCGCTTGATGTCCGCCATTCCTGGCGATTCGCAGCCTTCCCGAAAGCGGTCATCGCTCAACCCACCCCGAAGGCCTAGTCGGGAGGGGTGCTGGTCCACTTTCGAGCAGACATATTTTCGCTCGGTGCATCGGCGCTAGTTGAAGCACATGGACTGGTGCATGTTTTCTGTCAAGTTTCGCAGTCTACCAGCCCAACGCACTGTCAACTGCGAAGGCCGTCACGGATGGACGAGAAATAGCGGTCGGTTCCTACCTGCCCGCCCTTCAACGCAACCTCCAGCCCGTCGATCGCTTTGACGTGCGAATGAGCAACGCAAAGTGGAGAACCAGGCGAGGCGGGCAGAGGCATCCTGACAGTCAGCGCGTCGACACCCATTTGTCCCAGCGCATGGCTTGACGTGTCACCGCCGGCAATGACCACGCGGCGCAAGCTCTGCTCCTCAGTCAATTGGCGCAGCAGCGCACCAAGGCCGCGGCCAAGCTTGTGGCGGGCGCCTTCCTGGCGGTCGATTTCGGCGCCCCTGTCGGCGGCGGGGCCAAGCGCGGTGTAGAGGATGACGCTCCGCCCGGCTTGCAGGCTGGCGCGGCCGCTTGCCGCCGCACGCGCGATTGCCTGCTCCGAAGCCTCCGAAACCAGTTCGACGGGATCGACCTCGATGCCGTCGAAACCGTCGCCCAGGGCATGCCGGATCTGTCGTTCGGTGGTAGGCGAGCAACTGCCCGACACGACAGCGATCCGGTCGGCGGCGCCCGGCGGCGTGAAGCCTGGTCCAGGGCTGATGATGTCACTCGACGCCCATTCGGCCAGCAACGCATACTCGATGCCGGACGAGCCGACGACGAAAGAGCCGCCCGGCTTGCGGACGCGCCAGATCTCCTTGCCGGCAAGTGCCTGGGTCTCCCGGCTGTCGACGTCGACAAGCACGATGGCCGCGCCATTCTCCACGAGGCGATCGAAGGCTTGCGACCGCGATGCGGACTGCAGCGTCGCCAGGTCAAGCAATCCCGAGGAAAGCCCGGTCTGCCGCGACAGATGGATCAGCAGGTCGGATTCATCCATCGGCGTCGTCGGGTGGCGGCTCATCACCGGATGGCGGTCGATGCGGAAATACTGGTCGCGATAGGCGGCGAACAGGTGGCCGAAGGCGGTGTAGCGCTTGAGCTGAGGCGCGCCGACCAGCAGCGGCACGCTGTCCTGCGCGAAGACCAAGCGGCCGATCTCGATCGCCCGGCCGATGCTGCCGGTCGTCGGGCTGGAATCGAAGGTCGAGCAGACCTTGTAGTGACAGATTTCGGCGTTCAGCGTCTTCAGCCAGGCGAAGGCGTCGGTGAGATGCGTGTCCATCCACCGTGGCGTCTCGCTGCGGCTGGTCCCAGCCAGGCCGATCGCCCGGCAATGGCTGAACCGCGCAAGCTGGGCCTCGTCGGGCTGCCTCATGAACAGCACGGTCGGCACGCCGCCGAGTTCGAGCGCCTCCATGACATCGGTCGAGCCGGTGAGGTCGTCGCCATAATAGCTGAGCAACAGGTTTTGCATGGCGTCAGGCTGCCTTGCCATCGCCGAATTTTTCGATCGATCGCGCCAGTTCAGGATGCTTGAGGGCGAAGTCCGCCAGCGGAATGCCGTCGACGGCCGCTTGCCAGGCTTGCTGCACGGCGCGCACGCCGGCGCCCGGCCCGTCCGGATGGCTGACGATGCCGCCACCGCAGAGATAGAGAAGATCGACCGTGCGGCCGGTGCGTTGATAGGTTTCGGGTGCCTGTCCGCCCCACTGGCCGGAGCCGGCGACCGGCAGGGCGCAGTCCTCAGGCGAAAAGATCGGTGTCGTCACCGCCTTGAAGGAGGCGACGAACGAGTCATCCGGCTCCCAATATTTCGAGGCGATGCCGTTGATCTGGAACTGATCGACGCCGAGCAGCCGCCAGAACTGCTGCCAGACCTTGAAATCCATGCCGAGGCCGGGATGGCGGGTGAGAATGTCCCAGCCATTGCGATGGGCGTGCAGCACCAGGCTGGAGCGCTTTCTTAAGTAGGCCACGCCGCCGAAGCCGATCGAGTTGATGTTGACCACCGCGCAATTGCCGCCGGCCTTCGCCACCAGATCGTGGTTGCGCATCATCTGATCCGGGTCGGCATGGGAGATGCCAAAGGCATACATGATCTTCTTGCCGGTCTTCTGCTCGTGGTCGAGGATCAGCGGCATGATCGCCTTCACCCGTTCCGCCAAGGGCGAATAGGCCGGGCTCATCAGCTTCTCGTCGTCCTTGATGAAATCGACGCCGGCTGCGATCAGCTCACTAACCATCGCCGCCGTCTCGTGCGGCCGCAGTCCCAGCGCCGGCTTGACGATGGTGCCGATGATCGGGCGATCCGCGACACCGGTCAGCCGGCGGCTGCCGGCAACACCGAACTGTGGACCCGGATGGGCGCCGCGATATTCGTTCGGCAACTGCATGTCGACGACGCGAATGCCGGACAGGCCCTTGATCGAATACGTGCCGCCGATGGCGATGGTCATCAGCGCCGCAAGATCGGTGCCGATGGCATCGAAGGGAAAGGCGATGTCGACGTCGGCGCGCTTGAACGGTCCATCGCCGGCTTGCGGAATGGAGGATCGGATGGCGTCGGGCAGCTGCCGTATCGCCAGCACGCGGGCCGCCACCCTGGCCTTCAGTTCCTCGGTCTCGCCGGGCAACGCCACGAAGGTGCCGGTCGACTGGTCGCTGGCGATCTTGGCTGCCAGCGCTTCGATGCTTTCAGACGTTTCGATGCGATAGGTGAGGGTGATCATGGTCCGCTGTCTCAAGCCAAGGCGTTCGAAAAAGATTCACCGATGCTCGAAATCTGGTATAATGAGTACATAAGTATTGCAAGGCATATCCGGCTGGAAGTTTTGGGTCGGTCGAACGACGGCAATTTCCGGGAATTGTGGCGGCAGTGTTAGATAGGGCCGGGTCAAGGGAGTGATTCGCGACGATGAACCGTTCGGAACCGATTGTCCGGCGCAAGCTTTCCGACGAGGTCTTCTTGCGGCTGAAGCGCCTGATCACCAGCGGCGAATTGATGCCGGGCGACGACATGCCCTCGGAGCGCGAATTGATGGAGCGCTTCGAGGTCGGCCGCCCTGCGATCCGCGAGGCGATGCAGGCGCTGAGCAATATGGGCCTCGTCGCCATCTCGCATGGCGAGCGCGCCAAGGTGCTGCAGCTGACCGCGAAGTCGATCATCAAGCAGGTCGATGGCGCGGCCAAGATCATCCTCTCGTCATCGAAGGACACGCTGGAGCACCTCAAGACCGCGCGCATCTTCTTCGAGCGCGGCATGGTCCGGGAAGCCGCCGAAAAGGCCACCGCCGAGGACGTGCAGCGGCTCAGGGCCACCGTTGCCGAACAGCGCGGCTTTCGCGGCGACTCGGAAGCCTTCATCTCCGCCGACATGAAATTCCATACCCAGATCGCGACGATCTCCGGTAACCCGATCTATGTCGCCGTCAGCGAGGCCATGCTTGGCTGGCTGAAGGAATATCACACCGAAATGCTGATCTGGACCGGCAAGGAACAGTTCACGCTGACCGAGCACGAGGAGATCATCGGCCGCATCGAGAAGAAGGATGCGGACGGCGCCGAGAAGGCGATGATCAAGCATCTGGAGCGCTCGCGCGCGCTCTATGTGATGAACTCGGAGAAATAACGTTCAGCTGATCCGCGCGATCGCGTAAGGTGTCATCACGAGATGACCCAGGCCAAGCGCTGAAAGGTCGACCGGCACGTCGTTCGCGGTCAGGTTCGCCAGCAACATGACTGTCTTGCCCGAGGCAGGGCGCCCAGCCAGCGCCAGCACCCTGGTCTCATCGCTGGTTTTCGCCGCGACATGTGCGAGACCGGCCAGTTCGCAAAGCTCCTTGATGGCCTGGAAGATCGGCCGGGGTGATCGTTCCGCGACGGGTTCCCCGGATGCCGCGAGCACGCCGAAGGGTCCTGCGAAGCCGGAGAGGGTCAGCATCTCCAGCCCGGCGGGTGCGACGCGCGCGGCATAGCCGATCGTCCATGCGGCTGCGAACAGGCCGGCATGGCGGGGATCGCGGTCGGCCATGGCAATGCGGTGGCCATGCGGATTGGGCTTGGTGGCGCCGCCATAGGGGTTCTGGCGCATGGCAATCGTCGACGGGCCGATCCGGTAGGGTTTTGTCCCGAAGATCGCCCGGGTCGACTGGGTGATGAACGGCAACGCCTCCAGCGACTGCATGACGCTGAGATCGTCGGCGGCGTGCACGATCGGGCAGGTGCAATGGGTGATGAAGTCGAGCAGGTCCGCCGGCACGCGCTTGCGGTTGAGCTCGGTGAAGTAGCTGAACATGCCGCCACCGAGGCGAATGTAGGGGAAGGCGCGCCGCGCGGCGGCGTAGACGTCTTCGAGCGGCGGGCATTCTGGCCACGCACTGCCCGGCGGCGTCGACTGCCGGTCGACCGAAGGCGAGACGGCAATGGCCGAGAGTTTCAGCCCTGCCTGGCGCACCATGCCGGCGACGACTGAAAGTTCAGCGTCGAGGTCGCCCGCGCCGGCGACGACGCATTCGAGCGTCGTCCGCGCCGGGTAGGCTGCCGCGAGCCGGGCAAACGAGCGCAAGGCGTCGAGCCCGTGGCCGCGCGTCGGATCGTAGTGGAACAGCAGCTGTTGCGGGCCAAGCGTCGAAAGCAGCGGCAGGTTCACCAGCGCCGTCTCGACATCGTCCGGATAGATGATCACGCCGACATCGGGCAGTGCCGGACCGGGCTCGCCGAGTTCAACGCGGACCGGCTCGCCGGCCACGGCGCCAGCCGGCGCTTTACCTTCATCCGTGATGCGCAGGCTGATCGTCTGGCGACTGGGCTCGCCGCCCGGCAGCACATAGGGCCACGGCAATGCCAGCGGCCGCACATAGGTCTTGTAGGAGGCGTCGGACCAGTTGCGCTGATCCTCCATTTCGAACGTGTCGCCCTCCATCCGGCATTCGGCGCTGACGCCGGGTCGCACTTCATGCGTGATCGCGCGCAGATCCTTGAAAGGCTGCCAGGGGTCGATGAGCAGCGGAAGCTTGGTCGCCACCACGCTGCCGTCGGTGTGCTCGACCGTCACGGGGCTTCCGGCGAGGCCGGCGATCGGCTGCAGGATGCAGAAGCCGCAGCGATTGGTTTCGAAATCGCTTTCGGGAAGGGCGCTGACATCGAACACCAGTTCGCCGCTGGCAGTGCCTTTGATGGTGGCGTGGAAGCCGAGCCGGCTTGCGTCAGGCCCCACGCAGCTTGCCGAGTAGCTGACCGAGAAGGCGTCTGCGCCCTGGTCGATGACCAGATCGGTCAGTTCAGGCTCGTAGGTGCCCCAGTCGCGGTCGCGCACGATATAGGCGATGGCACGCAGCACTTCGAGGCCGCCATGGCGGATGGTGCGCAGATTGCCGTTGACGAAGTCGGCGCTGAGCAGGCCCGCACTCAGCCTGACCGGCTTGGCCTCGACGGCACGCGTACCACAGAGGAGGAAGGCGTCGGCGGTCATTTCAGCAAGGCGTCGAGCTGCACCGGTTCGCGGCTCGCCGCCCCGGCATAGGCGGCCTCGACCAGCGCGAAGGTCTTGAGATTGTCGGCGCCCGAAGTCGCGGGCTCGGTTACCTTCGCCGGGCAGTCGACCCAGTGTTTCTGGATGGCGACGACGCTTTCCTGGATGTTGTGCCGGGGACGCGACGCCCAGGGGAGAAGCGGCGGCGAGACGTCGCTGAACACCGTGCCGCTCCTGCCGGTGACGGTGAGCCGGTAGCCCTGGGCCAGCCGGATCGTGCCGTCGCTGCCGTCGATCTCGATCAGCGTTTCGGGAAACGGCTCCACGGCGAGACTGGTCGCATAGCTGCAATCGACCACCGACGTGGCGCCACCGGCATGGTCCATCAGCATGGTCGCCACGTCCTCACCGGCGATCGCCTGGTTGATGCGAGCCGTCCTCGCGGTGATCGTCGAGACGTCGCCCAGCAGGAAGCGGGCGATGTCGAGGATGTGGATGCCTAGATCCTCGATGATGAAGCGCTTTCCCGTCGCCAGATAAGGCTGGCCGGAAAACACGTCATAGGCGGAGCGGAAGGAGATGCGGCCGAAGAAGGGCGTGCCGATCTCGCCGCTGTCGATCGCGGCGCGCACCGCCTGGATCGCCGACTGCCAGCGAAAATTCTCATGCACCATCAAAGGCACACCGGCTTCCACGCAGGCCTTCACCATCGCCTTGGCGTCGGCAAGCGTCGGCGCGAACGGCTTTTGGCAGATCGCCGGCACGCGATGCCGCGCCGCCAGCTCGACCAACGCTCGATGGCTCGGCGCGGTGGTGGCGATATCGACAAAGTCCAGCGTCTCGCCTTCAAACAACGCGGCCGCATCGGTATAGCGCCGGGCGATACCGAACTGGTCGCCGACGATCCGCAGCCGTTCCGGGTCGCGGTCGCAGATGGCGATGATCGAGGCGCCCTCCAGGTCGCGCCAGGCATGCATCTGGTTGATGGCAAAGAAGCCGCAACCGATCAGTGCTCCGCGCAGTTCCGTCATGCTCAACCCGCCTTTGCCATCTGCATCAGCGTGACCCGGCTCTGCAGCCGGCGCTGTGCCTGATCGACGACCACGGCGACGATGATGACCAGGCCCTTGATCACCATTTGCCAGAACGAACTCACCCCCATCATCACCAGCCCGTCCGAAAGAATGCCGATGACGAAGGCGCCGACGATGGTGCCGCCGATCGTGCCGCGACCGCCCGACATCGAGGTGCCGCCGAGCACCGCCGCCGCGATGGCGTTGAGCTCGAAGCTCTCGCCCGTCGCCGGATGCGAGGCCATCAGTTCGGACGAGATGATCAGGCCGACGATCGCCGCGCAGAAACCGGAGAACATGTAGACGAACATCTTCACCATGTTGACACGGACGCCAGAAATTCGCGAAGCCCGTTCATTGCCGCCGACCGCGAAGATGTGGCGGCCGAGCGGCGTGTATTTGGCGAGATAGGCCGCCGCCAGCGCCACCACGATCAGGATCCAGATCGCGACCGGCAGGCCGAGCAGCCGGCCGGCGCCGAGGAAGCCGAAGCCGGTCGTGCCGAGCTCCGGCTTGCCGACCAGGTTGGGGAAGGTGCGGCCATCCGACGACAGCAGCGCCAGGCCGCGCGCGACATAGAGCACACCGAGCGTGGCGATGAACGGCGCGACATTCAGCCTGGTGATCAGCAACCCGTTGACGGCGCCGATCAGGATGCCGACCGCCAGCGTGATCAGCGCGATCTCGAAGACGTTGAAATAGATGGTGTAGCCGATCTGCAGGTCGATGCCGTTGAGCACGAGATAGCCGGCCACCATGCCGCACAGGCCGACGATCGAGCCGACCGACAGGTCGATGCCGCCGGTGATGATGACGAAGGTCATGCCCATGGCCAGGAACGCGTTGAGCGCCACATGCTTCGACATCAGGATCAGGTTGGCGGTCGACAGGAAGTTGGGCGCCGCGATCGAGAAGAAGACCAGTACGGCGATCAGCGCGATGAAGGTTCTGAGCTTCATCAGCGTCAGCAACGCGGAGCCGCTGGAAGCGGAGGGGGCAGCCGCCTTGGCCGGAATGTCAGTCATGGGCGTTTGTCTCCGTATGCGGGACCGGTCCGTGGCCAAGTGCCGAGGCCGCGACGAGGGCTGCCTCCGTCGCCTCGGCACGATCGAACATGCCGGTCAGTTTTCCATTGCTCATCACCGCGATGCGGTCGGACAGCGCCATGACCTCGTCGAGATCCGAGGTCGCAAAGAGAATCCCCAACCCTTCGCGGGACAGTCTGCGCATGGTGCGGAAGACGTCGGCCTTGGCGCCGACATCGATGCCGCGGCTGGGTTCGTCCATCAACAGCACCTTCGGCCCGGTGAGCAGCGCCTTGCCGATCACCACCTTCTGCTGGTTGCCGCCGGACAGCGACGAGACTTCCTGCGCCGGGTCTGCGACCTTGATCGTCAGTTCCCGCACCATTTGCGTCACCGCCTGCTTCTCCTCGGTGCCGCGGATGTGGAACAGGCGCACGAAACGCGACAGGCTGGCCAGCGTCAGATTGCTGGCGACGGAGAGGATCGACACCAGCCCTTCGCGCTGGCGATCCTCGGGGATCAGCGCCAGGCCGCGCCGGATGCGCCGCGTCGTGTCGCGCTCACGCACCTCCTTGCCGGCGATGAAGATCGCGCCGGTGGCTTGGCCGTGGCGGCCCATGATGCAGTCGAACAACTCGCTGCGTCCGGCGCCCATCAGGCCGTAGATACCGAGGATCTCGCCGGCGCGCAGCGACAGCGAGACATGATCGACCGCCAGTCCGCCAGTCGCGCGCGGCAGGCAGATGTCCTCGGCGCGGAATATCTCCTCGCCCGGAACATGGCCGTCGGCCTTGGCGAAATCCTTGGCATCGGAGCCGATCATCTGCCGAACGATCCACTGCGTGTCGACGTTTTTCATCTCCTCCTGGCCGGTGATGCGGCCGTCGCGCAGCACGGTGATGTAGTCGCCGATGCGGATCAGCTCCTCCAGCCGGTGCGAGATGTAGACAATGGCCACGCCGCGCGCCTTGAGGTCGGCAATCACCTTGAACAGGATCTCGACTTCCGCCGCACTCAGCGCCGAGGTCGGTTCGTCCATGATCAGGATGCGCGCGTCGAGCGAAACCGCCTTGGCGATCTCGACCAGCTGCTGCTGGCCGATGCGCAGGTCCTCGACCAGCATGTCCGGCCGGATGCCGGCCTCCAGCCGCTCGAGGAATTGCGTCGCGCGGCGCTCCTGCTCCTTGCGGTCGATCTTGCGGAACCGGTTGGTGATCTCGCGGGTGGCGAAAATGTTCTCGGCGACGGTCAAGTTGCCGAACAGGTTCAGTTCCTGAAACACCATGCCGATGCCGCGGTTCACCGCGTCGCCGGACGACGAGAACGAGACCTCTTCGCCCTCGAGCAGGATGCGGCCGGCGGTCGGCTGCTCGACGCCGGCGATGATCTTCATCAGCGTCGACTTGCCGGCGCCGTTCTCGCCGACCAGCACGTTGACCGCGCCCTTGCGCACCTCGAAATTGGCGTGCTTGACCGCGACGGTGCCGGCATAGACCTTGGAAACGTCCTCCAGCTTCAGGATGACATCGCGTCCGGCGGCCGCGCTCATGGCTTCGGCCCGATCTCGACCTCCGCCGGCGTCACCAGCGGCAGGTCCTGGCCACTGCCCAGCGTATAGGCGCCGAGCACCTTGGCGCCGCGGCCTTCAAGTGCGTCGCGCGGCAGCTTGGACAGCACGGTCTTGTCGGCATAGGTGTTGAACGCCTTGCCGAACTGGGCGAAATCGATCTGGTTGGTGAAGTCGTTGAACTGGATGAAATCGAGGCTGTCGCGCAAAGCCGTGCCGCGCACCGCCGGTCCGATCTGCACCCGCGCGTCGGCCTTGCCGTCGCCGTCGACATCGACGTCCGCGGTCGCCGCGCGCGACTGCGTGTTGGCGGCGACGATCTTGCCCTCCAGCCGCACGGCGAAGGTCCAGGGCGAGTTGGCCTGCTTGTTGGGATTGCCGTATTTGCCGCCGGCCGCCGCCGGGTCGGCTTGCGCCAATGCGTGAACTTCGGGAAACGGTCCTGCCTTCTGGTGGAGATAGGGAACGACCTTTGTCGCCCATATCTCCTCGACCATCTTGTCCGGGTTGAAGGCGGGAGCATTGCCGCCGCCACCCGATTGTGTCGGCAGGATCTTGCAGGCGGTCAGGCTGATGCCGACGGTCACTGCAAGGATCGGCCAGGTCGGCTTGTTGTTCAGCATGGCGGCCCGTTGTTCGTCATGGCGGTCGGCACCCACAGAAAATGGAGACGAGGGGCGAACCTCGGTTCGCCCCTCCCGTTCAAGTCACGCTGGCTCAGTTGGTCAGCGCGAAGGTCTCCAGCTTGGGAGCATTGTCACCATTGATCAGAACGCAGTCCATCAGCTGCTTTTCCTTGGCCGGCGACTTCTTGTTCTTGATGAAGTCGTTGGCCTGCTCGACCGCCATCTGCGCCTGCGCGAAGGCGGGCTGCAGGACGGTCGCCTTGATGCCGCCGGAGGTGATGGAGTCGCGCACGTCGTTCGATCCGTCGAAGCCGACAACGATAACGTCCTTGCGGTTGGCCGCGACAAGCGCCGCATAGGCGCCCATCGCCATCGTGTCGTTGCCGGAGATGACGCCCTTGATGTCGGGGTTGGCCTGCAGGATCGATTCCATCTTGGAATAGGCCTCGGTCTGGCTCCAGTTGGCCGATTGCTGGGCGACCATCTTCAGATCCGGATAGTCGTCGATGACGTCATGATAGCCCTTGGAGCGGATGCCGGCATTGGTGTCGGATTCCTTGCCGACCAGTTCGACGAAATTGCCCTTCTCGCCCATCAGCTTGACGAATTCCTGCGCGCCGAGCTGGGCGCCCTGGTAGTTGTTGGAGACGATCTGCGCCACGGCGACGCCGGTGGCGTTGATCTCGCGGTCGATCAGGAAGGACGGCACGCCAGCGTCCTTGGCCTTCTGCACGGCGGCGACGGTGGCGTCGGCTCCGGCATTGTCGAGGATGATCGCCTTGGCGCCACGGCCGATCGCCGTGTCGATCAGTTGCGACTGCTTGTTGGCGTCATCGTCATGGACGAGCACCAGCGCCTCGTAACCGAGTTCCTTGGCCTTGGCTTCGGCGCCCACGGCTTCCGCCTTGAAGAACGGGTTGTCGTGCGAGGGTGTGATGATGGCGATGAGATCCGCCGCATAGGCCGGCATAGCCGTACCAAGTGCCAGCATGCCGGCGAAAGCCGCAAGCGTCATTCTGCGTGTGAGTTTCATGAAGTCCTCCCGTTGAAAAAACTCGCGCCTTGATCGCTCAAGGCCGTTGTCTGCATCGAATTCCGTCAGGCAGTGCGGGCAGCATTCCGCCCCGGGTCAAAGCCGTTCGCCGGCTTTTATCCGAAACGATCTCGCTTCCGTTCCCCACCATCCTCCACTCGTCCGGCTTCGATTTCCCAGCGAAGCGTGATCGATCCGAGCCAGTGAACAGCTAAAGCCAACTGGTATGATGAGTCAACCACAAATTCAGATGATATGTACCTGATAAGCGCTGGGGTAGGGCATCGGCGACGGTTTCGCCGATGCATCCAGGTGCTTCGGAAAGCGCCTGCGTAAGTTTTCCTCAGGTGATGCGCTGAATGCTCGCGGCGATCTCTTCCGGCTCGAAGACCCGTTTCCAGTCGTCGCGCATCAGCACCGGCTTGCCGAACTCGATCGCCTTGTTGCAGGCGTCGGAGAACACGCCCTTGGTCTCGCCGAAGATGACGGCGCCGAGCACATTCATATGGCCGAGCAGGAAGTCGAGCGCCGCTTGCTGGTCGACACCGCGCGCGACGACTTCATCGACGGCTTCCTTCATGACGACCAGCAGCGAGGCGCATACCGTTTCCGAAAGGCCGGGTTCGAGCAGGGCCATCTGCTCGACGGTGACACGGTGCGAGCGCATGACCGGCGCCCAGATGATTTTCGCGATCGCCTCGCCCTTGGCGTAATCCTCTTCCGGCCCCTGCATCAGGGCGCTGACCATATGCTGCTTGGCCTTGACGCCGCCGAAATAGTCCTTCTTGGCCGCCATGTCGGTCTCGTCGTTGAAGATCGGCGGATGGCAAGGATGGGTGACGAAATAGGTGAGGTCGGTACGCTTCGGCAGATGGCCGGCGAAAGGTGCCGCCGCGTCGAGCACCACCACCATCGTGCCAGGCGCCAGCTTGCTTTCGATGCTCGCCGCCACCTTGCCGATATGCGTGTCGGGAACGGCAAGGATCACGACATCGGCGCCGTCGAGCGCCACATCGGCGCTGACCGTGTCAAAGCCCAGGCCCGATTTCAGCCGCTCGCGGCCGGCCTCGCTGACCTCGACATGGCGTATCGTGTAGGGCGATCCGCGAAAATTGGTCGACAGGCGGTAGCCCATTTTCCCGCCGGCCCCGAACAGGGCAATCGTCGTCATGTGTCCGTTACTCCCGATTTCAAACGATGGCCGCGCCGATCGTCATGTTATTAACTGGTATAATCACACTACCATGATTTGGCAATTTGAACAGGGTCCTGCTGACAGTCTCATGCCGGCCGGTCTCCGGCCGGCAGCGCGGCATCGTCGCCCCCGCGTGCCGGCTCGACCGGTGTCCGCCGCGTCATCGCCTGTCGTCCGGCAAGCGCGAGAACGAAGATGACGACGATGCCCTGCACGATGTCCTGGGCGCCCGGCGGCAGGCCGATGATCTGCATGGTGGTGACGATCAGGACCAAGAGGATGCTGGCGAACAGGGTGCCGACAGCGGTCGCCGAGCCGCCGAAGATGAGCGTTCCGCCGAGCACCACGGCGGCGATCGACTGCAACAGGTAGGGCTGGCCCATTTCGAGGAAGGCGCCGCCGATATAGGCGCCGAGCAGCAGCCCGTTAAGCGATGCCAGCACCGATGAGATGATGAAGGCCGATGCGATCACCGGTCCGTTCCTGATGGCGGCGAGCCGCGCGGCGGTGCGGTTCTGGCCGACCGCCGACAACAGCTGGCCGAACACCGTGTAGCGCAGCACGAAGGAGGTTGCCGCCACGCCGAGGATGGCGATGACGGCCATGATCGGCACGCCGGAAATGCGGCCCGATGCCAGGTATTTCAGTGCCGGGCTGACGGTGAAGCCCGGTATTGCGCGATTGGACAGCAGCGTCGCGGTGGCCAACACATAGCCGGTCGCCAGCGTGGCGATGATGGCCGGGATGCCGAGCCCGACGACAAGCAGCGAATTGAGCGCGCCGACGGCAAGGCCGAGCAGGATCGCCGCGGCAACGCCGATGGCAAGGTTGGCATCCTGGCCCTTGATGGTGAGCAGTGCGACGAAGGCGCTGAGCGTGATCACCGAGGCGACCGAGAGGTCGATGTTGCCGCGCCCGGTCGTCACCACGAACATCTGGCCGATGCCGACGATCGTCAGGAAGGATGCCGACAAGATAATGCCAGACAGGCTGGACAGGCTGAAGCGGTTGGTGACGATCGACAGCACCAGCCACAGGAGCAGCACGCCGATCGCCGCCCAGATCCAGCGGTTCCTCTGCGCCCACAGGCTGAAGGCGGAGAGCGCGTTCATTGTTCGCTCCTGCGGTCGGCGGTCAGGCTGCGCAGCGTCAACAGCGCGATCAGGATCAGGCCCTGCGTGGCGGCATTGAAATCGCTGCTGACGCTGAGCGTGCCGAGCAGCGCGCCGATCAGGGACAGGGTGACGGCGCCGGCGATGGCGCCGATGGGCGAGATGACGCCGCCGAGCAGCGAGCAGCCGCCCATCACCACGGCGGCGACGCTGAGCAGCGTGAACGAGTTGCCGGAATTGATGTCGCTCGCCGTGTTGATCGCCGTCAGCGACAGGCCTGCCGCCCCTGCAAACAGCCCGGCCAGGAGATAGCGCACCAGGGCATAGCGCGTCGGCGACCATCCCGAGCGGATCATTGCGGTTGGGTTGTTGCCGAAGCCGCGTAGCACCACGCCGAGCGGCAGCCGGTCGATGATGAAGACGACCAGCGCGACGGCGGCGATGAGGATGACGGAAGTCGGCACCATGCCGAGCGACCAGTCGAAGAGCGCCGACAGCCATTCCGGGCTGGCGCCGCCGGGTGTCGGCTGCAGTGCATAGCCCAGCCCAACCCAGATGAAGGAGGCGCCGAGCGTGACGACGATGGCCGGGATCTTGCGCGCCTGGATCACGCCGCCGAGCCCGGCATAGGCGGCGAGCGCCGCCACCAGCGCCAGCACGCCGAGCCATGGCTGGTTATAGAGCAGCGTGGCGCTGAGCACACTGACGAGGCCGGCAAAGGCACCGACGCCCAGGTCGATCTCGCTGCCGCCGACGATGAACATCTGCGCCGCCGTCACCAGGACCAGCGATAGTGCCGGCATCAAGAGCAGATCGAGGCCGAAGATCGAGGCGACCGCCGGATTGGCCGAGATCATGACGGCGAGCACGGCGGCAAGGCCGATGAAGGGCGCCGCGTTGACCAGCTTGCGGCCGAGCCCGGCCGCGGCGGCATCCTTGCGCCCGGCGCCGGCCAGCCTGTCCGCCGGCTGCGTGAAAGAGGCGCCGACAACAGCCGATTCGGTGATTGCCTCGCCTGACAGTTCCCGCACGATACGCCCGCCGGCAAAGACCAGAACGCGATCGCAGGCGAGCAGTTCGGCGTCCTCGGTCGTATGCCAGACCAGCGCGCGTCCGCCGCGCGCGATCTCGTTGCACAGCCGGTAGAAATCCTGCTTGGTGGCGATATCGACGCCGCGCGTCGGATCGTCGAGCAGGATGATCGGCGTGTCGGCAACCAGCGCCCGGGCGACCAGCGCCTTCTGCTGGTTGCCGCCGCTGAGCTCGGTGATGTTGGAACCGAAGCGCCTGTCGTCGAGCCGCAACTTGCTGGCCGCGCCTGCGGCCGTGTCGCGATTGGCGCGATCGGAAACCAGGCTGAGTGCCGGGCGCCGGGCCAATGCGCCGATGCTGATGTTTCCAAGCACGCTCCACAGCGGGAACACGCCTTCCTTCTGCCGGTCTCCGGCGATGAAGCTGGCTTGCGCATGTCTGGTGACCGCCGCGCTCTGCTTGCGGTCGGGCCTGAAGATGGCGTGCAGCAGCTCCTTCTGGCCGCTGCCTTCGAGGCCGGCCAGCCCGACGATCTCACCGCGCACGATGTCGATGTCGTGGCCGAGCTCCGCTGTCAGCGCGCCGGAGAGCCGCGCCAGCACGTCCTGGGCCGAGGCCGCGGCGACGGCGTGCTGATGCACCGGATTGGCATCGCCGCCCATCAGCTGGACCAGCTTGCCGATCGAGGCGTCCGCGACATGGCCCTGCCATGCGGTGCGTCCGTTGCGCAGCACGACGATCTCTGTGGCGATATCGATGATCTCCTGCAGCTTGTGGCTGATGAAGATGAAGGCAAGCCCGGCCTGCGCCCGCTCGCGGATGAAGGCGCGCAACTGTTTCGACCGGTCGAGATCGAGCGAGGATGTCGGCTCGTCGAGCACGATCAGCTTGACGCCGGGCGTCGCCGCGGCGCGGGCGATCTCGACCATCTGCCGTTCGGCGATGGAGAGGTGGCCGACCTCGGCGTCCGCATCAATGGCGTTGCCGGGGAAAACCGCGTCCAGCGCCGCGCGGGCGCGAGCCCGGTAGAGCGTACGCCAGCCGGGCCGGCTAGCGGCGTCGCCCGGGGTTTCGAGAAAGAAGTTCTCGGCGACCGACAGGTTGGCGCAGAGCGACAGCTCCTGATGCACCATGCGGATGCCGCGCCGCTGCGCTTCGCCAGTGCCGTAGTCGGTGAAGTCGAGCGCCTCGCCGGCGAAGGAAATGGAGCCCAGCGTCGGCCACATCGCACCGCACAGGATGCGCATCAACGTCGATTTTCCCGCGCCGTTGCCGCCGACCAGCCCGATCACGCCGCCGGCGGCGACGGAGAGATCGATTCCGGCATTGGCGAGGGTTGGTCCAAAACTCTTGGTTATTCCGGTGAGCGTGACGACGCTTTGCCGGATAGGGGCCGCGCGCGCCGTGGCTGCGGCACTGTCCTGTTCGGCAACGGCAAGCTCGGACATTCGTCCTCCGTTTCTTCGATCGCCAGCGTCGGGCGCAGCCTTGCGGCGGCGCCCGGTCGGCACAGCTGGTGGTGTTATTTGCTCAGCAGGTTCTGCTTCACCCAGTCCAGCGAGTAGCTCGGACTGATGATCTGGCCGCCCGGCAGCTTCGCATAGTCCTTGAGGTTGCTGGCATCGACCGTCGCCACCGGCATGATCATCAGCTTGGGCGCCTTGGCGCCCTTCAGCAGCGACAGGCCAAGCCAGAAGGCGGCGCCGCCGATGCCCGGCGTGGTGTTCATCGACACGGTCTGGTAGCCGTTCTTGGCATTCTCCTCGGCCCACCACTTCACGAAGTCGGTGCCGCCGCCGCCCTCGATGATCGGCATCTTGCCGGCGTAGTCGCCGCCATATTGGACGAAGGCCTGCGCGATGCCGACATCATCGCTGCCGCCCTGGCCGAGCACGGCGTCGACATGCGGCAGCGAGGGCAGCACGTTGGCGATCGCCGCCTGCGCCACCGAGGCGGTCGCCTGGCCATAGACGGTGGCGACCACCTTGATGTCGGGGTACTTCGCCAGCACCGACTGCTGCGCATTGAACATGTCGTTGTCGGGCGCCGAGCCCTTGACGCCGCGCACCTGCAGGACGTTGCCTTTGCCGCCGAGCATCTTGAAGACCGCTTCGGCCTGCGTGGCCTTGTAGCCCTTGAAGTCGAAATTGAGCTGGTAGTTGCAAGGTGCCGAGGCCACCGAATCGAAGGAGATGACGATGATGCCGGCCTTGCAGGCTTTTTCGATGATGCCGTTGACCGCGGTTTCAGAGGCGGCGTCGACGGCGAGCACGTCGACCTTCTTGAGGATCAGTTCGGCGATCTGGCTGTTCTGCTGCGCGACGGAGCCGTCGCCGTTCATGACGATATAGTCGGCGATCTGCCCGGCGGACTTGGCTTCCTTGGCCGAGGCTTCGAATGCTTCCACCATCTGGTGCCGCCAGGTGTTGCCGTAATAGGCGTTGGCGAGCGCGATGACCGGCGCGTCCGAAGACGCCATTGCCGGCATCACGGCAACGCCCACCATCGCAGCGCCGGCGAGCGCCGCCACAGTTGCAAATCTCATGGTATTTCCTCCCAAAAACACGATTGGCTTGGCTGCCACTTGAACACGGCGCAACCCGTTGGGACACGCTATGTCAGGTACATATTATACCAGCATACCAAATAGGCAAGCGCTTTGCTGCCTACGCGGGTCGCTGGCTGAGCAAGCGCAGACCCACCAATCCCGTTGAATTGGCATGTCGTCTGGTCCGACAGACCCGGATCCCGAGGGTCAGGTCGAGACTTCCAAGCCTCCTATGCGAAACGTCCGCTATCGCCATCCTGAAGTCGCGAAGCTGTCATTCGGCTTTCGGCCCCAAGGTCGACAGCTATGGCCGCATACCTGTCCTAGACGCAAAATCTCGCCAAAGCCCGATCGCAGATGTAGCCCGATCGCAGATGTAGAGAGTATCAACATCGGTTGCCCATGTTCGGGTCTAGCGGTCGCATTGGATGACGCAGAAGAGTTGCACAATCCCGGGCCGAGGACCTCAACGGCAAGATCGCCAAGCGCACGCTGCTGCCTGGCCGCTACATTCCCACCACCGCCATCCGCGAGGCCTGGCTGGTCGAACAGGGTGCGGCCGTGCAGGTCTTCTTCATTGCCGGCGGACTCACCATTTCGGCGACGGTACAACGGCAGAAGTATCTCAGTCCTGCAGCAGTTACTGGATCTTGGACTCTCTCGCGATCTTAACATCATATAGCCCCTTGAGGGCATCATGGTTGCCGGTCCCGGCAGCGGCGCGGAACACCTGTTCAGCTTCTGCGAACCAAAGACGTCGAGTTATGGTTGTCCGCAACAATCTCGCCGCTCGCTTCCGCGGATTGGCAGATGGGCGGCGTTTAAGACGGCGTCTCCGTGGGTATCTCGAGGCATGCGCACTCAGTTTTGCCCGAGATGACGGGCAAGGGCGGGCATCGGGCCTGGGATTCGGTGTTTGCGCCAGCGGCCCCACATTTGCCCACTTCGACAAAGGATCGCACGCACGACCCGTCAGTGGCGACGGTTTCTTGAACGGCCCGGATGAGTCGGAAACCGTCCGGTTTCAGGCTTCGGGCCATCAATGCGGCGGACAGTTCATTTTCGCCGATGCCGCTTTTGATCGGCCCTTTGAGCACCGCGGCCTTGACGAACTGCCAGCAAAAAAGGGTCCGTCGCTGGATCGACATCTGCGACGTGGGTATGGACGCATCCACTTATGCGCAATATGGATAACCATGTGGTCTGCTGCGGCGCTGTTGTCGCCGAGTCTCTCGGCAGGCGACGAAAACGTCCGTTCAATGACGCTGCGCCGGCGGGTGGCCTTCCGATCTGAGGCCGCCCTGCAAAGTGTCGATATCAGGGGAATTGGTCATGACTGACAACAAGCCGGCCGCAGACGTCACCAAGGACTGGCAAGCGACGCAGGGCCAGAAGTCTGCCGCCACGCGCCTTCGCCTGTTCGCCGCACTGTCGTGGATTGTCGCCATTGGCGGCGAGATTGCCGGCATTGTGTTGTTCTATCAGCACAAATTCGACCACGGAAACCTGCCCCTGTTGATCGGCATTCTGGTCGGGATCGCGATTTTCGCGATCGCCGGCAACTTGCTGTGGAAGGCTGCCAACAGGCACGATCCGGCCCATGCATCCGACACGTTCAGGTTCTTCGTCCAAAACCAGCTCGGCGCGATCATCACGCTGATCGCTTTCCTCCCGCTGATTTTCCTGATCCTTACCGACAAGAACATGGATCCGCAGACCAAGAAGGTTGCCGGCGGCATCGGCGCGGCGCTGGCCGTGCTCGCGACAGTAATAGGGGTCAGCTTCAAGCCGCCATCGGTCGAACAGTACACGCAGGACATGAATGCCTGCGCGACCCAGATAAAGTTGGGGCAACCCACCACCGCCTGTTCTCCCGACGTCGCCGCCCAGGCGCAGGAGATCGCCACGGACTCGGCCGCTGTTGCCGCGGCGACTAAGGACGCGAGCCACCCCGCTGGTCAGGATGTCGTCTACTGGATCGCGCCTGAAAACGGCGCGGCGAAGTCCGCGGAGCCTCATGTCTTCCACCTCTGCGCAGGCGTGAGTCCGCTAAGGGACAAGACAGTCAATAGCGGCTCGGTGACGGAGGCACGCACAGAACGCCATCCGGATCACGAAGCAGATCGATATGGAACAGAAGCAGTGCGGGTTCTCCGGCGCGCCATAAATCCGCCTGCATTATTCGCCCCGGCTGATGGCGGAGCGACTGCGCAAGGGCAGGCTCAGGATGGATCCGAAGAAACCGTCAATTGCGTTCCGTGCGGCCGGCGAGAAGGCTTTTGCAAAGTGGGACAATGCACGCCGCGGGTGCACGTGTCTATAAAGGGCTGTAGGCCTGTCCGCGGAAAGCTGCCGAAGCATGATTCTTGCCCATCCGGGTCGATCCACTTCGGGCGACAGTCTGAGCAAGGGTAGCTAGTTTCGCGGCGCGTGGAACCGAGTCGGGGCTCGAAGCTTTAGAATTCAGCAAAGAATTCATGTGGCTCGGCTAATGTTCAGTGATAGAGAAACACGGATCTTGGAAGCAGGGCTGTTCGCCGCGGTGCCGCTCTCGATCCTGATCGCGGTCGCGATGGTTAGCCTTACCCTTGGCTGGTTTGGATGAGCAATGCGGCATCCACTTCCCGGATCGATGACTTGACAACAACCTCCCGGTGACGCCCTGTCGGTCGACCAACGCGACATAGGTTTGGCAGAAGGGCCTGTCGGTAAAGCGCGCAAGAAATCCATAGCCGCTATCGCAGAATTCTCGGTGCGACCTTTCACGACAGGCGTGGTTTCTCTCAGTGAGCGCTTTCGGCTGCTGCGGTGGTCTCACACGAACATGCCTTCCGAGGATCACCAAGATGCCCTCGATTGAAAACGCCGCCCTGGCAGCTGCTATTGAGCGGTATCTGGACGAAAAGTCTGGCGAGCCGTGCTTGTCGATGGCTGAGTCGATTTCAGTCCTGCGAGCACGAACTGGCAACCGCCATTCCGATATCGCAATCGAGAAGATGATCGACACGGCGGCGGCGCAGCGTGGCATGGATATGCTGTATGACCGAAGCACGGGTGGTAAAGGTCGGTAGACGCTTATGATCGCGTTGGAGCAGGCGGCCCAACCCCCGCTTCGGAGCCAGTTACGGAAGGCGCGGCGGCCGAGCTGACGGAAACCGACTAAGGGCGCCTTCTGACATCCCGCAACCGCTATTTCCTCGATCATCAAGCGTGGCCCCCTCGGTCTGTCGGTCGAGCGAGACGATTTTTTCAAGGCCGAGCGCCCGATCTCCGAATATGCCGATCTCGCGAACGCGGCGGGCTCAATCACCGTGTGACGACCGCGATGCCGGCGACGAACGATCGTCGCCGGTATATCCGCGTCCTATTTTTTGCGCGGCAAGCTTCGACAACGCCAAAGCCGCTTCGCCATCTCTCGTGAAGGACTCGATTTTCTGTCGTCCGCGTGTGCCGATGCGCCCCCATTGGCGCACCAGCGACACCTCGCCGAAAAGCGTAGGCTGAAGCGACAGAGTGTAATAGCGCGCCATGTTGCGGGTCGGATCCACTCGGCGCAGAAATTTCGGGACGGGACCATTGGGCATGTCCCGGATTATCCGCGCCATCAACCACGCCGTCCAACGCATGTTTTGAATCAATGAGTTGTCATCGATTCACGCCGGTTACTTCAGGATCCGAAGCATCAGCTTGACCTTGTCGTCTGCTCCCTCCTGGCTGTCGCCAACAGCGACGAGCCTGTTGCCTATGAGCTTGCCAAGGACGGCTTTAAATTCGCCACCACCGGGGGTCCGATCATGGCTCCCGTTAGGAGATTTTTTAAAAACCACCAGTCGCGGCATTCCGTCCGGTTAGCTCGTGCTTACGGTTTTGGCGCGGGTCCAATTCCTTAACCACGGCTTCGAGCACCGTGCGGCGGCTTCCATAGCGCCTCATAAGTTCATGCACCAGAGCGGGGGTAATGCCGTTTTGCCGCGCAAAACACTCAATCACATAGGGCTCACATCCTGACAGGAGATCGCTGTCACGAGGATGGCGCGGTTCAGCGTCGGAGCTCATCCTTGCCACCTAGGGGCTAAATTCAAGATTGCTTAATTAACGCCAAAGCGTCGATTGGGTTGCTGGCCGCAAGGTTTCCCGAACGTCAGGCTGAGATCCTGGTACGGTTCTTTCTGGAAGAGGCGGTTCGCGCACCAGGGGGGGCGAATTGTCCGTTGCACCGCATGGCAGCCCCAGTGCAGTAGACTCCGACATCTGCTTCCCAAGGCAGGAACGTACCATCCGCATCCGCATCCGCAGAAGCGGGAGTAGGGCGGCGATACCGTTTAACCGGCTCACCTGATGTCTCGGCCGACGTTCTGCTCTCGCTCGCGATGGTCTTCGATCTCTTCCGGTTCTTCATCGTCGATCGAGACCACGTCATTATCGGCCTTGCCAGCTGCGCGAACCAGTTCGTCCAACTTGGCATGCATCGCTTGCGTATCTCGGTGTTCGGCGCGCTGGATAAACAGCGTCATGGCCCAAGTCGCCAAAGTGGCAACGCCATGCCAATCGAAACTTCGCCTATCGAAAACCAACCATAGCGCGGCATAGGCGACCAGAATCAGGAACGCCTCAGGGCGCGATGTCATCGTGCCTATGCGTGTGAAGGCTTTCCGGACGTGATCGCGGGTCATCCCAATGGCCGATGGGAGCTTGAGGTCGGGGGGAAGATGGAGTGGCCAAGCGCAAGATACCCCTCGCCAATCCGCCTCCCACCCGGAGGTGCTTCGCCGGGCACTGGTTTGGGCAGCATTTCAACCTCCGGGTGTCTTTGCTGGCCAACGACCGGCAGCCAGGAATGTTCCAAGGACGGGGAACTCGCAGCACGCGGGGCTGTTATCGGTCATCACACTGGAGAACCGAAAATGTCTGGCAATGAAAACCGTCGCGAAACTGGAGCAACGAAATATCCAGCCAAGACAGGCGCCGACCCGTCGGATGCATTCTCCCAGGATGCGGCTGGCAACAAGAAGCCCAGGAGCGGGATTGGACTGACGCGGCCCACCGATGAGGTGAACGACAAGACGCATCAGTCAGATGGGCAAGATCCAGCGAGTCGGGGAACCTCGAGCAGCGGAAAAAGTGCTCGGCCATGAATGTCGCCAATCTTCAGCTCGAGGGGGTGATGATGGCACTCGCCTCGATCAACAGTTTGCTGGTCCACAAAGGCCTGCTTTCGATCGACGATATCGACGCCGCCCTGCAAAAGGCGCAGGCCTCCGTCAGGGGCGACGAGCGGACCTATGAAGATATGTCGCCAGCCAATCGCGACGCGATCTGCTTCCCGATACGGCTCTTACAGATCGCAAACAAGGCACAAGGCGAAGCGGACATCCCGTCATTTTCGGAACTGGCGAAAATGGTTGGACAAACGAAAGAGCCTCACCGCGATCAGATGGGATGACGGTCCCTGCAGCGGTGACCTACATTTCGCTGTTCTCGACAATGCCAGCTTCGCCGTCTCGAACCAGCGTGCGCGGTGCCAGGGGCGCCCTGAGACGAACTCCAGGTCCGCCCTGGGCAGTTTCCCCATCGCCCAGTAAAGCGACGCCGGCCTGCTGCAATGCCAATTGTATCGCCATGAGCTTGTTGGCGGCGGGAACACGCTTCCCCTTTTCAAAATCGCGAACCGTCGCCTCGCTCACACCTGACTTCGCCCCAAGCCTGGCTTGTGGCCAATTCAATAGACCTCTTGCCGCACGGCACAGCTCGGGAGTCAGTAGGATCACAAATTTCTCCTTGGCTGAGGTGTTTGATGTCTCCTCGGCTGATCGGCTAAGCTAGGCTGTCTTGCGTTTCGAGGAGCCGACCTTCGTTGGCGTCGCCAAGCCTTCCTGCTTGAGGCTCTTTTTCAGGACCTCGGCCAGATTGATGACGTTTTCTTTCGGCTTCGGCGCCGGCTTTGGCGGCTCCTTGCCCTTGCGTTTCGCGTCGATCATGGCGATCAACGCATCCTCATAAGTGTCCTCAAATTTCGAAGGATCGAAGGTTGTTACCTTCTTGTCGATGAGCATGCCGGCGATTTCGAGCAGCTCCGGGTCGTATTTCTGTTTCTTCAGGCTGTCGAAGATGCTGTCCTGCGAGATCATTTCGTTGTGGGTCCGCAACTCAGTCATCACCATACCTTTGTCATAGGGCTGGATCAGAACCTCTCGGCCACGCTGATAAAGAACCACACAGGAGCGGGCGGCCACGCGCTTGTTTTTCATGGCATCGCGGATCACGGCGTAAGCCTCGACGGCGGCGCCATCAGCTGGAACGAGGTAATAGGGCTTGTCAAGATAACGTGTGTCGATGTCGTCAAGCGACACGAACTCACCCACTTCAAGCGTGTGCTCCGAGGTGAGCTTGAGCGCCTTGATGGCCTCGGGCTCGATCTGAACGAACTCGTCCTTTTCAATTTCGAAACCCTTGACCTGGTCTTCGGCGCCGACCGGCTCTCCGGTCTTTTCGTCAGCATAAACACTTTTGACCGGGAGACCGTCCTTGCGGTTCAATATCTTGAAATGAATCTTTGAAGCCTCGCTGGTGGCCCCGACAATCTTGACGCCGCAGGCGACCGACCCAATCTTCAAAAAGCCCTTCCAGACAGCGCGCGGAGCGACCATTTTTGGCAATCCTGTAATCCCGTCAAGGCAAACGAGATTCCGTTCGAATTGTTCCTCGGCTGTCCGCCGCAAACGGGCTTACGACCGGGAAACCAACGAGCCCGTCAGAGTGCCCTCAACCAGATGCGAAAAGTCGCTGCGCAACATTGGTCAGTTCGAGACCATAGCGCTCATCGGAACGGGTCGCTGCGGTTAACGGAGCCAGTTCGTATTGATTGCCTGGCCGTAGGTCGAGGAGCTCGAACGCGCCTCGCTGGCCGTCAATGACCAGATCGAGAATTGCATTGGCTACTTGCACGGTCGCATTGCCGGCAGCGTATTGTAGCTGCAGATCACTTCCGTCCGGAAACCGGCAGAGAATTCTGCCCGGCATGGCAGGTGGACCAAGGCGATTTGGGCTGCGTTCGTCGACGTGAATTTCAGCCCAAGCACGATCTTGTTCAGGTATGCGATGTGCGGTTGGCCTCGCGGTACATACCGCCAGCCTACGGGCCGCACAGCATTCCTGAATGACTGCGATCATCCCCCCAAATCCAAGCAAAAGGAGATGCCGCCGGACCCTTGTCTCGGAAGCGCGGTCTTCTCGCCACCACCCGGGCCGGTCCAATACGGGATGGTCGGCACACCCATGCGTGGCAAGATCCCGAATGACGCCGGCGAGTGCTGTTGGCCGGGGTCTTGCGGCGCGTATGTCAAATGCACCGCTTTCGTAAAATCCATCCTGCGCGCAGAGCATCGAATTCCAGTCGACGGCGCCGAACAGAGACCAAGCTGTGACAGCGCGGATATCAGTGCCGTTGTCCTTCGCTGCCTGCGCGGCCTGCCAACCTTCGACCAGCCAGCGTACCTGTTCGTCGCGGGTCGACCCATTGTGCAGCTCCGTCACGACGATCGGCAGTTGATAGCGGTTCCAGACCTCGTCGATTCTGTGACCTAGACCTGAATCCCGATGACTAGCAGACCGAACGGCCGCGCTATCGACATAAGTGTGGATGCCATTTCCCCCGACTTGTTGGCCAGGATACCGATCGATGTGTTCGTCGAGCATTCGGTCGCTGGTCAGGTAGTAGTCGATTCCAACGATATCTGGCGGGCAGGGTTCCGCTGCCATAGCTGAGAGCTGCTCTTCTGCAATTCCTGCATCCAACAGCCGATCGTAGAAAGGGTGTTGAATGGTGACGCGCCCCGCCAGGAGATCCAGTGCCAGCCAGCGGCGTTCGTTTTCATGATCCGCCTGGTAGGCGAGCCGCTCAGTAGCAAAGACCCGTCCGACATCCTCGGTCTGCACCAGTCGAGCCGACGGGACATGCGCGCGTATCGCTTTCATCGCCTGCGCTGTCGCTTGGCATTGAGCCATTGCAATGCGCAGACACATCGCCTCGCTGGTCCCATGCGGATGCCAGAGCCCATAGAGCCCGTTGATGCGAGCAGTCGTGAGTGGCTCGTTGATGGGCGTGTACAACTCTATCCATGGATAGCGCTGCGCGGCCAACGCCGCATAGCGGGCAAACACTTCCGGGAAGTCGGGGTCGAGAACGTTTGCCCATGGCGGCCCGCTGCCGTGATGCATCAGGCCGGCAACCGGTTGCATGCCCAGATCGCGAATTCGTCGCAATCGCGCGTCGGGCCAACGCCAATCATAACAGCCTGGCTCACCTTCGATACTC
The DNA here is from genome assembly GCF_059683685.1 of Mesorhizobium sp. RCAM 05099. Classification (NCBI taxonomy): domain Bacteria; kingdom Pseudomonadati; phylum Pseudomonadota; class Alphaproteobacteria; order Hyphomicrobiales; family Phyllobacteriaceae; genus Mesorhizobium; species Mesorhizobium sp. RCAM 05099. The sequence goes on from NZ_JCASJC010000002.1 coordinate 229,474, forward strand.
TCCCACAGCACAGGATAGCGAAGGGTTCGGATGCCGAGACCGGCGATCCGATCGAGATCGTCGATGCGGTGCAGGTGACCGGTTTCCTCCAATTGGTCACGCACCGTCATCTGAACGCGGACATGGCTACATTCCACGCCTCCCCACATCTCGAGCGCATCGTTCATTCAGCAGCCTCGACACGCGTCGAAATCGAGGCTGGCAGGCTCTTTTGAATGCGAGCAAACGTCGCGAGCGCCTGCCCCACGACCTGATCCATGTTGTAATATCGATATGTTGCCAGCCTGCCGACAAACCAGACATTCGAAAGGTTTGCCACCAGCGCTTCGTATCGTTTGTACAGCGCCTCGTTGTCGGCCCGCGGCACGGGATAGTACGGGTCGCCGACATCAGTAGGATACTCGTAGGTAAGGCTGGTTCGAGGGCTCTGCTGGCCGGTGAGATGTTTGTACTCTGTGATGCGGGTGTATTCTTCCGTCTGTGGGTAGTTGACGACAGCCACCGGCTGGAACTGCTCGCAATCAAGCGTCACATGCTCGAATCTCAAGGATCGGTAGGGGAGGCGGCCCAGCGACCAGTCGAAGTATTCGTCGACCGGCCCTGTGTAAATCATTCGGCGGTACGGAATCTTGCCTTGGATGGCCCGGTAGTCTGTTTGCAGCATGATCTTGATTTTAGGACTGTCGAGCATGCGCTGGAACATCGCTGTGTAGCCGCCAGCCGGCATCTTCTGAAACGTATCGCCGAAATACCGATCGTCGCGGTTCGTGCGGGTCGGGACCCGCGCCGTCACCGATTTGTTCAACTGGGACGGATCGACGCCCCACTGCTTGCGCGTGTAACCGCGAAAGAATTTTTCATACAGCTCACGACCGATCGTGCTTACCACCACATCCTCGGCCGTCCGGATTTCTTCCACCGCTTCGCGACGAGAAATGAAAAACTCCTCCAACTGATCTGATGTCAAATCGAGATCGTAAAGCCTGTTGATCGTGTCGAGATTGATGGGGATCGGCAGCAGATGGCCGTCGACCTTGGAGAGCACTCGATGCTCGTAAGGGCGCCACGCCGTGAACTGGGAAAGGTAGTCCACGATCGACTGGGCATTCGTATGGAAGATGTGAGGGCCATACTTGTGGATCAGTATGCCAGCCTCGTTGTAGCAGTCATAGGCGTTGCCGCCGATATGACCGCGCCTGTCAATGAGCAAGACGCTCTCGTTGCGTTGCGAGGCGATGCGTTCCGCAAGCACGCTACCGGCAAAGCCGGCCCCGACAATCAGCCAATCGAACATGTCTAAGCACTCCGCCGGAACGGCAGAACATTCTTGGCGGCACGGGCGCGCTGGATATGACCCGCCATGGCGATCCAGGTATTTTCCCAAGACATGTCAATGAGAAAGGCGTCGACTTGTGCCAGCGCGGAGTCGCGAGGCCGCGCCAGAAGGGATCGAAGCTTGGCTTCGACATCCTCGGCATCGACGATGTCGACTAGACCCTCCGCCCCATAGGTGCGGACGACGTCCACAATTGCCGTGGAAACGAGAGGGACGCCGGCCGCAAGGAATTCTGGTGTCTTTGTGGGGCTGATATAGCGGGTGGCCGCATTGAGGGCGAATGGCATCCATCCGGCATTCCAGTGCCTGAGATAGGATGGAAGCTCCGCGTAGTCCTTTCCACCCAGCCAATGAAGATTGTCTGCCTGGGGGAGGTCCTTGGGGTCGATCTTCACAACTGGTCCGATCATGACGAATTGAACGTCTGGCATGTCTCGTGCGGTACGCGCCACCAGACCCACGTCCAGCCTTTCGTCGATGACGCCGAAATAGCCCACCCTGGGGTGTGGTATCTGCTCCTGATCGACCGGGTCCTTTCCGGGTCCCCTGGCTTGATGGAAGTGCGTAAAGTCGATGCTGCTGGGGAACGGAAAGATGGAGCCATGCATAGCCCGTTTGGCCTCGTACAGGCTCTGCCCGCCTGTGAACACGACGTCCGCCCGTTCCAGTAACCGTCTTTCCATCTCGACGAGTTCGGCTGGCGCGTTCTTGAACGCTGAAAGCTCGTCCATGCAATCGTAAACGCAGACATCACAAAGAATGTGGTCGCTGAACCGCAAAGCCATCGGTGTGTAGTACCAGGTGGTCAGTAGGTGCTGGGGTGTTGAAGCGACCAACAGGTCCAGAAACCGACGTTGAGCCGCGTCCGCGTCGGCAGGGCTGGTTTCAACGGGAAGGATCGGCGTGATCACCTTGATCGACGCTGAGACATCGCTGGAGCGCATGATTGCTTGCGGTACCTCTTCGAAAAGAGGCTCCTCGAAATAGATTACCTGCTTTGTCTTCGAGGCCAACGTAAGGATATGCTGGGGGCGTTGGTACACAAAATTCCAACGAAGATGGGAAAAGCATAGTAGCATAGAGGTTTCTTCTGCCTGGTATCTCAGGATTGACTTTCCAGTTACGTTTTTCATGAGGAGATCCTTTAGTTCAATCCCGGATGCGCGCGTACAACAAATGTTAATCGAGGCATTGAGATGTGATTAGTTTCTGTGAATCTAACTTGCCTCGGTCGGACTCGTTCCCCGAAGAAAAGAGATTTCATTCGCAACGCGGAATTGGCTTTGCCGGTCAACGGACGAGACAAGGAGCGTATGCATTTCAGCGGCGCGGCCTTCGGAGCGCCGGCCGCCGATCGTTAATGCTGCGTTAATTCGCAATACGACAAAGTTAACGATCGGTGATACGATTCGGCGCCACGCAGGGTTGGCCCGCGAATTTGTGCCGGACCTTGATTGGACGAATCAATGGCGATCAAGTTTGAAACGAACGTCTTCCCGCTGTTTGATCCCACGACCGTAGATGACGTGAAGGATCCATGTCCGGTGTTCGACGGACAGCTCTGGCATATGTTCGGATCGAGCGGCACAGTCACCAGCGAAACCTGGAGCCTCCTCCATGCCACGGCCCCCGACCATTTCGGGCCTTGGACAGAACATGACCCAATTGTCCTGCCGGTTGGGGGATCGGGAGTGGCGGCGCCTGGCGTGATTTATGATGCAGGCGTCTTTCACATGTTTATCCAGACGGAATACATGAAATCAGGCGGACGTTGCGAGCACGTTGTTTCGAACGACGGGTTCCAGTGGGTTGTTTTGAATTCTGCGCTCCTCGCTCTGCCGGATACAGACGAAGACGGGATTTACGATCCGCACCCCGCCATAATCGGCGAGAAGCGCTACATCGTCTATTCGGGCATGCCCAAATTCACGACGGTGCCTCAGCCGGACATCTATCTGGCACGCAGCCAATCGGACTCATGGTTTGGGCCCTGGAAGCGAGTGGGCAAGATACTGGACCATGGTGACTTGCCTCACCACAATTCGCGGCATCACCCGGACTATGAATGGGGCATCGAGGGAGCGCAGTTGGTGGAGCTTCCGGACGGCCGGATTCTCCTCAACGCGACGTGCTTTCTTCCCGATCAGCCCCGCGGGAGCCGGCAGCGCGTCTTCTTCGCCATCGCAGATAGGGTCGAGGGTCCATACGCGACCTTTGGGCCGGTACTCGATCCCGGAGAGCCGGGCGAAAACGGGCACTCGACAGTGGTGATACAAGGTCGCCAGCTTTTGTTGTTCTATCAATGCCGCCGTGCAGCGACGAACCACCGGTGGCGTTTTGGAGTGGCGAGATGCGACCTGGATCGGGGGATTCCGGTTCAAGTGGCGTGACACCCCCCGAAATTCAGCTGTCTGGGTCCTTTTATTGGAGTCGGCCCAGCGTCAGCCGAAACTTTTCCAATGAATTGCAGTGATAGCAGGGCCAGAAGCCAGTTGCCCGTATCGCCGCAGCAGTGCGAGGGCTTTTTCAACTCATTCGGAACCTCGATACTCGCGCGAGGTTAAGCCACGGTAGCGTTCTTCAATTGCAGTTGGGCAGGCCGAGGCGCTTGGTCGTCGCGGCTATATGACAGGGTCTGGACATGACAAAGATCGTTCTGGAAAAGAAGGCGCGTCAAGGCGGGTGGGGTCGCCACGGACTGATAATCTTGATCTCAGCACTGCTTCTGACCGCAATAGCCTGGGGCGCCGCGGAGCTGTACGGCGAGCAGGCAAAGACACCGGCGACGGAGCAGGGGGATCGCAGAGCTCCTCGGCCCCGCAGCCGCCGGCAGGGGACCCCGTAAACTCCAAAACGGACAACATAAACGGCGAGCCGGTCGATCAGAACCCCAAAGTCGATAAAAACCCCACAGCCGAGTCGACCACGGGAGGGTAGCGGCGGGGTAAGCACTACGCCTCCCGTTTTGAGGCAACCGCCGGAACCTCAATCGAAGGCTGAAGTTGTCAGCTTGGCGGCGTTTTCCTCCCTGGGTAGCGCTGCTGGCCATGCTGGCCGCTTGGCCGGCCCGCGTTCGTGTTGGGGACGCGGGCCATTTCCTTATGCGCGATGAAGCTTTCACATCCTAGCCAAACGCCTCGCGCGAGCTGTGAGGCAGCGCGACGGCGATTGACGCCATTCAGCTGCAGCGGATTGGGTTTAGCGATATTCGGTGTCGCGCTCTTCGCGCAACGAAGCCTCGACGAACGATAGCGGCGCCTCGAGGGTCCAGACCACATCATTGGCGCCGTACTGTAGGTCTCCGGTCCCGCTCAACGCCTGGGGCGTAACGCGCTTCAGCACGATGCTGCCAAAGCCCTTTTTCCCCATTGACTTGATATCGGGTCCGTCCTTCTCCACCCATTTCAGCTTGAGCGTTCGATTGCCGTGTTTGCCGGCAATGCTCCAGGTGACGGCGATGGTGCCCTGATGACCGGACAACACCCCGTACTTGGCGGAATTTGTGCATAGTTCATGGAAGGCAATTCCAAGGTACTGCACCGCATTGGAAGTGAGAGTGACAGGAGGACCCTCAATGGTGATCGCGTCTTCCCCGCCGAACGGTTTTGCTTGGGCCGAGAGCAGATCAGAAATGGAGGCGCCTTTCCAGTCGGCCGACACCAGTAGGTCGTGCGACCTCGACAGCGCCATAGCCTTGACAGGCTGCGCCAATTTTTGCGCGAACGCCAGAGCAAGAGTGGAACCACCGGCCCGGTCAATGCGAACGCTTCTTCGCCGGGTCGAGGATCACGACGAAGGTGCGTTGAAGGCCGCCCGACCCGTGATTTCATGCCCTCGATCTTATCAGGGTGGCCGTAATCGCGAACTCAGTGAGCATGGTGCTCGGCATTTCGCTTGCGGGTTGCCGCGGCTTTCTTTGCCGATTCTGAGCGGCTTGCCGCGGAGCGCGAAGCCGATGCCTTGCCGCCGCTTTCACCGCCCTTGTGCGCCGCCGGGTGACCGGTGTGCTTGCCGCGTCCGGAGCCGCCTTCCTTCTTGCCACCGCCATCATCCTTGTTGACGGTCGCCCAGGCCCGGCGTTCGGCCTCCTTCTCGGAAACCCCACGTTTTTCATAGCCTTCGGCAATGTGGTCAGCTTTGCGCTCCTGCTTGTCGGTGTATTTCGATTTGTCGCCTCGTGGCATAACCATATCTCCTGTTGGATGTTGGATTGGTTTTGAACGTCGAGCCGCCAGGTGGGTTCCCGCCGACGCTGGGAAACTGCTTCCGCATCGTGAGAAAGCGCGGGCACGAAGCGCGGCTAATGTTTCGGGGGCTGGCAAGAGCGCGGAAGCAAGGGGACGAGGAGCGCGTTGCGACTGTAGCGAAAGACATCGATATAGGGAGCAGCGAAGCTCGGCGCGCGATCAACTGACCTGGAACTCTCTGCCAACACGTCGATCGCTTTGCGACGCTCCAACGACAGCTGCTCGCAAAAGTTCCTGTTGAAGGTGCTGGCGGGCGGTTCCCAGGTCATCCGGGGATCGATCAGCCGGTGGCGACAATCGCGGTAAGGAGCAGAATTCCCATCCGTCCGGCTATGGAGATAATCGGGCGCGTATGTATCCGCAGAATAACCTCCCTGTCGGGCCTGTTGCGCCGAGAAGACAGGTCCGTCGCTGCTGTCTTTGTCCCTCCTTTGCATCGCTCATGATGTCCGTCTGGGTGAAGACAACCGCGCCGCGCCGCGTGAACTTCCGAACGCATCGTGCCAAGCAAAAGGCTCGATCACAGGCACGTCAAGTGGGAACTTTGCCTCGCGTGACCGGTTGGGTGCGCTTGACCGAGCCAAGAGCAAAGCCATGTCCGGTTCCATTGGTTCCAGCCGCCTGACGCTTGTTCATGGCTCTGTTTCGGCCGCAGCGGCGCTGCCCTTGCTCAGCTTTCATACGCAAGCCGCTGAGCCGCCGTTAGCGAAACCTGCAGGGCCACACGAGCTGTCGCATGGAACTTGCTACCCATAGGAAATTCAAAAACGGCAAGTTGATGCCATGGGGAAAGGGCACGGTCGTTACCGGAGCAAAGGGATTTGTCTACCTTTGCGGAAATACCGCGACCGCAGACGACTATGATCCAGCCGCCAAGAACGGAGGTGGTTTTGCCGGCGACGCGGCGGCACAGTGGCGGGCAATTCTAACGAACATCAAATCCGATCTCGAAGAACTCGGCAGCGGGCTCGATTACCTGATCAGACTGACCTTCTTCATCAAGGGGCCATTTCCCGATGGCGGCGTTCTGAGCTCGCCCAATTTTCGCCTGGACGTGCTGGACGAGTTCTTCGCCGTACATTGCCCGAAGCACTGCAGCTACAACAACCCGCCGCCCTCCGAGGTGATCGGAGTTGCTGCGCTTGCGCAAGCCGACATCGTTGTTGAAATTGTCGCGGTGGCGGCATTGCCTGACTGAGTGCAATCCCGGGTGCGGATGCGCCAGCCAGCTCATTCCGGGGCTGTGGCGGGAGCCGTATAGCGACGGCGGTCGGCTGAATGTATTTCATTGCATTGGCAACGGATTACGACGGGACCCTGGCCCACGACGGGGTCGTCGCCAAGAAGACCCTTGCCGCGCTGGAACGCGTTTGAGATCGGGCAGTTCACGCCCGGTGACAAGAACCAGTTTGCGACCGCTCTTCTTGAACCCTCGCGTGACCATTTCGTCTTGTGTCTGGGCAGAACGCATGATTGAGGCAAAGGCTCCAGTCCGCGTTCTTCTACTTGGCCGACCGCAGTGTTTCGAGACACCGGCGACCGTTCTCGCTCCGGAGCGGCGGTTAGCGGATCGGCGAATGGATTTTCAGGAACCCCGCCGCGGTCGGCACGTTGACCGAGCAGGCCGAGCCCCTTCCTCGGCGTCATACGGTGGCAGCCAACGCGCCGCCGGTTTCATCATCAGAACTGGGAAAGGCAAGATCATGGGTTTCTTCTCGAAGGACATCAAAACACTCGACGATCTTTTCGTGCACACGCTGCGCGACATCTACTACGCCGAAAAGCAGATCGAAAAGGCGCTGCCGAAGATGATCGACAAGGCGACCGATGCGCAATTGAAAGCAGGGTTTGAAAAGCACCTGGAGCAGACCAAGGGCCACATCGCCCGTGTCGAACAGGTGTTTGAATTGCATGGCGTCAAGGCAAGGCAGGTCAACTGCCCGGCAATTGACGGCATTCTTGAAGAGGCCGACGATGTCAGCGCCGATGTCGACGACAAGGAGGTCCTCGATGCGGCGTTGATAGCCTCGGCTCAAGCCGTCGAACATTACGAGATGACCCGCTATGGCACTCTCATTGCCTGGGCCAAACAGCTTGGCCGCAGCGACTGCGCAAATGTGCTGGCCAAGAACTTGAAGGAAGAGCAGGCAACCGATCGCAAGCTTACCGAAATGGCGGAAGGCAAGATCAATATGCAGGCAGCCGAATAAGGCACTCATATCGACTGGCCAGTGCATGTCCTGGCCAGTCGATCACATATAGCCATGTGCTAACTATTTGTTTAAAAACAAATATCGTTTGTTCCATAATGTTTGTTATGCAACTTTTAGTTGCAAGAAGGCGCGTTCTGTCCTGAAGTGCGGCTTTGCGTGTGGCTTATCAACTCCTGACGTTTTGCCCCCGAGAACATCCAACCCCCGACAGGTTCGCTCACTGATTCACAATCTGCTCGAACGTGCACTGTCGGGGACTTTTGTCGGGGCGCCATCGCAAAAATTTGGTGCCATGCCGGAAGCGATCGCCGGTGATATGATCGAAGCGAACTTCCGCCACCAGTTCCGGCCGCAATGGCTCCCACTGGCCGCTTCTTTCCGTGCTCCACCGGCTGGGGCCTCCCGGCGCTTTGCCGGTAAAGCCGGGAGGCGACCGTAAAGCCTCAAGTTGACGCGTGAGGCTGGCGCGGTGTTCCTGCGCGATTGTCGATGTAAACCCCACATGGTCAAGTTGCCCCTGATCGTTGTAGAGGCCGAGCAATAGCGAGCCGACCTCGTGTGACTTGGCAAGGTAGCGGAAGCCTCCGACGACGCAATCCGCCGTGCGTAGCCGTTTGACTTTTACCATGGCGCGCTCGCCGGGCCGATACTCATCCTCAAGTAGCTTCGCAACGACTCCGTCGGTCGAACCGTGGCCGGATTCGCGAAGCCACAGACTTGCGATCGCCACATCCCGTGTACAGCGCGATAGCTCGAGATCGATGCGTCCCGCCGACTTTACAAACCGTTCCAGCTCCGCGCGTCGCGCCGTAAGAGGCCGCTGCCTCAGGTCACCCTCCGAGCCTGCCAACATATCGAACAGAATAAACTTGGCCGGCGTTGCAACGGACAACTTCTGAATTCTGCTTTCAGCCGGGTGCAGCCGCATCTGAAGGGCATCGAAAGAAAGCGAGCCATCAATTTCGATAACGATCTCGCCATCGACGACGAATTCCGTCGCTTCCAGTCCACGCAGCAGCGCTACGACTTCCGGGAAATATCGGCCAAGCGGCTTTCCCGATTTTGCTCTCAGGTCCACGGCATCGCCAGTTTTGAAGGCCAGGCAGCGAAAGCCGTCCCATTTGGGTTCGTATTGCCATTGGTCGGTGCCGCTCGGCAACGCGTCGGCGGCCTTTGCTTCCATCGGCGCGGTGTCCAGTGGAAGGCGAAAAGACGGTATCGCTGTGTTCGATGTCATGCGGCGAGCTTCGCTGAACCCATCCGTTTGATGGCAATGCTGATCGATCGCTCGCCATCGTGGTAATCGGCCCACGCGGCGGTCTTTTTCATGAGGCTCGGCACTGTTCGAACGGTGTATTTCTTCGGGTCGAGGTCGGCTCTTACCTGCCCCCAGGTCAGCGGCATGGATACAGTGGCACCCTCCCTGGCGCGCGGTGATAAGGGGGCGACCGCCGTCGCCATGCGATCGTTTCGAAGGTAGTCGAGAAAGATTCGCGATGTCCGCAGTTTCTTGGCCATGTTGATGAGGTAGCGTTCCGGACGGTCTGCCGCCATTTGCGCGCACAGCGCTTTGGCGAAGGCCTTTGCCTCCGGCCAAGTCGTGTTGCTGCGCTGTGCGGCCAGGGGTGTAACCACGTGCAGACCTTTGCCCCCCGTGGTCTTGCAAAAGCTCACCAAACCCAGATCGTCGAGACGCTCGCGCATTTCCTTGGCCGCTATCACCACCTCCGCAAATGTAACCTCAGGTCCAGGATCGAGATCGAACACCAGTCGGCCGGGAATTTCAGGATGACCAGGCTGGCAATTCCAAGGGTGCAGCTCCAAGCCACCGATTTGGGCAATCGCCGCCAAGCCTTCCACACGGTCAATCTGCAAGTATGGCTTGTGGTCGCCGAAGACTTTCACCAGTTCCAGCAGATTGGACGTACCTGGCATTGCGTGGCGCTGGAAGAACTGCTCGCGGGCGTAGCCATCCGGGGCTCGCACAAGCGAACAGGGGCGGCCCTTGAGATGTTTGATCATCCAGGGGCCAACGGCCTCAAAATACTCCGCCAGGTCGAGTTTGGTGACCGGCTGGCCACCATCGCCGGCATCTGGCCAGAGCGGCTTGTCAGGCTTGGAAATGATGACGCCCATGACGATCGGGCTTTTCCCCGTCCGGGCGGTTAACTTGGCGGGTTCGACTATCTGAGTCTCTTGAGGATCGGCCGGACGCTCGGCCTCGACATCCTTCGCCGGCTTGTCATCGCGCAAGCCCTTGAAAGCGGCTTGCCGCACATTGCCACCGGCAGTCCAGCCGGCGAATTCGATCTCCGCAACCAATTCCGGCTTCGTCCAAAAGACAGTAGAATCCTTTTTCGGCGCACCATCCCCTGTAAACGGGGATGTGGCCACCTTCTTCTGCTTTAGCCTTGGGAGCAGCTGTCTGACCTTCGCCTCGCTGTATCCGGTCCCGACACGGCCTATATAGGCGAAATGGTCGCCGCGGTTCACACCGACCAGCAGCGACCGGAACTTGCCGTTGGTTGTCGACCAGCCGCCGATCACGACCTCATGTCCGGCGCGACATTTGGATTTTGCCCAGGTATCGGTTCTGCCCGACACATAGGCTGCATCAGCCTTTTTCGAGACGATTCCCTCAAGTGAAAGACGACAGGCGGAGCGCAGCACGGCATCGCCGCCATTGGTGAAGTGCTCGACGTAGCGGATAAGATTGGCCTCGCCGCGTTCGACCTCGCCAAGGATCTCGCTCAGCCGTTCCTTACGTTCACAAAGAGCCAGCTTTCGCCGATCGATGCCGTCGGCAAACAAGAGATCAAAGGCGAAAAAGATTAGGTCCTTCGTTCTGCGCTCCGACAACGCGGCTTGCAGCGCGGCAAAGTCGGGAGCCCCATTTTCGCCAAGTGCAACGATCTCGCCATCTATGATGACATCGGGAAGATGGACGGCCTCCTTTGCGATGGCGCCGAACTTCTCCGTCCAGTCCAGTCCTTTCCGGGTCTTCAACGTGGCGACGCTCTGTTCGACGCGCAACTGGACGCGATAGCCATCGAACTTGATTTCATGGACCCAGTCGGTCCCTGCCGGGGGACGAGAAAGCGTTGCGCAGAGCTGTGGTGCGATGAAGTCGGGCATTTTTGCCCCGGAAGAGCGAGCGATCCTTCTGGCGCGCGGAGGTAACTTTGCAGTGTTGGCGGCGCGCTCGTTACCATCAAGACCGCGATTGCTGTCCCATACGGCGTCGGCCACCGATTCACCTTGCATAATGAATGGCTTGGGTCCGGCTCCCTTTCCCGCGGCAATCGCTTCCATACCGCGCCCGGAGGCGACGGACCGGGCCTGATTCAGGACCGCATCGCCGTTGCCGTCTGTTGCGTATTTGTCGCGGTGTTTGATCAACAGCCAATTGGTTCGTTTCCCGCCATCGCGGTTGCGCTTCATGCGCACCAGGACAAAGCTTCCGTGCAGCCGCTTGCCGTCGAGCGTGAACTTCAGATCGCCTTTCTCCAAAGCTTCTTCCGGAGACATGGAGCCTTCCGGCTCCCAATATCCACGATCCCACAGCAGCACCGTACCACCGCCATATTGACCCTTGGGAATGGTGCCCTCGAAGTCGCCGTAGTCTAGCGGATGGTCTTCCACCTCGACTGCGAGGCGTTTGTCGTGTGGATCCAGGGACGGCCCCTTGGTAACGGCCCATGACTTGAAGACGCCACCAAGCTCAAGGCGAAGATCATAGTGTAGCCGCGTGGCCGCATGTTTCTGAACGACAAACCTCAGTCGGTTCGAACTCGCAATCGAGCTCTCGCCACTCGGTTCTTTGGTCTTCGTGAAATCCCGTTTGGCTCGATAGGTGGAAAGCTCGCCCTTTTTCACGGTAATGTCCCAGCTGTTGACGCAACGCGCGATTCAACGCCGTGGAGGGGTTTTGGTTCGGTCAGCGCTGAATAACGCCTGATGAGGGCTCTTGAGCCGCCAGACCGGTCGCCCTAGGCAATCGCGGGTGGCTCATCCTGCCGGAGAAAAAGGCGACCCTCAGCGACACAACGACAGGGAAACAGCTCCTTCAACGGACCGGGACCGCAGCGCCTCCAATTTGGTGCCCGCTTAAAAGACCGTCCTCAAGTGCCGTATTGGCTTGCCCGGCGCAATACCTTGCGCGGCCTGGGCGATGCTCTGGGCGTCAAGTCCATGGTGCCGATAAAGATCAGCGATGGTGCCGGCCTGGCCGAAATGCTCGACGCCTAACGAACGCGTTCGATGGCCTTTGACGGAGCCAAGCCACGCCAGCGTAGCAGGGTGGCCGTCGATGACCGTGATCAACCCACAGGTGGATGGAACGTCCCCAAGCAATCGCTCGACGTGGCTGCGGGCGTGAACCAAGCCGCGCTCTCTGGATCGCTGCGCGGCGGTCCAGCCGGCATTGAGCCGATCCGCAGACGTGACGGCCAGAAGCCCGACGTCACGCCGATCCTCGCCGATTAATCCGGTCGCTTCGATTGCCTCCGGGGCAACCGCGCCACTGTAGGCGACCACGACCTGGGCGTTGGGTCCTGGTTTGCGCATCCAATAGCCGCCATTGAGAATGTCGTCGGCAAGCGTGTCATCAAGCACGCGTTTCGGTTGCTCGATCGAACGGGTCGAAAGCCTGAGATAGACCGAGCCGCCGACGGCGTCCCTGAGCCACGTCACGGGATCGGGTTGGGTATCGCCGGAGCGCTGCAGGTAGTCGAACGAAAATCGCAGGATTGTCGCGAGCTCGTCGACGAAAGCCGGTTCGAAACTGGCAAGCCCATCCTGTGCCATTCCTATCAGCGGCGTCGCAATCGATTGGTGAGCGCCACCCTCAGGCGCAAGCGTCACCCCCGAGGGTGTTGCGACAACTATGAAGCGGGCGTCCTGATAGCAGGCATAGTTCAACGCATCGAGGCCGCGTTCGATGAACGGGTCGTACAGTGTCCCAATTGGCAACAGGCGTTCGCCGAAAATCGAATGGGACAATCCCAAGGCCGAAAGCAGGAGGAACAGGTTCATCTCGGCAATGCCTAGTTCGATGTGCTGACCGTTCGGAGAGAATTCCCAGTTGAAAGTCGATGGAATGCGCTCGCGCTTGAAAACGTCGACCAACTCCTTGCGGGCGAAGAGCCCGCGGCGGTTGACCCATGCGCCGAGATTGGTCGAGACGGTGACATCGGGCGAAGCAGTGACGATCCTTCTCGCCAGATCGGTGTCCTGCTTCGCGATCTCGTGCATGAGAACCCCGAAACCTTGCTGGGTCGACATGGAGGATTGCGCGGGAACAGTGAGGGCCGCAGGCACTGCAATTCTGGAAGCCTCGTAGCGGCGCCGTCCCTTGCGATTGAAGGGCGCCGCGTTGATGAATTCCCTCAGCTGCTCTTCGGGATGCGAAAGACCTTCGAATGGCTCCCACTCGCGTCCGGACCGCACGCCGGACCTGGCTCGCAGCTCCTCGATTTGGGTCGAGGTCATCAAGCCGGCGTGATTGTCCTTGTGCCCGGCCAGCGGCAGGCCAAATCCTTTGATTGTATAGGCAAGGAAACAAACCGGCCGGTCATGAGTGCGAGCGTGTTCAAATGCCCCCAGCAACGAAGGCATGTCATGCCCCCCGAGGTTCATCATCAGCCGGGCCAAATGTTGGTCAGAACGGCTCTCGATGAGCTTTGAAACCGGGCCCTGGTCCCCAAGGTCATCCAGCAGTCGCTTGCGCCATGCCGCCCCGCCCTGAAAGGTCAGCGCTGAATAGAGCTGGTTGGGACAATGCTCGATCCATTCGCGCAAGGCCTTCCCGCCTGGTTCGGCGAAGGCTTCGTCCAGAAGAGTTCCGTATTTGAGGATGACGACGTCCCAACCGAAATTCTGGAACAACGAAACAAAGCGCTCCCACAGCCCTTCCCTTACGACGGCATCCAGGCTCTGGCGGTTGTAGTCGACGATCCACCAGGTATTGCGCAGGCCGTGCTTCCAGCCTTCGAGCAAGGCTTCGAAAATGTTGCCCTCATCCATCTCGGCATCGCCAACAAGGGCAACCATGCGGCCCTCCGGATGATCCGCGGCCATGCCTTTTGCTCGGAGATAGTCCTGCACAAGCGAACAAAATAGCGTCTGGGCGACACCGAGGCCGACCGAGCCAGTCGAGAAGTCGACATCGTCCGTGTCCTTGGTTCGTGAAGGATAGGACTGCGCGCCCCCATAGGCGCGAAACGCTTCCAACTTGTCGCGCGTCTGATTGCCGAAGAGATATTGTATGGCATGAAAGATGGGGCTGGCGTGCGGTTTGACCGCGACCCGGTCTTCTGGGTGCAACACACGGAAATAGAGTGCGGTCATGATGGTCGCAAGCGAGGCCGATGAGGCCTGATGGCCACCCACCTTGAGCCCGTCATCACTCGATCTAAGGTGATTGGCGTTGTGGATCATCCAGGTCGATAGCCACAGTATTTTTCGCTCAAGATCTTCCAGGCACGCCAGTTCGTGTTTGTTCATTTCTCGGCTCCCACATACGACAGCATGAGGATAACGCCCGCAGCCGAGGATTGCGGCTAAAATTGCTATCTTGTAGGGATGAATTGGCCAATCTCAGCCAGCTGGAACGACGAAAGCGCGAATTTGTGCCAAATCATGAGATCGACGAAATTGACCGCAAGCTGCTCGCAGCACTTCAGGCTGATGCGCACGCGACGATGGAGAACCTCAGTGAAATGGTGGCTCTCTCCCCCTCCCCCTGCGCACGCCGGGTTCGGGGGCTCGAGAAATCGGGAGTGATCAAGGCCTATGTGGCGATCGTAGACCAGGTGAAAGTTGGTCTGCCAGTTAGCGCATTTGCCTCCGTCAAGCTGGAACGACAAAGAGAAGAGGAACTGGACCGGTTTTCAAGTGCCGTTCTGCGCTGGCCGGAAGTGGTGGAGTGTTACCTGATGACCGGCAGGATGGATTTCTTGTTGCGTGTCGTGGTCAAGGACCTTGATGCGTACGAAATGTTCTTAAAGCAGAAGCTGACAAGGTTGGACGGCGTCGCATCCATTGAGTCGAGTTTTGCCTTGGGCCAGGTCAAACATGCGCACGGCCTGCCACTTGCTCTTTAGGAAGGGCATCCCGCTGTAGGCGCGGATGCTGGGCGAGAAGTCATTGGCCCATGCTGCAGTTTCTGCGCCGCCCGGACAATCCCGCGGTGCGGCCGAGCCAAACAAGGCCTGCTTTAGTGACGCGTGGGATCGAGCCGCAGTGCCTCTGCGACTCCAAGGGTGATCCGTGCGAGGCGGGCAGGCCTCGCGTTCTCGTCCACATGATCAATCTCTACTTCCTGCGAGCCGCTAGATCGGCAAAGATTTTCTCTCGATCACCCTGATGCTTCTTGACCAGGGCAAGGGCCTGTTCGCGGTCGAGAAGTCCGAGTTTCAT
Organism: Mesorhizobium sp. RCAM 05099; assembly: GCF_059683685.1. Classification (NCBI taxonomy): domain Bacteria; kingdom Pseudomonadati; phylum Pseudomonadota; class Alphaproteobacteria; order Hyphomicrobiales; family Phyllobacteriaceae; genus Mesorhizobium; species Mesorhizobium sp. RCAM 05099. The sequence goes on from NZ_JCASJC010000002.1 coordinate 244,689, forward strand.
AATGAATGCCAATTCATGCTTGGGCAGAGCTCCATCAGGCACCTGTGCTCGGACACCTCGCCCTCGCTTGCCGCCCAGGGTTTGTCCGTCCGACATAACGTTATGAACTCGCATCCGTCGAGGTTGATCGCGATGTCGGTCTCCATCTCAATGTCTCGTTGTTGGCCATTGCTGCGAAGCTATGGGCTTCATCGCGCGTCAACCCGACCAGGGCGCGGCCCGCAAATTCGGCCGGCAGATCGAAAATCTGATCAAAAACCGCCCAAGTCTCAAACGGCTCCTGCACCACGACAAATCGCATAATTTGCTCCCCAACTTTGAACGCGCCCTAAATCAACGATCAAAGATTTTGTTCCCCAGAACCAAAAAGAATCCGATGGCGAACCGTGCGGTAGCATCATCAAGGGTGAGCGTTGTCTGAGCGGTGCCGGCTGTTGACGAGCGCGCCGCTGATCACCGCGCCTGTTGAGAAGGCAGCGGGCAAAAATACGTTCTACAAACTCGCTCGACGCCAATAGCCCGGGAGGTGCTAGTACTGGCACTGGGACTGCGAATGATACCGCAGTCGAAAGCAGAAACAGGTTCGGCAGTGAGCCAAAGAGCTCGGGCCACATCAACCTCTCCTGTATATGGGCGGGAGCACCTGAGTTGACTTCCAAGCGCCCCTTCGCAGTTTGGCGGCGGGCGGGCGTCAACACGCTATGCTCTAATTCTATTTTGGGAGTCAATTGACGGAACAGATCGCTCGCAACTCCAATTCGATCGCAACTTGGACGCCAGGAATGTCGCGGCTTGAAAGCCGGTGCCGGTGGACAGTGTGGCGGTATTTCTTGACAATGTCCGCCTCCGTCCTCTCAGAGACGTTGTTAGCGATAGGAACTTGCTCCGCGCGCGCTCCCGTCGCCTTAATCTTCCGGTCGCCATTAGGTTTCTGGCAGCTCTACCGCCAAGGACCCGCCGCCCCATTCACGGCAGCGGCGGGCGTCCCTGGGGTGATAGGGACTTGCCGAGGTTTCGCTGACCCCTGCTTTGTAATCCAGAGCAAAAGCAGTGCCAGGCCAAATGCCCCGCTTTGATACACTTTGGCCCTTCATCTTCCCAACCCGTCAGTACGAATTGGGGATGGCCAGTCGGGTCAAGAAAAAGCCCCATTTGCTGCCCGTCCGATGAAATGAAGCCTTGGCTAGGACTTTCCGTGCTCACGGTCGAGGCTTGCCGACCTGGGCTCATCGACTCCGTTCCTATTCGATCACCGACGGGCTTGTTCTTGCCCAGTCAAGCGGCTCGCCATCGCGGCCGTTGCGCCACGCATGGGCGAACTCCCTGCGTTCTTGCAGACCTGCGCCGGCATCGCCCATAAAAACAGGCACCTGCCTTAACCCGGCCGTGGCCCTTCGTACCGTGCGCCTTCCATCCACAATGCGAGAGCAATTGCCGCGGAACGCCCCTTCACTTCACACTTGCGGCCTCGATAGTTTCCTGCAGCGATCCACACTGTCTTTGAACGTTGATAGATTGTGATGCCCCGAGCACTCGCCCAATCACACAGATCCTCTACGCTATGCCGATACATTCTTATCCTCGCCCGTTACCTCCATCAGATGTCCAATTTGCGAGCGTCGATATGGTTTCCAAGAATAGAAAAAACCACTGGCGGGCCTGGAAGGGGGCTCTCGGCGGGCCGCACGGCGCTGCTCGACGCTTGTAAATAGACA